>NZ_KB822533.1:2500-470956 GCF_000364325.1 Atopobium minutum 10063974
CAGCCTGCTCATGGATAGATCACCTGGCTTCGCGTCTACGACATGCGACTGTGTCGCCCTATTCAGACTCGCTGTCGCTGCGGCTCGCTTTTTAGCTTAACCTCGCCACATATCGTAACTCGCTGGCTCATTCTACAAAAGGCACGCCGTCACAGTATTGCTACTGCTCCGACTGCTTGTAGGCACACGGTTTCAGGTACTATTTCACTCCCCTTCCGGGGTGCTTTTCACCTTTCCCTCACGGTACTTGTTCACTATCGGTCACAGAAAAGTATTTAGGTTTGGAGGGTGGTCCCCCCTGCTTCCCACCGGGTTTCACGTGTCCGGCAGTACTCAGGTGCTATGAAAACAGACACTGCATTTTCGCTTACGGGACTTTAACCCTGTTTCGTTCGCTTTTCCAAAACGATTCAGCTAACACAGTGTTTTGTAACTGTTTGGGAAGTAAGCAGCCATCCCACTCATAGTCCTACAACCCCGCTCGGCGCAACCCCTGCATGGTATTGTGCTACCGTCGGTTTGACCTATATCCCCGTTCGCTCGCCACTACTTGGGGAATCTCGGTTGATTTATATTCCTCTGGGTACTTAGATGTTTCAGTTCCCCAGGTTGCCTCTTTGACGCCTATGTGTTCAGCGTCAAGTATCAGGAGATGAGTCCTGATGGGTTTACCCATTCGGAAATCTACGGGTCTAAGAATATGTGCTTCTCACCGTAGCTTATCGCAGCTTGTCACGTCCTTCATCGGCTTTCTGTGCCAAGGCATCCACCGTGTGCCCTTACTATCTTCTTTTAAAAGATGTATAAGGTTACATACACTACTATGAAAATCATAGTATTGATCAGATGCGATCTTCTTATACTAGAAAATCTTGATTATTACGCTATGCAGTTGTAAAGGTACACAGGGAGACGAACCCCCAAAACCGAATACTGCAAACCAAAAGGTTTTACAAAGACAAGATCAGAAAAAATAATCAGACGGGTCTACCCGATCAAAATAAGTCTTTCATAGATGAGGTTATTCTCCCTAGAAAGGAGGTGATCCAGCCGCACCTTCCGGTACGGCTACCTTGTTACGACTTCACCCCCCTTACCCTCCACACCTTCGGCGCCTCCCTCCCTTGCGGGTTAGGCCGACGACTTCGGGTGCAAACGACTCGGGTGGTGTGACGGGCGGTGTGTACAAGGCCCGGGAACGCATTCACCGCGGCGTGCTGATCCGCGATTACTAGCAACTCCGACTTCATGGAGGCGGGTTGCAGCCTCCAATCCGAACTGGGGCCGGCTTTAAGGGATTGGCTTACTTTCGCAAGTTTGCTTCCCGCTGTGCCGACCATTGTAGCACGTGTGCAGCCCAGGACATAAGGGGCATGATGACTTGACGTCGTCCCCACCTTCCTCCGGCTTGACGCCGGCGGTCTCGCACGGGTGCCCAGCTTGACCTGCTGGCAACATGCGACAAGGGTTGCGCTCGTTGCGGGACTTAACCCAACATCTCACGACACGAGCTGACGACAGCCATGCACCACCTGTTTAGGCTCCTTTCGGCCACGACGTTTCCGCCGCTTCACCTAAATGTCAAGCCCTGGTAAGGTTCTTCGCGTTGCTTCGAATTAAGCCACATGCTCCGCTGCTTGTGCGGGCCCCCGTCAATTCCTTTGAGTTTTAACCTTGCGGTCGTACTCCCCAGGCGGGACACTTAATGCGTTAGCTGCGGCACGGAAGGTACATCCCCCCACACCTAGTGTCCATCGTTTACGGCTAGGACTACCAGGGTATCTAATCCTGTTCGCTCCCCTAGCTTTCGCTCCTCAGCGTCAGTTATGGCCCAGAAGGCCGCCTTCGCCACCGGTGTTCTTCCTAATATCTGCGCATTCCACCGCTACACTAGGAATTCCACCTTCCCCTACCAAACTCAAGTCTGCCGGTATCGGAAGCGGACGGGGGTTGAGCCCCCGGATTTAACTTACCGACCTAACAGACCGCCTACGAGCGCTTTACGCCCAATGAATCCGGATAACGCTTGCTCCATACGTATTACCGCGGCTGCTGGCACGTATTTAGCCGGAGCTTCTTCTGCAGGTACCGTCACCTTGCGGCCTCGTCCCTGCTGAAAGCGGTTTACAACCCGAAGGCCTTCATCCCGCACGCGGCGTCGCTGCGTCAGGGTTTCCCCCATTGCGCAAGATTCCCCACTGCTGCCTCCCGTAGGAGTCTGGGCCGTGTCTCAGTCCCAATCTGGCCGGTCGGTCTCTCAACCCGGCTACCCATAACTGCCTTGGTAGGCCATTACCCCACCAACAAGCTAACAGGCCGCGGGCCCATCCTTTTCCGCTAGACGCTTTGTCTTGTGTGCCATGCGACACTCAAGAAATATTCGGTATTACCCACGGTTTCCCGTAGCTATCCCAAAGAAAAGGGCAGGTTGCCCACGTGTTACTCAGCCGTTCGCCACTTTATACACATCTAAAAGATGCTTTAATCGTTCGACTTGCATGTGTTAGGCGCGCCGCCAGCGTTCATCCTGAGCCAGGATCGAACTCTCCGTTCAAATAACAAGACTGACTGTCTTGTATATGTATGTGAGTTTATTTGAGTAAACCTGACATCTAAAATAATCGCTGATCTGGATTCAAAGTAAAATTAACGATTGCTTATTTGCTTCGAAATTTCGCTGTGCTGTCTTTGCTGATCTTTCGATCGCAGTATCCGGTTTTCAAGGTTCGTCGCACATCAGCTGCTGTGTTTGTTTGTCCACATCACCGCGTGCGACCTACTAATATACACACCCCTTTTTGGGCTTGCAAGTACAAAAACTAGATTTGTTTCGATTCATATTTTGGACACAAATGTGAAATGACTAGTTTTGACCATCAAATTTCAAATACCATACTTTACCTGCTATTTCTTTATCCAGGCCTAGCGATAAGCTCCAGATTTCGTACGGTAGTATCGTACATTAACCGGTATTTTGAAGGCCTGCAGCAACGCCAGATACAGTACACAAGATCAGGTAGATAAAACGCTCACGTTCTTCGGGTGTAAGCGCATCGCTTTTCTCGCGCAAAGCAGCAAGCGCACGTACCTGAGTAAGAGACAGGGCATTTACATACGGAAGACGCATGCGAATAACAGGACCCAAAACACGTCTGTGTTCCAACGGCCAAGAGTTATTAGTAATAGCAAGAACCCAGCTGCGCGTAAGCTCCATTTCATCCAAAACCATCTTAGAAAGATCTTCTCGGTCTCCTAAGGCAAGGTACATACGCGCAATGTTGGCATCAGTCTTAGCCAGCGACATCTCTATATTGTCAATAAAGGTGGTAAAGACAGGCCATTCGGCATACGCCTGCCTAAGCAGCTCAAGATTGTTGATGGACTGGCAAGCCGTACCCAAGCCATACCAAGCCGCCAGGTTAGTGCGTGCCTGCGACCAGGAGAAAATCCAAGGGATGGTGCGCAAATCATCCAGGGATTTGGCACCCAAACCGCGTTTAGCTGGACGACTACCAATGGGCATAAGGCCAATCTCGGTAAGCGGCGTCACGATAGAGAACCACTCCGCAAAGTCTTGCGTATTGAGCAGTTGCAGGTAGTGCTGGCGAGAAGACGCATCGAGATCGTGAGCAAGTTGGGCATACTTTTGCGTAGTGTCGGTGTTGATTTCTTCGATAGAAGGTGCGGACTGCAAAAGCGTTGCTCCGGCAACGGACTCAATGTGACGACGAGCCAGCGTTGGATCGCCGTAGCGGGCAAAGATAACCTCACCTTGCTCGGTAAGCTTGAAATGACAATTAACTGAGCCTTGTGGCTGAGCCAAAACAGCACGATTTGCGGGTCCGCCACCACGGCCAACAGCACCGCCACGGCCATGCATGAGCACCAAATCAATATGGTTACGCTCTGCCCACTGGGCAATTGCCTGTTGAGCCGCGTGCAAAACAAGCGTTGCAGACGTAGGGCCAGCGTCCTTAGAGGAGTCAGAATAGCCAAGCATCACCTCAAGACGACGGTTGGTTTGGCTCATACGTTTTTGTACCTCAGGAATGCGAATCATGGCATCGAGAATATCGACGGCATTTTCTAGGTCTTCTACCTGCTCAAACAGAGGAATAACGTCCAAAACGGGGACGTCCTTCTCGTGAGCAAAGGCAAGACGGGCCAGCTCATACACATCGGAGACGTTTTGGGCAGATTGTGAGAACGAAATGATATAGCGGCGAGCTGCAATGACGCCATTACGGCGCTGAATGGAGCCAATAGCGCGGAAGGTGTCCAAAACTTCGCGGGTCATAGGTGCCAGTTTGCCGCGCTCTTCTCGCCTGCCGTGCTCGTGGACGTCTGCCAGGGCGCGTGTGTGGACCACGGAATGCTGACGGAATTCCATCTCTACCATATGGAAGCCGAAGGACTGGACCTGCCAAATGAGGTTTTGAACGGGGCCGTACGCCGCGCGCAGAGCACCTGCTTGAACAAGCGACTCCTGCACGATGTGTAGATCATTTAAGAACGCGTCGGCATCGTTGTACATAAGATCGGCGGTGCGGTCGATAGTTGCTTTAAGCCTATACGACATAACAATCATGACGGCACGGTGAAGCTCAGACGTACTCACCGTTTGGGCGCGAGAAGTCATGGACTCGCTCATCTCTACCTGGTGATTCCACAGGTTAACGAGCATATCCGAAGGCTTGGTACACAGCGCGTCAAGCGTAAGGTTGCGGCCCACATAGTACGTGCGCTCCATAAGTGCTGTAAGCACATGGCGGCGGAACTTCTCGGCAACCTCTCGGCTGACCTTAGCGGTCACGTTGGGATTGCCATCTCTGTCCGAACCAATCCAGGATCCGGGATGGAAAAAGGCGGGGCAAACAGGGGGAACAGTGCCTGCCTTATCGCCAAGCTCCCAGTCATCAAAGCGGCGATAGACCTCGGGTACCATGTCAAGCAGGGTGTTGTCAAAAATATCAAGAATGGTGTCCGCTTCCTCAACGGGCGTTGGCTTTTTAAGGCCAATGGGTGAGGTACGAAACATCGCATCAATTTCCTGCAACATCTGACGCTCGTTCTCTGCTAACGAGGCGCCACCCAAAGACGGACGCTCTTTAAGCAGGCCAGCAATGCGGCGGATCTTACCTTCTATGCCACGGCGGCGAGCTTCGGTTGGATGTGCCGTAAATACTGGGTGGAATTCCAGGCGCTTGAGCAAAGACAGGGCTTTGGCATGGCCACACTCATCAACCAGGCGGCGATACGCCACAGTTAGATCATTGATGGGGTTATACGCAAGCGTAGGAGGAATTTCCTGTTCGCGCAGGTGTAGGGCGTGCACACGATAGTTTTCCTCGCAGATATTAGCCAGGTGAAAGTAGGTTGCAAGCCCGCGCACCAGCAAGGTTGCTTGCGCCACGGGCAGAGAGTCAATGAGCTGGACAGCCTTCTTGAAATCTGCTTCGACCAGAGCTGGTGAATCTGCGGCAGCTGCAGTATTTGTGGCGGCAGCAGCGGTAGCGGCAGCAGTGGACGAATCCTCCACGGCGTTCGCGCCATCTGCAGCGGGCTTATCGGCAGAAGTAAGCGCAGCAGACTTAGAGCTTTGTGTGTGAATAAGCAAGGTGTGCGCTAAGAGATCATCAAAAGACTGGCGCAAACTGGGATCATATTCTGAGAGCACTTTGCGAACAAGGCGCAAAAACAGCGTCATCGTGCCACGAAGCTCATCAGGAATACCCGCTTTTATGAACAGGGCATCGTCTTTGCGTGCTTCCAAATCTTTTTGGTCTGTTTGAGGGGCGGACTGAAGGGGAGTTGCTGAGTCCACAATGCCTCCTTGGATTGGAGCTAACCAACAGCTAGCCAGCAAAAGAGTGACTAAGCGGTAGTCGGCTGGTACAAGCGTTACTATCACATTACTTTAGAGCATAGTCCTAAACCTGTGCTGCGTCATTGCTTTCCTCAAAACACGAAATACAATATCAACACTATGAAAAAGTCGAAGCTCAGACAAAGCGGATCGAAAAGACAAACAAAGGACAAGCCGTGAACCTGCGATTTATTATTTCACCTGCTAAGAAAATGAAGGTGACCGAAGAATACCCCTTTGCTACTGCTCAGCCTCAATTTATTGAGAAGGCACGCAAGATTGCAGCGCATTTGCATAACATGGACTTTGAACAGCTACACAAGCTCTGGGCCTGTTCACCGCGCTTGGCACATGAGTCGCTCCAACAATTGAACGAGTTGCAAGCAGGATTGCAGCTTCCTTTTGATCACTTAACCGCAGCAGTCTGCAGCTATAACGGCATCCAATACACCAACATTGCCGCCTCGGTAATGTCTGAGGAGCAGCTGTCATGGACTCAGGAGCACGTGCGTGTGATTTCCGGACTGTACGGATTGGTACGCCCCCTTGATGGTGTGTGTCCTTATCGACTGGAGATGCAAGCTAAGCTAAGCATGGACGGGGCGCATAATCTATACGAGTGGTGGGGTGATTTGCTGGCGCGCACCCTTATGGATGAGGCGGACGACATCCGCATTATTAACCTTGCATCCAAGGAATATTCACAAGCGCTCGTGCCTTACTTTGCAGACAAGACTATAACCTGCACGTTTTTATCGCCCGATGCAAAGTCGGGCAAATTAGTTATGCGTGCACCAGAGGTTAAGGCCGCACGCGGAAGCTTTATTCGTTGGTCTGCCGAGAAAAACATTGCGTCTGTAGCGGAGTTACATAAATTTGATGGGCGCGGTTACACCTTTGACGAAGTGCTATCGAGTAGCAACGAACTGGTATTTAGAAAGCAATGATGCCTGATGGGCACCGCAATAACGCTGATAAACACAGCAATACGTGCAGCTTAGAAGTTTGGTTCTGAAGAAATGCCCTCGTTGAGTTGGGTTGCAAGATCTGCAACAGACATATCCAATACTTCCGCAATCCAGCGAACCTCGTACACACGAAGTGAGCGCTCGCCGCTTTCCAACTTACTGAGAAAAGACTGATTTACATTAAGTTTCTCTGCGAGAGCAAGCTGAGTGATTCCATGTGCGCAACGAATGGCCTTAAGGTTCTTGCCGATTGTTTGATTACTTGTAATATCCATGAGGAGATTATTATCCGAGCTTAGAATCATTCCAAATTAGGATATAGTGGGATATACCTCCAGCGTGAGTTGGAGACAATGCGAACGATGACCATTCTTTGAATGGTCATCGTTTTTTAATGCGGCAGTACGCCGTCGCACCGAACGCCGCGTCACGCGCACCACACCGCACGCTACATCACACACCGCGTCACGCACGCAACATCACGCACAATAGATTGAAATACCCACTCGGATTTTGCTCCCTTCTTTTGTATTATCAAGATGGAGGGAATTGATGCCAACATTTCTCAATGACAGTCCAGTATTTGGTCCCGTGCAAAGCCGCCGCCTGGGGGTTTCACTCGGCATTAATTTAATGCCCGCATCGGGAAAAATATGTTCATTTAACTGCGCCTATTGCGAGAACGGCCTGAATGAGCACAGGCGCACCTCTGACGGATATACCACGTTAGACGAGCTTAAGACCGCACTTGATACAAAGCTTGCCCAGCTGGCACACAGCGCATTGCAGCCCACGGTTCTTACTTTTGCAGGAAATGGTGAACCCACTGCAAGTCCCCTATTTCCGCAGGCGGTTGAGCTGGTTCGTCGCCTGCGTAAGCTCTATGTACCCAACGCACGCATTAGTGTTCTGAGCAATGGCATGTTTGCCGATAAACCCGCCGTTCATCAAGCTTTACTGCAGGTAGATGACAACATTTTAAAGCTGGATACCGTAGATGCTTCCTACATTAACCTTTTGGATAGGCCTCAAGGCCACTACGATGTAAGCGAGCGCATTGCAGCCTATGCTTCATTTGGTGGACACATAAAGATTCAAACAATTTTTGTCAGCGGAACCATCAAAGGTATAAACGCAGATAACACAGCCAATACCTACGTAGAACCCTGGCTTGATGCTTTACAACAGATTAATCCTCAACAAGTGTTTATCTATACCATCGCACGTGATGTACCCGTTCCCACCCTCGCTAAAGCCGCGCCACAGGTGCTAGATAGCATTGCCGCTCGTGTACGCGACCTCGGTTTAGATGTTTGTGTTTCATACTAAGGTAAATCATCCAAAGAGGACCGGTTATGAATCTTCAACAGCTCAGATATATAATTGCCATTGCCGAAAGCGGTTCAATGAACTCGGTGGCAAAAACGCATTTTATTGCCCAGTCGAGCTTATCGGTTGCGGTTAAAGATCTTGAGCAAGAGCTTGGTATCACCATTTTTACGCGCACCAGCAAGGGCATTCGCGTAACGCGTGAGGGTGTTGAGTTTTTGGGGTATGCGCGCCAGGTTATTGAGCAGGCGGATCTTTTACAAAACCGCTATGCCGGCCACCCTGACCAGCTTAAACAGCGCCTCTCAATAAGTTCCCAGCACTACGCCTTTGTCGTTCGTGCGTTCACTGCCTTTGTCCGAACCCAGGAAGACAGCGGCTTTGACTTTACACTACGAGAAACCCGTACAACCAACATTATTAATGACGTTGCAGATTTTAGATCTGACATTGGCATCCTGTTTTTGAGTTCCTACAATGAGCAGGCCTTGCGTAGGCGCTTTGACGAGAATAACCTCAAATTTATCTCCTTACACAAAGCAAAGCCTCATGTGTTTGTCCGTAAGGATCATCCGCTTGCCAGCAAACCTTCTCTCAAGGTCTCCGAACTTGCTGATTGGCCGCGCTACACCTTTGAACAAGGCGCGCAAAGCTCCCTGTATTTGTCAGAAGAGCCGTTTTCGTACATTCCTCATGCACAAAACGTAGTGGTAAGTGACCGTGGAACTATGACCAGCCTGCTAGCCAACTACAACGGGTTTTTGATTTCCACCGGCATCCTATCTGATGAGATGTCTGGACAGACCAAATCTATCCCCTTGGAAACAGATGAGATCATGAACGTGGGATACCTCACCCACAGCCAGCGCAAGCTGAGCGAACTCGCTCAAGCGTTTATCGGCATGCTTCAGCAGGTAATTGCCGCGCAAAAAATGCACTAGCGCAGGCAAAGCCCCTGTTGGCTCCATCAATTTTAGTAACATCAGTTGTTAGTGACATCAGTTTTAGTAACATCAGTTGTTGGCAAAAAATCCTAAGGCAATGGTTCCGGGACCCGCATGAGTACCGATGGTCCCGCCCATGGAATGGAAGAGCAACTGAGGGATATTTTCCTTCCAGAGCAGTGCGCTATCCTGAACATATTTTTTGAGCAGCGTATCATCCAGCCCGGTATAGCCAACACAGAGCGGCAGGTCAAAGTTGATACCACCGCTTTTATCGACCAGCTGATCAAGCAAGTTGTTAGCTGCCTTGGAGCCGCGCGCCTTTCCTACCAGTGCAACCGCGCCCTCGTTCGTAGTGATGACGGGCTTGATAGAAAGTAAGGCACCAAGCGTTGCAGCTGCTTTGGGCAGGCGGCCGCCACGATGCAAATACTCCAAGGTGTCGAGAAGCGCCATGACGCGCAGATGTTCCACTTTGCTGGCAAGCTCTTCACACAGCGCATCAAACTCCACGCCCTCATCGACAAGCCTTAGCGCATACTCAACCATTGCGCGCGTACCCATGGAGGCGCTGAGCGTATCGATAATACAAACGCTGTCACCATAGGGTTGAGCTGCTGTAACAGCACTTTGGTGGGTACCCGATAAAACAGAAGAGATGGTAATTGCCACGACCTTCTCGTCTGCATTGCGTGCCTGTGCAAATGCTTGGTCAAAACGATAGGGTGTGACCTGACCTGTAGTGGGCATAACGTCCGTTTCCAGGAGCAGCTCATAAAAGCGCTGATTCGTCAGGTCAACTCCATCTAAATACGTTGTTGTTCCAAACGCAACCGATAAAGGCAGGACCGTAAGCTGATCGTGCATGAGGTCGGAAACATCGGCACCTGAATCGCAGACGATTCTAATTGTCATGAAGCTTCTCCTTCGTAGAATGCGCGTGCATAAAAGACACACGCTGCCCGCACGCATATACAACTATGCGGCTGTGTGGCTGACTTGCCCAATCTAGCTAGTATCGTGCTATAACATCCTTATTTTATCAAGAATTTCTTCTAGAACGCGGTACATAACCACGATATCTTCTTGAATGAGTTCACTGGCAGCAAGCCCCACCATGCGAGTGATAATTTCTTCCACTTGGCAGGCAAGCTCCATGCCTTTCTTGGTGAGAAAAACAGGGCTTCTGTACCCAACCGCTCCCTGGCCCTGGTCATCATGAGTTTGGGCATATCCTTTTTGCATCAGTGATGCAAGTGAGCGAGAAACTAAAGCTCGATCCACGTCAAGCGCACGAGCAATGTCTGCGCTGGGGATACCCTTGGGGTATTTATGCAAGCAGAGCAGGCATGAGGCATCGGTACCTTGCAGTCCAAAACGAGCCATTTCGGCTTTTTTGAAACGCTGCACTTCCTTATGAAGCGCAAAAATGAGTCCAGAAAATGTCTCGAAGCGCTTGGTGTCTACAGCTTGATTTGAGGCTGAGGCCTGCTGTGATGGTATTGATTGAGCCAACGCTCCTCCCATCTGAGTCTTTGACGCTCACTGGCATAGCCGTTGCATGCGCTCACGTACGCGCTGTGCCGCTCGCTACAACGTACATCATCGGTAACAGTTGTTGATTTATCAACAAGTATAGTAGCACTCTTTACTGTAAATGTTGAGTAATCAACATTTAGTCAAATTGAGCGCAATCTTCACACCTCAACCTTCCAACTTTGATAGGCTTACCTTTGATAGATATGCTCTACTCAATGCCCTACTCAATGCTCCATCCAATGCCCTACTCTTAACGGCTCTTAACCGGAGAAAAATATGAATGTAAGCGAAGCAATCGAACACGCAAACGCCCTCGCCTTCCCTGGCTTTTTAATGGACGATGCCACCCTTACCGCAGATCGAGCAGCTAATGAAGATGCTATTTCCCAGCTGCTTGCCGCATGGCGTGCTTCCTATGGTTCAGATGATCCATTTAACTTTGAAATCGTGCGTTCGCTGGCAGATCGTAATCGCACTACCTGCGACAACTTTGGTATCGAACGCCTACAAAACCTGCGTGGATCCAGTTTGGCTCAACGACTTTCCGATGATGATTTGGTCCGCGGCGTTGCTGCCATGCAGCATCGCAGCCCTAAAATTGTTGCTAAAGAAGCTGGTCTGGGCCTTAATGACCTGAATATTGCATACCTTGCCGCACCTATTTCTGGCATGGTGGTAGGCATTGATATTGAAACCACTGCGCGCGATCCAGATCGTGGCTATATTGTTAATGTTGGCCTTGAGTTTATGCAGCTTAGCGTAGATGCAAAACCAACCGATCCCTACCTGGCATATTGTGGGCTTCCAGATATGTACCAACAAAAGGGTATACCTCTAGCAAACATTCACCACATTAGCTGGTCTGATATTGAGGGTAAGAAGCCTTTCCGCGAGGATAAGAAAATGCAGGCTGCACTTCTCGCCACACTCACACGCTTCCCCTATATGGCACACAATGCAGCCTTTGAGGACTCCTGGTTTATGCTGCACATTGATGGCTATGCGGAGGCGCGCAAAGCTGGCAAGATTGTTCCCATTGATACGCGCGATATTTGTCGCCGCGTAGACCCTGAGACCAAAATTTTACCCCATGAGCAAAGGCCGGCATCTCTGGAAAGCTGGGCTCGCCGTCGTGGCACCTTGGAAGCCGGTGAATCCGAGAAGCACTTAGGTCTGGACGACGTTGACCTTATGTTCCGCACGGTTCAGGCAGAGTTTGCACTTCGCAACATGTTTTAAGTGGTATAGCGATAAGGGCATGGTGTAGCCATGTCCTTTCATAAAGTTTCTTACTTAAAACCCGATAGTGTTGGAAAAGGTATAGTCACCATCGGTAGCAATAATCAAATAATTTTCTGAGTTGCTAAATTCCTCGTCGCAAGCATCCACGATGTATACCTGTTTAAACTGTTGGCTTAACACCTGGACAACGTTTTGCAAGCCTGCAAGACCGGTCTTATCGACAACATAATTAACAAGATACAGGCCGTTTTGCGCAAGCCGCGCATGCACGGATGCTACGCCTATCTCCCCTGCCAATGACGCTGCTGGCACCCCAGCCGCAAAGACATCGTTGAAGATGACGTCATAAGTGGCATCGGTATACTGCAAATAGGATGTTGCATCTGCACAAATAGTGGTAAGACGCCCGGTAATCTGTGTCTTAAACTCACGTTTGAGAGCATCCAAATAAAACCACCTATGTGCGATGGCGGTAATCTCTGGATCAATCTCACACACGTCTACCTGCACGTTCTTATCGTGAGCAATAAGATATTTTGGATAGGTATACCCGCCGCCGCCAAGCACCAGCACTCGCTGAGCATGCAGGCCAGATTCACGCATTGCACGAGCGCAAGCGCGGAAGTATTCAAAAGGCAGCTCATAGCGATTTTGATCCATATACGTAGCACTTTGAACCACACCACCAACACAAAGCAAACGCACAGCTCTGCCCTTTTGATCGTAGCTGGTGTAAATAAACGCTGAGCCAAAGGAGGTAGAGCGAATCAGATGTGGATCATGGCGCACCCAAGCGCGAGCAACCAATGCAGCAGTTACTGAGGCTGTTGCCGCTGCTGTACCAATAATTCCCGCAAGCATCAATCTAGATTTGCGCGTCATAATTCCTCCCAAATGGTGGTATATCTTACTTATAGTACCTAATGGCACGCCTTGTAGTCAGTCTAAGAAAGAAGTTTTAGATGAGTGATTTTGCAAGTTTGGCACATGAGCGCTATTCATGCCGTGCGTTTTCTGACAAGCCTGTAGAGCCTGAGCTTATCGAGAAAATCATTGATGTGGCTCTTGCGGCACCTACCGCCGTCAACAAACAACCTTTTAGGCTTTGGGTATTAAATGGGGATGCAGTAGAAAAATTTACTCGCCATACCCGTTATGACTTTGGTGCGCACTCCTACATCATAGTTGGTGCAGCTCCCCAAGAGTCGTGGACGCGCAGCTACGATGGGAAGAACTTTGCCGATGTAGATGCCTCTATTGTTGCTACGCATATCATGCTAGCTATTGCAGATTTGGGGCTTGGCACCTGTTGGCTAGGCTCTTTTGACGCACCAGCCCTTGCCCAAGAGCTGCCTGAGTTGGCTGGCTATGAACTTGTTGCTGCCTTCCCCATAGGATGGCCTGCCGCAAACGCTCATCCCTCCCCCATGCACACCAGGTCTCGCGAGAAGGATGAGCTCGTAAGCTATCTAGACTAGCGGCCGCGTAGGTTCGCACCTAGGCTCGTCATGCTCTTGCAGCCACGCATGCATAAGCTCTATATACCGGGGGTTGTCGTCCGCAAAACACATGTGACGGCAGCCCTCAAACAATTCCCAGCGCGTCTGAGGCAAGCCATCAAACATGGTTTTTGCAACCAGCGGCGTGCAAAGATCATCCGTGCCGCTCACGATAAGCGCAGGTACCTTGATACTGGGCAGTGCTTCCGTATAATCCCAATCTTTAAGTGTGCCTTGCGGCATAAGTTCATTGGGTCCCCAGGCAGTTTCATAGCACTCGGTGCCAGACTTTTTGGGACGCCTCAAACACTCGGGGGCATCTGGACCATAGCTGTCGTCACAACAATGAAGCTGCATGTAGTGGTCTATCGCCTGCGCGTAGGCATCAGAGCTATAATCACCGGTTTTCTCGGCATAATCCAGTGCTTCCCATTCATGCTCAGGAAGCATGCGCGCCATTCTATGGTTTTCTTTTCCCCACAGCTGCGAAGAAGGCAGCGTGCTTGAAAGCACAACCGACTGCACACCCTTTGGCTGACAATCCGCCAAATACGTAAGCGCCAGCATACCGCCCCAAGACTGGCCCAGCACATGAAAGCGCGTAATCCCAAGATAATCTATCAGCGCCCGTAGCTCATCGACCCAGGTTTGAGCATGCCACAACTCTGGATGCCCTTCTACAAAGGACTGACCGCAACCCAACTGGTCGTAACTTATAACAGCACGACCGTCATCGGCTAGGCTATCGAGAAGCTCCATATAGTTGTGGGTAGAGCCGGGACCGCCATGCAACAGGATAAGCGGAGCTTGTTTTGGTGTGGTGTGTGCACTCCAGTTTCCAACAATGCGATAATACGTTTGATATCCCATAAAAGGCATGAAGCCTTCGGTAACTATGCAACCCATTTAGACCCTTCCCGTAGCAAGAATGTTTTGCAAAGCAGCTTCATCCAGAACGGTTACGCCCAGCTCTTGTGCCTTTGTTAGCTTTGATCCAGCAGAAGCTCCTGCCACTACGTAACTCGTTTTCTTAGAGACGGAGCCGGAAACCTTTGCACCCATAGCGCGCAAAGCAGCTCCTGCCTCATCACGCTTCATGGTTTCCAACGTGCCCGTCAACACAAAGGTAAGGCCAGCAAGAGTTTGAGCAGGCTGCTCGTTGCTACCCTCATGAGGTTGCTCAAGCAAAACGCCCGCACTGCGGAGACGTTCAATAACAACAAGATTTTCTGGAACTGCAAAGAAATTCTTAACGGATAAAGCGAGCTTCTCGCCAACCCCATCTACCTGCATGATCTCTTCTAGAGAGGCCTCATACAACGCCGTAAGTGAACCAAAAGCAGCCGCCAAAGACCGTGCAACCTGCTCGCCCACAAAACGGATTCCGAGTCCAAACAACACACGTGCAAGGCCGCGGGTTTTAGACTCATGCACCTGATCCATGATTTTACCTGCAATGGTATGGCCTAACAGGATTTGGTCACCCTCCGTGTGGTCGGCAGTGCTGGTTTCATACACACGCCCTGTGGGAGTGGCCGCCAAAAGCTCTTCTGTGAGCGTGTCATAAAAATCTGCAACATCCCTCAAAACACCTTGTTCAACAAGGCGGCGAACAATCTCATCCCCCAGACCGTCTATATCCATAGCTTTGCGGCTGCCCCAATGAATAAGCCGTTCTGTAGCCTGAGCAGGGCAATCAAGGCTAACGCAGCGATACGCTACCTCGCCCTCTTCACGCACAATGGGACTCCCGCAGCTTGGACAGGTATCCGGCATGGTCCATAACGAGCGCTGACCATGCGCTGCCGCCAACTCGCCCGATACAACCGGTCCCACAACCTCTGGGATAACATCGCCAGCCTTATGAACGACAATCGTATCCCCCACGCGCACGTCTTTGCGACGCACTTCATCAATGTTATGCAAGGTAGCGCGCGCGATGGTAGAGCCTGCTACGGTTACCGGATCAAATTCCGCTACAGGGGTGAGCACGCCGGTACGACCAACCTGAACACGAATTTCTCTCAAGACGGTTTGGCGCTCCTCCGGAGGGAACTTAAACGCAATAGCCCAACGGGGTGCACGCGCCGTAAAGCCCAAGTGATTTTGCAGCGCAAAATCGTCCACCTTAACCACAACACCGTCAATGTCATAATCCAGCGTATCGCGCAGGAGCAACGCATGTTCGCAATACTCATGAACAGCCCGTGCCCCTTCCACGCGCTGAGCATGCGGGTTTACCGAGAAACCACAGGAGCGTAGCCACTGCAAAAAGGCATGCTGAGAAGACAGGTTAAGGTTGGACTCATCAGCCACCGCATAGATGAACGTTTCCAGATCACGAGCAGCTGTTACCTTTGCATCTTTTTGGCGCAAAGAGCCAGCAGCTGCATTGCGAGGATTGGCAAAGGGCGCACGACCAGCTTCATCGTTTTGAGCATTAAGACGCACAAAGCTATGGCGTGGCATATATACCTCGCCGCGAACTTCGACGCTTTGTCCAAAGCCCTTATCGGTCATGGTTGTAAGCCCATCACGGGCAAGCGTGGCAGGAATGTCCTGGATGGTGCGTACATTTGCCGTGACGTCTTCCCCTATAGTGCCATCACCTCTGGTAGCTGCGCGTACAAACTGCCCATCCGTATAGGTCAGAGCAATCCCAAGGCCGTCAATCTTAAGCTCGCAGGTATATGCCACACTACCCACAGCACCAAGAGCTTGTTCTGTGCGGTGAAGCCACTCATCAAGCTCTTCAAGATCCATGGCATCATCAATGGAGTACATCCGCTGAGCATGGCGCACGGGAGCAAATTGCTCAGACACATACCCGCCAATGCGCTGGGTGTAGCTTTGCGGTGTCACCAGCTCCGGATGCTCGGCCTCAAGCTGTTGCAGCTCGACGAGTAAGCGATCAAACTGTGCGTCCGTCATCTGCGGGTCATCAAGCGCATAGTACTGGTATGCAGCATGACTCAAGATCTGATTGAGCTGTGCCGCACGCTGGGCGGGCGTTTGTGCTTGCATGGCCTGCGTGATTGGAGTGTTAGACTCCCGCTGGTCTTGCTGGTCTTGTCGCCCACCCTCGTCAAAGCCAAACAACGATGGTTGATCTTCTTGGTCTTGCATGTTCTTGTCTGCCATATCTACCTCGTGTTATTCACAAACAATTTGAGCGGAGCTGCCCGTGTTTGTTGCGGTAACTTCAATGCGCTTTGGAATTTGCTGACGCAATTCTTCCACGTGGCTAATAATACCCACCAAACAGTCACTCGACGCAAGCTCAGACAGAACATTCATGACTTGATCGAGCGTGTCGGGATCAAGCGTTCCAAAGCCTTCATCGATAAACACGGTATCAAGCGCAATACCGCCCGTCTGCCGCTGCACATAGTCTGATAAACCAAGCGCTAGCGATAATGACGCCTCAAACGATTCTCCACCAGACAGGGTGTCCACAGGACGTGTTTTTCCATTCCAGCTGTCATACACATCAATATCCAAGCCTGTTTGACGACGTCCCTTTGCTTGATCAGAACGAACCAGCTGGTAGCGCCCGGAAGACATGGTATGCAGGCGATAATTAGCGCAGGTAAGCACCTGATTAAAGTAGTAACTCATAACATAGCGCTCAAAGGATACGCGCTTGGCAGTGGAGGACAGAGCACTGGTAATATCGCCCGATGCTACACTGGAAACCTCCCGTGCTGTTTGCCAGGCCTGCTTTAGAGCAGGCAACTGAGCATAGAGCTCGCGCATGCGAGAAGAAATTTGCTCATTATGCAAAAGGCTTGCCGACAGCTTTGTAAAAACTTCTTCCCTCTGGCGTGTTATGGCACCGGCCTCTTCATATGCTCGCTGCAGGTGAGTGCTGTCTTCAAGGATACTATCAAGCGTAAGTCCCAGCTCTTCTAAACGAGACAATGAAACATCAAAGGTTGCCTGCGCAGTCACGAGCTGCTTCTTCGCATCATCACAAGCCGTTTGAGCTTCCTGATAGCCACTTTCAAGCTCCGCACGCTTCTGTTTGAGCCGCGACAAGTACTGCTCTGCAGCCTCTTTTGTGTCAAATTCCAGGGCACCCAACAACTCATCCACCAGCGAGCGCACACGAGTATCCTCAAGCTGTGCCTCAGATAGCTGAGCTTGCGTCTGCTGTTGTTGTGCTGCTAGATTGGCCAGCTGGGCCTCCAGTTCTTCTACAGCCTCTGCCTTTTTTTGCAATATGGCTTGGCGAGAAGAAGCTTCTGTATATGCAGCTCTCCACTTTTCTACTTGTTGAGTGTCTTGTTTCAAACAATCAGCAATCTGTGTCTGTGCCGTTGTCGCGTCCGAAACATGTGCTTGTAAAAACTCAGAGGCGGTTTGTATATACGATGTTTGAAGCGCGCGGTATTTCTCGGTAGCAGAAATATGGCTTTGCGACGCCTGTTCATAGGCTTGTTGCGCCCGTTTTACTGCTTGCGCTGCTGTATCGAGCTGCTCTTTTGTGGGAGGTTCATCCGTACTGGTAGCAGGTAAAGGATGATCAGTTGATCCACAAACGGGACAGGGCTTTCCCGCTTGCAAGCTTTTTGCCAAAACATAGGCACTGCCTGCGGTAAAAGCATCCATAAGAGCATCTGCCAGTGCCTGCTTGTGATCCCTCACATCCCGAGCACCCTTAAGCGCATCTTGGGTTTTCTCGACAGAAGCCCGACTTGCTTGTATGGATGCATACTGATCGGATAGCTGCTTGGTATGCGCAATCTGTTGCTCACAGTGCTCTATGTCTTTGGACAGCTGAGCCACTTCTTCCGTAAGCTGAGGGAGCTCTTTTTGTGCTTGGAGTGCCTCTTGATAGTCCTGCTGGATGCGTTTTTGCGAAGCCTGTTGTTCACGCTGCGTTGTATCCAACTCAGTGAGCTGTGTTTGCAAACGTTCCAGCGTTTTTTGGTGGTCAGCCAGGGCATCGTAGCTGGGCAAACTTTGTTCTAGCTGTGCTTTTTGTGCGATAAGCTGCTCATATCGCTCTGAATATATGCTTTGTATCTCATCAAATGCTTCTGTTGTCTGAGCATGTACAGCCCTCATGCGCGCAACTTCACTGCAATTTTGCTGAGCCACCTCAAGAAGCTGCCTCTTATGACGAAGTTGCTCAAGCTGTGACTGTGTCTCATGCTCCTGTTTTCGGGCCTGGTCAAGCAGCTCTCTTGCGTGAGTAGAAGCACCAGAAAGCTCTTTGAGCAGTATATCTGTAGCATCTATGATAGCTTGCTGAGGTACTGCACGAATAGCATTCTCTTGTTGCAGTACTAACAAACTATCCTGGTTTTGACCAATATGTTGTACTGCCTCAAGGTCGAGATGAGCAAACTCGTTGGCAAGCAATACCATCTGTTGCTCATATGCCGCTTGTGCTGTTGCCTTTTGCTGCTTAAGAATCTCTTGAAAGCCCTTGAGCTGCTGAGTCATAAAAATCTTGCGTAGAATTTCTTCTCGAGCGGAACTTTTTGCTGTTAACAACTCACGAAAAGCACCTTGAGCAATCATGGTTACCTGGCGGAATTGATCTGCATCAAGACCTAAGAGCTCTACGACTGCCGCAGTAACCTTAGTGGGCGCATTTTGGATCACGGTCTTGCCACAAAGCAATTCAGCCTGTGGTGAACGCAGGGTTGTATCATCTCCCCCACTTGATCTACGACGTTTCTTGACCAGTTGAGCGGGTTCGCGCCTCACATGATAGTTCTTACCATTGTGCTCAAAGCTAAAGCTAACGGAACAAATTTGATCAGGAGAAGCGTAATTGCTACGCAGCTGGGCAGGATCACGACCGCCAGATGTCTCTCCATAGAGCGCAAAGCATAGGGCATCAAAGAGCATGGTTTTACCGGAGCCTGTATCTCCGTAAATCAAGAACAGACCATGCCGCCCAAGCTCTGTGAAATCTATAGTGGTTTGCTGCACATAGGGGCCAAAGGCTGTGAGCAAAAGCTGCAGAGGCTTCACCTACATCAACTCCTTTGAACTGTGTGCAAGCGCTTGTACTACCAGAGCCTCTTCTTCTTGCGATGCCTGCTTGCCAAGTTGATAAGCAAAAAAGTCCAAGAACAGCTCTTTGAGACTGCTGTTCTCTAGCTTTTCCTGCGAGGGCGCCGAGGAAGTACCTGCTACAGTGTTTACATGTGACTGCACTGTTATTCCCGCATAGTAAGGCCACAGATACTTAATGCGAGCCACCACATCCACAGGGTTATCTTCCACCACTGTTACGTGAACAAAATCCTCTTTTTCTTGCTCAGACTGTGTAGCAGCCAGCTGCTCCAGTTCATCCAAGGAGCCTTCTACTACTCTAAAATCATGCAGAGCAGAGAATGGCATCAACGTATGATGCAGCTCTCCACTTTCTAAAATGTCTACCAGCACAAAACTTTTACATTGCCGTGCTTCTGAGCTGGAATATTTAAGTGGCGTACCGCTGTAGCGAATCGTAGGACGACCAATGCTTTGTGGAGCATGGATGTGTCCTAGCGCTACATATGCAAAGCCATCAAACACGGAAGCATCTATGTTGTCCAACGTGCCTACCGAAGGACCAAACCCACCGCGCTCTGACTCACTCAGCTGAGGCTTCATGCTACCCGCTGTAATAAATTGATGAGCAACACAGACATTGGGTCCATCTGCAAAAGCCGGATGCCTACGGATTGCGGAAACAACAGCACGCAACGCCTCTTCATAGCTACTCAACGAAACTTGTTCCTCTTTTTGCAAGGCTATCCAAGCACGAACATCAGAAGGTCGCACAAACGGAATGAGCCAAAAATTAACGCCTGCAACACTAATAGGCATCAGTTCACCAGTAAGCTCACCGGCAATATGAATACCTGACTGAGTAAACAGACGTGAACCACAACCCAAGCGAGCACCGGAATCATGGTTTCCACTCACCACCAATACAGGAATGTTTGCCTGCGCCATACGTGTAAGAAACTCATCCCATAAACGTGTTGCATAATCTGGAGGAGCTGGTGTATCAAATATATCTCCCGCCACTACAAGGGCTTGCACGTTTTGAGAAACTGCAGCCTCTAATAGCTGGTTCATCATGTAGCTCTGATCTTGCTCTAAAGAAAAGTTTGCAATTTTTTTACCCAGATGTAAGTCTGACGTGTGAATGAACTTCATGAGCGTCCGTAACTCCTCATTTTTTGGTACACCTGCAAGCCTTGGCTAAAAAACATCAACCAAACTTTTACCTTACATTTCTATTGTACGTTGTTGCTCGGACACATAATAAAGAAGAGGTTGACCTTATGGCCAACCTCTTCTTTCTTAGCTTTCTCCAAAGCTTTTAGGACGCAACGTTCTTATCGCCCTCTTGCTCTTGGGGTACCGTACGTAACTCAGCACTCCAATTATTCTTCGTCATTTTTACGACGAATACCAAAGTGAGCACCCAGCGCCGCAATACCAGCAGCTGCTATACCTGCAAGGGTACTTGCACTCGTAGCAACATCCCCAGTCTGAGGAATCATCTTCTTGGACTGAGCCTTGTTTTGAGGCGTAACCTTGGTCTTACCGGTACCAGGCTTAGAAGGCTGGTTGGGGTTATCCGGATTGGAAGGATTGTCCGGGTTATTGGGGTTGTCAGGGTTATCAGGATTGTCCGCGGCCTTAACGGTAAGCGTAAAGCTAATAGACTTGTCGGTGGGATCAGTGGTAGCATCCTTGCCCTCAGGCCATTGCTCGCCATTCCATACAAAGCTAAATGCCTTGCTGTGACCGCCAGGAGAAGTAGCGGTTGCCTTCATGCTTCCTGTAATAGTACCCACCATGGTAAGTTTGGTACCAGGAGCTACGTCGCTATTGACCATCAGGTCATGCAGGGTAAGCTTCATCCAACCGTTTGCATCGCCAGCCTTAGCTACGGCATCCTGGAGCTCAGAGTACTTAGTGATGCCGTCCTTGAGCTTCAAGGTCACAGCAACCTTGTTGCCATTAGTTTCTACCTTAGTAATCTCAAAGGCATCGCCAAAGTTTTCAGGGGTTGCCACGACATTAGCAGGAATGGTAACACCCTCAGGTGCCTCAAGGGTTGCTGTAAAGCTGCACTCTGCAACATTTACCGAAATCTGAGACTTATCTACACCTGGATAGAGATTCTCAATATAAGCCATCTGCTTCTTAATGGAGTCAACATTCAGAGCACCGGTGTAGCTTACCTTACTGCCAGCGATCGTAGTAAAGATCTCATCATGCTCTGTGTTGTCGCCAACCAAAAGGTCTGCAGGCAACGTTGAGATTACGGTGGTAGGAGTCTGAACCGATGCCTGAATTGCCTTGGGATCGGAAGCTATACTGTCCTTGCCATCCGCCCACTGCTCACCATTCCAGGCAAACGAGAAGGCCTTGGTTGTAGAGCCATGGGTTGCCAAAGCATCAAAGAAGCCAGATACCTCAGCAGTTGCTGTAAGAACCTGGTTGTCAGCAACATCAGAGTTGACCGTAACATTGGGGAGTGTAAGGCTCATCCAACCGTTTGCGTCGCCAGTTGCATCTACAAGCTTTTTAAGCTGTTCATAGGTGGTAATGTTGTCAGCTATGGCCATAGATACCGTAGCTACGTTATCCTTCACTTCTACCTTAGTGACCTTAAAGCCACCAAAGTTCTTGAGCTGCAGGGACTCCGGAGTGAGATCTGTAGGCATAGTCATGCCTTCAGGCAGGGTAAGCTTGGCCGTAAAGCCAAAGTCCTTTATCGATACACCAATCTCGTTGTGTGGTGTATTGGGATATAGAGCCTCAATAGCAACCATCTGGTTTTTGATGGATGTGACATTTACAGAACCTGTTACATCAACCTTTTGCCCAGCCAGTACGCCATACACATCTTCATGTGTGGAGTCACCATTGATGAGAAGGTCAGCAGGAAGTGTTTGCTGAACTGTCTTTACGGCAATAATAGTATGTTGGATCGTGGTATTGTCTTTAGCATCCTTGTCCCTACCCCTCTCGGATTGGGTAGCCTTCCAGCTAAAGTCAAATTTCTTTGTTTTACCGCTTGCTACAGAAGCTATGGCGCTAAAGTTACCTTCTACCGTACCGGTTGTAACAAGCTTTTGATCATTATTGAGCTTGCTGCCGTCCAACGTAAGACCGCCTACTGTTACTGAAATAGGGTGCTCTCCCGTTTGAGCAGTCTGTTCAGCATCATCCATACCAGTAGAATCAACAGCATCCTTGAGTGCCTGGTAATTATTGATACCATCCACTAGCTTAAAGACAACGCTAACCGTCTGTCCCTTTACCTCAGTAGAGGCAACCGTAAATGCCTTACCCAAGCCCCTTGTAGTAATAGTAGGATTCTCAGGAACCTTTACTCCTTCTGGGAAGGTAACTGTTGCAGTAAAGGTAGAGGTAGTTCCATCAAGAGTAATGTTCTTATAGTCAGACTCCTGAATCTGTGGATACAGAGCCTGAATACTTTGCATCTGATCTTGAATTTTCTTGGCATCAATCTGACCAGACATAGAGAAGGACTCTGAGTCGGTCTTTACAAACTTGGCATCCTTGCTGCTGATAAAGCCATCACTGTAGATATCTCCATCAAGTGTAGACTCTTGGCTAATCACCTGAATATTTGGATCGGCCTTCCACTTAAGGTAATAGGTTGTGTCACCGGTTATTTCAGTAAAGTTATTAATAGCTGCTGCGGCGGCACCATCAGCATCAGTGAACCAGTAAGAGTAGCTAGTTCCGTAAACGATGCCAAAAAATTCTATTTTTTTGGTAAGTTTATCGAGAACAGAATACTTCTTTGTAGCAATGGAAGAAAACGCTGCCTCATCGTCAATGGGAGAATAAAGTCCAGGAGTTCTAGTACTCACAGAAGAATTCAAAGACTTCAGAAGCGCGTCGAGCGTCGTGTTATCCAAAACCTTTGCTTTGGCTTTTACCGTTGCTACCTCGCCACCCTGAGCGTCTGTAGAAATCTCAAAGACATCAGGATTCTTCTTAAATACACTGTCCTCTGAGAAGGTGCCACCGTTTGCCGAGAAACGCACCGTTGCCATCTGATCTTCCCACTGAGCATACAAATCAATGGACCCCTTGCCAGCAGGAACAGCAATGGTTTGATTGGGAGCGTAACTCTGCCCCTTGCCATCTGCCTGAGTATTCCAACCCTTAAAGGTCTTGCCCTTAGGAGTAAAGGCTGGATTTGCAGAGGCTATGGTCTCGTAGGACAATACCTGTGCGCTACGATCTGCATTCTTGCCCTTATCGATATAGGCAACATCCGTACCACCAGCATTATTGTGGTAGGCCACACCATAGCTATTGGCATTCTCTTTCCACTTAGCGTAGACCGTTGTGGCAGAACTAATCTTTGCGGTAGTTGCATCAAAGGGTTTCTCAGCACCATCAACCTTGTAGAACCATCCCACAAAGTCATAGCCTATGGCAGTTGGATTCTGAGGAACTTCATTGGTTCCCGCTGCAGGAGTAGCATTAGCAAGAGAATAACCACGCATAGCGGTAACTTCCTTGCCAGTGGTTGTACCATCTGTAAACGAAGCGGAAACCGTATCCTGAGCACCAGGCTCATTAAGTTCAAAGGTTACCTTCTCTGCAGGAACCCAAACATGCTTCTGACCATCAGATGATGCATTGGCTACAGGATAGGTATAGGCATTACCTGCTATATTAAGTGGGTTAAGCTCAGTTACGCTTGAGTCGATAAGCGTAAAGAGCATAAGTTTCTCATTGCCGTTATCCGTACCATTGGTAGGAACAGTGCCCCCCGCAGAGCTATTGTAGTTAGGTACATAGGACACATGGTAGGATCCACCAAGAACCACATGGCTGCCACCGGACTGTGAGGCACCGGTATGGGAGTTGGCCGTTGCAGGTGTCTCCACAAGAGAATTTCCGATAAACGTAATAGAGCCTTTTGCCTGTGCACCATAGAGTGCACCGCTGTTCTTTCCATCACCCTTAATGGTTGAATTTTCAAGTATCACTTTGCCTGTATTGACGTTAAGACCACCGGTTCCGCCATTATTGAAATCAAGTGTTGAATTGGTGATGGTGAGGGGGCCATCCGTTATGCCGATAGAAAGTCCTGCCTCGCGTCCACCGTTAATAGAGACGGTAGAGTTGGAGATGGTGCCCGTATTTTGAATGGTTGCACCAGTACGCTGCGCACCCTGAGGACCGACCGCAACGGTAAAATGTGAATCGGTGAAACTTGGCTTGATATAGAAACCGCCATTGATGCCCGCAACGGTAAAGTTGGCATTTTTAAGCGTAAGCAGCTTTCCATCAATCCAAGAGCCACTCAGTGTCCAGCTGATACGCTCCGTATTCTGAGAAGTAACGGTAACCGTACAATTCTCAAACACAGCAGAAGCACCATAGAAGTTAGTCTCACTCTTGTCATTTGCTGTAATAACAAGTTTGTCGCGACCAGCGCTGCCTCTAACAGTACCATTCAGAGAAATTCCGGTTGTACCGTTGCTTGCCGAAGCATTGTTCTCGAAATTATATATGCCATCAGTTATAAGAGAGCCTGCTTGAGCTATAAGAGCGGTGCTAAACCCAGACATGGAAAGCTTCGCGCCATTGGATGCTTTGAGAGTAGCATCTTTAGAGAGAATAAAGCCGTTTTTGCCGGCGCCAGTAAAAGTAGCGTCTCCGTAAATGTCCAGTGTTGCTTTGGCCGGAATAGTTACGGTTTCGGTAAGAGCAAAGGTGCCCTTTGCGTGTACGGTTCCACCATCCGACATTGCTTTGAGTGCAGCTTCAAAGGTCTTAAAAGGAGCGTCTACAGCACCGGATGCTGTATCATCGTTACCATTTGCACCGTCAACATAAACATCTGCCAAGGACTTGGGTGCTGGTGCGGTCACCCTATTGGCTGCACGCTCTGTATTTGAGGCAGGCGCAGCAACAGAAGGAGCTGCAGTAGCAGAAGGAACTGCAGGAGCAGAAGTAGGGGCCTCAGCAGCTGTGGCGGGCGCTGCAGCCTCGGTGAGCTTATCGCTCAGCTCAGATGCTGGAGTAGCTGGAGTGTCTGTTGTAGACGCAGGCGCTGGCTGAGCTGGAGCTTCACTTGTAGTAGCTGTGGTGTCCGTTGTTGAATCATCTACAGCAAACGCCTGAGCGGGCGCAAGTGAAAGGCACAATGAAGCCGAGATGAACGCTGTGAGAGCCTTGTGGCCAAATGACGGTGGCACAGGACGCACATTGTTGGACATAAATCCTCCAATTTTCTTTGCGGCTGCCAATAGGTGTGTTTGTGCTGTTGTTTTAGCCGCCGCTTTGCTAAACAAAAGGTTGAACACATAAAACCTGAAAAACTAGATACTTATTTAAATATTCTACTAATTTGTCAAGTCTTTGAATAGGCTTTCCTATATAAAACTTATGTAAAAATAGCCATACTATTTTCTGAAAGAAGTATATAGATAAAGTTTGGTGGAGCAGGAGCAACAAAAGATACTCGTAAGCCTGAAAAAGGTCGCTCATAGCATGAACGACCTTTTTTAATCAGAATATACGCAGTTTGTATTACTGCAGCGCAATGCCACAACACTACAACACCATTACACTGCCTACAGATGCTTCAAACAAAAAGCACTGGCTTAGAGTTCAACAGTGCCCAGCGCCTCTTTAAAAGCATCCGCTGCGTCAGACTGCAATGCCAAACGAGCGTTGGTAGCTGCCCATGCTGCAGGAGTACCGGTATCACAACCCTCCATAGGGTCAATGACAAGCGCATACATCTCTTCTTCGTCTAACAAGCGTTCCATAGCATCCGTAAGCTGAATCTCATTGCCAGCACCAGGTGTTTGATCCGCCAAAAGCTCCATAATGCGAGGAGACAAAAGATAACGACCCACAATAAACAGGTGGGAAGGGGCATCTTGTGGAGCAGGCTTCTCGACAAGCCCCGTAACCTTCCAAACGGCACCGGTCTGCTCGCCCGAGGCCTCTACACCATCGAGCGAACCTACACATTCACCTGCAATAATACCATAGCGGCTTACCTGATCTTCTGGAACAGGTGCTACGGCAATGACGGAAGCATTGTTGTGAGCGCGAGAAACCTCTGCCATCTTGATATTCATTTGCTTGCTTGGAACAAAGTAGTCACCCAGCAGCACAAAGAAGGGCTCATCGTCCACTTTTTCTGCAGCACAATGAACCGCATGACCCAAGCCTAAAGCCTCATTTTGATACACAAACGATACGGGCAGCTCTGCTGCAGCGCGAACCTTAGCAGCTTCCTTATTTTTACCGCGCTTCTCGAGCATCTGCTCAAAGCCCGTATCCGCGCAAAAATATGCCTCGATCTGGGGCTTATCATGAGAATTAACGATTATGCACTCATCTACTCCTTCGGGAGCCAAGGCTTCCTCAACAACGTATTGAATAACGGGTTTATCAATAACGGGAAGCAACTCCTTGGGAGTGCATTTTGTGGCTGGTAAAAAGCGAGTGCCGAGGCCTGCGGCGGGAATAATAGCCTTCATAGTATTACTGTTCCTTTCACGTTACGTGTGCGAACCAACTGCGCACGGCTACAAATAAGTTGAGGATACGTAACTGGTAGTACTCTAACCTATTTGCGTTGTTTTTTGCGATGCTTCACAGTAATAGCTAGATTTTTAAACCATGTTATAAGGCGAGAAGACCGGCGCTCAAGGCAGCAGTATGGTGTGCTGTACTTCCTTTCCCCGCGCCGATAACCCTGATGTTTGCTCGTGCCAGATCCTGAGCCAGCTGTAAAAATGCTTGTTCATCTGCACTATCTTGGGAGTCTGAGCAACCTGAGCGGTCAGGGCATATGGTCATAAGCGTACCTATGCCATAACGCTGTGCGCTATCGACAAGGTCCTGTGCAAGAGTCTGCACAGAAGGTTGCACGGGATCGCTCGCATCCAAGCACGCCGCAAATAAAGCGCCTACAGAAAGTAAAACATTGCTTATGCCAACAGCGTCTGCTCCTACATCCACTAAACGTTTAACCTGTGCAGACAATTGATCCTTGTGGTAGTTGGAAGTCACTGCCTCTGCGTCAAGCGCGCAGATAAGAGGCCGTGAACAGACAAGCCGTGAAGCATGAACAGCACAAACAGCATCCTCAATGTTGGTCATACCAGTAATAAACAGGGCATGGACCTGAGCATCTACCAAAGCACGAGCCTGCTCTGTATACAGTGCACGGACCTGTCTTGCTGCAGGGCTATCCTGATCATAAACAGGAATGTGAGCAGAGCTCATGGTACCTATCACGAAGCGTGGCCCCACTGCATAGGCTGCGCGAGCAGCTTTATCGCACAGCTCCTGACACACGAGACCTTCCTGCAACTCTGCTAAACGATTGCTGGTACAAGCAGCTGTTTCTGTTAAAAGACCGGTAGCACCACACGCAGCTTGCAGCTGATACAAGCTCGTGAGCATCTCCGGTTCATACTGCACCCACAAAGGACCTGTTATATCTTGGGCGGCAGGCAGCTGCGCTAACGTCCGCGAAAGATCACCAGAAAGCAAGAGATTCTCACCGGCTTGGCCAGTGAGAATCTTTCCAAGTTCATTTGCTGCTTCTTCACAAGCATCATCATGCGTGGGGCGCTCCCATAAAGAGCTTGCATAAAAGCCTTGATGTGTAAGCATGCTCTGCCTTCAAACTATCGTTGCAATTGCAATTCACAGGGAGCAAACTCTTAAGCCGCTCGTTTCTGACTTATCGAGCTCTGTGGTCTACTGAACTCTGCGGCTCCTAGCCCTGAGCTCTGGACTACTCGACATTCTCGTTTTGATCGAGCAAAAAGCCTTGATCAGCCAAAAACTTTGCCCAGCGACGCAAGGTATCACGGGACAGGGCATGCTCCATAGTACAGGCCTCTTCATTGGCAACCTCAGGCGCTACGCCCAAGCCCTCCTCAAGAAAGGCGCGAATCAAGCGGTGCGCATGCCATACCTCAGAGCCATACTCACGGCCGGCCTCGGTAAGTATGACGCGACCATAGCGGTTTTGCTCTACATACCCCGCATCCTTAAGCGTGCTGATAGCTTTGTTAACGCTTGCTTTGGAAACGTTAAGCTGATCAGCCACGTCTACAGAACGGATACCTGCGGAACTGTTTTCGGCAATCGTAATACGGTAAATAGATTCAAGGTAGTCTTCGTTTGCCATAGAAAGGCGGTGTTTATCAACAAAATCTTGTTCTGACATAAGGTATACCTCCAGGCGGTAAATGTTAGCTCAAGTTTACCCCATCGCCTTGAGAGATATACCAGATAATTTTGCAGGCAGCTCCCATGCAGATCTTAGGCAGCTCTTAGATAGGCCCCATTCAGTGAGTCTATTAAGCGGATCTATTGCGCGCTTCTTAAAGAGCGTGGCACCCTAGTCTTCCTCGAGCTCAATGGACGTACGCTGAGCATGAGCACCCAGCCCCACGAGCTTATCGACAAACCCTTCGTAGCCGCGATCAATATGATGAATGCCACTGATGGTAGTAATGCCATCCGCCACCAGACCAGCCATTGCAAGAGCAGCGCCACCGCGGAGATCGGGAGATTTAACCTGTGCGCCAGACAAAGCAGGAACGCCGTGGACAATAGCATGATGGCCTTCGATCGTAATATCTGCACCCATGCGGTTGATCTCACTGGCAAACATAAAGCGGTTCTCAAAGACATTCTCGGTAATGACGCAATTGCCATCTGCCAGAGCAAGCACGCACATGGCTTGGGCTTGCACGTCTGTTGGGAAGCCTGGGAACGGAAGTGTTTGAATATCTACCGGCTTGAGCTTTCCTTCTCGAGAAGCAATGACCTCGTGCTCTTTGCGCTCAATGGTAATGCCCATGGCCTCAAATTTACGCAACACCATACCCAGGTGCACTGGCTCAAAACCGCGCACCCGAACAGGGCCGCCGGTCAAGCCACCAATGGCCAAAAAGGTTGCCGCCTCAATACGATCACCAACAACGCAATGCTCAACAGGGTGCAGCTCTGCAACGCCTTCAATTTCAATCAGAGGCGTGCCCGCACCACGAATATGAGCGCCCATTTCATTGAGTATGTTGGCAAGGTCAACAATCTCCGGCTCACGTGCGGCGTTGTCAATAATCGTCGTGCCTTGAGCGTGCACCGAAGCCATCATAAGATTCTCGGTAGCGCCTACGCTTGCAAACTCTAAGGTGACCGATGCTCCTGTAATGCCCTTTGGTGCGGAAGCATGAATGTTACCGTGGGAGACATCAAACTCTACACCCAAGGCTTCGAGCCCCAAGATGTGCATGTCAATCTTGCGAGCACCAATATTGCACCCGCCTGGCATGGCAACAACAGCCTTGCCAAAGCGAGCCAGCAAAGGTCCTAAAACAGCAGTTGAAGCACGCATTTGTGCAACGAGCTCATAGGGCGTTTCCCATTTATCTACGTTAGTAGTATCAATGAGAAGTTCGTGCTTGCCTAAAACGGTAATCTGGGCACCAAGACGTTTGAGTACTTTGCCCATGATGTGCACGTCAGAAATATCAGGAACGTTGGTAAGGATGGTTTTGCCCGGAGCCATAACTGTAGCAGCCATAAGCTTGAGCGCAGAATTTTTTGCTCCACACACAACCACTTCACCCGAAATGGGGTGACCACCCTCAATTTGAATAACGTCCATATCGCCCCCGTTACGTGCGCTCGTTAAAATCTGCTATGCCCCCATTTGCCCATATTGAAGCAAGAGATCACACCAGTGTATCTTGTTTTCATAATAGGCACGACGGTGGTCGTTCTGAGGAAGCGCGTTGCGCACGTCCACTGCTTTCTGCCGTGTATCGTTAACCTGCGCGACATCAATATCATTAATGTCACGTGCATGGTCCGCGATAATAACCACCGAGTCATCGGCAATCTCAGCATACCCACCAGAAACAATAACTTTCTGAATGTCTCCACCATCTTCGGGTAGCGCAGACAGGCGTACAACGCCATCGCCCAACGCACAAATCTCCGGCGCATGACCTGGCCATACACCGAGCTCGCCGGTGTAGGTGACCAGGACTAAAGATGCAACATTACCTTCGTATAGCTGCTTATCGGGACGCACAAATTTACAGGTAAGATACGCCATCGTTACCTCTCGTCTGCCTGTGCCTCTTCGGCCATCTTGCGAGCGCGCTCGCGAACGTCGTCGATGGTACCTGCAAAGCGGAATGCCTGCTCAGGGATGTCATCACATTCGCCATCGATAATAGCGGCAAAAGAGCGGACGGTATCTTCAATACGGCAATACACACCGGGATTACCTGTGAACTTCTCGGCAACGTGGAAAGACTGTGACAAGAACTGCTGCACTTTACGAGCGCGGTCTACGGTAAGACGCTGCTCTTCCGAAAGCTCGTCCATACCCAAAATGGCAATGATGTCCTGTAGGTCGGAGTACTCCTGCAAGGTTTCTTGAACAGCCGTTGCTACACGATAGTGCTCCTCACCAACTACGGAAGGATCCAGCGCGTCTGATGAGGACGCAAGGGGATCTACCGCAGGATAGATGCCCAGTTCCGTAATGGCACGAGACAAAACCGTTGTAGCGTCCAGGTGCGTAAAGGTGGTTGCAGGCGCTGGGTCTGTAAGGTCATCTGCCGGTACGTAGACAGCCTGTACCGAGGTAATGGAACCTTCGCGCGTAGAGGTAATGCGCTCCTGCAGGTCGCCCATCTCGGTAGCCAAAGTGGGCTGATAGCCTACTGCGGAAGGCATGCGGCCAAGCAGTGCGGAAACCTCAGAACCAGCCTGGGAGAAGCGGAAAATGTTGTCAATAAACAGCAGTACATCCTGACCCTGGTCACGGAAGTACTCTGCAGTGGTAAGACCTGCAAGGCCAACGCGCAAACGTGCTCCTGGTGGCTCGTTCATCTGTCCGTAGACCAAGCATGTCTTATTGATAACGCCGGACTCGGTCATCTCAAGGAACAGGTCGGTTCCTTCACGCGTGCGCTCACCTACGCCGGTAAAGACGGAGGTGCCGCCGTGCTCTTGAGCCAGATTATTGATGAGCTCCTGAATCAGAACGGTCTTGCCAACACCGGCGCCACCAAACAAACCGGTTTTGCCACCGCGAACATAGGGCTCGAGAAGATCGATGGACTTAATGCCCGTCTCAAAAATCTCAGTCCTAGTGGTAAGGTCATCAAACTTGGGAGCTGTGCGATGGATGGGATAGTAAGTCACATCATCTGGAACGGGAGAACCATCCACAGGACGGCCCATAACATTCCAAACGCGACCAAGCGTAGACTTACCAACGGGCATCTGCATAGGTGCGCCCGTATCATGTACGCGCATGCCGCGCTGCAGGCCATCGGTAGAATCCATGGCTACGGTACGTACAACGTCATTAGGAAGCTGAGACTCTACCTCTAAAACGAGGCGCACCTCACCCATAGGTGTGGTTCCTCGTACTTCCAACGCATTGTAGATGCCGGGAACATGATCAATAAACTTAACATCGACAACCGAACCAACCACACGAACAATAGTGCCGTCACCAGCACTACGATGCAAATACTCGAGCTCTGCCTCCTCGAATACGGTTCGCTCTTGTGCCTTTTCTGCCATTAGTTGTCCTCCAATGCGGACGCGCCGCCAATGATCTCATTGAGCTCGGTGGTGATGGAGCTCTGCCTTACACGGTTGTACATACGGCTCAGGCGTGTGATAACTTCCTGAGCATTGTCCGTTGCGGACTGCATTGCGCGGCGGCGTGCACCATGCTCTGCTGCAGCGGAGTCCAACAACGCGTGAAAGATAAGGGTACGAACGTAAGCGGGCATAAGATAGCCCAATACTTCCGAAGCTGAGGGGTCAAACTCAAACAAGTTGTTGTAATTACGCTCAACTTTGGACACTGCTTCCGGACTACGAGGCGCATTAGGAATAATCAAGTTTGCGGTCTCGATAGGAAGTACCTGCTCAACAATCATATCTTGATCCACACGGTTGCGAGCATGTTGATAGTAAATTACGACCTTATCGATACTTTTATTGGTATAGCCCTCCATGACATATGAAGCGATACGATCCGCTTGGTCCATAGTTGGCTCGGACGACATACCCAAAAAGGACAGCACAGGCTCCATCGCGCGAGACTGGAAGTACTCCGTAGGTTTTCGTCCGCAGGTAATGATACGAGACTCAATGCCCTGCTTGGCAAGACGCTCTATCTCCTTTTGCGCCGCACGCTGAAGCATGATGTTAAAACCGCCCGCTAAACCGCGGTCGGAAGCAATAAGAATAAACAGAACCGTCTTTGTTGTTTCACGCTGCTCTAACAGCGGCTGAGAAGTGTCAAGGCTTGAGCCTACTACATTGGAGAGCATGCGCTTAATGGCGTCCTTGTAAGGAGCAGCCTGCTCTGCTCGGTCCAATGCCTTGCGAATCTTTGCGGTGGAGACCATCTCCATCGTACGCGTGATCTGCATGGTTGCGGTAACCGAGGAGATGCGCTTTGATATCTCTCGTAGATTAGACATGAGTAACCCTTAGTCCTTCTCTACATCTTGGTCTACATCTTGAGCTGGGCTTGAAGAAGCAGCCTCGCTCTTAAAAGAGCTTAGACGATCAAAGTTGCCGTTGAGAAATGCTTCTTTGAACTCAGTAATTTGACGCTTCATTTGATCCGCCAAAGCATCACTGATGCGCTCAGAACGAATCTTGTTACGCACCTCAGGATGACGCTCTTCCATATAGACTGCCAGCGCATCACGGAAGGGTACTACCTGGCTGACTTCAAGATCATCCAAGAAGCCTTCCTTACCTGCAAACAGGACAATGATCTGATCTGCCACATCCAAGGCGGCATACCTTCCCTGCTTAAGCAGCTCCATCATACGAGTACCGTGGCTGAGCTGGTACTGCGTGGTTGCATCAAGGTCACTACCAAACTGAGCAAATGCCTGCTTCTCACGGAAGGCAGCCAGGTCCAGACGAAGAGTACCTGCAACCTGCTTCATAGATTTAAGCTGCGCAGAACCGCCAACACGAGAAACCGAAATGCCCACGTCTACTGCAGGGCGCTGACCCTGGAAAAACAGGCTCGGCACCAAATAGATCTGACCATCGGTAATGGAGATGACGTTGGTAGGAATATATGCAGAAACGTCGCCTTCTTGCGTCTCGATGATGGGCAGCGCCGTCATAGAACCGCCACCATGAGCATCATTCATCTTAACGGCACGCTCAAGCAAGCGAGAGTGCAAATAGAAAATATCGCCAGGATACGCCTCACGTCCGGGTGGGCGATGCAGCGTAAGTGACATCTGACGGTATGCAACCGCCTGCTTTGAAAGGTCATCGTAGACAACCAAAACATGACCACCAGGATGCTGCTCATCCGCAGGATTGCCGTCCTTGTCGTTATACATAAAGTACTCGCCAATGGCAGCACCGGCCATGGGGGCAATATACTGCATTGGTGCAGAATCAGAAGCAGAAGCCAACACAATAATGGTCTTATCGAGAATACCGTGCTGAGCCAAGGTTTCCTTAATAGCGGCAACCTTTGAAGCTTTCTGACCAATAGCAACATAGATACAAATCAGATCGGACTCGCGCTGATTGATGATGGTGTCGATTGCAATAGCAGTCTTACCCGTTTTACGGTCACCAATAATAAGCTCACGCTGGCCGCGACCGATAGGCACCATAGCATCAATTGCCAAAAAGCCTGTCTGAACTGGCTCGCATACCGGCTGACGATCCATAATGCCAGGAGCCTTAAACTCAATGGGACGACGGGCGGTTGTGCTCAGAGGGCCAAGACCATCGATGGGCTGACCAAGTGGATTAACAACGCGACCAAGCATTTCACGACCAACAGGGATATCCATAATGCGCCCTGTTGCGCGAACTTCATCGCCTTCTTTAATGGCATCTACATCGCCAAACAATACTGCACCTACGCGGTCCTCTTCCAAGTTTTGGACCAAGCCGTAGGCACTGCGACCCGTAGCAGAGCTTGTAAACTGTAAAAGCTCTCCAGCCATGGCAGTTTTAAGACCAGAAACAATAGCAATACCGTCACCCACCTGGGAAACAGTAGAGGCTTCGCGCTGGTCCACAGTCGCGTTGATCTGAGACAGCTGCTGACGCAGCGTTCCCATAATCTCAGCCGAGCTGATTTTTTCTGTCATTGCTCATCACTTCCGATATAAGTGGCGGCAAGAGACTTTCTGATGTTTGCAAGCTGTGCGCGCACCGAAGCGTCGTACCTGTCTCCACGAATTTCTAACACAATGCCACCCAAAATTGAGGGGTCAATGCGCTCGTTCAAATAAATGGACGCATGCAGCTCGGGTTCGAGCTTAGCCCTAATTGCCTTGCGCAATTGATCGTCCATAGCAACCGCGGTGGTTGCCGTTACCTGCACAATATCGGTCTCGTTGTCCAAGATATTTTTATACTCTTGAGCAACGTTTTCGAGCAGTTCCATGTCGTTGTTATTGTGCATGGATGCCAAAGTTTCCAGTACCTCTGGCAAAAACTTAAGCGCATGGTTTACCTGCACCAGGTCGGTATTAGCCCTACCCTCTTTCTGAGCAGCCTCAATCAAGGCGCGAGCATACTGCTCGGCCTTGGTGGTCTGAGAAGTGCTACTCATGATTGGTGCTCACTTCCTCGAGGTACTTCTCGGCAAGACGGCGCTGATCATCCTCAGACAGGGCCTCGCCAATGATCTTACTTGCAATCTCAACCGAAAGATCAACAACCGAGGCAGAAAGCTCAATCATGGCCTTCTTGCGCTCTGAATCTACGGTGTCATGAGCCTTTGCAACAATGGCGGCAGCATCGGTACGCGCCTTGTCTATAACGCGCGTGCGCTCAGCCTCGGCATCAAACTTTGCCTGAGCGATAATCTCATCCGCTTCTTTCTTTGCATCAGCAATGCCAGCCTCATACTCTTGACGGGCCTTCTCGGCAGCAGCTTTGGACTGCGCCGCGGCGTCAAGGTCATCCTGAATCTGCTGTTGACGCTTTTGCATCATTCCAAGAACCGAAGGCCAAACCAGCTTGGCCAGAACAATCCAAATGACCAAAAATGCGATAAGAGCAGGGATAAACTCGGCAGGCTTAGGAAGCAAGATGTCTGCACCAGAAATACTTTCTGCAAGTGCAACCTGTGGCATGCACGCAAGGCTTACCACGCCAACAACACCAAATGCGCCTACATGCCCTCCCTTAAACCTCATGTCGTGCCTCCAACTCATATAACTCGTATCTTTATTTCATCATGATGGTAACTACGAAGCCAATCAGTGCAAGAGCCTCAACAAATGCAGATGCAAGGATGAACACGGTAAACAGACGACCCTGTACCTCTGGCTGGCGAGCCATGGAATGTGCAACACCAAATGCTGCAAGACCAATACCAAAGCTGGCTCCAATAACGCCAAGGCTGTAACCGATAACTCCCACAATTCCTCCTTTATCATTCGCCCTTTTACGATGGGCGACCTATGACAACAAGCTATATGCCCAACAGATTATAACCATCTGTGTGAAGCCGTTATTCCTCTTCTTCTACTAACTGAATGTACACACTGGACAACAAGGTAAAGACGTATGCCTGGATAACACCAACCAGGATCTCTACCGTATAAATTGCTATCAGGATAACTACCCAGAACACGGAAGCTCCTGCTTGTCCCAGTGCAACAAGCGAGAAACCCTGCAATAGGGGCTCAAGGAATAGAGAAGCCAGAATTGCAAAGGTGCCCATAACGATGTGGCCTGCAAACATGTTGCAGAACAAACGGACAGCAAGCGTAACAAGGCGCAAAAAGGTAGAGAATACCTCGATAAGCCAGACAAGCAGATTGATGGGAAACATGACACCTTTAGGAGCCAAGCTTTTAATGTAACCCCATGCGCCAAGGCGTTTCATGCCCGTATACACAAAGTAGATAAAGGACCACACAGCAAGTGCGCCCGTAACACCAATGGTGCCTGTACCAGGATGTCCTCCCGGAAGCAGACCAACCATGTTGTTAATCAAGATGAAGAAAAACAGCGCAGCTAAAAATGGAAAATGCTTTTGCCACTTATCGTCCAAGAGGTTTTTGCAAATGTCTTCCTTTACAAAATCAACCACGCTCTCAACGCCATTGACAAAGGCACCTTGCGGAACCAAGCTCTGTGCTTGCTTCTTTTTGAACACAAACAGTACAACAAAAAGCAAGATAACAGCTACGCCCATCCAAAATATGTAGTTGGTAAGGCCAAAAATCAGGTTACCCTTGATGGGCAGGGACATAAAACTGCCAAGCAGCTCTTCCATCTCGCCTGATAGATTGGAAAGAGGATTCACGATTCGCCCCTTCTGTGAGACTCCGCTTGATAAGAAAACAAGCGAAAAGCCCTCGCTGACTCAATTCCCCAAAACATAAGGAATGTTACCACTACCGCAAGCGCAAACGTCATAATTTGTGTTGCGGCTACTATCTTTACAATTGCCATGACTCCGCAAAGCAATAGATATGACCAAATAACCCCAGCTAATCCCATGGCAATAGACGGACAGGTATCGTTTACCCGAGCACGCTCAAAAAGATACGCACAAGGAGCACATCCCACTAAAGCACAAAAAATGCCTAAACCAATGAGGGCTATTGCCATCCCAACACACCTTCGTTTTACACACTATGACATAACAACTATACCCCTAGCCCCAGACAAAAGTAAAAACCCGGCGCCGCAAACAAAGCTGCGACGCCGGTTACAAGCGACGCGGCACTACTCAAACGCACAAGATAGGCATCGGATGATCTTAGAGAGCATCCTTAATAACGATGTCGCCTTCCTTCATGATAACTTCCATATTGTCGGGAGTAAGATCATGAATGTTGTTGGCTACATCGCCGTTAACAACCAAAAGATCGGCAGACTTACCAGCCTCAAGGGAACCAAACTCGTCCTGTTTGTGGACCATCTTAGCGCCGTTGATGGTAGCAGCCTTGATGGTATCCATGATAGAAATGCCTGCCTTATCGACAAAGTCATACATCTCATCAATGGTTACCCAGCCGTAAGGAGTTACAAAAGAGAAGGAGTCAGAACCAATGGTGAGCGTGACGCCTCGGTCATTAGCCTCACGTAGATTAGCGTAGGTACGCTGGAGTTCTTTCTCGACAATCGTGTCGCCATCGTACTTGTCCAGCTCGGGCGTGTACACGGGAGGATAGGTGGCATACCAGGTAGGAAGGAAGCCAATAGTCGGAGTAAAGAAAGTACCCATCTCTACCATAAGGTCCATAGTCTTGGCATCCAGCTCAAAACCGTGAATGAGCTGCTCACAACCGCAACGCACGGAGTCATATGCGGCGCTTACGTTGTTGTAGGAGTGAGACCATACAGGAATGCCAACCATTGCAGCCTCGTCGCACACTGCCTTGATTTCCTCATAGTTGTAGTGCTGGTCACGACCGGAGTCCCAGTGCCAGATGCCGCCACCGGTTGCCCAAATCTTGATGGCATCGGGATTCTCGCGAAGACGACGACGTACCGCCTTACGCAGATCCCACGGTCCGTCTACCTGATCACCCCAAGGATGTGAATCCTTGGAAATCTGTGAAGGCAAATGATGCGAGTCGCCATGACCGGCCGTGCGGCAAAAGCCCAAGCCTGTAGCAAAGATACGAGGGCCTTTCATGATGCCCATATTTACTACGTCACGAATAGCAATACCGTTGCGGCCAATTTCACATACCGTGGTCAAGCCATGGGTCAAAGCATCATACGCCTGCTTTACCGCTACCGTCTGCTTTTGGGCTACCGTCTCGATGACCCAGTCATTATCGTCATCGGTCAGGTTACCGGAAAAGTGTAGGTGCGTGTCGATAAGACCAGGCATGATGGTCTTGCCCGTGATGTCACGAACCTCATAGCCCTCAGGAATCTCTGTGCGAGGACCAGCGTAGGTGATTTTCTTGTCGTCTACCAGCACCAAGCTATCCGAAACGGGAGCAGAGCCGGTACCATCTACCAAGATACCACCTACAAATGCGTACTTTGCCATACTAAATCCCTCCTATTTCCAAACTTCCTCTATCTTTGGCATAGGGCTCCTCTTCCCTATACCTTGATACCTACCTTGTACTTACGTAGTTGCCTTCTTGGCACCAAAGGCCAGCAGGATGATGAAACCCACCACAATCCAGCCGATGGTAATGGCCCACTCAACCGTATTAAGTGCCGCAGGGCTAAAGGGCACAACCATAAGGGCAATGATGATAAGCCCGGCGCAGATAGCAGCTAAAATGCCAGCCATACCGCCGTTTACCTTATAAGGACGCTTGAGCTCAGGCTCAGTCTTGCGCAGCTTAAGGCATGCAAAACCTGCCATGGTGCACGCAAAGATAAAGCCCAAAGAAGCTACGTTGGTCAAAGGAACCAGCATGTTGCGTCCCAAGAAAGGTCCAATCAGTGTAAGGATTGCCAAAACGATATTGGCTGTTTTGGGGGCACCTGTCTGAGGATCAATCTTTGCAAACGAGTCGGGCAACATCTGCTTGCGGCCAAGCGCCAACATCAAACGTGTGGAGGCACCAAAGAATGCATTCATGGGTCCCAAGGGTCCCAGTGTTGCAATAATAAGCATGGCAATATAGAAGAACAGATTAATGCGCTCCAAAACTGCCAGTGCAGGCACTGCAGGAACAACAAACTGGTGCCAGTCTATGATGGTGCCAAAGGCATAGATACAAATGAGATAAAACCCACCCGATGCAAGAAGCGCCAGAGCCGGAATAATGCCAAACTTCTTCCAGTCAAGTCCCTCAGAAGCCTCTTCTGCCTGCTGAGGAATTGTGTCAAAGCCTGCATAGAAGAACGGTGTCATTACCAAAACAGCAACGATTCCTCCCAATAAGCTGGTTGCGGTAGTATCGCCACCAGCGGTATTGCTCACCTGCGAGAATACCGGCAGCGCATGAGAGGGTGAGCCCGTTACAAAAGAGATAATCATGGCCAAAATCATGCCTGTGAGCAATGCCTTCGTAAGGAAGGAAGAAAGCTTAGCTGCAGCTCCTGCACCACGGAAATTAAGGAAAATGACCAGGACTGCAAAACCAAGCGCAATAACGGTTGGCCACAGATACACATCTGCCCCCAGCAGGGTGTACAGCTTAACCGAACGCAACCATGCAAGTGCAGGGAACTCTGCAAAGCGGTCGGTAAGCAACGTGGAGATTGCAATTGCCTCCCAAGGACACAGCGGCGCATTGCCCAAAAGCAGCATCCACCCCGTAAGAAAACCAAGCTTGCGACCGTAGGTACGGTCTACATACTCAATGATTCCTCCCGAAATAGGAATAGCCGCCGTAAGCTCGCCAAATACCATGCCGATAGGAACCAAGAACAGTGCACCCAACGCAAAAGCAATCATTGCAGGGATGGGACCACCGCCCATAACCATCCAGTTGCCTACCAGCAAAACCCAGCCTGTTCCAATAATGGCGCCAAAACCAATGGTAAAGAAATTAAAGAGCGAAAGCTCCTTTTTCATTCCGCCAGCGGCTTGGGCTTGTGCATTTTTATCTGCCATTCCATCTCCTTTCTTGTACATCTAGCCACCTGCGTTGTGCTGCTAGCTCTCGCAGCACAACTATCCTTGAGCATAGAATACGGATTATCTGCATAAATAGACGTGTTGATTCATCTCAGTGTGTGTACTTGTTTGATAATCGGAAAATATTTAATGATTAACGGTCGTAGGCAGTGCTGCTTTAACCCTGCCCTGGCTTTACTACCCCGCCGCTATCCCGCCTGCTTCCTGTGGGAATACATCCACAGTCCCTGCTGCCAGCCAGGCGCGACCTATGCTCCGCCTGCTTCCGGTAGACAAAACCACTCCTTTTGAGGAATATCATCTTGTGTTGACCTCTTGTCTTAAAAAGACCATGGATAATAGAGGGGTCAGAGGAGCATTATGAAGTACTTTTCTAAAGACAACAACAAGGGTCTCCACCTGCAAAGGACGCTGTCACTTTGGAATTTGTTCACGATTGCCTTTGGAGCAATTGTCGGTACCAGCTGGACGCTTTTGGTAGGAAATTGGATGGTGCTTGGCGGCGGTCCTCTGCCCGCCATGTATGCCTTTTTGCTCGCCACCTTTATTTTGGTGCCCATTGGCTCTGCCTTTAGTGAGCTCGCCGCCGCTATCCCTATTGCAGGCGGTGCTGCCGAGCATACCTTTAGAGCCTTTGGAGAAATACCCTCCTTTTTATGCGGATGGTTTTTGTTGCTGAGTAATGCGCTTATCTGCCCTTGGGAAGCCATCGTTATCTCTAGCCTGCTGGCCGACCAAGTGGCCGCCTTCCCAGCGTTTGCCTGGCTGCGCAGCATCAAGCTCTACACCATCATGCATACAGATATCTATTTGTGGCCTGTACTCATTTCTGCAGTATTTTGTGTCTGGGTTATACACAGCAATTTACGCGGCGTACAGTCTCAGGCACGCCTGAGTGCTTTTTTGGTAAAACCTCTACTCTTGGGCATGGCTTTAATCCTGCTTATCACCCTGTTTGCCGGCTCTGCAAACAACATGCTACCCACCTTTGTGCCCGTGAGCAGCCCTGCCTTAGGAAGCACCAGCGCTCAAAGTCTGCCCGGCGGCATTATTGCGGTACTTGCTATCGCACCGTTTTACTATGCCGGATTTGACACAATTACCATCCATGCTGGAGAAGCAGCCCCTGGCATCAACTGGTCAAAATTTGGCAAAGTTATTTCTTTGGCAATCATCGCAGCCGGCTGTTTTTACCTGGTATCCATTTACTCTTTTGGCAGTTTAATGCCCTGGCGAGAATTTATTCAAAGTCCCAGCCCTGCCTTGAGCACCCTCAAGCAGCTTAATATTTTTGCCTACGCTGCCATGATTGGCATTATGATTCTAGGCTCCCTAGGACCCATGAATGCCTTTTTAGGCGCTTCGTCCCGCATTGTCTATGGAATGGCACGGCGCCATCAGCTGCCCTCCCACCTCATGCATCTGAGTGAAACAAGCAATGTCCCTGATGCCGCCTGCTATATTCTGGCGGGCGTAACGGTTATTGGACCCTTTTTGGGACACGACGTACTTACGCCACTGGCAACCGTTGCTTCTGCAGGTTTTATCTTTTCTTGTGTAGCAGCCGCTTTTAGCTGTCTTAAGCTGCGCTTTAGCGAACCAGATCTTGCACGCCCTTATCGGGTTCCGGGAGACATGATCGGCATTGGTATTGCCTGCATCAATAGCCTTATTTTGCTGTTTTTTATTGTGATGCCGGGAGCTCCAAGCAGCTTAACCGCTTCCAACTGGCTACTCCTTGTGCTATGGACCTGCCTTGGCTCTGCACTCTACAGGCACACTCACAAAGGATTTACTCAGCAGATGCCCCAAGACGAGCTATGAACCAGCAATCCCCAGCTCTTCCTTGACAAACGCTGTCTTGCGACGTGAAACAGGAATCCTATCTTCACGATCGCGCAATGACAACTCAAACAAACCGTGATCGGTAGCATGCACTTTAACAATTTGGTTTTTGTCTACGATAAAACTCTTGTGGACGCGGATAAATCCTTCTGGGGTCAGACGATCTTCCAAAGCTCCTATAGAACTCTTAAACAGATACGAGTTGTTCTTGGTATACACACTGGCATAATTGCCACGCGCTTCTGCATACACAATGGTATTCGCGAGAATATAGGTCTGCTTATTATTATGTTCTACCAGCAAGCGTGAGTCTGTGGTCACAGACTTGTTTGACTGACCTTGCAGTGCCTCTACCTTATCCAGCGCATGCTCTACTCGGTCAAGTTCTACGGGTTTGAGCACGTAATCTACGGCATCAAGGTTATACGCATCCACAGCAAATTCTGCATAAGCCGTAACAAATACAATGGCTGGAGGATTGGTAAGGTTTTGCAAAAATTCGGCGAGCTGCATGCCGTTGGTACCGGGCATGGAGATGTCCAAAAATACAATATCAATCTGGTCTTCTAAGATGGCCAGCATGGCAGCGCTAACACTGCCAGCTTCTTGTACCTGTGCGATACGAGCGTCCTGCTCAAGCAGGTACCGAAGCTCCGCACGGATGGGTGGCTCATCGTCAACCGTTAATACCTTCCAGGAATTCATCTTCTTCCCCTTATGAACCCAAAAGTTACCCTTACCCCATACCACGTGCCTGCTAGATTCTTGATTGTAGCAGGAATTCTACTCGGCTGTTTTACTTCTACGCGGTGCACCAACAAGCTTAAAACGAACTGTGGTACCTTCTCCCAGTGTGGATTGAATATCAATCCCCGACCTAAAATCAAAAAAGTACCGAACACGAGACATAACATTGCACAGCGCCAGTCCGCAACCCTTTTGCAGTGGTTGCTCGGTGCGCGCATTGCTATCAAAAGCGGATGCAAGAACTTCTGGTGGCATACCAACACCGTCATCTACCACGGTGATCTCTACGCCATCATCAATGGACTTGCTGCTAAACCCAATATGCAGCGGCTCTATCTCACGCATGCCATGCTTCACGCAGTTTTCCAAAATGGGCTGGAGAATAAACGGTGGTACTAACATGTCCACGGTATCCGGATCCAAGCTGGTGGTGATACACAAACGATCTTCTCCATAGCGTGCTTGCATTAACGTAATATAGCGCATGCCCTGCTCAAACTCGCGCGAAAGCGGAATGAGACTTTCTGCGTCTCCCAGGGTTTGTCGATAATAATTTGAGAAGTCAATAAGCAAGGTACGTGCGCGTCCAGGATCGGTGCGCACCACAGAAACTATCGTTCCAATGGTGTTAAACAAAAAATGAGGATCTACCTGAGATTGAAGCGCGCGCAGCTCAATTTGAGAAGAACGCTTAAACTGCTGCTCAAGCTCATAGGAGACCAGCTGCGAAGAAAGCAGCTCACCAAAGCCCGTAGACAGAGCAATTTGGCGCTGGTCAATCTGGCCAGCGCGCGTGTAATACAGCTCGATGGTCCCCACAACCTCATTGTGCACCTTAAGTGGCACGACAATGCCGGCACGCAGGGGGAACATGTCGTTTGAGGGAACCTCATCACGATAAAAGATTTGCGTCTGCCCGGTTTTGACGGAATCGAGCGTTGCCTGATTAACAGGATGCCCCATAGGATATTTATCGGCATTTTTACCGGCTGTTGCCAGCATGAGGCTGCCATCGGTCACAGCAATAGCGCTGGCAAACGTCTCGGGCAGGATAATGGAGCAAACGCCTGTAGCCATCTCGGGCGACAAGCCCTGGGAGGCAAACGTAAGCAATTGCGATGCCGTTTGAAGGGTACGATCCGTTGCGGTCAGCGTAAGATCATCCGGCAAAACTATGACATAGGCGTAAAAGAAGCAGAGCAAAACAAAGGCTGAAATAATAATCAGCGCAGGCACGGGGTTGGGATTGGTGTGCATCAACATGAACAGCAAAACCAACAAAAAGATTGAACAGCCCACCAAGAGGTAGCCCACCATCTTACTGACGTTGTGGGCCCAACGCGTACGGTTGCGATATTTCTTGGCAAATACTGATGACATCTTACAAAGAGCTACTTTGTGCCATAGATACGATCGCCAGCATCTCCTAAACCAGGCAGGATATAGGCATGGTCATTGAGCTGGCGGTCAAGCGCACAGGTATACAGCTGAATGTCGGGATCAAAGTCTAAGACCGTCTTTACGCCTTCGGGTGCTGCAACCAACACTAAGGCACGAACATCCGTCGCCCCTGCCTCACGCAAAAATTGAATGGCAGCGGTAAGCGAGCCGCCCGTTGCCAGCATGGGGTCAACAATCAGGCACGTACGATTAGCAACATCGGAGGGAAGCTTGCAATAATACTGATGAGGCTCGTGCGTTTCTGGATCACGATACATACCAACATGTCCAACACGTGCAGAAGGAACCAAGCTCAGCATGCCATCCACCATGCCCATGCCCGCACGCAAGATGGGAATGATAGCAACCTTTTTACCAGCAATGCGCTTGCATGTTGCCGTCTCCAAAGGAGTCTTTACCGACACGTCTTCCAGGGGAAGATCGCGCATGGCCTCATAGCCCTCAAACATGGCCAGCTCGGTTACCAGCTCACGGAATTGCTTGGTGCTCGTTTCCTCATTACGCAAAATGTGCAGCTTATGCTGGACCAAAGGATGGTCAACAATGGTAAGACGAGACTCGTCAAAGATAGGCATACAGGTTCCTTTCGTAACAGTGTGTTTTCACTGGTAGATGAGTATTTTTCTAGCGAGAAATGCCTAGGCGCGAAAAGAGAGCGCGCACCAGAGCGCTATGCTTGGGTGCCCTCAAAGTTTGCATCGTCCTCACGCATGATTTTCTCGACACGCCCCGCATGACGGCCGCCAGCAAACTCGGTGGTCAAAAACTCATCCACAATCTGCTTGTTTACCTCAAGCTCGGTAAAGCGTCCGGAAATGCAGAGGACATTGCCGTTGTTGTGCTCGCGGAACAGATGAGCAAACTCGGGAGTCTGGATAACGGAAGCACGAATACCAGCGATTTTGTCTGCTGTGAGCGCCATACCAATACCGGTGCCACAAATAAGAATGCCTCGGTCTGCTTGACCAGCGGCAACAGCGCGTGCGACCTTATCGGCAAAGTCAGGGTAATCCACGCGGTCCTCATTGGCAGGCCCAAAATCGCTTACCTCGTAGCCCAAGACTTCAAGATGCTCAATAAGGGGTGACTTCTGGATAAACCCGGCATGGTCGGATGCAATGGCAATGCGCATACAAGCTCCTTACTCATTATGTTCGTAGGCTAAGCGTACCGCAAATAACGCTTTGGATGGAGGCGGACAAAAAATTAGCGTGAGATGGCCTTACGGACAGCAGCTCGCCAACCCGCAAGCAGGCGTTCACGCGTAAGCCCGCTCATAGATGCCGTAAAGACATCTCCGTGGGAGGCCAAAGACGCCACTTCTTCACGGCTATCCCAAAAACCACAGGCGATACCAGCAAGATACGCAGCACCCAGAGCGGTTGTCTCATTTTGAGGGGTACGCACTACCTTGATATCCATAAGATCTGCCTGGAATTGCATGATAAAGTTATTGGCCGATGCCCCGCCGTCTACTTTAAGTGCCGTCAACTCCTGACCAGAGTCTGCCTCCATGGCTTTAAGAATGTCATAGGTCTGGTAGGCCAAAGACTCACAGGCGGCGCGCACCAAGCGAGCACGATCCACACCACGGGTCAGTCCACAAATAACGCCCCGGGCATCTGCATCCCACCATGGGGCACCCATACCGGTAAATGCGGGAACAATGTAGCACCCACCTGTATTGGGAACGGAACGGGCTATGTCCTCAGACTGGGCAGCATCGGTAATAAGCCCCAAGCCATCGCGCAGCCATTGAATAACGGAACCCGCCTGAAATATGGATCCTTCTAGCGCATAATCAAGATGTGTATCGTCTGCGATGCCAATGGTGGTTACCAGGCCGTTTTGTGAATCCGTGGGCTTCTCGCCCAGATTCATAAGCATAAAGCAGCCAGTGCCGTAGGTATTTTTAACGCTCCCTGGCTCAAAACAGCAGTGCCCATACAGCGATGCCTGCTGATCTCCCGCCACACCACAGATGGGCGGCTGATGCGACATGATGTCTGAGCTCACACTCCCGTAGTGTGCATTGGACGGAAGCGCCTCCGGCAACATGGACAGAGGCACGCCCAAAATGTGGCACAAATCCTCATCCCAGCACAGACGATGAATGTCAAACAGCATGGTGCGACTGGCGTTGGTGTAATCCGTTGCATGCACCGCGCCAGCCGTCAGGTTGTAAATAAGCCAGCTATCGATAGTGCCACACAGCAGATCTCCTGCAGCAGCCATCTCTTGAGCGCCATCCACATTTTCCAAAATCCACTTAATCTTGGTGGCCGAGAAATACGCATCGGGAATAAGGCCGGTACGCTGGCGAATAAGCTCATCGTAGCCATCGGCGATAAGAGCATCCACAATGGGGGCGGTACGACGGCATTGCCACACTACAGCGTTGTAAATGGGCTGACCCGTACGCCTGTCCCACACAACAACGGTCTCGCGCTGGTTAGTAATGCCAACCGCACAGATCTGATCGGAATGGACGCCGCTTTTAAATTGCACCTCCGCCATGCAGGCAATTTGGGCAGAAAGGATTTCCACGGGGTCCTGCTCTACCCAACCCGAATGCGGATACGAGATGGAAAGCGCACGAGAAGATTGAGCAACCTTCAAGCCATATTCATCAAACAAAATGGCGCGCACGCTGGTGGTCCCAGCATCCAAACTCATAACGTATTCGCGGGTATCGCGCTGACCAAACGTGCCGGCGCCAGAATAGAGCGTTTGTGCAGCAGACATACCGTGCCTTCCTTGCTTGTTAGGACAGAATGCGATGCCCCAAGACCTTCTCGATTTGAGAAAGTGGCACGGCACCACGACGCAGCACACGAGTTTCTCCCTCGGTGCAATCGATAATAGTACTTGGCCCATGGCATAAATTGGGAACACCATTAAAAGCAATATCTGCAGCCTCAATCATGCGAGGGTCAACTTGCGAGAAGTACTTTGGAACTTCATGCAGGTGGCGGTTGGCACTACTTACAATAAGCGGGGTACCACAGGCATGAATAATGCCTGCCACCAAGGGGTGTGAGGTCATGCGAATGGCCACGGTCTGATCCGGACGTGCCAAAGCTTGAGGTACGGCAGCAGAAGCACGAACCACTAAGGTAATGGGCTGCGGCCACATTTTGGTAGCAATTTCTAACGCGTCTTCTGCTAGCTCACAACCCAACACTTCCAGCTGATGCCGCGAAGCAACCAGCCACGGAAACGCAGAACTCCGATGACGATTCTTGCTGGTATGGAGGCGTTCTATACCATTAGAGATCCCATTGGAGGATTTATTTTTACGTAAGAGTTGCGTAGCCATGATGTAGGTGGTGTCAGACGGCATAAGTACAAGGCCACCATTATATAACACAGTTACAGCATCATCTATATCGCGCGCGCTTGGATGGACACAATTACATATGCGTACTGCTCCATCAGTACTCATGGCCAACTCCCAGCTAAAAGACATGTGTAGATATGTGTTACAAGGTACTATCACGGACTAATCACGTACTACTATCTCTTACAGGTATAGCGTGAGTATCCCGGCACGCGAGCGATATTTCGATGAATGGAGATCTCTTTCGGTAAGGCACTCCATCGAACACGTCCCAGCGCAAAGGATGGCACTCAAGCACAACGTGTGCAAAAGGATGTTGGTGGCACGAAAAGACGGAGAGGCCGTGCGAAAAGCTGCTAGTTGTGGATATCTTGCTCAAGCCACTCAATAAGCTCGTGTATAACCTTGCTGCGATCCGGCTTAATTTCATTGAGCAGCTCATGGCGAGCATGTGCCACTATCTCGAGCTGCGTGTTGGTAAGACCGGCCTTGCGGTACTCCTTAAACACTCTCACCGGACCAGCACCATTTGAACCCACCGGGTCCTTCTCGCCAGAAATGATGAAGAGAGGCAGTTCTGAGGGAATGCGAACAATTCCTTTGCGGTCTTGTGCCTGTTGAAGCAGGTCGGCTATCACCTTGTAGCCACTGAGAGAAAACATCCAGCCGCAGGCAGGGTCCTCCATATACGCTTTTGTAGCGTTTGGATCACGAGAAAGCCATTCATAACCGCTCAGTCTATCCTGCTGCATGGCGGTTTTCTCGGCAGGACTCAGATCAATTTTTTTGTTGTATCCGCCTGCGGCCAGCTGATCCACCAGAGCCGAACGATAGTCCCAGCCATGGATGCGCGCCTGCATGGCGAGAATACCCTTGAGCAGCGGCAAGCCAGATTGCCAGTTGGTGCCCATAATAATGGCGGCGGACAGCCCCTGTCCGTAGTGCGTAAGGTAGGCACGCACCACAAACGAGCCCATCGAATGCCCAAAGAGCACGTAGGGGACGTTGGCAAAACGCTGCTGCATGAGCAAACGCAAGCTGTGCTGATCCTCAATAAGCTGCTGAGCGCCCGCGGCAGGATCATACACGCCGCGCTTGGAGGGGTCCGGCGTAGTGGCACCATGCCCAAGATGATCGATGGCGCACACAGCAATCTTATGCTCACAGAGTGCGCGTGCAAAGGATTTATAGCGCATGCTGTGCTCCACCATGCCGTGTGCAATTTGTACCACTGCTTGAGGGGCGACAAGGACGTCCTGCTGCGCTGGCACCCACAACTGTCCGCGACAGGTGGTTACCCCATCCGCTGAGGTAAAGCTAAGAGGCTGGCACACTATGGAGTAGCGTGACTGCTCGTTGGTTGGTGTGCTGGTGGTATCCATATGGGGCTCCAGGGTATGCGTAAGAGACGATACAAAAATACGGTGCAGAGCGAGAAAAGCACTGCGCTGCGAAAGGCAGCGCCAAAAGCAGTCTAGTGCAGAAGTTTACTGTGCGGCCACACGCATAATATCCGAAGTTGGAATGGCACCTTCGCGCAGGATAAGCGGCTGTCCATCACGCTGTCCTACAATGGTAGAAGCAATAGCAAGCGGTGCTGGGCCGGCATCGATAATCAGATCTGCCTGTTCCAACAGTTTTGTACCAACCGTTGTACCGGAAGTAGCTGCAGGAGCGCCATGGATGTTTGCACTTGTTGTAGCAAGAGGCATGCCAAGACGCGTAATGAGCGCACGCACCAGATTGGAATTAGGTACGCGCAAAGCCACCGATCCATCTGCCTTGAGGTACTCTTTAGGCAAATGAGAGGCCTCATTAAGCACAAGGGTAAGCGCACCAGGCCAAAACTCTTGAGCAAGACGCATCATCCATTGCGGCAGAGAACTTCCATAGGCCAAAAGATCCATGGGGTCTGCAATGAGCAGCGGCAACGTCTGTGTGCGCTCGCGTTCCTTAATGGCAAAGATACGCTCATGACCAGGATTGTTTGCAAAGACTGCGCAACCAATGCCGTAGACGCTATCTGTTGGCATAACGCACACGCCGCCATCTGCCAAAACCTGCACTGCCTTGCTGATGATCTGTGGCTCTGGGGTATCCTGATTAGCTGTAACAATAGTGCCCATGATGGTCCTATCCCGCAAGAGAACAGGTCAAAATACGTGGCCTGTGCGTTAAATCTTTTACGATGCGAACGGTTTCCCACACGCCCTGCGCTTTTGCTAAGTCGGCAGCTTGATCCAGCGAGTCTTCGTGCAGCTCCACACAAAGTACGCCTTGTGGATGCAAAACCTGAGGTGCCACGGCAAGCAGGCGCCTCAACACATCTAGGCCATCTGGTCCACCATCGAGCGCCAGATACGGCTCATGGTTTTTGACCTCTGCAGGAACTTCTCCCTCTAAAACGGCAGTGGGAATGTAGGGCGGATTGGATACCAACACAGAAAAACTCCCCATAAGCTGCGGATCCACACCAGACACTAAGTCACAGCTCACAATATCCACAGCATCCTCTAAGGCAAGCGCATCACGATTGCGCGTAGCTAAAGCAATGGCCTTCTCGGATATATCAGTTGCTACCACATGTGTTCCGGGGCGCTCGCTAGCAAGAGAAAGTGCAATGCAGCCTGTGCCGGTACCCACCTCAAGCACATACGGACTCGAGGAGCTGAGCGAATCCAGTGCCTCAAGCGCTACGTCTACCAGCACTTCTGTCTCGGGACGAGGGATAAGAACCCCCTGCTCACAGCGCAGGATAATATGCCTAAACGGCATCTCCCCTGTTACATACTGCAGCGGCTCCCCCTTGCCGCGACGCTCCACAGCCGTATGCATACGGCCCAGCTCTTCTGGAGTAAGCGGCTTATCAAAGTTGGTATAAATTTCCACACGCGATAGACCTGTTACGGCGTTGATAAGCCATTCGGCAGAGAGGCGGGGGTGTTCATCACCCTTACGCTCCAAATACCCCGTGGTCCACGAGAGAATACTGCCTATTGTCCAGGTCTGTTCCATATGCTGTGTTTAGGTATGTGTAGCTATGTAACTTAGACAGCTTGCGCGAGTTTCTCGGCACGCTCAGCTGCGGCCAGTGCCTCAATGACGCTTGGTAGCGCATCGCCTAGCAACACACCATTATACGTGCTGTTAAAACCAATGCGGTGATCGGTTACGCGGTCCTGAGGCTGGTTGTAGGTGCGGATCTTCTCGGAACGATTGCCATGGCCGATTTGGCTCTGACGCTCCGCGCCCTGCTCTGCCTGCTGACGCTCCAACTCCATCTCATACAAGCGAGCACGCAGCATCTGCATGCAGACCTCGCGATTTTGGATTTGCGAGCGCTGGTCCTGGGACTGAACGACCGTATTGGTAGGCAGGTGGGTAATGCGCACTGCGGAATACGTGGTATTAACGCACTGTCCACCAGGGCCAGAAGCGCAGTAGGTATCAATACGCAGATCTTCCTGCGCAATCTGAATATCAATCTCGTCCGCCTCAGGCAAAACCGCTACAGTAGCCGTGGACGTCTGGATGCGCCCCTGGGATTCAGTCTTGGGAACACGCTGCACACGGTGCACGCCGCTCTCAAACTTCATAACCGAGTAGACCTTATCGCCTGTAATCTTGAACTCGATAGTCTTGAAACCGCCGGCGTCGGAAGGACTGGAGGATAAAACCTCAATCTTCCACTTGCGAGAAGCAGAAAAGCGCTGGTACATGGCAAAGAGATCTCCGGCAAAAATACCTGCCTCATCTCCGCCTACGCCTGCGCGGATCTCCACGATGGTGTCCTTCTCATCGTTGGGGTCCCCTGGAATGAGCATGATCTTGATCTCTTCCTCAAGGCCAGGAAGCAGCGCCTCATTGGCAGAGATGTCCTCCTGCAGCATGAGCTTCTCATCTGCGTCTGCATCGTGCAGCATCTCCTTTGCTGCATCAATATCGTCCAGGGCCTGGAGGTACTCACGGGCCTTGGCTGCAAGATCAGATTGATTGGCATGTTCTTTTGCAATGCGCGCATACTCTTTGGGATCCGAAACAACGGCGGGATCCACCATCTTTTTCTCAAGCTCTTCGTATGCAGCGATGAGCTTTTCTAACTTGTCACGCATGATAACTCCTCAAAAAATGTCGCACGAATGCGCTGGTGCACTGCCATGCCACACAAATGTTCAAATGTTTGCTCTACAGATGGTACCACCTACAGCTGGATTTTATACGCGCGAACAATTCTTACTGCTAAGGGCTGTAAGTATGTGCGCAACATGCACATAGTTGGACTGCTTGTATGGGATAGAGGCATACACGTTCGGGGTGTGTCGTAGCACCACGGAAAGACTGCCCTGGTGAACAAGCGGATGGGGCATACATGTTTGAGGCGTGTCGTAGCGTTATTAAAATTAATAACGCTACGACACACTCAGGCCTTAGATACCAATAGATCAAACGTAGATGTAACTCATCCCATCCTCGACACGGTGCGATGTCCCCAAACCTAAAGAAAGCCCGCCAGAGATTTGGCAGGCTTTCTCGGTTAGGTCTTTCAGCACTTCAGTTACTTTGGCCCTTTTGCACATGAGTGCTTCGGCGCCTTCGGTACCTCAACATCACGGCGCTCAGAATGCTAAGGATTGCTTAGATGGTTTGCTCGGTACGGTCAATGATGTCATCCTGCGTTGCCTTGGAGAGCGCGTTAAAGAAGGCGCTGTAGCCAGCAACACGCACGATAAGATCCTTGTGATCTTCGGGGTGCAGCTGGGCATCCAGCAGTGTTTCACGGGAAACCACATTAAATTGCACGTGGTAGCCATGCAGGCGATTAAAGAAGGTCTGGACCATCATCTCAAGCTTTTGCTTATTTTCATCGCGCGCAAGCATTGCAGGAGTCACCTTCTGGTTAAGCAATACACCGCCAGTGATCTTCTCGGTAGGAAGCTTGGTGATGGACTTAAAGATTGCAGTGGGGCCCTGCTTATCGCAATTGTGAGAAGGACTGCATCCTTCGGCCAGCGGATCGTGAGCATTGCGGCCATCGGGCGTTGCCATGGTGCCCATGCCCTGCCCCACGTTTGCAGAGATGGAGCTGGTGCCGGCGTAACGAATGCCGCCAATGGGACCGCGGCCGTGACGCGTAGAAGGATACTTCTTGATCTCATCAATGTAAGAGTCGTAGGCCTCTACCACCAAGTTGTCCACATAGTCGATGTCGTTGCCGTATTTGGGTGCCTCATCAATAAGCATCTGCTGGATCTTTTGGTGCTCTGGGGACTGGAAATCATCGAGAAGCGCATCCCAGAGCTGCTGGGGTGTGATTGCGTGCTCCTCAAACACGAGCTTCTTAATAGCAGCAAGGGAGTCTGCCATGTTGGCAATGCCTACCTGCAAACCAGAGATGAAGTCGTAAACGGCGCCGCCTTCCTTAATGGTCTTGCCGCGACCAATGCAGTCATCCGTCAAAGCAGAGCACAAAACATCCGGGACGTCCTTCTCGGAAGCTTTGTCGATGGTATTTTCTACAATAACGGAGTAGCGCGTCATCTCGCGGATGGTCTTATCCCACGCTGCCAGCAGCTCATCGTAGCTGGTCATATCTGTGAAATGGCCATAATCACGAGTAAAGCGCTCGCCGGATGTGAGGTCCACGCCGCCGTTCATAGTACAGAGCAGCAGGCGGGGGAAGTTGAGATAGCTCATGCCTGTGCAGCGATATCCCCATTTGCCGGGGACAGCCGTTTCCACGCAGCCGATGGCGGAGTAATTGTATGCGTCCTCCTCTGACACACCCCAAGAAATGAAAGAGGGGATGATGACCTCGTCATTATTGAGTGCAGGCATACCAAAGCCCAATTTCATAACCTCGACGCACTCGTCAAAGAATTTCTTGTCGATGTTGGCGTGGTAGCGAACGGTCAGGTTGGGCTGGGTCAGGCGGGTTTGAGCTACGGACTGCAGCACAAGGTAGGATAGCTCGTTAACGGCATCTTTTTTATCCTGCGTCTGTCCGCCAATCGTTACGTTTTGATACATGGGGCTGCCGGCGGAAGATGCGGTATGCGCCTTGCTACGGATCTTCTGGACGGTAAGCGTCTTGATCCACAGATTGGTAAGCAGCTCCAGCGCCTCATCGCGCGTGATGACACCGCTCTCAAGGTCTGCCATATAGTACGGGTACATATACTGGTCAAAGCGGCCAAAAGACAGGGAGTGACCGTTAGACTCAATCTGCAAAAGCACCTGGCTAAACCACGCTGCCTGAACCGCCTCACGGAAACTCTGCGCAGGCTCAAAAGGCACCCTGGCGCAAATATGGCTCATTTGCATAAGCTCTGCCTTACGCTTGGGATCCTTCTCTGTTTGTGCCATCTGGGCAGCAAGCTCAGAGTAGCGTTGAGCATAGCGCTGAGCAGCATCAATAACGATCAAACACGCTTTGTAGAACATGTTTTTATCGACAGACTCTGGATTAGTAAAGTCCAAAGCTGCTTGCTCTTGAACAACACGCTCGCGATACCCGCGCAAGCCCTCCTTAAGCAGACGCTCGTGGTTAATGGCTAGATGCGCATCGCCTGCATTGAGCTTGCCCTCCATACCAAAAACACCCGTGCGCATAAAGACGGACACCTCATCTGGCAGCAAAACCAAACCACGATCGCGCAGCGTATTATTTTTCCAGTAAGGAGCAATGTCACGGATGCGCTGCTTGTCCTGCTCGGTAATGTAGAAGACATCTCCGTCACGCTTTTCAAAGCTATCCAGTTCATCCACGATAAACCCAAGCGTGTACTCAGGGAATACCGGTGCGTTGCAGTTCTTGCTGGCCTGGTTGCCAGCAAGCAGTGTTTTGTCCTCAATGTAAATGGTCATGTTGTCCAAAATGTGTGCCAAAGACAGTGCACGACGCATAATGGGAGGCTGATTGAGGGTCTCTTTATACGACTCTGTGCACAAAACGGCGCGCTCGGCATCTACAAAGGGTTTCTCATCCAGAACTTCCTCACGGAATGCCTTCATGCGGTCCGTTAATGCACCAAAGTGCTGTGTGTTCTCCATGATTGCTTTCCTTACTTTATGACATTTCATATGTTTGTACGATTATATCATTTTTGTACAAATCATATTTTGCTTTCGTTCGTAACTAATTTTGGCAATAGTAGAAGAAAATGTCAATGAAAACGTTCTGAAATTCTCTTTTTATTTATGTAAGAAAGCTATTTTGCTTTCGTTTATACTAAATACAGCACGAGAGAGGAACTATGCAGACTGCAACTATTTTTAACGTACAAAAATTTAGTCTCAACGATGGCCCTGGCATTCGCACGGTAGTCTTTTTTAAGGGCTGTCCCCTGCGTTGTTTTTGGTGTGCCAATCCAGAAAGCCAGCATCGACTTCCCCAGCTTGAATGGAATGAGAAAAACTGTACGGCATGCGGCAGCTGCATACAGCTTATCCCCCATGCTGGTGTCAGCACCACAGCAGGTAAACCTCATGTAAACACTGCCAAAGTGCGCGGCGATTCGCCCGAAGCTCAAGCAGCCATTAAGGCCTGCCCTGGTAAAGCACTCAGCTGTACGGGCAAAATCTATACCACCGATGAGATACTAAAGCTTTGTCTGCAAGACAAATTGTTTTATGAGGACTCCGGCGGTGGGGTCACCCTTTCTGGTGGCGAGGCCATGACCTGGCCTGATTTTTGCATCGAGCTCTTAGAGAAGCTTCGTGCTCACGGAATTGATACCTGTATAGAGACCGAGGCATACGTCTTGCCAGAAACCTTTGTAGCCATTGCACAGCGTCTGGATCACATGCTTATTGACCTTAAACACTGGGATAGCTCACAGCATGCACTGGGCACAGGTGGTGGCAATGAACTGGTGCTGTCTAACATAAAAACAGCTTTTGATATGGGTCTTGACGTTTTGGTGCGCACGCCCATCATCCCCGGTTTTAATGACTCGCTTGCCGATGCGCGTGTCATGGCCAAATGCCTGAGTGAGCTGGGGGCTACACGCGTACAACTGCTGCCTTTCCACAATTTTGGCGAGAATAAATATGCACTTCTCGAAAGGGACTACCAGTTGGCTGGCATTCCCAACATGCACGCAGAAGATCTCGCAGACTTTGCGCAGCAGTATAAAGACTGCGGTATAGAGGCGTTTTTTTAAGAAAAAGGCGTGTGCCTCTTTCTGGCCAAGCGTATTTTCCAACACAAACGTGCTACCCCTCAAAGGAGCAGCACGTATATATAAGCATATGATAGGGTGTGTGACGATATACAAATATGTGCAGTTGCACATCCGAGTGTACGTCCGAGTGCACATGCAGCGGTACACAACACTGCATACAACCAACCTATATCGTGTGACTTCCAAACGAGCGCTTTGATGAAACGATTTTCTCGCGACCCAGGTGGTTGTAGATCACATGCAACACGTCATAGCCTTTGGACAGGATGAAAGGAAGCACCTGCCCATCGTCCGTGACCACTTCAATGCTGCGGACAAATTTGCCATACACGTCCACGCGGACCTGCTGAATGTTCTTCCACGGGATGGCGATAAACCCATAGCCTGACGCAGCAATAAAATCAATACCGCCGTTACCTAATGCAATACTGCCCGGCTTTGGGTTAAAGACACTCAGCGTACAGTTTGCCTTAGCACTGAACTCTACAACATCATTAACAAAGGCAAATTGCTCTTCTGTCTGTTCAAGTTGTTTAGTGCGAACATCACTTGGATCATCCGACTGACCAAACGCTGCCGCTTTCTTTTTTAGAAACTCAAACATAGTCCTCAACCCATTGCCGCATAGAAACACTTAGAAAATACCGATAAGTGCACCCAAGATACCCAGCGCAAACAGTGCAAAGATGATCGTGATGGGGCTTACGCTTTTCTTGAGCAAATAGATGCACAAGAAGGTCAGACCAAGGGGAAGCAGTGCAGGCAGCAGCTGATCAAGCATGGACTGCAGCGTAGTGGTACGTACAACCGAGGCAACACCATCGATCATTTGGATGCTATCGGTACCACTCAAAGATGTAACACCATTGACACCACCAGCCAGCACATCGGGGGATACGGCTGAGCCGTTAATGGCGTCTGCAAGGCCCGTTACTGCAGGATAGGTATCTGCTGCCTTAGAGAGCACTGCTTTAGAGAAAATAACCTTGTTCATGGGCATGGATGTCCAGCGAGGAATCAGAACACCCATGATGAACATGCCTAGGATGGATGCACCCATAGTGATCTTTTGCAAAAAGCCACCAGAGAGGTCCTTAGTAATGTTGGTACCCTGCTTATAGCCAAACTCCTGGGTGTACCACATAAAGGACAGGCGAATGACATTCCAAACGAGGAAGAAGACAAAGGCACCTGCAATAGAGCCAGAAAGAGCAAGGGATGCGCAGAATGCGCCCAGCACAGGACGGATGGTACCCCAGAAAATTGGGTCACCGACACCGGCCAGAGGACCCATCATACCAATCTTAACACCCTGAATAGCAGCATCTTCTACCTCTACACCGGCTGCACGCTCCTCTTCCAAGGTCATCTCTACACCAAAAATGGGGCTGGCAGGATAGGGGTGAGTGTTAAAGAACTCAAGGTGGCGCTTGAGTGCTGCGGCCAAATCTTCCTTGTTGGGGTACAGCTCCTTAAGAGCTGGCCCCATGCCGTAACACCAGCCAAGTGCCTGCATACGCTCGTAGTTCATAGAACCCTGCAAAAACTGGCTCTTCCACCAAACCTTACGGCGGGTTGCTTTGCTAACGCGCTTTACTTCCTTTACGGAATCGGTCATTGTTCTCACACTCCTTTTCTACTCGTAGTCATTCAAGATGGAATCAAGTTGGGCCTCAACGGAGGTACAGCCGGCTCCCCCACCGCCGCCATTAAATTCAGGCTTAAGGTTAAGGTAAATAAGAGCAAGACATACACCGATGATGCCCATGCCAATAAGGGTAATTTGGCTGATAACAGACAAAACAAAGCCAATAAAGAGGAAGGGCCAAAGCTCGCGCGTAGCCATCATGTTGATGACCATGGCATAACCAACAACAACGATGAAGCCACCAGCAGCTGCAAGACCACCAGATACCCAAGCAGGAATAACCTCAAGGGCAGACTGAACAACCTCTGCGGGAACCGCAATAACAAATGCTGCAGGAATAAGAATACGCAGGCCCTGGAGCAGTAAAGCAAATAGGTGCAAATTATTTACCATGGTCAGATTAGCCTGCTCGGCTGCACGGTCTGCCAAGTGAATAATACCTACGGTGATAGTACGTACAAAAATGGTCAGTACCAAACCAGCAACTGCCAAAGCCATTGCCGAAGCAACGCCGTCAGCTACGGAAGCGCCCTTCATGCATACCAAGATTGCAGAGGCAACAGAAGCAAGTGCGGCATCTGGTGCAACAGCAGCACCAATGTTCATCCAACCAAGTGCAATCATCTGGAGCGTACCGCCAAGCAGTACGCCCTCCATAGGATGACCAGTAACAATGCCAATAAGAGTACAGGCTACGATTGGCTGATGAAACTGCCACTCATCCAGTACGCCTTCAAGGCCGGCGAGAAATGCAACAAACAAAACGAATACGATCGACAAAGTGCCCATATCTCCTCCTTTTTCTTATCCGGGGGATTTACTTATCTAAACCAGCTTTAACGACAAGGTCCCACACATTTTGGGGCTTATCGGAAGGCACCTTTTGTGCCGTAAGCTTAAGACCATGCTCGTGCAAGTACTTAATAGCGTTGGCGTCATCTTTGTTGACGGACAGAGTGTCATTAAGCAAGACCTTGCCCGCAGAGTGAGCCATAGAACCAAAGTTGACAGCCTCAAATTCAACGCCGCCCTCAAGCGCGCGAACCACATCTTGAGGAGTTTCAAACAAAAACATGGCCTTGGTGCCGCCAAAGCGAGGATCGTTCCAGATCTCAATAAGCTTGCTTACGGGAATTACGTTGGCGCGCACCCCTGGTGGTGCTGCCTCGGTGATAAGAGTCTTGCGCATGGTATCTTTTGCAACACCATCAGAAACGACAATGATACGAGTGGGGGTTACCTGCTTGGTCCACGCCGTTGCCACCTGACCATGCAGCAAGCGTGAGTCAATGCGAACCAGCGCGGTTTTAATCTTGCCGTCGCCAATCACAGTGCCAGGCTTAAGAGCCGTGCTGCCTGTATCCTGAGTCTTCTCGGGAACAGCGCAAACCACTACGTTGAGCTCCTCGGGAATGATGCTCACACCGCTCGTAGCGCCATTGGCAACGATGGCAGCAATCTCACGTGCACGTGCTGCATCACGAGAATCAAATGCCGACAAGAGCATGGGCAGACTCAGGCCAGAGACAAGCACCCAGTCCTCCTGCTTTTTCTCGTCAAGCAGCGTCCTTGTTTGGTTGTAGGGAGTACCACCCTTGAGATCCACCAAAAACAAAATATTGTCTTGGTTGGAGAGGGATGATACAGCCGTTTGCAAACGCTCTTTAAAGTCCTCTGGTCCCATATCGGGAGTAAGTGAAACAAGTGCCACGTCTTCCTGTTCGCCAAAGATCATCTTTGCGGAAGCGTAGGCGCCTTCTGCAAGCCCACCATGACTTGCAAGAACAATACCGACCACTGACTACCTCCAATCCTAAACGTTTCCTTAGTGTGTGCGGGATATGTGTATCCCGTGAAAACTTTGTAGAGTATACTATATAGCTTCGTTCATAACAATATTACTTCCGAACATAAGCATTTTAGGCTTCAGTGGTATATCAGTGATTTATCAGCAGGTAAACAGGGTCATATCTAAGCTTATGTCTAATAAAAAAGAAACTATTCTTGCCCAGATGCAAAAATAGTTTCTTATAATTTGCTTTAAGCTGTATGTAGTACCATATGCGAACTGCGCAAATGCGCTTTGTGTGTCAGCGAGAAGGCCTCACATTACGCTATACACAAATGACGTCAAGCCCCAACTGCTGCGCTTGTTCTCTATATTCGAGCTGTATCTGATTGTCCGTAATAACAGTAAGAGGTCTATCTTGGATGCGCAGAGGAACGGCTCCTGTGGACGAGAATTTCTCGGACTCCGTGAGCACAATGACCTCATTGGCAGATTCCGCCATGATGCGTACCGACTCTGCGCGCATTTGATCGGAGTTGGTAAAGCCCATAGTGCGAGACCAGCCATCGGTTCCAGCAAAGAGATGCTCTACAGAAAACTCACGAGCACACAGGCGCACCAAAGGACCTACGACGACCTGTGAATCTGGCTGAACAAAGCCTCCAAGCAACGTGGTGTTGATAGAGGGAAAATCACGCACATAGGTAGCAATAAACGTGCTGTTGGTGACGATGGTGATATTGTGCTTGGTTGCTGCAATCTCGCGTGCCAGCAAAGCACAGCAACTGCCATTTTCAATCATGATGGTTGACCCATCCGACACCATCTGCGCTGCGCGCTTAGCAATTTGGAGTTTTTCCGTATAGTGATAGGCAAGGCGCCCATTTACATCATTGGGATTGGCAAGCAACGCAAACCCATGTTCACGCACCACTAAGCCTTGTGCTTGAAGCGCATCTAAATCCTTGCGAATGGTTACATTAGAAACGTTAAGAAGCTCCGAAAGCTCAGATACTTCTATACGCTTACGGCGAGTGAGAATTTCCAAGAGAGCGCTGTCACGTTTAGACATATAACCTCACGAGTTTTGTTCGTAATTACAAGGCTGCTTAGTTGGTAAGTCTACCCGCTTATGCACAAGAATAAAGCGTAAAAGGTAAACGGTTTTTCCGAATACCCTTTACGCTTTTACTGTCGCTGCAGGCTTATACGCTTGCACTCGAGCAGGTAATAAACAAGTGCACCTTAGAACTCAACAGGCAGGTCATAGTATGCGCACTTAAGAAGCTGTTCCATCTCTTCTTGCGTGGGCTTACGAGGATTGGAGCCGGTGCAAGCATCATCAATTGCGTTAGCGGCAATAGTGGGGAGCTTCTCAAGGAACTCTGCCTCATCAATGATAGAAGTCTCGGACTTGGTGCCACCCTCGCCGTAGTTCTTGATGCCTTGAGGAATATCCAGCTTGTCGTTAAGATCGCGGATATACTGTACCAAAGCAGCTACCAGCTCTTCATTGGTAGCACCCTCAAGATGCAGAATTTCCTTAGCTACAAAGGCATAACGCTGCGCTGCACGCTCATCCTTGGCATTAAACTGAATAACCTTGCCAAGATACATAGCGTTTGCGCAACCATGAATGACGTGGCCGCCACTAAATGCAGCACCAGTCTTGTGTGCCATGGAGTGTACGATGCCAAGCAGTCCGGAAGAGAAGGCAATACCAGCAATGCACTGAGCATCGTGCATGTGCTGACGAGCTTCCTTATCGCCCTTGTAAGACTTAGGCAACCACTCGGTAATCTCGCGGATACCATGAAGGGCATTGCCGTCGGTATACATAGAAGCAACGGTAGAAACATAGGCCTCAATGCAGTGTGTCAGAGCATCCATACCGGTGTGAGCGCAAAGCTTTGCAGGCATAGAATAGGTAAGCTCAGGGTCTACGATGGCAACATCAGGCGTAATCTCAAAGTCTGCAATGGGGTACTTAATGCCCTTTTCGTAATCAGTAATGATAGAGAAAGCGGTTACCTCGGTGGCGGTACCAGAGGTAGAAGAAATTGCACAGAAGCGGGCCTTCTGGCGAAGCTCTGGCAGACCAAATACTACGCACATTTGCTCAAAGGTAGTCTCGGGATACTCATACTTGATCCACATAGCCTTAGCAGCATCGATAGGAGAGCCACCACCAACAGCAATGATCCAGTCAGGCTGGAACTCTACCATAGCAGCAGCACCCTTCATAACGGTCTCTACAGATGGGTCAGACTCAACGCCCTCAAAGAAAGCAACTTCAAACCCAGCAGACTTAAGATCTGCCTCAATGTCCTGCAAAAAACCGCCGCGGCGCATAGAGCTGCCACCAGAAACGATCATTGCACGAGAACCCTTGAAGTTCTTTACCTCATGACGTGCACCCTCTCCAAAGTACAAGTCGCGCGGATTAGTAAAACGTCCCATTTTCTCCTCCTTTTGGGCCACAAGCTTTGTGCAGCCAACTTTTTGGGAATCCGTTACTTTCTAGTATAGCCCCTCGCCTCCATAAAATCTCGAAATATTCCGGTAAATTTATTCATTTCAAAGCATATTTTATACATTTATTGCTTTAGAACCTGTAAATGACTACTATTTACTAGTCATTCTATACAGTACCCTTATGTTGCTGTTGCAGTGTGCCTACAGAGCCGTTATGCGCCCACCGATACCCTTGTAGACACAGCAGCTGTAGCTCCTGTGACGCACGGCTATTTTGGGTAGTATGGAAGCCGTCAAACAGAGCGTGTGTATCAAAGCAAAGGAGGCCACCATGTCGTATGATCCCTGGACAGAAGACTATCAACGCATGAGCCTCTGCTTTGCCAAAACCTTAAACTGGTCAGATACCGATGCTGCCACCAAGGCCATCGCCGACTTCAAGCGTGCCTATACTCAGAACCGCCACTCCCTGCCCCAGACGGACTCTGAACGTGCCTTTCATTTGGTTGCAGAAGCAGCATCCCTCATTGACTACCGCCTGCCCTTCTCGGATGAAAATACTGCCGAGAAAATCATCAATACCGCCCATGACTTGCTCAATGAGGCAACCACGCTGGATAAAAACTGCCACGATGCCCAACGCATGTTGGCGGCATCGCGCTGCCCCAGCTTTGAGGCCTATTATCGCTTTCTCAAAGACCGCCTTGACCAAGTAAGATCTGACTGTGAGGCTGCTCGTGACGCAGTGTGCGGTCACACCATACTCGATGAAGAGCTTGCAAGAGAGCTGGCCATGCGTCCTTATATACGTTGGGCAGCAACGCTGGCTGTTCGTGCCCTCATTTGTGGACGGTATCGTGTTGCTGCGGATCTCTTGCAAGAGCTGCTGGACATAGACCCACAAGATAGGTCAGGGGCGCGGTATACCGCGGCGTTAGTATATGCCAAACTCGAGGATGAGCAGGCGCTGGAGTCCATTGCACTGTGCACTCTGCGCTTAGGCGATCCTGCGCATGAAGATGCGTGGATGCTTCTGGCCCGCATTGCTCTGGCCTATAAACGCCGAGATATTCAAGCAGCGGAGCTCTTTTTGCATGAGCTTATGAGCAGCTATCCACAGGCAGCCGCCGTTCTCATGCGTCAAGATGAACTACCCGATGGTGTGTTTTGTCGGATTTCTGTACGACCCTTTAGCGAAGATGAGCTTACCCTAGCCGTTTCTGAAGCAAGCGTCTTGCTGCAAGAAGGATGCGACGACGGAGCGCATGGTCCGTTGGGCAATTGGCTTGCAAGACGTGCAGAAGATTTGTTGAAGAGTGAGGCATAAATGAACCTATGGGATGAACTTCTCGAGCGCATTAGGACGAGAAAGGCGCAGGACCTTGGTCCTCTATCCATTGCTGCTGGAGTAGAGCTTGACGATGCCATTAGCAAAGATCCCCAAAAGTTTATTACCACAGCTGAAGACAGAGCCTTTTATATGTTTGTACAGTTAATGGACACCATTGCTGTTAAACATGCTGCTTTTGAAGGGTTGGAGGATGAGGATTTTTACCAAAAGCGTACACAGTGGCTTACGTTTATTAACCAGTCCTGTACAACTATTTTGGCCACGGATCCCCACTGCACCGATGCAAAAACGCTGCAAATCCTCTCTGAGGATTATCCTCCAGAGCGTACTTTTGAGCTCCTCGACTCTCATGCCGTGAAGTCAATTTCTCGTCGGTATATTTCTGACGCGTGGGAAAATATTTATGCGCGCCCTTCTCTGCGCGCTCGTGCAGCAGCATCGCGCGCCATGTTAGAAACCGCGCGCTATTCTCAAGCTATACGCACCTGTGAAACCCTTATTCGCAGCGACCAGGCAGATCATGTTGGTGCTCGATATACGCTGGCACTCGCATATGCTCGTCTTGAGCTGGAGGAGCAACTCGAAGCGCTGGAAGCAAGCTATCATCATCGTAGCAATGCTTGGTTTGCCCTTGCTCGTATTATCTTGCTTTACAAGTTGGATCGCATGAGTGCGGCCCGCCGTGCCCTCCAGGGTTTTATGCGCGCCTACGAAGCTGGCTCCTTTTTGCTGATAAAGCCCATATATGTAGAACTGTATTTGCCAATTAGGCCCAGCTTTGACCGCGGTAGTTTTGAAGAAGTTGCTATGGCCTGCTCAGAGGCTGAACCCATTTTGATGGACACGCCGGATCTGATTACCTGGGCACAAGAGCACGATGACTTTGTGAACCAAGCAAAGAATTTTGCACACGATAATGGCTTTGAGTGGTAAAGTTTGCTTTCTTGTAGGACTTTTGGCATTTATTTGTTATACTTCTTACGCATTCGTCCCCATCGTCTAGTGGTTAGGACATCGCCCTTTCAAGGCGGCAACACGAGTTCGAGTCTCGTTGGGGGCACCATAGCATGAGTAACGGCTTGGAGTTTCTCCAAGCCGTTTTTTGTTGCTACTTTGTTGAGCAGATATAAGTACATTGTTTATTCTTCAAGTGAATGGAACACGGGCTCCCATGCATCGAAGGTGCAATACTGCTGATACCCCAAGGACAAAAGACGCTTCTTAGCCAAGCCAATATAAGCACCCAAATTGCTTTCTCTATGAGAATCCGAACCAATGGTAATGATGCGTCCACCCAAATCCCTATACAGTTCCAAAATTTCTGTACAGGGCGTAAGATCAGGCAGTCCATAGCGAAAGCTTGAGGTATTAAGCTCAATGCCCTTTCCATCTGCAATCGCCTGCTCCAAAATTGCGGCTACCATATCGCGGATATTCTCGAAGGGATACAAATTCTCTGCGCCCACCAACTCAAGTTCATAGCGCTTGATTAAATCGAGATGTGCGAGCACGGAATAGTCTTTGAACTTCTCAACTACGCTCAGAAGCTCATGATAATATGTCTGATTGTATTCTGCTTGGCTGCGTCCCTCCATGAACTCACCGGTCCAAAATTCCAGGTTATCCACCTGATGAACAGAGAGCAGCGCAAAGTCCATACGGCTGGCATAGCGCCGCATAAGTGTTTGATACTCAGCAATATACTGTGTTTGGACGCCCAACTCTAAGCCTGTTTTTATCGTCAAGCCTCCCAGATGACGCCCACTCCCAAGCTGTGCAAACTGCTCACGAACTGCCTCTATTGCTGGAAAGTAGCGTTCATAATCCACATTAAGCAACGGCTCAAGCACGCCGTCTGGATTTTTATGCATACGTGCTGCAGAATGATCCGCTTGATACTGCTCCACATCCAATTTAATGCCATAGTCCACATGATCCGTAAAGCAAAGCTCATCTATATTGTGGCGAATAGCATCACGACAAACGTCCGTCATAGGGTACCAAGAATCATCAGAAAATTCGGAATGAGCATGGTAATCGGCAAGCATGATGGTCCTCCCTCGCAACGTCTTACTGTGGCGTGCACCCACAACACAGGTTCGCATGCCACATAAAAGGCAGTCATCCACCCATGTGAATGACTGCCAGTATAGACCAAGCAGCTCCAGCCATGCCTACAGCACTGGTGCCGATACATTAAACGCCAAGGTTAAACGTCAAAACGCTCCACACCCTCGCGAGAAACACGTGCATGGAACAAAGGTGCCTCCACTGCTTTTTGTTGACGAATATCCAGTGCATCCATAAAGATATTCTCGGCAGCATCCAAGAGATCCTCATTGGCAGCGTATAGCGTTGCCAACAGATCACCAGGCTGGACGGCATCGCCAGTCTTTTTAGCAAGCACAATACCGGCAGAGTAATCTATGGAGTCTTCCTTCTTTTCTCGGCCCGCTCCTAAGGCAACGGAAGCAATGCCGCAGCGCTCGGTATCCATGGCAACAATACTGCCTGCGGCAGTGGAATGCAGCTCACGCGACTGACGAGGCTCAACCAAAAGCTCAAAGGGATTATCCAGCAGATCCGCGTTGCCGCCCTGAGCTGTCACCATTTCTTTAAGCTTGGCAAAACCCTCACCGTTGGCAATTTGGCCACGTGCCATATTGCGGCAACTATCCATAGAGCCCTTGCCAGCAAGGTACAAAAGATTGGCCGCCAGCTCAACACAAATGTCGGTCAAATCCTTTGGCCCTTTGCCCTGGAGCGTAGTTGCGGCCTCTGCCACCTCAAGCGTATTGCCAATGCACATACCCAAAGGACGCCCCATGTCCGTAATAAGGGCAACCGTCGTACGGCCTACCTCTTCACCAATAGAAACCATTTCCTTTGCCAGAGCAATGGCATCGTCTACGGTCTTCATAAAGGCACCACTGCCACATTTAACATCCAACAAGATCTTGTCGGCACCGGCAGCGATCTTCTTACTCATAATGCTCGAAGCAATAAGTGGCAAGCTATCTACCGTAGCGGTAACATCGCGCAAGCCATACAGGCGCTTGTCCGCAGGAACCAGATTGCCGGTTTGGCTGATGATCGCCACACCAACCTCATTTACAATCTGCACAAAGCGCTCGGAGTCGATTGCAACGGACAAGCCAGGAATGGATTCCAGCTTATCCAAGGTGCCGCCCGTGTGTCCCAGGCCGCGGCCACTCATCTTAGCCATGCGCACGCCCAGCGACGCCACAAGAGGTGCCACAACTAGCGAGGTTTTATCGCCCACGCCACCGGTAGAGTGCTTATCCACCTTGATGCCACTAATCCCAGACAGGTCTACCACATCACCGGAGTGCACCATTTCCATAGTAAGCGTGGCCGTTTCCCGCGCATTCATGCCCTGGAAATAGATGGCCATGCACAGAGCAGATGCCTGATAATCAGGAATCTCACCCGTAGCATATCCCTGGACAAAGAAGGCAATTTCCTCGTCGGTCAGCTCTTTGCCATCACGTTTTTTCTCGATAAGATCGTACATCCTCATACTATCAGTCTCCTAGTAATGCTCATGATTACACGCAGCGCGCTCTAGATTGTCGGGACCAAAGCCTTGGGGGAGCAGTTCGGCGAGGCTGTAGACCTTGTACTCATCTGGCGTACGTGCCAAAATCACACGGAAGCTCTGCGGATCACAAAACTCGCGCATAACCTGGCGACAAACGCCACAGGGTGCACACCAATCAGAAATGGGACTTCCTGCTGCGCCACCCACGACGGCAATGGCAATAAAATCAAAAACTCCCTCACTAACCGCCTTAAAAAAAGCCGTGCGTTCCGCACAATTCGTAGGCGTATAGGATGCGTTTTCAATATTGCAGCCATGCCAAACCTTGCCGTGAACATCCAGCAATGCCGCACCAACAGAGAATTGAGAATACGGCACATAGGCCTGCTCACGCGCAGTAATTGCCTCTGCTACCAGGGTTTTATCGTCAACCATACCTCCTCCTTCTTCTTATAAACGTGCCTATAAGCTGCCCATAAACAAGAAGTGCGCCCAGCAACAAAGCCGAGCGCACTTGCCTTACGAGCGTACGCTCTTCCTTCTAACGAGAGCCCTTGATGTAAGGAACACCGTCTGCCTTGGGAGCAGCAGAGCGACCCACAAACAGGATAAGAATGATGATGGTAAGCACATAGGGAAGCATTGCCATGATCTGAGTTGGAACAGCAATAACGCCGCCGCCCAGCATGATAGTGAGCGCCTGTGCCATACCAAAAAGCAAACAGGCTGCATAGGCACCATGAGGCTTCCATTTACCAAAGATAACGGCAGCAAGTGCAATAAAGCCCTGACCGCTAATGGAGATCTGCGTAAACTGAGAAACGATTGCTAAGGTTACCGAAGCGCCACCAAAGCCAGCGAGCATACCAGAGAGCAAAACGCATACATAGCGCGTAAGCTCCACATTGATGCCAAGGGTATCGGCAGCTGCGGGGTGCTCGCCAACCGCACGAATATGCAGGCCCCACTTAGTTTTATAGAAGACAAACCACATAACAAACGCAGCGATAAGACCCATCACAACCGTAACGTCAACATTAAAGGAAGCAAAGGGCGTTCCCGCAAAGGCACTATCACCAAACAGCTTGGGAAGCGTGGCTACAGGGGGCGTCATTGCCGCGTTATCAAAGAGCAGACGGCAGAAAAACAGAGCGATGCCGGGAGCCAACAAGTTAATAGCAACACCAGAAATGGTCTGATCTGCACGGAAGGTAATGGAAGCAACCGCATGCAGCAAAGCAATGCCTGCTCCCGCAACACCAGCAGCTATAAAGCCCAACCAGGGGTTGCCGGTAAAGTAACTAACGGCACTTGCGGTAAAGGCACCCACCATCATCATGCCTTCAATACCAATGTTTACAACGCCAGAGCGCTCGGAAATAACGCCGCCCAACGCACCAAATACCAGCGGCGTAGAATACATGAGCGTGATGCCAATAAGCAGTAGAAGACTAGTGAGCATTGCTTGCTCCCTTCTTCTCAATACGGCTAATGATCATAGGCAGTACCTGCGACAAAGCCATCAAAAACACGATGGTGCCAATCATGATGTTAATGATGTCCGAAGGCGCACCAATAATCTGTTGGACGCTCTGTCCGCCGTAAATAAGACCACTAAACAAGAACCCTGCAGGAATACATCCAAGGGGAGAAGATCCAGCAATAAATGCCACCGAAAGTCCGTTAAAGCCGGCATTCTCAAAAGCAGCCAAAATTGAAATGCTATGCGGAGCTATGCCGGTAATGGTAAGAGCACCTGCCAAACCGCACAGACCGCCAGAGATAAGCATGCACGAAACAATGTTTTTGTTTACACCAATGCCCGAGAAGAGCGCCGCATCGCGATTAAAGCCTACCGCACGCATCTCATATCCAACTTTAGTATGCTTGAGCAGCCAAGAAATGCCTATCGCGGCCAAGATTGCAATGATGATACCAAGGTTTACATCGGTCTTTACCAGCATATCGTACAGCCAGGGAATGCCGCTCAGTGCATCCTGACCAGCCTCGGAAAGCTTCCAATTAGGAAGAATCATAGTAAAGCTGGAAGGATTAACAGGAAACGTGCTGGTGGAGTCCGGCTGGTGGAACGTCTGTGTGTTAACCACAAAATTGCAGGCATACAAGCTAATCCAGTTAAGCATGATGCTGGTAATGACTTCATGAATACCAAATTTAGCTTTAAGAAATCCGATAAGCCCGCCAACCAAAGCGCCGCCTAAAGTACCGGCCAAAATAACCAGAGGAATCTGCAAAACAGCTGGCAGATTAAGGGAAATGCCTACAATGGTGGCAAAAATAGTACCAACGATGTACTGACCCTCAGCGCCAATGTTAAACATACCTGTCTTAAATGCAAATGCTACTGCCACACCGGTCAGAATAATGGGGGTTGCCTTAATAATGACGTTGGAAATATATTTGGGCTTGCCCAAAGCGCCATTAAACAACGCACCAAACGAAGCAATGGGGTCATACCCAGCAATTGCCAACACAACCGCAGCAATAATAAATCCAAAGAGGATTGCTAAGACTGTTGCCGTAATGGGTTTCTTTAAAATCTTAACGAGGGTATCCATTATTTTGCACCTCCTGCCATCAAAAGGCCAATTTCTGACTCGGTGATGGTTCCCTGTGCAAATGTATCAACAATAGCGCCATCATAGATAACTGCAATGGTATCGGCAACGTCCATAACCTCATCAAGCTCAAGAGAGATGAGCAAAATTGCACAACCCCTGTCACGCTCGCGAATGAGTGCCTTATGGACAAACTCAATAGCACCAACATCAAGACCACGGGTTGGCTGAACCGCAATCAACAATTTAGGATTGCTGGAAACTTGACGAGCGATAATAACCTTCTGTTGGTTGCCGCCAGACAAGCCGCCTGCACTCGAATGCTCGCAGTTCGCAGGACGAATATCGTATTCATCAATAAGCTTGTGCGTAAACTCGTCAATCTTGGCGTAGTCAAGCATCACGCCCGAACCAAAGCTATCCTCGCCGTGACGCTCTAGTACCATGTTTTCTGATACCGAGAAGGGCAAAACAAGACCCCAGCGGTGACGATCAGAAGGCACGGTGGATACGCTGGTATCAATAACCGTACGGGGTGTAGTGTTAGTAATATCCTTACCACATACGGTAACGGTGCCACTTTGTGCCTTGATCAAACAATCAATGGCATCTACGAGTTCTTTTTGGCCATTACCATCAATGCCTGCAATGCCAACAATCTCACCCGCACGCACTTCCAGATTAAGGCCTTTAACAGCTTCAATGCCGCGCTCGTTGTTTACATGCAAGTCACGAATTGATAGGACCACGTCGCCAGGCGTAGCCGGGGTTTTATCGACCGTAAGATTAACATGGCGACCAACCATCTTAGAGGCAAGCTCGTCCTCGGTGACCTGAGATACATCAACGGTACCCATATAAACACCGCGACGAATGATGGTACATTCATCTGCCGAGGACATAATCTCTTTAAGCTTGTGCGTAATGATAATGATGGTTTTACCCTTGCTTACCAAATCACGCATAATCTTAATGAGTTGCTCAATCTCCTGAGGGGTAAGCACTGCGGTGGGCTCATCAAGAATAAGGGTGTCAGCACCACGATACAGTGCCTTGAGGATCTCTACACGCTGTTGCATACCAACGGTAATGTCCTCAATGCGCGCATCTGGGTCTACCTCAAAACCATATTCCTCAACAATGGAAGCAACCTCAGCACGGGCACGCTTCATATCCAACACGCCAGCTGGTCCACATACCTCATCACCCAACACGATATTCTCGGTAACGGTAAAATTCTCTACCAACATAAAGTGCTGGTGAACCATACCAATACCATGCTTAATTGCCTTGGTAGGGTTGGTGATGTCTGCTTCCTTCCCGTTAAGAAAGATAGTGCCCGCATCGGCCTGGTATAGACCGTATAAAATGTTCATAAGCGTGGATTTACCCGCGCCGTTCTCGCCCAAGATTGCATGAATGGACTGCTTTTTTACATCGAGGTCAACGCCGCTTAGAGCAGTAAAAGCTCCAAATCTTTTGACTATGCCGTGCATCTGTACGGCGTAATCGTGACTCGCTTCCATAACACACTCCTCTTGCGTACTTCTAAAAAAGTGAGGGCACCCACAAATCCGGGCCGCCCTCACCCATCACAGTAGTACGCGTGTTTTACTCAGCAGCGCTACAACTTACAGAGCTGCAACATACTCGTCGTACTTCTCCTTATTCATAGGAGGTACTACGCTGCCATCCTTGAACTTACCTTCAAACTCAACAGCTGCCTTGTATACTGCATCGTCAATGTGAGGATGATCCTCAGGAATGCCTACGCAGCCTTCTGCAGCGCCCAGCTCAATATTGCGGCCGCCCTTTGTGCCACCCTGGATCTCTGTGGATACCTCGATGATGGCCTTATCTACCTTCTTAAGTGCGGAGGTAAGTACGTTGTCAGGTGCGAGGTATGCCTGGTCACGGTCTACACCAATAGCAAACTTGCCGGCTTCCTTAGCTGCCTCAATAACGCCAGCGCCTACGCCACCTGCTGCATGGAATACGATGTCGCAGCCATCGGAGAACATCTTGGAAGCAATAGCCTTGCCCTTTGCAGAGTCAGAGAAGGAATCTGCATACTGGGTAAGTACCTCAACGTTGGTGTTGTTCTCCTTGTTTGCGTAAGCAATACCAGCCTTGTAACCATAATCAAACTGGTCAATAACGACACCGCTAATGCCACCGACAAAACCAACCTTGTTGGTCTTGGTGGTGCGAGCTGCAATGTAGCCAACCATGAAGGAGGGCTCCTGTGCGCGGAAGGTTACACCGGTCAGGTTATCAACGGGCTTCTCGTAAGCGTTGTCGATGATGGCAAACTGAACATCCTTGTTCTTTGCAGCTACATCGGCTACAGCATCTGCCATAGCAAAGCCAACGCCCCAAATGAGGTTAGCCTCATCGTCTACAGCCTTATCCAGGTTGGAGGCGTAGTCAGACTCCTGCTTGGACTCAAGGTAATTAACCTTCCAGCCCTTATCCTTCTCAAGCTGCTTGAGGCCTTCCCAAGAGCTCTGGTTAAAGGATTGGTCATTGACGCCGCCCGTATCGGTGATCATAGAAATCTTGTAGGAAGACTTGGTCTCAGAGGCACCCTGAGAGCCACCCTTGCTACATGCGCCCAAACCAAGCGTTACTGCAAAAGCTGCAGAAGCGCCCAAAAAATCCCTGCGCGAAAGATTTTTGTTCAACATACCTTATTTCCCTTCTCTAAACCCAAACTCTTGCCACGATAATCCGTGCGCATAACAATACGTACCACTATTTTTACGCAAGTGACAGTGCGACTTCCATCATCTGCGTAAAGCTCGTCTGGCGTTCGTCCGCCGGCAGAGAAGCGCCGGTAAGCGGTAGGTCAGAAATGGTGCAAACACACAGTGCTTTCTTGCCGGCACGTGCTGCGTTCATGTAGAGACCAGCCGATTCCATCTCTACAGCCAAGACACCCATGCCTGCCCAACGCTCATTGACCGTTGGGTCATCATTGTAAAAAACGTCTGCGGAAAGCACGTTACCCACATGGGTAGGTACGCCGAGTTTCTCGGCAGACTCTACCGCACGACGCAGCAGCCCGTAATCTGCAATGGGGGCATAGGTGCCAGGCAGACGGTACTGTGCTGCGTAGTTGGAATCCGTGCAAGCACCCATACCAATTACCAGGTCACGAAGCTGTACTTGGGGTGCCAAGCCGCCGGCAGAACCAATGCGGATAATGGCATCCACATCATAGAAGTTATACAGCTCATAGGAGTAAATCCCGATAGAAGGAATGCCCATACCACCGCCCATAACAGAGATGGGCTTGCCGTTATAGGTACCGGTGTAACCAAACATGTTACGAACGGTATTAAAGCACTCAACGTTTTCTAGGTAATGATCTGCCACATACTTGGCGCGCAAAGGATCGCCAGGCATAAGCACTGTTTTAGCAATTTGACCTTCATGTGCTGCATTATGCGGGGTTGGGGTAGCCATTACTTATCCCTCCAAGATTTCGCTCAAATGAGACGTGCCCTGCTCGAGTACGGGAATACCCAAGTATTCCAAAACGGTGGCAGAAACATCTGCAAACGTAGTGCTCGTACCTAAGTTTGTATTGGGCTTAACCTTCTTACCAGCAATAATCCAAGGCACATACTCACGAGAATGGTCTGTAGATGGCGTTACTGGGTCACACCCGTGGTCTGCCACAACCATAAACAGGTCATCCTCACGCAGCTTAGAAAGCATAGTGGGAACGTGTTTGTCAAAATAGGCAAGCGCCTTGGCATACCCGTCTACGTCATTGCGGTGGCCATAAATCATGTCCGTGTCTACCAAATTGATAAAGCACAGGCCCTCAAAGTCACGATCCAACAGCTCAATAGTGCGCTCAATGCCCTCGGGGTTGCCAGAGGTAGGAATAGTCTCAGTTACTCCACGGTGAGCAAAGATGTCCGCGATCTTACCAACAGCAATAACCTCTTTATTTGCATCCACAATGGCGTCCATCATGGTAGTGCCGGTGGGCTCCAAAGAAAAATCGTGGCGGTGCGAGGTGCGGGTGTACTTGCCGTTCTCTCCAATAAAGGGACGAGCAATAACGCGAGCTACGCCATGTTTTCCTGCCAAAATTTTGCGTGCCATACGGCAATACTCATACAGCTGCTCACAGGGAACAACGTCCTCATGTGCTGCAATCTGAAAAACACTATCCGCAGAGGTATACACGATAAGAGAGCCAGTCTCTTTCATTTGATCACCAAAGTCACGAATAACATCCGTGCCCGAGTACGGCTTGTTGCACAAAACCTTACGACCGGTCTGATGCTCAAACTCTTCTATGATCTCTGCGGGGAAACCATCGGGATAGGTTGGGAAGCGCTCAGGTGAAATTACACCAGCAATCTCCCAATGACCTACCGTAGTATCCTTGCCCTTTGAAGCCTCACGCAGACGCATGTAGGCGCCAGCTGGAGCCTCAATAGGAGCAATGTTGGTGTCATAGACAGACTCGAGGGCACCATCAATATTGAACAAACCAAGATCGCGCAGATTGTCCATGGAAAAATAGGAGCTTGTAGCACAGGCGCACAGCGTATTGCTGCCCTCATCGCCATACTCGGCCGCATCAGGCTCCTCGCCAATTCCAAAGCTGTCTAAAACAGTGATAAATACACGCTTTGCCATATTACTCACCTACAAATAACCATGACCGTAGTTTTTATGCAGTCTTACTTATGCTGTTACGTAGCCGTACCTATAGTCTTGCTTGCGATGTGCTTACGATGGCCGTCGTCTCTCCTTAATATTTGTTAAGCATAACAATCCGGTGAGCGGTAGCTAAGCTTCTGTCGGTAGACGGATGTTTATTCCGTGAGCGGTAATCCCAACACTTATTTAGAAAGCAAGTACAAAAGGGGTGTCTTTTCTCAACAAATGTTGAGAAACCCTGTTAATACCTACTATTTTTACATAAACAGGTGTTTGTTTAGACCCCTCCAAACAGCCGTTTGCGAAATACTCAAAAATGACCCTTGACAGATATACATTCCATCCTATACTGAAGCTCAAGAACTAATCTCTTGTTTATATATCTAATCTCTTGTTTAGTAAGGAGGAACGGATATGGAGCCACTCACCGAGCGAGAACAGCAAATTCTTGGTTGGATTGAAGAAAATCCCTATATTTCTCAGCTTGAGTTGGCGCAAAAGGCTGGTATTTCACGATCTTCCGTGGCGGTACACATTTCCAACCTCACTACCAAGGGCGCTATTTTAGGACGCAGCTATATTGTTCGCAAAGATCCCTACGTAACCGTTGTAGGTGGAGCAAATTTAGATATTGCTGGCAGACCCTGCGCTCCCCTGCGTGCTCAGGACTCCAATCCTGGCATAGTTACCACCTCCCCAGGAGGAGCCGGGCGCAACATTGCGCATAACCTGGCACTGTTGGGCGCCCAAGTAAAGCTCTTAACCGCATTTGGTGATGATGACAACGCCATCTTCCTACAAGAGCGTTGCCGTACTGCAGGTATAGACATCACTGACGCCCTGATTGTTTCTGGCGGAAGCACCTCTACCTACTTGTTTATCGCAAATGAAGCCGGAGATATGGAGTTAGCAATCTCTGATATGTACATTTACGAGAAGCTCACTCCCGACTACCTTGCTGGCAAGATAGATCTCATTAACCACGGTGCTGCCTGTGTTATTGACACCAATCTGCCCACGGAATCCATCAAATTCCTGGCCGAGCACGTAAAGGTCCCCCTGTTGTGCGACCCAGTTTCTACTACCAAAGCTGAGAAGCTTGTGGGTGTGCTCAACCACATTCATACCCTCAAGCCCAACCGCCTTGAAGCAGAGCTGCTAAGCGGTGTGCCCATTACGGACAAAAAGAGTCTCAACGCTGCCATTGACGTGCTCTTGGATCTTGGTATCGAGCGCCTGTTTGTCTCGCTTGGCTCTGATGGCCTGTTGGTTGCCGATAAAAACGAGCGCTTTAAGCTGGCTCCGCTTAAAGCAAAGGTGGTCAACACCACCGGCGCCGGTGATTCTATGATGGCAGCTATTACCTGGGGCTGGCTTAAAGGCTTTAGCCTCAAGAAATGTGCCCAAGCTGGCTTGGCTACAGCTGCACTTTGTATTGAAAGCTCCCAGACCATTAGCAAGGCTATCTCGGAAAGTGCGGTGCTGGAACACATGGCACAAGCAGCTGAACGCACAGCCTAGCACCAACGGTTTGCATCCTCTTGTTTTATATCCTCGCAAACGATGCCTCATCATGGGGCCCATGGAAAGGAACTGGTTATGAACGCAGAATCTTTAAAGAAGCATTTGGTCGTATCCCCCGAAGTACAAGATGCCCTGGACAATAACAAGCCTGTAGTTGCTCTGGAGTCCACCATCATTTCTCACGGTATGCCCTATCCCAAAAATGTAGAAACCGCCCTGCAGGTAGAACAGATTATTCGCGATAATGGCGCAGTGCCCGCAACCATTGCCATTATCGAAGGCAAGCTGCGTGCCGGCCTTTCTGCAGATGAGATAGATTACTTGGGTAAGAAAGGCCTTGAGGTTACCAAGGCAAGCCGTCGTGATATCCCTGTTTTGGTTGAGCGAGGTGCAGACGGCGCAACTACCGTTGCTGCAACCATGATTGTTGCCAATCTGGCTGGTATTTCTGTGTTTGCAACCGGTGGCATTGGCGGCGTACATCGCGGCGCAGAAACCACCATGGACATCTCTGCTGACCTTGAAGAGCTGGCACAGACTCCTGTTATGGTTATCTGTGCAGGCGCTAAATCAATTTTGGACCTTGGCCTTACCCGTGAGTACCTTGAGACCAAGGGCGTCACAGTCTTTGGATACCAAACTGACGAACTGCCCGCTTTCTATACCCGCAGCAGTGGCTTTAGCGTAGACTACCGCGTAGACACCCCTGCTGAGTTGGCGCGCATTTTCCACACCAAGTCTGAACTGGGCCTGGGCGGCGGCATGTTGGTTACCAACCCCATCCCTGAGCAGTACTCCATGGATGCGGATTCCATTAACGCAACCATAGAAGCAGCTCTTGTAGAGATGGACGAGAAGGGCATTGCCGGCAAGAAGATTACACCTTTCTTGCTTGATAAGATCCAAAAGCTCACGGGCGGTGCCAGCCTGGAGGCCAACATTCAGTTGGTATTTAATAACGTTGCCTTGGGTGCTCAGGTTGCTTCTCAGCTAAGCGAGCAACACGCGTAGGCAGCACGCGTAATACAGTGGGCATACGGAGGTCAACCCCGTGCCTTTCTAGGTACTGTAAATATAGCTAGAGTAAGACCCGTGCAGCTAAACTGCACGGGTCTTGTTGTAGTGCTTGGTGTGTTGTTTGGCCTTGATGTAGGCTGACTTTGCGTAGTGCAGCTTTTGCGTGATACGGCTCTTGTGCAGCCTAACCCTCCACAATGGCAATGGAGGCGCTTACACCCAAACGATCAGCACCAGCCTCAATCATAGCCTCTGCCTCTGCACGGTTGTGGATACCACCAGCAGCCTTGACCTTGCACTTATCGCCAACAGTTTTACGCATCAATGCAACATCAGCCAGAGTTGCACCACCCGTGCTAAAGCCGGTAGAGGTCTTTACAAAGGCAGCACCTGCAGCAACGCAGTCCTCACAAGCACGAACCTTCTGCTCATCTGTAAGCAGGCAGCACTCAAGGATGACCTTTACGGGGTGACCATCAGCAGCCTCTACAACAGACTTAATGTCGTTGATAACATACTCATCATCACCGTCAATGAGCTTACCTACGTTAATAACCATATCAATCTCGGCGGTACCATCTGCTACTGCCTGCTTAACCTCGGCAACTTTGCCGGCAGTATTGGCAGCACCGAGCGGAAAACCAATACAGCTGGTAACGCCTACACCGGAGCCCTCAAGGCGCTTAGCCGCAAAAGCGGTCCAACAGGTGTTGATGGAAACCGTAGCAAAGTGATACTTCATTGCCTCATCACACAACTTGGCAAGGTCTGCCTCGGTAGCATTTTGCTTAAGATTGGTGTGATCGATGTAGGAAGTAAGTTCCATGAGTGCTCCTTTTCAACGCTTTGTTTAGTGTATGAATATAACAGCGTATCACTAATTGGCGTGTCGTTTAAAGCAATCAACCATTCCTTCAGCAGTCGTTTGAGACAGAATGTCCGCCACCGCGTTATCATCCATAAACATGCCCATCATGGCCTGCAGCACTTCTACCTGGCCTTCTGCGTGTTTGAGAAGTCCCAAATTAACAATGAGCTTTGTATCAATGGGATGATCTACCATGCCGGCCATTGGCTCAAAACTAATAGAGGTCTTGGGCTTGATGATTGCAATGTAAGGCTTAATGATGTGCTGAGGATCTACATGGGGAATTGCTACGGGGAGGTTTTCAAATAGCAGGCCCGTAGCATAGGTGCGCTCGCGCTCTGTAATGGCAGCACACCAGCTGTCCTTTACATAGCCCTTCTCCATCATAATCTGAGAAAACTTTTGGAAGAAATCTACGTAATCAGTAGCCTCAAAATCAAAAAAGACCAGTTCAGGGGTATAAAGTGATGTGTCAATAGAACTCATACATGCCTCCTTAGGCAAGGGGTTGTGCACCATTAGCAAAAACGTTTACTACATCGGTAAAGTCATCCACAAGGCGCTCATAGGCTACCGTGGTCATATCATGCCAATAGACAATGGCGTCACTATTGTGAGACGTACGCTCTGCAACCAGTGAACGAACAGCTTCAGCTGCAAATTTTACGCCATAGGTGTAGTAGTTGATCTTACGAATACCTGCATCAATAGCCTTATGGTAATCCTCATTGGACACCCCTGAGCCACCATGCATAACCAAGGGTGTACGCACGCGCTTACGAATATCTGTAAGTACATCAAAATTAAGATGAGGCTCACCCTTATAAATTCCGTGAACGGTACCAAACGAGCATGCCAAAATATCCAAACCTGTGCTGTTGATAAACGCTTCTGCTTGTGCTGGGTTGGTATATACCGCACCGGATTCCTCTGCAGTACCTCCCTCATCACGAGAGCCAGCCTCACGAGAACCCATGGATCCTAGCTCACATTCCAAACCCGCATCAAAGGAAGCGCACATTTCCGCTGCGCGCTGCGAGTTGGCAACATTTTCTTCATATGGAGTATATGAACCATCAAACATAGCGCCCGTAAAGCCCATTTCCAAAGCACGGCGCATATACGAAAGCTGCTCGCAATGATCCAAATGTACGCAGATAAGGGCACTGGAACGCTCTGCAAGCGCAACCATAGCAGGCCCGATAGCATCAAGAGGAGCAAAAGGTTCATGGCCTTGTGCATGGGACAGAATAACGGGATACCCGGTTTTCTCGGCAGCATCAATGGCAGCGCGAACTGCCTCAAGGCTTGGCGTGTTAAAAGAGGCGATTGCCATGTTGTTTTGTTCGGCAATGGCACAAATGTCACGAAGATTTACCAGCATTATTTCTCCTTTATGCAAAAGGTTGGGGACTATTTCTTATGGGCATCCTGCTCGTTTAAGGTGTGCTGTCCGTACCTATGGAACACAGCAACCGCTTCATCAATTTGCTCTTGAGTCATTTCAGCCATAGGGAGACCAGTTGAAAGTGCAACAGAAACGGTTTTTGCAGCCTCCTCTAGATACACGCATGAAAAGAGTGCTTGACGCAGATCTCTACCGACGGCAATAACCCCATGGTGTTTGAGCACAACGGCAAGCCTATCTCCAATTGCCTTTACTGCTTCAACACCCATGGAAAGACTTCCTGGATCACCATACTGGGCTACATGACAAGTTCCCTCTACAGCATTTGCCATCGTAGACAGATTGCAGGGAATCTCATCCATAACAAGGCCTAATCCCGTTGCATAGGGCTGATGCGTGTGAATTACTGCGTTAACCTGAGGCATCTTTTTATAAATGTAAAGAAGTGCTTCCGTATCGACAGAAGCTTTACGGGTGCCCTCAACAATATTGCCGTCTATGTCTACAACAAGAACATCTTCAAAGGTCATATCGTCATAAATCATGCCAGAGGGGGTAACTAAAACAAGGCCATTGGACATGCGGGCACTTACATTACCGCCAGAAAGCGCGACAAGACCATACCGATCTAGCTTAAGGGCAGCATCTAGGATTTCTTGTTTTTCCTTTTCAAACATTTTGCTACTTCCTTTTTTTATTCTTGATATATTCCGAATTTACGCGACGAGCACGGGACTTTAATGAGTCTGGATTTATCTTATAATCCAGTTCATTTATCTGAGCAAAAAGCTCTTTGCCATCAGAAAATACCTTTGTCGGAACCCAATATCTACCTTTAAAAATAGTGTGATTGTTCACACGAATATACGTTTTTCCAGAACTCGGAAATGGACGAACTAAAAAGGTAGAAAGCTCATCGATCTTATAGCTGTGTACTCTATTGAAGCCAGCAAAAGATATTTCTGAATCGCTCAGAGTAACGATCTCAGGATTAGAAAGTGAAATAAAGGTATTCCAAACTTGGTAAAAAGCGATGATAGCAATAAAAACCAATAGTCCTGGAGGAAGTATTGGATAAAAGAGTGCTAAAGCAAGGCAGATAATCATTACTGCGATGCACACTACTCCTACTAGCACGACTTCAATAAAGTAGAACGGTGCCTCATATGTATACTTCTTTTCCAATGTTCCTCCTAATAAAATCGGAGCCCCTCAATGAATGATGAGCTCCGATTTTTACAACACTGTTACGAATAGCTCCAATATTTCAGAGCTATTCCTGCTCAGTGGATGCATGAAGCTCAGCAGCTTCTTTGATAATCCTTGCACGATTCCAAACGGCAAGAGCAAGCGCGCCTGCTGCAACAACAACAAGACCAATACCGTTTGCAAAAGAGCCAATGCGAACAATAAGCCAAGTAAGTGGATTAGCGCCATCACAAATGGAAGAAATTGCTGCAGCTCCACCCATATCAAACTGTACATTTGCAGCAGCTTGAGTGATAAGTGGGGAAAGATCGGTAGCAATATACAGGCCAATGATCAGAACGATAACACCAATAAGAATGCCACGGAAACCATTATTGCGTACAACTGGAGTAATAAGTACGAACATCCAAGGAATTACTGCCAAGTCAGCAAAAGGAAGTACTTTGTTACCAGGCAAAACTACTGCCAAGAAGATGCAAAGAGGTACTAATACAAATGAAATTGCCAATGTAACGGGATGTCCAACACCAACAGCAGAGTCAAGGCCAATATAGATCTTGCCACGATTTTGGAAACGAGACTCTACAAAGCTAGAGGCTGCATCAGAAATAGGCAGTAAGCCTTCCATGAGAAGAGCTGCCATCTTTGGAATAAGAACCAATACTGCACCAAGAGACACACCAAGGGAAAGAACCGCAATAATAGACTCTTGAACATTTGCAGGATTCCAGTAAGCAAGGCAACCAATAACGATACCAATTACCGTACCAAGAAGAATAGGCTCGCCAAAGACACCAAACTTCTTTTGAAGTGTATCGGTATTGATATTAATATCCTTCACGCCAGGGATCTTATCGAATACCCAGTTAAAAGCCATAGCAATGGGAGCATAAGCAGTAGTAAAACCATGGGGCAAAGAGACACCAGGCATGCCTAACGATTCCTCTACCAAAGGAGCCGTGTAGTCGCCGAGCACCATAATAATGATCATGTTTAGGATTGCAGCGATAATACCAAAGGCAATGTTATTGGTAACAATAGCAAGCAGTGCTCCGGTAAAAGCAAAGTGCCAATAGTCCCAAATATCAACATCAACCGTTTGAGTGGTATTGGTAAGCAGCATAACAATGTTAATCACAAGACCCAAAGGAATAATGATAATACCAACGGTGGAACCCATTGCAATTGCTGCTGCCGCAGGCCAACCTACATCGACCACAGTCAAAGAAAGACCAAAACGACTTACCATTGCCTGTACTGCAGGAGAAAGTGTAGTTCCCAACAAGCTGTTAATGACAAGGTTTAAACCAATGAAACCTACGCCAACAGTAAGACCAGCACGCAAAGATTTACCAAATCCTGCACCCAAGATACAACCAAGTATCGTGAGTACAATTGGCATCATTACAGAGACGCCAAGTTTTGAAATAAATTGGAAGAACCCAATTACAACTTCCATGTCTTTTCCTTCCTAGATCAATGGGATTATCTTATTCTTCCATTAGCTTAAGAATTTGTTGATCTGTAGCCTCTGTACCGCGACCCATTAAATAAGGAACGCCGTTAACGTAAGGGCAATGCAGTTCGGTAGGAGCGATAGATGTCGCAACGATAAAGTCATAATTCCTAGATTTTTCTGGAGCAGAGGCAAGCGGCACCTGAGTAATCTCATATTGACCTTTATAGCCATGCTCATCGAGAAGGGCTTCTACCTTCTTGCGCGCAATCGTAGAAGTAACAATTCCGGAACCACAAGAAAGCAAAATATGCTTCATTTTTCCTGCCATTGTTCAAACCTTTCTAATAGATGACTTTGCCTATTCGCCCATTACAATAACGCGAATCTTGCGGGTGCGCTCACGCGTGCGGTCGTAATCTACAAAGAAGATGGAAGCAAGGCCGTTCATCTGCAGTGCACCATTCTCTACTTCAAATACGCATGAACCACCTAATAGCGTAGCACGCAGATGCGCGTCCCCGTTCCAAAGCATGGTACGATCTCCATCAGGAAGATAGCTTGCTGCAGAAGGCCAGCTTTCCACTTCCTCAAAGTGTTTCTCGCCAGGATAGCGATAGGTAGACCAATCCTTTTGCTCAGGAAAGATCTTCTGCAGACCGTCGTTAAGATCAGCCTGCAAAAACAGGTCGCCTGCACCCGTGCGATCATGATCAAACTCATCCGAGAAAAGCGCACAGGTTGTGTGGCAAGAAATGACCGTAACGGTTCCCTCTTTGATGTCAGACTCTTGAACCAGGGCATCTACCTGCTTAGTTATGTCAACGTAGGTAGGCTTGCCGGACTCAGTCTCTACCGTTACCAGACCCTTATAGACACTCATTAGTTGTTCTCCTTTGCAAGATCAGTGCGCGCACGATCCAAAGCTGCAAACATTTCTTCCAGTGTTGCAAAGGGGTCCTCTGCTGCAACAATGCCAGAAGTGCCGCCCGTAGCGTCGCCACCATACATGATGGCGTCGTATACATCTTGACCCGTAGAAATACCTGCGGCCTGCAGCACCATCGTATGAGGGGAAATTTCCTTTACCGCCTGGGTAGAGCTGCGCATATAGTCCTCATCCGCAATCTGACCCGTGCCAATAAGACTGGTAAGCTCGCAAGTCATAATGTCGGGATGGAGCTGTGCAATAGCACGTGCCTCCTCTACAGAGTCTGCGCAGACACAGGTGAGAATACCTACTTCATTGGCACGGGCAATAGTTGCTGCCAGCTCATGAAGGGTCAGGGGATTTTCTGCATGGTTAAGGAAGCATGCCTTAACTCCTGCGGCAGCCAAGGCTTCTGGCAAAACGTGACCCATACCACGACCAGGCTTTAAAGACTCCATGGTCTGTGCGCAAGGGATCAGGTGAGGACACTGCTCAATAATCCAAGGCAGGTCAATAAGCTGAGCCGTAAACAAAGACTGAAAGCCATAACGCTCACACAACTCGTCAGTCTTTTTTGCAAGCTTGCGGATCTCTTCTCCGTACAAGTAGGACTTAGGATTTACTACAAAGAACGGACGTTGCAGAACTGCTTTTTCCATTTGGCACTCCCTTGCAAAAGCGTATGGGTACACGGTCACGGTTACAGGTCACTAACTTGTATATACTTTCATGAACAAGTTTATGCACAAAACGTGAATAGTGCAAGAAGAATTTGTCATTGTATTGGTTATTAGGTTGATTAACGCTCCTGAGTGGCTATTCCCACTATCTCCTGCCCAGCCTTAAACCAGGTATAGCTCCACTCCACGGGTGTATCGTCATCAAGCAAAATGGTTTGTTCCAAGAGTAAAACGGGCGCTGTTGCATCTACCCCCAGATAGCTACCGTGCTCATCCCCGGCCACACGAGCCACATAGCGCATGTGAGACGTCTTAACGTTTCTGCCAGAACACTCCTGCACCGCATCAAAGGCTGATTCACTCGTAAAATCAACCGTATCAAGACCGGGGCATTCTTTCAGTGGATAAAATCCTTCTTGGCACATGATGGGTTCATCTGCCACCAAGCGTATGCGACGTATAAACATAACGGGACTGTCAACTGGAATATGTAACTGAGTAGCTACTTGAAGTGTGGCATTGAGCAACTGTTTGTCCTGGACAACGGTAACAAACTGCTTGCCCTGTTGGCTGAGCGACTGTGCAAATGAAATTGGCCTCTCACCCGCGGGATGAGAGATAGCATGGTCCTCTACAAAGGTGCCACTTCCGTGAATAGACTTGAGCAAACCCTCTTCTATCAAGGCGCTCAATGCTTTGCGCACGGTGCCGCGTGAGATACCATAGCGTTTTACCAGGGTATTCTCTGAAGGAATGCGCTGCCCCGGGACCCACTCACGCTTATAGATTTTCTCGCGAAGAGCACTGGCTAGTTGCAAATGCAAAGCAGGCTTAGAGGCGGTCTTATTATTTTTTGAACCATACGAAGAGCTTGGCATAGCGCATCAAACCTGTTATCCCTGATAAACCGAGTAAGTTCTCGTACACGTGTGATGGATGCCCAGAGAAAAGCTGGTAGGGGCGGCGGGACTCGAACCCGCAAGCCTTTCGGCCAGGGATTTTAAATCCCCTGCGTCTGCCAATTCCACCACGCCCCCACACAGGTACTGCACTATCCTACCTCAGATTTAGCACAGATGCGAGACTTGGATTTCCCAATCTTCAAAACTCTGCACACCGCATTGAGCGGCATACGCCGCCTGCGCTAAACCATACAGCAAATCATGTTCGCTCACCTGCATACAGGAAGCATCTGCCGCGCAAAGCAAGGCCTGCACCGCAATGGCACCACCTAAAATAACACCCGCACGAGCGGGCTGTAGCCCTACCACCTGTGCTCGCTGCTCTGTGGTCATACTGCCGAGAAGTTCGGTGAGCTCAGCTACGTTTTGCGTAGTAATGCGAGAGAGGTGCACAACAGAAGCATCGTAGGGTTGTAGCTTTTTGTCCATTGCCACAAGTGACGTAGCTGTTCCTCCCACCGCAACAATTGGCAGAGCTGTGTTGTACTGACCGGCGCTGTGCAGCGCAGCGTTGCGCAGTGCAGCAGGCATATGCTTGGTAAATAGCTGGCTGCAGTAGTCAAATGCCTGCTTGCGCGCTACTGCCGTTGGCGGGTTGGATGCAAGCAAAAACATATCCGTAATGCGGCGTGCGCCAATGGGAAGGGAAATAACATCCTCTAATTCCAACTTGCCTGATGCCTGTAGGCTACCAACTGCCAGCTCTGTTGATCCACCGCCACTGTCACACACTACAAGACGTCTACCGATAAAGTCTGATGCTACGCCCATAAACGTAAGACGCGCTTCTATTGAACCCGGAATAATATGCGGCACTAGACCTTGCTCCTGAAGGCCCTTGAGCAAGAGCGCACTGTTTGTTGCTTCCCGTGCAGCGCTGGTAAGCGTGCACACAACGGTGCGTGCACCCCACGCACGCGCCTCATCTATAAAGCTAGCACTTGCAGTCAGTACCCTATTGATAGCTGCATCAGACAAAAATCCTGACTCTGCCAGGCCTTCTCCTAAGTCACATATGCGAGACTCTTTTTGAATTGCGTGCAGTGTTTTATCAAAAGAATTAAACTCTGCTTTAGCTAAACGTGAGGTAACTGTCCCAATATCTATACATGCGATTTTAGAATATTTTTCTACCCTAGACATATTGGCCGCTCCTAAAAGCTTGTTGCTCGCTTATGAGAACATGTGTCGTTAGCATGCCTTGGATTATCGTTACCGGCTCTAGATTTGACTCTGGCTTATCGCTCGCTTACCTTGGGTGGCTGATAAAAGAAAACGGTATCGAACACCTTGATATACCACGGATCATCCGTAGAAACACCATCCAAAGAGTTCTTAGATGCATCAGCCTTGGCCTCGGCGCTGTCGTCCGTCATGCCGTTGATGGTTACCGACGTTTCCCCCTGCTCTACATACCCGCGCTTACGAGCCTCATCCTCGATGCCTTCTTTAGACTGGAGACGCGTAACGTTGTCTTGCAGCGCAGCGTTGTCCTCTTGGAGCTTTTGTAGCTGCTTGGTGTACAGCTCCGCATCCCGATGAGCAGAATACCAGGCACGCACCGGAGCATACAAAGAAATAATCACCAGCAATATGGCGCCTAGGACCACAAGCACACCACGGTGGTTTCCCAGTTTAGACCGCCATACAGCAAGCTGTTGCAGCTTAGTGGAAGGCTTTTCTTGCCTGCGAACAGCTCGTTTTTCCGCATGAATACGTCCGCCATCAGAGGAGACTTTTGCCCTCTCTTGAGTCATCCTATCCTGAGGCGCCTTATTTTGGACCGTCTTATTTTGTAATGATTTTGCTGTCTTTGTGGGCTGAGAAGTCCTTCCGGCTCCAGAGCGCTGAGCCGTACTGCCCGTTTTGCTTGACCGAGCAGCCCGCGTAGTCTTCCCACCCTTTTGAGCTTTGAAAGAAATTGTATCGTCAGCTGATGCCATGGTTTAGTTCATTTCTGCTGTGTTTGTGGCGTGCAACCTACCTCGCGCAAAGGCATGTTGTGTGGTGTGCCTTTAGTTATATCAAACCCACTCACCTCAGGCAGCGGTGTCAACGCAACAATCGCAATATTCGCAAGCCTGAAGAGTGTTTCTATAAGATATACCAACTAATCCGTGGACCCAGCGTTTGCATCCGTAGCTCCAGCGTCCGCATCCGCAAGCCCAGCATCCATAGCTCCAGCAGTGCTCGCCGCCTCAGCAGCCTTAGCCGCATCCCACAAAGCCTCAAGCTCATCTGCGGAGTAGCTCTCCATCTCGCGAGAAGAGCTGTGGGCCTGCATCTCCATCTGTGCCCAACGTGCGCGAAACTTGCGATTAGCCCGACGCAGTGCTTCTTCTGCGTCAATGCCTTCTTTACGCGCCACGTTTACCAGCGCAAACAAAAGGTCACCAAACTCCATAAGCGCCTCTGGCGTCCCGGGCTTCTCGGCCAGAAACTCCCTGCGCTCCTCGTCTACCTTATCCCACACATCCTGGGTAGACTCCCACTCAAAGCCAAGCTGAGCCGCGCGCTTAGAAATCTTTTGAGCCTGCATAAGCGCAGGTAGTGACACCGGTATGCTATCGAGAAGCCCCGCGGATGCCGCATCATCGTTGCTGCTGCGCTCGGTCTTCTTGACTGAGTCCCAAATCTGAAGCACCTCATCCGCATCCGACGCATCCAACTCACCAAACACGTGCGGATGACGGCGCACGAGCTTCTCATTGAGCTCATGACACACCTCATCGAGGGTAAACTCATCGGCATCGTCTGCAATCTGTGCATGCAACAATACCTGCATGAGCACATCTCCCAGCTCTTCTTGCAGGTGAGGAAGGTCGTTTGCCTCTATGGCATCCACAGCCTCAAAGGCCTCTTCTATCATGTTTTTTGCAATGGACTGGTGCGTTTGAACCTTATCCCAAGGGCAACCATCCTCCTGGCGAAGGCGCCAAATTGTCCGTGCAAGTCGATCAAATTCCGGATGGGTGCCGGGCGCCCCAGCACGAAGCAAAGATTGTGCATCAGCAGCATCGGTGGCATGGCTCATGGTATTTCTCACCCCTATTTCTCGCTCGGGAAGCGGAAGCTCCACGCGTAGCGGGAATCTGTCATAAGCTTCATTACATCGCGTGACCAGGTGTTAATGCGGGCAGTATCCGCATCGCCCGCAACGGCAGCTTCCATATCTGCCACCACATAGTTAAGCGCCAGTGCACGCTTTCCCACCGTGATGGTCTCCACCTCATTTTGTGGCCAGCTACGGAAGGTGGCGGTGTCCGCACGAGGATATTCCATACCTTCCAAATAGCCTTTGTCGGTAGCAATTACATAACGCTTTGGCTGCTTGGCCTGCAGCGTAAGAGTAATCACGCCCAGCTGGCCTTCTGCATTGCGCATGGCTATAGCACACTCGTCATCCACGCCGGTTGGAGCGGAATTTTCTAGCGAGACAAGCTGTGTGGGAGTACTTAAAAAGAAGGTGCGCACCAATGAAAAGGCGTACACCCCAATATCGAGCATGGCCCCACCGCCCAGCTGAGGATTAAAGAAGCGGGATTGTGCATCAAACTCATGGAATGAACCAAAGTTAACCTGCGCCAAATGTACGCGACCAAAGTCTCCCGCCTCTAAACGGCGGCGCAGCTCCTTGTACAGCGGCATGTGCAAAATGGTGCATGAATCCATGAGCACCAGGCCTTTATCGGCAGCAAGAGCTTGCAGCTCATCAAGCTCAGCAGTGTTAATTGTGATGGCCTTCTCGCACAAAACATGCTTGCCAGCCATAAGCGCTAAACGGATATAGTCTGCATGCGTAGTATGAGGCGTTGCAATGTACACCACATCAATGGCTGGATCTGCCATGACCTCATCCACTGAGGTATACGTACGCTCAATATCGTAGCGTTGCGCAAACGCTTGAACCTTGGCAGGCGTGCGGCTAAACGCGCCAGTAAAACAGCGTCCCGTCTGCGCCAAAGCTTCCGCCATCTCATGGGCGATAAGTCCGCAGCCCAGCGTAGCCCAACGCAGCTGAGGAGCACGATTAAGCGAAGCAAGATCTTCAGAAGATATTTCTATATGCTTGGTACGCTGTGGATTCATGGTTTTCTATACCCTTCTAAGCATGAGCAGCGGGCGCCTATATATCAAATTGATAACGACTGCCCACATAATACTGTTTACCAATACAGAGAGGTTTTTTATTTTGGTCTAGAAATAAAACATGCAAGTAAAGAAGGGCAGACCGAGGCTGAATAGATAAATTACTTGCCTGCCGAACATTAGCATTTACCGCCTCAATAGTACGTTTATACGTACTTTTTGGATACCTACCAGTAAGATCTTTCATGGCGGCAAAGATAGATACATCTTCTAAATCTGCCGAGAAGAGCTCTGTAAATCCCTCATAGGGCCAAAAAAGATTCTCTTCAAAAATAGCCATATCATCGGCGGTACGGATACGTTTGATATACAAAAGTAAAGCGCCCTCGGGTAAACCCAAAAATTCTCGTTCTTGCTCACGAGCGGGTACGATTTCTCTGCTTATAACATGGGCACCGGGTTTGACCGACACGCTCGCACATAAATCAGTAAATGACTGCACTAAATTGGACTGCAAAAAAGCGCGGCTCATGTGCGGTGGTGCGACAAAAGTTCCCTTACCCTGACGTTTAATCAGATACCCATCAGCACACAGATCTTCAATTGCTCGCCTTACGGTAATGCGGCTTACCCCGTACTTCTCGATAAGTTCCTTTTCCGTAGGAAGCATCTGGTCTTCAACATACTCCCCAGTTTCAATTGATGATTGGATCTCTTCATAAATTTGTTGGTACAAAGGTGAGGGCATAACAATCTCATTCATATAGACATATGCAGTAGTAAAGATTTATTTTAAGCTATTGTGAACGTATAAAAGGCAAAATATCAAGTAAACGATCAACCACCACATGGGCTTCGCTTTGGTCGAGATGACCTGCTGAATATTGAGCAAGTGCAACCACCACGGCTCCGCTCGCAAGGCCCGCCTGAATGCCTGTGGGAGAATCTTCTACAACCAAACACTGCCAAGGCCGCACATGCAAAGCTTGCATCGCATTCCGATAAATATCTGGCTGTGGTTTGTGATGTGCACACTGGCTCCCGCTGATAACAAAATCGACCAGATCTCTCAAATCCTGAGCGTCTAAATATTCAGAGATCATGGTAGGTTCTGAAGAAGAACAAATGGCAGTCAGCACGCCGCGTGCATGTAATGCCTTAAAGAGCTCGGGGGCTTGAGGATTGCTTCTCGTCGCATAATCAATAGGATGCGTCGTGCGGTACTCATCATATTGAGCACGCAAACAAGCACGTAGTTCCGCGTTATCCGGTACCAATGTTTCCCAAATAGCTTGATCATTAAAACCAGAAAAATCAATACCGCTCTGAGAAGCTCGTCCAACAGCTTTGAGAAAGGCAGCACGACGCTGATTGTAAAAGGATTCTGAGTCAATAAGAACTCCATCCATATCAAAGAGCACGGCGCGCACATCAGTAATGGCAGCCATAAAGGTACCTCCTTAGTATGTTCAACAAAAAGGAGACAGGCCTAAACCTGCCTCCCCTACCGATATCTTTACTATCAATTACGCAGTCTGAATTAGTACTCAAGTTTCCACATATAGCGACGAAGCGTGAGGGGGTGTTGGCGCTCTTCTGCAATAGCTTCTGCGTATGCACGAAATACAGAAGTATGTATGAAGGGATTAAAATACGTTACCACTTCAGGACTCACGGCAGAAGAAAGGCCATAATCCTTAGAATCAACCACAGCAACCTTGGCACCAAAACGGTTGAGAAAATCTAAAGCACGTGAATCAAGGGAACGTGTTTTGCCTTCATTCATCATAAGAACGAAGGGGACATCCTTATCAACAATCTCAAAGGGACCGTGGAAAAATTCACCCGAATGGAAGCTGCCGGAGTTGATCCACTGCATTTCCATCATGAGGCAAATAGAGCTCGAGTATGCAACCTGCATAGACGAGCCAGAACTCATGTAGTAAATGATCTCATCATCTTTAAACTCTTTACCAAATTGCTCGGCAAGTCCCTTTGATTGGTTGGCGGCACGCTCACCCAAATCAAAAATAGTATTGAAACCATCTACCATCTGGTCGTAATACTCATAGCCCTCAACCTGGTTGCAAAACTCAACAGCAAACGCCATCACATAGCCCATTTTTTCAAGCTTAGCCGCATAGTTTTTCTCAAAGCCATGAACGATAACGTAATCGGCCTGTTTGGTAAGAGCAGAATCTGCAGCATGCGTTACCGAAATAACAGTTGCACCTGCCTTCTTGGCTACCTCAATTGACTCTACGGTCTCTGGAGTACCGCCTCCCAAAGACGCTGCAATAACGACGCTATTCTCGCCAAGCCATTGGGGTGTATCGGTATTAAACTCTGCAGCGGTATAGTGAAAAGCGCGCAATTTCTTTGCAGCATCCTTGAGAAAATAAAAACCAGGGTGTAGTTCAGAACTTGATGCACCACACCCGACAAATGCGATGTCATTGATGGTGTGATGAGACAATACTTCAGAAACAATCTGTTTAACACGAACAAGGTCAATACTATTTTCCATAACACAAATCCTTTCGCATGGAAGAGCTTTTATGAGACATACCTACATACGCAGCAGGCATTACGCAAAGATGCCGCAAGCACTCAAAATCAGGCCGCCTGCAATGCACAGCACAAGGAGCCAGCCGGTATTAACGCCTTTCCTAATGAGATAGAACATAAGCATGGAGATGCCCAGTGAAAGCATCTGAGGAATAATGCCATTAAGAATGTCCTGTAGAGCAGTGCCTCCTCCAGGAAGCGTAATAGGCGTAGTAATGCCAATAAGTGTTGCTACCATGCCACCAATAGCCATGAGTCCAACGATGCCTGATGCATACATAACCTTTGCCATAATGTTGGAGCCTTGGAGCTTCTCGAGATACGAGTTGCCCATTTCATAGCCAAACTTTCCCGCAAGCCAGGTAATAGGTGCTGAGGTGAGAATCGAAATCAGCATTGCAATAATAGGACCAAGAATCGAACCCTGTGCAGCAAGCGAAGCACCTAGACCAAATGCGATAACACGAATAGTGCCTTGGAAGAAGGAATTGCCAATACCTGATAGCGGCCCCATGAGGGAGGTTTTAATAGCGGTAATAGACTCAGGATCTATGCTTTCTGGATCGCGCGCATACTCCTCTTCCATAGAAGAGGCCAAGCCTAATACAAATGCACTCGTCTGAGGTGTGCAGTTATAGAAAGCCATGTGGCGCTTATATGCCTCTTTGCGTTTCTCTACTTGCTCTGGATCATTCTCGTCTGGATAGCAACGATCAATAGTAGGAGCAATGCCATACAAAAAGCCGAGGTTCATTTGACGCTCATAGTTCCAAGAATCCTGAATTGCCCAGGAGCGCCAGAAGACTTGGCTATAGCGTTTACGAGGAGTGATCTCCTTGATGCTTGTATCGTCAGCCATGAGTACTCTCCCTTAATCCTCGTCATCTTCAAGTGGGTCGTAATCTTCATCAGAACCAGCTGTAGCAATGGCTACCTTGGTCTTACCAAATTTAAGCGGTAGCAAAATTGCGGCAGCAAGAACGCCGAAGATGGAAATTGCAGTTACGTCGATGTTCAGGTAGGCGCAAGCAAAGAAGCCAACAAAGAAGAAGGGCATCATCTGGTTGCCCACCATGAGTGACAAAAGCAGTGCTAGACCATAAGCGGTAAGGAACTTACTTGCTAGATTAAGACCATTGGTAACCCATTCGGGAATCGCGTTCACAATACCCTGGACAAAATCAGTGCCCAGATAGATCGCCAAAAAGATTGGAATGAAATACATGAGTGAGTACAAAACGGTACCCCATACGATGTGAAAGTTTGTTGCCTTCTTAAACTGCCCGCTCTCAATTGCAGAATCAGCACTGTGAGTAAGAGCAGCAATAACCGTACGAAAAGCAATGCCAAGCAGCTGACCCAAAACAGCTACTGGTACAGCAATGGCAACTGCAGTTTCTGGAGTGGTACCCGTTAAAATTGAAAATGCCGTTGCAATAATACCGCCCATGACCATGTCAGGAGGAACAGCAGCTCCTACCTGAACCAACCCCATACTCATGAGCTCAATCGTTGCACCTGCAGCTAAGCCCGCAGGAAGATTACAGAGCACTAGGCCAACTAATGCAGAGGTAATCAGAGGCTGCTCACCATTAAGGCGACCAAACAGCCTTGAGTCAAGAATGGCATATACGCCAATGAGACCAATAAGCACCGCTGTCCCCAGTGTGTTCATGTGCTCCCCTTTCCTCTAAAACCCAATACTTATATTCGAATACCGTATATAGAACATGCTTGATATGCTTGTGTGCTTCATAGTCTGGTTAGCTCTTCGGCAGAGGAGCCAGCCGTTTGCTGCACAGTAATCTCAACACCCATAGTAAGAAGCTCTCGGGTATCTTCCTGTTGTTGTTCGGTTAAAAAGACGGATTGGCCAACCTGCTTTGCGCCGTCGACATTTGCTGTGGCGCCATAATTGACTTTGGTAATGGAGGGGTATTTTTTAATAAATGCCAGTAAATGAGTTGTAGAACCAAAAATAAAAATAATATTTTCATTCAGCTGTTCAATTTTTGGCATTTTCTCAAGAGTCTGATGAACGCTAAAAATGTTGACGCGTACGCCTGCGGGTTTTGCAAGCTTGATAGCACTTTTCTTAAGATCATTACTTGCTGTTTCATCATCAACAATAATGATACGCTGGGCATTTGTTGCCTTTACCCAACTTACAACTACTTGGCCATGTAAGAGGCGGTAATCCAAACGTACGAGTTTAATCATAAAATATCATCCTCCTCATCATCTAAGCTCTGCATAACTAAGGGGTTGCAATACACCACTCCATCTCTTGCGACATCGAGTAATTCGGAAATATCCTCAGCCAAAAGCGTGCGATCAAATGAAGTAACTAACGACAAAACCAAAGGCATGTTCATGCCACTCAGCAGATGCATTTGAGGATATTCTGGTAAGAGAGAAACCATGTCATTGTTAACGCTCGAACCAAGCATGTCAGTTACTACGACAATCTCGTCATCCGGTAAAAATGTTGAGAATAGATCTCGTGCCTTTTGAGCCATGCTTTGCATGTCATCTCGAGCCAACATAAGCACATACACATGGGGAATATCGCCCACAATCATTGTGAGAGTGTCATAGATACCTGCAGCTAATCCACCATGTGAAGCTAAAAGAATGCGTCTCATAACATATTTCTCATTTCTAGTAAGCGCGTATATACAGCAGTACTGTCATTTGTTCTGTATGGCATACGCTTCACTCCAATTTGTTATATATGTTTATCTATATCTATAACGTCTATAACCTTTAATACATCAGAGAATAGCACGGAACCTTGCCTTTGAAAAGCATGAACTGGCAGACGTCTCAAGTTTTTTGAGACGTACTGCAAACAAGCGCACGCCATCTCTTGAGACCGCATGCGCTTGTACTTCTACCTTGTACTTCTATAAGGGGAGAGGTTTTGATTACTTACTCTTCGTCGTCTCCGCCAACTTCTTCCAGCACACCCAAGGCAGCGGGAAGTAGCTCTTCTATGCTACGCGTCGCAGAAGTAGCTGCACTTCTAGCAAACGTACCACGTTGTCTATGAAAAGGATACGCCAGTTTCTTGGTCTTGGGATATACCAGCGCACCTCGCTCACGCAACTTGAGGCTTGTATCGCGAGGAACTTCAAGTCCCACATACACCAAACGACCCTCTGTAAGAGCAACTGAACTCACGCCCAAGCGTTGGGCACGAATGCGAATGCGGGCACGATCAAACAGATTGCGGCCAGCCAAAGGAAGCGTTCCATAGCGCTGCTCTACATCCTGCTCAAGCGCGTCTATCTCGGAAAGTTCCATGGCGCCCGCCAGCTGGCGGTACACCAGCACGCGTTTATCTACATCGGGGATGTACTCATCGGCCAAGTAAAAATCTGCCTGGAGGTTAATGGTCACTTCTACGGGAGGCAAATCCGCAGACTCGCCGCGCGCCTCTGCTACAGCCTGGCCCAACATCTGGGTGAACAAATCAAAACCTACACTCGATAGATTGCCATGTTGCTCGCCGCCCATTAACGATCCTGCACCGCGAATCTCTAGGTCGCGCATGGCAATGCGCATGCCGCTTCCCAGCTCTTGGAACTCATTGATAGCCATCAGACGATCTGTTGCCTCGGGCGTCAGCGGAAGCTCACCGGGAAACATGAAGTAGGCATAGGCCTGAATACGACCACGACCCACACGTCCCTTAAGCTGATACAGCTGCGCCAAACCCAAACGCTGTGAATCCTCAATGATCAGGGTATTGGTATGTGGATTATCAATACCGCTCTCAATAATGGTGGTAGCTACCAGCACGTCAATCTCGTGCTCTTCAAAGCTCATCATCACGTCTTCGGTCTCGCGCGCGCTCATCTTGCCGTGTGCCACGCCAATGCGTGCCTCTGGCACTGCCTCTTGCACGCGCGCCACGGCATCTTCGATAGTAGTCACGCGATTGGACACGTAGTAGACCTGACCTTTACGCGCCAGCTCTGCACGAATAGCCGCACAAACCACATCCAGATCAAATTCACCTACGCTCACCTGTACTGGAATACGCCCAGGTGGCGGGGTCAAAACCAGCGACATATCACGTACGCCACTCATGGCCATCTGCATGGTACGCGGAATGGGAGTAGCAGAAAGCGTAAGTACATCTACCTGCTCACGCATGTTCTTGAGTTGCTCTTTATGCTGAACGCCAAAGCGCTGTTCCTCATCAATAATGATAAGACCCAGGTCATGTGGGTTAACATCACTGGACAACAAGCGATGCGTACCAATGAGGACCTTAACGTCACCAGCTGCAAAGCCTTCAAGTGCCCGGCGCTGTTTTGCCGGAGTTACGAAGCGTGAAAGCACGCGAACATCCACATCAAACGGGGTAAAGCGCTTGAAGAACGTCTGATAGTGCTGCTCGGCCAAAATGGTTGTAGGACACAACACCATAACCTGCCTGCCGTCCATAACCGTTTTAAAAGCAGCACGCAGCGCCACCTCGGTTTTACCAAAGCCCACATCACCACAGAGCAGCCTATCCATAGGACGGCCAGATTCCATATCCGCCTTGATATCTGCAATAGCATGGGCCTGATCTGGGGTAACGTCATAGGGAAAGCTCGCTTCCATATCCAGCTGAGCCGGCGTATCGGGCGCGCAGGCATGTCCCGCAACAGATGCACGACGTGTATACAAATCCACCAGGTCAAAGGCAAGTTTCTTTGCACTCTTACGCGCCTTGCCGGTAGCACGGGACCAATCTGCCGTATTCAAACGGGTTAAGCGCGGACTCGAGCCATCGGGTCCAATGTAGCGAGTAATGCGGTCTACCTGCTCCAAAGGCACAAAGAGCTTATCGTTATTGGCATACTCCAGCAAAAAATAGTCGCGCTCTTTGCCCGAGACTTCCTGGCGGACAATGTCTGTAAACAACGCGATGCCATGCGTGGCATGCACCACATAATCGCCCGGCTTAAAGGGGAAGGTCACGCTGGTTGGATCCACACGCCTACGGCTGCTGCGCTTAGCCATGCGCTGCGTTAAGTCCCCTACCGAGAAAATCGCCAAGCCTGCCTCGGGAAAAATCGTGCCCGCCGGTACGGGCGCATCAATAAAGCTTACAATTCCACGCTCTAAGGGCTTGGCCTGCTGATCTGCCAGCTTGTCCAAGACCTGCACCGCATTGTCCGCACTGCTCGACAACTCTTCACAAAAGGCAATACGCTCGTCATTAAAGCTCAGCTCAAGCGCTTCTCGAGCGCCACGATCGGGCACAGCAAACGCAATAGCCATGTTATTTTCTATGCAGCCGCGCATACGACCCAGCAATTTAGCGTCAGATCCCGCAATGCCAGGTTGGCGCACTTCCAACTTGTGCACCAACGAGGTCCCAGCACGCAAAATTGACGAGAAAGACAGACGCTGCTGCGTACCAAAATCCATTTCGCGCGGCTCTGCAAACAACCCGTCAAGCTTAGCTCGGGCAGCCGACGCAGCCGCATGCAACTCATCATTTTTGCGCTGACAATCATCAAACAAAGCGCGTGGCTCAGACAGCACTACCAGCGTCTGTTTGCTCATATGCGCAAGCACCGATGAGGTAGACCCATACAGCTCTACCAGGTACTTATCGATAACAGGAGAGGCACAACGAGCTTCAATCAGTTCCAAATCCGCAGCAATGGCGGAATTTTCCTGTGCACTGTTATAGAGCGCACGCTGTGCGGTGGCCACGGTTTTATCGGTAAGAGCAAGCTCACGGCAAGGAGAGATGACCACAGATGCAAGGTCGCCAATGGTTTGTTTGGTAGACGCCACCATACGGCGCACGCGATCAATCTCATCGCCAAAAAATTCTATGCGCACAGGCGCCGTAGCTTGAGCGGGAAACACGTCTATGCTATCCCCATGGATGTGAAAGCTGCCCGGAGCTGCCGCTTCACCATCGTCCGCATAGCCCATGCCAACCAACAGGGCACCCATGTCCTCAAAAGGCACCTCATCGCCCACGGCAAAACTGCTGCTTGCCCAGTAACCAGAACCCACGGGCGGTACTTGACGCATAAGGGCACGCGCGCTGGCAACCACAATGCAGGGCTTGCCTTGCGCCAAGAAAGAGACCGCAGCACAGCGAGCTCCAATCACCGCATCATCGGCCGCAACGTCTGCCCAAGGCAGATCTTTACGCTCTGGATAGCGCGCTACGTTGTCCAGCCCAATCCACGCAGAGAGCGTGCGGGCCACTCTATCGGCAGCCTCTTCTCCAGAAACCACCATCAGCGTAGGTCGAGGATTGCGCGCCCACAGGCTGGCAACTACAACAGGACGAGCAGACTGAGCTACCGCCACATCACAATCTGCACCCGCGTCGAGATCATGGACCACATCAACCATGGCGGGGGCGCTTAACAAACTACGAGAAATTCTATTGATGAGCACGGATACGCTCTCCATCCTAAAATGACATGCTAAAGCCGACTACACTTACGGTAGCCGGGAATAAAGGTATAAGTTGCTCATATTTTACCCAACGACTACACTAACAGCGCCAAGGGAGGTACCATGCCGCGAGAATCCAAAAAAGCTAAATGCGCGCGTGCGCTTGAGGTTTGTAAACGCATGAACCAGCGCTACCCCCAAGCCGAGTGTGCTCTGCATTTTACCGACCCCTTTACGCTGGTCATTGCCGTGTTGCTCTCTGCTCAAACAACCGATAAGGCCGTCAACTCCGTAACTCCTACCCTGTTTGAAAAGTGGCCCACGGCTCAAGCCATGGCCGGCGCCTCTCCTGTAGAAGTGGGAGAGGTTATCCATCGCTTAGGCTTTTTTCGCACAAAATCCCAGCATGTGGTGGCAACGGCCCAAAAGATCATAACCGATTTTGGCGGCGAAGTCCCCCATACCATGGAGGAACTCACCTCTCTGCCTGGCGTAGGACGCAAGACGGCAAATATCGTGCTTAACAACGCCTTTGGAATTGTTGAAGGCATTGCTGTAGACACGCATGTTTTTCGTATTGCTACCCGCCTTAAGTTCACTCATGCCCCTTCTCCTGCTGCTGCCGAGAAGGACATCTTGGCAGTTATTCCTCGTGAGATGTGGGGTCCCGTTAACCACCAATGGGTGCTGTTTGGGCGCGAGATTTGTGATGCAAAAAAGCCCCTTTGTGCCGAATGCCCCATCGTGGATCTTTGCCCTAGCGCCTTTGTTGCACAAGGCAATCCCGTCAAGAAAAAGAGAACCCGGCGCCTTGCCTAGCCTGGCGGGTCCCACGTTGCAACACCCCGCCTTGCCTAGGCCAACAGCTTCTATGCACGCCCGAACTTCTCGGTAAGCGCTCGTAAGGTAGCACACGAGGCATCAAGCTGATCCCATGAACAGACCCATTGCCAGTTATGCTGGGTGCTGCCTGGGATATTCATGCGGTGTGTATCATCCAGGCCAAGCACATCCTGCAATTGCACGATAACAAGCGACGCATTGCTCCCATCAGCAAGCGTGAGCATTTCTTGCGCCCGAGCACCCGCGTCCTGTTTACCAAAATGATCCTCACACCAGCCAACCAGCGTTTGCGTGTCATGTGTAGTTGTATACGCCACTTTATGCGCCGGCACGTACCAGCCATCTTGCGAGAAGTAATCCGAGAACAAAGACACTTCCATGCCATAAAAGCCGCAGCTTGCCATCAGGGCACGGACAGCAGGAGTCACCATACCCAGATCCTCAGCAATAACGGGCAGGTTGCCAAAACGCTCATACGCCTTTTGAAAGAGCTCGCGACCGGGACCCAAGCACCAGTGACCCGCCTGTATCGGTAGGTCCTGCGGAATAGCATAATATGAGCAGAACCCTATAAAGTGATCGAGGCGCACGTAGTCATACAGTTCAAATGAACGAGCCAGTCGCTCGAGCCACCACTCATATCCAGTGGCTCGCATGGCATCCCAGTTATATACGGGATTGCCCCAGCGCTGTCCCTCACTTGAAAAAGCATCCGATGGAACGCCCGCAACCAAGGCTGGATTCCCCAAAGTATCCAGGGCAAATAAATCCTGATGCATCCACACATCCGCAGAGTCGCCTGAAATATACAGAGGGATGTCGCCAATGATATGAATACCACGCTCGTTTGCATAGCTATGCAGCGCATTCCATTGGCGTTCAAACTCAAACTGATCGCGCCGGATAGTTTTGGCAACTTGGCTCAGATGAGGCCGCTGCGCAAGATAGTCCGCAATAGTTTTCTGGTCATATGTGCGCAGGTTTTCAGGCCAGTCACGCCACAGGACACCTTTTTGATCGTACTTAAGCGCCATAAAGTACGAATACGGGATCAGCCAAGAGGCGTTCTTATCTACGAACTCGTGATAGTCTTTTTGAGAAAAGCCTGCCCGCTCATACTGAGCGCGCTCTCGTGCAGATATAAACTTTACATTGTTTGCAAACGCAGAGATTCCTGCATACGGAGATCCAAATTCATCTGTGGGATTAACCGGCAATACCTGCCAATAGGTCTGATGTGCTTGTGCCAACCAATCGCAAAAACGACGCGCCGAGGCACCTAAGCAGCCCTGTTCTCCCTCTACGGCACCTGTCTCATCAAGCGCCTCCGGCAATGAGCTGACATGGCACAACACCCCTGATCCTGGCACCGGAACTGCTCCCAAGCTTTTATCGGCATGAAAATACAGAACGGCAGACCCAAGCGGTGGCAAATTCAGCTGCACCACACCGTTGTCTACTACCAGTTTTTGCCCGGCGATAAGTTCATCCACGCAGCTGCCCAACAGCGGCACCCGTACTTCGTGCGCCACAGCGGGGTTTCTATTGATAAGCACCGCCACACTTTGATTATGCTGGTTGTTTTTTCGCACAAAACCAAAGACCTCATCGCCCAGATCCAAAGTAAAGAAGTGGTCAGCCTCAGAGAGCGGCAGCGTTTTGCGCAGGGTAAGAGCATTGCGGATAATTGCCTGGCAGTCTGTATCTTCATGACCCCAGGGAAAGGCCGCACGATTAAAGGGATCAGTGGTGCCTTCTAGTCCTGCCTCATCACCGTAGTATATGCAGGGAACACCAGGTAGCAGCATCTGCACAAGCGTTGCCAGCCACAAACGACCCTTTGCAAGACCTCGCTCTGACTCGCTCAGGCGATAAGAGCCGTGTTGCCCGTCCATGTTGTGCGGATCAGGAGCGCCCAATAAGGTAAGAATGCGCGCTGTATCATGCGTGCCCAGCAGGTTAAAGGCTTCTACAAAGGCATCGGGGGGATAGTTTTCATGCATGGATTCCATGCGTTCACGCAGCACCGAAGCGCTCATGTCTCCACGCACGTACCCAAGCAATGCCTCGCGCAGGTTGTAATTCATAACGGCATCCAGCTCGTCGCCCAAAAAGTACTGACGAAGCTTGCCATAGCTTATTTTATTGGAGGCGTCTTCCCAAACCTCGCCCAAAATAAGGGCGTCGGAGCGCTCTGCAAGCGCGGCGCGGCGCAGCTCCTTAATAAAGTCATCAGGCAGCTCATCGGCTACATCAAGACGCCAACCACGTGCCCCCGCACGCAGCCAGCTGCGAACCACTCCATCTTTACCAAACATATAGTCGCGATACGTTTGGGAATGTTCATCTATATCGGGCAGATCATCCACGCCCCACCAGCTTTGGTACTCACCTGTTTTCTTGTCAAACTTATACCAGTCACGATACACAGAGTCCTTGCTTTGGTAGGCACCAACGCTGTCATAGTTGTTGTACTTGTTAAAGTACAAACTATCGCAGCCAGAGTGGTTAAACACGCCGTCCAAAATGATGGAAATACCCCTGTCTTGGGCTTCTTTGCACAGCAACGTAAAGTCTTGCAGATCTCCCAATAAGGGGTCTATTTGCAGGTAGTTGCCTGTGTCATAGCGATGATTACTAGCAGCTTCAAAAATGGGATTGAGATACAAAATTGTAATGCCCATACCCTGCAGGTAATCAAGCTTTTCTCGAATGCCGTTGATGCTCCCGCCGTAAAAATCCCAGCGCTGCACGCGGCCTTTCTCGTCACGAATGTAGTACGGCGGTTCATTCCAATCCTGTTGGATGTGACGAGCAACCCCATGCGGATGAAGCCGCAATGCCTGCTGTGCACGCTGCTCCCAGTTTTTATCGCGAGAAAAGCGATCGGGAAAGATCTGGTAGGCTACGCCTCCACGGTACCAATCGGGCTGGGTGGTGCGCGGCGTATAGGCGGTAATCTGGAACGAAGGACCCATCCATTCCCGTAGGGTTCCTACGCCACCTACCTGGCCCTCGGATGCCCCATAAAACCACTGATGGCCCTCTGCATTTTGCAGCCTAAAGCAATACCATACAATTTGCGCCTGGGTAAAGGTCGGCGTGCAAGAAAACCGCAGGTGGTCGTCTTGTTGCGATGCCTCCATGGGGATAAGGGTCTCACCTTTGCCGTCTATCCAGATGCGCAGATCACAGCTTATTTGACTGGTTTTGTCTTCTGTGGTGACGGGGCTGTTCTCATCCCATACGTCTAAAGATAAACGTACGACACTATCCACGGGGACAGCGCCGTACGGGAAGCGATATGCTTCAAGACGACTATTATGCAGTGCATTCATAAGGTAGTTAGTTTCCGCTCTTTTTCTTTAGATAACGATCGACCTCAGGATGTAGCTGGTGGTAGAGATCCACATAATCATCTGCCGCACAATGCCATCCAAAATCAACCGACATAGCCTGTTTTTGTATATCATGCCATTCTTTTTGCTGCGTCCAAAAGATCTCCGCTGCAGTATAGACGGCATCAAGCATTTCATCTGCATTAAAGTGAGCAAAACTAAAGCCAGTGCCTTCATGAGTAAAGCGATTGTAGGACTGTACTGAGTCTACAAGACCTCCAACCTCATGCACCACAGGAAGCGTTCCGTAGCGCATGGAAATCATTTGAGAAAGACCGCAGGGTTCAAACCGAGAGGGCATCAAAAAGAGGTCAGAACCCGCATAAATTCTTTGTGCCAAATCTGCATCAAAGCACAGCTTGGCACGGAACTGATCGTGATAGCGCCAGTCAAAGTATGCCATTGAGTTTTCATACGTGGCGTCGCCTGTTCCTAACACCACCATCTGAATATTGCGCGACATCATATTGTCTACGCCATATTGGATAAGATCCAAACCCTTTTGTTCCGTTAGGCGACCTACAAAACCAACGATCAGTCTGTCTGGATCTTCTTCAAAGCCAAGCTCTTTTTGTAAGGCAGTCTTACAGACTTGCTTTCCGGCAAGGTTTGTAACAGAGTAGTTTTTTTGCAGACAAGCGTCCGTTGCAGGATCATACAGTGTGGTGTCTATACCATTGAGCACCCCCTGAAAACTATCGCCCCTCCGCTGGAATTCAAATTCTAGCTGCTCACCAAAATACGGGTCCTTGAGTTCATTAGCATAAGTAGGGCTTACGGTAGTAACCCAATCTGAATATCTCAAAGCACCCTTCATAAAGTTGATGCTTTGTTCATCACAGTGCAATTGATCCACCGCGGCAGGCACTTCATGCAGTCCGAGAATATCTCCCAGCACATCGTCAGAATACTGCCCTTGGAACTTAACGTTATGAACCGTGAACACCGTCTTAACGTTGTTGTAGATCTCGCCAGAGTAAAACTCACGCAAAAATACGGGCGATAAGGCAGTCTGCCAGTCATTACAGTGCAAAATATCACAGCGAAGCTGCTCAATTTGGCTTATCGCCTCTACGATGGCCTTGGCAAAAAAGGCAAAACGCTCACCGTCATCAAAGTAGCCATACAAGCCATCACGCGCAAAATAATATTCGTTGTCTACAAAGTAATAATCTATGCCACGGTATACCAGGTGCTCTATACCGCAATACACGCGACGCCAGGACAGAGGAACATAAAAATCTCCCAGATGCTTCATTTTGCTTTTGAATTGCTCCGGAATGGAAGCATAGTTTGGCGAGATAACCGCCACTTTACAGCCGGCTTCACGCAGGGCAAGGGGCAAAGCTCCTGCTACGTCTCCTAATCCACCAGTTTTTGAGAAGGGTGCAACCTCAGATGACGCAAACAAAACTCTGAGCTTTCTCCGTACGCGACGCGTTATATTTTTAGGCATACCTAATTATTTCCTTTCCGCCGAATCCAGATTGATTCTGGTGTCCCGCGCAGCTCGGTGCTTGCCGAAATGACGTTATTCCGGTCTATGATGGCATTTTCTACCCGTGCGCCGCTTTTAATCACGCAATTTTGATACACGATTGCATTGGATACCGTAGCACCTGGCTCAACCACAACATTGCGACCCAAAATAGAGTGAGAAACGGTTCCATGTATGATACTACCAGCAGAAACAATAGCATTGCGAACATAGCAGCCGCGCTTATACATTACGGGAGGCGTGTCATGAGCTTTTGTAAGTATAGGACGCTCTGGGGTAAAGAGCTCTGACATAATGTCAGCATTGAGCAGCTCCATACTCCGATGGAAATAGTACTCCACGTTAAAGAGAGCCGCAGAGTACCCCGAGAAGTCATGCGTACGTACCGCGAGCCGGCCAAAATCGCCCGTCATAGCCTCAAACAAATCCAGATAGTCTGCCGAGGAATACCAATTGAGCAGCGACTCAAGCATGGTGCGCTTAATAATAAACGTGTCCATAAACGAAGTATCACCAAATGCAACACCATGGTGGATACCCTGTACCCGACCATCATCATCCAGCTTAAAGCCCATCAGGTCATCTTCGTCGCGCGTTGCCCGCGTTGTGAGCACGGTAATATCGGCTTGGCTTTCTTTATGGCTGTTAACCAGCTCAGTAAAATCCATGTTATAGACGATATTGGAAGCAGAACAAATGACATAATCTGCCGTCGAGCGATCGAGAAACAGCTTGTTGTTGACAAGATCGCGAATGAGGAAACGCGCACCTGTGCGAGACGTACCAAAAGCAGAACCCGGCAAGAGGAACAGGCCACCATTTTTGCGATCGAGCATCCAATCTTTGCCAGAGCTAATGTGGTCGATAATAGAGCGATAATTAGAAGGCATAATAACGCCTACGGTGCGGATACCGCAGTTAACCATATTGGAAAGAGCAAAGTCTACAAGACGGTAACGGCCGCCATAGGGCAGTGCCGCAATGGGACGATCAAAGGTCAAGTCACTTGGATGTTTTGATGAATAGTTTGTCGTAATAAGGCCGATGATTTTATCCATGCTTATTCATCTCCCTTCCCAACCACTACGTTATCTCCGATAACTGCTGTATCGCGTGTGGCATCTACACTCCCAATGGCAACGTTTTCTTCTATGACAGAATTTTCGCCTAGGATGGCCCTAATAACACGGGCTCCATCTTTTACATGAGCGCCTGGCAACAGAACGGAATCTTCCACCATAGCGCGTGAACCCACGTAGACGTCAGTAGAAAGAATGGAGTGCTTCACACTGCCAAAGATTTTGCAGCCATTTGCTACCAGAGAATCAGAAATACTGCCATCCGGGCCAACGTAATGAGGTGGACGTACGGGCGCATTGCTCATAATGGGAGCGTTTTTAACAAAGAGATCAAATTCGGGATTATCTCCCAGCAAATCCATGCTTGTCTCGTGATAGCTTGAGATAGTCCCTACGTCACGCCAAAAGCCCTCAAACCGGTAGGTGTAGAGCTTGTAATCATCTTCAAGCAACTTAGGAATAATATTTTTGCCAAAGTCATGGTCAGAACGCTGATCAATAGCATCTTCTTTTAGCGCATGAACGAGTAGCTCACTATTAAAGATGTAAATGCCCATGGAAGCCAAATTGGAATCAGGCTGATTGGGCTTCTCGGTAAACTTAATGATGCGGTCATCGTCATCCTGGGTGATAATGCCAAAACGAGAAGCCTCTTCCCAAGGCACTGGCATAACCGCAATGGTCAAGTCAGCACCATGGCGCTTGTGAGTCTCCAGCATATCGTGGTAGTCCATACGATACAGCTGATCACCCGAAAGGATGATGACATACTCAGAACTATTAGCTTGGATAAAATCAATGTTTTGATACACTGCATCTGCGGTGCCTTCATACCATGCACCGCCTGTCTCGGTAGCAAAGGGAGGAAGAATGGAGACGCCGCTATTCCGCTCATCCAGGTTCCAATCCGCACCCGTACCTACATAGGAATGAAGAAGATAGGGGCGATACTGTGTTAGTACTCCTACGGTGTTAATACCGGAGTTTACGCAGTTGGAAAGTGCAAAATCTATGATGCGGAACTTGCCGCCAAAGGATACCGCGGGCTTAGCAATGTTGCGTGTGAGCACCCCCAATCTACTGCCCTGACCACCAGCAAGAAGCATTGCAATGCACTCTTTCTTACTCAATGTAAGCACCTCCACTTCTTAATCTGTATAGGATTGCATCTTATATTCAATTATATGTATATACATGCCCTATATGTTCCATATTTCCTCAGCATAATCGCGAATAGTTCTATCACTTGAGAAATAACCGGAGCGAGCCGTATTAAGAAGCGACATCTTGGCCCAAGTATGTACCTCATCAATAGAGCTTCTCAACTGTTGGAAGGCGTCGGTATAGGCACAGAAATCCTTGCAGACATACCATTGGTCGTTGTTGATCATCAACTCATCGCGCACTGACTCAAAGTTGCCATTCAGACGCGCAAGCGTTCCGTCCGTCAGCTGGTCTATGCAGCGTCCCAAACGCTCATGCTGGTTGTGGTATTCATCCCATACCATGTAGCCTTCACTTTGGAGCCTTGCAATATCCTCGACATGCATGCCAAAAATCTTGATGTTGTCCACACCGACAAGGTCGGCAATCTCGATATTGGCACCGTCATAGGTACCAAGTGTAATAGCTCCGTTAAACATGAGTTTCATGTTGGAGGTACCAGAACCCTCCATGCCAGCTGTGGAAATCTGCTCGGAAATATCGGCGGCAGGATAGATGAGCTGCGCATTAGAGATTGCAAAATTAGGAACAAACGCAATCCGTATGTATTCATTGGCACGCGGGTCATTATTTATAACGTCGGCCAACGAGTTAATAAGACGAATGACTTCCTTTGCAAAGGTGTAGCTCTGCGCTGCCTTACCTGAGAAAATAAACGAAGTTGGCAGGGGCTTATAAGAAGGATCAGCCAGTATATGGTTGTACAGATCCAAAATCTTAAACACATTAAGCAGCTGACGCTTGTATGCATGGAAACGCTTAACCTGTACATCAAAGACCGAGTGGGGATCCAAAACTACCCCCGTAGTGCGGGCAATATAGTCCGCTAGACGCACTTTATTTTCATGGCGCGCCGCATAGAGCTGCTCATGCAAAGAGCTGTCGTCTGCATACTGTTCAAGGTCACTAAGCTTAGCGGCATCATCGAGCCATTCATTGCCAATAACATCAGAGATCACGCGGGAAAGCGCAGGATTTGCCTCACACAGGAAACGACGGTGAGAAATGCCGTTAGTCTTGTTGTTAAACTTTTGGGGCGTAAGCGCACAAAAACCTTTGAATACCTCACGCTTAAGGATCCCGGTATGAATGGCAGAAACCCCGTTAATCGAGTGTCCGCATACGATGGAAAGGTTTGCCATGCGTACCCGACCATCCCACAGTACCGCGGTCTGAGAAGCAATGTCATGCCAATTGTTATCCTTAGGCAGCGATTCAATAAAGCGCCGATTGATCTCATCGATAAACATATAAATGCGTGGCAACAGCGTACGGAAGGTGGTAATGGGCCAGGTCTCTAAAGCCTCAGGCATAACCGTATGATTGGTAAATGAAATGCAGTGTGTGGTAATGTCCCACGCCGTATCCCAATCGAGCCGCTCTACATCTACGAGCAAGCGCATAAGCTCAGGACCACACATCGCAGGATGCGTATCGTTGGTATGGATAGCAACACGATCTGCAAAGTGTTCCCAATCACAGCCATAATCCTTTTTATAGCTGTGGATAATGGTCTGCAGGCCAGCTGATACAAAGAGATATTCCTGCTTGAGGCGAAGCAAGCGACCATGCTCACCTGCATCATTGGGATACAAAATGGTAGAGATAGCCTCTACATCAGAACGGAACTTGTTGGCTTTTGCATAATCGCCTGCGTTAAACGCATCCAAATCAAAGTTTTCCTCGACAGGCTCTGCGCTCCAAAGGCGCAGGTGATTGATCTTGGTCCCACCAAAACCAACGATGGGAACATCATACGGAACAGCGCGCACCCGCTCGCCATTCTCGACAGAGAACCAATACGCACCATTATTGTCTTCATGGCGAACTACCTCGCCGCCAAACACAACTTCCACCGCACTGGAGTCACGCCGGGTTTCCCAAGGAAAACCTTTTGCCAACCAGTTGTCGGTTTGCTCTACCTGGCAGCCGTTAACGATTGCCTGGTGGAACAGGCCATAGCGATAACGCATACCATTGCCGTAGCCGTCAATATCCTCATGCGCCATGGAGTCCAAGAAACACGCAGCAAGACGGCCAAGACCGCCATTGCCCAAACCCGGATCACATTCTTGTTCCTCAACGGTATCCAATGAGATGCCCAGATCTTTAAGACCATCGGCCACGGTATCTCGGACGCCAAAGTTAATGAGGTAGTTGTCAAGCAGCGGTCCTATTAAAAACTCCAGCGAGAAGTAATAGACCTTCTTTTTTTGCAGCTTACGAGAGCGCTCTTTTGAAGCAATCCCCCGCTCACGCGAGATGGTTGCCACCATATTGGCAAGTACTTGGTAGTATTCATCGTTGGTACAGTCTTGAAACGATTTGCCCAGCAGAGATTGGCATTCGGTAATGAACTGATCAGTAAACGCTTCTTTTGGCTCAAAGATAGGGCTCATCTATTTTGCTCCTTTAGCTGCTTGAACCTTTTTAGGGCGTGCCGTTTTGTGCTGGGTGGTTTTGGATTGCTTTGTCTTGCGTGGCTTTGGCTTCTGCTGCGCAGTTTTAGCCTGCGTCTTTTTGGGCTGTGTCTTTTTAGACTGCGTTGCTTTAGTCTGCGTCTTTTTGGGCTGCTCGGCTTTATGACGCGCTGCTTTAGGACGTCCTGTTTTCTTTACACACGACAAGACCATGCCGCCCAAAGGAGGAATACGCATAACCACCGATTGATCACAACCGTTCCATGCCACATCCTCGCTGCGCACATCCTCTGTGTTAATCACGCCTGAGCCACCAAAACGCGCGTCATCAGAACTGAAGACCTCACGCCATATGCCAAATTCAGGAACACCTATACGAAACTCTTGGTAGCAAGCAGGATTAAAGTTCAGCACTACGACAACATCATCCGCTGCATCGTTGCCATGCCGAACATAGCTAATGAGCGACTGTTCGTTGTTGTCCGCGTCAATCCAAGTAAAGCCCTCCTCTTCATACGACTTTTGCCAGAGAGCAGGTTCATGCTGGTACAACAGGTTTAATTCACGGATAAACTCATGCTGCTTATGATGTGCTTCATATTCCGTCTCTAAGAACCATTCAATGGATTCGTAATACCGCCACTCGATCCATTGGGCAATCTCATTTCCCATAAAGTTGAGCTTGGCCCCAGGATGCGTCATTTGGTACAGCGCTAGCAAGCGCATACCAGCAAATTGGCGCCAGTAATCCCCAGGCATGCGGGTAATGAGGGAACATTTACCATGAACCACCTCATCATGACTGAGTGGCAAGACAAAGTTCTCATTAAACGCGTACATAAGAGAAAAGGTAAGCATTTTATGATTGCCAGGACGGAAAGGAAAATCTGTCTGCATGTAATGCAGAGTGTCATTCATCCAACCCATATCCCATTTATAGTGAAAACCAAGACCACCTACTGAGGGTGGATAGGTAACCAAGGGCCATGCCGTTGATTCCTCGGCAATCATCATAACGTCAGAAAAATATATGCCAACTACGGAGTTAGTCTGACGAATAAACTCAATGGCATCAAGGTCTCCCTCATCGCCATACTGATTAAATTTTTTGAGTTTCTCGTCATCCACGCCAAAATTGAGATAGAGCATGGAGCTTACGCCGTCCATACGAATACCGTCGGCATGATAGTACGACAACCAGTACAAAACATTTGATATAAGAAAGCTGCGGACCTCGCCACGAGCAAAATCAAACTTGTACGTGCCCCAATTTGGATGCTCCTCTTTTTCATAGAGCATAGATCCATTAAAGGCTACGAGACCCTGCTCATCTCGACAAAAACCACCAGGTACCCAGTCCAAAATCACGCCAAGGCCAGCCTTATGGCAGCTGTCCACAAAATGCATGAATTGCTTTGGATTGCCATACCGTGCCGTTGGCGCATAGTACCCCGTGGTTTGATATCCCCAAGAACCATCAAAGGGGTGCTCCATAACGGGCATGAGCTCCAGATGGGTGTAGCCCATCTCCTTGGCATACGCTACCAGCTCATCAGAAAGCTCGTCATAGCTTAAATAACTTCCTGTTGGCTTTTCTCCTTCAGGGGTTTCAAAATTTCCACTGCGTTTATCGTGATGGCGCTTCCAAGAACCCAGATGAACCTCATAGATATTAAGCGGGCGCTGCGTATGCGGTTGTTGAGCACGCTGTTTCATCCAGGCAGTATCGTGCCAAGCATAATTCTCAATATCAAAAATGCGCGAAGCGGTCCCAGGCGGGCACTCCGACCACACCGCATAGGGATCGGCCTTGTATAAACCCTTACCATCCTTTGTTTGAATGTAATATTTATACAAATCCCCTTGAGAAACCCCTGCTATAAAGCCTGACCAAATACCAGAATTGGCATCAAGCGTAAGCACATGAGCATTAATATCCCAATGATTAAACGACCCAACTACCGAGACTGACACAACATCGGGCACCCAAACTGCAAAAACATAGCCGTCTTTTCCCTCATGAGTGCAGTGATGTGCTCCCATTTTTTCGTAGCTTTTGTACCACTCACCCTTTTTCATGATGAAAACGTCAGCATCCGTTACGGTCCTACTGGCACAAGAGATATCCATACCAACTCCAGTCCCCGCATTAATAGAAAAGCGTTCCAGCATCGCTCATACAGACCTTGGAAGCTTTATGGCTACACAATACCTTTACGTATTCTCCTTTAAGTTTATACAATTAGAGGACTTTCGTAGCTGAAATATTTCTGTAGTGCTTTACTTTTAACCAAATAGAACATGTGTCTTAGTCTGGCTCTGTAATTCATCCTGACAAATGCGTGGTTCTAAAGCAGATGTGCTCATCGGCTCACGTCTTTAAAAAAGCCGACGTCCTAAAGACGCCGGCTTTAACAGTACTACTTTTGCAGTATAACTAGGCTACAAAATTTGTGTTTAGTAATGCTTAGTAGTTAACTACCTGCTCCTCAAAGTAAGACTGAGGATGATTACAGGTGGGGCATACCTTAGGAGCGGTTGCACCAACGTGCAGGTGACCGCAGTTGAGGCACTTCCAAACCTTTACACCCTCGCGAGAAAAGACGCTGCCGTCCTCAACGGAGGAGAGAAGCTTCTTGTAGCGCTCCTCATGTGCCTTCTCGATAGCGCCAACCAAAGCAAACTTGGCGGCGATCTCAGTAAAGCCCTCTTCCTTAGCGGTCCGAGCAAAACCAGCGTACATATCGGTCCACTCGTAGTTCTCGCCAGCAGCGGCATCCGCCAGGTTTACTGCAGTAGTGGGAACCTCGCCGTTGTGAAGGTACTTAAACCAGAGCTTTGCATGCTCCTTCTCATTACCAGAGGTCTCGGTAAAGATATTAGAAATCTGTACATAGCCCTCTTTTTTTGCCTTGGAGGCATAGTACTCATACTTGGTGTGAGCCTGAGACTCGCCAGCAAAAGCAGCCTCAAGATTTTTTTTGGTTTGGGAATTTTCAAAATCTACTGCCATGATTTCCTCCTTTTTAATGCGGACTCCCCTCCGCACGTCTGTGTTCATTATAGCCAATCGAAAATGCTACTCTGGGACAATCATTCATTTATTTCTCAAGATGAGCTTAAAAATTTTGCTAAAAATATCTTGCGACAAAAGACCGCTGGTTATGGCTTTACCTGCAAAAATGTTGACATAAGCTAACAAGGAGACTTTGTTAAGATGCCAGCTTAGGCAAGCCAGCCGCCCTCAGTTTTCTGGCAAAAACCTTCGGAAGAAAGCTCTTCTAAGAGCTTGATAAATTCCGCGTGCTCCACCACGGGGCGTCCCGCTTGCGCCTCTTGCTCATTGAGTGCCAGCGCTAATTCCAGCTCGCCCATGGGCGTGGCAAGACGACGTGCCGCAAGCAAAATACGTACTAATTCGGCACGCTTTTGTCGATGCGATCCTTCAAACTTTGATTGCTTGGCATGAGATCGAGAACGGCGTGACGGATTAGGTACGGTCTTCTTTAAATAGGCACCGTAGTCGAGAAGCGCATAGTACCAGCTACGCGGACAATCCTGTGGATTGGAAGCATCTGCAGGACAGGTTTTCTGGACAAGCGGAATAAGCTGCTTGTCAGATACCCCCTCCTGACCAGGGAAAAGTTCGTGCAAAAATACCGTACGAACGTTGGTTTCTAGATAGACGGCACAAAGATTAAAGGCAAACGCGCGAATACCCGCAGCTGTTGCTTGGCCGATACCGGGTAAGGCCACCAAATCATCTACCTGGGTAGGAAAGCCATCTAAGCGTGCTGCCAGCTGCTGTGCAGCTTTGTGTACACTCAGCGCTCGACGATTGTAGCCCAGACCCTGCCATTCATCCAACACATCTGCAGAATCCGCTTGCGCGAGCACCTCTATGGTAGGAAAGCGTACGAGCCAACGCTGCCAACGACCATCTACGCGAGACACTTGCGTTTGCTGGAGCATAACCTCACTAATCCAAATATGATACGGATCACGGGTATTGCGCCAAGGCAAATCTCGATAGTGCGTCTGGCCAGCTTCCAGCACTTTTGTACGAAAAGCACCGAGGTCTGCGGTCGGTTCTATGGGCAACTCTTCAGACATGGGTATTTGGATTAGAGATCTTCTGGATGCAGATCTTCTGTTTGATCGTCTGCTGGCTGGAGGTTTTCCATAGCTGGTGTACGCAGCGTTTCAAATGCAGAACTGTTCCAATAGCCTTGGGGCAGCGAGGGTGCCTTAGTGCCAAAAACAACATCGGACAAGCTAACCGATGCAAGATAATCACGCAGCATACGCGAGGCGCCGCACCAAATGGGATTAAACGCACAGTGAGAGCTGCGTGGGCAGGGGCCACCATCCGGGCCATTCCAATCACAGCCAGAAATTGCAACGGGTCCTTGACAAGCCTCTACTATCTCAAGCAGCGTAACGGTTTTGGGGTCAATCACAAGCTTCATGCCGCCACGAGCGCCACGAGTTGACTGAATGATACCCGCAAGAGTCAGGTCATGCTGAATAGAACGAGCAAAGGAATACGGCACGTCATTCTTTTTTGCAGCGGTTCTTACCGATAAAACCGTTTTGCCATCATGCCGAATAAGCTCTGCTAAAATACGCAGCGCGTAATCTGTCTTTCTGGACAAATCCATGCTACTCCTCCAAGCCTGTACATGCCCATAGCACGTAGGCTATTGTGCCCATACGCGATAACCCTTATACCATTTTAAGGCGCAAACGTACGAGGCACATCATCACAATAAAAAAGAGCCTCTTAAAAGAGGCTCTGAAGCAGGCGAATGGCGGGATGTAAGGGACTTGAACCCTCGACCTCCGACGTGACAGGCCGGCGCTCTAACCAGCTGAGCTAACACCCCGTGCTTAAGTGCGAAGTAGATTATATCTAGAGAAGACCGGTGGTGTCTAGTACTTTTCTCAAAAAAAGTTTGAGACAGCCGTACACACAATTCCTTCTCAACCGCACATCCCAATATCCGCTTATGCCAACGGCACCGTAGTGGATGCGTTATTGGCGTCGGTCAAAATCAGCGAGCTCTCTTTAAGTTCTACTTTGGAAAGCACTCCGTTGCCCTTTACGGGATTGCCTCCCTTGTCGGAAACCTTAGCAGCCACCGAACCGTCACCCATGGTCCACGCCACAATATCCCAGCTGCCATCAGACAGATTTTCTGGAATGATAAGCGCGCCATCATACAGCACCATACCTACTGGCGTACCTTCAAGCTTAGTAAGCTCAAGAGGCTCGGAGCTACCCTTTGCCGTGCGGGTAAGAGAATAGCTGCCATCATCATTCTTTTTAAAGGCATAAGAATAATCATCGTAGGTAATGGCATCATCTTTGCTTGCCTGAGTGCGCTCTACGCGCGTTCCCTCAGAATTAGTAGTCGGCTTTTTGAACAGCGTAAGGTTTACAACAACAAAAATAGCTATGACGACAACAGCAGCGAGAATAACCACCAGCAGATGCTTACGCGATACCGTGGTTTTTTGGGTATGGGTAGTAACGTTCTTGCGTGCCTTGTTGGAAAGCTTTTGAGAAGAGCGTTTTTTACCCTTGCGGCTTGCACGCACAGCGGCAGCACCAGCAGCAGCTGTGGAACGATTGGAAATAACCGCGCCTTCGTCACCAGAAAGCGTAGCAAAAGAGGATGTGTCATCCAGCGGGGCAGGACGCGGCGCATCCGTAGACGTCGCCGAAGAAGCCACCACCTCTTCTGACGCAGCATCTAGATCAGTAACCGGTTCAGCTGACACAGGGGCTGTGGGGATGGTTTTGCGGGTAGGCGCAGGTACGGGACGCTGTGAAACAGGCCGTGCACCAGCTGGAGCCTCTCCCCTAAAATGCCGACCCCTACGAGAATCTGGGGAATTGTTGTCTGTTACGGACATCTATATCCTTCCTGCTATGCCTCGCGACGCGCCTCAATAGCACGACCCAACGTCACCTCGTCAGCATATTCAAGGTCTCCGCCAACGGGAAGTCCACTTGCCAGGCGAGAAACCCTCACTCCTAAAGGCTTAAGCGTGCGCGCCAAATAGGTTGCGGTGGTCTCTCCCTCCACATCCGGATTGGTAGCCAGAATCACTTCCGTCACATTGCTATCAGACAGACGCGCTACCAACTCCCGCACATGCAGCTGATCTGGACCAATCTTATCCATGGGCGAAATAACACCACCCAATACATGATACAAGCCCTGATATGCACCGGTGCGCTCAATTGCTGCAACATCACGAGGTTCAGACACAACACAGATGCTTGTTTGATCACGGCGCAGATCTTCACACACATCGCACTTCTCGCGCGTGGCGTAGCTAAAGCAAACAGGACAAAAATGCACCTGCTGTTTAACATCGAGAATAGCTTGCGCCAGACGCTGTGCCTCTTCTGAATCCGTTTCCAGAATATGATAGGCAATGCGCTGCGCAGATTTAGGACCAATACCCGGCAGGCGTCCCAATTCATCCAACAGGCGCTGAAGTGCACGACTTTGACTTACTGTTTCTTCCACAGCTTAGCCTACATCAAACCTGGAATATTAAGACCGCCCGTAATAGCGCCCATCTGCTGACTTGCAAGTTCCTGTGCCGAGTTAAGAGCATCGTTAACAGCTGCCATAACCATATCTTGAAGCAGTTCTACATCGTCTGGATCCACCGCTTGAGGATCAATCTGAATGGAGGTAATACGCATATTACCGGTAGCGCTTACCTTAACCATGCCACCTCCCGCGGAAGAAGAAACTTCTGCATCTTTAAGAGCCTCTTCCGCCTGAGCAAGCTGTTCTTGCATCTTACGAGCTTGTTTCATCATTTGAGCCATATTCATACCCATAGTAAGCCTTCCTATTTTTAATCTTCCTCGCTGTAGTTTACAAAATCATCGTCCGCCGTGCTCCCAAAGTCCGCCTGATCCATCCCCTGCCCACTGTCTTGGCCATCTACGTTATCCGTCACAGCCGTATCCTCTACAAGAGCGTCGTAGAGATCCGCCTCTTCCTCACCCTCCGACTCTGGCGCAATGGTCGTAAGCGTTACAGGCCCACCAAACACATCTTCAAGCAGAGCTGTAAGGTCACTTGGAACCTCTTCGGGAAGAGCGGTTCTTGCCGAGAAGTACGAGTCTGCTGTCTTGCCCTGCTTAGTGCGTTTTGTTGCCGGCTTGGGCTTAGCGGCAGGTTTTGGCGTGCTGGCGGCAGGGGTTGTAGGTGTAGGTGTTGGTGTAGCCGCAGGCGATGTTGATGGTGCCTGGCTCTCTTCCCAAGGCGCAGGCTCAATATCACCGTATGCATCTATCGGCACACGCTCCTCAGCTGATGGCTCTGACGCCATTTTTGGTACCACGGCTATACCTGCTGGAGATTCTGGCTTTGGCTCAGATTTTGGTTCTGGTTCTGACTGGTGCTCCGGTGCCGATACTGATTTTTGCTGTTTTGGCACTTGCTGAGGTATTGGTGTAGGCGCAGGCGCAGGTGTTGCTATAGGCTGGGCGACCAATGACGAAGCCCCTGCCTGAGCCGTTGGCATATTGGATTCAACATATTCAATACCGCGCTGGCCAAACACCTCTGCCACCACCGATTGAACTTCCTTCATAACCTCAGGACGAACCAACATATTCATAGCAAACTTGGAGCCTGCAGGCAGGCTTACCGTAAGCATCTCACCAGAGTCTGCAACAAGTACTGCATTCATAAGTAACGAGCTGCGAGAAGGAGCTTTTTGGCGCAGCGTATCCAAGACCTGTCCCCAACCGCGCATAAGCTCAGGGCTACCAGGTGCAGATGAAGAGATGGACGAAGACGCAGTTTGCTGAACGGTTGGTTTCACAGCCGGGGCCGGAGCCAGCACTGGGTCCGGGGCCGGAACTGGCGCTGTTACCGCAGGTGCAGACACCGGTGTAGGCTGCGGTGGCAAAGCGGTTTCGGCAGCGGTTGGCTGTGATACTGGGGTAGCCTCAACAGCAGAAAGCTGTGCCATAGGCGGTACGGCAGCAGCCTCCACGGGCTTCTCGACAGAGGGAGAAACGGTGGGAGCATCAGTGCGCTCGGCGGGAGCCGCAGAAGTGGCGGCTGCAGGAGGCGTAGGATCCGCAGCAGATGTGCTAGTCGTAGCAAACGCGGCTGTCGCGCAGGCAGCACCTTGGACAAGCTGGGCTTCAAGCACGGCAATACGCTCGGCAAGAGCCTCCAACGTAAGCTCAGACTCAGGGCGAGCCAAACGCGTAAAGCAAACTTCCAACACCAACCGCTGGTTGGTTGCCATGCGCATCTGAGAAGACGCGTGGCCCAGCTCTACCAAAATCCGAGAAAGACGGTCCACCCCACCCACAAATTGCTGTGCCTCTTGGGTGAGCTGCGCGGTTTCTTCCGCCGTGCCAACAATAAGCTTGGCAGGATTTCCACCAGCGGCAATAACGTACAGGTTACGAATATGCGCTGCAAGTTCACGCGTAAATTGTAGCAGGTCATGGCCGTTATTTACCAGCTCAGCGACCTCATTAAAAAGCGACACCACATCACGCTTGGCAAGGGAGGCGCTCACCTGACCCAGCTGCTGATTGCTGAGAGAACCCAGCAGGTCATTAACGTCAGTCAGAGAAATACTACCCGCGCCAAACACGGAGAGCTGCTCAAGCATGCTCAGTGCATCACGCAAACCACCATGAGCGTGGCGTGCCACCAACTCAAGCGCTGCCTCATCGTAGGTAAATCCCTCGGCAGTACAGATATACGCCAACCGTCCCGCAATATCGCTGGTAGAAATAGCATGGAAATCAAAGCGCTGAACACGAGACAGTACCGTGGCAAGAATTTTTTGAGGGTCCGTGGTGCACAGGATAAAAACAACGTGTGAGGGTGGCTCTTCCAGCGTCTTAAGCAAGGCATTAAACGCCTGGTTGGTGAGCATGTGAACCTCATCGATAATATAGACCTTACGCTGTCCGCGCACAGGTGCATAGTTCACATTGTTGATAATTTCATCACGTACGCTATCTACACCCGTACGAGAAGCAGCGTCAAGCTCATATACATCAGGGTGTTCACCTGCTGCAATAAGCTGGCAATCCTCACAATTACCGTCGGGCAGGCCATCCGTGCCCCCCTTGCAGATAAGCGCCTTTGCCAGCACGCGAGCCATAGTGGTTTTACCGGTGCCGCGAGGGCCGCAAAACAGGTAGGCATGACCGGTACGGCCTTCCATAACGGCACGTTTAAGCGTGTTTACAACATGGCTTTGACCAACCACGTCATCAAACGTTTGTGGGCGATACTTGGTATACAGCGATTCCATCCGCATGTCCTTAAGAACAAATCGGGTTCATTCTACGTTGAGAAAACCATTTTACTGATGCAGTTTACCGATGTTCTATTATACCCATGCGTCCTAGACAAGGATATGAGCCCTAAGCCTGGTGACTTGCTCTACCTGCGCGAACACGAGCACGTTCACGTAAAATCTTTTGTCGGATTTCTGGAACGCGCACAGGATCCATAGCGGGAACGCCCTCCAGTTTGTAAGGAATACCCAGCTGTTGGTACTTAGTCTTACCCATGGTGTGATAGGGCAAAACATCCAAGCCAACCACATTATCCCATTGGGCAATAATGCGGCCTATACCTGCAAGCTCCTCGTCTGTATCGGTAATACCAGGAACAACCACGTGGCGGATGATTACCGGAATTTTACGACGCGCAAGTTCGTTTCCAAAGGCAAGCGGATCGGTTTGCGGAAGGCCACAAAGCTCTTGATGCCCCACTGGATCAGAATGCTTAATGTCTAACAAAACCATGTCGCAGTGGTCCAACAGACGGGAAATCTCCTGGTAGTGTTGCTTATTATGCGGATTAAAACTGCTGCCAGAACTATCGAGGCAGGTGTGAATTCTGCCAGCAGGCGCCTTATGAGCTGCCTCAAATAAATCCGCCACAAAGCCTGCCTGTACCAGCGGCTCGCCACCACTTACCGTAAGGCCACCGGAGCGATAAAATGGGCGATTACGCTCAAAGGTTTTAAGAAGTTCTTTCACGGTAGTTTGGGTGCCCGCACCAATTTTCCAGCTATCCGGATTGTGGCAATAGGCGCACCGCATGGGACAGCCCTGCATAAAAACCACCATGCGGCAGCCCGGACCGTCTACCGTGCCAAATGACTCAATAGAATGGACCCGCCCACAACTTGTGAGCGGGTCTTTATATGACGTGTTGTCTGGTAACTCAGACATAGGTGCGCTAGTGCTCCTACATTGCCTCGTGGAACGTACGAGAAATTACATCATCCTGCTGCTTCTTGGTAAGCGAATTAAACTTTACCGCATATCCAGAAACACGAATGGTGAGCTGAGGATATTTCTCAGGATGTGCCTGGGCATCCAGCAGCGTATCCTTGGTAAAAACATTAACATTCAGATGGTGGCCGCCCTCGGCAACATAGCCATCAAGCATGTTAACCAGATTGTCTACTTGGCTTGGTGCAACATCACTCGTTTTCATAAGTGCTCCCTCCTAGAGCAGATACACGCACTGGCACACGGCCAGTGCGCACAAACTATTAGCTCGCTACTAATCTCGATCGGACAAGCCCTCTGGTGCAGAAGCATCAGCGGAGCAAGCGCAATCTACCGCATTCTCAAAGCTCACATTGCTAAAATCCAAATCAGGCATATGACCTAGATCAAGCTCAGTGCCGTTAAACATAACGTCCTGGTTCTTGCCCAGCGCGTTAGGAACAATACTAAAGGTGTTAGAAATACCATCCTGAGCATCTGCAAAAGGTAGCTTGGCAACGGAAGCCAAAGAAGCAACAGCGCCGTGCGTATCACGATGGTGCATGGGATTGGCACCCGGAGCAAAGGGCTGACCAGCGCGACGGCCGTCAGGAGTGTTGCCCGTAGCGTTACCGTAGACAACGTTGGACGTAATGGTAAGGATGGACGTGGTGGGTACCGCATCACGATAGGTGGGGAACTCACGGATAATAGCCATGAACTTCTCGACAATATCATGGGCGATAAGGTCTACGCGGTCATCATCGTTACCATACTTGGGGAAGTCGCCCTCCGTTACAAAGTCGGTAACCAGACCTGTCTCATCTCGGACAACCTTGACCTTAGCGTACTTGATTGCGGACAGAGAGTCTGCCACAACGGACAGGCCAGCAATGCCCGTGGCAAACCAGCGATGAACATGCTCATCGTGCAAAGCCATCTGCATGCGCTCATAGCTGTACTTGTCGTGCATGTAGTGAATGACATTGAGCGCGTTGACATACACGCCAGCAAGCCAGCGCATCATGTCCGTATACTTGTCCATGACATCATCAAAGTCCAGGTAATCGCCCTCTACAGGACGGAACTTAGGACCAATTTGCTCGCCAGTCTTCTCGTCACGGCCGCCATTGATAGCGTAGAGCAGGCACTTGGCAAGGTTGGCACGTGCACCAAAGAACTGCATTTCCTTACCAATGCGCATGGAGCTTACACAGCAGGCAATTGCGTAGTCATCGCCGTGGTATACACGCATGAGATCGTCGTTCTCATACTGAATGGAGCTGGTGCTGATGGAGATCTTTGCACAATAGCGCTTAAAGCCCTCAGGCAGGCGGGTAGACCACAAAACCGTAAGGTTGGGTTCGGGGCTGGTACCCATGTTCTCAAGAGTGTGCAGATAGCGGAAGCTGGTCTTAGTTACCATGGAGCGGCCATCAATGCCAATGCCGCCGATGGACTCCGTTACCCACTGAGGATCGCCCGAGAAGAGCTCGTTGTACTCAGGGGTACGAGCAAACTTAATCATACGCAACTTCATGACCAAGTGGTCGATGATCTCCTGCACGTCCGTCTCGGTCAAAAGACCTGCGGCCAGATCACGCTCTGCATAGATGTCCAGGAAGTTGGAGTTACGGCCAATGGACATGGCGGCACCATTTTGCTCCTTAACAGAAGCGAGGTATCCCATGTAGAGCCACTGAACTGCCTCTTGGAAGTTCTGAGCAGGACGACCAAGATCCAGACCATAAATGGTGCCCAGCTGCTTAAGCTCTTTAAGGGCACGTATTTGCTCAGAGAGCTCCTCACGATGGCGGATAACCTTTTCCGTCATGGTGGAAGAAGTACCGTTCTTCTGAGCATTCTTGTCTGCAATCAAACGATCCACACCATACAGTGCAACGCGACGATAATCGCCAATAATGCGGCCACGGCCATATGCGTCGGGCAAGCCCGTAATAATGTGACTGTGACGACAAGCGCGCATCTCAGGCGTATAGGCATCAAATACACCAGCGTTATGCGTCTTACGATAGTTGGTATAGATGTCTACGACCTCAGGGTCTACGTGGTAACCATTCTGCTCACAAGCAGCAACGGCCATACGAATACCACCGTTGACCATAAGCGCACGCTTGAGGGGCTTATCGGTCTGTAAGCCTACAATTTTTTCTAGAGATTGATCAAGGTATCCCGCCTCGTGGCTGGTGATGGTGGAAACCACCTTGGTGTCCATGTCCAACACGCCATTGTGCTGACGCTCCTGCTCAAACAGGTCCATGACCTGATCCCACAGTTTGGTTGTTACCTCTGTTGGACCAGCAAGGAAGGACTCGTCACCATCGTAGGGGGTATAGTTAGATTGAATGAAGTCGCGAACATTGATTTCGCGCTCCCATTTACCACCCACAAAATCATGCCATGCGTCTTGCATACACCACACACTCCTTATAAAGGATTAAGCTACTATCCCATAGGATACTCGAGTATAGTGCATAGAATCGCATAAAAACTTGATTAAACTCAAAATGTTAGTAATTTACTAGGATTTGACTAGTAAACCGTGGTCAACTTTTTCAAATTTGTCTGGATACGGACTAAAAAAGCTAGTCTTTTTTGCCCATGCGGCTCTTAACCAAACCAACAACCGTTGGTATCACAGAGACTATCACAATGCCTACGATAAGTAATTCAAAGTGCTTTTGCACAAAGGGAATGCCACCAAAGAAATAGCCCAGCAGTACAAACACTGTAGACCACGTAAGACCACCCAAAATGTTATAGATCACAAAGTTGCGCCAGTGCATGCCGCCCATACCTGCAATAAAGGGCACAAAGGTGCGAATAAAGGGGAAGAAACGACCCAAGAAAATGGCAAGATGACCCCACTTATCCAGAAATGCCTCGCTTTTTTGAATGTGTTCAGGCGTAAGAGCCTTAACCTTGCCAGACTCAATAATCTTGCGCCCAAAAAAGTGACCAATCATAAAGTTACACTGATCGCCCAAAATTGCCGCGGCCCAAACCACAGCAAGCAGCAAAACGATGTTAAAACCGCCGCCCGCAGCAAAAAACCCGGAAGCAAATAGTAGGGAATCACCAGGTAAAAAGGGGAAAAATACCACGCCTGTTTCTACAAAAATAATGAGAAACACAAAGCCATAGGCAATAAGGGGACCCGCTGCAATAGCACTGGCAATAGCCGTGCGAGGGTCACGAAGCAAATGAACAAGGTAATTAAAAAATGACATACCAACCGTCCTTAAGGGCGTTACAAAGCAAGCGTGCTGGAACAAAGAAACCCTCCTGCCAACAATATGGTAGAAGGGCCTCAACAAGTACGCTCAGCGGGAACGGACGCCCGCCAGAGGCCCCTTATGGCTGCTGCCTCCCGGCCCTGACCAGGTTCGGAACATGGCGTCGCCCGAACCCGCTGAATGCACTAGCACCTTAGTATACGTACAACTGCCTTGCTTTTCTAGGTTTTCTCGCCGCTTCTTGCAACACCCATAAAAATAGTACGCTACAAATTGTTGACACCAAAGTTTGCTCTATAGGGTACGCTAGCTTTATTCCGTATCGTCCACGCCTGCCAGAAAGGTCTGTCATGCATAACACGTTTTGTAAAAAGCCCCTTTGGGAAGTGAACGACCGTCTGGTACGAGTGGCTCAGGGTCAGGAGCCTGCCGACACCGTACTTCGTCATGCAACTCTTGTCAGCGTTACCACACACGAGCTTCTACAAGATGCGGATATTGCCATTGCAAGCGGGCGCATTGCCTACCTTGGCATTGCTGGCCATACGGCTGAGCACTGCATTGGCGAGAAAACCGTGGTGGTAGATGCCACGGGCCTCTACGCCACGCCCGGTCTGATTGATAGCCACATTCACATTGAGTCTTCCATGGTTGGCCCTTCTGAGTATGCTCGTGCTGTTATTCCTCATGGCACCACGGCTATTCTGGCCGACCCTCATGAAGCCGCTAATGTTCGTGGCTTGGACGGCGTCAAATCTATGTGGGAAGACGCTGCTCGCACACCGCTTAAAGCCATGCTCACCACGCCTTCTTGTGTGCCAGCGGTACTGGGTGTTGAGGACACCGGCTCCAGCATCAACGCTGCCCAGATTGCAGAAACCATGACCTGGCCCCAAACCTATGGTTTGGGCGAGATGATGAATTTCCCCGGTATTCTAAACAATGAAAGCAATGCTCTTAATGAGGTGCGCGAAACCCTTAAAGCAGACCGCCGGATTACTGGCCACTATCCGGTGGCGGAGACCGACCGCGGTTTAGCTGCCTACATTGCCTGTGGTGTGAGCTCGTGCCATGAGTCGATTGCCATTGACGATGTCGTGGCTAAGCTGCGCATGGGCATGTGGGTCCAACTGCGTTATGGCTCTGCTTGGCATAATCTACCTGTCTATTTGCCCGCTTTGCTCGAAAAGGGCATTGACCTGCGCCACTGCCTGCTTTGCTCTGACGATAACCACCCCAACACGCTGGTCTCCGACGGTCATATGGACCGCATTTTGCGCAAGGCCATCGAGCTGGAATGCGACCCCATAACCGCCCTGCAGATGGCCACCATTAACTGCGCCGAGTACCTGGGCATCGGAGATGATATGGGCTCCATCACTCCCGGCAAGTGCGCAGATCTTGTTTTGATGCGTGACCTTACGAGCTTTGAGGCTGTAGCGGTATACATCGATGGTGAACTCGTGGCCCAAAATGGCACTGCCTGCTTTGAGGTTGAGCCTTTTGCTTGGCCTGAGTTTATGACCAACACGATGAACCTTGGTCGTGAGATCACGGCAGAAAGCTTCCGTATTCCTGTGCCAAGCGCAAAGGGTGCAAGCAGCCCGAGCAGCTGTAAGGTGCGCACCATTAGCGTTGACGCCGGACAGGTCATCACCAAAGATACCACGGCTACGGTACCTGTAGTGGATGGTGCACTGTGCGCAGATAAGGCTTCTGACCTGCTTAAACTATGCGTATTTGACCGCCACCATGGAGCAGAAGGCACCCATGCGTTTGGCTTTGTTCACGGCTTTGGCATCCACGGCGCGCTTGCTCAAACCGTTGCACATGACGCGCATAATTTGCTGGTCATGGGTGATAACGATGAGGACATGGCGCTTGCCGCTCGTACCCTTGCTGAATGCGGCGGCGGTGAAGTTGCTGTTGCAGATGGCAAGGTATTGGCCTTGGTTGAGCTTCCCGTGTGCGGCCTTATGAGTACCCTAAGCGCAGAGCAGGTTGCTGCTCAGGTAGAAAAGATTGAGCAAGCCTGGGTGGAGATGGGCAACACCATGCCCTCCCCCTTCATGACCATGGGCATCATGTCACTTGCTTGCATCCCCGAGTTGCGCCTTACCAACCGAGGCTATGTAAACTGCACTACCTTTACCATGGAGGACCTTATCGTTGAGTAGGTCTGAATAATTAGCTGAATGAGGCATTCTTTGCCCTGCTCAGCTTGGTGCCCAATTAAGAAATGAGGAACTATGGCGCAGCCACGCATTACCAGTACCCTTACCTTTGACGAGAAACTCTTTGAGGAGTACTTTGCGGGCAAAGATCGCCCGCTTAACCGCCGTGACGCCCTTATTTTTAGTATTGGTGATGGTCTACTCTTTGGCATTTGGTTCTGGGCGGGCATCCTCTTTAACTTTAATTTTAACCTTATGGGCTGGATCTTTGGCATAGTGGTTGGCCTGGCTTTGGTACTTGGTATTGCAGAAGCTCTTACGGGCGCTACCATTTTTTGGCCACGCAGATTGTGGCGCAAAACCTATACACGCTTTTTTGTGCGCCATGGTGTAGACAGCGATGCGCCCCGTCCTTGGACCTGCACGCTACGCAGCCATGCAGGTCCCAACCAGGTTGAGATGAGCTACCTAACCAAAGACGGCAGCTTTGAAGTCTTGAACCAGTCATACAAAAAGTTTGACCGCATTTTGGTAACCAAGCACCTTATTGTGCTTATCACCCACTTTGATCTGGGCAGCCCCTTTGATTTTTGGCATCGTGATACGTATGCAAACGCTCTTGCAGACCGCGAGGCAACTGAAGATGCCATCTTTTTACGAGGTTCCATCACAGGCATGGACAACAAGCCACTCAGTGACGAAGACTTTATCGCCTATGTTGGACGCAAGATATCACGGCACTAAAAGCTACCGGCAAGCTACCGGCGCTTATCGCGATAAAACGCTATGAGCGAGCGCGTCGATGCGTCCTGCTGCGCCAGTGCTTCATCATCATGGAAGGCAGGAGTGATCTGCTTTGCCAGCTGTTTGCCTAGCTCTACGCCCCACTGATCGTAGGAGTCCAAGCCCCAAACCGTTCCCTCAACAAAGGTGATGTGCTCATACAAAGCAACCAGCTCACCAAGGGCATGTGGAGTAAGCGCACTACCAAAGATAGAGGTGGTTGGCCTATCGCCACTAAATACGCGAGCGGGAACCATCCATTCTGGCGTACCTTCCGCGCGCACCTCATCCGCTGTCTTGCCAAATGCCAGCGCCTTGGTTTGTGCCAAGAAGTTTCCTAAGAACAGCTCATGGACATCCTGCTGACCATCACGAGTGGGATGGACAGGGTTAACAAAGGCGATAAAATCGCAGGGGATTTTACGAGTTCCCTGATGAATCAGCTGATAAAACGCATGCTGACCATTGGTGCCGGGCTCTCCCCAAAAGATCTCGCCCGTATCGGTAGTGGTAGCCGTGCCATCCCAACGAACAGATTTGCCATTAGACTCCATGGTAAGTTGCTGCAAATATGCTGGGAAACGGTGGAGATACTGGTCATAGGGCAGCACTGCATGCGAGCTCATGCCAAAGAAGTTGACATACCATACGTTAAGCAAGCCCATAAGCGCCACGACATTCTTCTCCAGAGGCGTGGTAGCAAAGTAGGTATCCATATCATGGAAGCCCTCGAGAAGCTCCTGGAAGCGCTGCTCGCCAAACGCCACAATAAGCGCCAGGCCAACTGCGGAGTCCACAGAATAGCGACCTCCTACCCAATTCCAAAACCCAAAGGCATTGTCTGGGTTGATGCCAAACTCACGTACCAGTTCCAGATTGGTAGAAACGGCAACAAAGTGACGCTCGATAGCGTTTGCAGCTGCCTGGTCTGAATTATCAATACTACCCGCTGCACGCAACGACTCCAACAACCAGGTCCTTGCGCCGCGAGCATTCGTAAGCGTCTCTAGGGTAGTAAAGGTTTTGGAAACCACAATGACCAGCGTGGTCTCTGGATCAAGATCAGCGGTTTTCTCGGCAAGATCAGTTGGATCAATATTGGAGACAAAGCGGCAGGTAATTCCTGCGTCGGCATAGGGTTTGAGGGCCTCGTACATCATATAGGGTCCCAGGTCAGAGCCACCAATGCCAATGGAAACCACCGTTTTGATACGCTTGCCGGTAACACCTGTCCACTCGCCGCTGCGCACCTTATGGGCAAAGGCATACATGCGCTTTAGCACCTCATGGACATCTGCTACAACATCCTGCCCATCCACCATAAGCGTGCCAGCCTGCTGGGCCGGGCGACGCAAAGCGGTGTGCAAAACGGCTCGGTCCTCGGTGGTGTTGATATGCTTACCAGCAAACATGGCATCGCGACGCTCCTCTAAGTGGACCTCGCGACCAAGCTGGCACAACAGCTCAACCGTACGCGCAACAAGCAAGTTTTTAGAGAGATCAAAACGCAAATCATTCACATCAAAGCTTAGCTTCTCCACGCGATGAGGATCCTGATTAAACCAAGTCTTGAGCAGATCAGGCTGGTTAAAGTCCGTATCATAATGCGTTTGTAGTAAAGCCCATGCATCTGTTTGTGTTACATCTATGGGCTTGTTGATTGCTGTGCTGATGTCTGACATATGATTTTCCTTTCACTGAAGGATCCACGACATTAAAACGGCTCTCCCAAAGCAGGAAGCTGCTTAAGAGCATGCCACATTTTGAGCTTAGATGCTTTATCTGACAGCGAGGCTTCAAATCCTCCGAGGTTAAGCACGCGCATGCCCAACAACATAACCAGGACGCCTTTATCGAGCATAGCATGCGTTATATCTGGCAGGGCTGCTAATTCATCTGCATAGGCCTCGCGCAAAACCTGGGCCGCTGCCTCATCACATACAATAATGGTATCGGGATCAAATGCGCACAACGCTTCTCGCAGGATGGCGGGGCTGAGGGGTGTACCACCTACTGTACAGCTGGACAGGCCACCCCAGGCTTGGGGCGCATAGCCCAAGCGTTCAAGTGCTGCACGCAGGGCAACTCCATCGGGACCAGAAAACAGCTGGGTTGTGTCCTCGGCGCTCAGCAGGCCCTTGAGTAATACGACGGATGCCGCAGCGTTACCAGCCATATACACACCGCGCACCGCAAGAGCTGTAAATTCATCCTGTGCCTTAGAAAGATAGGCCGCGCGACGGGTTTGTCGGTCATGTGCCATGCGTTCCACCACATTCCAATCATAAATTGATTAAAACAAATTGTACCGCGCGTCATAATTGTGGCGGGCTGGGTACAAAAACCTCAGCTAAATAATTTACGGGCAAGCTGCCCGTATCGAATGGGAGGAACAATGGCTTCTGAGAAAGTAACCAGCTCTACCTTTGACGCTTTGGTAGTTAACAGCGATAAACCCGTGCTCGTAGACTTTTGGGCAACCTGGTGTGGTCCTTGTCGCGCATTGGGTCCCGTTGTTGAGGAAGTTGCGGACGAGATGGCAGACAAGATTGTTGTCTGTAAGTGTAACGTGGACGACGAGGCAGATCTGGCCACTAAGTTTCACATCGTGTCTATCCCGACCTTGATTTTGTTTAAAAATGGCCAGCCTGTGCATACCATGGTAGGCAACATGCCCAAAGCTTCCCTCATTAAAGAGATTAGCGAGAATCTCTAATTGTGTCTTGTGCAAACGCTATCCCGTAAGCAAAACCTCCTGGTTTAACCAGGAGGTTTTTCATCTCTTTAATCTAAAAGAATGATCTCGGCAGAAATAATCTTCTTTTCCGCCACAACAATCTTTCCGCAGGTTGGTCCCATCATGGTGCGAGGATAGCTAGGACTACCAGGATTCATGACCAATACCTGGGGCTTCTCGTTTTCCACAAACGGCCTATGCGTATGGCCACAGATTGCAATATCGCAGCTGTCCAGATCCAGCATCTCATGATAGTGGCAAACCTGCCAGCGCAGGCCTCCCAATACAAAACGGGTAACCTTGCCAACTTGAGGGCCATACAAATAAGACCCATCATTATTCCCAAGACAGGCATACACCGGGGCAAGTTTGCACAAGCTATCGTAATCTCTTGTCGAACAAATATCCCCTGCATGCACAATGTAGTCATTGCTTGCAAGCTCTGCCAGCAGACAATCGGATAGCATCCCGTGAGTATCGCTCACAATGCCAACAGAAATCTCATTTTTAGCCATGATATGCCCCTAGTACAAACACTCTGCTATAAATGACGCATGAGTAACGCTGAGCCGTAGTTAGATGCCCAGCGTACGCTTAAGCTGAACAACACGACGGCGAGAAACAGAGATTTTTTTATCCGTAATCCCGCTCAGGCCCAGCTGTAAGTTACCGCTAGAAACACCCGCTACATCCTCAATATACTCCAAGTTAACGATGTAGCCACGATGCACTCTGAAGAAGCCATGCGAGGACAGTTTATTTTCCAACTGCGCCAACGATGTGGTGGACAAATACCTATCGGTATCTGTGTAAATGCAGGAATAGTCATCTTTTGCTTCAATGTAGCGAATGGTGTCCACAGGAACAAGCACCTTACGCCCGGCCTTCTCGACAGGGATGCGCTCAATAGCGGTATGTCCCTCTGTAGCAGGAGCCAAACGTTTTTGCACCTTATTAAGCGCTTGCGATAAGCGCTCGCTCTCCACCGGCTTCATTAGGTAGTCCACGGCGTCCACATTAAAGGCATTCAGTGCGTACTCGCTGTGCGCGGTAACAAATACAATGACCGGTGGATTTTTTATCTTTTGCATGGCCTCTGCTAGCTGCATGCCTGTTGTTTTTGGCATAGAAATATCCATGAACAAAACGTCTACACGGCCCTCCATAAGCTTTTCTACAGCCTGGCGAGCATTAGAGGCTTCCACGATATAGTCTACGCGACCGGTCTCTTTAAGCAGATAACTGAGCTCAGAGCGCGCTGGGGCTTCATCATCAATTATCATCGCAGAAAGCATATCTTTACTCCGTTCTAGCAATCTCAAAACGAGGAAAACTATTACGCAACCGATAGAACACTAATACTAGCAAATTTCAGAGGAGCTAGAGTTTATTTGCCACCGCATTGGCAAGACGGATGGTAATACTTGTGCCCTCGTCTGGGCGTGACATTATCTCTATACCCGAATCGGCGCCAAAAATATGCTCGATACGCTCTTGCACGTTACGCATGGCAATCCCCGTGCCCTTCTCGCTGGTAGCATCTGGACTGACAGGCTCACCCGCCAAGCGAGAAGCAGCCTCTTCGTCCATGCCCAAGCCATCGTCCGTAACAGAAATCATGATGTCATCGCCTTCTGTAGCAATGTGAATATCAATGTGGAGAGGTCCATCATCGCGCATGGCATGCCGCACGGCATTTTCTACAATGGGCTGAATGATAAAGGCGGGAACTTGAATTTGTCCACAACCAGGCTCTACATACTCCCGCTCTATGATGCGGTCTTCTCCAAAGCGTGCGTGCTCAAAGCTGAGGTAACGACGTGTTTGCTCGAGTTCCTTCTCGATAGAAATAAGAGCCTCTGAATTTTCCAACGTCTGACGATAAAACGTTGCAAATTCGCGCAAGAGGGTTCGAGCGCGCATGGGATTAGTTCGCGTAAGCGACGCCATGGTATTGAGGATGTTAAAGAGAAAATGAGGATTGATCTGAGCCTGTAGGGCCTTAACCTCTGCCTTGGCGGTGAGCTCTGCCTGACGCTCCAGCTCCTCTGCAGACAACTGAATGGATAGCAGGTTTGACAAGCCCTTAACCAGGGCAAACTGCGTACGATTTGCCCTTCGCGGATTGTGATAATAAAACTTGACCACACCTATGACTTCATCGCGCACCTTGAGAGGCCCTACTATCCCCGCGGGAATTGTATGGGTGCCCGCAGCGCCCACGGTAGTAATTTGCTTGAAGAGTGTGGTGGTCCCTGTTTGCAACACCTCCTTTGTTGCAGAGGTATGGATGGGTGTGCCCAGGGGATACTCGGATGCCATTTTGCCCTCATATCCCAAAACGGTATGAGTATTGGTAATGACCACCGCATCTGCATCCGCATACTTAAGCATGATTTTGCAGATGGCATTTGCATTGTTGTAATTAAGACCGTCCTGCAACACCTCGGATATGTGGTATGCAGCATGCAAAACTTGCCGAGTGGTATTGGTTCGTATTTCTTGCGGATAAAAAATGCCACCCAGCACCAAAATGAGAATAGAGCTTATTGCGATAAGGACAATGATGGCAAGCTGCAGATCCATATCCTCAATGAGCGCGTAGGATAAAAATAAGATGGTAATAATTCCCAAGACACTACCAAGTATAAAAAGTATTTGGTAGCCATGCTCATCAATCCGGCGCATTACTCTTCTTCCGTCATCTTCTTAATAAAAGAGGTTTTGCTCAGGACGGTAGCCAAAGGTAGGCCTAACAAATACAGCACCACAGCCTCACCCACACCAATGGCGATAAACCCAAAGAGGTACATGAATGCATAGCTGCCCTCAAGAGAAATGGAGGTAAAGGGAATGGTGTAAAACCCGAGACCTGCAAGAATCACTGGTAAATAGGCTGGGACAATAAATGCGTTTGCCAGCACGGGGCCAAGCAGTGCAAGCCGAGGCCTCTTGCGCAAACGCCAGGTAATCCACGCGCCCACAAGTGTGGCAAGGGATCCGAACACCACATCAAAAAGACCTAAAGCTCCCGAACCACTTAAAACAATATTGGCAATATTTGCAATAACACAGCCCAGCGCTAAGCCGGGAACGGCATCTGCGGTAAACAAGGCTAAGACGACGAGTGCTTCCGAAATCCTAAACTGGACAGGACCCCAAGCAAGGCCACTTAGAAAGACAAGAGCAATACTGGTGGCAGCTGCATATACAGCAGCAATCATGCCAATGCGTGCAAGGCGCGTGGTCTTGTTTACATTCGACAAAATAAGACTCCTTACAAAGACAACTCATTTAGTGTAACGCATCGACCACAATTTTATAAATCATTACGCCCCAACAGATCCATGCTGCGCCTGTATCTTCTTGCGCTCTTTTTCAAGCAGCGTATGGTAGCTCTGTACAAATTTTTGTGCCATGCCTGTGTCGTAGCCATCGGCAGCAATCACTCCATGCTCATCAGAGCATAAAAATACCTGGTCAAAAGCCATTTGTTTATGTTCCACTTTTTCCACTAGGTCTGAGTCATACACTACGGGAATGCCTAGCGTACGCGCCAGATCTGCAACCAGTAAAGAAACGGCTGAGGTAAACGTGCCCTGTTCCACTCCTGCATAGAGTGTCTCATTTTTAACAACCCACAGCGTTTCCGGTGCAACCCCGGTCTTGTGCGCCTCATGATAAGAAATTTGTGCGCGCTTGATAAGAGATGCAAGGCTGCTGGACTCCAGCGCAGCATAAGGTCCGACCGTCATAACTGCCTGGCCCTGCTCGTCAATTATCACCATAAGCACACCGTCTGGGTACTCAGAAGAGCCGCTGTACAACGTCCACTCTAGGTGTTGTTTTGCCCACGCAAGGAGCTTGCGAGATACGGGTGCGCCGGCTATCTTGCGTTTACCTAAAGCGCGGAGCAGACGATTTTCTAACGGCAAGGTTGAGGAACACAAACGCCAGCGACACACAATTGCTGGAGTTCCCAGCTCAAACAGTTGTTCTGCCATCTGATCCATCTCTTTCTCCTGTTAAAGCATGCAGCTCATGGTACACAGCACGACGAAATATATGTCGTAGGTACTATAGCTTACAGCCACGCCAAAACCATAGTATTTGTATTGTAACCAGCGCTCGAGAAAAATTATCTAACAGCGGTAAGCGGTTTTTAAGTATGGTGTCCAACAAAAACCGAGCCAGAAACTCATGGTCTCTGACTCGGTTTACATACGCTAAAGCCTTAAAGCTTTAAAGTCCAAGGGTTAAAACAAGCGTGATCACACCGCTTATTTCTTTCCACCCTTCTTCTTAAGGTAGTAGGCAACTCCAACCACTACAACTGCAGCAACCACTATGAAGGGCACTGCTACGGTTGCGTAATCACCCGTCTTAGGAAGCAGTTTTCCTAAGGGATTCTGAGCGCTTGGCTTGTTGGTACCAGGCTTGGTGTTGTTGCCATTAGGCTTGTCACTACCAGGCTGGTTATTGTTGCCACCAGGCTGGTCATTACCATTGTTAGGATTATCTGCCTTAACAACCGTAAACTTGCTGCTTACCTGGCCATCGGTAGAAACAATAGTAATGGTGTGCTCGCCCTCGGCAAGGGTCTTGGTAAAGTCAGCGCTGAGCGTAACCTCGGTGGAATCACCGGATACGGTGTAGAACTGAGGATCTACAACCTTACCATCTACCTGGACCTCTTTGAACTTATTGGAGGGAGCATCAGAGGTAAACAGTGCGGTCTCGCCCTGCTTAACCTCAGCGGTCTCCTGGATCATCTTGTAGGCAGGGCAGGTGTTCTCTGCTACAAAGTCCTCGCCGGCAAGCTTGGAGTAGATGGCTGCGGTAAGGTAGCGATAGTCGTCTTGCTGGTGAGCCTTGTTTACCAAAGTGTTGGCAAAGGCAGCTATGTTCATACCGTTTTGCTGATAATCAATAGCCTGGATGGAGCCCTTGTACTTCTCGATAGCCTTCTTGGTCATGAAGCCCTCAAGCAGATCATCCTGTGTGGTCTTGATAAGGACCTTTCCGCCATCAGGAACCTTGGTAATGTAGCCACCACCATAGCCGTACATCTTGAAGTCGCCTTCATTTTTGTAGGTGGCAGTAATGATGTCATCCTCGGGGAACTCAACCTTACTAAAGGCGTCATAGCCCCACCAGTCATTATCGGGCTCGGCTGCAAAGCCAGGCATAAGGTCATAATCCTTGAGGAACTGCATGGCATCTGGCGTATAGGCAACATAAGGAATGCCAGCCTTAACCTTGGCGGCTACCTCATCTGCATTTATAGGATACTGAGAGCCAACAATAACGTTAGCCTCGTCCAGGTTATTAGTAAGCTCAAAGCCCATCTGAGTCTGGAGAGCAAAGATGTCCCAACCATACTCGGTGCTCAGACGATTACGATAGCCCTTCATACCAACCTCGTTACCATCTGCATCGGTAACAAAGTCAGAACTACCAGCGGGAACATATGCCTTGATAGCATTGTTAAGTTTCTTAGCCTTAGGAGCTTCCTCGGTGCTTACTACATCCAAGGTCCACTTGTCCTGAACCGTGCTGAGGTCAGCAGCTGCTACCACATAGCTACCGGCATGCTCGCCCTCGGTGATAAGACCAACGTTCTTGCCATCCTTAAGCAGAGCGTTTACTGCATTGATGGCGTCAAGGCCGTTGTTCTTAATAATAGAGATGCAACCCTGGCCCTCATACACCGTTGCGGTCTTGGGAGCCTCGGTGATCTGATCCATAGCGTCTGCAGCAAAGACACCAACCTTGCGGATGGTATCCATATCAAAGCCGCGGAACTCAGCAAAATTGGTTACTGGCTCGGAATACAGCGTGTACTGAGCCCAATCGGAAATTACCAGGTTGGGGTACAGAACGCAGTTAGCCATATTACGCTTGGCTTGGTGCATATTAACAATAACGGTACCGGCAGCATAGGTCTTGTCGCCAACGGTTACGTCCTTGTTAAGCTGGTCGATCTTTACGCCATTGTGCAAAAGCAGAGCAATAGTCTTGCTTGCAGCAGCACGATCCTGCTGACTTTGAGTGTCCATAGGAATGACGTAATACTCGGGGAAGAAATTGTGGTTCTCATTGTTCTGAGGACGGAAGGTATCAGCCTCGGCACCAGCCTCGTCATACTGGTTTACGTAGTAAGGACGAATGGTGTCCGCATCGATGTTCTCAATACCACGACGGAAGCGCTCAAGCTGGTTGAGGAACATACGATCCTTATTAGCAGCGATAAAGTCTGCGTTGCCGATAAAGCCATACTCAAGAGCATATACAGCATCCACATTTGCGTTTGGAGCCTCAACAGTGTAGGCATTGGTACCGTGCATCATGGCGTACTGAGGTGTGTAGCTCGTAGACATGTCGTCAAATGGAGTGCCCCAATACTTGGAGCCATCGCTTTTCTTCTCGAGATAGTCACGCATGGGCATCTGTACAGAATTGATGGTCGCATTGTTGGAGATGGATGCGCCCATGAATGCCTCACCCTGCTCGAGTGCTGTATCAATAAACAGGTCATACTCGTTGTTGGGGTCATGCGTAGGAGAGCAGGGCTCTACCTGATACTGCTCATAGTAACCGTGTACCTCGTGCAGGGACAGAGGGTTCCACTGAGACAGGAAACCAGACATTGCCTGAGTTTCGGGCTGTGTCTGATAGGTGTTGTCGCGGTTGAGGTCAAACATATTGGCGTTAGTGCGGACGTTTACCGCACGAGCGTCTGCATTCTCGGAAGGAATGAGTACGAAGAACATGTCGTCCAACAGCTTGGAGGGATCAAAGGTCCTGGTCTCCCTGTTGTAGTACTTGTCAAGTTGCTCTTCGGTCAGATCTGCAGAATCAACACTACCGCCGCCGCCATCGCCGCGCAAATAACCAATACCGGTGACCTTGTCCTTAATAAGGTCAGACCAGACCTTACCATCTGCGTCCATCTCAGTGGCAAGCTCCTGCTTACCAGCATCGGTGAGGCCGGTTACGGTCTTGTACTCAAGAGGCTTGCCGGTGGAAAGGTCGCGCATGAACTGCATGACTGCGTCTACAGCTACGATCTCATCTGCATGAACGTTGCTGTATACAACAGGTACCTTATACTTAAGCGTGCCAGCCTTCACCTCTTCTTGAACCTTAGCAGGCTCGGACTCCATACGCTGCTTGAGCGCCTGGTAGTTGTCCAAGTCTTCCTTAGACTTAGCTACAAAGACAGCCTGAATGGGGCGACCCTGTACCGTCTTGCCCAGCTCACGGATCTCTGCATACATACCATTGGCGTTAGCCTGTGCTACAAGCTCGGGGAGTTCCTGATAAATCTCATCCTGAGTACGGAACTCATCGTAGGGCCTGAGATCAACATCGGTGCTGTACAGCTCGGTGCCGTCTACAGAACAAGCCAGCTTAAATGTGCCGGTATAGTCAAGCATCGCGGAACGCACTAAAGCACGGGCGCGCAAATCAAGACCGTCAACACCAAAAAGCATCTTGTTGCTAAAGGTAAGAACGATGCTTGGAATACCATCTACCTCTTCTGCCTTCATGGTAATGTCGTTAAACATGGGCTGAGAGGGAATTTTGTTGTTCTTACTTAGCTGAGTAGCTACTGTTTTCCAGTCTGCCAAAGGTCCGCCCAGATACTGTTTGGGGTACACCTCGTCAGGCATAATGCCCTTATCGCGAGACAGGGTCCAGGTAACCTTACCATCATCAATCTGCTGCTGAAGTTCTGCTACGCTCGTAGCCTTTGTGGGAACTGTTGCCTTATAGGAGCGCTCCTCCGTCATGGAGATGCCCACCTTTTGACCTGCAACTGCCTTCGCATCAGTACGTTCAAACTTCCCTGCCGCTTCGGCCTGAGCAACCGTTGCGAGTAAGGCGCGCTGATTAACAAAGTTGGCTAACGGAGGAGCTGCCACCGTTCCCAAGCCCAAGCTAAGGACGAGAGCTGCAATTACAGCTTTCTTCCTGTTTTGTTGGGATGCCATGAACTCACCTTCCTTCTTCACGAAAACACAGAAACAAATACATGCAAACCATATGGTATCGACAAGAAAACTTCACTGCTCTGACCGCAGGGCGATATTCGATAGACGTATGTTATATCAGGCGAACGGTTTGGCACGTGAGGCGCCGCACAGTATGTGTGCTGATACAAAAATAAAAGACCGCCTAGCACAGCTTTACTGCCCGCCTACAGATAATCAGAGCGCTTTTTGACGGCTTGTAGTTACAATGAAATAAGTAATATTTTTTGACTGCTTAAGAGATGCGGTCTGTAACTACAAAGGAGCAATCATGGGTGAGCCAATCGACGATCTGGGCATTACGTTCCGTATGTTTGAAGACCATGACTTTATGGATGTTGCCACTCTGTACACCCACATTTGGACGAAGACTGTTGAACTTCCTGATGACAAAATTTTGTGTGGCTCCCTTAGCTTAGCTGGTTCTTTGCTGCGCTCGCCCCTTGGCTACGTTGCCGAGAAAGACGGTGTAGTTGTAGGCGTTTGCCTTGGTGGACTGAGTCCCCATGGCAAACAAACCTTTGTTGAAAAATGGAGACCACGCTTAGAAGAGTTGATAGAGAAGGGCAACACCCGCGTTGAACAAACCCAGAGCCGTAGGCTTGAAGGAAATCTTTTTGGCGATTTGCGTGAGCATAAAATAGCCGACGATTTTATCGCCAATAACCCCGACAATCCCTATGCGCAAGCAGAACTGAATCTCTTAATGCTGGAGCCCGCCCTTCACGGCAAGGGTGTTGGCGGCAGGCTCATAGACGGTATGCTCAAGCTCTTTAAGGAAGCTGGCGCTCCAGGATTTTTCTTAACGACCGATACGTCTTCTAACTGGCATTTCTATGAGCACCGAGGCATGCAGCGCATCCAAGAAAACCCTGACCCCAATGATCCTGGCTGGGCGAGTTTTCTCTATGGCGACCTGCTGGCGTAGGGGCGTGCTGGCGTAGAGGCATGTTGGTGTAGGGTTGCTGGTCGGAAACCCGTTGATATGGCAGCCCGTCAGCGTAGGATTACCAGCACGACAATCTTGCTATAACAAAAGGGTCCAACGCATGCACGCGAAGGACCCTTATCATAAGCGCGTTCTTCTGAGGCGAAAGGCCTACTTTAGCGCATGTTCACTTAAGCGGAAGGCTCCTGCTGAGTGATGCAGTGGATATTGCCTCCACCGTACACTACCTGCTCAGACTGGACGCCTACTACCGTGTACTCACCCTCGCCCCAGGTTTCATCGTATATCTTCTGAAGGGTCTCAAGGGCAAGTGCGTCGTTCTTATCGCCATACTGAGGAGTGATAACACCCTTGTTGGTTACTAGGTAATTCATGTATGACGCAATGAGGGGCTCATCGGGAACACGGGGCTCTGCGTTCTCATCAATATCGATAGAATCACAGGCTTCTTGGCTCATAAACAGGGGGTTCACGGGCATGGGAAGCTTGTATACCTTGAGCTTGCGGCCCTTTGCATCAGTTGCGTTGGAGAGGGTTTCATACGCTGCATGGCACTGGTTATAGAACGGATAGTCAGGATCGTCAGTCCAAATAACCGTCACTACACCCGGTGCAACAAAGGTAGCAACATCATCAATGTGACCGTTGGTCTCCTCTGGATCAATACCCTCTTTAACCCAGATAACCTTCTCGACACCCAAGTACTCCTTAAGGTGCTCGGTCATGTACTCACGAAGCTCCTCACTCCAAGGCTGGTATTTAAGGGCAAAGCTCGGCCAAATGCCCGCATTAGGTTCATCCACGCGAACTGCCGAAGCAGTGCGGCCAGGCGATAGCAGGCACTGATCGGTAACAATGACAGTGCCCTCGCCATCAACGGTAATGGAACCGCCCTCAAGAATCAGGTCGTCAGGACGATACCTGCGAACGCCAGAAAACTCTGCCATCTTCAAAGCGATTTGCTCGTCCTTGTCCCAGGGGAAATACAGTCCATCAACCATGCCGCCGTAAGCGTTAAAGTGCCAATGGTTGGCGCGCTTCTCGCCCTTGCCGTTGATTACGTACGTTGCGCCGGTGTCGCGGAACCAAGCGTCATCGGTGGTCATCTCCAGAACCGTTACGTTCTCATCATCCTCAAACACGGCCTTGCAGTTTGCATAATCTGCCTGGTTGGTGCACATGACAACAGGGGTAAACTCCGCGATGGCGCGCGCCACATTTGCATATTGCTCTTGGGCAGGCTTTGCACCGTGCGCCCAGGTGTCAGTGCGATGAGGCCAGCCCATCCAAACGCGGTCTTGCGGAGCAAACTCTGCGGGCATAAAAAAGCCATCTGCCTTAGGGGTGGACTCGGATTCGGTAATAGTACGCATACAAAACCTCCTTGTTAAGCCGTTACGTTATGCCTGAAGCTCGTTGATTTTATCGAGAGCAGCGTGGAGCTCTGCCTTAGCGGAATACTCAACATCCTCGTCGTTGAGGGGAGTGCGCTTACCCAGTGTGGCGAGAAGAGCGCGGATGGAGTGCTTACGATTTTCAGCCTCATCCCAGCACAGGGAGCGCTCGGGACTATCCATAACCTCGTCGGTTACTTCCTCGTTGCGAGTGGCGGGCAGGCAGTGCATGAATTTTGAGTTGGGGCCAGCATAGTTCATCATGTCCATGGTTACCTGGTACTTAGGATAGAAAACATCCATGTAGTTCTCGCCAGACTCCTCCTCATCGTACAGGCCATACCACACGTCGGTGTAGATAAAGTCTGCGCCCTTGATGCACTCAATGTCGTCAGAGATAACAATGGTGCCGCCAGACTCCTTGCAGTTTTTCTCGCCAATCTCCATGAGCTGGCGGCCAAACGCCGCACGCTCCTCCTTGGTGCCCACGTGCAAACCACCGTCGCACACCTGGTGACCCTTAGGTCCGAACTGGACGAACTTCATGCCGACCTTGGAAGCGATGAACATGAGGGAGACGCAGACCTGGGTTGCGTCACCAATGAAGGCGAGGGTGCAGTCCTCGATCTTCTTGCCCTCGGGCAGGTTCTCGAGCATCGTCATGAGGTCGCCCATCTCCTGCGTGGGGTGGTTGAACTCGGACATGCCATTGATGACGGGAACCGCGGAGCCCTGAGCAAGACCCGCTACATCCTTGTGACGATTAACGCGAGCCATCATGATGTCGAGCAAGGAGCCCATAACGCGAGCGGTATCCCCCAAAGATTCGTGGCCGCCAAGCTGAATGGTGCCAGGGCCATAGAACTGCGCATGGCCACCGAGGTCGGTCATAGCAGTCTCAAAAGAAAGACGGGTGCGGGTAGATACCTGTTGGAAAATCATGCCAAGAGACTTGTTACGAAGAAGATGAGGATAATATCCATCAACCTTGATGGCCTTCTTCATTGCAATGGCAAGATCTTCAATGGCTAGAATCTCTTCCTTAGTAAAATCATTGGTATCGATAAAATCCTTAGGCATTGCCATGAGACACTCTCCTTTACTGAATTGCTCAATTGCTTTACTGGACAGCCAAGTAGCTGGCGGTGCTGCATTCTTACACCTTCAACCTTAACCACTTGCAACAAAAAAGCGAGTTTATCCTTGGTGTTTAAATATCAGCGGTAGCTATACCTAACCTAAACTCCCTCATAAGCTCTGATGCCCCGCAATTTTGGCACCCCTCTATCCATCATTAATATTAATAATGGATAGAGGGCATTTACTCTTTATTCCCCGGGCTTATCAACAGCTGTATCGACGGAATTGTCGGTCTTTCCTTCAAGGCCTTCATCGGCAAGGCGTTGAGCGGCAAGTTCGGGAGTAAGGCCCGCATATTCCACCTTGCGGCCACGAGCAGACCATATCCGGACTACCTCACCAAGCAAAATAAATACAACAGTACCAATGAAGAAGCTCCAGTCACCCTCAAAGCCAGGAAGAACAATGGTTGCAATAATGCAAAGCACCAGCTCGATTGCAGGGACAACCAAGGCCACCATCTGCATGGCACCCTTAAAGGGGAATTTAAACACGCGCTCGCGACCCGGATCAACTTTACGCAGCTTGAGGAAGGCTGGGAACATGGGGATGTAGCTGATGAGCAAAAACACCACGTTCATCGAGAAAAGCATCCAGAAGATATTGTTTGAGATGGTCTCATTGGGAATGAGCTGCAGACACAGGGCTAAAGAAGCCACCACTCCGTCTACGATAGCAGCACCGTTGGGCATCTCGGTCTTTGTACTCTCCCGTGCAAAGACCTGAGGCATATTGCCGTGTTTTGCTGCATAATCTGCAACAAAGTTCACACCAAAGGACCAAGAAGCCATATTGGCAAAAAGCGTAAGCAAAAAGGCAATAGAAATGATGCCAAAAATTGGTGAGCTGCCAACCATAGTCTGAACGGCAACAATCATGCCAAAGTCAGGATCGATTGCGTCCGCAGGAATAGCCGCGCCAATACCAAAGGATGCAAAGAGGTAAATGGCTGCAATTGCTAGACCGCCCAGAATGATTGCCTTTGGAATGTCTTTCTCGGGATGCTCCATATCAGAGGCAAAGGTGCACACCACTTCAAAGCCCATAAAATTAAAGAGAATGATGGACAAATTGGTAAGCGCAGAGCCATCAAAGCTAGGAAGGAAGGTTCGTGCGGACATATTGGAAGCAAAGCCGTTTTGCGTTGCATACCAAATCCCAAGAGCACCAACAATAACTGCAATGGCTACTTTAATAATGGCGCCACCGTTTAGGATCCACTCGGAGTCAGACACCTTTGAGAACGACATAATGACAACGACCCAGACAAAGGCCAGCTCAATAGCCATCTTAGCAACCATAGTAAACTCAATACCAAAAACCATGCCAAGGATGTCCGGAAACAGCGTTGCACAAGAAGCAATCCATAAAGGATAGTTAATCCAGTAATACCAAGCGACACGGGCGCCCCACTTGTCACCAAAGGCCTCACGAATCCAGTCGTACAGACCACCATCGGAATCATAGGTAGTGCCGAGCTCAGCAACAACCATACCGTAGGGAAGCAAAAAGGTGATGATCAAAAAGATCCACCAGAAGAACTGTGCGTTGCCAATGGCTGCTGCCGGTGCTGCAGCTTCCGCTACAAACACAACGCAGATCACAGAAAGAATCACGCTCAAGAAACTGAATTTTTTCTTCTCCATTGTGCAACCTCCTTTCAAAAGGATGTAAGCTACATGAGCATGCACTTTTATTGCACGCGATTTCATCTTTTACGATGGAACTTATGAGCCTGTTGGTCCAGCTCATTTGAGTTTATGAATGTTGACGGTTTTTAAACCCCAATAAACTACTGATAGAGCCCAGGTTTACCTAAGCTAGAGTTAGCCATATAACTCAAGGGGTTTATATCGTTAGAAATGAGACGCTGCCATGAGTTTATTCTTTTTCGTGTATACCATTGCGTTACTTTTTATATGTATTGCAACGGCCAGCATCTGTGGTGCAGCCTATGCCGTCTCTCATAGAAATCGCTATATCCCGCAAGCATTATTCTTTATTTTCTATTTTGCGGAGCTTGCAAGCATCTTTGGTTCCGAATGGATGGTGCAAAACATTTCTACGATCAACCCATCCAATTATTACAGCGTTGACCTTCCCGCATTCCGCATTCTTATTGGCGCCGCAATTCTGTCTTGCTTCTGGTGCGTCGTCCTCGACATTGTTGACGTATACCACGCGCGAGCTGTGGTCATCCCTACCGTCATCTTTATTATTGTGTGCACCCTTATTATAGTGACGCTACCCTATGGCCCATTTAAACAATGGCTCTTTTACACTATGCGACAAATCTCACTCATAGCCTGCCTTATTTATGCACGCTATCGCTACCACAAAAGCAACGATGAAATCATGCATCAGCGACTTACCAAGCGCGTCAACATGATGGCTATCTTAAGCGTTTTGATTATCTGCATCCTTATCGAAGACAGCATTGTAATTCTTAACCTGCCCATCCCTGGACAGGACAGCATCTTTGCAGCGCTGTTTCTCTCGTCCCGTAATTTTTCCGAGAACATCACGATGCTGTATCTTGCCTATACCGTAGTGCGCCCCGCCTTTGAGATCATAAGCCTTCACTTTAATGAACCCCCAGAGGCAAAGGCAGACGAAGCCGAAGCAAACCGTCTTACGGTCCACATCGAAGATCGTCTGCCCGCTTATGCTTCTGCACACGGCTTATCCAAGCGCGAGCGCGAGATTTTGGGTCTTGCTATGCAGGGTAAGAGCAACCGTGAGATTGCTAATGAGCTCATTTTGGCCGAAGGTACCATCAAAACTCACCTACACAACATTATGAAAAAGTGTAAGCAAGCTAACCGAGAAGACCTGCGTCGTGATTTTTGGGCCAGTTAGTCCACAAGCTAGCTTACAAAGTAGCCCGCAAGTTAGCCTACGAGAACCCCTAATGGCGGAAGTGGCGATTGCCGGTAAAGACCATAGCAATCCCGTGCTCATCACAGGCTGCAATGGACTCATCGTCGCGCATGCTGCCACCAGGCTGGATAATGGCAGTTACGCCATACTTTGCCAATAGGTCTACCGTATCACGGAAGGGGAAGAAGGCATCGGAAGCCGCAACCAACCCTGTTGTTGTTAGCTCCATGCGCTCACAGGCTTTCTGTGCACGCTCGCAAGCTAATAGGGCAGCATCAACACGGTTGGGCTGTCCTGGTCCCATACCAAGGCCAGCCTTATCCTTAGCAACCAAAATTGCATTAGACTTAACCGTTTTGCAGACCTTCCAAGCAAACAGAAGATCGTCCATTTCTTCCTGGGTAGGTTGACACTTGGTAGGAACGGTAAAGCTCGCGCTGTCCTCATCAACATGGTCGATGTCCTGCACGAGGATGCCGCCATCTACCGCACGAACCTCATGGCCAATTGTGCGGTCTACGCCACCGGTTGCCAATACGCGCATATTAGTGCGCTTGGACAAACGTTCAAGCGCTTCAGGCGTATAGCTAGGAGCGATCATGACTTCAACAAACTGCTTATTAACGTCCGCAAAGTGCTCTACCAATGACAGCGGTACTTCTCGGTTGACAGCAATAATGCCGCCAAAAGCAGATACGGGATCGCAGGCAAAGGCGCGATCGTAGGCAGTGGTGACGTCTTGGGCTGTTGCAGAGCCACAGGGATTTTGATGCTTAAGAATGATAACGGCAGGATCATCAAACTCACGCACAGCGCTCCAGGCAGCATCGGTATCGAGCAAGTTGTTATAGGACAAAGGCTTGCCCTGAATTTGCTTTGCTCGTGCAAGGGAATGCTCAGATGCATCGGGATCCACATAGAACGCCGCAGCTTGGCGGGGGTTCTCGCCATAGCGCAGATCCTGTTCCTTAACAGCACGTATGACCAGGTGCTCGGGGAACTCAGAGTTACCCTCGTGATGCTCAGAACCATCTTTCTGATCCGAATCAAGCTGACCAGCAAGCCAGGTAGAAATGGCTGTATCATAAGCCGCCGTGGTGGAGTACACCTTAAGTGCGAGCCTGCGGCGCGTTTCCAAGGTGGTAGCGCCAGCATGAGCACGCATTTCATCCAAAATGCTGTCATAATCAGCTGGATCACTGACCACTGTCACAGACTCATTATTCTTTGCCGCAGAGCGCAGCATAGAGGGGCCACCAATATCAATGTGCTCAATTGCATCTGCAAAGGTCACGTCAGGCTGAGCGATGGTTTTCTCAAATTCATACAGGTTAACGCATACAAGATCAATCATTTTAATATTATGAGCAGCGGCATCCGCCAGATGCTGCTCATCATCACGACGGCACAGCAGACCGCCATGCACCTTGGGATGCAGAGTCTTAACACGCCCATCCATCATCTCAGGAAAACCGGTGTACTGCTCTATAGGCGTAACGGCAACGCCAGCCTCTGCCAAAAGACGCGCGGTGCCCCCCGTGGAAATCACCTCGACACCAAACTCAGTTTCGAGCGTCTTTACAAACTCAACAACGCCTGTTTTATCAGTTACCGAAACAAGTGCGCGCTTAATGGGCATCTCGGCCATGGAGTCTCCTTTGGGGTCACGGTTTACCTAGTGTTAGTGTAGCGTAGACGAGAAAACAGTACAGCATGTGAGGGTAATTCATAGCCATACAACGAAATAGAGCCCGCCGAAATCGACGGACTCTATTTTTAAGCCTTTGTTTTAAACAAGTGCAACTTAGGCGTGAATGCGAGTACCGGAAAGGCCGGCCATAGCCTCGGCAGCCTTATCCAAAGAACCAATGATGCACACGCGGCCAGGACGGCTCTCTGCAAACTTAACAGCAGCGCGAACCTTAGGCTCCATAGAACCCTTGCCAAACTGGCCCTGCTCAAGGTACTGACGTGCCTCTTCAGTGGTGATGTCCTCAAGATCCTTCTGATCAGGCTTGCCAAAGTTAATGGCAACGTGATCAACAGCGGTAAGAAGAACGAGGGTGTCTGCAGAGCAGTCCTCAGCGAGAAGCTCACCGCCCATGTCCTTATCGATAACGGCAGCCTGACCCTTGTAAGCACCCTTATCGCTGTAGTCACGAACTACAGGAATGCCGCCGCCGCCACAAGCGATAACGATAAACTCGTTGTCCAGAAGGTTAAGGATGGACTCGTTCTCAACAATCTTCTTGGGCTCAGGAGAAGCAACAACGCGACGATAACCACGGCCGGAATCCTCTACAAAGATCATGTCAGGATGAGCTGCCTTCTCTGCATCTGCCTGCTCCTTGGTAAGGAATGCACCAATGGGCTTGGTGGGGTTCTGGAATGCAGGATCGTCAGGGTCTACCTCAATCTGAGTTACAACAGAAGCAACGTGCCAACGCTTGTAAGACTTGTGCATAGCGGCACCAATTGCCTGCTGCAGGTGATAGCCAATGTAGCCCTGGCTCATAGCACCGCACTCAGGAAGGTCCATGGTGGGGATGGACTCGTCGGTCTGGTTTGCATAGGTAAATGCCTTTTGGATCATGCCAACCTGAGGGCCATTGCCGTGGGTGATGATGATCTCGTTGCCCTGCTCGATAACCCTAAGCAGGATGGGGGCAGCGTTGCGAACGCGCTCAATTTGCTCTTCGGGGGTGTTGCCAAGAGCGTTGCCACCAAGGGCGATGACGACGCGGCTTGCGCCAGACTTTGCCATTGTGTCTCCTCTAGATCGACGGATTGTCCACTCGCGGTATACGAATGGGCGCGAAACAAAACGCGCTATCAGTGCAATGGTAGCGCGTAGCTACTGTAAAACAATTTGATATATTTTGCACGCCTGTAAACGGTATTTTTCTCAAAAACATAAGGGGATAGCTGCTTCTGTAAACCAGCTGTCCCCTTATTATCTAACATGCATAAAATTACGAGAAAGGCATCGTTTTATAGAATATTTATTCAAAAACGCTTTGCGGGCGAACGGTAGTGCCTTCACTAAAAGTGCTTAAAATGCACCGCCGCCTCCGCCGCCGCCGAAGCCGCCGCCTCCGCCACCGGAAAATCCGCCGCCGCCTCCGCCAAAACTACCCCCACCAAACGAATCCCTTGAGGAAGCAATAGTGCTTGCTGTAGCACTACCCAAAACGCTGCGATCGAGAGTCGAAAGTGGTGAATCAGTCCAGCTGTAGCTGTTCAGCCATATATAGGTTGGAATGCTTTGTGCATCATCCACATACTGCGGAAGAGCAACCCTAATTTCTTCAAGCACCTTTTGAGAAACTCCCAGTGCCACAGCAATAACCAAAAGCTTGCTCCACAAAACTACATCGTTGGGTACAGCCTCATTGAGACGTGTAAAATCGTTAAACCAATGTTTAAGCGCTTGCAGTTTTGCGTCAAGTTCTACACCTTCGACAGATAATTTTCTCATTTTACGCGCTTTAGAAGTAATCCACACCATGGTACCTACCTGCAATGCAAGATACAAAGGCCAAAGCCATGCAGCGGGACCAATCAGGTTTCCCCAGTCCGAAAAAATAAAGGGAATCACTATCGCCATAGGCGCAAAGGGCACTATAAACACAAGTCCGCACAGAACGGTCATGAGCCATACCCTGTTTTTATGGGTATCCTTAAAATAATGTTTATGGTACGCTGCACGCTCTGCATTAGCAGTCCATGAGTTCAGCCAGTTTGCATACTTTTCTGGCTTTTCCTTTGCCACTTCTTCTAGATCACTCATACGTATAACTTTGTGCGTTTCATTGCTTGACTGCTGTTTTGCCTTACTGGCAACCTTTTTGAATAAGAGTTCGTAGGTGGCACGATCAATAGAATCCGTTAGCTCCTCGGGTTCCTTAAGCGCTGTAAGCCTCCAAGAAGCTGATCCGTCCTTGTCATCTGCCTGCTCAATACGCAAAGCCTTGATAGCACTTAGGTGCATAATCCCCGCAGTAAGAAACATGCTCTTGCACTTTCCTCTGTTTTGAAGAATCGAGTACACCACGGGATTATCGTGAGAAGGAACATCGCGGAAATATGTGTCTTTAAAAAGCGGCTCATGCAAACGACGATAGCGAGCATAGTTTTTATATGCAAAAAATCCCATCAAAAGGCAGGTTATGGGCGAAGCTGCGATAAAAATGTTCTTGAAGTAATCAGCCGCAGTCTGGGTGTATTTTTTACGGCTTTGCTCATACTCACGCATACTCTGACGCCTTTGATTGGCCTGCTCGGCCCATTTTGTCTCTTCGTCGATAATAGCATCCAGCCTCTTTGTCGAGATAGGTGTGACGTCGCCCACCCAACTAATGGGAAATGTAATGCGTGATTCGGCAAATTCATAAGTCCCGACCCGATCAACGGTAAAAAGAACACCCTTTTTATCTTTTGATTGAGTAACAAGTCCCGTAAGAGCACCATGACCCCAAGCACGGACATTGTCTCCGGGAACAACGCTTTGCCCTTCTGGAACAGGTAGATGAATTTCACAACTCACATTATTTGAGGGAACATCCCAGCCGTCAGAAACAAACTTCCAATATAGCTCTGCGCAATCCGACCATACGGAGACCGCATTATTGATGCGGTAACTAATGACGTACGACTGTTGCTCACTTCTAACGGGATGAAAAATCTTAACGCGCTTGACGCCCTCCTCGTTAAGCACCTGGAAGGTATCGTCATTCTCAGAATCATTTTGCGTAAGCTGGGTGTATGGAGTAAGCGAACCTTTCTCGGCAAGTCCCGCTTTGATGTCCGTAACCGTAATGGCACGACCATCGTAAACCCCTTCTGGAATCTTCCAATACACGCCATTAAAGCGACCGTTAAAGTTAAACGTGCGATTTTCCACTACGTCCATAGAGCCATCAGGGTTAACGGTAGCATCAATCTTGACTTGCTCGATTGAGTAGTCTTTTGCCCATGCCTGATGTGGCAATCCGAACAAAACGACCAAGACTGCAAAAAGCCAGCAAAGTGCTGCACCAAACGTCAGCCGTTTCAAAATAGCGTACTTCTTCATAGGGCTCCTGCCTTACAGAGCAAACGGTATTGCGTTACCAATAACGATATATAACGATGGTTCGTTATTAATCTAACTATACGATATTTTCTAACCATACGGTATATTTTGCAGGTTCATATCCTTGTATGGGTGAGCTACCATAAGGGTCATGCAGCTTCAGACCTATACATTTCCTCATCCCACGACTGTGGTTGGCCGCTTTGCGCCCTCCCCCTCTGGTCGCATGCATTTGGGAAACGTGTTCTCCCTGCTTGTGGCCTGGTTAAGTGCCAAACATACCGGAGGAAAAATCATCCTGCGCATTGAAGATATTGACCCAAGAGCCGCCAATCCCCAACAAGCACAGCTGCTCATGGCAGATCTTGAGTGGCTTGGTCTTTCATGGGACGAAGGCCCCTACTTCCAAAGCAAGCGAATTAAGCTCTACGACCAGGCCATTGCGGATCTTACCAACCAGGGTTATACCTACCCTTGTTTTTGCACACGCGCAGAACTCCATACCGGATCTGCTCCTCACGCCTGCGATGGCAAATATGTCTATCCGGGCACTTGTCGCGCGCTCACATCAGAACAACGCCAGCAAAAGGCTCACGAGAAAATGCCGTCCATACGCTTACGAGTACCAAACCAAGACGACAAAGCTGCTGTATACAGTTTTTCTGACCTCGTACAAGGCGTTTATCGACAAAACCTTGCTACTGATTGTGGTGACTTTATTATCAGGCGCGGCGATGGTGTATATGCCTACCAGCTTGCCGTTGTTCTTGATGATGCACTTATGGGTGTTAACCAAATTGTGCGAGGCTGCGATTTAGTAAGCTCAGTTCCAAGGCAGCTCTACCTACAGGATTTACTGGGTGCTCCGCATCCCAGTTATGCTCACATTCCGTTGTTAATTGCCCCTGATGGGCATCGTCTTTCCAAGCGCAACAAAGATCTTGATCTGGGTGCTCTTAGGGCTCGCGGTGTGCTGCCTCAACAAATCATTGGTTGTCTCGCCCACCTTTTAGGATTGGTTCCGCCAAACACTGCGCTTACGCCAGATGAACTCCTAGCAAGTTTTAGCTGGGATACGCTTTTGGAGTGTCCGCAAAATATTGTTGTAACGTCTGAAATTTTTGATACAAACGTATAGTTATACTAACAAAAATTGCTATAGTAGGGTATTATTCGTATGCACCATTATTTGGAGAGCTGACCGAGAGGCCGAAGGTGCTCGCCTGCTAAGCGAGTATAGGACCAAATCCTATCTGGGGTTCGAATCCCCAGCTCTCCGCCAGAACATTATGAGCGTCTACTAGCGTTTTTGCTGGTAGACGCTTTGTTTTAGAAGCTTTAGAGAAGCCGTAAGAACGCACCCCTGCAGTGGTAGATAGTGATCCATATTTCATTACTTATTCTTTCATTTAATAGATTTTTTACTGTGCGACTCAGAGGATTTTTCGGCTTCAAATGCCTTTTGTGCTGCTTGAGATACTTCAAAAGCGCTTGGAATGCCAGCTTCAAATTCTTCTTGGCTTTATGCTTGTTCTTTCATTCGCAGCTTTTCCTGTACAGATAGGCTCTCTATAAGCTTCGCAAGTCCTTGTGTATCATATGTTTCTATCGCTTCAAGATAGCTGCTTTTCGATTCAACAGGAATAACGATAGGGGCAACCTTAGCAGCAATAAGCGCTCGGTTGAGTAGGATACGTCCAGTGCGACCATTGCCATCAACAAAGGGATGTATATGCTCAAAGGTAATGTGAAAGGCTGCCTCTTTCTCAAATATACTGTCATAAACTGTATGTACATGGTTATAAAGTAACTGTTGCATAAGCTGATTTATCTCAGAGGCTTTAGGTGGGACATACTCGCTTGAACGAATGTAAACCTGAGTCTTTCTATAGCCGTCAATGTCGTTGATATTCTTATTGATTTGTATAGCAATATCCTTAATAAGTCGCTCGGTAAGCTCCTCGTAAGGTTTTTGCAGAGCTATTTGAAGGGCATACTTATGGTTAATTGCATCGTAGAGTTCACGAGCAGTAGCATTTACTTTCATGGAGTTGTCGTTCCATAAAATCGCATAGGTATCTGCAAAAGAAAGCGTAGAGCCCTCGATGGCATTTGAGTGGTAGGTAAAGCGAGTAATAAAGTCTTCAAACCACAAAGAGTTGGTATGCATATAAGAAAGTATGTCCATATAATCACCAACCAAAAGCTTTATTGAAGCAAGAATACCATGATTGATTTCAATATATCGTACTGTTAACTTTTTTTATGCGAGCCACTGTCTGTCGCTTATGGTGGCAATGCTAAGAAACTTGCTGTTGACTATCACAACGAAGGATACATAAATTAGATACGTATAGATACCAATAGATATAAATATCTATTGGTATCTTTTTTAAAAGGTGGTGTTTTCAAATCTAAACAAGGATGAAACGCTTATATCTAATGCTTTAGCTAATCTATATAGAACATTAATTGTAATATTGGCCTCTCCATGTTCTGCGCGCCACAAATATTTATAGTCAATATTTGCCATATAGGCTAGGTCTCTCAATGATAATTTCTGAGATTCTCGTGCGGTGCGTATTGCATTACCCACTAGCCGTCTATATTGGCTTTCATTTATTTCCCCAGTTGTGTCCATATCTGGAGTTTATTGTTTAGTAAAAAAATGCCTGTTGGTATATAAACCAACAATTGCTACAATCATAAGAAAGCTGTACGAAAGCTAAAAAGTTATCTATAATTTGTTTTAGCTAACGCACTTTAAACTGCCCCTATATCTCGAGAGAAGGAGAAGATCTTTATGGGCCCGCGAAGAAAGTTCTTACAGCAGGTGTAGCAACGATTATGGCTACCGGCATGGGATTGTCTGCGGCAACATCCGCAATTGCAGAGACAACCACCAATTGCAGAGACAACCACCACGCCGGATATGGAGCCAAAGGTTGTTGATAATAAGCAGACGGTAAAGAAGGTTACCGAGCAAGACGTTACCGATGCTAAGAACAAGAGTGATGAAGCTCAGGCTAAAGCGGATAGCGCTAAGAAGGACGCTGAAGACGCCAAAGCTACTGAAGACGCAGCTAAAAAAGCACTGGATGACGCTGTAGCCCATCTCAAGGATGTTGAGGCCGGTGCAGCTAGCGATATCGAAGCTGCCGAAAAAGGCGTTACAGAAAAGCAAGCTGCCTATGATAATGCAGTTAAAGCTCGTGAAGAGGCAGAGGCACAGCTGAGCACTGCTAACGACAACTTTAAAACAGCTGTAAATGCTTATGCAACTGCAAAGGCTCAGCATAAGGAAGCTCAGGCTACAGTAGGAGACGCCGATCTAGCCTATAAGGCAGCTCAAACTAAAATTGAGGACACCGAAAAGGCTGTAGTTGCTGCCAAGTCTAATGCTGAGACAAAAAATAAAGAGCTTCAAGCTGCTCAGGATGCTTTGAAGGAAGCTGCTGCTAACGAGCAAAGCGCTAAGGCTGCTGCAGACAGTGCCGCTGAAGCACTCGCTAAGGCTAAGGAAAGCGTAGCTACCACGAAGGATGCTGAGTCTAACGCTGAGACTGCCCTGAAGGATGCTCAAGCCAACCTCGAGAACGTTAAAAATGAGGCTAACGATAAGATTGAGGCTGCTAAAAAAGATGTTGCAGAGAAGCAAACTGCCTTTGATGAGGCTCATGCAGCCGCTATCGAAAAGGCTGAGATAGCTGCTCAGTTGCAGGAGGATGCAAAGAACGCTTACCTGCACTATGCAACCCTGCTTGCAGAGTATAATGCTACTCACACACAGCAGACTGGCTCTAAGAAAACCGTTAAGCCAGCACCTAAGCATATGAAATCTGACAAATCAAAGCAGGCACTTCCAAAAACTGCTGATCCAGCAGCTTCTGTACAAGCACTTGCTGCAATGGGCGGTCTTGGTGTAGCTTTGGGCGCTGCAAAGAAGTATAAGGCTAAGCATTTCGCATAAATTTTCTTATAGGTACATGAAGTCAGGATATAGGATATAATTTATCTCCATGTTAGAGGCACCTACACAAGTAGGTGCCTCTTTTCTTACGCTTTAAATCTGAAAATATTTTAAACACTCAGACAACCTCTGTATATATGCACCAGAGTATTGAATCTGGAATACCCAATGCAGCAGTCAGGATTAGCAATGCCTAGTTATCAAATGGTGCCTTAAATAGGGTAATGGGGGTTTGCTTTATGCCTCACCCCGCATTTTATAACCATGGCATAAGCTTTTCATTTACCTAATGCTGTTTAATATTCAAAAAGTTAAATTCTTGCTTGACACCTTTCAGGACTGGTGGCAATATAGTTAAGCACACAGACGCGGCGTTACCTCAGCTGGATAGAGGGCCTGACTACGAATCAGGACGTCACAGGTTCGAATCCTGTACGCCGCACCAGTTGTAATTTCAAACCGGGTTTATCCCGGTTTTTTATTAGCGCTGTAAGCTATGAGGAGCCATAAGCCTATATCAAACTTATAGGCTTTCGCTGGCCTCAACGTACCACAATCTCGCTCTTATCCCCCCAGAGCGCTCCAGCACCGGCCTTCTAGGGTCTAAAGTGGGTAACACCATCCATTTGAGCAGCATAGCTATAGGTGATGCCCTCATGATCCAACAAATCCATCAGATCAGCTAGAAAATACTCCTCATCGCGCAGCTTTCCGAACACCACCTCAACAATATCATCGCGCTCATTCCCAAGCGCAGTAGCCACAAGGCAAAGCTTGTCTTTCCGGATGCGGATACTATGCACATAATGCTCACGGTCATATACGCCCACAACACCCGACCCAAAAAGTTCCTCAGTTATTTCTAAATCCCCAACCCTGTTTACAGATACACTTTCCAGCTTCCTATCCATACCAATCCTCTTATCTCCATCCTCTTTATGAGATAAGTATAGCAAATACAGAACATATGTTCTAGTACAAATACTCGCAGATCACAAATATCCCTAAAGCATGAATGCCTAATAAAAACCCTCCTCACCGTAGAAAACAATGAGGAGGGAAATGCACAAACTGCCCGTAAAAAGCATGCAAAACGTGTTAAGGTTGTTGCTCCTATTCAGGCATGATCTTCTCGATACCACCCATATAAGGACGAAGCGCCTCGGGAATAGTAATAGACCCGTCCGCATTTTGATAGTTCTCCATAATGGCAGCCATGCAACGACCAACCGCAAGGCCAGAGCCATTAAGGGTGTGAACCAGACGGGTTCCCTTAAACTCAGAGGGATCCTTGTAGCGAATATTAGCGCGACGCGCCTGGAAGTCCCAGCAGTTAGAGCAGGAAGAGATCTCCTTGTACGCATTGTAGCTAGGCAGCCATACTTCAATGTCGTAGCACTTGCGTGCCGAGAAACCAATGTCGCCCGTGCACAAAGTTACAACATGATAAGGAAGACCTAAGGCCTGTAGGATGGCTTCTGCTTCGGTCACCATGGACTCAAGCTGATTCATGGAGTCCTCAGGCTTGGCAAACTTAACCATCTCTACCTTATCAAACTGGTGAACGCGAATGATGCCGCGCGTATCGCGACCAGCAGAACCTGCTTCCTCACGGAAACAAGGGGTAAAGGCGGTGTACATCAAGGGCAGCTGAGAAGCATCCAAAATCTCATCACGATGGATATTGGTAAGCTGAACCTCTGCCGTAGGAATCAGGTACAAATTAGGCTCTACATGGTAGAGATCCTCATCAAACTTGGGGAGCTGTCCCGTACCAAACAAAGAATCATGATTGGTAATGACGGGAGTCCACCACTCTTTAAAACCTGCCTTAAGATGCATATCAATAAAGAAGTTGATAAGCGCACGCTCCATACGAGCACCCATGCCACCCAGCAGATAAAAACGAGTACCTGCAAGCTTTACGCCGCGATCAAAATCAATCATGCCCGTAGCAGGACCGAGATCCCAGTGTGCTTGAGGCTCAAAATCAAACTCACGAGGAGTTCCCCAGCGGCGAACCTCGGGGTTGTCTGAGTCATCCTTACCGTAGGGAACGCTCTCATCAGGAATGTTAGGAATGGCTGCCACCAGAGCAAAGAGCTCATCCTCTACAGAGCCGCGCTTCTCGTCAAGCTGAGCAATGCGGTCTTTGTTAGTAGACACCTGAGACTTTGCTGCCTCGGCCTCATCCTTTTTGCCCTCGCGCATGAGCTGGCCAATTTGCTTGGAAATGGCATTGCGCTCAGCCTGCAGCTGCTCTACCTCAGCAATGGTTGCGCGGCGCTGCTCGTCCAACTCAAAAAAACGCTCACAGTCCCAATGCGCGTTTTGCCTTGACTCACAGGCTTTATCCACGGCATCGGGGTTTTCTCGTACAAACTTAATGTCGAGCATCAACAGGCCTCTCTCGCTTAAAAATCAATGAATCATAGATGGTTAAAGTATATACTTGTATGTCATCTTACAAAGCGAGGCTTCAAAAGCATTGAGGGGCATTCCACATGGCTGCCATTGGCGATATTCTTAATTGGCTTTTTCATACACGTCCCGGCGTGGCATGTCTGTTGGCTGCTAGCGTTGTTATTTTTTCAGTTGTGGCCTTCGTTTCTGAAAAGCGCGGTCGCAAACGCTATTACAACCACGAGCGCTCCGATGACGACGCGGGCTGGAGCCTTTTTGATGATTCTACGTCTGACACAGACTCTGACGAGAAAACCAAGTAGCAGATACGTATGGAGACAAACAGCGGATGAAAGGTGACTTTCATCCGCTGTTTTACAGCGCAGTACAAAATTCTTGCTTATAGGACAAAGTCCTTGACGCAAAAAATCTAGCCGCAAAATTCTTCCTGCACAATTCTGGCTGACTGAGGATTACTGCTTTTGATACTTAGGCTCCCAGCGATACGCTGCCACGGCAGCAGCAACATCTTCCAGCTCTACCCCATTGAGCTTCTCGGCAAGCGCCTCTTGCGCAACCGCCTCTGCAACCGTGTTGGAGAATTGCGTCAAGAGTGAAACAGGAGGAATCGTTGCAGCACCGGATTTTGTGGTATCAACAAGACCGCCCAAGGAGTGTGCCGCCTGGGAGATCATGCCGTCAGTTAACAGACGAGCCTGCGACACAAGAACACCCAACCCAAGACCCGGATAGATTAACGCATTATTAGCCTGGCCAATCTCGTAGCGCACGCCCTGATACTCAACGGGATCCGAAGGAATGCCCGTTGCTACTAATGCTCGGCCCTCTGTCCAGGTGATAAGGTCTTCTGCCGTTGCTTCGGCAAGCTTAGTGGGGTTACTCAGCGGAAAGATAATGGGGCGGTGGGTGTGAGCCGCCATTTCTCTCACCACGGATTCGGTAAAGGCACCGTGAACTGTAGAGGTTCCAATCATAATACCGGGATGTACAGCCTTGACCACAGCCTCAAGATTGGTGAGCTCATCCGCATTTTCAAACTCAGAACGAGCGCGTGCAAATGGCTTTTGCTCGAGGGTTAGGGTATCGTCATCATCAAACAAGAGGCCTTGGCGGTCCACAAGGTAAAACTTCTTGCGAGCCTCTGTCTCAGACATGCCTTGGTCAATATACTCAGACAAAATACGGTTTGCAATACCTACACCTGCTGTCCCTGCGCCATAGCACAGATAGGTTTGATCGGTGAGTTTCTCGCCAGAGATCTCCAGTGCGCCTAAGATGCCTGCAGGCTAATAATGCCCGTACCTTCAATGTCATCATTAAACGTTGGGTGCTTGTTACTATACTGGTCCAGAATACGAGCCGCATGGTCTCTACCAAAATCTTCAAAGTGCAGGTAGAAGTAGCCAAATACCTTCTCGGCAGCACGTACAAAACGATCGACAAAATCATAATAAGGCTGGCCATGTTCCCGCTTTTTGTGAACCCCCAAATAGAGAGGATCATTGAGCAGGCTCTCACGGTCAGTTCCTGCATCAAGCACTACCGGAAGAACGCGGGCCGGGTCTATACCAGCTGCAGCGGTATAAACCATAAGCTTGCCAACGGAGATTTCAACACCATTGGTTCCCCAGTCACCAATTCCAAGAATGGCCCCTGCATCGGTGACTACCACCAAGTCAATCTCGCGACCGTCCGCAGCGCGACGCAGCACGTCCTCAATATTGGGAGTATCAAGCGTGAGATAAGCCGCCTGCTGGGGATCCATGAAACTTTGTCCATACTTCTCAATATCAATTGCGATAGTGGGGTCATAGACCACGGGCATGAACTCTTCCACATGCTGGCTAAAGAGGTAATAAAAGAGCGTACGATTTTTGCTAAAAAGATTCATCAAATAATGACGAGCAGCAAGCTCAGACTCACACGCCTTATATGCCTGATAGGCAAGCTCAGCCTGCTGGTCTATGGTCTGGATCTGGAGAGGCAAAAGTCCAACAAGTCCCAGGGTATTACGCTCTTGCTCATCAAAAGCCGTACCCTTATTAAGAAATGGATCTGCGAGTACCTCGTAGCCGTGCTTCATGTTGTACCCTCTTCGCGCTCAAAGCGTTTGTTGTATCGACAGCTTATTGTACTGCCGATAAGTGCGCTGCGCGACCATATACATCGATAAAAAGCTTATAGAGAAGGATTTGAAATGCGCAAGAATGAATACACGCGCTTAAATATTCATAATGCTAATAAAAAACCTCCGGTTGCCCAGAGGTATTTTGACATATGGTGCGGGCGAAAGGACTTGAACCTTCACGAGATTGCTCCCATACGCACCTGAAGCGTACGCGTCTGCCAATTCCGCCACGCCCGCATGCAGAGGTGATTTTACACCGAAATTTTGCCACATAGCAAGCTATAAGGGTAAAATATTTTAGAAAACACGACACAACCGCAGCTAAAACAAACAAGGAGGCGCCGTGCACGATCAATCGTATACCAATACTGTTTTGCGCCGCACTGCGCTTGAATCTCCAAATACCACCCCTGAACTCTTGCTTGGTCGCTATCGAATTTTGGAGACGAGAACAAACGGCGGTTTTGGCAAGGTAGAAATTTGTTGGGACACCCGCCTTCAGCGGAGAGTTGCCATCAAGTGCCTGCCCCTTTCTACGGAACAAAGCCCACACGTCTCTACCTCAACCATGCAAGAAGCACTTATGGAAGCGCGCACTGCAAGCATGCTGGCTCATCCCAATATTGTGACCATGTACGACTTTGAATGGGACGGTAACTATGCCTACCTTGTTATGGAGTATGTGGATGGCGTCAACCTCGCTGAGCTTCTCGCCCGCGTAGAAGGCGGTACTCTTACGGGAGATGAATGCGCACATATGCTGGACGGCATAGCGTCTGCCTTGGCTTTTGCACATGAAAACGGCGTATTGCACCTGGATATTAAGCCAGCAAATATCATGTTTGATCATGCAGGCACCCCCAAGCTTGCAGATTTTGGTATGGCAACACTGGCTTCGGCAGCCGGATATGGTGATGCCCGCGGCGGAACTATTGGCTACATGCCGCCAGAACAAATTGAAGGCGCGCTGGTGGATGAGCGCTGTGATCTGTTTTCGCTAGTTGTCTGTTTGGTACAGGCGCTCACGGGCACAAACCCCTTTTTAGCTCCCACGGCAGAAACTTCATCCAAGCTCATTTACAAGGGTGCAGAGGAGTACTTGGCACAACTGCGTTTAGACTTTGGACCCCAGCTATACGATGAGTTTGCACAGGCTCTAGCTGCAGATGTTACAAACCGCACTTCATCCATCAAAGCGTTTGTTAGCGCTGTTATAGAGATGCTTGGTAATACCACAGCCGGCAAAGCTTCTTTGGCGGAGCTTCTCAGTCAGGTGACCAACGATGAGCAGCCCGGCGCCGTAATGCATGGTAGACCGCTCACCCTACCGGAGCGCGTTCCTTGGCTTGCTCCTGTATTAGTGCGCACCACTATCGCAGCCCTCAGCTACCAAACAGCACAATTCGCAGTACCGTTTTTGGGACTTGCCGACAAAAACATCGAGCTCGTACTTGTTTGTGTGGTAACTGGTTTGAGTGCTGCACTGCCAAACTTTGGCTCAGCTTTACTGCTTGCCCTCTGCTTTGCTGCTCTGTGCACCGCAAGTAGCGCACTGAGCTATACCACCTTTGGCTTAGCCCTCATAGCTCTAGTCATCCCTGCAGCTTGGTGGATTTGCACTGGAAGAAAACATGGCACTGCAAGTCTTGCCCTGCTTATGCCCAGTGTTTTTTCTACGGGATTTGCGAGCGTAAACCTTGGCGCCACCTACTTAAGTCCCCTCCATGCCACGAGTACTGCCTGCGTAGGCTGGATTTTCTCGCAATATACAGCCGTTGCCCACATAAGCGGCCTTTCTCTGGACAGCGTAGGGCTTCTCATCCAGCGCTGGACCTGGCATCCCACGGCGCTCTTAGAGTTGCTCGGCTTTAGTCTGGCCGCAGGAATTGCCTCCATCCTTGTACATAGAGGCGGCAAACTCTTTGGCATTTTGGGGCATACCGTTGGTCTGCTTCTGGTTTTTTTCACTCTGTTTGTTCGTATCCGGGTGGAGAATGGCGGTATATGGTCCGCTCCCCCTATGTTAAGCATGCTTGTTGCGGTAATCTTGTTTGGATTATCGTGCTTGATTACTGTAATTTTCCAAACGCCCGGCACCCCGCTGGAGGTTGAGTAATGAACTTTCTAAATACCTTTGAATCGCGCATCGCGAGCATTTTTGGCGCGTCCGCAGAGGGCCAGGTCGCCCCATTTTCCTTTAAGAAACTGGCCAAAAAAACCTTGCGCGAGCTCAAAAATGAAACCTTAGTAATTAATGATGTGGACACCGCTCCCGCTCTTATTACCATTTTGGTTTCTGCAGATGATGACCTGCAGATGCGCCCCTTTTATAGCTCCATCTCAACCGAGCTGTCTCAACTGCTGGAAGCTCACGCCACTCAAAAAAATCTGACACTCGTGGGAACTCCGGTGGTTCGCTTTATGGTGGACCCAAACTTGCGGCGTGGCAAGTACTCTGTTTTTGCAGAAAACGTAGAGGCCGATGTTTTGGAACGCCTTCGTATGGAAGAAGCTGAGTTCCTAAGCGATAAGTTCATGACAAACGCAGCAAACAACGTCCCTGCCGCCAATGCACAGCAGCCTTCTCGCGCGCAAAACCACAGCCACAAAAAGCGTACGATGGAACCCCTGCCTGATCCCAAACCTCACGTTGCTTTGGATGACTCTGAGGCTGGACTCAATGTCATTCCTGCAAGTGAGACAAACAATCCCGTGGTGCTAAACACCAGCTTCCCTTCGGTACCCATGCCCACGCCAACGCCAATCATTCCTAAGACATCTGCCGCGGCAGCTCGTGCTGCCTCTGCAGATATGGCCGCAAACATCGCTGCAGGTGCAGCTGCTGCACAAGCCGGCGCCTCCGTTGCTGCCTCTGCTGCTCAGGCCGATGCCTCTGTTGCTCAAGCCAGCCCCGCTCCCGCACAAGCCGCTGGTACCGAGATGCCTAAAACGGTACGCCGTAACGTGCCTCTCGTAAATTCTCGCTCTCGTCATGTGTCCACAACTCAAACCCGCACTATCCAGGCACTGTTTATCAACCGCATCTCTGGCAAAACGTATCCTGTAGATGCGAGCGGTGTCATTGTGGGCCGCGAGCGCGCGAGCGCAAACATTGTGTTGCATGACCCCAATGTTTCGCGCAGCCATGCCCAAATTAGCTTTGACGGAGTTTCTTGGCACATACGAGACCTTAATTCCACCAACGGAACACAGGTTAACGATGTGGACATTGATGAATGCATTCTGCGCAGTGGTGATATGGTTACCTTTGGTCTTACCACACTTGAATTCAGGGAGGACTAATGATTGACCTCGTCCTGTTTGCCGGACGCATTCTTCTTGTTGTCCTGCTCTATATCTTTTTATCGTTCGTAGCTCACACAGGCGTTGGGCTCGTACGTGGACAACGCCGTGATGCCGCTATTTGGTGTATTGATGTCGAGAAAGGCCCTAAGCAGTTGCGCGGTTTGCACGTAGACGTTTTAGGCCCTGTTGTAGTGGGACGCTCACAATCATCCGATATCACCATTGCTGAACCCTATGTTTCTTCCACGCATGCGCGTTTTACCATCCAAGGCCCCGCCTTGGTGGCGGAGGATTTGGGCTCCACCAACGGTACGTATGTAAACGGTCATCCCATCACACAGCCGGTTACCTTGCGCGACAGCGATGAAGTGCAGATTGGTGACACGATTATGAGGGTTAGCCGCCGATGAGTGACAAGCTCAATCCTGACATAACGGCTCCGTTTTCCCCCATCGACCAAGCAGCCGCAGAGGAAAATGCGCATCCTGCAGCGGCTACTGAGCCCACGCAGGACGCCGGTGGTGCTCTGCCAACTGCAGCTACAGAATCCAAGCCAGAATCAAGGCCGGAGTCCAAACCGGAATCCAAGCCTGATGCCACTCAAGAAGAACAGCCTCGTACGCCGGTAAACGCTCCGGGCGTGCAGGCTATTGATGTCGAGAAACGCACTCATTCCGATACGGATACCGGAAAAACCCTTCAGCTTTCTTGGGGTGCTCGCTCCGATGTGGGACTGTTACGTGAGCATAACGAGGACTCGTTCCTTGTTCACGCACCTCTCTTTTGCGTATGTGATGGCATGGGCGGGCACGCAGCTGGCGAAGTAGCAAGCGCCATTGCCGTGCGCAGCATTGCAGAACATGCCCCTGCCGTTGCAGATGACGTGTTACTGGGCGCCTCGGTAGAGCTGGCAAACACCGCTATTGTCGATGGCGTACGTCAAGGCGTTGGTAAACCCGGCATGGGTTGCACCGCCACAGCAGCAATCTTAGAAAACAATCGTCTTGCCATTGCCCATGTGGGCGATTCACGCCTGTACGTGCTCCATGAGGGCACGCTTGTTCGCGTTACCCACGACCACTCCTTTGTAGAAGAGCTGGTGGATGCGGGAGAAATTACGGCAGATGAGGCCCGTACGCATCCTTCGCGCTCCGTTATTACGCGCGCGCTGGGATCGGACCCCAATATGTATGCAGACCGCTTTACGCTTGATATAGAAAAGGGCGATCGCATTATTATCTGCTCCGACGGCCTATCATCCATGGTATCCGACAGCGTTATCGAGGATCTGGCGGTCTCCAGTGCCACTCCCCAACAAGCTGCGGACAACCTGGTGGCTCAGGCCCTGGCAGAAGGCGGCTATGACAACGTAACCGTTATTGTAGTAGACGTTATCAATAGTGGCAGTGCGCTGTTTCATCGTCACGCACGCCGCCGTGTGTTCATAACTTGGCTTATAGCAATCCTTACACCTATCATGCTTCTTACCATGAGTGCTTGGTTTGTTGTACAAAACTCCTGGTATATTGGGACCAACGGTACCACCGTTGCCATTTATCAGGGGGTAAATTCTGCACCCTTTGGCTACAAACTCAGCACGCTTTCTGAAACCACCTCTATCAAGGTTGCCGATCTTCCAGAGGCCACGCAACGCCTGCTTGAGGAAGGCATCAGCGTTTCTGACCCAGAGACGGCACGCAAAACGGTAGAAGATTACCGCGACCAAATTACCAAAGAGAAGGACGAGGCGGCTTCTAACCTCGACACCATGAAAGCTCAAGATGCACAAACAACCTCGAAAGAGGGTGACTAAATGCCAACACCTTCTGGAAACTCAAGGCGTACCACCGAGTTATTGCTGCTCGGTTTGGCTGCCATTCCCGTAATTTTGCTCTATGCCTTGTACGTTCTTAATGCAAGCCTAACCGTGAGCCTCTCCACGCTCGCCGTGCCCATCGCTTTGTTTGTAGCGTTTGCAATCTCACATATTGCGGTGCGCATCGTTGCCCCAGAGGCGGATCCTGCACTGCTACCCATTGTATTTTTGCTTTCTGGCACCGGCATTACCTTTGTAACACGCCTTGCCCCCAATTTAGCAACCAATCAGCTCATCTGGCTCTTTGTCTCCATTGCAGCCATGATAGCCGTACTGATTGCCGTTCCCAGTCTTGAAGGTTTAAGCAAATACAAATTTACCATTGGCATTGTAGGCGTTGCTTTCTTGCTGCTTCCCATGATCATTGGTACCGAGAAGGGCGGCTCAAAGCTATGGCTTTCCTTAGGACCCTTCTCATTCCAGCCGGGCGAGATAGCCAAGGTGTTGGTGGTCTTGTTCTTGGCAAGCTATTTTGCCGATAACCGCGAGCTCTTGAGTGCCTCTACCAGACAGATTGGTCCTCTGGCCATCCCTCGCTTACGAATGCTTGCTCCCGTATTTATTATGTGGGGCATTAGCCTTTTGATTGTTGTATTTGAGCGTGACCTGGGAAGTGCTCTGCTGTTCTTTACGATCTTTGTCGTGATGCTCTATGTCACAACGGGACGTATGTCCTACGTCATAGTGTCTGTATTACTGCTCTGTATTGGTGCATCTGCTTGCTACCATCTCTTCTCGCACGTACGAGTACGCGTAGATATTTGGCTTGACCCGTGGAAGGATCCTTCCGGCAAAGGCCTGCAAATCGTCCAATCGTTGTACTCGCTTGCAGATGGTGGCATGCTTGGCACAGGTATTGGCCGTGGACTGCCCGGCCTTATCCCCGTCGTTGAATCTGACTTTATCTTCTCGGCTCTTGGTGAGGAACTCGGGCTTTTGGGCAGTGCTGCCATTCTCATGCTCTATATTCTGCTTGCCGTTCGCGCCTGCGCTACGGCTGCGCGCGCTAAATCAGATATGGCTGCTTTTACCACGGTTGGCTTGATTACCTCTCTATCATTCCAAGCTTTCCTCATCGTTGCTGGCGTTACTCGCTTTTTGCCCCTTACAGGTGTAACCCTGCCCTTTATTAGCCAAGGCGGCAGCTCGTTGTTGTCAAGCTTTATCATTATCGGCCTCATCTTACGTGCAGGCGATGAGGCGACCGGTCGCAATGAGGAACTTCAAGGCAGCGGCACCATCAAACAAACGGGAAAACGCTTTGCATCGGTAGCACATGGTAGCCACGTACGTGGACGCTTTGGCCTACAAACACCGGAATCTGGTGTGCTGGGGCGCGTTGCCTTAGGCAACCGTCTTACCCTGCTTATCCGTTCGTTTACCTTGCTGTTTGCACTTCTTATCGCCAACCTGACCTATGTTCAGGTCATTCAGGCGGCCAATTATCAAAACAAGCCCGGTAACAACCACACCATTGCCAAGAGTGCCTTTGTACAGCGTGGTGCCATTCTCACCTCTGACGGGAAAACCTTAGCGGAGAGCATCAAACAAGAAGATGGTAGCTATCAGCGCAGCTATCCTGCTGGCAGTCTTGCAGCACATACCGTGGGCTATCTCTCCACACGCTATGGCGCAACAGGCGTTGAGGCCTCACTCAACGAAACCCTTACCGGACATGCGGATTACTCCAATTGGCTCAGCGCGCTCTATTCTCTATCTGGTGCCCGCATCCCCGGCAACACAGCAATGCTTACCCTGGATTCGCGTATCCAACAGGCAGCAGAAGACGCACTCTCCGGACGCGTTGGCTCCATTGTTATTCTCAATCCCACTACGGGTGCTGTTTTGGCAAGCGCCAGCTCCCCCACCTTTACCTACGATACGATCGCTGAGCTTATTGCTCACGATGACGGCTCAGGTGCCCTGATCAATCGTGCCACCCAGGTGCGTTACGCTCCAGGCTCTACCTTTAAGCTGGTTTCACTTGCAGCTGCACTGGATTCCGGTGTTACCACTTTGGACACCACCATAGAGGCGCCTGCTTCCATGGATATTGGCAATGCCAAGGTTACGAATGATCATGACGCGGATTACGGCACCATTAGTCTGCAAAAGGCCCTTGTGGTGTCTTCCAACACAGCATTTGGCCAGGTAGGAACCAAGGTTGGACCAGACCGCCTGGTCTCCTACGCCAAGGGCTTTGGCTTTGAAACCCAACTTGGCCAGGACTTCTCATCGGTCTCATCCGTGATGCCAACGCCCAGTGAAATGACGGAATGGGAAACCGCTTGGGCAGCCTGTGGACAGCCAGTTGGTGAACACAACAGTCCCGCAGGACCTCAATCCACCGTCATGCAAAATGCTGTTATTGCAGCAGCTATCGCAAATGGCGGCATTGTAGAAAATCCGTATATTGTCTCAAAGATTTTGTCGCCAGAAGGGGCTACTATTGCCAGTACCGGCACCAAGTCCTTGGGACAGGCCATCTCTTCTGACACCGCAGACGCTCTTAAACAAGCCATGCTTGATGTTGTAACCAGCGGAACAGGTACAGCAGCCCAAGTACCAGGAGTAAAGGTTGCTGGTAAAACTGGTACAGCACAGGTTGGAAATAGCAAGATAAATTCTTTGTTTGTTGGATTTGCACCTTACGATAAGCCCACCATCGCAATTTCCATTTGTGTTGAAGGGGCCAGCAATGAAGACATCGAAGGCCTTGCGGCACAGCTTGCTGGAAAAGTTTTGAGACAAGCGCTTCAAGCTCAATCCGAAGGAGCATAACCGTTACACTAGGGGTATATCCCCGCACATGGATTGGAATTGTACTTTAAACGCACTCGGCGGGATGGGAGAGAAAATGCCGTCAACTGTTCTTGGTGGCCGTTACACGGTCCAAGATAAAATAGGCACGGGAGGCATGGCGGTTGTATATCGCGGCCTCGACAACGTGCTTGGTCGAACCGTAGCAATCAAAACGATGCTTCCTCAATATGCGTCAGATCACTCCTTTGCTGCACGTTTTAAGCAGGAGGCGCAGGCGGCAGCAGCGTTGCAATCCCCCTATATCGTCTCTGTGTATGACTGGGGCAAAGACGGCGATACCTATTACATTGTGATGGAATACCTCCACGGCACAGACCTCAAGAGCGGCATTCGTAAGCATGGAGCGCTGGACTGCCGTAAGGTCGCCCAGATTGGCTCTCAAATTTCACAGGCCTTATCGGTAGCCCATCGTCATGACATTATTCACCGCGACATCAAGCCGCAAAACATCATGGTACAGCCCGATGGCAACATTAAGGTCATGGACTTTGGTATTGCGCGCGCTAAGAATAGCCATCTTACTACCGACAATAACGTGCTGGGCACCGCACATTACGTATCCCCCGAGCAAACACAGGGCAAAGTCCTTGGGCCGACCTCTGACATTTACTCTTTGGGCATTGTGATGTACGAAGCTGCCACCGGTCGCGTACCTTTTGAGGGTGACGACGCAATTTCTGTTGCGCTCAAACAAGTTAACGAGCAACCCGTGGCTCCAAGCAAAATCAATCCTCGCGTAGATCAGCAGCTTGAGGGCATCATCCTTAAGTGTATGCAAAAGGATTCTGCCGCTCGCTTCCAATCCGCAGACGAACTCTCCCGCGTTTTGCGTGATTATCTTGCTGGCCGCATGTCTGCTGTTGCGGATGCAACTTCTGTTATAAACGTTGCCGGCACAGCCGACGGTACAACCCAAACCATGCACATGGCCACCCCTTTGATTCCTGCTGCTAATCGCCCCAACGCAAACAGCGCAAGCCGTAACTCCGCTGGCCCAACAAAATCCGCTACAGAGCAAGCAGCACAGCGTGCCAAAAAGCGTCGCAACATTATGCTTATTACCATGGGTGTAATCGTTGTTGCAGCTATTGCCATCTTTGCAGCATGGCAGCTGTTGGGCAACCAAGCTTCTCAGATGCAAAAAGTACCTAATCTACTTAACCTCACGCAAGAACAGGCTGTCCAGCAAATTAACAATACTAAGTTCTTTGAGGTAGGAAACATCAAGGAAGAGTACTCCAGCAGTATTGAACAGGGCAAGATTATTGACCAAGACCCCAACTCAAGTAAGACTGCTCCAAAGGGCACCAAGATTAACCTGGTAGTTTCTAAGGGAGCAGAGCCAGCATCTAAGGTTAAGGTTCCAGACCTATCCAACATGACGCCCGCAGAAGCAGAAGCAGCACTGAGCGCCGTTGGCCTCAAGGCGCAAGCGGGCGAATCGGTGCATTCTAACGATATCGAAAATGGTCATATTGCGGCACAAACACCCGCTGCAGGCTCCACTGCAAAAGAAGGAGATACGGTAACTTATCAGATCTCCCTTGGCGCGGATGAGGTATACGTTCCCGCTTTGCAAGGTGCTTCTTTAGAAAATGCAAAGAGCTCGCTCACTACGGTTGGTCTCACCGTGGGTAACATAAGCTATGACTACAGCAGCTCCATTCCTTCTGGCTGCATAATCTCTGCCTCTCCTACCGGCAGCGTAGCTAAGGGCACGGCAATTGACCTCAAGGTATCTAATGGTCCCAAGCCCAGGACCAACACCGAGAACAACAATAAGCAAAACGGTTCCAACTCAAACGGTAACAACAGCTCAGAAACCAAGAAACCGGGATCTGATCCGGGCAACTCAAGCTCGAGTGACAGCCAGTAAGCTGCCGATAAAAGCGCCGTACACGCAAGTACCTCTATATGCAAAAAGCCGGACAGTATGTCCGGCTTTTTTGTTTGCTTGGTGCCCCCGAACGGATTCGAACCGCCGACACCAGGTTTAGGAAACCTGTGCTCTATCCCCTGAGCTACGAGGGCAAGGTGACACTATCGTGCACTGCTACGTGCTATCGTGTGCATGCACATTTTACATCATGCGCGCCAAAGATGTGTTGCGCGCAAAACCGCACCACAGACTCACTCACAAGAACATCCGCAAAGTCGCTCGCCAGCGTACCCACAAGGTTACTTTTTCTTGCGATCCTCTTTACGGCTCTTTGTCTCTTGCTCGGCAATATCATCCTTAATGATGGAGTCAATCTTTTTGGCACTCATACCGCGTACACGAGAGTCTGCCAAATCACGCAAGGGACGAATGCGAATATAGTCATATATAAATGCGGCAATGATACCGGCATACGCAAGCACAAGCATGACCAAAGAGGCCTTGCCCCAAGGAGTGCTAAAGTCTGCAGAAGTTCCCTTTGGCGCCACATACATAAGTGCAAAAGAAACAACCGTGCTCAGCATGCCAACAATAATGAGTGTCCACCACAGCCTACGCTTACGGCGATACTCCTCATTCTTGTTAAGTACGATATTGGATGCAGCCACCAAACGATCGCGCGCCTCATTTTCCTGACGACGAATTTCCTTGCGCTGCTCCTTGGTAAGATGCGTAGTTGAACCAGCCTTCTTGTGTGTCTTGCCACCACCAGCAGCAACTACGCGTACGCCAGAAGCCGCTTCACGTGCAGGCTTTGCGCGGGCAACAGAACGCTTCATAACGCCACTGGACGTTTGTTCCTCATTCTCGGCTGTCTTCTCGCTCTTAGGAGAGGCGCTACGCGTTGCCTCAAACTCCTCACGAGCTCCTTGCAATGTATCACGCCAAGACATGTGACTCCTTCACAGGAACAAACGGCTGACCCGTAATGATTTCATACGCTTCTTGATAGCGCGTTGACGTACCCTCAACGACCTCGGCTGGCAGGTGAGGAGCTGTACCCGTCATATCCCAGTTTGCCTTAAGCCAATCACGCACATATTGCTTGTCGTAGCTGGGCTGCACCTTGCCAGGCTCATAGCCCTCTGCAGGCCAAAAACGGCTGGAGTCCGGAGTAAGCGCTTCGTCAATAAGCGTGAGTTTACCATCAATAATGCCAAACTCAAACTTGGTATCTGCAATGATGATGCCACGCGTTGCAGCATATTCTGCCGCCGCTTTATAAATTGCCAACGATGCATCACGGATCTGTTGAGCCAGCTCTACGCCAATGATCTCGCAGCAGCGCTCAAACGAGATATTCTCGTCATGGTCACCCAACTCCGCTTTGGTAGAAGGCGTAAAGATAGGCTCGGGCAGCTTGGATGCCTCAACCAGACCATCGGGCAACCTAATACCACAAACCGTTCCATCCTCATCGTAGGTCTTCTTGCCAGAGCCTGTAAGATAACCGCGCACAATGCACTCTATGGGAATGGTCTGTGCCTTTTTTACCAGCATGGCACGACCATTCAAGTACTCAGCATACTGGGCATAGTCTTGGGGGAACTGCGCGGTGTCCATGCTCAGCAAATGATTGGGAATAAGATCAGCAAATTTATCAAACCAAAAGGCGGAAATGCGTGTGAGAATTTCTCCTTTAAAAGGAATCTCATCAGGCAGAATAAAATCAAACGCACTAATACGATCACTTGCTACCATGAGCAGGCTATCGCCACAATCATATATGTCACGAACCTTACCGTGAGAGTCGGGACGCATATCCATAGCCGACATTTGCCATCTCCTTACGCGTTATACGCATTGTTTATCGATAAGCCCGGTTGGACCTATTCATCTATTGTAGCGGACGAGAGTTCAGAAGGACGATACTCCCGAGGAAGATGTAAGGTAAATGTAGTACCTTTTCCAAGTTCTGACTCTACCGAAATATAGCCGTGGTGCCTATCGACGATTTCTTTGGTAACCGCCATGCCAACACCAAGACCGCCGGACACGCGTTCACGACTTGCATCAGAACGCCAAAAGCGGCTAAAGACACGCGAAAGATCTTCTTTTGCGATGCCAATGCCGGTATCAGAAACCGAAATCCAAACATCATTGCGATCCTGACCAACCTCTACTACAACCCACCCACCCTCAGGGGTGTAGCGCAGAGCATTGGACATAAAGTTAATGACTGCCTGGTTAATCATATCCCGGTCAACCTCGGCATAGACCTCTTCCTTAGGTACCTCGGTCACAAAGCGCAAGCGCAGTTCCTTATCGGCAAACAGCTGCTCTTGGCTGGATACAATACCGCGCACCAGACCTACGAGCTCGGTCTTTGTTGGGTTCATCTTTGCGGTACCGTTTTCCATACGGGATAGCGTAAGCATGGCACTTACCAGGCGAGAAAGGCGTCGCGTTTCGGAGGCCAGCGTTTCCAAGCGCTCATCATCACGGGGCAACACACCATCCTGCATGGCCTCAACCGTAGCAAGCATTGCCATGAGCGGCGTGCGCAGCTCATGGGCCACATCGTTGGTAAGACGACGCTCCAGCTGCAAATCTTTCTCCAGAGAGTTGGCCATATCATCGAAAGTCTCCCCCAGCTGGCCAATCTCATCTTTACCCGTAAGACCACTGCGCGCAGACAGCTCGCCGTTGCGAATCAGTCGTGCTGTAGAGGTAATCCTGCGAATTGGCTCCGCAAAGCCCCGAGAGATAAGATAGCCAATCACGCTGGCGATAAGCACCGCAATAACAGCAGCTAAACCAATTGCCATGTACGAGTTAGTACGGAAATCTGCATCGTTTTTGGTAAGGAAGGTATCCGAGCCGTTAACCCAGATGCGTACCTCACCCACTTTGACATTGTTAGAGGTAATAATATCTGCGGAAACCACGCTATTGCCGTCTTTAGAGTTAAGGGCTGGTACAGAAGAGCTGGCACGACCGACCTTATCGCTCAGATAAATGATCAGGCCGTCCCTATTAAGGACTTGCACGCCCACGTCGGTAGAATAGCCAACCGTAGTGCCAACCGATGCGAGTACATCATGTGTCCAGACATCCCCGGCGGCCTCATATTCTTGTGCCAGCACGTTAGCCGTAGCCGCAGCTACTCGCTCCATATTGGCACGCGTGTAACGCTGAAATTGAGCTTCCCACACAATGCCCAGCACCACAAGCAAAACAATAACGCTCATGATTGCCATTGCAGAAAAACCAAGGGTTAAGCGGGTGCCAAAGGTATCACGCGTGGCTTGGCCATGACGCGTTGTCTTCCATGCAGCCTTGGTTGAGTCAGAAAAGGACTCGCCCATGTTTTGCTGGCGAGTCCTTTTTCCTATTACAAAATTAGCCATGCGCTACTTCTCGTCTGTGGTTCCAGCTTCCTTATTACCGCCCTCAAAGCGATAGCCTACACCATGAACGGTATACAACCAACGAGGTGAACGAGGGTCATCGCCCAACTTGGCACGCAGGTTCTTTACGTGAGAGTCAATCGTGCGCTCATAGCCCTCAAAATCATAGCCCAGGACCTTCTCGACAAGCTCCATACGGGTGTACACGCGTCCTGGATAGCGAGCCAGGGTGGTAAGCAGCTTGAACTCGGAGGCGGTCAGATCAATTTCAGCGCCCTCAACGGTGACCTTGTGACCGGAAATATCAATGACTAAGCTACCAAAGTCTAGCACCTCTACCTGGGGCTCTGCCTCTGCATGGGCACGACGCAACAAAGCGCGGACACGTGCCACCAGCTCACGGGGCGAGAAGGGCTTGATAAGATAGTCATCTGCACCCAGCTCAAGGCCAACAATACGATCCTCTACCTCGCCCTTTGCGGTAAGCATAATGATGGGCACATCAGAGGTATCGCGGATGGCGTGGCATACACGCTCTCCCGACAGCTTGGGAAGCATAAGGTCAAGAATGATAAGGTCAAAGCCATGCTTTTCAAACTCTTCCATAGCAGACTGGCCATCACCTACGCCACGAACCCAGTAGCCTTCACGCTCTAGATACGCTGCAACGGCATCACGAATTGGCTTCTCATCCTCTACAAGCAAAATCTTTTTTACATCCGAAGACATGTTGGTCTCCTCTTATACTTTTACTCATCAATCCATTGGTGCAAAACTACTGTAGCTTTACATTCTAACGCAGGTTAATAAAATTTTCATCTACGACAAGGCAAAAGACCTTACGATAACAACAGACGGATACCCGGTACCCTTGTTCTTTATAGTTGAGTACGTTACAAATTCATTGGTTACGCCATCGCGAGCGGGATATTCTCCGTAGTCCAACGCACGGTCATTTGCAGGCAAGATAGCGTAGGTTTTTGCAGCGGTATCCACCACAAAATATGACGCCTTACTCTTAATAAAATACACGCCTGCCTCTGTACCGCTCACAACAGCAGCCGGCTCGCGTGACAGCGCAATAAAGCCGTTGGAATTGTTGCCAATATACGTGCCCATCTTGCCCAGCAAGCCGCCCGAATTATAGTTAGCTTCAATGGAAATAACAAAGGTATCGCCAATGCGGGTGGCATAAAAAGGCTTGACGCCAACCGGCAAAATAAGTTGGTCTACCTGGGAAGAAAGGTCATTGCTCAAGTCATAGGTGGTTACGCCATACAAAACACCTTGCTTGGAGGAGACGCGTGGCACAAGCGTAATGGTGGATCCAGAAACAGAAGGAGCCATGCCAAAACGACCAGCGCTTTCTACCACAGAGGTAGCTTGTGAGTCTCCTAAATTCCAAAGGTAGCCATTGGAATTTTCTGCGGAATGCTTTCCCGAAGCAGAGGGTATAACCTGCCAAAACACCTTGGTACCCGATACGGCCATCTGTGGCGGATCATAGGAATCATCCGCTTCCCACAGCTTGGAAGCACTACCCGCAAATGCGCCACCCTCAAGTTTTGATGCATACAATACCCAGGCACGCGTAATGAGGTTAAGCTCTACCCACGCATAGGCGCTATCAGAGCATGCAACGTCATAGACAACCCAACCAGAGCCATCTGTGGTAATGCACTTAGGCACCACGTCGCTTAGGTTTCCCGATGCTGTCGAGAAAACCGAGCCCTTGATAGGCTGCGTTGCGGTATCTCCCGTTGCCATCACAGGCAGCCAGCTACCCTCGCCCGTATGGATTACCGTTCCCAGTGGCAAGGACCAGGAACCTGACTGTGCGTAGGGAAGATCTACCTCTTTGTACTCATCCAAAATGCTTGTTGCCGCATTATCGTCCAACACCGTAGGCGCTTTGTTTGTATCATCCGCGGGGTGCTTACAGCCAACAAGCGTGTTAAGAGAAACGGCCACCACTCCCGCAGTGGCCGTACCCTTCAAAAAACTACGACGAGTAATTCCAGCGTACTTTTTGGTCATACGAGTCCTCAAAACTTACTTGCTAGTCCTCAAAACTCACCTGTTCAAGGCGGTCAAACACAATGCCAACACGCGTGAGGAATGACTGGGGGTCAAAGATATTTTTGAGCTCTTCGGCGCTTAATGTACAGCGCTCATCTGCCTCAAGCTTCTCGCAAAACGTGCTACCCGGCTCGCACTGCTGAATCTCACGCCAGGTTGCCATAGCGTTTTCTTGCACAATCTTGTAAGCATCCTCGCGAGTAATCCCTGTATCCACCAGATGAAGTAACACCTTCGACGAGAAAATCAATCCGCGCGTCTTATTGAGGTTAGCCATCATTTGTGCAGGGTACAGCACCAATCCGTCAACAATACGGATTAGGCAGCTAAACATATGATCCAGCGCAATAAAGCTGTCTGCCAGAGCTACACGCTCGGCCGAGCTGTGAGAGATGTCACGCTCATGCCAAAGAGCAACGTTATCAAACGCAACCTGGGCATTGGCTTTTACCACACGCGAAAGGCCGCAGACCTTCTCGACAGTAATGGGATTGCGCTTGTGTGGCATAGCGGATGAACCCTTTTGCCCCTTGCGGAATGGTTCCTCTGCTTCCAGCGTATCTGTCTTTTGCAGATTGCGAATCTCTGTTGCAATACGCTCACAACTGGCTGCCACCGTTGCCAAAACGCCTGCTAAATAGGCATGATGATCACGCGAGATAACCTGCGTAGACAAAGGATCATGCGACAGGCCAAGGCGCTTGCATACATACTCTTCTACCGCAGGGTTAATGCTGGAATACGTACCCACCGCACCAGAAATTGCACCACAAGCAACATTTTTGCGCGCATCAATAAGGCGGTCCAGATTACGACGCAGCTCCCAGGCCCAAGAGCCAAACTTCATACCAAAGGTCATAGGCTCTGCATGGATGCCGTGCGTACGGCCAACACATATGGTGTCGCGCTCCTCAAAGGCGCGGCGTTTGCAAATGGCTCCCAGCTTGCGGCAATCCTCGATAAGAATATCAGTGGCTTGAACCAGCTGATAGCACAGGGCGGTGTCGCCCAGGTCAGAGCTGGTCATTCCGTAATGAACCCACCTACTTGGCTTAGGATCACCTTCGGGAACCTCGGCATCAATGTAGGATGCCATATTGGTGAGAAAGGCAATGACATCATGGTTGGTGGTTGCTTCAATCTCATCTACCTCGGCCTTGTTAAACTTTGCATGATTGCGGATCCACTCAGCCTCTTGGCGCGTAATGCCAGATTCGCCCAACTCAGCATGAGCCTCGCAAGCCAGCACCTCAATTTCTTGCCAGATGCGGTACTTGTTCTCAAGCGTAAATACGTGACCCATTTCGGGGTGAGTATACCTATCAATCATGCGTTGTCCTTTCGAGGAGAGATGCAAGCTAGAATGCCCTTTGATTGTAACCCGAGCTAAGACGGGCTTAAAACCTTCATATAGGACTACATCGAATTCATGGTGTGCGCAGTTGATACGTAAACAAAGAGACAGGCGCGGTGATCTGTTTTGACAAGTGCCTATAAAATTTAACTGAATGTGCAACAAGCTTACCAAATGTCTCTATTTTATATATTGACAATGAGTTTTTTCGGGTATTTTTATAAAAAAAGTACTTTGGTTTTTATGGAGATAAACCATGAAGCTAAGTTTTACAAAAAATGGCACGGTGGCATGTACACCCATACAATTTGCTTATTTATTCAAAAATTATTCCTCATCATAATTCTTATACCACTGCCTTTATAAAGATGGGGTGACATCATGGAGCAACAAAAGCAAGGGACCGACCTTACAGGCCGTGCAAAAGTTATATACCTTACTGGAGGATATATTGCATTAGCAACTTCTTTGCTCTATCTACTTTTCCCACCATCGCCACTGACAGACTTTATTTTTAAAACAATTATAGTCAGTAACTGCATGCTGAATATTTATCTATGGAAGAAATACTTTCCTGACAAAATAGGTAGCTTGGTACTTAATGTTATTTGTCTTATTTTATTTCTTTTTATTATTGGTCATTAGTATATATTAAAAATTATTTATATATGCTACTTATTTCTTGCACTATTTTAAGAAGAAGTTAATCATTGGAGTGTCGAAATACTAAAATGAAAGACAAGGTCATTCACATAGTCACTAGAGCTGCATCAATACTCGCGGCTCTCTTGATACTTATCTTCTTTTCGCGCATAGTACCAGCTTCCGATGGAGTGCGCTTGTTTATCTGGAACTGCTTTGTGATTGCAATTTCCGTTGAAGCACTTGCAAACCCTAATGCCCCACAAAAGCATAAGATTGGAGCTATTGTTGCCCTTTGTGTGAGCCTGCTCCTAACGTCGTTGTTGCTCTGTATATCGTGAATAGGCTTATGGGACAAAAATATGTAGATAAAAGCTTCATACAAATAAACCCCAGGAAGCTTAGTTTCCTGGGGTTTCTCATCAAAAATGGTGGGCCGTGTGGGGGTCGAACCCACGACCTTGGGATTAAAAGTCCCCTGCTCTACCAACTGAGCTAACGGCCCAAAAAATGATGCGCGCTTATTCTATCACGCTTGGTCATCCCATGCCCAGCTGCCATCAATAAACACAGGAACCTCTTCATCATTTGCCGTAATTCCCACAATATTCAAATCGTCGGAACCAATCATAAAGTCAACGTGCGTGTGCGACTTGTTAACGCCACACTCGAGTAGCTCCTCGGGGCTCATATCTAATCCGCCCTCGTAGCACTCAGGAAAGCCAGTGCCAATAGCCAAGTGACACGAAGCGTTCTCATCATACAGGGTGTTATAAAAGAGCACACCGCTCTGACGAATGGGCGTAAACTTAGAAATCAGGGCACATTCACCCAGGTACTTTGCGCCCTCATCGGTATCGAGGATGCTTTTAAGAACTTCTTCACCCTGAGCCGCACCAAAATCTACAACGTGCCCATCCTTAAACTCAAACCAAAAGTCCTTAATGGTTACACCATTTCTTACCAGCGGTAATGCCGAGAAAACCTTGCCGTTGGCACGCATGCGGTCAGGTGTTGTAAAGACTTCCTCGGTAGGAATGTTGGGAAAGAAGCGTGTTCCAGAGACAGTAGTAGCAGCGCCGCCTTCCCAAACATGCTTCTTGGTAAGACCAAGCGTAAGATTGGTGCCGTTAGAAGAACTATACCGCAACCTATCGAACTTATAGCTATTAAGAAGCTCAAGGTTTCTATTAAAACGAGCGTTATGCTCTTCCCAATTCTTGTGGGGATCCCCCGTAAGAGAGCGAGACACAGCCAAGATTGCTTCCCAAAGCTTAACCATAGCCTCATCCTCAGAAACGTCCGAGAATACCGTGGTGGCCCATGCCTTTACCGGAACACCAGCAATGCACCAGACGTTACGACCAAAGTCCATGCCATCGCGAAAAGAGCTGCATTGTGAGTTACGTGCACGAGACGCAGCGGCCGGCTTTGCAGGATCAATGCCGGCAAGTGCCATAGGATCCGAACCAGCAATAAACAAAAATGCCGCGCCCTTCTCGGCAAGAGAATTAAGCTGCTCTCGCTTCCAAGAAGGTACCGTCTCAAAGTAAGAAACAGGACAATTAAGATAATCCAGGCGCGCAAGAGGCTCATCACCCCATATCATAGTTACATGCCCAACCCCAGCAGCATAAGCCTGTTCTACAACAAGGCGACCAAACTCGTATGCCTCTACCGGACACTGAACCACAAGTTCCTGACCCGACTGAATTGCAGCACCGTCCTCCACGAGCAATTTTGCATACGCTGTGATTGCATCTTTGAGTTCTTCCATGCGGGTAGCACACGCTTGCTTTGTCATAGCCATAGAACTGTTCCTCTCATATTTGGGGCACTCGGTTCTTTATACAGCAAAAAGCCGTGGATCATCATTACTGGTTTGTTCACTTAAGCAAAATATCAATGCATCATGAACCTGCTTGGCAAGGGCGTTTACCTCAGAGACATCACTTGCTTTAAAAACAAACAGTTTCCGCCAAAACAAAAGATTGCGGGCCATAAAGCAAGAGTACAGCCAAAAATGGGTGATCGACATGATGGACAATCCATGCCTAATATACCAATCGGTGGTATTGGTAGCCTCATACTCTTCCAAAAAACTTTTAACCTCGGAGTTTGAGTCCAGAGGATAATCCGGAATGATATAGCCTTCATGGCGTGCAACCGCCCATATGACCTCGTCCGCTTTAGGAAAAAATGCGAGCTCGTCCCCGCTAATTTCGAGCGCAAGGTTCATGAGCGCTTCAGCAGAAACCGTAGTGGGTAGCTGATATGCTCCGTCTGATGTGCGATAGGAATCAAGTAGAGTTATAAGACGCTTGGCCATGGGTGCCATCAAACGAGCCATACAACCTCCCAGCTAAAAAACAAAGCCCCAAAATTGGGGCTCTACGAGTCTTTTGGAGCGGGCAACGGGATTCGAACCCGCGCATGACGGCTTGGGAAGCCGTTGCCTTACCACTTGGCGATGCCCGCTTACTTTTTCGCCGAGCAAAGCGGCGCAAAGAATAGTATACCGTGCTCGTTTTCGCAGAACAAGGTAACTCCATGGAAACGGGCCTATTCGCACGAAATACTTTTTGCAAAACAATTTGTTTGTAGTTGTTGGATTTGTGTTTGGCTTGGCTTCTAGCATGGTGCTCGTACGCATTGTACTGAGAAGAAGCTAGAGGAGAAGCCTATGTCTTACATGTTTCACCACCCTCAACCTCCCAATAAACGGCATTTGTTTACTGTTGTCCAGCGCATACTAGCATTTTGCTTATGCTTTCTTTTAACCAGAGGTATGATTGCACCTTCATCGCTTGCTCAATGCACCACATTAGCCCTGGCAAAAGGAGACCATACAAAGCAAGAAAGCACTCAATCCTCGGAACAAATCTATCCACAAACAGAAGAGTATCTTGGTCAACACCTGGACATGTCTTTGATACAAGATACCTCACCTTCTCATGATGATAACAACCCATCGCCTCTATCGGGTTTTCAGACGCTTTTCTCGCTTAGCATGAACTACGCTCGCGCTTTAGGAGCGTCTTTAGCCAAGCCAAAGCTCAGGGATTCCGGACATACCATGACGGTCAAATACACCCTGGCAGATGCGGATGTTTTGGCACAGGATGCAACTTTGGACAGCATATGGGCTCATCAGCAAACTGCCCTTGATACGATTGTGGGACAGTATGAGTCTGCAGTGCATTTGTTTGACGCTTCCGATACATACTATGCTGCTTTTATTGATGCGACCAAGCTCACGCATGGCGGCACCGTTTACGATACCGTTTTTGCTGTGGATAACACATCTGGCACACGTATCCAAGGCGTAATTTATGACAGTGGTTCTGGCATTGCCTATATTCCAAAGACTTTGTTTACTAACCAACAAGGCCAAGAAATTGCTTTTGGCATGCAGGCTCAACAGCTCGTAGGTATAAAGCTTAAAGACGGACTACAAACACAATTTCAAGTACGTGTAACAAGTGATAGAAAAGACGTTAAACCTCTGGCTGCCACTCAGGTTATTGACGTGGACTCTCTAGAAAATACTGTAACCATTCCGCTGCTGGATAAAGCCCAAGCCTCAAAAATCTCTCTTGATGACCTTGTTGCCTATACCGACAGCAACTCACAACCGTATAAACTCAGCGCTCAAAAAGGAGCATACTACGACAAAAATACGGGCGAGCTTACGTTGGCCCTCTCCCCCTTTGCTCAGCCTTCCATTACCCTCAAAATTACAAGCAAAAAAGCCATCGACATGCTCATGGACACCTTAGCCCCTGCAACACCAGCATATGGCCTGGCGCATATATCTAATCCAGACGAAATGGCCATGTGGCCGTGGGGAAAATTTGACTCTATCGACCTTTCCCAGATACATGTTGGCGATAAGTACGAGTTTAAAACCAACGTTTCCTATGACAGCGCCTATTTTCGTGCCTTTGCTACAAACTGCTCTCCCTACATTTATGCATGGACAAACAATAGCGTGGGTTATAAGGGAGAAGAATCCACCGAAGTTCTTATCGATAAGCTCTTATCTGGAGCTACCTGGGACGACATGGCAAACCAACTTGCAAAACTTTCTGAAGCAGAGGGCACCGCTATTAACCTTGTTGATGACGTAGCTTTTGCGCTAAGTTTTCCTTGGAAGCATTCTAGTTCTTCTGGCTGGGACTTTAGTGGTCTTCATGCTAATGATCCTCACACGAATGAGGCAAAGGGTTCTGGCGTACTCCCCATGCTTTGTGGCCATGTAAAGCAACCAAAGAATGTGGTAAAACCCGGCACATACTCTGAATGCACGGCTATGCTCAGAGTGCTTGCTAAAAAAGAAACGGGTGATACCCCCTATGTTGTCCTTGGGTTTGTAAGTCCTCAGGTCACTACACAGTCTGGCGTAGCAGTTGTGAAATTTGGCGTGCTACAACCAAAGATCCAAACTGAGCTCCTTGAAACCACAAATCAAAGTCACACTATTGCTCACTCAGATATAGATGAGGTCGCTACCACTGCAGAGGATGCAACCTCCAAAGATAGTGTGGATACCGTAAGCTCATCTCCAATCAAGCTACAAGACAAAATTTCTTACTCTGGTCTTGTTACAGGTGCTTCATACTCACTTAAAGCGAGCTTGGTTGATGCGGATACGGGTAAGAAGCTTGACCCCAGCTTCGGCAGCGTCGTGTGTGAAGAAAAATTTAGCCCCAAAGAGTCATCCGGAACCATAGATTTGCACTTCTCGCTTGATGACTCCAATGAGCTTCCCCACCGCATAGTATCGTGTGTTTCTCTGTTTGATGCCAGTGGACAAGAGATTGTAAAACACCATGGTCTAAACAATAAACAGCAAACGGTCTGGATACCCACTATTGTTACTCATTTGATTTGTGATCTGACGCAAGAACAAATGGTAAGCCTTGATGCCACACAGCAACTCACAGACAAAACGCAGGTGCATGGTCTAATTCCTGGAACGAAATATATCCTCAAAAGTGAACTTATAGATGCAGACGAAGAACAACACCCGGTTTTATCCGAGCAAAGTTATGAGTTCGTAGCTCAAGACACTGATCTTGATCATGACAGCGCTTTTGAATTGGACAGACAGTCGATTCGCAGTACAAAGCTTGTAGCACAAACAAGCCTTTACGAAGGGACTCGTTGTGTTGCCACCCATGCACGTTTGGATAATGAACAGCAAACCATTACTGTTCCTGCCATAAAAACGCAACTTATAAACAAGCAAACGTCGGACAAAACAATACAGGACTTTCCCCTAGAGCTTAGCGATACCGTTTCTTACTCCGGTCTTACACCTGGTAAATCATACAAAATGGTTGGCCTATTGATGGATAAAAAGACAAAAGAGCCACTCCGTCTTAACGATAAACAGCTTCCAGCTTCAGAGGTAGAATTTACTCCGGATACCCCAAGTGGTGAGATAGAGGTTTCTTTCACAATAGATAAGCAGCCTGATGACAACATAGACGTCGTTGCCTTTGAAAAACTATACCTGGATGAAGTTGAACTTGATAACCACGAAGATTTTGATGATGCAGATCAGAGCTTCTCAATCCCTAAGCCTCCCGAACCTCCTACACCACCTACACCACCTGATCCTCCTACGCCTCCCACACCTCCCGAGCCACCCACACCTTCTACACCTCCTACGCCTGAACCGCCCACACCACCGCAACCTAAAACTCCACCAGAGACGTTACAGCAGCAAAAAATTAAACTGCCCAAAACGGGAGATCTTTTAAGTGTTGGTTTTATTACCTGTCTTGTAGCTGGAGGTTGGTTTGCTATACGTGGTTCACGATTTTTTAGAAACCCTAAATAGCTACTGGAGCTAGTAAGGCATTAAGCTAACCTAGATTTTCTATAAAAGAATGGTCCCAGAAAGAGTGAGTTCTATCTGGGACCAAACACTACAAACTATTGTGTTGCTGCTGTTTTATGTGCTATGAACGACGGATAAGTTCACAAATAAGTGCAGAAACACTCTTTATCTGCCTTGGATCAACTTCCTCAATAACATCGTCTGCGGTGTGAGACAGTGCAGGGATACCATTTTCATCAACACCAGCAAGGGTAACGGAACGCATGGAAGAGCGCATTGCATTGGTTGCGTCTGTATCACCCCAACGATGACCAGCTTTTACCAAATCAATGTGCAGGTCGTTTGCGGTATTGGTAAGCAATCGAGTCAAACGACGGTCTGCACGGCGGCTATGATATACGCCTTCATTGGTATACATGGTTAGTTGACCAGCACCAATGCTGTCCAAATTGATAACAAAAGAGCCTCGACAAGACCTACGATACTCCTGCAAGAACGCCGTCATTCCCGCATGATCAAGAGAGGAAGATCCAAGCGCAACAAGCCATATATCATGACAAAGCAGCTCATCATCAGACATGGATAAAACAGCATCGCGCAGCTCTTCATCCGTAGGAACATCTTCACTTGTTACCTGATCGTTAGGCTCGTCGGTATTCTCGTTAGCTTCACCCTCGATTACCTGGAATTTAGAGTTGCGCGTTGCGCCACCCTTCCAAGGAGTGTCAGAGTCATCGGAATCGTGAGAGGCAGACTTGGTATCATGGTCGGCAAAATTATCCCAAGAGCCAATCTTGTTGCCATCAGTCTTGGCATCAAAGTCTTCATCTACGCCAAGATATTCAGAAAGGGACTCGTCGGTTTGCTTCTTCTTGCCAAACAAACGGAGTTTTTTCCGAGCGGAAGCCTGACTTGAAGCGTGCATAACATCAGCACTAAGCTTGGATACGGTAGGTATACCAGGTTGAGCCGCTGATTTATCGTCTACCAGAGATAGTTGAGGTGTATTATGAGCATCCTGTGTTGCATGAGCTGGCTTTGGCATATCCTCCTCAGCCATAACAGGTGCATCATCAACAGTTTCCGGGCTGAGAGGATCAACCTCTGCATGAGAAGGATCGGGCAGGTCAAACAAAGAAACACGGCGTGCAAGATTAACCTGCTCTTCTGCACTTAAATCAGGAAGCTCACTTGTCTTAGAAGCAGCTGCCGCATTTTGGGCTATAACCGTCTCATCAAGTGCGGGTACGGCAACGGTTTTTTCTGCCGTACTATCTGGTGCTGCACCATTCTTTGTAGCGGGTACCTCACCTTCTACTGCTGCAGCATTCTCTTGATCAAAGCTTGTCTCTACCAGAGGCACATCAGAAGGTGCTGGATGACGCATTTTGCTGGAGGCAAAGTCCTTAACACGAGAGAAGAAGTCTGTCACGGCAACAGGCATCTTTAGGTGAGTGGTCTTACCCGCAGTCTGGTCAACTCCATCAACAGGCCCCTGAGAAAACTCTTCATCTGCAGGATTTTGCTCCACTATGGAATCAAACGTAGAAGCGGCAGTGACAGAATCAGCCTGATCAGTCTGTGGAACTACATACTCGATAATCTTGGGCTCTACATATTCAATCTCACAAGAAGTGGGGAGCATGCCCAGTTGACGCAGTACCTCTTCACCATGGCGCACGCCAATAACTTCTTCATAGCGCGGTTGTGGTTGTGGTTGTGGTTGCGGCATTACCGCATCTTCACCGTCTGTTTCCCCATCAGCGATGTCATCTTGGTCGCTATCCTCAGAAAGCGTTCCTTCCTTTTGGAAAGCTTGTACCTTCTCTTCCTCAGTGGGACGAAGGGTTGCAGCAATATCAAACAATGCAGCTATAGAAGATTTATTGTCGTTAGCACCAGTAGTGCAGCCCATACGACGTTCAGCCAAAGTAGCAACGCCCACGCAACAAGGAGCAAGACCAGCAAGAATGCCTACAAACCAAAGGAGTGTACGGAAGCCACCAAGAATAACAAAGGGCTGGAAGATCACGCAAAGCGCAACAAGAGGCACACTCCATACAGCAGCAATACGAATATAGGGCTGTGCCTTTGCAATCGCAGGATTAAATAAGAAGTTCTCGTAGGGAGTATCGTAATGAGCAACGATCACAATAGGACGGTTGCCCTTAGAAACCAAAGGACCGCACGCACGATGTACTGCAACAACGTTTTGACTTTTTGCAGGAGGAGTACGGCGCGTAAATATATCCTTGCCCATAACATCCATAACCAGCAAAACAGCTGCTGCTAGAGTAATGAACATCGCAACAACAGACAAAGGCGTATTGCCAATGTGTGAAAGCAATATGCCCACAAGCAGAATAATCTGCATAATTGCCCTGATGATAGGCGCCGCGGTGGAAGCATCAAACTCCTGAACGCTGGTCTCTAAACCACGAGATAAAAAGAATGCTTCGATGTTTTGCGCCTCTTGTAGCTCTTCTTGGCTATTTGCCGGAGCAATGGGTGTCTGCTGATCGAGATACTCAAGGTACCTATTAGTTCTGGTCGGCATAAAAGTTTTCCTTTGGACCTATTTGCTACATTTTGATAGTCACGCTAAGAGTATACGACCTAAAACAAAATATCGCACTTGAGGAATGGTTTATTGGGCTATTTAAGGCCTTATACGGATAGATTTTCCTTAATCTCTACGCCTTTTTTGAGCTGCCGACTGCAAGACCTTGATAATCTCGGATCTTTTTATCGGTTGCTGCAAGCGCCTCGGCAATCTCTTTATACGTATCAAGCGGTTTTTTAAGCGCTGCTTCATACGCCTCACTTAAGAAGGTATCGGGAGTTTCTGGTAGCTGTTGAGCCAACTCTGAACTTGCTGCTTCACGCTTGTTGTAGTCCTCAATACTTGCTTGGGCGCTATCAAAATCCCCTGATGCAATAGCGTTGTCCGAATCCATCAGAACCTGGATTGCATCTTTACGAGCAGCCAGGTACTTCGTATACACTGAATAATCAGCCTCAGAAAATGCCTGTTCAGCAGCGTTTTCAAAGCTTTGAGCCTCGGTGATGTCTTCCATTGCAGCCTTATCAAACCCAACGGGCACGCTTGCGTCCGTAACAGAAGACTCCTCCCCTGCAAGGGATTTTGCATATTCTGCTGCTGCCTCCACGGATTTCTCGATATTGGAGTCCGCAGACACAGCTTTTTCCATAGCCTTGGTGAGCAAAGCTTTTGCGTTAAAAGCCCCACCATCTATGGTGAGCACTTCCTCACCGGCTTCGATAAGTTTACGGCGCTGGCCAACGGAATCTTGTAGGGCCTTAACAACAGCGCGCTCATCATCGCTCATAAACTCGTCTAATGACAAGGCATTTCCCACATGCATCTGAGCATCATCTAAAGAAGAGCTACTCTTTTTTGCCGCTTCTTTTATCTTGGTAAGCTCATCGCTTGTTTTAGAACCCAAGTCAGATGTAATGGTGTTGTTAAGCGGAACGATAGCCGCATCACTCTCTGAAACAGAAGCAATAGCTGCAGAAATTTGCTCTTTTGCTTGAGCGGCCCCCGTCAAATGGCGCCAAATAAGATACCCGGCGCTTCCCAAAATGATTAACGCAATAAGGCTTGCACCAATTTTAATAACGAGAGGAATTTTCTTTTGATCGCGCCGAGGCGTGGGCGTATTAGAAACCGAGACATCTACAGAAGCGCTCGAAGTGTCTGTATTTTGAGACAAAGCGCTCTTATCCGCTGCTATATGGCGCGATGTAGATTTACTCATGTAACACGCTCCTCTCGCCTCTAAACTATCTGAACCACCATCTGAATAGCAACCTCATGAATTATCTAATACTATCAAGGATATAACAGTATCAGAAATCGATAAAAGCATGAGGAGGGCTCGTGAGCGAACAAACAGACTTGTTTGCAGAGGATGATTTTGGGGCGCCTTTGTCTAAAAGTGAGCAGATGGCAGAACGTGTTACCTCATTGGCAGTGCTGTTTATGCATGCTTCTGCACCCCTTTTGCTTACAGAAATAACGGCGGCGCTCTATGCTCAGCTGTCAAAGTCTGCTGCCGAGAAGGCCTTTATGCGGGATCGTGCGTACTTAGCGCAGTGCGGCATATCCATCATTTCCGTCCGGGATGAATCGCTTGGTGATGTATACACACTGGACAGAAAGGCCACCTTTGCCAACGAGGCTGCTCTTAGTCTGGATGATGCGGCAACCATCCAATCGGTTTGTGCGCCGTATCTCAGCCAACCTGATTTTCCTTATCGAGAAGATCTGCGTATGGCGCTGGCAAAAATCCACAAAGTATTTAACCAGCATGATAAAACTCCTGATACAGCTAGTCCTACAAACACCCTGAGTGATTCATCCGCTAATGCAACACTTTCTACAAAACCGCCCACATCACGCATGCTTGCCACACTCCACAGCTGTTTTGTAAACCGATGCAGCTGCCAAATTACCTACTGCAATGCTGCAGGAAAACTCAGTATGCGGCAGATTGCAGTGCTCGGGTTATTCTCGTCACGCGGGCGCTCTTATTTTGTGGGAGCACCTATGCAGTCTGAAACATCCAGCTCCAATGAGGCTGAGTCACACGGCGCGAGCCTCAACCAAACCCCTAGTGGAAATCTTAACCTCAACGATATCCGTGTTTTTAGAGAAGACCGCATCCAGAACGTAGTACCTCTTTCTGTGTCCTACACCATTCCGCAGACTTTCTCTGTGACAGACTATCTTCTCCTCCCCTTTCAATATGGAGAAGAGCAGGTAAAAGCACTGTTTTGCGTTCCTTTAGAGCCGGAATGTGTTGTTTTGGCTCAACAGCTCAACAGCTCGTCCTGCAGCTTTGATCAAAAACAAAGCAAGCTTGCCATATCAATAAATCCTGCACGCGTACGTGACGCTGCTCGCTGGGCTATTGCACAGGGATTTATCCCAGACGAACCTCCTGTATTAGTGGAGGCATATAGCACACTTCTTAAGGAGGCTTCGCATAATGGCAGGTAAACCCACACACGGCCGAAAGGGTGGGCAAACCACCCTTAAGCAGCTTACCGTTTTGCTCGGCGCTCTCACACAATCCGACAAACCCATTCAAGCGCAAAGCGTGGCGCACAAGCTTGGCATCTCATATGAAGAAGCCCAACGCCTTATGGATCTGCTTATTGACGTAGCAGGAGATGAAACCTCCTATCTGCCCCTCACCTTTGGCGAGAATGACAACGAGCTTACCCTTATCTCTCCGGCCAGTGCAATACGGCCCCTGCGACTTACTAAAGCAGAATCGATTGCCCTTATCGCCGCACTACAGGCATGCGGGTTTGACAGTAATACACCGCTGTACCAAATGGTCCAGAAAGGCTACACGCAAATCGAAACGAACACGCAAGAAATTGCACGGACTGTTGCCAGCTCCCCCACTCTTACAAATCCCGAGGTACTCCTAGAGTGTATTAAAGCGCTTGGCAATAAGCAGTGTCTGAAATTTATCTATGCTTCTCAACATAGCAACACAAAAAAAGAGCGACTTGTTATCCCAAACAGACTGTACTTGCAAGATGGTTTGAGCTATTTGGAGGCGCATGAGTTTGCAAGCGGCCAGCGGCGGACTTTTAGGCTCGATCGTATGGACAAGCCCCAGCGCATGGATCCACCTTTGTCTCCATCCCATATCACGGACCAATCCAAGACCCAGGGTTCTTCTTTAGAACAGGATCCTTCTTTGGAAACAACAACTATCACGCTACTGGATCCTGTATTAGAAGAGCTGTACCCTTGGCACCCAGTAAAACGTACACAACATGCCGATAAGAGCGTCGAGCTTGTTATTCCCAACTACGGCTCCCCGTGGCTTATCCGTCATCTTGCTGCCTGTGGAAACCAGGTCAAAATTAAAGACCCTCAGCTAAAAAAGAAGATCTCAGACTATGCCCAAGACCTTCTCGCCAAGCATATGAATTAGCGGTTTTGTACGCCTTCTAGTACGGGGATGGTTGTGTGTCCTTCCGGCACCAGCTATTTGTGTGAGCTGCGCCACAGCTCAATGTAGCGTCCGATATGTGATGCATCAAGTGCCGTATAGTTTTCTGTCGGCAAGCTATGCAGAAATTGCTTGCCATACCCTTTGGTCATAAGGCGAGAATCCGCCAACACCAGCACGCCCACATCCTTTGAACTGCGAATGAGGCGCCCTGCAGCCTGTTTCACAGAAATGACTGCCTCGGGAAGCGAATGGTTCCACCAAGAACGGTTTTCTCGTATATCACGTTCTTTAGAGAGAGGATCGTTGGGACTTGCAAAGGGCAGCTTAGGAATAACCACACAGCGCAGCGTATCCCCCGTTGCATCAAAACCCTCCCAAAACGATTTAAGCGCAAAAAGTGACAGCGACGTTTGTGACAAAAACGTATTGCGCAGCTGTTTGGTTGCAGCACCGCGCTCTTGCATGACAAGATCCAGACCTTCTGCTGCTAGTCGTGATTGCAGGCTCTCGTACACGCGCTCCATCTCGCGGCGGTTGGTGAACAAGGTAAGCACCGAACCTCCCATAGCCTTATGAACGTCAAAGAGAAGGTCCTCGAGCGCTTCTAAATAGTCCGGACTGTTTGGCTGTGGTAAATCACGCGCAATGAGCACACTCATGTTCTTGTCGTAATCAAAACTGGAAGCCAAACGCACATCTTTGTGCTCCAAAGCGGGCAAGCTATCGACGCCCACAGAATGATTAAAGTGCGTAAAGTCATCCCCTACTGCAATAGTTGCAGAGGTAAAAACGGTGCTCATGGTCTCGGGCAACCACTTTTCCGCCAGCTCTGTACCAATGTCGATCTTCTCGGCCAAAAGCGCTCCACCGACAAGACCGCCGTGCTTGCGAGTCATGCGCACGGAGTATACATAGCTCTGATCCTTACCAGCAATGATGAGCTTAAGTCCATCAAGAAGGTTTGTCAGGCTGCGCAGATCAGCAGAAAGTTCTGTTTTTGGCTTTTTGACCTGCTCAGTAATTTCTCTCTGTGCCTCAAAGAGGAGTTTGGACGCCTCATCCAACGCATCTATAGCAGGATCGGCAGCTTCTACAACCGCCTGCCAAGCCTCACGGTCACGCAGCTGCTGACTAATCCAAATGGTTTGTGTGTCATATCCGCGCGAGTAGCTCTGCTCTTTGCAAAACTCTGCTACCGCCGAGAAAACCTCGCTCATTGCAATAGATGCACGCGTGCAAGCCGACGCAGCTCGGGTAAGCAAGGATGTTATGACCGCAGAGCCTTCCGTACTGACTGCCTGAACAAGCAGCTCATGAATGGCACCGGTACGTGCACCACCAAGGTTTTCAAATACAGCGCGGGCAGCGTGATCAGAAACTTCCACCGCCCATTGTCGGCGTGCCTCATCTTCCAAAGAATGCGCCTCATCCACGATCCAGTGGCGAATGGGAGGCAAAATGTTTCCTTCTGCAGCCACATTGCGCAGTAGTAAGGAATGATTGGTAACCACCACGTCTGCAGACGCTGCTCGGCGGCGAGCTCCATGAACAAAGCACAGTTGAGGAAAGAAGGGACAGCGCGCATGAACGCACTCTTCAGAGGTCGTAGTAAGTAAAGAGCGCGGCACGCTGCGCCATTTAATGCCCAAGGAATCCAGATCACCCGAAGGCGATTGACAAGCATAGGCAAGCGTTACTGCAATGGCAGTCAGCTGATCTTGAGCAATGGTTGCTTGCGAGCGCATGTTTGTATCGACAGCTTGTAGAGGCAGATTGGTGTAGGTAGCCAGCAGCGCCTTGCGCAAACAGGGATAGTGCTCGTAACCCTTAAGCGCAAAGTAGCGCACCCCCTGTTCCAGCGCGCCATCTAAAGCAGGCAATTCATGCGCAACCAACTGATCGGTAAGAGCGTTGGTTTTTGTAGCCACGCCAACAACAATCTTGTTGCGCTGCGCATACAAAATGCTTGGCAATAAATACGCCATGGACTTGCCTACGCCCGTTCCCGCTTCTATAGAGCGCGATGCGCCAGACGCCTGAGCTTCTCTCACCTCTTGAGCCATTTGCAGTTGTTCAGGACGCAGTTCAAAGGCATCATACATGCGAGAAACACAACCAGATGGACTAAACGCAGCAATAATCTGATCGGAGGTAACGGGGTCGAGCGGCAAAGTTAACTCTGCCGCATCCATGCGGGCCGGCAAATCATCAACGAGCAGCTCACGACGGATCTGCTCAAGAGCAAAGGGTTCCTGATCCTGCAGGCCGGCTAAATAGCTAAAGATGGGCCTAAGACTCCAGTGCACATCCGTATGCATGTCTGTAAGCGTTTGCAGCAATCCCCCACCAAGGTTAAGCAGGCCACATAATAAAACTGGCCAAATACCAGCCAGTGCGGCCACATCATCAATTGCGCGGTGAGATACCGGTGCGCAGTCAAACATGTGTGCAAGGTCGGCGAGCTTATGAGAAGACAAACGAGGTAAAGCAATGCGGCTCAACGCAAGCGTATCAATCCAGTTGTCACTAACCAGCTTGCCACCCTTGACCTTCTCGATAAATGTCCTGTCAAACGTAGCATTATGTGCCAGAACGGGCATCCCGCCAACAAAATCCGCTAGGGCCGCCACAGCGTCTTCTGCACCTGGCGCATCTGCCACATCAGCATTAGAAATATGTGTGAGCTTGGTGATTTTCTCGGGAATGAGCGTATGGGGATGCACAAAGGTCTGAAACGTGTCGGTTATTTGGCCTTCTTCAATGTGCGCCGCGGCAATTTCTATGAGCTCGCATTCTTTAAACGATAAGCCCGTAGTTTCTGTATCCAAAACGACAAAATCGTCTACCAGCAGACCAAAGTCTTGTTGGTTCGTTTGCTCGTGAAGGTTTTTATACTGTTGGGCGATAAAAGCAGGTGTGTCGGGCAGCAAGAACTGCTCGACCAATGAAGCATTTGCTATTTGTGCCATATATCCGCCTATGCGTCCGCCTGGGTACGCTCAAGCGCGAACTCAATAAACTTGCGACAAAGCTCGGGGAACTCTATACCGGCATGACGTGCAGAATCAGGAAGCAGTGAGGTTTCAGTCATGCCGGGAATTACGTTTGTTTCAAGCAAAATAGGTTCATCATCTGCGGTAACAATAAAATCGCTACGCGACGCTCCCCTACAACCCAAAGCTTTGTGAGCTTCACAAGCATAGTGTTGGGCAAGAGCATAGGCCTTCTCAGAAAGTCTTGCAGGAATAACGTGGTGCAAAGAAGAGGGCTCGTACTTAACCTTGAGATCATAGAACTCTGCACCGGTAACGATCTCTATTACAGGAAGCGCCTGTGGGTCAGCATTGCCAATAACAGGTACGGTAATTTCAGTTCCGGTAATGCAGCTCTCAACCACAGCGGTGTCGCCGTCGGCACAGGCAAGCTTAATTGCTTCGGGCAGAGCCTCAGCAGATGTTACACGTGAAACACCGTAGCTTGAACCATTGCTCGCCGGCTTAACAAACAAGGGCAAGCCATAGGTTTGTACGAGTTTTTGCGCGACTGCCTCATTAACATCCTGATCTACTGCGATTTCACATCCATCAGGAGTGGGAATATCTGCTGCTTGAAAAATTGTCTTTGCGACCTGCTTCTCCATTCCCATTGCCGAAGCTAAAACTCCCGAGAAGGTATAGGGCAAACGTAAAATTTCGCATAAGCCCTGAATACAGCCATCCTCACCATATGGTCCATGCATTGCAATAAAGGCAACGTCATAGTTGCCTTTCTCGAGCTTGGACAACACGCCCTTCTCGGCAACATCAATAAAATCTACCTGTGTAAAGCCCGCCTGGTGCAAAGCTTTCTCACATGCACGGCCGCTTGCTAGCGCAATTTCACGCTCGTCAGACCAACCGCCAGAAAGAAGTGCGACTTTGCAGACTGTGACATCAATGTTGGTCATTGTGAAACTCCTCATTAGGAACGTAAATGTACGCTAGACTTTGTATAACAGTTCTTTGTATGAGGATACTCCACTCTGAGCTGTATCCGTAACTCATAGATAAGGTTTAAATATGAATATAGAAGACGCAGATTTTTTGACTCCCTCAACCACTGCCACTTCTACCCATACTGATATCCGCTCATTATCCTCTGATGAACTTATGAGTGTCTTGCATGCTCTAGGACAGCCCACGTTCCGTGCTAAGCAAATAGCCGACTGGCTCTGGGTTAAACATGTCACGTCATTTGACGATATGAGCAATCTACCTGCTTCTTTGCGCGAGCAGCTTGCAAATACCTTTGTACTTGGTAAGACAAATGAGCTTGCTCGCCAGTTGTCTAAAGACGGTAGCCGTAAATATCTCCTGCAATTTGCAGATGGGGCTTCCGTTGAATGTGTTGGTATGCCGTCTCGTAACAAACTTTCTGTATGTGTGTCTTCACAAGCAGGCTGCGGTATGGCTTGTTCATTTTGTGCAACCGGTAAGGCTGGTCTTAGTCGTTCTCTTACCGCAGCAGAAATCTACGACCAAGTTATCCATGTTGCAGAAGACTTCGGGACACGCGCCACAAGCGTTGTGTTCATGGGTCAAGGCGAGCCATTTGCCAACTATAATGAAACTATGAAGGCGCTGCGTTTGCTTAACTCTCCAAAAGGTCTTGGCATTGGTGCTCGTCATCTCACGGTATCTACCTGCGGCATTATTCCCATGATTCACAAGTTTGCAAATGAGCCGGAACAATTTACTCTGGCCGTTTCCCTACACTCTGCTGTGCAAAAAACGCGCGACACACTTATGCCTGGTGTTAAACGCTTTTCTTTGTTGCGCCTTTGGGATGCTATGCAGGAGTATGTCGATAAAACCGGACGTAGACCGTCTTATGAATACGCTCTTATCGGTGGGGTTAACGATACAGACGATGAATTAGCAGCGCTTTGTGATTTTGCAAGTGACACCATGGCCCACATTAACTTAATTATGCTTAATGAGGTCCCTGGATCTCCATTTAAGCCTTCTACAGACGCTCGGGCTCAGACATTTGTACGAAGGCTTGCACAAGCTGGAGTTGAGTGCACTATTCGTAATTCACGAGGCAATGATATTGCGGCAGCCTGTGGACAACTCAAACAACAGGTTCTTAAGTAACCATACCTATATATACAAGATATCCTAATTAGAACATTTGTTCTAATTAGGATATCTCTTACAACTACTTTTCCAGATTGCTCCACTGTTTTCTTACAGAATCCTGCAGTGCTTCAAGTGTTTGATCAAGTTCGTTCTCATTTTTACTAAACACGCGTTCAACGTTTTCTTTTGTACGAATAATGTCTTTTATTGATTTTTGAACCGCTGCACGTACCTCTTCCCTATCTTCTTTAGTTAAAACAAGGAAATATGTAGCAGAAGCAATCGCCGCGGAACCAGCAAGCACTTTTATTGCTCCGTAAATACGTTTCATGCTCCATCACTCTTAAAGGAGTCTAAGATTCTTGCAAGATCATCCTCATCTTTGAATTCAATCTCGATTTTGTTCTTCCCACGAACCTGTTTAACACGAACATTCGTATCAAGGGCAAGTCGTAATTGGCGCGCCGCACGCTTGAATGATTGTGGAGTAGCTTGGCGGGGTTTTGTTTCCCCTTTCTCGCCAGAAAATAGCGGAGCAAGAGATTCTGTCTGTCTTACCGATAAATGCTCTTCTACAACTTTTTGTGCAAGTTTTTCTCTACCCTCTTCTGTTGGCACTGCAAGAATTGCACGCGCATGTCCAGCACTCAAACTTCCATCCAACATATATTGTTGAACACTTTCGGGAAGATCAAGTAAGCGCACAGTATTTGTGATTGCAGATCTTGATTTAGAAAGTACTTTTGCAAGTTCTTCCTGTGTCATTTTATTTTTTTTAATAAGCTGCTTATATCCTCGTGCCTCTTCAATGGGATTGAGATTAGACCGTTGTAAATTTTCGATCAGTGCTAGCTGTAAGATTTCTTCATCTGATACTTCTCTAATGATTACAGGAACATCTTTAAGTTTTGCAAGCTTTGCTGCTTGATATCTACGTTCTCCAGCAACAATCTCATACTTAACGCCTTTTTTACGTACAAGAATTGGCTGTAAAATTCCATTCTGCTTAATAGAGTTTGCTAGTTCTGCTAGAGCTTCTGGTTCAAATATTTTGCGAGGCTGGTTTGGATTTGGAGTAATAGAGCTTAAAGGGAGATTTGAATCTGCCTTTATTGCGCTAACTTCATGATTCGCTTCACTGATAAGGGAGCCTAGGCCTTTTCCAAGTCCTGATTTAGCCACGTCTTGTCACTTCCTTTGCAAGTTTTGAATATGCTAAACAACCTTTGTTGAGGCGTGAATACTTATTTATCGGTAAGCCATGACTTGGTGCTTCTGCAATCTTTACACTTCGTGGAATAACTGTTTTAAATACCTTATTTTTAAAGTATGCACGAACTTCTTCTACTACCTGATTTGATAGGGTTGTACGACTATCATACATAGTCATTAGTACACCAAATACCTCTAAATCAGGATTGAGCTTACTTTGAACCATTTCCATCGACTCTAAAAGCTTAGAAAGCCCCTCGAGAGCGTAGTATTCGCATTGAATAGGAATTATAAGGCTATCCGCTGCAACAAATGCATTAATTGTCAACAAACCAAGTGAGGGAGGACAGTCGATAAACACGTAATCAAACTCCTCCTTAATGCTATTGATTATTTCTTTTAGCACATACTCGCGCTTTTTAACGTTTACTAAATCAATTTCTGCACCAGCTAATTGAATTGTCGCAGGTAATACAAAAACATGAGGCTCTATTGTCTGGATAATGTTTTTTGTTACATCATCTCCATTTAACAACACGTCATAAATGTCAGTTTCTAGCTCTTCTTTATCAATCCCATAACCACTTGTTGTGTTTCCTTGAGGATCAAGATCTATCACTAAAACTTTACGTTTTAGCTCTCCAAGTGCAGAAGAGAGATTTACAGCAGTGGTAGACTTTCCAACACCGCCTTTTTGATTAATTATCGAAATAACTTTTGCTATTTCATCTTCTTTGTACTTACTAACGTCTCTATAGTCCATTTAAGCTCCTTTTTGATACTTTACTCAAAAGAATAGCAGGGGATAGATCAATGTTTCACATGAAACATTGATCTATATTACAAGAACCGGTTTCTTTCATATTTAACGTGTCTGCACAAACAAGAACCTAACAATCATTTACAGTTAGGCGAGTGGTTTATTTTTAGCCATTCCTACCATTCGTGGTAACTTTACAGATGCATTATTTTGCTTTTTAAAGATTAAAATCTCTCTATGACCACTATTCTGGGGTAACTCAAATGTTTCACGTGAAACATAACTAAGCCCACACAGTTTAGCTGCTTTTAGTCCAGCACTAAACTCTTCTTCACTTATTTGCGCTTTTGTGGTTATAAAACGTCCATTAAAAGATAATAAAGGCGCAGCATACTCAACTAAGGAAGCTAAGGGTGCAACAGCACGAGCACAAACTAAATCAAACTCATTTCTGTGGTCTAAAGCATAGGATTCAGCTCTATCAGAAGAAGTACTTATCCTATTATTTAGATTAAGAGAAGAAAGAAATTCAGATACTGCAACCACCTTCTTAGTCACAGAATCTAAAAGAACGCCGTGAGCATCTGACATAATAGCTAGAGTAATTCCAGGAAATCCTCCACCTGTTCCAATATCTAAAAAAATAGAAAAGTTCTCAGGAGAAGCAGCTTTATACACAAGCAGAGAATCAATTAGATGGAGGCGCACTGCTCCTTCTGTATCTGTAATGCGTGTTAAATTAAGAACCTTATTCTTTTCCATTAAGAGATCTAGATGTTCTAGAAGCATATCTTCTTGTGTGGGGGAGAGAGTAATGCCAAAACATTCTGCCTCTTTCTTTAATTGCATATGGACAGCTCGATCATTTAAAAACATATTCTCTCCTGACAAAAGTACTCGCATCATGATTTTTTGGCATAAAAAAGGGGACGGCTTAAAGCCAATCCCCTTAATAATATCTTGTATAGAAGAGAAATATTACTCAGAATGAACAGCTGTAATAACAACATATCGCTCTGGATCTTCACCTTCAGAGTGAGTAATAATCCCATCATCGTTAAGTAAAGCAAGGTGTACCAGACGTCGTTCATATGCATTCATTGGCTTTAGGCGAACGCGACCGTTTGTTTTTGCTCGTGATGCAGCAGAAAGAGCAATGGTTTCAATTTTCTGTTTGCGACGGTTTTTATATCCTTCAATATCAACAATAACAGGGAAGTGAAAACCAAGTTTTCTGTTGACTAAAGAAGAAACAAGCATCTGAAATGCATCTAACACTCTTCCATGACGTCCGATAAGGACAGCAAGGTTTCCACCATTTACATCAAGAATGAGTTCGTCTTCATCACCCTCATACTCATCAATATCACAGTGGTTCTCATTAAAGAAAGAGAGTAGCTCACGGACACAGCTAATAGCAAGATCCGCAATGGCATCAAGTTGGGCATCAGAGAACTTCTCGCCAGCTTGATGAGTAGCCAATAGACCTTCTGAACTTGTTTCTACTATATCCGCGCTGAGTTCATCAGCCATAATTTTCTCCTTTAATTACTTCCTTAAATAATGCTGAAATAAAGAAGTAACTAGTTCTTCTTGTGTGGACGAGCTTTCTTTTCTTTACGGACAACATTAACGACTACCTGATTAGCAGCACGGTCAGCTTCTTTTTGGCGGATACTTTCCATAACTTTGTTGGTAATAAAAAGCTGTTGAATAACACCCCAAGCAGCAGATGTATCGTAATACAGAAGAACACCGACAGGTACTGACCAACCAAACCACATCATCATAGCTGCCATTACAAACCCCATAACCAGCATTTGAGAACGCTGCTCCTCAGAAGAGTTTGAAGAGTTTAAATACATGGGGATAAATGTTAATAGACCAAAAGCAACATCAAGAATGATAAAAACCCATGCCGCAGCAATACCGCCAGAAGCAAGTGCACCGGATACAGACTGAGACAGGGAGTCTAAAATACCAAAAAAGTGGGCTTCTGCAGGAAGATTGTTACGAAGCACTGAAAAGAGAGCAAAGAATATAGGCATCTGTAAAAGTATAGGTAAGCAGCCACCTAATGGATTAAACTTATTTTCAGAATAAAACCTTTGCATTTCTTCGTTCATACGCTGAGGATCGTCTGCCCAACGCTCTTGAATCTCTTTCATTTCTGGCTGAAGTGCCTGCATATGAGCAGAAGATTTCGTGGAACGCAAAGTAAGGGGAGTAAGAATAAGGCGAATGGCAAAGGTCAACACAATAATTGCAAGACCCCAGTCACCGACAAGCCCAGCTAAAAAGGCGAGTACTTGATATAAAAAGTTAATAAACCAATCCCACATGTTTCCTCCGCACGTGTAGATTATTAAGGAACAGGATCATATCCACCTTTATGAAATGGATGGCAGCGTGCAATCCTCTTTAGAGCTAACCATAAGCCTTTAATAAAGCCATGTTTATACAGTGCTTCAATTGCATATTGAGAGCAGGTGGGGGAGTAGATACATGAATCCGGTAGTGCTGGAGATATCCATTTTTGATAAAACTTGACGATACAAATGGCAGTTTGAGCCGCTTTACTCGTCATTGTTTTACACTCCCTAAGCCCCTCAAAACCTTTTGTAAAGGTGTTGCAGCGCTGTATCAAGCTCACGTACTGACGCATTAGCTGTTTTGTTGGTTGCAAAGAAAATCACAGAAAGACCGTCCCGAGGAATATCACTCCTGCGGGCGGCCTCTCGGAGAACACGCTTACAACGATTGCGAAAAACTGCATTTCCTAGTCTTTTAGCAGCTACGAATGCAATTCTTGTTGGAGCGTTTTGATCTTCTTTAACAAACGTAATGCGTACGAGTGGATGTGATGCACGCTTACCATTAGTGAAGACCCGCTCAAATTCCTGTTTGGATTTGATGGTCTCCATAAGATGCCTTAAACGGTGAGACGCTTACGACCCTTAGCACGACGGCGAGACAGAACATCACGTCCTGCTTTTGTAGCCATGCGAGCACGGAAACCGTGAGTCTTAGCACGACGGCGCTTGTTTGGTTGATAAGTACGCTTCATTTTTTATTCCTCCTGGATTACAGGTTGGTGAATTCTTATATCAAGCCTTAGAATTGTAGGGAATACCACTGCTTTCTGTCAATGTTCCTCTTAAGTTCATGGTTTAGGTAACTTTTTATTCATAATCTGCCATGAAATTTCATTCTTAGCAAAAGAAAAAGTATTCATTGCTGAATACTTATGTCTTAACTGTTATTATCTTTCATGAGTTTTCATTCACTTTCACGCACTTATCGACAAGTTTTTATCAGCTGTTGAAAACTTTTCTTCAACGTGAAAGTTATTTTTTGAAACTTTCAACAAGGGACGAAAGTTTGTTGATAAAGGAGTCATGTATGGCACGGGATTTCTTTCCTTTTGTAGAGGAAGAAGCCAAAAAACCTCATAATTCACTTGCAGAAGATAGTATTGTTTCCTATCCTGCGCGTATCGCTGTATATGATGATCCTGCTGTTACACCCCGTGTTGTCGTGTTAGAACCAAGCAATATTCGTGATTTTCTTTCATCCCTTACAGAAACGGTTACAAAACTTTCTCATGAACAAGGTGGAACTATTCCTTTTACTATCATTCGCGAAATAGTAGAAAACTATATTCATGCAGAATTTATTGAACCCACTATCACCATTTTAGATGGCGGAAATACCATTCGTTTTTGTGATCAGGGTCCTGGAATTAAAGAAAAAGAAAAGGCGCTGCAATTTGGTACCACATCTGCGACAGACCTGATGAAACACTATATCCGTGGAGTTGGTTCTGGCTTGCCAATCGCTCAACAATATATGCTTGATAAGGGCGGTTCACTCTCTATTCAAGACAATATTTCATCCGGTACTATTGTGACAATTTCTACTCGTCCTATGGGGGAGGAATCTCTTCCTATTACTCCACATGCTTCTTCTCAGCCCATAACCAAGCAAGCCGCTTATTCTGATCAAACTCTAAACCAGCCTGGCATATCCGCTCGGCATGCAGATTTTTCATCAGCTACAAAACCAGTACAAACACCTACAACTGACCCGTCTTTAGAAATAAACCTGAGCTCACGTGGACAACAAGTCCTAACGCTTTTCTCGACAAAACCAGAAGTTGGCGGAAAAGAACTTGTAGAGCAGTTTGGTGGTTCTCAACCAACCTGGTCGCGCGAACTTAAAATGTTAGACGAGCTTGGTCTCACACATAAAACGGGACAAAAACGCCAATTAACGGCGCTGGGCAAGGCATATGTAAAATCGATCAGCAAACATTAGAGAGTTTTCGACATTCCCCACAGAATCTCATATAATGAGTTTTCTACAATCTTAAGGCAACGTTTGGTGGGGCAATGGAAAACACAATAGATTCCTACGCACAAGCACTGTGGAGCGACGTGCTTGATTTAGCAATGGGAATGGAAGAATTAGGTGCTTCTAAGTGCGCTATGTTAGAAAAATGCACACCTTGTTCTTTTACTGGTGATTCTATTTCGGTGCTCGCACCCTCGCGCTTTATGAAACTTCAAATTAAGAAGCTCACGCCGCTTATCGAGAAGTGCTTGGAGCAAGTAGCTTTTGAACACATTGCCTTTACTGTAGAAATTAATCTTGCAGCAAAACCCGTAGTGAAGACTTCATCTGTTGTTTCTCAAACGGAACTCCAAAACCTTGCTACACAAAATACTATAAGTGATAGTTTATCTACATATAGTACAAACTCGCAACTGAGCGCACAGACTCAAAATACAGCTGCGTATAATCCAGTACCAACCACTTTAGTTTCTACAAACCAGCAAACACCCAGTTTGGAACAGCGCCGCGCAGCAAACCCTTTGATTGCAGATGTAACAGAAAACGATTCTAAACTCACCTTTAACCGCTTTGTTGAAGGTGAAGAGAATATGCTGGCTCTGCAAGCAGCAAAGCAGGTAGCGGATGGCGTTAAAAATTACAATCCACTTTTTATATATGGTCGAAGTGGTCTAGGCAAGACCCATCTTCTTAAAGCTGTTCAAAACTACATTCTTCAAAATAATATCAATAAGCTTTGCGTATATCGTGTAAGCCATGATTTTATCAGTGAGTATGTCACCGCAATGAGCGATACCTCTGCAGAGGTAAAAGAGGCATTTCGTAGAAATTATCGCGATATTGACATTCTTATCATTGACGATATTCAATTTCTTAAAGGCCCTGGTAGCGTTGGATTTTTCTTTGATTTGTTCAACTATCTGGTAGACCATGGGAAGCAAATAGTTCTTGCAGCAGATAAATCGCCCGCAGAGCTAGGGCTGGGCAATCAGGATTTTGACGAGCGTATTATTTCTCGTTTAGATTCTGGCTTTGCTTGCCCTATCCAAACACCGGACTATGATCTTAAGCTTGCGCTCATTAAAAATTTTTATAAACGTGCCAAAGAGGATGCTCAGCGAGAAAAGCTGGTGGGTTTTGAAGGCACAATTTCAGAAGAAAACCTGCATCTTATGGCAGATCGCGCGGGCACAAATATCCGTGTGATTGAAAGTTTTTGCCAAAGCTGTCTTTTAGAAGCAACTAAGTGTGAACGCGCTGGTAAGACCCTTGAAAGAGAAGGTATTATCAAGCTGGCTACACAAAAGTTTGGTACGTCGCAGCGGGTAGTTACTATCGATCAGATCTTAAAGGTTGTAGAGGACGCATATCACGTATCTCACTCTGACATTGTTGGACAAACCAGAAAAAAAGAGATTATGATGCCGCGTCAGATTGTTTGTTATCTTGCACGTGAAATGACAGACAACACCTTAGAACAGATTGGTAAGCATGTTGGCGGACGAAAGCACGCAACTGTTTATTACAGTGTAAGCGAGGCAGAAAAAGCAATTAAAGAGTCTCGTGTTCTATACGATAGAGTTATGCAGCTAAAAGACATAATTCTCAATGACTAAGTAAGGAGTGTTAAAAAGCTCTCAAAGACCTTTCAAGTTGTGTTGGTAAGTGTTTGATTTTTGTAATATGAGTTTTCTACAATTTAAGAAACGTAAGGAGTGTAGAAAAAGTTTCAATAGATGGGATACAAACTTTTAGGCATCAACCAGCACAAAGATTAATATTTAAACGTTTCAACAAGCATTATTATTACTAAGTTCTTTATTGTTAAATAAGTAATATATATATATAAGGGGCACGTTCATGATTTTCTCCGTAAGTCAGTCTTCTTTAGCAAAGGCTCTTTCTATTGTAAGTAAAGGTATGAGTTCTAATGCAACTCTTCCTATTCTTACAGGAGTTCATCTGTCAGCAGCAGACGGTATGTTAGAGTTGCAATCTACCGATCTTTCCATTTCTATTCGCTGCAAGATTCCTGCTAATGTAGAAGATCCTGGCCAAACAGTTTTATCTGGTAAAACGCTCCTTAATATTGTAAAAAACCTTAGTGGTGGGACCATTCGTTTTACTACAACTAGCTCAATGTGTACGATAACCTGCGGATCTTCTCAGTTTAATTTGATTGTGCTCAATCCTGTAGACTTCCCAGAGTTTCCTGAGTTTGTGCTCGAAAGGTCTGTAGAACTTCCTGCTACATTACTTTCTACAATGGTAGATAAAGTATACCGTGCAACTTCAAAAGACACTTCTCGCCCTGTATTGTCCGGCGTTTTAATGACTGTCGAAAATAACGTGATTCGTTTAGTAGCAACGGACTCTTTCCGCTTGGCGGTCTGCGATACCAACGTGGAAACTTCTGCACTTAACGATGGCTTTGAGATGATTATTCCCGGTACCGTATTTCATGATGTGCTTACTATTCCATCAGAGAGCGAGACTATCTTAATTGGCAGTACTGATAGTCAAGTTGTTTTTGTTTTTGGTGATACTACTTATGTTTCCCGTCGTATTGAGGGCAATTTCCCTAACTACAAGCAACTTCTTCCCACTTCAAGTCAAACAACAATAAAATTGTCTTCATCTGATCTTTCTGGTGCTCTTAGGCGTGTAAGTACCATCTCTACCACTAATCCCAAGGTTTGTATGGATATTAATATGGATGAGGCAAGTATTAAGCTCTCTACTTCTTCTCCTGATATGGGGGAAGCGTCTGAAACGCTACCAGTAGAAGTAGAAGGCAATCCTATGACCATTGCACTTAATTATCGCTATATAGAGGATTGTGTTTCTGCAGCGGGTTCTGACGCGCAACTTACACTTGAGCTGCAAGACGCAATGCGCCCTGCGGTCTTTAAGACTTGGGGAAAGATTAACTATTTGTATTTGCTCATGCCCGTAAGGATGTAGTTTGTGTCGCTGTTAGTCCGCGAACTTTCACTCATACACTTTAGAAATGCCCAAGATAAGACTCTTATCATGGGTCAGGGGACTACTATTCTTATTGGTCCTAATGCAGTAGGTAAGACCAATACAATAGAAGCGTTGCATCTCCTAACAACAGGATCATCTTTTAGACACGCCCGCGCTTCAGAGTTGCTCTTACATGGAGAAGAACAAGGTCGTGCCTGTGCGCGGCTTGAGGGGGACGGGCGTGTTGTTACGGTTGAGTGCACTGTTACTGCAAATAAAAAAACCTTTAAGCGCAACGGCAAGGCCTGTCGAGCTCAAGATCTTCTTGGTACTCGTATGTCTATCTTGTTTTGTCCTGATGATCTAAATAGCATTAAAGGCTCTGCAAGCTACAGGCGTACCGCTCTTGATGCCTTTGGCTCTCAAGCGCATAAAAGTTATAACAATGTATTGCGTACCTATACCCGTGCAATTGAGCAACGCAACGCCCTTCTTAAAGATCCTTTTGTAGATACCTCAGTACTTACTGCATGGGATGAATCCATCGCTTTGGGTGGCGCTACCCTTCTTTCACACAGGATTGGCCTCTTTAAGCAGCTAGTTCCGCTTATTCAAAATGCCTATACAACTATTTCTGGTGGGGAAGTGTTGGACTGTACCTACCAAAGCACGATTTCTGACAACATAGTTGATCTATCTCGAGAAGAAATCCAACAAAGCTTTTATGAGAGGCTCCAACAAAAGCGTGAAGATGATCTTCGTCGGCTGCAAACAACAGTAGGCCCCCATAGAGATGACCTTCTCTTTAGTATCAATGGAGTAGATGCACGAACCTATGGTTCACAAGGACAGCAGCGCTCTATTATGCTGGCATGGAAAATGGCAGAAGTGCAACTTGCCCAGCAGCTTGTTGGCGAGAAACCCCTGCTTTTGTTAGATGATGTTATGAGTGAGCTTGACGTAAGGCGCCGTGAAGCAATGTTGTCGTTTATCTCGCAAGGAATTCAAACAGTAATCACCACTACGGATGCATCGTACTTTTCAAAAGAGGTATTAGAACAAGCAAAGGTGATTACTTATGGCTTATAAACGGCGCACTATAGATTTACAGCCAGAGGGAATGAAGCTTGTTCAAAACCATATATATAATGCTGCTGAACTCATGGATGGCTTACTTAATTCAGATCTTTCTAGTGGTTTATCGGATAATCAAAAGGCATACCGTGCGTGGTTTGGTGCCAACGGAAAATTTGAACAAGCTCATACCTGTGGAGTCTTTTTAAAAGATATGTCCGCACAAAAGCGTCTGCCCGTATTGTATGTGTATATAGATAAAAGTGGCGTTTTGCAGGACTTTACAACCAATAAAGAAATCTATATAGTCCGTTTATCACATTTTGGGTTCGAGGTATCTGATATTCAATTTAGGTTATCTAAATATCCTAAACGCCAAACACCATCCCAGCGTGATAAAACTGATATGTCTAATAAGCCACCTTTGCAAGAACTTACTCAAAAACAAAAAAAGCAAGCACATGACTTAACAAAAGGACTTTCAGAGCCACTCAAAACAAAAGTCTACAACGCGATAATTTCTTCAATGAGGAGACAAACGAGTAGGGAATCATTTAAGTAGATAATCTACCGTTAAATTGTCTCTGAAAGCTTTACAGAGGCATTTTTAAGTGTTCAAAATAAGCTTTTTTACACAGGCATAGTCATAAACGAACAAAACGAGTAAAATTTATAGTCACTTCAACAGTGTTGGTTGTACAGCCAAGTCATTGAGCACAATTTTATTTTCATAGAAGGGACGGGTAGTGGCAGCTCAAACGAAAAAAGAGAACTCTTACGATGTCGATGAAATTCAAATTCTTGAAGGCCTCGAAGCAGTTCGTAAGCGTCCTGGTATGTATATTGGTACCACCTCTGCATCTGGACTTCATCACTTGGTATGGGAGATTGTAGACAACTCAGTAGATGAAGCCATGGCAGGGTTTTGTAAAAAGATTAAGGTAACCGTACATCCCGACAATTCTATTACGGTAGAAGATAATGGTCGCGGTATTCCGGTAGCCATACATCCTAAAAAGAAGATTCCTACACTTGAGGTTGTTCTTACTATTTTGCACGCTGGTGGTAAGTTTGATAACACAGCTTATAAGGTTTCGGGCGGTCTTCATGGCGTAGGTATTTCTGTTGTAAATGCTCTTTCTAAACGTCTTATTGCGCAGGTAAAGCGTGATGGTTTTATTTATGAGATGGAATTTTCTCGTGGTAAAACCACCAAAAAGATGACTAAGGTTGGCAAGACTAAAACTACTGGTACAACGGTTACATTTTGGCCAGATGAAGAAATTTTTGAAACAACCACCTATAACTTTGATGTACTGAATGATCGCCTGCAGGAAACAGCGTTTCTCAACCGTAACCTTAAGATCATTTTGACGGACGAGCGCGAGCTAACGCCTCGTACCGTTGAGTACTGCTATGCTGGTGGCATTGTGGACTTTGTTAAGTTCCTCAACGATGGCAAAGATGTTTTGCAAGGTCTTTCCAAGCCTATTTTTATTGAAGGCAAATCTGATCCAAGTGCCCCTGCTTCTCAAATGGGTGAGGTAGAAGTTGCGCTGCAATGGAATAAGGGCTTCTCGGAGCGTACGCTTTCTTTTGCAAATGACATCTTTACCGAAGAGGGCGGCATGCACCTTACCGGTTTTCGTAATGCCCTTACTAAAGTGATCAATGAGTACGCTAAGAAAAATAATCTAATAAAAGGAAAAGATCCCGATCTTCAAGGTGATGATATTCGAGAAGGTCTAACGGCGGTTATTTCCGTTAAGCTGCCCGATCCGCAGTTTGAGGGCCAAACTAAGGCAAAACTGGGTAGTTCTTATATGCGTACGCTTACCAACCGTGTGGTATCCAATGGTTTGGCAGAGTATCTGGAAGAGCATCCTACCCAAGCAAAAGATATTTGTAAAAAGGCCATGCAAGCAGCAAAGGGTCGCTTGGCTGCTCAAAAGGCACGTCAGGCTACACGCAAATCGCCACTCCTAGGTTCTTCCATGCCTGGTAAGCTAGCAGATTGTTCAGAAAAAGATGCCGCTCGAACAGAATTGTTCATTGTTGAGGGTGATTCCGCAGGTGGTTCTGCCAAGATGGCTCGCGACCGTGGTATCCAGGCGGTATTGCCTCTGCGCGGAAAAATTTTGAACGTGGAGCGTGTTCAGCAGCATCGTGCGCTTGATTCTGACACCATTAAATCTCTTATTACAGCAATTGGTACGGGCATTGGTGAGGAGTTTGATATCCAAAAAGCTCGATATCATAAGATTGTTATCATGACGGACGCTGATGTAGACGGTGCGCACATTCGTATTTTGCTGCTTACCTTCTTCTATCGCTATATGAAACCCATGATTGACGCTGGCTACATTTACGTAGCCCAGCCACCTCTTTATCAACTTAAGCCTAAAGGTCACAAGAACGGTAAATATATTTATACCGATGAAGAGCTTGCTTTAGAGGCACGTCAGTTTACGGATTCTTCTAAGTACACCGTTCAGCGCTATAAGGGTCTTGGTGAGATGGACCCCGAACAGCTGTGGAGCACCACGATGGAACCAAAGAACCGCATCCTTTTGCGTGTGACAATCGATGATGCTATGGCGGCTAATAGGGCGGTTTCCGATCTTATGGGCTCGCAGGTAGAGAAGCGCAAAGACTTTATTCAAACCCATGCGCGTGACGTGCGCTTTCTGGACATTTAAGACATCTAAGAAAGGTATATCGTGGCAGACGATACAAACAATCACGACGATTTCCTCGACGACGATGCCGATACTACCAACGAGTTTGATAATGACTTTGTTGATGAGGAAGAAGACTACGAGCCTGAGACAGACGAGTTCGATGAGCTTGATGACGGCTCTGACGATTTAGAAGATGAGGACCTCGCAGATGTTCAGAGCCCTGTGCAGCAGGGCTCCCTGGGCGGAGGCGCTGGACTTTCTCGCACTATTTCTGATGAAGCCGGTACTCGTATCTCTTTGGAAGATATCCATGGCGGCGCCATTAAACCAACTGACATGAGTGAGGAAATGAAACAGTCCTTCCTCGAATACTCCATGTCCGTTATTGTCGCCCGCGCCCTACCTGACGTTCGCGACGGCCTCAAACCGGTACATCGTCGTATCTTGTACGCAATGAACGAGGCAGGCATTACTCCAAACAAGCCCCATAAGAAGTCCGCCTGGACCGTTGGTGAAGTTATGGGTAAGTACCACCCTCATGGCGACTTTGCAATTTATGAGTCCATGGTACGTATGGCCCAAGACTTTTCTATGCGTTTTCCTTTAGTGGATGGTCATGGTAACTTTGGTTCCATTGACGGTGACCCCGCTGCAGCAATGCGTTATACCGAGGCCCGTCTTACCCGTGGTGCCATGGAGCTACTTTCTGGCCTTAACGAAGACACAGTGGATTCTCAGCCAAACTATGATGAGTCTCTCTCTGAACCCGCGGTGTTACCAGCGCGTTTTCCTAACCTGTTGGTAAACGGGTCTTCAGGTATTGCTGTTGGTATGGCTACCAACGTACCCCCTCACAACCTGCGTGAGGTAGCTGCTGCCATCAACATGATGATCGACAATCCCGAGGTAACGCTTGACGAGCTTATGACCGTGTTGCCTGGTCCCGACTTCCCAACCGGTGGCATTATCATGGGTACCGAGGGCATCCGTGATGCGTATGAAACGGGCCGCGGCTCCATTACTATTCGCTCCAAAGTGCATGTGGAGAACATCAACAAGGGGTCCCGCCAGCGTTTGGTTATTACAGAGATTCCCTACCAGGTAAATAAGGGTCTTCTCCAGGAAAAAATTGCGCAAGCGGTTAACGAGAAAAAAATCGATGGCATCAGCGATATGCGCGATGAGTCCAACCGTAAGGGCATGCGCATTGTACTTGATCTAAAGCAAGGTACGGTTCCTCAGGTTGTGCTCAACAACCTGTACAAGCGTACACAACTTCAGGCTAACTTTGGTGTTATCGACATTGCGCTGGTAGACGGCGTTCCTCGCACCCTTTCTTTGCGCGAAATGCTGCACTACTACATTCAGCATCAGATTGATGTCGTCACACGTCGTACTACGTATCGCCTGGATAAAGCACGCAAACGTGTTCATATTCTTGAAGGTCTGCTTATTGCTGTCGATAATATCGACGAAATTGTGCATATTATTCGCTCTTCGCATGACGATGCCGAGGCTAAGGCACGTATGAATGAGCGCTTTGGTATTGATGACATTCAAGGTGAAGCGATTCTTCAGATGCGCCTACGCCGCCTTACCGGCCTAGCTCGTGATGAGCTTGCTACTCAGATTGCAGAGCTACATAAGCAGATTGCCTACTACGAGGATCTTCTTGCCCATGAGGACAAAATCCTTGGGGTTATCAAGGAGGAGTTAGCGGAAATTGTTGCTAAATATGGTGACGATCGTCGCACCAAGATTTCTGCGCAAGAAGCCATTGACCTGGATGTTGAAGACCTTATCGCCGAAGAAGATATGGTGGTTACCGTAACGCGCACTGGTTATGTAAAGCGTCTTCCTGTTGCTACCTATCGTTCACAAAAACGTGGTGGCAAGGGAGTTTCTGGCCTCTCGCTTAAGGAAGATGATTTTGTCGAGCATCTCTTTGTGTCTTCCACCCATGATTATGTGTTGTTCTTTACCAATCTTGGAAAGGTATATCGTAAGAAAGTCCACGAACTACCTGTTGGTTCGCGTGCTTCTCGCGGTTCTGCTCTTGTCAACGTGTTGCCGCTGGCAGAAGGAGAGCATCTCAAGGCGGTTATCACTACCCGTGATTTTCCTGCCGACGAGTACCTCATGTTTGCTACCAGCAACGGCATGATTAAAAAGACAGCCATGAGTGCCTATGACCGTACTCGCCATGACGGCATTATTGCTATCAATCTCAAAAATGGCGACGAGTTGATTGACGTGCGCCGTGTTAAACCAGGATTCAAGGTCATTTTGGTTTCCACAGACGGCAAGGCAATTGTTTTTGAAGAGGATCAAATCCGCGCAATGGGCCGCGATACCTCTGGTGTTCGTGGTATTACCCTTAAGGGTACTGCCAAGGTTTTGGGTATGGAGATCTCTAACGGCCAGGGAGACCTGTTTGTTATTACCGAGAAGGGCTATGGTAAGCGCACGCCCATTGCTGACTATCCCGTTCATAACCGTGGTGGCCAGGGAGTCTTTACCATCCAAATGACTGCTCGTAAAGGCGAACTTGCTGGTATGAAGGTTGTTGGCCCCCAACATGAGCTGGTTATTGTGTCCGAAGAGGGCATCCTGATTAGGGTAAAGGTCAGTGACATCAGCAAGCTTGGTCGTTCTACTCAAGGCGTAAAGGTCATGAACGTCTCTGAGTCTGACCGAGTTACCGCAGTTGCTCGTATGATTGCCAAAAAGGCGACTGCAAAGAAAGTTGATGAGAATCAGACTTCGTTTGATCTGCTTGCCGCTGGCGAGAAAAGCACGAGTGAAGAAGCACCAATAGACATTGGTGAAGAAGAGCAGATCGCTCCTGACTTAGATGATGAAGAGTAATCGTTAGAGGATATCTAAGGCGCAATTCAGTATGATGAGTTGCGCCTTTTTGTGCTTTATCTATAGTTGGCAGTCGTATATCTGATGCACTGTAGTGTGATGGGAGCTTCATGGTGCGGAGGAAGTTTTTATCTAAGAGAAACCGTACAACCACAGGCCTTATTGCGGGTGTGCTTATTATCAGTACGCTGTTCCCGTCCTTTGCACAAAATGGTTTTAGCCAGCTGGTAAGTGCAGCTTCTCACTTTTTGCCACTGCAGTCTCAGCAGGTTCGTACAGTAAGCTCAGCGTCAGGTAGTCAAGCAAGACAGCAGGGATATACCAGCTGGGACGAGCAGGAAAGCCCTAACTATGTTCGCCTTGTTGGTCCTTCTCGTATAGATCAGGTCGTGGAGAGCGGGCAAGTTTTATATGCCGGTCTTGATAGCTTAGGTCGTACGCTTGAGGTTCATGCTTGTATTACGTATCAAATGATGGAAGGTGGTATGGCGCGCGAGCGCGAACAAATGTCCAATCCTTCTGGTTGGCCTCGCAAGAACCCTGAGGTTCAAATTGAGCTGTATAACGGCTCGTTTTATAGAGGGCGCCTTTGGAATAGAAGCCATCTTTTGGCAAAGTCTTTAGGTGGTAAAGAGACTGTAGAAAACCTAGTTACCGCCACGCGCATGCAAAATGTGGGAGCTAATGATGGCCAGGGCGGAATGGCCTTGGTGGAAACAGCAGTAAGGAACTGGCTTAAGGCACATCCCTCTGGTACCGTTCAGTTTGTGGCAACCCCTATTTATGAAGGGGATGAGCGGATCTGTCGCTCAGTCATTGTGGATGTAAAGACTTCCGATGGGTTTATCGACGAAGAAGTAGAGGTCTATAACGCCGCAAAAGGCTATGAACTTAATTACTATACCGGTGAAGCTATAGCACAGCAGTAAGTTGGCATATGGCCACTTGCTTATGATACAAGAGGATTAAAAGACAAAGAGGACTTACGAGAAATCCTCTGGAGAAAGCCCTTCAATAAAGCTATGAAACTCAGCGAGCTCTTTTTCTTGCTCATCTTTCTTAATCGTTTTAAAGTCAGGATATGATGCTGTCATAAGTACGTCAGATTCTGCAAAGATGGGTGCTTTGGTGCGCACAGCGAGCGCAACGGCATCCGAAGGACGGCAATCAATAGCCTTACGCTCTTTGTTTGCGGTAAGCAAATGTACCGAAGCAAAGAAGGTAGGCCCTTCAACTTTAGAAATGGTAACACTGGTAACCGTAGCACCAAGCTGGGTGATAACAGCTTGAAGTAAATCATGAGTGAGAGGGCGCTGGTGAGGGATATTATCCACACCCATGCCAATAGCACTTGCTTCTGTCATGCCAATACGGATGGGAAGCTGCGTTTGGGCATAAGGACTTGAACTATGACGAGGGCGAAGGGTAATGAGCGAAGTAGCCGGTCCGTTGCCAACAACAATAGATTCAATGTCCATACGAACCATGCTCATGTCTTCACCTCGATTCTTACTTTTTGCTCAAAGATATGTGCTAGCTATGTTACCCAAAAACATTGTAAGAATACAAAAAATATGTTGACCTTTTAAATTTACTGACGTATTATGTTTTCTTGCGTTGGGCCCGTAGCTCAGTTGGTCAGAGCGTCCGGCTGATAACCGGGAGGTCACAAGTTCGAACCTTGTCGGGCCCACCAACACTTCGTCAATAGTCACCTTAGCGCTAGCCGAGTCGCCGCTAAGGTGATTATCGCCGGGGCCTTAGCTCAGCTGGGAGAGCGCGGGCTTTGCAAGCCTGAGGTCAGGGGTTCGATCCCCCTAGGCTCCACCAAGAATATGCAGCCGGGAGGTTTTACCTTCCGGCTTTTCTTTTACTGCAGTTCATACGGCATATACAGCAATATATCAGATACATCTAAGTAAGATTTACAGAGCTAGCACAAAGTGATACCTTATAGGTTGACATATCATGTGATATATCTCAGACTGACGCATGAAACGTTGTGTGGCTTCATGAGATGAACCACAGTCATATGCATAGGGCGGGAACCCTTGATGCTAAGGAGGTGCCAACCATGAGCGATGGTAGTCATGTTCGAGAAAACACAAGCTTAAAAGGATTGGTGCCTGCCAAAAGGGGAGACAGACACCGCCGGTAGTGTGTGAGTGCTGTCTGTTTTTATCTATGCCATGCCACTCTTGCTGCCGGTTCTTGCGGTCATGATGTGCAATTAAGCATTTCCGCAGGCATCCCCCGGATCGGAGGTGGCTCATGAAGACGCTCACCAATACAGTTCTGGCTAGGATTGCTACAAAGGGATTGTTCACTCATAGCGCTCCCAGAACCTATAAAAAAGATACTCGTAAGGCATTCCAGCTTGAGTGGCTGCGTAACGTATCTACCCTTGATACAAACGAGGTCTTTGACGAACTTAATACTAAGCGCAAAGGACTTTCTGCCAGCGAAGTAGAGCTGTCTCGTGCTGCTTGGGGTTCCAATGAGGTAGCCCATGCACACCGCGATCCTGTGCCACTGCGCTTTCTTAAGGCATTTGCGGACCCCTTTACTGGGATTCTCTTTTTGCTTGCTGTGGTGTCATTGGTTACCGACGTTCTTCTCGCCAGCCCTGCCGATCGTGATCCTTCGACCTTCTTTATCATCTTTGCAATGATTCTTGTGTCGGGCACGCTTCGTTTTGTCCAAGAGGGCAAGAGTGATGACGCTGCCGCTGCACTCGCAAAAACCATCCAGACCACCTGTAACGTAGAGCGCGAGGATATGGGTCGTGTGGAAATACCGCTGACTGACGTAGTTGTGGGTGACATTATTCACCCGGCCGCTGGTGATATAGTGCCTGCCGACGCACGCCTTGTCCAGGCACGCGATCTCTTTTTGGGCATGTCGTCCCTTACGGGGGAGAGCCCTCCTGTTGAGCGCACTGCTGCACCCTGTGCTCTTCCCAAAACTGGCGATAAGCGCGCCGTAAGTGATTTTGGCAATATCGTGCTTATGGGTTCTACGGTAATTTCGGGAAGCGGCGTGGCTGTAGTAGCAGCTACGGGTGCTAACACCATGTTTGGCGGCATGGCCACAAGCCTAGGTGCCACGCGCGGTAAGACCGCTTACGATGAGGGTATTAACTCGGTGAGCAAGCTTCTTTTGCGGGTCATGCTGGTAATGGCTCCACTGGTGCTTGTGATTAACGGGTTTACAAAGGGCGACTGGCTTTCTGCGCTGTTTTTCTCGCTTTCGGTTGCTGTTGGACTTACGCCTGAGATGTTGCCCATGATCGTGACCACTTGTCTTGCAAAAGGGGCAGTAGATCTTTCTCACGACCGCGTCATAGTCAAGCACCTTGACGCCATTCAGGATCTTGGCGCCATGGATGTACTTCGCACCGACAAGACCGGCACCCTTACCGAGGACCAGGTAGTACTTGAGTACCACCTTGACCTCATGGGCAACGAGGATCCGCGCGTGCTGCGTTATGCGTTTCTCAACAGCTTTTTTGAGACAGGTGTCCGCAATCTTATTGACTCGGCCATTATCTCTCGTGCAGCCGAAGAGACAAACCAGGGTACTGCCGGCGTTAATGTAGAAGAGCTTTCTGCACGCTGGCACCTTGTGGACGAGGTCCCCTTTGATTTTGAGCGCCGTCGCGTGAGTGTGGTGGTTGAGCATGATGATGGGCGTCGGCATATGGTCACCAAAGGTGCTCTTGAAGAGGTGCTTCAGGTTTGCACGGAGGTGGAATATGACGGCCAGGTGTTGCCGCTTGGCAGTGATATGCGTGAAAAAGTTCTTTCCGTTGCCTATGGTCTTGCCGATAAAGGCATGCGCATGTTGGGTGTTGCTCGCAAGGTAGATCCAGCTGAAGTTGGCGTGCTTTCCGGCAAGGACGAGCAAGGCATGACGCTCATAGGTTACCTTGCGTTTCTCGATCCACCAAAGAAAAGTGCTGCTCAGGCCCTGCGCTCTCTGCATGAGCATGGCGTGGCAACCAAGGTGCTTACGGGAGATTCACTGCGGGTTGCTTGCACGGTGTGTGAGAGCATTGGCCTTCAAGTGGAACAAACGCTCGATGGTGTTGCTGTGGCACAGCTGTCCGATGAGGAGCTTGCGGATAAGGTAGAGCAGGTCACTATCTTTGCCAAGCTTTCTCCCGATCAAAAGGTTCGTGTGGTGCGTGCTCTGCGTGCGCGTGGCCATGTGGTTGGTTTCATGGGCGATGGTGTGAATGATGCCGCTGCTATGACCGCGAGTGACTGTGGCATCTCGGTTGACTCTGGGGCCGATGTTGCCAAGGAATCAGCAGATATTATTCTTCTCGAGAAGGACTTAGGCGTTCTTGAGCGTGGCATTGTAGAGGTCGTCGTACCTTCTTTAACATGAATAAGTACGTAAAGATGACGGCAAGCTCCAATTTTGGCAATATCTTCTCGGTTTTGGTTGCCAGCGTGTTTTTGCCATTTTTGCCCATGACCGCTGTTCAGTTGCTACTTCTTAACTTCATCTATGACTGTGCCTGCGCTGTCATCCCCTGGGATAGGGTTGATGCGCAAGAGCTGAGGGTGCCTCAAACATGGAGGTCTGGTTCTATTGCGAGCTTCATGCACTGGATTGGACCTACGAGCTCGGTTTTTGATGTTGTGACCTTTGCGGTACTCTTCTTCTGGATTTGCCCCGCTGTTTGTGGTGGCAGCTGGTCCACTCTTGTAGGAAATCCTACAGCCATGGCAAGTTTTGTAGGTACCTTCCAGGCCTGCTGGTTTGTTGAGTCCATGTTTACCCAGGTGCTCTTTATATACCTTGTGCGCACGGAGCGCATGCCCTTTATCCAGAGTATGGCCGACTGGCGTGTGCTGCTGGTAAAAAAGCTCTATGTGCGTCATTTTGGACGCTTATTGTAATATTGGCTATACTGTGTGCCATATAACGTTTTAGCTGGTATACGGCTGGTATACAGCGTATACAAAGCTGACGTAACAAGCTGTTACTTGTTATAAGGAGGCGGACATGGGACTTTTTGATGCATTTAAATCTTTCAGAAAACCCGTTGAGGTAGACCAAGCAAAAAGTGACGACACCAAAGCTCGTATGCGCGCTCTTTTTGACATATGGGTTGAGGAGGGATCCAGCTATCAGATAGCTTATGGCTTCTCGGAAGATATACGTGGAGCAAATTTTGGCTTTGGACGCACGCTTTCGTATGAGTATCAAAACTTTATTTTGGGTTTTCGTACTTCAGACACTAAGTTGGTACTTTTAGCAGTGAGTCCAGATCTTTCTGAGGCCGGAGAGCCAATAAGTTATACACCCCAATCAGTAAAGAAAACCAACTATGTTGCCATGACCGGTCAGTATTATCTGCAATATGGCAGCGCTTTCAAAAAAGAATTCTTTAATCTATCGCTGCCCAAAACGCTCGATGATCTTATGTCTTTAGATTTTTATGATGAGGAAAGCTTCTTGTATATTGATCAAAGTCAAGAAGCAGATGCTTGGTCAGAATTTTGGCAGAACTTTAGCAAGTAGAACGAGAATACAAATGATCGGTATGTTTCCCAATTACGTGTTAGCTGCTATGTCTGCAGGGTTTCTCGTCTTTTGTTTTATCCGTCTTGTTGTACAAAAAGCAAAAGTGTTGGCTGTGGGTGGTGGTATGGTCTCGCTCATTCTGCAAATAATCCTTGCACTTATTATTTTTGTGATGTCGGTTTGGGGTATTGTGACCAACACAGCTATTCAAGATATCCAACATCTTATTGAGCAAGCAGCCGCGCAAGCAATCATTTGCTAAAGACCAAGAAAGATCTTTGTGTACCGTTCATTGAGGTTGACAAGCGCTCTCTCTCGACAACGCCATAGTTTTTCTCGTCCTTCTGGGCTTTTTATATACACTGCTTTATAGGTGCCAAACGGCTTGAGGGCATCAACCAGCAGAGTAACGTCCTCTTTGCGCTTTGAGAGTACCTCAGGACAGGCAAAACTGTGGCGGTAATGTAGTATTCCAAACAGCCCGGCTCCGCTTTGCTCGATAAGCACATAGCGGGGGTTGTCAATGGGGGAGAGCATTTGCTTGCAAGCTTTAGCAAATACGTGCTGGTCATGCAAGGAAACCCCCTTAAGCGAGACGGTAAAATACGATTGAATGGGATTGGAGTCAACCTGAATTCTGCCGGTTTTACCAGAAAGCATGCTAGCTTGTGCTAGGGCTGTATGAAGCGCTTTGCCCATACGATCCAAACGTCGTTTTGGCGAGAAGCGCAGTATGAGATGCAGCGTTAGTTTTGTGAGCAAAAAGAGACCTATAATCTGCAACACCGTAAAGATACCAAAGATAAAAAGGTTTCCTCTAAACAGAGCAATAAAGCCCCTTGCGTGCATACTCTCAAGAATCAAGCTGCTTGCTAGCCAGTCTATGCAGCTGATGAGTATCAAAGCAAGTGTGTTGACAAAGGTAAAAGCAGATAGTCCAAATAAGGCGGGCACCTCATCTGTTTTGCAGGTCTCACTAACCGACGGTTTGATAGAAGCGTCTAGTATGTTCTGCCATGCCTCTGTTACAGCCTATCTGTTGGCTGCTCGCCGCTCCATTTGATGGTTTATTGCCTCCAAATGAGCCTCGGTAAAAGGTGGTTGTACGATACTTATGCGATCAATACCGCTTTTTATGCAAGAGCTTTCATATGCAGGAGCTATAAAACAGTCAAACCGTCTTGTGAGAGTGTCCCAATCTTGACCCAGGATCGCTTCATCCTGTTTGAAGTCTGAGCCATACAAAAGATCAAGAAGCTGTTGGTCTGGTCCAAACGGCGGCTCTACCGTTACAAGATGCCAGATATTTGCGCATTTATCGGCCTGTTTTGCATAGGTACGAATGGCACGTCCCCTCATCTAGTTGGAGAGCATAAAGCTTCCTACATATGAAGCCAAAATGAGGGTGTTAACACAAGGGGAGTCCCATCCTTCTCCAAGAAGGGCAGTCGTGCCTACGAGAATTTGAATAAGCCCCTGCTCAAGAGCCCGGGTTAGGATGCGTACACTCAGTTGATTTCCACCAGAAAACTGCGCCTTTACATAAGGGACAGGACCGGCTTCTTCCAAAGGAGCAAATGCAACAGTACCGTTGTATTGTTGCGCAAACGCACTGAGCTGATCTTGGATCGACACAGGAACAATGACAAGCGAACCGGTAAGAAGCGCGATGTTCTGTGCTTCTCCTACGCTCCGCCGCACGGCCTCAAAAATAGGGACCGCGCCAATTTGAGTAAAGCCAGTGTCACGACCGATGAGGTTGGTTGCATCAGCTCGGATGTAATCGGTGAGAATGACCATGCGAAGATCGTCTTTTAAGCAGGACGATTCAAGCGTGGCAATGCGCTGAATAGATTGCATCTTTCCAATAGAACCCGCCAGTGCGCGATTAAGTTTTTGGTTCGAGAGCAGGTTGACTTGTTTGCGGGTAATAAGTCCATGCTGAGCAAGACAATGGCGTATGGCTTCCGCATAATCAGCACCAAAAAAGTCGGGATTATCGAGAATACATTGCAGTGCACGTTCTGCATCTGTTGGTTTATACCGCCCCATTCGTTTATGGGGAAAGACCGCCTGCATCCACCAAGCGGGAACTTCAGATCCTATATGGCGTACAAACCGCAAAAGCGCCCGAAACTGCTCTTCGTGGTCCAGTACAAACTGGTAGTTTTTATCGACAAGATCGGTGTTGATGGCGCAGTCAAGATTGTGAAGCAGGCTGTCTATAAGCTTTTCTTGTTGTAGCTCCTTAAGCGCCGCATTTGCCTGCTCTCGATAGCACTTGGTAAGAAGCCGTTCACTGGTAGTTGGATAACTAAAATAGATGTAATCCTGGTGCGGACATAGTGCAGCTTCTGCCACAAGTTCGGGGACAAAAATTTCTTCATCAATCTCACCGCATACATCCGTATAGCGTTTCCACTGGCTTGGCGTAGAGTCATAGGGCGGCGTGGCTGTGAGGGAAATGACAAATACCTGTCCCTTAAGCGCTTTTATGAACGCCTCCAGCGCTCGCTACCACTCCGCGCGAAGATGGTGGGCCTCATCAAGGCAAATGGTGGTAATACCAGCCTGAGCAACAGCAGCTAAAACGTCAAAATTAGTAAAATCCTCCACACGCTCTTCTTGGAGATCTGGCTGGGCTTGTTTATTGTCCTCTTCCTGGAGCACTTGCTCATCTTGCTCATCGGCCTTGTTGGCGGTATCTGCATCCTTTGTTTTGTCGGCAGAGGCTTTTTGAACCCATGCCGCATGTAAGGATTGATATGTAATAGAGGTTATGATCTTTGGGTCGAGCAGGGAATACGAGACAAATCGTGCTCCTGGCTGTCTTGTGTAAGGAAGCCATCTGCAAAGCGTTCTCCCCATTGTTGGCGTATGGCAAGAGATGGAGACAAAATAAGAGCTGGCTTTCCAAGGCGGCGGATCAACTCCAGTCCAAGAATCGTTTTTCCACTGCCGGGAGCTGCAACTATATTAATGGCTTTATCGGCTTGATATGAAGAAAACGCATCAAGGATGCGCTGTTGGTAAGACCGAAACGGATGCTTATAATGCAGGTCACGCAACTGCATGCTGTAGTCTCCCTTAAAGAATGGCACCGTATGTAAGAAGGTAATTAGGTTATATATTGTAGTCTATAGCATGCTTCCAGTATCCTTCTGGAAGGAAAACGACTGTAAGTAAACCGTGTGAGGAGCATATATGCCACACATTCATGGAGCTGTAACCGCTGTATCAGATGCAGAGTTTAAAGAGCTTGTTTCACTCAGCCAGGCGCAGGCAGAGCTGCTTGCACAGACTGCAGGTCTTGCTATAACCCTAAGCAACGCTATGGAAGCAGTTGCTGGTTTTATTCCGTGCGGCCACGCCTTTTCTGAGCTCTTTGTTGGGCTTAAGCTCAGTTTTGGGGACGCTGAGATCAAGGATGTTCAGATGGCTCTTGACGGAGTCCGTGCCCGAGCAGAGCACGTTTCTGCCCACAGGGGTGTCGATAAGGGCGAGCCGTTTGATCTTATCGCTGCTATGAAAGCTTATACTGCTACGGCCGCCAAGCTCTCTCAGCTTGTAGCAAATCTGCATGTACTGGCCAGTCTTGCAGAGCGTGCACAAAGGTTGGGATCTACAGATGATACGCTCAATAAGGCCATAGCGGTATCGCTTGCGCTTGCGGCAAAATCGTCCGTCTCTGATTCTGAGCTTGCGCAGGCAGCTGATAACATAGCTCAGTTAATTCCTCTTGCGCTTGAGCTGGCATAGCTCACAGGCTTACTGAGGTCGCAAAACCCTGATGAGTGGTTTACAAAGAGCGGCAAGTGCTGAGCCTACAAGCAGCCCTAAGGCGAGTGCTAAAAGTGTTGCAAGACAATTGAGTCCCTGCTGGATAAAACTCTCCATATTTCGGATCAGCAGAGATGAAAGTGCATAGTGGAGCAAATCTCCTGGAATAAGTGGAATGAGTGAGGGGTACACGAAGTAGGCAGATGGCGCCTTATAAAAACGTGCCAGCACCCCTCCATACAGTCCCGCAACGAGCGAAGCAACAAAAATAATGAGGGTGTGTGAGCTAATAACGGTTGGACCTACAACAATAAAAGTTCTTACTACAGCTCCGCCAATTCCTGCGAGCACCAAGTCCTCTTTGCGTATATGAAACACTATGCCAAAGGCGTAGCTGGCCACAAATGAGAGCACAATGTAGACGATACCAATTACCATGACGTGAGACCCCCTAAAAGCAACACTGCAGCGTAGGTTCCCAGCGCCAACATGAGCGATTCAAGGGTTACTCTTACGAGCAAGAGACTCCCGTTCATCTCGTTTCCTCTGACGAGACTGCTAAAGGCATTAGCAAGCGGAATACCGGGAATCATCATAAGACTGATGGTAATTACTACCATACTTCCGCTATCTCCAAAGCCAGCTCTTACGGCGAATATGGTAATGCACGTGGCCACAAACATACCGAGGGCATTACTGACAATGGCGTCAATTTTAAAATGGTTGAGTACTTCAAATACGACACAAACCGCTGTTGCACACACCACAGTAGCAAGTGCATCGCGAACCGAACCACCTATTAGTATGCAGATACAAGTAAAGGCTATAACTTGAGCAGGCATGGTGATTATCTTGGGAAACTCATGCTTTTCAAACACAGACCCAAGCATGTCCATAAGCTCCTTTGGCGCCGGCGTGTTCTCACACACCTGTATCCGTAAATGGTTGAGGTGCCAAAGTTTTGCCAGATGAATGACAGAGCCTTCAATAGAGGTCTGCCGAGTATGATGCATACCATCAGATGAGCAGGCAGAAAGTACAATAAAATTACTTGTGGTAATTGAGCTCATCTCTTTCATTTCGTACGCTTGAGAAATGCGCTTAAGAGCCTTTTCTACGTACTCAACCGTAGCACCAGCTTGAAGCGCTTCCTTAGAAAAGCTCAGCATAAAATCGAGAAGCTCGTCAGTTTTATCCATACTCCGTCCCAAAATCATGGTAGGCACGAGTGACATAACGTAGTTTCCAGTTTATGGCACTACGCTCGTTAGAAAAAGCAGTACTTGAGGCAATCATCAAAAAATGTCGTTAGAAGCCTCATTAGAATCCGGTATAAAGATGCAAAAGGCTGGGCAGCTGGTATGGTAGGTGTGCCAAGCAGTAACAAATCTGCAGGCTCTGTGACAAAGTGCGCTGTGCAGCCTGTATTTGAAATGCAAGAGTATTATTAGTGCAGTTATTTCGCTTAACGATAGGGGATTTGTGGCCCAAGATAGTCAATATGATCAGTCGAGTGTCGTTTCAGAAGAGCTGGACGCGCTGTCATGTGATCTGCTGGGATCGGCATTAGATGCACTTGCAGCAGGGGTAGAGATATGCGTTATTACTTCGGTAGAAGACGCCGCTGGCACGCGTGTAACCAACTCGTTTTCTGAAGACGGGATAGAAGCCTGTCTTGATGAGGCCCACAACTACATAGCTGCTCTAACCTCGGAAAAGGCCGTGCGCCCAGATAAGCTTGGGTCTCCCGTACGCTATGCCATGGTATATGAGGGCGCTGTAGACTTAGGCAACGACGGCTATAAAGACGCCCTTATCCTTGAGTTTGCCGAGAAAGGCCAGCGGGCTTTTTCGGCCTACGTATTATGGCAAGGTTTTGGTGCAGGAGAAGCATTCCAATGGTGTGATCCTGAGCCCGCTGGTGAAGTTGATTCACTTTTGTAACGGTTTGTACTACGCTGTATCGTCTTGTACTACATTTTTGCGGGGTTTCTCGGCAGCGTACAAAATATAAACCCGTATGTTTCGTATAACCTGTATGTTTTGGTTTGATCCTAGATAGACAATGAGAAAGTAGGAACCATGCTCCAAGAGCACATTCGCAATATTGCAATTATCGCCCATGTTGACCACGGCAAGACCACCCTGGTGGATAAGCTTCTGCGCGCAACGGACGCTTTTCGCGATAATCAGCAGGTAGAAGAGCGTGTTCTGGATTCAAATGATCAAGAGCGTGAGCGCGGTATTACCATTTTGGCCAAGAACATTTCCATTGAGTACAAGGGCGTTAAGATCAATGTTTTGGATACGCCTGGTCACGCAGATTTTGGCGGCGAGGTAGAGCGCGTTTTGAAGATGGCAGACTCTGCGCTGCTGCTGGTAGATGCCGCAGAAGGTCCCATGCCACAAACGCGATTTGTGTTACGCCACGCCATTGATGCCGGCCTGTCCATCATGATTGTGGTTAACAAGATTGACCGCGATGGTGCAGACCCGCAGCGGGCCCTTAATGCCTGTCTTGATCTGATGATGGATCTGGGCGCCACGGATGAGCAGCTCGAGTTTTCTATGGAGCACGTTGTCTATGCAAGTGCTGTTAATGGCTTTGCTCGTCTGTCTCCCGATGACGATACCAATGATATGTATCCGCTGTTGGACATGGTTGTTGATGAGCTTCCTGCTCCTGATGCGGATGCAGATGGTCCTTTGGCTATGCAGTGTGTAACCATCGACCACTCCACCTATGTGGGCCGCATTGGTATTGGTCGTGTGTATTCGGGCACAATCCACGCTGGCGATAAAATCCTGGTTGTTAAAAACGATGGTTCACGAGCCATGAGTCAGGTTAAGCAGCTGTTTACCTTTGACTACCTGGGCCGTAAAGAATGTACCGAGGTTTGTGCTGGTGATATTGGAGCCGTGGTGGGTGTGGATTCCACCGATATTGGCGATGTGTATACAGATCCAGATAATCCCGTTGAGCTTGACTCCATTGAGATCGATCCACCAACGTTGGCCATCGTATTTGAGGCATCTACCTCGCCTTTGGTTGGCCGTGACGGAGATATTGTTGGTGGTCGTCAGCTTAAAGAGCGCCTGATGGCGGAGCGTGAAAACAATGTGACCATGCGCATTGAGGAGCTCCCCGACAAAACAGGCACCGAGGTAGCCGGTCGCGGTATTTTGCATCTCTCTGTTTTGATGGAAACCATGCGCCGCGAGGGCTTTGAGTTCCAGGTGGGTAGCCCGCGCGTGCTGTTCAAGAAGGACGAGAACGGCAATAAGCTTGAACCTATTGAGCAAGCTGTCGTTGAGTGTCCCGCAGAGTACTCTGGCAAGGTCATTGAGGTGTTTGGTGATGCGGGCGGCACCATGACCAACATGGAAACCGGCGGCGTTCAGACACACCTTGAGTTCAAGATCCCCACACGTGGCATTATGGGCCTTAAAACACGCGTCCTCAATGTAACTCATGGTGAGGCTGTCTTTTACCATACCTTCTTGGAATATGGTCCTTTTGCTGGCGATATTGGTTCTCGTCAGAACGGTGCCATGATCTCTATGTCTACCGAGAAGGCCGTTGCATATGCCTTGGGTACCCTGCAAGAGCGCGGTCAACTCTTTGTTGGCCCTGGTGATGAGTGCTATGAGGGCATGCTTGTGGGCGAGCGTTCCCGTCCTGGTGACATGGTGGTTAACATTGCCCGCACCAAATCTTTGGGCAACCAGCGTTCTTCCACTGCTGACATATCGGTGCAGCTTACACCTCCACGTGTTTTCTCGCTCGAAGAGGCGCTGGAGTACATCATGGACGATGAGGTCGTGGAGATTACGCCTAAGAACATTCGCATGCGTAAACGTATTCTTAACGCTACTGAGCGTAAGAAGTGGGCCGTTCGCTCCGGTTTGGTAAACAAATAAGCCGTATAGATACAAAATAAGCTGTGTAGCTGCGAGGTTAGCGTTTTTTGCGTACCGTTTTTGCCTTTATTTTCTTGGCGCTGGCGGCAACCTTAGGTGCCAGATCTACTTCCGTAGGTAGTGTCATGTTGTAATGAAGCGACAGCCTGCGCAGGCACATGGTTGTAGCAACGCTTGCTATGGCAGAGATTTCCAAATTGTAGTGACTGACCGCGGCCAGAGAATAATACACGACAGAACCGCCAATAGCTGCGACGGCATAGAAGTTAGAGCGCTGGAAGATGCGCGGTGTGTCACCCAAAAAGACGTCGCGCATCATACCGCCGCCCACACCAGTGATGACGCCCATGAGCATGCAGGCTATAGGGTATAGGTTGTAGTTAATGGCCTTATCGGTACCCGCCACTACAAATAAGCCAACAGATAGAATGTCCAACCAGTCTAAGAGGTTGGGGTAGCGCTTGATAAATTGTGGAAAAAAGTAGCCAACGATGCCTGTTGTTATGACAAAAGGAATGGCATATGGAGATTGCAACATATAGACACTGCCAACTTGCATAGCCATATCACGGACCAAGCCGCCGCCCAAGCCACACAAAAAGCTTAGGCCAATATAGCCAACCAAGTCTAATTTACGCTCTTGAGCTGCCCAAACTCCCGCTAAAGCACCAACAATAACGGCAGAAAGGTCTAGCCAAATAGGTATCTGAAGCACATGATCTCCTGCAGGGTAAAAACGGATACGCAAGTATCTTACTAGGTCTTGCAAGGACTTCGCAGAAAAGTTCTTTTCTTTTCGGCGAGAAATACGTTATACTATCCGGTGCGTTTTCAATTAAGGAGAGTTGTCCGAGCGGCTGAAGGAGCACGATTGGAAATCGTGTAGGCGCCGAAAGCGTCTCCGGGGTTCAAATCCCCGACTCTCCGCCAGGTTATTTCACGGCGCCGCAAGGCGCCGTTTGTGCATCTGGAGAGGTGGCAGAGCGGCTGAATGCGGCGGTCTCGAAAACCGTTTACCTCTTATAGAGGTACGAGGGTTCAAATCCCTCCCTCTCCGCCAGTTATTTTGTATCTAAATTAGTGCGTTTACCTGCTCTTTTACTTATTTAGTATTATTACAAAAAGCGAAAATTTACCCTAAGTGTCGTATATCTCTACCAGGCGTTTTGTTCTTTCGGGTCATTTCATGGGTCACAAATGGGTCTCGTTTATAGTCTTTGAGACAATAAAAAATGGCCCTCTCACAGCAATGAGAAGGCCATTTACTAAGCGATTACGCTTACTTTTTGTTCGTTTTCAAACCACGTGATTTTAGCCGCTAAAAAGTGTTGCTTACAATACGCTCGCGCTTCGTCTTTGGTGGCGAATTGCTTCGTGCGGTCCTTGCGATACATAAATCCCATACCTTGCGGCTGGTGATACCACACCGTAAGCTTCCAGCTATCCATTTGGTTTGTCCTCAATTAGGGTGCAGTTACTGTCAAACTCATATTCTTTGCCATCGATAGTCTGCTTGCCACATACAAGCGCCCCACGAGGACCACCAGAGCTAGGATTGGCATAATACTTTTTACCATTAACCTCAATCCAGCCTGTATCCATAGAGCCGTACAGACCGGCTTCGTGAGTATCGTGCAACCAGTACCAGTGCTCACCGTCTTGCAGCCACCCTGTAGCCATGCTTCCATTTGCGCGGAAGTAATACCACCTATCATCGATAAACTGCCAGCCGACAACCATAGATCCAGAATCGCTCAGATAATACCAGTAGCCTTTATGCTTCTGCCATCCTGTTGCCATCCAACCGTTCGCGTCAAAGTAATACCACTTGTCATCGATAAGCTCCCACCCATTGGAGGTGTAAGAGCCATCGGCATGTTGGTACCACCAACAATGACTCATGGTGCCTTGTCCGCGCTTCCAGCCCCCACCTGCTGTAATGATGCCATGAAGTCTATTCCACTTAGCATTGTTTACATAAGGCGCGGGGCAGTGCTTGTGTGGGGCAAGCGTGCGACCTTGACGTACATGGTCTACCACATCGTAGTGGCGTATTACGTGGCTTGCTGGTATGCCGTACTTCTGCATAAGGTGTTGTACAAGATAGGTAAGTTCAGCAATTTCTGCGCTGCTAAAATCTCGCCCGTCACTTACTACCTCAATAGAGATAGAGCGCTGATTGAAGTCGAGGTTGCCCACTGCCCAGGCGGTATCGCCTTCGGCTACTGACTGATAGATGGTGCCTGAGCCATCCAAGAAGAAGTGCGCGGAGGCGTGTCGGTTGCCACCACTGAAATACAGGCAGTTGTTATACGCGCTCGCTTGCGACGCGGTGTAATGCACCACGATATATTCAGGCTTTTTGCCACCGCGTCCCCTGTCATAAGTACGTGGACTTGCCCAAATGGCTTTCCAAGGATACCAAGCCATTAGTGCTCACTCTTTTCTGCACTGTCCTGGACGGTCTTTAGCAGCTTAAAGACTGCATTATTAGCAAGCTCTGGATTTATCGAGCCGATAATTTCCAGGATTGACGCGACTTCGGCACAGATAAGCGCTACGCAAATACCCAGCAATACAGGCGTTTGCGTGCCCAAGTTAAGGCCGCCTGTGAGCGCGCCGTCTACCACAACACCCAACAAAATCAGACACAGCTCACTGCCTTTGTGTATGATGCCTTCGCGTGCTCTAGACGATGCATATTGGTGGTTTGACGCAGCGCAAATAGACCCCATAAGCACGTCAATGAGCATAAGGATAAGTACGGCTGTAAGAGCTACTTTTACTTGTTGGGAGTCGCGCACCTGTGCTAGATATACGTCGATGAAGTAGGGAATAGTCATGATTGTTCCTTTCGTAAATTAAATAACTGGATAGGCAAAAGAGCCATGAATGTAGTTGTTGCCAAGCGACTGTCCGCCGCGGTTTGATGCTTCGGTACGCCCGTTTGTGTCGATATATAAAGCGACGTTTGCCATCTTGTTTTCGGTGGTGCAGCTTACTTCCCATTTATGAGCTGGGCGCATGCCTTCGGGCATGGTAAGCATTACTTGGCTTGCCCAAGCACTATCAAGATTTGGGGTGAGCGTGAATGTGCCGTAGACGATTTTTCCGACACGCACAGCGTATAGGCCGCCTTGCTCGAATGTTTGCACTTCACTCGCTTTTGCATCTGCTGTATTTAGGTCATCGATGGATGGGAGTTTCTTAGCAAGCGTAATTACCCTGGGCAGCTCAAGTCCGCGCACTTCAACGCGAAATAGCGGCGTTTCAACTGACGTAGCCCCACTAAGGATGTCTCCGTTTTTATACGTGGGGTCTGCCGCATCGGATGTGGTGGCTTCGCCAGATATGACCTTGACAGTAACTTCCTCAACTCCAGAAGATGCCACTTTTGAGTACGCCAGAACGACCAAATCGTTGTGGTTGCGTCCTGTAATGCCGCTTGCGATATTTACCTGTGTGTTGGCTTCTAAGACGCAGGGACGGCCATTTACAACAGCCACGCCTTTTGTGATGCTAAGCGCATTTGCGCTTGCCATGGACGGCTCAAAGCCAGAGCAGATGTATGTCCCTGGACCAAAGATTGCGGCTTGGATAGCACCCATTTGAGCCGAGGTAATGTGGTTTTTCCCCTGCTTACCAGTGACAAGGATATTTGTCGCCATAGCTTACTCCTTGCCCTTCATAAAAGTGTTGAACTCCCGGTCGTGACGGTCCATGAGCTCTCTGCATTTGAGATAGCATGCATCACACAAGATGAAGTTCTGCATAGTTCCATCAGAGCGAGTACGCCCAAATTCGTGGAAGTAATTAGCATCTGCAGTGCCTTCCTTGGCGCACTTGTGATGCTCTGGATTACGGTCACATATATAGTCGGTAAGACCAGTTTCCTTTGGCATGCACAGTCTCCTTTCGTTTTATCTGACCAGCGTGTTTTTCCTCGCACATATCTTCTGCCGCTGGTAACGAAAAGGGGCTATTCTGTTGTATATGCGAAATTTGCATAAATGTTTTGGTTGCCCAAAGAAGTGCCGCCAACATTCCAGGCAGTCATTACGCCGTCTGTACGGATTTCTACAGCCACATTGGCATTGGTGTTTGCGGTTGTGCAGCTCGTCTCAATATTGAATGTGGGGCGCATGCCTTCTGGGAGCGTTCCAATTACTTGAGACGCCCATGAGCTTGTGAGGTTTGCTTTAAAACCATTGATAGTTCCTGCTACGAACTTTCCGACACGACGGGCACGAATGCCGTTTTTGCTGTCGTATTCTTGCGTGGCAACAAGAGCCGCTACATCTACGCTTCCTGCCTTTTTCGCTGCTTCTAAGGCTTCTGCGGCAGTAGTATTAGCTGCACCTGCTGTAGCTTGCGCTTTAGTAATGTCTATCTTCATCTGTGGGAGTTCTGCGGTTATATTCGACAGAGAAGTATTCGCAGCGTCCACGTCGTTTTTTACAGCGTCAAGCTTTGTCTGCGTAACATCTGCTGTGATGGTGGCATTACTAATTTTTATGCCTTCTCCAGCGGTGTATGTAATTCCACCACCACTACTTGCGCTCACAGAGCCACTTAGAGACGTGCTTTGCGCAGTGCCACCGACGGCATATTCAATGGATACATCATCACCAGCACAAGTTACGATCTTCTTGGTGACTTGTGCGGACACTTCCGTTGCCGTTTTTATATCGTAGGATGTGATGATGTCACCAACGCCATAACTTGCATCTGACTTTAGATTTATATCAACCGATGACGCGTTTTGCAGCTCTTTAAGCTTTTTTATTCCTTCTTTCTCAAGCTCTTCTGCTTCTGCTCCGTTGTAGTCATATTTTTCTTCTACTTCATCAACGCCAAAAATGGACTGTGTCTTGCTCACATTGCCCTTAGCGTCTGCATACAAGTCGATAACAGTGCGGTCTTTAAGCTCACCCTTACCCAGGCACACAAGGTGGCTAACAGGGTTGTGGATGTGCTTAAAATTATGGTCCACTACGTCAGTATCTAGAGCTGGGTGTGATGTAATTTGGACTGCTTCAAGGCTTATGGTCTTGCCATCCACCCACTCAAACTTTGGGCGTGCATTTTGCGCCTTAAGCATTTTTACAATGCCCGTATAAGCGTCCACGAAGCGGTCAAATTGATACTTTGCAGTAAACGAGGATACGGTATCAGCCACTTTAATAAGGCCGTCCAAACCACACTGCCTGACAATATCGCGCAAGGCTGCATGCACTTCATTATTTACGACGAGATAATCCGTCCCTGCAGGGGGGCGAATAATCTTTGATGCCAAAAGACCATGCACAGAGCGCCCTGAGTACTTATAGGTGCCAGCTGCACTATCGTATGCATACGAATCGACGACACCGCCGTATTCTGTATCTTCTATGTATACCCGGGCGCCTTTTGAGATGCGAATATTGCTTTCTGCATCAAGCGTAAGCTCAAAATTGTTCTCACCGCTTCCAAATGCGCAGTCGAAATAAGCGCGTTGCAAGATACCTACGTCATTGCCAGCTTCGTCCGTATAGATAATATCCAAGGCTACTTACCTCCCAGCTCAAATGGAGGAAGGCTGCGCATTTCGTAAAGCGTGATGTCAAACAGATAAGTGTTATCGTATGTCACTGTTTGTGTGCCTGGGTGAATTGGCTCAAAAATGTAGGAACCTGAGCCTTTTGCACCGCGAGCACGTTCAGAAAGGGTGTTTGTCCTGCGTCCTTGTTCGTCAATTAGCACGATAGTTTTTTGCGCCGTATCTACCTCTAGAGTCTGCCCTTCGCGCACACTGGTATTGATTTTGTAAGTGTTGTCACCAAGCCTGATATAAGGGTTGGTGGCAGGACCATACACACGCCATAAAAATTGCGCGTCAAATACTCCTGGGACATCTAGCGTGTGTGAGCTTGCAGAGCCTGCCAAGTCATGCTCAAAGTCGTACTCAAAGTCTGCGCCTAAGATGGCGTCGCTATCCTGCATGGTAATTGGCGCATACTGCGTGGTGGTCTCATGTATCCATTCGCACTTCTCGCAGACCAAAGACAGCTCAATTTCTGCAATACAGTCACTTAGCCAGTAATTGGAAAAAGACACACCGACAATCCAGCAAGATAAGTACCAATCGCCTACATACAAGCGCCCAGGGCGCTTGGCCATGATGTCGTATTCGCCAATTTGTGCAATGTAATTAGACTTTGCGATACCTTCTTTTGCGGTCTTGGCCATGATGCCAACAGGCAGCTTCTTTTCCTTCAAGCCGTGCTTAAAGCTGGAGATGCGAGTTTTGGCCACGCCCGTTTCATACGTCCATGAATTGGCGCGCAAGTCATGCTGGAGGTAATGCAAATCCTCGTCAGAACCACCAAATTGTACGGTCTTGCCGTTATTGTTTACATAGGTAATGTCAGTTCTCATAGGGTAGGTATCGCCTCTCTTATTATTCTTGCTGCTTCGCGGTTGTTGTAAATGACCGCCACAGGCTTAGCGAGTGCCTGGGAAAGGCGTGCTCCCATTACGTCAAGGCGTCGCGCAAGATATGCAATATCGCTATTGCGGTTGGTTCCGCGGTTGAGCTCGCCCATAAGCTCGGCTAAGTTCTGAGCCAATGGAAGCAAACTTGTTTTATTTAGTGGCAGAGCATACTCGGTACCAGCTTCGCCAAAGCCATGGCCAGAGCCAAAGACGGTGGGGCCATCAAAGCGCGCGCCTTCTGCATGCCAAGATATATCAAAGCTAGGAATTGAGCCTTTAAGTAAATCGCCAATCTGCCATCCCTTAGGGCTAATGCCGAAATGCGGCACCGGGATATGTGGCCATGAAATCTTAAAGCTAAAAAAGCCCTTAATGGCGTCAATGATGCCTTTTACTTTATCGCGGGCAGCGCCCATCTTGTCGCCGATAGCATTACCAATATTGGTAAAAATGTTTTTGACAGTTCCAAAAATGCCATTAAAGGCAGCTTGGAATGTCTGCGCAATGGTATTCAGGATGCCAGTCAGTGTGCCGACAAGCGCGTTAAACACACCGCCGATGAAGTTACCAATGCCACCGACGATATTCTGCACACCATCTGCAGCCATCTGCCAATTACCAGTAAACACTCCGACAAATACGCCAATGACGGCCTGAATTACGCCACATACGGTCTGAATTACACCAGAGATAGCCTGCATAGCACCGCTAATGATTGCTCCAGCAATCTGGAAGGCGCCGCCAAGTACGGTCATTACCACAGACGCAATTGTGCTTAGCTCGCCCACCACCAATGTGGCAATTGTCGTAAAAACACCGATGATGGTTGGAAGCAAGGGCTCGATAATTCCCCATGCGGTTTGGAAGCCTTGCACAATTTGGCTAAAGCCACTCTTAAGCATGCCGACCATACTCTCAAAAGCTGGGCCTAAAATGCCTGCCGCTTGTCCCGCAAGGTCACCAATAAAGCCTGCGACTTGCTTTAGGACATCACAAAACGTTTGAATATAAGGCTCGGCATTTTTAAGAATGCCAGCAAGACTATTGATGCCATCTGCCAAACCCCCAGAGATTGCCTGCACTATGCCGGGGACTTGAGATGCAATATCGCCAATGGCTGGGCCAAAGCTAGACGCAATAATTCCTGCAATTTCGCCGAATACGCCGAATAGATTGCTCAATGCTCCCTGCAGCTCTGGGCTTGCTGCGGTAAGTCCTAAGAACGCTGCCACGCATATGCCTATAGGCCCTCCGATACCGCCTAGAAGGCTTGTGAGTGGTCCCAGAAGGGCACTTACGCCAGGAATGGCACCAAGCACTCCTGCAAGACCTCCTGCAGACCATGCTAGGAATGCACCAGCCACCAAGCCTATGACAGGCGCAAGACCACTAAGAGGACCATTTGCAACACCCTCAATGGCACCACCCAGCTTTTCGATAAAGCCTTTTACGCCCTCTACTACAGGAGCCAAAGACCCGGACAGTTGCTCTATAAATGGTTTTATGGCTTCTGTAGCCTTGTCAATTACGGGGATAAGAGCTTGGAAAATGCCAGTAAGACCCTGCAATATTGGGCCTGCGATGGGTTCACCCAAGCGCGCCAAAGCCGCTTTTACGTTTGCAAAAGAGCCAACAAAAGTCTTGCCTGCGGTCTGAGCAGTATTGCCTAAAGACTCATTCATGGCTTCAGAAAAAGTCTTAAAATCAATCTTCCCGGAAGATACCATCTCCTGAACTTCTTTTTGCGTTTTCCCAAGGTGTTTGCCCAAGATATCGAGAACGGGGATACCTGCCATCATGAGCTGATGCATATCTTGGCCTTGCAGCTTGCCTAGAGCGGCTATAGAACCCCAAATAACACCCATATCGGTAAGGGAGCGTTGTGACACAGCAGCAGCGCCAGCCACACCCTTAAGAGACGTCACCATCTCTTCGCCCTCTTTTACGCCAGACGCACTAAGCGTGGCTGCGGTGGATGCGGCTTCGCCAAGGCCAAAGGAAGTACCTTTGACAGAAGTTAGGGCATTATCCATAACCTCTGTAACCGATTCTGCGCTATGGCCAAGACCGGTAAGTTTTGCTTTTGCATTGTCGATGTTAATTGCGCGGTCAAATCCGCCTTTAAGAATTGCCCCGCCCAAAGCCGCGGTAAGTGCTCCTGCCACGCCCTGCGCCTTGCTAGCAATCTCACCAAGCTTGCCTACGATGGTAGCCGCGCCCTTAATTGCAGCAGCGCCTGCAGAGGTAAACGCCTTGATGGCAGCTAAATTGAAGCTTGCAAAGCCGCTCGCGGCGCTTGAAATACCCGCGCCGATTTTGGACAAAGGGCCAGACAGGGCAGTGCCGACAGGGGCAAGCTTTCGCGTGATGGATGAACCAAAAGAGGATATAGCGCTTCCTGCCTTTTGGACGTATCCACCAATCTTGTTAAATGCCGGCGCAAAAGTTGTCTGAATAGATCCTGCTGCGCTTTTTGCGAAATTGCCTACATGGCCAGAGATGTTTGAGAAAATACTTTTTGCATTTGTCGCAATGTTTTGGAAGACTTTAGTGACTGGTTGTAGCTTTTGGGAGACAATGCGTGCAACTGGACTGAGTGCCACCGAAAACAGTCCTGCAAAGCCAGAGAAAATATTAGACGTTGCCGTGGCCATAGAAGATACCACAGACACGACTTTTTTAACCGCAGCAGTTGCCTGCGGTGTCATTTGCTTAATTGATGAGAGCATCTTCTTGCCCATGTCTGGCAAGTTTTTCTCTATGCGCTCTGCTGCAGATTTTGCCTTGCCCTCGAGCTCTGCCAGGGCAGATTTAAAGCTTGTATTATCGCCAAGGATTTTAAAGACGACTGTACCGTCTGCCACGTGCTACCACTCCTCCAGAATACGGGCGTTGTGCATCTTTACACGCTCATATTCCGTGAGAGGTAACGACCAGGCTCTCTCAAGCGCTCTGTGCTGTTTGCGCTCATAGTCTGCGGCATCACTTGGCAGCGGGCGCCTTGCTTGCATGGCATTTGATGTTAGTGTGTCCATGGCACACATACCGCTAAATAGCAGTGCGAACTCATACCAATGTGCTTGGTAGACTGAGATGTCTATTCCGTAGATGTGTTTAAAGTCGATGCGCACAATGCCGCTGTCGGCTTCCCAATCAAACGTCTTTTTGCTGGTATTGTCACTGCTGCCATCACCGTATGGCATAGCTTGGCCAAAGGCACTATCGCGCCAATCGTAAGCCGCGCTAAGCGCCATATACGGGTTGTCTTTGACGATTTGGGGTATTTGCCCATTGCGCGCAAACCATGACGTGAGAAGTGCTGTAGCGTCCGTCAGGTTAAGCCCATCTTCATTGGACGATTGCAGGATATAGGAGCGGACAGCACGCCTCCATCCTGTACGGATTTTAACGTGCTGCCCTGCAATCTCAACTGTATCTGGTAAGGGACGAGTGAGCCAGTCCATTGCTAGTCTTCATCGGATGTGGTGGCAAATTGTTCGATGCTGGCAGACATGGCATCAATGCTTTTTTGCGACGTAGTGTTGTCCAAGATGAAGTTCAGGACTGCCAAAAGACGCGTGATATTAGAACGATTGCGACCACCCATAAGCTTTTGCGCCACATCAGGCTCGATAAATGCAGACTCGATAATGGCCATACCACGGTCAGAAATCTCTTGCATTGCATCAAGGCCATCTTTAGTATCTGCTCCTTCGAGCTTGCTAATCTCTTGGATAAGAGCGCGAATCTCAAGGGCATAGGTCATATTGCCCAGCTCTAAGTGATAAATTGCGCCGTCTACATCAATAGCTAAGGTAGGATTGGTTGGCGCCTTGAATTGGATTACGTCTGCTTGCTTTTTCTTGGTGGCAGCCTTTTTAGGGGCATTTGTTCCTGTCTTTTTAGGCATAGTTCCTCCTGCAGTGGATTTTACTTGCGCATATCTTCGGGCGCAGGTAACGCAAAGCGGCCATCATAAAGACGGCCGCCAGGAGAGGAAACGCTAGTCAAAAGATAGATGCTTGTATGTCTTATCCGCCAATGCCAGGAGCTACGGTAGCCGTAAACTTCTTGGTCTTGGGGTCGTAGGTGCCGTACTCCCAGTCACCATTGAGGGATACTGTGCAGGAAAGCTTTGCGGGGTCTCCTGCTTCTCCAGAGATGGGAGAGGGGGTCATGGTGGCAGTTGCGCGTTTAGCAATAAGCTTGTCTGCGGCGCACTTCACACCAGTTGCAATATCGCGGTCAAGCGTGCGCATATACATGCAGGGAACGTTAATATCGTCCTCATGCTTTGCGATTGCCGCCTGAACATCACCAGGAAGAACCGCGTCAAGCTCAAACTCAATGGTAGTGGTTCGACCAGTGATGTACTTGGGCTGGTTCTTGCGGTCGAGATACTTAGGGGAGTACTCGTTGTTGTCGGTCTTCATCTCCGCCTTGGTAGTTTCGGTTACACGCAGCATGTCGCCAAGCGTATCTGCGGTGTAAAAACCGAGGTAATGCTGAAGCTCATAGATGCCCATAAGCTCGCGTTCTTTAGCCATGTTAAGTCCTTTCAATATAAGTAAGAATTGCGATTAGTTGGTAAACTTCGCTGCCGTCTTCATAAGATGAGAGTTTGTTAGGACGTGCCGTTACTTCGTGGCCATACCACGCAACACCTTGGGGATGCACAGGGCAGACTCCACGGTCAATGGCATCTGCCACCTTGTTTAGCTTTGCCAGCGCGTCAATACGCCCGCGTTCATCTTCTGGGCGGCATTTGATGTATAGCTCATAGCCATACTGGTAGATTCCTCCACCACTTAAATACTTGCGCAATACCGCCTGCGTAGGCGCTGGCTGGAGTTGCGCTGATACGCCCAAGATTGTCGAAAACTCTCCCAGAGAAACACTGATTGGGTCTAGCAGCTGTTCTGCCCATTCAAGCACGCATGGAGTTAAGTCAGTCACTATCCCATCATCTCCTTAGCTTTTTGGGCAAAAATCTTTCCCCAAGCGTCCTTTCTCACGGCGCGCGTTTTTTCGAACCAGTGGTCAGAGCCTTGTTTGGGGTGCGTAAGCCCCTTGGTGTAGTACTGATAGCGTGCGTATTTGGCGGTATCATCGTCAGTGCCCCACATGATTTCGCAGTCGGTTTGCCCTGGCTTGGTTTTGCCGCTGCCGATAAGGTCACCGTTCAAATAAGGAATGTTAGGCTTACAGTCGCTTAAGGCGTTTTCTGCCGTCACAAAGCATGCTGCTTGTAAGGCATTGTCGCCCCTGCGCTCAAGCTCTTTGATGCTCACACCACCAAATTGATGCACTACCCTCATGCGCTCACCTCCATGTGGTGAAAATGCCCGCCATCGGCCCATACAGCTACCGTGGATACGCGTATAGAGGTGTGTGGAGGGGTTTCTGAGTCGTCCACGCCAAGCACTATACGATCTCCTGCGGCTATATCTAGCCGCCTGAATAAATACGCCTTCATGGAGGTTTGCGCTACGGGGCCAACGCCTGACGGGATATAGCCGACCGCCCAATCAATGCGGCATCCAGAAACGATGCCACGAGTCCACTGCGCCTGCTTAGGCGTGCCCGTATTGTGCCAAACGGTGATTGTGTCAGATGCGATAGCCATGAGCATTACGCCAATCCGCAGTACAAAAGACCTGTGCCATACAGCCAAGGCGTTACAGCGTCTACATCGCCCTGGTTTGCCTTGGCTTCTGTGTAGACCTTGGTGGTACCACCGATGGTCTCCTGCTTGATGCCTTCTTCTGCGTATCCAGCACCTGCCACACGCTCGCATAGCTCGGATAAGGCGGCCAACCAATCTAGCTCCCAGATGCTGGGAATGTCTTTTCCAGTAATAGCAACAAGGCGCGCACGCGCTGCAGGAAGGGCGGCTTTAAACTCGTCCTCCTGCAGCTTATTGTGCGTCTGACGATAAATCTCGTATGTCAGAGTAGGGGTCACCTAGATACTCCTTAGGCGTGCTTGTTTACGTAGATACCGGCCTTCTTGTTCTTCTTGACAATGGAGCCGAATACCCAGCGGAATTGAGACAGCCAGCAGTCACCATTAACATGAGTGCCAGGGGCGAACAAATAAGCCACGGCGCGCTTGACGATATAGCGGATAGTGTTCTTACCGCCAGAAATGACAATGAAGTCCACGTTTTCGCCCAAAAGCGCCTGAGGAACCTCAAAGATGGTAAAGCCATCGTAAGAGCCGACAGTATCAATGATGTTCGTCTCATTGCTGAATTGGCGGTCTACAGCATCCTCAAGAGCAGCTAAGGCAGTAGAAGACATGTACAGGTCGCCACCAGAAAGACCGACTTCGGTAAACTGCGTGCGTGCCTTGCGAATCTCTGCCTTGATGTTGTCCTTGGTGATAGCTTCGGAGCCTGTGGTCTTAGCCTTAGCAGCAGCGGTCTTGAAGAAGTCCTTATCTACAGCGGGCAAGAAAATGGTGCGCTGATACTCAGATGCTGCCTTTGTAGAAAGGATTGCAGCGGTATCGATGTCTTGCACGGCGTCAATGTCAAAGGATGCCTGCTTATCGTGCTCAAGCGTGTAAGGCGTATAAGACAAAGTGACATCGTTTTTGGTCTTGAAACCGTCGTAATCATTTACGGTATCAGACGCAAACGTAATGTCAGGCACGTTTACGGTCTTGGCATTTACGAACTCTGCGCCAGGGTCGCTATAGCGAGCAGCATAGGACGATGTGACTAGCACCTCGTCGAGAGCCTTGGTAAATACCTCGGGAAACTTGCTAATTGTGTTAGGCATAAATGCTCCTTACTTAGTGTTTTGGTGGGGTAAGTCCTGCAGCTTCGTATGCAGCCTTCTCAAGCTTCGCTGCAGAACTGGGCGTACCTGCAGAAGAGCCACCAGTACTTACGCTTTTAGGCTGGTTGAACAGATAAGGCTTTTCTGCCTTAAGCTTTTCAATATCGCCATCGAATGCTTTAAGCGCTACACGACCAAGCTCTGTGTCTACGCAGCCAGCAGCGCTAAGAGCTGCATTGGCTTTCTCAGTTGCGAGACTGTCCTTAAGCTCTGCAAGCTCGCTTTGCAGCTTGTCTACATCAGATGCAGACTTGCCGCTCTGCTCAAGCTGTGCCTTAAGCTCTGCAATAGTCTTGTCGCGGTTGGCAATATCGCGCTCGTACTTGTGGTAATTAACCGTCTGCTCGCCATTGGACGCACCCTTGGGGTCTTGGGGCTGTGTGCCCTCGCCTGTGGGGGTCTGTGCGGATGCAGTTTGCGCCTGTGGGTCTTGGGGCTGTGTGCCCTCGCCAGCCTTGGGGTCTTGGGGAGTTGCTACTCCCTCGCCATTAGCATTAGGCATGTTTATTTTCCCTTCTTCGTGATTTTTGGCAGGTTGCCTTGTCACAAAGAAGTTTCAATGTGGGGTAACGGCATAAAAATACCCTCCCATGTAGGGAGGGTAAGAGACACTAAGTAGCAGATAGGAAAGCGTAGGCTTTTTTGTACTTTTTTGCGCGCTTTAAATCTGCTTGCGTAATCTTTGGAAGCCTGCTTAGATCCATGTTATCGCGCAAGTCAGCCATTTTTACAGTTCTTGCATCTACATCACAAGCGATTTTCTTAACGTAATCCATATAGGAAACGCCGCACTTATGAGTGAGTAGACAGACAATATCAACTATACGTTTGCTGACACCTTGGGAAAGTAAGGCATCTGCAGTAATCGAGGTATCTTCAATAACATCATGAAGTAGTGCTGCTGCCCTTTGGGTGTCAGTTACGCAGTTAGCAGCCACACGTTTAGGATGCTCAATATATGGCTTGCCAGCTTTATCGAATTGTCCTGCGTGAGCCTTAGTAGCTATAGATAGGCTCAGTTCGATTTGCGATTGCATCTTTAATTTCCTCTTCGGTAGCCTCGTCATACCAGTCATGACATAAGACAATGTCTTTATACAGGTCTTGGGCAGGGACCCATGTCTTGTTTACCCAGTCATAACGGTAAATGAGACTATCAATTTTCTTTGCAAGAATAAGTTTATTCTCACTTATATAGTATTTCATTTTTTAACCTCATCTATTTTAGGAGGTGCAGAAATGGTTTGTGAGTTTACTATCATTTGGCGCTCTAATTCGTCACTCTGGTTCTTGCCATCTAGAGTTGATAAGTCAAGAATGCGTGCCTGTTCATATAATACATGATTCTTTTCTTTTATTTCTAGACTTTGTGGAGTGTGGAATTGGATTTCAAATGTATATCCATCAGGAGTCTTTACCTGTGTGTTTACACCTCGATAGACTGCAGATTCATCTTTCAAGGTATTCTTAACTTTGGTAAATATATACCCCTTCTTTTCAAGAGCATTGCGAACCTCTTTAAAATCGGCAACAAAATGATTGATGTCAGATTCGAATGTATACCTTAAAACATCATTTATACTTGTCTTCGTATTAAGTTTTACATCTTCTTCTTTGGCGTTTGATATAATTTTACGAGTTAAGCTAGTTTGGCTCTTGAGTCTCTGCCCAAATCCAGCAAGTTTTCGCGTTTTTGTCTGCAAAGATTTAAGAGTTTTTGTAACTGCTGGTTCCGCTAATTGAGCTTTTATAAATAATTTTTCCGCACGCGCTTTTGCCACTTCTGTAATGGAGTTAGCTGATACTGCCTCTGTATTCTTAAAATCAATCCGCCCAAGTCCTTTAGGCTGTCTCTTTACGCCATAAGCGCGCTCACGCTCATACAGGCGTGTAAGACCGTTCGCACGGCAATGCTCACGTAGCAGCGCTTGAGTACGCCCTAGCTTATAGCGGTCATCCACCATATCTAAGCCTTGTTCTTGGCCAAGAGCTATGCGGCGCTTGTATTTGCGTACCTTGCGCTCTAATGCGCGCTGTTTCTGGGTGGCCCTGTAGTACTCATCGCTGGTCATGCCATAACGCTTCTGTTCTTTCTCAAAGCTTAAGTCGGGCAGCTGGGACAGCCCCGGCATATATGGCACCATCTCATGTTGGCAGTTAACACCACACAGACGGTCTCCAAGAGACCCAAACGGACCTGTGCCAGAATATCCCGTGCCTTCATCTAGACTGGGGTATTTAGAGCTCGTTCCACTGCGTGAATACACCTTGCCCTGCCATATGGCATGCGAAGGACGTGCTCCAAAATGCGCGGAAACGAATACCAAGTCTTGGTCGTATTCGTCGCACTTGTCACTTAGAATCTGCGCTTTTGCCTGGGACACTTGAGAGACAATGTGACGGCGCACAGCAGCGTCAATAGTTGTCTTCACGCCGCTTTTGTAATCGACAGTCTCAATGCCTGCGTCTGACAAAGCGCGCACAGCATCTTCCATGATTGCGCGGCGTGAATCGCCCAGCTCTTTGCGCACAACAGCGTTTGCGGCAATCGCATACCATGTGGTGGCCATGGTGTTTGCCAAAGCGATATTTTGGCGGCTTACAATCTCACCAATACCACGTGCAGCCTGCGCAAACTCCAGCGCACCTTGCTTGGTGAGTTGACGCTTTGTGTGCAGCTTCTCTAGCGTCTGTTCGACCTCTGCTTCGTAGCCTTCCACAGCGCTTATAAACGCTTCACGCGTTTCTTTGCTAATACGCCCCTTGTACTTAACAAAGATGGCCATAGCGTCGCTCTTGGCGCGGGCAGCGAGCGTAGAGAGCATGTCTGGATTATCTACGCCAGACAAAAGATATTGCGTCAGACGCGAGCTCATCTTCTCGACGTAATCCTCAAGCGCGCCATGTACGACGTCCTCAATAAACGCATCAAGGTTCTTATCAACCATTAGGCTTCCTCAGGCAGCTTTGCCGTAGCATTAACGAGTGCGCGTGCTTCGTCCTCACTCATGCCGTAAAAGCGCATAGGATACAGCCATGCAGGCGCAAGATTGCGTGCAATGTCATCCTTCATCTGGGCACGTTCTGTGGCGGTGTCCTCCACGATTGAATCGTCCCATGTGATGTCTACATCAACAGATGTGGGCACAACGCCACATAGAGCACATTCAGACGCATAGGCGCCGGCAAACAGTCGTTTTAGAGCCTTACCCACTTGCTGCTCGTGTTTGCGGACATTACGGAATAGCTGCGAGTTATCGCTGGAAACCTCGGTAGCAGTGCGCAGGCCAGACTGGCGCGAATAGCTAAAGTAGTTAGGGCCAAAACCGCATTTAAAGCTCATGAGAGACAACGCGGAGTTAATGGACGCATCGGTGGCATCTGCCTGCAAGTCAGGCGCATACACCGTAAGTGGGGTCTGACCACTCACGCCGCTGGTCTTCACTGGCCTAAACATGCGCTGGTCAAGCGTGGAAGATAGCTCGGCTTCTCCGGTTTGTACATTGCGCTTGACTGCGGTCTCGTCCACCATCACCCGTGGCTGGCATAAGCGCAGCATCCAATAGCTGCGGTCGAATGCTTCATCTACGCATTTAATGGCATCGATGCCGTCATTGAATACACTCACGCCAAGGGGAGACGCGTCAACATACGTATTGGCAATAGCTGGGCGCACCAAGGCGTATGTGGGGATAGAACAGCGCGTATCGAGGTCAGGGGTTACAGACTCACACTCTACAGGCACGTTGTGGTTCTTCTGGTCAAACAGCCACGTACGCACATGGTAGGTGCCCTCTACAGGCTCGTGTACCTGTAGACGGTCAAGCATACGCCCATCTACCAACACACAATCGGTAAATGCGCATGAGACAGAGTTTGCGCCATCTGACAGAAGCGGAATGATGTTTCCTGCGTCATGAAAAGCAATTGACGCTTTCGTAGATCCTTCTGTGCCCTCGTAATTGCAGCTCCACGCACCAGTGCCCAGTGCAAATGCAAGAGCAAGGTTGTCTGCCTGCTCACCGACAAAATCACCAAAGCGCTCTTCTAGCCATGTGTTCAGTGCTGCGTCCTCGGCGCTAATTTGGGTCTTCTCGTCCATGACAAGCGTTGCCCATTCTTCGGCAACAGCGCGTGCAGGACGCAAACTTAGATGCTTGTTTGGCGCGTCACGCCTAACAAACGTCTGCCCTGCCATGGGGTCATAAAAGCTGTTTTCAGCCTGATACCAGCCCCACCAATTGGTGATGAACTCATCCATTGTGTTGTTGCATACATAACCGTTGTGACGCAAGAACTCAGTTGCCCATCCAGGAACGCCGTTAATTTGCTTAAGAGCTGCCAATGTATCCTCCTAAATCATTTGCCTATCATCGATGAGAGTCGAGCACGCATAACGAAGCGCGTCGATGGCGTGATTGTCTTTGTCCGGCAAAAGGCCTGTAACCTCGCCGTCTTTGGTCATTTCATATTGGTACGCAGGAATTTCTGCCGCAGCCAGAGTGCATGCGGGGTCAATGACAATCTTTGTGCGCTCTTGCAACCAGCGGATGGAGTTTCTAACGTTATGCGCGCCCTGCTTAGGCGCTGCCAAAGCTTCGATACCTTCCTCGCGCCACGATGCAATGCTCTTGGGCTCTGCACCATCGCACATTACATATGCGAATGGTTCTGCGTCTTCTACGGTCTTGCCGTCATCATCTAAAAGCTCTGCTCCCATACGCTCTGTGACCATGCCCGCGGTCTGCTCATTCGAAAGCCCCTTGCCGCTCATCTCGTCCAGGATGTAAAGCGTGCGCTTCTTCGCGTCATAGCCAACCTTGAGCCACACCCACGGGTCTTGGCTAAATCCCCAGTCAACGCCGTAATAGTGATGCTCAAGCTCACGGCGCTCGTCGAACGTAATTGGGCGTACCTCGCATCTGCTGAATACTTCAGCGCCAAAACCTACAGGCTCGCCCATGTATTCATGCAGATACGATTCTTCATCAACTGCTTTAAGCGCTTGAGCGTCCTCGTAGATTTGTGCTGGTACCCACTCGGGCGGGACATCGTTGTAATTGGCCTTGTAAACAGGTGTACCCGATGCAATAAGCTCAGCGATTTTTTTATTCGCCCAGCTTGCGCGCGAACGCGGAGGGTTGAATGAATGGAAACGGAAATACACTGCATCTGGCCCAGCATCGCGCGTAACTGACTGGTAAATAGTGCGTATCTCGTTCATGCCGGCAAATTGGTCAGCTTCTTCTACCCACGTGTAGGCAAAATACGTACCATCAGGTGCCTTAACAGACTTCGTTTTTTCGGTATTGTCACCACCACGAAAGATGATGACTTGTCCTGTGGCTTTATTGCGCATACGCAAGGGAGACACTGTACAGTCCCACACATCTTCTACGCCATGCTTGCGCAGCGCCCACAACATCTGCTCGTAGACACCTTCGCGGATGTCTGCCTTGCGCTTAACGGTAATAAATGCGCTTCTCTCGGGATGCTTCATGAGACCATCCACAATCTCAAGGGAGATACATGAGCTTTTGGTGGACGCACGCCCGCCGTAAAACCAAAACTCACCGCTTTGATCTTTTGCAATCACTCGATGCGCCGCAAAAAATGGCTCAGCAATTAGCACGCCAAAATCACGTACATAAGCGATTTGCTCGTCTGGCACTTCATCAGGTAAAGCGTCCAACAATGTCTTGCCTAAAGCCGCCACGCCCTGGATTGCATCGCGGCTTATGCCTTCATGCTTGATTACCTTGCGCGATTCCTGAAACGTTTCTGACATACCTGCCAAGACGTCGCTTTTGCTGATAATCGCTTCTTTTGCTATTTGGTTTTTCAGATATAGGATTCTCGCCTGTACATCGCCAAGCTTTTCCAACGCATAAGCCTTGTTGTCAACGGAAGCAGGTTTCCAATTTCTGCGTGATGGATATACCTCATACATTGCTTGCTGGCGTGTCTTTCCAGCAGCGCGCAAAAGGCAGTACTTTTCGTATCTATCGTTTTTCAGCGGGTCTTTGCCTAGCATTGGCGCCGCCTTTTCTCCTTAAACAGACTTTGGCGCAGGGCGTTTGCGCGAGCGTCTTCGCGGCGCCTGTGCTCCATCTCATGTAAATAGCATCCCTTGCACAGACCCATCGCTTTTGCACGAGCTGACTCGGTCCACACAATGCGCTGTCCGCATACCGAACAAATTGGAATAGCAGCCTGCCAACGCCCGTGACGCGCTCTCATGTGTCTGATAGCCAGAGCAGAGCGTCCGGGCAATATCTCACTAAGTTCTTGTGAGGTCATTTCAGGATGGGCACGTAAGGTCTCGAGCTCTTCCTCGGACCATTTCAAGCGCCTATTTAATTGTGAATGTTTTATGTATGGAACACTTGTTCCTATATCCATACTCACGCCTTGACCTCCTGTTGTATCGTTACAGAAAGTCTATGTGCGCGATAACGAGTGGCCGCCAAACCAAACTCGCACGCCGCATGAGCATATCCATTTTTCAACGCCAAAAAGTATATCGCACTAACAAAAAAGCCGCCCATATTGGACGGCTTTCTGTTATCGGTCTGGAAGATAACCAAAAATCAAATTTCGTAGAGTTTTACGTACAACCCCCACGGCTGCCCGTAGGCTTGCGTCACCTTCGCACAAACAATTTGTTTGTCATCTTCCATGTATTCGCACGCTGCCAAAGCGTCCTGGATAAGCTTAGTGGCGTTATCCCAATCTGGCTTTTGCGTATATGGCTGTCCAGGCTTGTGTTTGCCGGTTGGCTCATACACCAACACCAACTCAAGACCTAGAGCGCCTGTGAGCCGTTTTGCGGGCCTATATTTCGCAATATGACTAATTACACATTGTCTTGCTTCTGCGAGCCTAGAATCGTCGTACAGACGCCTTGTAGCCGTATTAAACTTTTTTGCCTGTGGTGTAGTTTTCGGCAGCCGCATAGGCTCAAAGAACTCAATCGTGTTTTTCACGGCTAAAACATCCCCTTGAAAAAGCCGAACCACCACAAAACAGCAGACACGACCAAAATGAAGCCGACCAAATGCGAGTCAATTGCTATACCGGAAAAATTGTCTGTAACTCTTTTTCTAATCGCTGTTTTAAGCACAACAAACAAGGCGATGATGTATATGACGTGCCAAATATTCATTTGTTACGCCTCCTCGACCAATGCGTCTAGCTCTACGTATATTTGGTCAAGCTTCTCTGCCGTTACAACAAGGTCAATGAATGCGTCATTTACCATTCGCGCTGTACGGTCAATGCACTCAATATCAATGCTGGTTTTGTTCGAGGCGTGTGGATTGTGGAAGTCACAAACGATTCTTGCCAGCCTCATCTTGATGGCATGGGCGTAAGTGTCCAAACACTCGCAGAGGTCTTGTTGCATATCACGAATATCTTCTGCGACATCTGCCACTGCCGCGCTGCACTTCGCAGGGTCGTTGATAATAGGTATTTTTTCAGTCATATCAATAACCGCCTTTCTTAAAATATTCTGAATAAAATTATTGCAGGAGTAAAAATCTGCGTTAATCCTAAATAAGGGAGAGTTGGTAAGTGTGTGTGGCGCAGCGTCCCGCCACACTTACCCAACATCCCTTTAGGATGGGTCAAGAGATATAGGGGTGTAACTCTATATATCTTTAATACGATTTACACCCCCCCTCATACACCCCTCTAGGGTTCTAATTCTGACCCGTCCCAATCAAGCGGGATGTCTTTGTCTGATTGTGTGTCGTAAAGATAATTTGTCTCTTTGTCACAGCGAATTGGTGACCATTTAGCTTTGTTTGTGGTCCAATTTTTGAGAGTGTTTAACGTGATTTCTTTTTCAAAAATCCCACTGTCATTAATAATCTCAAGCATATTTACGCGAGTAGGTTCTATGTCTTCGCCTTCGCAAATTTCAAGAGCGTCTCGCATTGCTTGAGTTTTTTTCAATTGCTGCTCTTTATTTTTCTTAAGCTTGTTTTTTCGTCCGTTTGCTCTTACCTTCTGCGCCTTTGGGTCGTTTTTGTCGTAAATATTTACAAACTCACCCTCGACCAATAGGTCATTAAGCGACCCTGTAAGATCCGGACAATGCAGTGGATATTGAAACCACAGGTTTTTCTCATCGAACTTCGGAAACTCTCGCAAAGTTCCGTCCAACCTCCATGCGGTCCAGGTCTTCGCAGCTTGCTTGGTAACTTCGCCAATCGACAAAAGGCTTTGATAGTACTGCGGCGTCAGATGCTGCTGTGCCCAGGCGCATACTGCCACAGGGCCTGCTTGCTCGTCTGGTGTGAGCGTCTGCTTCCACCCAGGGACATACATATTCATCCATGCCTGTATTTGCAGCCAATCGACTTCACTTTGACGCGCTTGCAATACATCGTCTGTGACATTGAGCTGGCTCATGTCGATAAGTGCGTCCGGGTCACGAGCAAACACTCCAGAGCCACTGGCGCGGTCCATAGAGCGCTTAGAGCCTTGCGCACCCTTCGAGTGGTGGTGGCAGTAAATTACCGCACACCCAAGTTGTGATGCCACTAAATCGAATGAATTGCAAAACGCTGCCATTTGGTCTGCGGAGTTTTCATCACCTGTAATTACCTTATAGATAGGGTCGATAACCACAGCGATATAGTTCTTTTTCGCGGAGCGCCTAATGAGCTTTGGCGCTAGCTTATCCATGGGAACTGACTTGCCACGCAGATTCCAAATATCAATATTTCTGATGTTGGTAGGCGCCCATCCCAGGGCTGCGTACACGTCGCGGAAGCGGTGCAGAGCGCTTGGGCGGTCTAGCTCCAAATTGACGTACAGTACACGCCCTTGTGCGCATTGCCACCCAAACCAAGTTTTCCCTTCTGCAATGGCAGCACACAGCTCAATCAAAGCGTAGGATTTGCCTGCCTTGGAAGGCCCTGCAATGAGCATCTTGTGGCCCTGGCGAAGCACTCCATCGATTAGGGGTGGTGCTAATTGCGGCATGTCGTCCCATATCTCGGCCAAGCCTTCTGGGTCTGGCAGGTCGTCATTTACTGCCTGGATCCAATCCCACCACTGCGCCCAGGATTCTTTACCTATATTGGTAGCCACAAGATATTGCTTGTTTTGCCCTCGCATAACACCGGGCAAGCGCGACAAGCGACTAGGATTTTTATTTTGCGTATCTAAAATAAGACCGTTTTTCTTGCAGACTTCATACAGCGAATCCACTCGCTTTTTGTACTCGGCGTAGTCAGTCGCATCAACACGAACTATGGCGTGCAGGCTTTTGTTGCCTGAATCTACAAGTGTGGCTATTGGCAACTCCAACTGCTCCATAAGAGCGTACTGCATTTCCTTGCTCATGGAGTCAGACTCAACAAGCGCGTATCTAAACTCCGCCACGTTGGAGTTGCGGACCCCCTGGCCATCCAGAGCGTTAAAGCGTATCCAGGCACCGCCCTGTTCGTTGTAATCACCCATGGCCTTACCGATGTCGTGGTAGCGGTCTAAGTCGCGCAAAATCTCTGAGCTGGTGCGTGCGTATGAGCCTTTCGATGGTAAGTAACGACCGTCTTTTTCCCAGGACTCCATGACGTAGCCCACATACTCGTCTGCTTCAAACAGCGTTGATATGTAGGTCGCAATCTCTTGTATAGGGTCCCACGCATCGTCAGACGGCACAGGCAGGGGTTTGCCCTCCACCCAGGTACGGTCAATAAATACGGTCTCGTCTTTTTCGGGAGCCTTGTGTTTGTTGTTATAAAAATCGTAATCTTCGTAGTCATAATCTGGGGTGTTTTCTATAGGCTCATCCCAGCCTATGGGCTGTCCCTTGTCTTCTTCTGGGAAGATATCGACATTGTGGTCCTCGGCAATATGGATGATGGTGCCAGAGCTTACACCCTCTCCGTCAAATGTCGCCCACTTCTTTTGACACTCTCCTTGGTGGTAGCGCTTGTGGTCCTTTGCGCTCCATGTGTCCCAGACCTCGACGCCAAACCCGCAGGCTTTGAGCGCCATGCCAATTTGTGTCCACTCGGTGTAATCGCATTCAGCAGGATCTATTCTGTCTACGATGTCTGGCAGGTCTGCGTGTGCTTGTGTGGCCATAAATTACCTCCTTTTGTTTACAAAAAGGTCCTTTTGTTTACAAAAGGGGAGCACGTGTGTACTCCCCAATGCGTATGTATTCAGTTGTGGTTTGCTTTTAAGCTTCGTAATCGTCTTTTCTGACCAGCTCGAAAATCAGCCATTTGTCGCTGATGTGGGTCAGCTGAAGGACAACATACTTGCTGCTCTCTTTAAACAAACGATTACTTGCATATGGGCTGTCAATTTCGCATCCGATAAAAAAGCTTTTAGGATGTGTTTTGCGCAAAAAACCAGCAATGCCACCTGTTGTTGTTTCTGCCTGCTGTGGCTCATCATTACATGATGGCTTGTCTTCTGCCGCCTTAATGCGCTGTTCGAGCTGGTAAAAGTAGATTTTGCGAGTATTTTCTACGTCTTGGTCGTATTGCTTTATGCAGTCCCAGCCACTAAGGCCGACATAGTCTAGCTTTGCGTTGGCGTAGGCCAGTCTGTTTGCTAAATCAAAGGCAATGTCCTTTAGCGTTTCGCTCATTACTATTCCGCCTCCTCTACAATACGTGCACCGCAGCTAGGGCAATAGTTCGTCAGTGTTGGCATATGGTCATCTACGATAAAACCAAGACAACACCCGCACGATGAGCAGACAAGCTCATCATCAATGCCATGAGCTTCGTCAACGATTGCCGTACATGTGGGGTCGATGAGGTCGGCGAGACGGTAGGCTGCTTCTGACGCTGTTACGGTTGTTGATTGGCATTTGTCATCTGCGAATGCAGCAAACGCAACATTTAGAAGAAGTGGTAAAGTCCTGCTACGAGCGCCATCCCGTAGCCTTTTCGCTACCTCTTGCCTATTCATCGTCGCTCACCACCCTTGCTCCACAATGTGGGCAGTAATAAGGATCATTAATAGATGAGCGATAACCGCATGCAGAACAGGCAAATTCGTAATCTTCGCCATTGGTACCTTCCATGCCGCCAAAATCATGACACGTAGGATCTATGAGGTCTGCGAGACTGATAAGAGTGTCATTAAATGAGCTAAGTTTTTTATAATTTAGCTCTATCGCATCTACTAAGGCTGTGGAAAAGAAGCGCAAAAATAGTATTTCATTCCCAGAAGCTTCTCGCCGTAACCTTTCCGCTACCTCTTGGCGCTGCTCAGATAATGAATTAGTCATATCTAGTCCTTACTCGTAATCTTTACTCCAGGAATTTGCTCAGGTAAGAAATTAATTTCATAGCTGTATTTATCGACGTTAGAGCCGCTCAGGTCCTCAACCGTGTAGCACGTCCATTCATTGAGATAGACAAAATGCTTGGTGTATTTTCCGTCTGGCAGCTCACACGTAACTTCAAGCTCGTTGGTATCCTTGTTTTTGCTGATAGAAAACGTACCTGTGAGCTGCAAGGTGACTTTGTCAGAGCGGCAATTGATGACCGTTAAGCGCCTAACTACATTGAAATTGTCGGCTTCCTTGCTGACGTTATGTGAGACTCTTTCTGACTCCGTGCAGCCACTAAGACTTAGAACTGCTGCTATTACTGCTACTATTACAAGTATTGTGCCGGCAATACTGGCTATTACATATATTGCGCCGATAATACTGACAAAGAGCTTTTTCATTTTTTCTCCTATGCTTTGCGTTTTACCAGCTCAAAAATGGCACTGCTGGCATTTCGTCTTTCTTAATTTGTGGGGGTGTGTAGCTTGCTGGATCTATTGCATGCGGGACGCGCCACCCATTAGCAGAAAGTCGGCTAATTAGCCTTGATGCTTGGTCAAGCGACCATTCACCCACGTGCTTAAAGCCGTAACGCTCAAGTAAACGAATCTGCTTGGCAGAACTCATGCCTTCGGCTTTGCGCTTATCCAGGCGATTGAGTAGCATTGACGCCTTGCCGGCACACTCAATGCTGTCGGCAAAAATGCCATGACTCTCGAGCGCTTTAAGCTGTTTATCTGATGGTGGAGCCATCTCCCAGCCAAAACTGGGCACGTAATTTTGTAAATCTGCATCCATGATGGACATCTCGTATTGCAAAGGGTCCACAAGCTTGCGCTTTTTGGTGCGCATTTCTGCCAGCTGTTTAGCCAAGGACTCTTCACGAGCCTGCGCAACATCGTTTTCGGCGCTTTTTTCGACCTCTTCAAGGTCAATTGGTACGCGTTGCTGCTCAACAATCTTTGTCATTGCCTGGGCGACTTCGTCAGTTTTTGCGATTAGATGTGCCGGGCGGCACAGTTCGTGGCGCTCGGTATGCCACAAAAAATCAAGCAATAAAAGCTTGTCCTTGCCGGTTTCAGGTGATAGACGAGTTCCTCTGCCTACCATTTGACAATTACCTACAATAGCAACTTTTCCATTACGTCGCGTGACTAGCGTGCCAAGCTCGTTTTGCACACACCAGCACATCTCATCTGAATGCTGTTCCTTAACCCATGTCGCGTGCTGACCAGATACTGAGCCGATTTTTACAAAATTCTGTTTTTTGAGATGTAGCATGTAAAAATCGTTCTTTCTCGCTATTCCTGCTTTGTCTACAGAAATATTTGCACGCCAACCTCGCTGGACGGCCATAATCTGCAAGCGCTCAATAAAGGCTTTGTTTCCTTTTCCGATGTGGTAACTCCTTCTCGTCCAAGATTGCCCACTTTGTTTTGCTCCATCAGCTAAATGGATTGTCCTGAGCATGATGTCAAATTGGCGTTCGTCCATATCAAACAATGTGTCACTTATGTTTTTTGAAATGTACTTTTTGAGATAACCCCAGCCACTGCGGTTTTTATGTGCTCCGCGTGGTTTGCCTTTTGAGATTGACCAGATAGTGCGTGGACTCGTTTCGTTGTATTTAGTCCCGCCAGACACAGAGCGTTTTCCATACTTAAGGTTGCATCCATCAATGCATGATTGGATTTCGTCAATCCATGGCTGATGGCTTGCCTGAGATATGTAAATTGCACCGTTTGTCTTGTTAATTGTTCCGTCCGTCATCACCCATGCAATGAAGCGGATTTCATCGTCAGTAAGAGGGACTCCAGGAAAATGCGTCTTTCCGCTTACTGGGATATAGGCGCCGTCTTTCATATCAGCGATATCTTGAGCTTCTTTGATTTTCCAGCCCTTGCGTCTTTTGTTGTCATACACCATGCGGTGATGATTCGTAACGCGAATATCTGATGACTGCCCCTTAATTGAGCAAAAGAATTCATTGCTGGCTAGCTGTCTCTTGATTTTTGCGAGGGCAGGGACAAATTTTGTCTCCCCCGTCTCGGTATCGAATGCAAGAACATCTTCTCCGATTTTTACGTCAGTCTTCCAACCATCACGCGTTAGTACTTCTGTCTTTTCGTCTAGACAATAAAGACTTCTTACTTTGGTGGGGCGAAGTACGATAATACAGTCAACACTTGGGCAGTCCCAGCCTTCGGTTAAGAGCATGGAATTGCACAGCACGTTGTATTCACCACGCTCAAAGTCTGCCAATACTTCTGTTCTGTCAGATGACTGCCCGTTTACTTCGGCCGCCTTAAAACCGTGGGCGTTTAAGATTGCGCAAAACTTCTGTGAAGTGGCAATAAGTGGTAGAAATACAACGGTCTTTCTGTCCATGCACTGCGCTTCATACATCTCCTGCGCGATTTGCTCTAAATACGGCTCGAGGGCGTCCCCCAAATCAGCTGACTTAAAATCGCCTGCCTGCACGCCCACATGACTTAAATCAAGCGAAAGCGGTATGGTCTGCGCTTCTATGGGACATAAATAGCCATCCTTAATAGCTTGTGGAAGTGAGTACTCGTAGGCCAGGCTGTCGAACAGCTCTCCTAGGTTTTTGCGGTCTCCTCTGTCGGGCGTGGCTGTAACGCCTAAAACCTTAGCGGCGCTAAAGTAGTCAAGCACTGCTTGGTACGAACTTGATAGGGCGTGGTGGGCTTCATCTACGATAATGGTGCTAAATCTATCAGCTCCTAGCGCATCGAGCCTGGACTGGCGCATGAGCGTCTGGACGCTTCCTACCACCACAGACTCAAAACGACCAACTGAGGTGTTTTCGGCTTTCTCAACTGCGCACGCAAGGCCAGTAGAGCGTGCGAGTTTGTCTGCAGCCTGCTCAAGCAACTCTCCTCGATGTGCCAGTATCAAGACGCGCTCTCCTGCATCAACGCGTCTTTTGGCTATCTCAGAAAAGACGATGGTTTTACCGCAGTTATGAGTAACGGTGAAGTCATCCAATAGGTAACGGTTGTCGCCATCAACGGTAAAACCAAAATATTCTCCAAAGCCAATATGCTCAACGCTAAAACCAGTGCGCAAAACGCTTTTCTTTTGTTTGCGCTTTGCGCATTGTTTGGCTTTTACGCGACAGGGGATTATTGAGCAATCTCCGCTAATTGATACACGCCAGTATGTCCCAACAAAACCGCCCTGGCAGGTCTTTATGGATTTTGAGACATATGCAGCAAGGCCAGCTGAACGAGCAATAAAAGCCACATCTTCTGATAGCTGCCGTGATTTTGAGATGAAATCATATCCACAGCATTGAGCTTTGCTGCCGTCCGTGTCGATAACGCCAGCTAATATTTCTAATCGTTTTTCTAGTGGTGCAGCTTTATACACAAGGGGAATGAACTTACCTGCTGAGCCAACTCCACGTAAGTGGAGTTCTTTAAGCTGCTGGTGAAGTAGCCCACCCTTTGCCCCAACGTATCCACAGCGCAAAAGAAAAGTATTCGCTCTTCCAGCTTTTTCTGTGCGCACAGTCATATTGTAGACTTCGCATTGGCGCTCAATCTCTTGTTCGATTTCTTTATCCATGGTAGTGATTGAGATTGAGTTTTTTATATTTCCATCACCAAGAAGAACGCCAAGGAAATATGGGTCTATAGAAATATGACTACCATCGTTTTCATGAAACTTCTCAATAGCCGAACTACGATATAGCTTGTGGGTGTGTTTTTTGTTTTTTGACCACGTAAGATATTCGCTGACTGTAACATCGGTAATTTTTCCACCAATTTGTGAGGGGTATTGAGGATGCCCCTTTAGTCCTGTTTGCACAAGTGATAGCATGTGCTGCGAATTTACGATAAATGGCTGCCCCTTAATTGGAGTGATTTTGTATAAATCATCCTTACCGTGGTGGAGGTGTAGCACTTTACGCGGCTTGCCGTCTGCTCCTAAAAGAGTATCGCTAAGGCCAATCTCTTCGACGGCTTTTGTCAATCCACTTGCTAGAAGGACTTTTTGCCCCCTAGCATGGCATCCGGTAGGTAAAACAAGGAGCGTCTTTCGACGCCCCTTTTCCCACTCATCTTCGATTGCTTGTACAGATTGCGTTTGGTATGGCCTTAGCTCAAAGCCGGCCACTTAAAATACTCCAGGCGCAGGAGCAGCGGGGGCCTGAGGTGCTGGTGGCATCTGTGTTGCCCGTTGGGACACCTGCTGGATCGGCACACCGGCAGGAACCGGGGTGGCCACCACTGGCTGCGCTACAGGCGCAGTTGACAGCGGCATTTGCTGCTGTGAGTAAGCAGGCGCTTGTGCAGGTGCTGCAACAGGAGTAGCTGCGGGTGCTTGTACCGGTGCGGCTACGGGTGTCTGGGTGGCCACGGGAGCGGCTACAGGTGCAGTGTAGCTGTTTTGTGGGGAAGTAGTCGTAAGACCCTTTTTAGCGACCTCAGAGGGCTTTAGGCACTTTTTGACGTCTGCATACGTATTGCCGTTATACTCGCGGTGCTCCATATGCAACCACCCACAAGCACCTACTACCGCATTCCAGCAAGGCGCGAAGGTGTCTCCTTCGGCGTTTTCTGGGGTAAGTCCTAGCGAGACGAAAAACTCTTTGATACGATACTTCACCTTTGCGTTGAGGATGAGGTTATAAAATGCGTAAGAGTTTCGCCCATCTGTGGGATCGGTAAGCTTAAGCGTAAGTTTAGCCATGGGCGATGCTGCCATCTTATTGCTGCCGTTAAAGGTAGCACGCTCAATCTTGGTGACCTCAAAGGGATAGTCGCCCGCGTCAAACAAGGTAAACTCGTCGTCAGGTACGTTTTCGATGGGGTCGTCCCAGCCTAGTGGCTGTCCTAGCTCTTCTGCCATGATATTTGCCTTTCTAAAATCCTAAAATCGAATATTTTACCTAAATCTAATTGTTATTTGCTGGTAATTGATGCCTTGATGGAATCCAAAACTGTAGGAATCCATGCCACGATGTCCTCACGTGGTGCCAGAGCTTCAAACGGCATATCAGGTGTTGCGTATCCCTTAGATACAAGAGCGCCCATAACATCGTCTGTGGTAAGCCCTACGCCCTCAATTTGGACTTTAAGCTTGGCCAGATTATCAGGAAGCGATTCTAAGCCGTTTTGAGCCTCGTTAGGCTCGTTTGTGTCAAATGGTACGGGGATAGCGTCAAACTCCGCTTGTGTGAGGTTCTGTGCAGCCACAGAAGCGTTTGTTGTAGCTTGCGTCGCTGCGTTTTGCGTAGGCTGCATTACTTGTGCGGGATTTGGGATGTTCGGCACAGGGATATACGGTGCAATCTGGTTCCACTCCATAGAAATACTGTCAGCCATGCCCCAGCGGTTCTTAGCATCGTATGCCGCAGAGTGGTTGGTGTGAATCTGGCGGATGCGCCCACCCTGCGCGACTGCTTTGCCGCTTTTAGCATCGGTCACGTTGATATTGGTCTTGTAATTGCAGAAAAGCACCGCGTCTGCCCATTCCTTGACCGTATTTGCGATAGATGTTTTCCTGCCTGCCTGAAGCTTCAGCCCCCAATGGTCGTAAGTGCCAATCTCGCCTGGCTGCTCGATACGCTCAATGGACGCATGGGCAAGGCACACGACATTAAGCCCGTGTTCGCATACATCGCTGAGCAAATTGAGGAATTTACCGAACTCCTCATATACCTTGGTGTATCCGGTGCCATAACCAAAATCCTCAATGGACTTTTTGTTTTCGGCCCCACAGATGTGGACCGCGCACAGCTGCTGCGCCCAGTCCAGGGTGTCAATAATAAGCGTTCCTCCGCATTCGTAGGGGAAATCGCGTATCCAGCGCACTTCTTCCAAAAGCATTGACCAGCTTGTCGGTTGTGGCAGGCGGTTAACATCGATGTGATCGGTCCCTCCTTCCACGTCGATAAAAAGAGGAGAGGGAAATTGTGCGGCAAGCGTGGATTTGCCGATGCCTTCCACTCCATACAAAATAACTTTTTGCGGCTTTGTAATCGTGCCGCGTGTGATTTGGAATGCCATGTGTCAGTCCTTCCTAGGCGCCTAAAATACGCCTGGAGCAAACGGATTTGGGAACTTTGGTTCTTGAGCAGGAGCGACCGTAGGAGCGCTTGCAGACGCTACAGGCGTCATAGGCATCACAGGCGCTATAGGCGCTACTGGCGTATTTGGTGGTATGGGCGAGTCTTGCTTTGCGTAGCCGTCTTCGATAATGACGCTACACTCGTCTCCGGTAGATACTCGCGTGCCAATAACCTGCAACCCTTCGCTTTGCGCCCATGCACCGAACTCGGCTAGGGTTTGTGTATCCATCTGCTCTAATTTGTCAACTAATACGAAGCCACAATCAGGCTTGACCGCTCGCACAATGGCGGTGGCTACGCGCAGCTGCTCGGCGCTGCTCATATCAGACCAGCTAATGCCTTTGTAGACGAGATAGCCGTCCTTTACGTCCAAATCTTCAAGTGGCATGTTGGCGCCATCCAAAAGCGCTATACGCTGTTTGCGTACAGTTTCAATCTGCTCAGAGATCGCTTTGTAGGTCTCCTCGGTAGTCTCGGCTTCAGCTTCTAAGTCAGCACGCCTTTGGTTTGCGCGTACACGCTCGTTGACCTCGTCAATATCGCGCAGCTTCTGCTCAATCTCTTCGGTGGACGTGTCAATAAGGCTGTCTGCAATAGCTTTTTGGGCGGTCAGGGCTTCTGTGAGCTGCGCTTCCTCAGCGGCGATAGCGTCCATCTGAGCCTTGGTATTTGCCAGATCACGCTCCAGCTGCTCGGCGCGCTTGTTCATATCGTCTTTTTGCTGCTCTTTAAGCTTCATTTGCGCTTCGAGGTCTACCACCTTTTGGCGGATAGTCTGGTTTTGGCTGTTCTTGGCCAAGATGGCTTGCTGCTTTTCGATAAGCTCGGTTGCACTTACAGGCTCTTCTGGTGCATCTGCGTAATAAGGCATATCCGCCGCTACTTTGCGCTTACCAAGATAGTCTGTTTTAAGCGGCCTGCGCTGGTCTGATAGCGTCTCGATTTGGTTGTCAAGCGCCTTTATCTGATCTTTAACACCGATAAGGTCTAGCAAGACTTCTGCCTTCTCTTTATCGGTCGAGTTCATGAACTTGGGTAAGTTCAGGGCGAGCTGCTCAATAAATGAGTTGAGAAGCGTCTGGCCACTCTTTTTTCCTGTGGGGTCTACCACTTTAAGAGAGCCGCTTGAGCCTTGGCGCGTCACGATAAGGCCATTTGAAAGCTCTATTTTGAGCTTGGCAGGTGTAGCAGAGCCTTCTCGAGTCGGGTTTTGCGGCTTGAATGAATTGCCACCCAGCGCCCATGCGATAGCATCAAGAACGCTTGTCTTGCCCTGGGCATTGCGCCCACCGATGACGGTCAGACCATCAGTTGTGGGAGTGATAGAAACAGCCTTGATGCGCTTGACGTTTTCAAGCTCAAGGCTAGCAATCTTTACGGGGTCGGTCTTGGTATCAACCATTGTCTCTCCTTAGATGTGTTAAATAAGAAAAGCCGCCCATGTAAGGACGACGAAAAGCAGTGCTATTGCTGTGCCGACGATAAGTTTCGGCACATAGATTTGCGCCAAGTGCAGCAAGCTTTGTAAAATAGACAACAGGCTGGTACGCCTGTTTGAGCGCTTACACTTTGGCGAGTAGGGGCGCTCATTCTTTTTTTGCGGCTCGACTAGGCGCAAATACGTAGCATGCCTGCTATTTAGTGTGGGTGCTTGCAAGGGCAAGCTTTTGTATGTATGCATACAGTGTCTCTTTCGTGTAGTAGGGATACTTCGCATTCGGAAGACGTACACAGGGCAGTGGATTGTATCTTTGCTCTGTGAGCTCACGGACTTTTTCTTCTCCGATGCCGAGATAGCGCGCAGCTTGGCGAGTGGTGATAAGAAGCGGTCCGTCTGGGGCGACGAGCTTCCTTTTTTGCGTAGGAGTTTTCTCATCCATCACAACTCCTTTTTGAACTCGATGTCTGACAAGTTCACGCACTTAATGCCACAAGCTTCTGCGACAATACGCTCAATAGTGGCGCCTTCTGAATGGCACCAGCCGGGAAGCGATACCAATACATCAAAAGCAGGGCGTCGCCAAGATTCACTTACGACAGGGCCGTGATTTTCGCTTACCCCCACGTGGTAGGTCAGCTCATTTAAGCAAATGAGCATTGCTTGTTCGTGGGTGGCGTAGGGCGATACGTTTCTCATGGGGTTGTAGATAAACTTGGGGTCGTGCGTGGCTATACGCTGTTCTGCCAGCTCGAAAGCCTTATGTGCTTGTGCAAGGCTTTCTGCAGATGTCACAGGTCCACTTAGATACACACGCTTGTTTGTAAGTTGCATAGTGTCTCCAATAAATAGCTCTCGATATTTCCTAGCAGTTCTTCTAATGAGGGCTGCCAACATGCAAGCGCTCATGAGCTAGAGACGCTTGGTTGCTGCTATTCAACTTTCAAGGTACGGCGTAGTGCAGGTGGTACAGCGTGGTGCAGACGGCGCTAATCGAGGAAATCGGTTATCTTGCAGCCGATAGCACGAGCAAGGGCAATCAATGTCCCAATACCAGGATTGGGAGTCTTGCCAGTCTCGATAAGAGTGATGGCGTACTCCGTCACATCAGCTTCGTATGAGATCTCTCGCAGGGTCTTGCCACTTGCCTTGCGCAGCTCGCGCAGTTTCTTTCCGTTCATTTGGTCACCTCCTCTTGGTAACTACTTAATATCTAAGTGGTACAAACATACTTAAGTATTAAGTGCTTGTCAATAATATTTTTTGGGATAATATCTAATATGTAAGTATTTATGCAAAAAAGAGCAGGTATAACATGCTTTATGAGTTAAAAAATATCCGAAAATCAAGTGGATATACTCAGGCAGGAATGGCGAACGCCATTGATGTCCCTCTTAGCACATACAGAAACTGGGAACAATGCTTAAACGCTCCACAGGATATAGAAACGATTAAAAAGATTGCCGACATTCTGCATACAAGCATGGAATCCCTGCTTGGCTATGACGCTGTTTTGCCGGGATATATTTCAGAAAATATTGATGACCATTTTGTCTACGTGCCATTATTTGGGCGCATTGCTGCTGGTGAGCCGCTTTATATGGATAAAGTAGACAACCATGTACTGACGCCTAAAGAGCTTACACGCAAGTATCCTCACGCGTTTTTCTTGACCATTGACGGTGAGAGCATGAATCGTGTCTTGCCAAATGGCTGTTATGCGCTCATTAACCCAGACGAAAAGCAAGTAATCGATGGTGTGGCATATGCCGTTTGTGTAAACGGCTACGACGCTACTGTAAAGCGTGTAAGGCAACTGGAAAACGGCGTTGAGCTGGTGCCTGACTCAACAGACCCAACATTTCATCCAATGGTATACGACCATACTGTGGCTGGCACTGAGTCAATTACGATCATCGGACGCGTTGTTTGGTACACCGTACCGTTTGATTTTGAGATATAGGTGCGGTCATGTATCCAGAAGCAGAGAAGTTATTAAGAGAATTAATTACTTGCTCAAAAGATGGTGCAGCGTACTGTAAGGATGTGAGAAGCGTTGCATTTTCTGAGCTAAAAGAATGCGATATGTTCGCAGATGTAAGGCCGTATGCTTCTGGTGGTGCATATATAAAACTGTCAACCAAGGCTTTTCATTACTTCGAGGAGAAAGAAGCAGAAGACAAGCGAACAAGAGAAAAAGAGCTAGAAGAGAAGAGAGCGCAAAGAAAAGGTGCTCTGCGCGATATTGGCCTAGTGGTCTTAGGCGCAGCCTTAACTTTTTTATTCCAGCTCCTCGCTTCTTTTTTAAAGCTTGGTTAGCAAAAGAAAAAAGATGGCAGATAGCTCGACAATGATAAATGCAAGATGTATTTCGTATTTGTCCATAATGTGTTCTCCTATCTTCATTTGACAGGAGAATAGGGGGAAGGTAACAGAAATGATGTAGCAATTCTACCGTCTAAAGTATCTATAAAAATTGCCCTCGTCGCATCCGCCAAGACAAAACGAGGGCATGGCTACATGGAGTGCAACCATGGCTAATTATATATCAGGTGGTCGGTATGGCCATCGATAAAACACCTAGTGGAAAATGGCGTGTACGCGTCGAAATTGGACGCGATGCAAACGGATGCCGCAAACGCAAAACAGGAGTATTTCCCACCAAAAGAGAAGCTAAGGCAGCAGAGCATCTGTGGAGTGAGCTCGCACGTAAGAATGTCGTTGTGCGCGAGTCTATGACGTTCGGGCAGTTTGTGGACACGGTGTATCTGCCACAAGCAAAGACGCGTGTCCGGTACAACACGTACAGGATGTATGTACGTGATTTAAAGCTCCGATTGCTGCCAGCTTTTGACCATATAAAAATGGAAGATATTACGCATGAGCGCATTCAAGCAGTTCTGGGTGCATGCAGTAGTTACAAAGTGGCCACCAATACGCGTGACACACTTAGGCAAGTACTCAATGAAGCCGTGGCGTTTGGCTATATCAATTCAAATCCCGCCACACAGCGCTATACCATGCCAAAGCGTGAAGTGTATCCAGAAGATCATAACGGCGACTGGCTTACAAGTTTTGAACAGCATGACGCATTTATCGACAAAATAGACAACGAACTCTTTAAGACAATAGCAGTCTTAGGGCTGTCTCTAGGCTTGCGCAAAGGCGAGATATTCGGTCTTAACTGGGAGGATATAGATTTTGACAAACGCCTTGTGCACGTGCAGCGTACCTACGTTAATGAAGAGCATGGCCACAAACTCATGCCGCCTAAGACAAAGAAGAGCGACCGTTATATACCGCTGCGTAAAAGCATTACTAAATGGCTATATGAGCTCTATGAGCGCCGCGAAAAGCCTACAGGCGCAATATGCGTTAATTACAAAGGACGGCGTGCAAATCCGCGTGTGGCGTCTCATAGATGGCTGGCATACGTAAGAAAAAACAATCTTCCATACGTTACAATGCTCAATATGCGACATAGTTTTGCAACTGCCTGTTTGATGGCTGGTATGGAGATAAGCAAGGTGTCACGCTATCTTGGCCATGCGTCCATTAACACAACAGTTGCGCGTTATGTACGCTATAAAGCAGAAGATATGGTGAGCGATTTCGATAGCTTTATAGAATAAAAAAGGGTCATAAATGGGTCATGCGCTGCTCGTAAGACAGCACGAAAAATGAGCTGCTATCTGTAGGTGTTCTGATTTATTAGAACACTTACAAAAAGCGTTCAAATCCCTCCCTCTCCGCCAGTGTTTTGATGCAAAATACCCCTGTTTACCTGCATAAATATAGTTTATTTACTCACCTTATCTACCTGCTGCTACTCTAAGTGTTCTATAAGTGTTACCTGGGCGGCTCTAAGTGTCGGGACATTTTAGGGGACAATTTTGGGACAATATTTTTAAACCACAAAGCGGTCAAAATCATCTACCATATCAGCGGCTTTGTAGCGCACATATCGAGCAACGGTTGTATTGATGGATGTATGGCCAAGATAGCGAGACACCTTACTTATCTCCATGCCAGCCATAAGGCAGCTTGTGGCAAAGCTATGGCGCATATTAAGAATTGTTACGTATGGCAAATTATGGCGCTTTAAATACTTCACCCACTTGCAAGCCGTAGAAGCAGGATTTGCGCGCTTTCCTAGCTGGTTTAGACATATTGCCCCTGTAGGCTTATTGCGGCTTTCATAAAGGGCGTAGAGCCACTGTGTGGACGTTTTACGTAGTGGCACATAGCGGTTGCTCTTCCTTGTTTTTGGCGGCATGAGCTTGTATCCGTCCTTCTCTTTTACGTAGGTGCGCTGCACATGTACAAGGCGTTTAGAGAAGTCTATGTCCTCCCAATCAAGACCGAATATCTCGCCTTTGCGTAAACCCAAAGACAAGCCAAGTATGGACACAGTCTTAAACAGCTCATTATCTATTTGGCTAATAAACTCGTCATGCTGCTCAAAACTGGTAAGCCAGTCTCCGTTGTGGTCTTCTGGATATAACACACGTGCAGGTAATACGTATTTATCCGTTGCGGGATTACTTTTTGCATAATGTAGTTCTGCAGCGACGTTTAATACTGTCCTTGCGGTGTTTAGCGCGTTTTGAGCCACTTTATAGCTTGAGCATGTATCAATCATTGTCTGAATATCATCATGTGTAATACGGTCTATTGGTTTGTTTTTAAACGCAGGTTTTAATCTAAGTTTAATATCGCGCTTATAAGCTTTAAGTGTGTTATAACGTATGCGTTTTTCTGTGCGAGGTAGATATACATAGTCTACAAACTCAGTAAAACCCATCTTCTCACGTAAAATAACCTCTTTACGTGCCAGCTCGCTCCACATGTGCTCTGCTGCTATGGCTTCTCTTTTTGTTTTAAATGTCCCTGTTTTACGCTGGCGTTTACCGTTGTGGTCTCTGCCAATTTCAACGCGCACACGCCAGTTGCCAGATGCTGTTTTATTAATGGTCATGCCGACCACCTGGTATATACTTATTCATGGTTACACCTCATGTAGCCGTGCCCCTGTTCACTCTTGGCGGATGCGACAGGGGCAATTTTTAAATAGAAAAGTAAATATTTTTTGTTTGGTGCAAAATATATTTACTATTTACGTGAATAGGGTAATATCTTAATTGAGTCCTTTGCTTAAAGCTTTGGATGTGGCAACGCCTCGGAGCCGAAATCCGGGGCTTTTTTATGGTCGAATTTTTGAAGTAAAAACACTTCGTTTTTTTACTTTGTTAACATAATTGCTATCACTTGGGTAAGCACTGCGAATAATATATTCGTTGCCAACCAAGCCAAGTAGTACTAAATAATTCTCGTTTTTTGGATCGATAACTAATTGCACAACATCAATCTTCCCTTTTTTGTTCGTCTGCTTATATACGTCAGCGGCAACATTACCAAGTAATACCTGTTTTAATAGAGGTAAGCGCTTAACTCTTTCCAAGTCTAAGTGGGTAAGTGGATTCATTTTTTCGCGTCCCATTTCATGCCTAGAAACTAGATGCCACCATGTGCTTTCATATTGTAAGTTAATAATATGCGTGCCATCCCAAGCAATTAGATTCTGCAATTCAGAGAAGTAAAATTCTTTTGATAGGCTACTCGCAAGAAATAAATCACACCCAAGCCCTTTATAGCATTTTGATAAGTCTAAATATCCGCTTGCATCAATCGAGTAACTCATTGGCACCACGGGAATCCATAAGCGCCGAAGTGAAATACATTGAATTTATCTTCATTTGGACCGGTGGTGTATCCATTTAGAGTTTTAACTGACAGATGATTGGCGATTAGTTCACATACGGCTATTTTGCTTTTACTTGCACCATGTAATGCATATGTTTCGTTCCATTGGTATCCAAGAGCGCCAATAAGCAAATCCGCAAGTTGAATTAAGTCATTTTCATAAGATTCAACTTCCTCTATGAACTTAACTGATGTGCCAAACATCCGTGTATTAATAGTACATTGGCGCAATTTTGGTATGCGCGTTTTATCATCTACTCTATGGTCTATAAAGATATGGTACTGGCATCTACGGTCAAGCCAGTTATTGAAGACCTGATAGTAAGTTTTTTGAAATCTATCATTATTTGATGCAAATTTTGTCTTTTCTTTATCAAGCAATACACAACGAAAATGAAGACAATCTTCTTCAAAAAAGTAATTGATAAGATTCTCAAAGTAATGAGTTTTGCTTGGACAAACTGTTTTCCAGCCAAACTCACCTTGTACGTTATGTTTATAACGCAACTGATGTATGCGATGCACAATACGCTGCTTCTCGTCTTGAGGGCACATAACTCCACCAATACACATAAATTGCCCTGGCGAATCAACTCGGCTTTCATCGCAATATACGTTATATACGTTTTTCATACTACCCTCTCCATCCATCGGGGGCGGTATATGACACTGCTTTGCCAACCATATGCACCTCAGGAGCTTCTGGGTCAGTCTTGTCAATGACGCGGTCTCTGTATTCCACGTCGTAACTTTCTGGATGCAGACGCACGCTATCGCCTTCGTAATACACACGTTTCAGTGTTGCATCGTCTCCATTAACAAATACAGCAGCTATATCGCCGTTGTTGATGGTAGCGTCTGGGTCTATAAGCACCAAAGAGCCTTCTGGAAAGACGCGGTTCATAGAATTGCCCGCCACTGTAAGCCAAAAAGCACGGTGGCGGTTACGCATAAGCGTATCTGGTGTGCCATGGTATTCATCTGAGGCAGTAAGAGCTTCACGTGGTGTGCCTGCTGCAATGCGTCCCAGGACTGGAACTTGTACGGTTTCGACGGCTCGTGCTTCAACGATACCGTCAATACCAAGTAAATAATTTGCTGGCACATTAAGAACTTCTGACAGCGCGCGAACAGTAGACGAGCGCATATCTCGCTTGCCCCATTCATAGTTTTGGTAGCCAGTAACTGTCATGTCAATAGCTTCAGCGACTTGTTGTTGAGTAAGTCCAGCCTTCGCCCTGGCATCTGCCAATCTGTTGGGGTACTTCATTTTACATCTCCTTAAATAACAACATATGTTCATTAAATACTAAAAAAGTACTTGCTACTAGACACATTTGTTGTTATTCTACAAGTATTAATTAACAACAAATGTTGTTTGGAGGTGAAAATGGAAGGCCGACTAATCGCGTCTGAGCGTGTTCGTATTGGCCTTACGCAAGGCCAATTGGCGCAACTGGTATCTGTAACACCAGCAACTGTTAGTAGGTGGGAGCTTGGGAAATTTGAACCGTATGGTTCAAATATTGCAAAGCTAGCCGATATTTTCGGTTGCTCTACAGACTACCTACTTGGTTTGTCAGATGAACGGAAGCCACTTGCACGTGTAAGCACTACCTGTACTACTCCACAAGCACGAAAGGAGAGAAGTTGACCGATTACCTGTTAGGAGTGATTGCAAGTTTGCTTTTGGCTCTTACATTCCGTGGATTTGAAATCAACGAGAAGCTCCGCAAGACCAACAGCAAATTGGACGCCATAGCCAAGTGGCATAGGAACGGAAGCGGCGGCTATGGAAAGCACGAGAAGCACGACGCGAACAAGTAACAACATCTTAGGACTTTGCTCACGCGAGCCAGCCTTTAAATGCTTCGGTTTATGTTTGCCAATCCGCTCCATGAATGAAGCGTAAAGCCTATGTCACGAAGCACTACCTGTACCTTGAAACCCGAATAGCTCAGTAGAGAAGGCAGATTGGAGCTGCAATGTTCAAAAAGCTACTCTCATGGATTGCTAACAGTCTGTTCAAGTATGTAACGTTGCCTGAGCAAAGCATAGAAATAAGAGAAGTTAGGCGTTATCTGCAATCCACTGATGATAAAGCTCAATGAGATATAAAGCAGTGTCTTCACTTATTGCGATGCAAGCGCTTACAACATCATCTCTATTTAACTTCCCATCTTTTGCGTACTCGTTAACTGCATGTTTTTGTAATTCCAAACGCTCTTGTTGTTTCTCAGGATTGTTTACCAGCTTAAAAAATCGTCAAAGTTTTTCATCTTTAAACCTTCTTTCAAGCCTTCTCTACTGAGTTATTCGAATTGTACCTTCTCAACCGAATACCAGATATGACGTGTCATGTGGAGCATGCACGCCCGCTATCTGCATGTTGGCAGCCCTCACACGAAGAACTGCCAGTGATATCAATTTATCTATTGGAGGAAATATGCATCACTACATTACTAAGTATGAAGAAGACGGCCATTTTTGGTCTGAAGCGTGGATACAGATAAACATTTTTGATTGGTGTTTTTGCTTTTGGAAAGTACGTATCCAGCTAAGTTAAACATAAAAAGCCCCGTTTAACGTCTGGGGCTAGGACGTGGAACTAAGATTTTTGCCACTTATTACCAGCTTGAGAAGTTGGCGGGAGCCTATCACCTGGGTCAATGGTTACAACACGTGGATGATCTAGCACACCACCACGTGGCCCCGTCTCAATGTATTTGCCTGGATGCTGGTTATCTTCGCCAGGCTTATGTAATGGCTTGGCCATAGTTCACCTCCTTTCAAAGTAACGCAAGAACATATGTTCTCTTTAGTATTCAGTATACAACATCTTGTATAGATATGTATAAGAAGCCACAAAATATTGTTGTTTGGGGATTCCCATGAAATCAAATATCAAGGCAATACTTACATGCTCTAGCAAGACCATGCGTGATGTAAGTCGAGAAACTGGAATCTCTTACACCACATTGATGTTTTACCAACGGAGTGGTTTTGAAAATGCCCCGTTTGGTCGCGTGTTAGCCATTGCACGGTATCTGGGGTGTAGACCAGAAGACCTAATCACCGAAGAGGAGGATCAAAAGCATGAAATCGAACATTAAGAACCTGCTTGATGAGCGCAATCTTACATGGCGTGACCTAAGCCGCCTGACAGGCATCCCATACCGAACACTGTTTAAGTATCAAGCAAAGTCCATAGCTGGTATGCCATTGCGTCGAGTTTTAGCAGTCACAAAAGCTCTTAGTTGCTCTGCTGAAGACTTAGTAACCGAAAAGGACTAGCTATGGACGATACAAGCACCGAGCACCTACTGCTTACCACACGTCAAGCAGCACGATACATAGGCATTGGCGATGAGAAAGTACGCGAGCTTACCGAGCAAAAGCACAATCCTTTGCCAGTGATTTACCTGCCAAATGCTCGCTATCCGTATTACACAAAAGAGCTTATCGACAAATATTTTATGTCGCTTGCAGTACCAAAGATTGGAGAAAAGAATGGTTAACGGCGAACACCCATGGAAGCGCGCAGTACTAACAGGCTTTATTGCCGGCTTTATAGGTCAAGCAATTCTAAGGTTGATTGACTTGCTTATCTTAAAATTAGCAGGCTAACAAGTAGCTCTATCAAACGGAATCCGACACCACCCACTATTGCGGCAAATATTGATGGTCCAAGAGCGTGTAAATCCATATAAGTTTGGAATCGAATGAATCGAGTGAATATCGCCGTTCCAACCGTAGCTGACTTTCATATATTGCGTATTGTTGCGGTCTTCCTCATACCATCCAAATAGAAGAATCTCTATCTGCTGTTGTGTAAGCAACTTTTCATCAAAGCTTTGCAAGGCGAGTTTTGGCAAGTTTTGAAATGCGATGTCGTGTTCACTGCCAATCTTTTCAATTTCAATGAAACCAATCTTGAAATCTCGCATTCCAAACCACCTTTTCTAATCAATAAAGAAAGTCCGCAAAGAGTAGCCGCTCTTTACGGACACGTCCAGAAATGAGGTAAAACCATGGACAACAACATTGTACAAGTATTTTCTAACTCACGTTTTGGTGAGCTGCGCACCGCTGGCACACCAGAGCGCCCCGAGTTCTGTGCTAAAGACGTAGCGGCCGCGCTTGGCTATAAAAATACTAATGATGCCATCAAGCGCCATTGCCGTGGGGTCGTGAAACGCTACCCCATCACTGATGCACTTGGACGAGCTCAAGATGCGTCATTTATTGGTGAAGGTGACCTATATCGCCTTATCGCGTCAAGCAAACTTGAGAGTGCACAACGCTTTGAGCATTGGGTGTTTGATGAAGTACTTCCCGCTATCCGCCGAGACGGCGGCTATATGGTCGCCAAAGACGAAACACCAGAAGAGACTATGGCACGCGCCTTTATCATCGCGCAAGGCACCATCGAGCGCCAAAAGGCACGCATTAGCCAGCAAAGCCGCCAAATCGAAGAGATGACACCCAAGGCACTTTTTGCCGATGCAGTAGCAGCTTCTGATGGCACTTGTCTTGTAGGCGAACTTGCCAAAATGCCCACGCAAGCAGGCTTTAAAGTCGGTCAAAACCGTCTCTTTAAGCTTTTGCGCGATGACGGCTACCTTGGCAAGCATGGATGTAACCGCAACGTGCCTAAGCAGCGCTACATCGAACAAGGACTTTTCCGCATCAAAGAAACCGCTGTTACGCATGCAGATGGGCATGTAACGTTTAACCGCACGCCTAAATGCACAGGCAAAGGACAGCGCTATTTCCTTGCTAAGTACGCTCGCGCAATGTCTATCCAAGCGTAGGGAGCAATCATGTTACATATCGAACTTTCAGACCGCGTAAAAGCGGTCATTTTCGTTGTGCTGTTTCTCATTGTCTTTGGCATTGTGGGGCGCATGGATTGTGAAGACTACGCCCTGACGCATAAGCAAGTACCAGCACAGGAGCTGCACTTATGAGCCGCCAGCGTGCTAAAGGCACGCGCTTTGAAACGGCCATTGTCCGTTGGCTGTGTTCCAGGACTAACAATGATGGTTCAACCATCTACCGCAAGGCTCTTAGTGGTATGCGCGACACGGGAGACATCCACATTGAAGCTCACGGCATGATAGGCATCATCGAAGCGAAAGACCACAAGCAAGTGGCACATGCACTTGTTGAGCGATGGCAAGGCCAGACAATAGCTGAGCGCAATAACGCACACGCAGAGTTTGGGCTGCTTGTAATACATACAGCAGGCTGTGGAGCTACAGAGAAAAGTCCCACGTTTGGGCGAAACGTTGTTCGTATGACTTTGCGTGATCTCTCCCGTATCTCAAGCGCTGTTATTCGTATCGACGGACACGAAGACAGCCTGTGGGTGCAGATTACTTTAGACGATTTACTAACCCTTTTGGAGGATTAAATGGCAACCAAAAAAGACGCTGTAGTAGAAGCTACAGCAACCGTAATTGACAACGAACTGACCAGTCTGTCAGATATGGATATGTGGCTATCCGAGCAATCAACAAAAGTTGAGAGCGTACTCAAAGACTTTGCCCCTCACACCATCGTTGACGCGTCAGACTACAAGCAATCCAAGCGCGAGCGCACTGCCGCACGCAAGGCAATTGCAGAGATTGAAGAAGCACGTAAAGCTAAGACAAAAGCAGTTAAAGAAGCTGTCCGCGATTTTGAAACCAAAGTTAGAGACTTACTAGAGCCACTGTCATCTATTGATGCCAATTACAAAGCAGAGATTGAGTTGTGGGAAGAACAAGCCTATCAACAAAAGCTTAGTTATGCTCGTGAAGCCTACGAAGATATGGCACCTGCGCTTGTGGAATTGGTGCCATTTGAGCGCATACGTGACAAGTACTCTAAAGACGAGGGTTGGGACAAGTTCACAGTCACAGACGAGAAAGTGCGTCTGTCAGTTGAGGGCCACATATCCCAGATTGCAAACGATGAGAAGACTATCGATGTAATGGGTCTTGACGCAGACGAAACTGCAGCTCTGAAAGCCGACTACTTTAGTTGTCTAGATTTAGGCGATGCCATGCGCCGCTCCACCGAGCGCAGACAGCAGCGTGAGCGTGTGGCTGCCCTTGAAGCCGAGCGCAAGGCTCGTGAGGAAGAGCGAGCACGCCTAGAAGCTGAGATGGCAGCACAAGCTGAGCAAATGGCTGCAAGTGAGCCAATAGTTGCTCAAAACGCCCCACAGCAGGCCACACAAGTACCAACAAAGCCTATGGATACAGGCTCTGTAATGACACCTGAGCAATACGAAGCAATTACTGGTGAAGTCCCCAATGTAGCAGTGGCTCCCGCACCACAAGCGCCCCAAACGCAAAGCCAGTGGGCATTTTGCGGCTACTGCACACAAGCTCAGGCATCTGAGTTGCAAGAGTTCTGCGCACGTATTGGCATTTCTCGCATCAAAGCGTTTGACACCCACGGCAAGCAATACATCTTAAGGAGCAAGTAATGGAAACAACACTAGCTACGACTGCGCCAAGCCTTCCCGACCAAATGAGTATCTCTAAGGCGCTCGCACAATCTGACATCATTCCTGTGTCTTATCGTGGTAAGGCTGCTAACGTCCTTGTGGCTATGCAGTTTGGCCAGTCTATGGGTTTGTCACCTGCCGAAAGCCTGTATCGAATTAACGTCATCAATGGCAAGCCGACTATGAGCGCTGAGCTTGTAGCGGCACAGGTACGCAAGGCAGGCCATAAACTGCGCATTTCAAAAGACGAAAAGCACATGAGTGCTACTTGCACAATTGTTCGTTGCGATGACCCAGATTATCCGTTTAGTGCCACTCGCGATGCTTCCTGGGCACATCAAATGAAGCTCGATACCAAGGATAACTACCAAAAGCAGCCGCTCACCATGCTCACGTGGCGAGCTATTACAGCGTGTGCTCGTGAAGCTTGTCCAGAAGCTTTGTTCGGCGTTGCCTACACTCCAGATGAAATGTTCGACTTTGCAAGTGCAGAACATATGCCTAAGAACTCACCAGACACCCCACAAGAGCCGATTGTAGTTGAAGCCGAACAAGTATCAGTTGAGCCACAAACAACGTCTCAAAACGGCTCTGGTGCGACAGACAGGATGCAACCAATCCGCAATCTGTTTGCTGGATACCGAGAAGCCCGCGGTGGCATCGATAGCACAACAGCAAGCGCAGAACTTGCGGCAGTGATGGGAGCGCGATCAATGAGCGATGAACTTACCGACGAACAAATTGCTACTTGTGTAGCCGCGATGCAAGACACAATTTCAAGATTTGAGCAGATAAACCAACCAGATTACGCACAAGAAGACATCGAGTTTTAAGGAGAGTTCATGAGCATTAACTGCGTAAATATCTCGGGGAACCTCACCCGTGATGCGGAAGTGAAATACACGACTACAGGCTCACCAATTCTTAGTTTTGGTATTGCCATCAATGATCGTGTAAAGAACTCACAAACGGGCGAGTGGGAAGACCGTCCCAATTTCGTTGACTGCGCTCTATTTGGCTCTCGTGCTGAATCGTTGTGCCAGTGGCTTGTCAAAGGCACCAAAGTAGCAATTGCAGGGCGGTTGCATTACAGCTCATGGGAGCGCGACGGGCAGAAGCGCTCAAAGCTTGATGTCATCGTAAACGACATTGAGTTTCTGAGTACATCCAAAGCTAAATCACCTACTGTGTCTGTGCCTTCACAAGTTATTGATGATGACATTCCATTTTAGGAGGGACTATGAGCGAGCGTGAAAAACTTTTGCAAGACGCTATCAACACCGTATGCGGGGAGCGCCAAGACCAATATGGTGACGTGGAAGACTGTTTTGCAGATATAGCCGTTTTTTGGGCGATGTATCTTGATACAGCTGTCTGTGCTCGTGATGTAGCCAACATGATGGTACTGCTTAAAGTGGCACGTAATAAGGCATCATGGCACCGCGACAACTGGGTTGATATAGCTGGATATGCCGCTTGCGGAGCTGAGGTTGACAAGCCATGCCAGTAACACAGCAACAGGTCAATGCCGAAGCTGCAAAGCCTTTACCGTACTTTAGCCACGATAACAACGCAGCCGAAGACATTAAGTGTCAACGGCTGCTTGTTCGTGATGGGTTTGAGGCGTATGGGCGCTGGTGGCGTGTATGCGAGCTTATGGCAATGTACACAGGGCACAAGGTACCGTTTTCTACTGAAGAAGACTTTTTCATTTTGGCTAAACAGCTCATGTTTGATGACGAGCAGAAACTTATTGAGTTCATAAAGCTTTTAGCCGATGTGGGTCTTATCAGTTCTGAAGCTTTAGGCAATGGCGAAATTGTCAGCGACAGGATGAACGCCAACGCCCAGACAATTGGGAAGCAGAGAGCCGCTGGACTGTTGGGTGGACGACCTAAGAAGAAGTCAAATGATGAGTAAAAACCTACGGTTGGCATTCATCAAAACCGTTACAAAAACCCTGGGTTTTAGAACCCCTAAACAAGTAAAGAAAGTAAAGAAAGTAAAGAAAGTAAAGAAAGGTTTTACGTCTCACGTAAAACGTAAAACCTTTCTTCTTGAAAGGTTAACTAACAAGTAAGTCTTTCTCTTTGGTTCTTTCTCTTTGTTGAAAACTTTTCGCGACTAAAAATCTTTGTCGAAAACTTGCGAATGGATGGTGAACATTGGCAAATCGAAAACCAAACTTGGGGCATTTGCCCCATCCTCCCCAAGACATAAAACCTCCACAAATATGGAAAGGTTGGACGTCTAAAGAAATATCAATTTTGTTTGACCATCCAGACATGACAGCAAAAGAGCTACACGATAGCTATTTGCCAAGACACACCCCTAAAGGTATCCAGCGCATGAGAGAGCGTAAAGGGCGTTATAAGCCAACCAGACGCCTTGTGTGCTGTAAATGCAATGAACGTCCCGTGTGGGTCGAAAGCCCATCTGCAAAGCGTCTGTGGCTTTGCAAAGGGTGTTATCTCGAAGAGGAAAAACAGCGCCTAGCAGAAACGAAGCTTGAAACACGTATCCGAAAAAGGAGAAGCAGGAAAAACCATGATGAGTAATAACTACCCACCAACTACTTACGACGCAGACCCATCTGCACCATGGAACCAACAAGCACCTACAGTTATGTGCAAAAACTGCAAGTATTTTTTTATCAATCCAGATTTTATCGCCCCTACGTTTGGAGTGTGTCTGTGCGATGCGTGTAATGGTGATATGCAAGATACCGAGCTTGTACGTGTGTTTTGGAGCTGTGAAGAAGGCGAATACAAATGACGTACAAGCCTTGGACCACCAAAGAGATCAAAGCTCTTAAGTATGGCTTTGAGCAGGGTTATGGTTCCACGCATAGAGCCTGGAATGACCTGTTACCAAAACGCAGCTGTAACGCCATAGCACAACAGGCAAGAGTGTACGGCTTTCGGACACGTACCTATAAGCTATGGAGCAAGCAAGATGACGAAACTATCTTGCGTATCTTAGACACACTTTCAGGAGAGCTGCAAGTTACAAAACACCAGCTTATGGGGCATATATCCGAGTTATACCGCGATGAAAGCCGGAACAAAAAATATAAAACCCACGAGTAAGGATTGACGATGTTAAGCAACCGATACTGTAGGGATGCTCAAACAGCCGAAGAGTATCTTCTCAGGTGCTTATTTCAGGCAGAGGACGAGCGCGATGAAGCGGTCGCATACTGTGAAAAAGTACGTGCAGCTGAAGAAGAGCGGACGTGCCGGATTGTCTTCACCGACACGAGCCATTGGACGGACGTGGGCCGCGAGTACGACTGCGAGTTCACTTGCAGCGCCTGCGGATGCGACCTCACCGATGACTGGGGTGACGCCATCGATTCCTGGATGCACAACAACGGTGACAAGCCGTTTAATTACTGCCCCAGCTGTGGTGCACGTATTGTAAAAGGAGATAAAAATGGAATGGATACCAGTAAGTGAGAAGCTTCCTAAAGACGATGCTCCAGTGCTAATTACGATCGCCGTTAACAATAGCATTATGGCTATGGGCGTTCCTGGCCACATCGCATTTTACGATTGTGATTGTGGCTGGCAATACACCGGTGGCATGTCAGTTGGATATCCTGTCGTTGCTTGGGTGCCGCTACCAGAGCCTTATGAGGTGGAGTAGATGACTGCCTTTACTAGTGGCTTACGATCAAGCACAAGTAACGAATGGACAACCCCTAAGTATCTATTTGACGAGCTTAATCGTGAATTTAAGTTTACGGTAGATGCAGCAAGTACACACGAAAATGCACTTGTAGACAAACACTGGACGATTGAAGAAGATGGCCTGTCTCAGTGCTGGGACAACGAACGCGTATGGTGTAATCCACCATACGGCAGGCAGATTGCTAAGTGGGTTAAAAAGGCTTCTGAAGCAGTGGGAGGGGTTGTGGTCATGCTCATTCCAGCACGTACAGACACAGCTTACTGGCATGATTACATATTTTCTAACGCATCAGATATCAGGTTTATTTGCGGGCGCTTGCACTTTAGCAACAGTAAAAACGCGGCCCCATTTCCGAGTGCGATAGTGGTTTTTGAAAGATGGCAATAACACAAGCAAAATCGATTAGTCAAACTTTACGACTTAAAAGCAAAGTATGAAATGAACTTCATTGTATCTAGGGAGGATATATGGAACGCTACAACACGGATGATAAAGCGCCAATGTTCGCAAACACAAGCGATTTTGCAGCAATGCTAGGGCTTAGTAGGGGTTATGTTATGCGCCTATGCCGCGATGGCGCTATTCCTGCCGTTAAGTTTGGCAAGACTTGGCGTATTGATACTAATGCCGCTCTTAAGGTTATGGGCTTTTCTGCCAATGGTAAAAACATTGTAGGTTAAACTTGAACGAAATGAATATAAGAAGGGGGCGCAAGCCCCCTTTTTTATTAGCCATCCAAAGTCTTAGCAGCTAATTAGCCTAATTTTGCTACGTGACATAGCCACGACAATACAGCTATGAAACAGCGCCGCGCAAAATACCAAGAATGGCTTGAGCCAGAAAACCTAGAGAAGCTGTCCAATTGGGCAGCTCATGGGTGCACTATGGCCGAGATGGCTAACAATATGGGAGTGTCTCGCCAATCACTTACCGTATGGATTGGCAAGTTTGAGCCTATAGCTGCTGCAATAAAAACTGGCAAGATGCTATCTGTTGAAACCATCGAAAACTACCTGTTCAAAAGTGCCATAGGTGATGTTTACGAGGAAACTACGACCACAAATCCAGACGGCAGCACTATCACCAAAAAACGCAAGCTTCCACCTTCTGTTTCTGCTCAAATCTTTTTTCTTAAAAACCGAGCGGGGTATCGCGACAATCCGCCTGATATGCCTGCTCAGGCAGAGCAGATAAACGACGATGCACTTAGTGCAAGTCTTATCGAGCGAGCAAAGGAGCTGGATAAGCATGCTAAGTGACAAGCAAGAATCAATACTTGCGTTTCCCTATACACGCTATGATGCGCTGGTATGCGATGGCGCAGTTCGCAGTGGTAAAACCTCGCTTATGACAGTTGCATTCATCGATTGGGCCATGCGTAAGTTCTCAGGGCAGCGGTTTGGCATCTGCGGAAAAACGATAGATAGTGCCAAGAAAAATATCATTGTGCCTTATACCGTTATGACCTATCCAGCACACAAAGGCTATGTCTTGCGCTGGCATGGCCAAGACAAAGTGCTAGAGGTGCGCCGCGGCAATACAACTAATTGGTTTGAAGTGTTCGGCGGCAAAGACGAAGCAAGTTACATGCTTATCCAAGGCCGCACTCTTGCAGGCGTGCTCATGGACGAAGTAGCACTTATGCCACAGAGTTTCGTCAACCAAGCTTTAGCACGTTGTTCGGTTGAAGGCTCTAAGCTGTGGTTTAACTGCAATCCTGATAGTCCCACACACTGGTTTAAACGTGAATGGATAGATGGCGCATATGATCGTAATGCGCTGCACTTACATTTCTTGATGACCGATAACCCGAGCTTGTCTCAGCAGACTATTGAACGCTACGAGCGTATGTATTCAGGCGTATTTTACGACCGTTACATCAAAGGCAAGTGGGTTAAGGCCGAAGGTTTGATATACCCGCTTTATGAGGACGCGCTAGAAGGCTCTGTAAGCCTTGATATGAATTCAATTAAGCGTTGGGTCGTATCTGTCGATTACGGCACTCAAAACGCCTTTGCAGCGCTTCTATGGGCGTTTGACGGCACTGTGTGGCATGCAATTAAAGAGTTTTACTACTCTGGGCGCACACAAGGCCACCAAATGACCGACCCAGATTACGCAGACGCAATGTTAGCCCTTGTGGCGGATGTTTCTTTTCCTGAGGTAGAAATTATCGTTGACCCGTCTGCAACGTCTTTTATGGCCGAGCTACGCCGTCGTGGACGCTTTCGCATCCGTCATGCAAGAAACGATGTGATGGATGGCATTCGTGAGACTGCTGCATGTCTACAAGCAGGACTTGTGCGCATCGATAAGCATGCTTGTCAAAACCTTACACAAGAGCTGGGCGGTTATGTTTGGGATGATGCGCCGTCTGATGTAGAACGCCCTCTTAAAGTTGACGATCACGCATGCGACGCACTGCGTTATTTCGTGGCAACAATGCGCATAGCAAGAGCACTTGATGTTAAGCAAGAAAAATATACAAGCATATTTGGATGATTGGAAGATTATGGCAACACGGATGACTACATGGCAGGACTTTTTAGCATCACAAGCACGTAGCGGAACAGAAAAGTTTTTGCTATCGGCAATTAGTACACACAAAGCAAGTGAGCTGTATACAACGGCTCTTAAAGCTGATAAATACGATAAGCAGCGCAACACCACCATTAACGAGTACGTAAAGACAATTTTTACACTCACAGGCGCTCCTGTTGCAGATTACACAGCATCTAATTCCAAGATTGCTTCTAACTTCTTCAACCGTCTCAATGTGCAGCGCCTGAGCTACAGCTTAGGTGCTGGAGTGAGCTTTACTGAAGAAAACACAAAAGACCAGCTAGGACAATCGTTTGATAACGATTTGCGCAAATGGGCATATGCCGCACTTATTCATGGTGTTGCGTTTGGCTACTGGTCAGGCTCAAAACTCTACACATTTGAGATAACCGAGTTTGTGCCATTTTGGGACGAGCTTACAGGTGCTCTCATGGGCGGTATTCGCTTTTGGCAAATCGATAGTACACGCCCCATGTCAATTACGCTTTATACGCCTGATGGCTATAGCGAGTACGTGTACGCAAAAAAGGCAGGCAGCAGGGGCAAAAAGCTTGTACAAACCAAAGAGCAGACGGCATATTTGCTGACGGTGTCTCGCTACCCTGACGGAACATCTGAGATTGTAGGTGAGGATAATTGGGACGGCGAGCTGCCTATTGTCCCAATGTGGGGGAGCCGTCTTCACCAGTCAACGTTGATAGGTATGCAGCAAGCCATTGATTCTTACGACCTCATCCAGTCGGGCTTTGCCAATGACCTTACAGACGTGTCACAAATTTACTGGATTGTTGAAAACTGCGGTGGTATGAGCGATGCTGACCTAGCACGTTTTCGTGACCGCTTGAAGGTGCTACACATTGCTCCTGCCGATACCGACCAGGGCGGCAAAGTAACGCCTTACCAGCAAGAAGTACCCTACCAAGCACGTCAGGCTTATCTCGAAGGTATAGAGCGTCGTATTTATCGCGACTTTGGCGGGCTGGATGTAACTGCGCTTTCTGCCACGAGCAAAACTGCTACCGAGATTGAAGCTGCTTATCAGCCAGTAGACGAAAACGCCAGTGATTTTGAGTTTCAAATTGCAGGTGCCCTGCAGCGCCTTCTGTCACTTATTGGCATTGAAGATACACCCATCTTTAAGCGCCAGCGTGTCTCTAACCAGCTGGAACAGGTGCAGATGATAGCTACAGAAGCACAGTGGCTTGACCGTAAAACTATCCTAGCCAAGCTCCCTAACCTCACAGCGGATGAAGCACAGACCATCCTGGATACGGTAGATGCGGGTGATGCAGCACGTATTGATAGCTTGCTAAATGCTGCTGAGGGGGGGCAGAGCGAGTAATGCTAAACGGCGCACAAACCACATCACTTGTAGGTGTTATGGCTGCTGTTCGCACAGGTGAGTTAAGCGAAAACCAGGCAGTGAAGGTTATTAGTACATCTATTGGCATTACACCAGAAGAAGCTCGTGCAATTATTCGTGGTGAGGTGTAATCCATGTCAGATGTTGTACATGAAGCAGCAGACAAAGAGATAACACATCTTGCGCGTCTTATGGCTAAAGAGTTTAAGGCCGCTCATGAGGATATGGCCAAGCGTTTAGAGAAAAAGCTTGCAGCATATGAGCGTGAGCTTTTTCAATGGCAAAAAGACCTCAAGGCTGGTAAATGCACCGAAAAAGAGTTTAAGGCATGGAAAAATGCACGGTGCGCTGACCTTGGACAAACGCAAGGGCTGGTAGAGCTTCTAGCACGTGACCTTGTAGCCGCAGACCAAAGAGCCACAGAGCATATACGCGGCGCTTTGCCTGCCGTCTATACTGAGAACTACAATTTTGGTAGCTACCAGGCACACCAAGGCAAGATAACACCTACATTTGCTCTGTACGATGAAGGCACCGTAGCTAATCTCTTAGACGAGGATAAACAGCTCCTACCAGCTCCTAAAGTTAATATCCCTAAAGATATGAGCTGGAACGCGTCTCATGTGAGAAGCGCTCTTACACAGTCATTTTTAACGGGTGAATCAATACCAGATATGGCGAAGCGCTTGCGTGGCGTTGCTGACATGAATGCACGCTCTGCTATCCGTATAGCAAGAACAGCTATCACAGGAACAGAGAACCGTGCTCGTGTTGATAGCTATGTGGCTGCCAATGACATGGGCATCAACTGTGAAAAGCAGTGGATGGCTTCTCTTGATGGCCGTACACGCGACAGCCATAGAGTGCTTGACGGGCAGCATGTAAAGCCTGACGCAGTGTTTGATAATGGCTGTAGGTTTCCGGGTGACCCTCAAGCACCAGTAGGTGAAGTTTACAACTGTAGGTGCACGCTTGTTGCCTACATTCCAGGGCACAACACTATGAAAGACCGCTCAGAAGCCACAGTAGGCTCTCTGAGCTACGCAGAGTGGAAAGCAGGAGTAAGAGAGCAACAACCAGAATCTGCAAGCGGCAGAAGCTTAGAGAAGTTCTTAAAGCTGCCAAGCGTGCAGAAGCGTGTTAAAGCATCTGGTATGAGCAAGAAAAAACTTACAGATGCCATGCGTCAGGAGATGCGCAGTCAAGGTTATCAGGATCTGCGAGCTTTTAAGACGTTGCCAAAGAGCAGACAGCAAGGTGTGATAAGCAAGGCTGTTGAGCGTGGTATTACAAACAAGAAAAACGCTAACAAGGCAGCTAAAGCAGACTTTACGCGTATTAATAGTCCAAAGTATCTCAAACGTTTTAATGGATTGACTGAGAGTAAGAAAGTTAATGAGATGATAGCCAAGGAATGTAAGGCTATGGTTATTCATAGGTCAGGTACAAACAGCGAGGATTTAGTGCTTGTATCCAAGAAAACAGGTAAAATCGAAGCTTATAGCAATAGCATATCCAAGGCAAACGAAACGGTATATACGGACGAGATATTAGAAGCTATCAACAGTAGTGCGCCTGGCACACTTATATCTGCACATAACCATCCGACAAATATTCCGCCTACAGGCAGTGACTTTTCAGCACAAACAGCATATGGGTACGCTGGCGGAGTTGTTGCCTTACACAACGGCGATGTATATTATTATGAGCAAGTAGGCATTGGCGTTACTGGTTGGTATTACGACAAAAAGATTAACGAGCTGGTTGCAGCTGGTATGAGCGATTATAATGCAGCCATTGAGGTAATGACACAACTACAGAATGAAGGGAGAATAAAGTGGATGAAACTCTAAGGCGCAAGCTAGTCACATACTTTACCTCTCCTGGTGATGTTCCTGCTAGCGAAAAGTTTGTAGGTTGGACAGATAAAGACTTTGAAGAGGCTAGTAAGATAAAGGAACTAAACAGCCCAAAAAATTATGCTGAATACGAAGCGTTCAAGCAAAAAGTACTACAAGGTTCGCTCTAAGCATCTCTCATAATCTACGTGACAGCACCTCCATGCTTTAAGTGTGGAGGTGTTTTTCATGGACGAACACATACAAATAAATGCTGACAATACAGAAGCAATACAATCAGCCGTTAAATCAGCTATTGCCAAAGGCTTAGAGACGATAGGGCTTGTTGCCGAGGGCTATGCTAAAGGTGACACCCCTGTAGATACAGGCAGGCTTAGAAACTCTATCACTCACATTGTAAGTGGCAATGATGCCTACATTGGCACCAACGTTGAATACGCGCCCTACGTCGAATTTAACGAAGATCTCTCACATCCAAACGGCGGTAAAGCTCACTTTTTGCGTGACGCAGCGGCAAACCATGCGTCTGAATACGCTCAAATCATGCGTGATGCCCTCAGCGGTTCGTGACATAGCACAGATACTTTTCTTGCGACTTAACAAGGCAGGGGCAAAGAAACGCCCCCTGGATGTTCCGAGGAACTGGAACAGCAAGGAGAAAGTATGTCACTCACACGCAAGATGCTAAAGGCGATGGGCATTGAAGATGACGCAGCAGACGAAATTATCAATGCCCATGCTGAGACCGTCTCAAGCCTAAAGAAACAGGCTGAGGAAGCTCAAGCAAACTCTGGCAATGCTCAAGAGCTACAAAAAGAAGTCGAAGAGCTAAAGAAACAGCTCGAAGCGGCAGGCACTGATGAGTACAAAGCAAAGTACGAAGAAGAGCACAAAGCTTTTGAAGACTTCAAGACAGGCGTTGAGCAAGCTAAGACCGAGCGCGAGAAGAAGGCAGCTTATCGCAAGCTGCTAGAAAATGCTGGCGTAGGTGCAAAGCAGCTTGATGCAGTATTGCGTGCAACTGACCTTTCTTCTGTGGAGATGGAAGACGGCAAGTTTAAAGACGAGGATAAGCTCACTGAAGCTATCAAGTCTGACTGGGCAGCTTTTATCCCCGCAACTGGTACTCAAGGCGCAGACCCAGCAACGCCACCAAACGGCGGTGCTTCTGAACCTGACATTTCAAAGATGAGTGCCAAGGAATATCTGGAATATAAGCACAGCAAAAATTAGGAGAGAATATGGCTAACACTATTCTTACAAGCGACGTTATCGCAGGTGAAGCACTTGATATTTTGCGTAATAACGCAGTGCTTCCCAATCTTGTACACCGCAGTTTCGAGCCTGAGTTTGTAGCTGGTCGTGGCGACACCATCAACGCTCGTAAGCCTGCATCTTTTGTGGCTAAGGACTACACGAACAGCATTACCGTTCAGGATGTTACCGAGACCAAGATTCCCGTTGTCATGAATGGTCACAAGGACGTATCTATTGCAGTTACCTCTAAAGAGATGACCATGAGCATTGAGGATTTCTCTGCTGAGATTTTAAATCCTGCCATGCTGGCATTTGTTGACGCAATGGATGCACAGCTTGTTAAGGATATGGTCGCAGGTGCTAAGAAGACCATTACAGCTGCATCTACCGCTGTTACTCAGGCAAATATCGTTGATGCTCGCGCAGCTATTACCAAGGCTAAGGCACCTTTGACTGAGCGCTCTTTTGTTTTTGGCACCGACATTGAAGCTGACCTGCTCAATACCGAGCTGTTTGTAAACGCTGACAAGGTCGGCGATGACGGCACCGCTTTGCGCGAAGCTTCTTTAGGTCGTAAGTTTGGCATGGATTGTTATTGTGACCAGAACTGCGATGTAAAGACTAACGAGTGCGACGGTATTGTATTTCATAAAAACGCTGTTGCTCTGGTTACTGCACCTTTGGCATTGCCTAACGGCGCTGCTAAGGCAACCGTATTTGATTTCGAAGGCTTTAGCATCCGCGTTGTATACGGCTACGACATGGCCAAGAAGACCGACACCATTTCTTTGGATATGCTCTTTGGCACTAAGGTGCTCGATAGCGGTCTTATTGCAGCCATTAAGCGTACTACGGCTTAATCATGAGCATTGCGGCACAGGTGCTATCAAGCATCAATAACTACTTTGAAACAGCGCCCATAAAGGGAGTGTATCAAGTTGCTAGTGGCAAGCTTGTGCCTGTAGCTGGTAGTGCGTCTGTTATGCCTAAGCTTGAGCAGAGCCAGTACTATTTGGTGGCTGGTTCTGCTCTTAACGACGGCCTGCACGAAATGGGGCAAAGCGACCTTTTGGATGAAGGCACGTTTGAAGGCACAATTACACCTTGTGCGGTTCCTAAAGAGCTTAGAGACCTATTGGGTGAGATTGAGCAATGGCAAGCCAAGAATGGCGCTCACACAGGTGCTATGCAGTCTGAGAGCTTTGATGGCTATTCCTATTCGCTTGCAACAGATGCTGTAACTGGCGGTGCCGTGACGTGGCAAACCGTTTTTCGCAGCCATCTAAACAGGTGGAGGAAGCTATGACGGGACTTATTGCGGCTATGTCACAGATGTGCACCCGCCTTGTCCTTATTGAAGAAGAGGACGCATCAGGTGGCTGTGTAGCGTCTTGGAAACCAGCTAATAAGTTTGTGGCCGCAGTAAGCGCTACAGGCGCTACAAATCCGCTACAGATAGCTACACGCCCCGATTCACAAGCGAAATGCACGCTTACTTGTGACCCTGTTGTAGAGCTTGCATTTCATGACCGTGTAAAGACATCAGATGGGCGACTGCTACTTGTAGTGAGCGAAGCCAAAGACCGCCACACGCCAGTTTGTGCCAGCTTTTCGTTTGTCCGCTACGAATGCGAGGAGGTTGTAGATGCTTAATCAGTCTCAGGCTATTCATACGTGGCTTAAAGAAGCGTTGCAACTTCCTTGCTATGTGGAGGGTGATGTGCCAACAACCGTAAAGGCACCATACGCAACACATCGCATACCTACAGGCACCTTTGGTGGTGTTGGCTCTATTGAGGTAGACATCTGGCACACCAAAGGACGCGCAGCGGCAGCCGATGCGCTTTGTGAGCGCCTATACAAGGCGCTTGGGTATGGTGGGCAGTTTGTACCGTGCGACGGTGGAGCGGTGTTCTTGCGGCGCGGTACGCCATTCTCACAGCCTGTATCAGACACCAAGGCAGAACGGCGCTACATCAACGTAGACGTTGAATATCTAACTAATTAGGAGATACCATGGGAAAATATACTCGTATTCCTGCTGAGACATTTAAGCAGCTAGCTATCAATGCTGGTCTTGTGCTCAACAAGTTTGACCCGAAGACTGGCAAAGTTGAAGAGCAAGACATCATGTTTGCCACTTCTGGTGGCTCAGAGTTTACGGCCAAGCCATCATTTACTGATTATGGCGATGACATCGACAACTGCCCAGCTAACATGATGGAGCTAAAGCGCATTGATTCGTGGGAAGTTGCAATGAAGGGCACTGCTCTTACCGCTACTACGACCTCGCTTAAGTCTATCGCTGGTGCTGCTGATATTGATTCTAAGGACACCACTAAGATTGTCCCTCGTAAAGACCTTAAGACCGATGACTTCAAAGACATCTGGTGGGTTGGAGATTACGGCGCAGAAGGCTTTGTGGCAATTCATCTGCTCAATGCCTTGTCTACGGGTGGTCTTTCCATCAAATCTAAGGACAAGGGCAAGGGCGAATTTGCATTTGAGTACACCGCTCATACGTCGATGAAAGCACAAGACACCGTGCCTTTTGAGATTTATGTCTCTGAGAAGGCTGCTAGTCCTGCTAATTCATCTGATAGCCACTAATCCTAGGAGATAAACCGTGAAGTTCTCGAAGATTCCAGCTGATAAAGCTTTTGATGTACTTGCAGATATTTCAACGCCACTGGCAAATATCGCAAGTGATAAGAAGCTTATTAAGGCGCTGCAAGGCTTCCAGGGCAACGATATTCAGGCTGCTAAGGTTGCAAAAGCAGTAGGACTTATTGCCAAAGAGCATAAGGATGACCTTTACGCGATTTTAGCAGCTACTGAGGGACAAAGCGTTGAGAAGTATCTTGCAGGCCGTAGCGCTGCTCACGTCATTGTAGATGCAATTGAGCTTTTAAGTGATGATAAGCTAACAAGTTTTTTAGCTACGCCCGCGACGGAAGTCTTGGCCTTAGCATAGGTGAGTATTCGGGGCCGCGTCGCGTGGCCCCTTTTTTGGCGTACTGCAAAGCAAGAAGCGAGCGAGACGCCCGCAACTATGCGCTGAATATCTACGTCGCGGAAAACATCCGTCTTATTGGATGTGGAAAATCATTTACGAAAACGTGGGATGAGTTTTGGAATGACATTTCAAAATACGAACAGCCTATAGAAAAACAGACTTATGAAGGTGTACTCGAATACCTCAAACAACAAGGATTGGAGGTTGAATAATGGACCTTTTAGACCTCTTAATTAAAATTGGCGTCAAAGATGAAGCGTCAGACAAAATAGGATCTCTTGGCAGCAAAGTAACCAATGCTCTTGGCAATGTTGCAGGTCTTGCGGCTTGCGCTCTTGTAGGCATTACAGGAGCGGTTACTACTATTGGCGGCTTTGCGCTAAGCTCCTATGCAAGCTTTGAACAGCTTGCTGGCGGCGTGGCAAAACTATACGGCAATGCTGGGCAGACCCTAGAAGCATATGCACAAGCTTCTGGTAAAACTGCCGATGAAGTGCGTAGCACTTGGGAGCGCAATGAAGCGGCTCAAAAGCTTGTTATGCAAAATGCTGCTAAAGCCTATGAGACCGCTGGCATGAGTGCTAACCAATACATGCAGCAGGCCACGAACTTTTCAGCCGCACTTATCAATTCGCTTGGTGGAGACACGCAAAGAGCAGCAGAGCTAACCGATGTGGCCATGCGCGCTATGAGCGACAATGTGAACACGTTTGGCTCTAATGCCCAGGACGTGCAAAATGCCATCCAAGGTATTTCTCGTCAGAACTACACCATGCTAGACAATTTGAAGCTTGGCTATGCTGGCACAAAGGAGGGTATGAAGCAGCTCATTGATGATGCTAATGCGTGGGGTGCTGCTAACGGTGAAGCATCTAACTTATCTATTGATAGCTTTGCTGACTGTGTACAGGCTATCCAGCAGGTACAAGAAGCGCAAGGCATTGCTGGGACTACTGCTAAAGAAGCGGCCAACACCATTGAAGGCTCTGTTGGCATGGCAAAGGCTGCATGGGAAAACCTGCTTGCTGGCTTTGGCAATGAAGACGCAGATTTAGAGCAGCTCACACAAAATCTCATGGATGCTTTGGGACACGTTGCTGAAAACGTTATCCCCCGTGTGGCACAAATTGGCGATGGTATGGTACGAGCGCTTCCCCAGGCATTTGCAAAAGCATCTGAAATACTTGCGCCTGTTATGTCTGAAGCCTTGGCCACGGCATGGAATATTGCAGTTGGAGCGCTTAAAAATGCTGGCATCGAGCTTCCCAATGTTGACGCAAGCCAAATCCAACAAGCATTCCAAACCGTTGTCGATGTAATTAAGAAGTTTACTGACGAAGCAGGACCTGTAGCCATTGAAATACTTAACAAGATTAAAGACGCTATCCAGGCATGCAAAGATAATGCTTGGTGGCTAGTTCCTGCTATTTCTGCTGTTGTAGGCGGCTTTGCGGCCTTTAAAACTCTGGCGATTGTTACTGGCATTATCTCTGGTATTTCTGCTGCTTTTACAGCCGTACAAACCGCTATGGCAGCTGCTGGAGCTATTCAGTCTGTTCAGGGACTAATAGCGGTATTTACAACGCTTGCTGGTGGCCCTGTAACTATTGCAGTTGTAGCTATTGGCGCAATTGTTGCAGCTCTTATTGCTTTATGGACAACAAACGAGGATTTCCGCAATTTCGTTATTGGCGTTTGGAACGCTATTGTTGAGGGCGTTAAAGGGGCTGTTGGTGGAATTATTAACTTCTTCACCGTTGATATTCCTAACGCATTCAATACATTTGTTGGCTTTATTAACAGCATTCCTATAATCATAAGTTTTATATTCACCTATTTGGTAGGCATAGTTACTGCATTTGTTAGCAATTTCGTACAAAACGCAGTTCAAGCAGGACAAGGCTTTGTATCTAATATCGTAAGTTTCATCTCTAGTATTCCTGGGACCATTGGTGGCTTTTTAGCAAGCGCCATTGGTATTGTTGCTGGCTTTGTCGGTAGCCTAGCTACGCATGCTATGAATGCAGGACAGCGCTTCTTAAGTGGTATCCAGAACGGCTTTAATGCAGCTGTATCGTTTGTACGAGGTATTCCCGGCTCAATTACAGGTGCTCTGGGAAATGTAGGCCACTTGTTAACCAATGCCGGTAAATCCATTATTGATGGCTTCTTGAACGGTCTTAAACAGTCATTTGAAAATGTTAAGAGCTGGGTTGGCGGCGTTGGCGAGTGGATTGCGTCTCATAAAGGACCTATTGAATATGACCGCAAGCTACTTATCCCAAACGGCAAGGCCATTATGGATTCACTTTACATTGGCTTATCTACAGGCTTTGAAGGCAGTGTAGAGCCGTTGGTAGGCGGTATGCCTGGTCGTATCGTGGACGCTATCCAGCCTTCACCTATTTCTGCTGCTATGTCTGCTTCTGTAAGTGCCCAAACAGAGCAAGGTCAGCTTTACGGTGCTGCTGTAACGCAGCTAGAAGACACACTTGTTCGTCTTGTTGAGACACGTCTACCAGCCATTATTCATGAAAGTGTGCCGCAGATGACCATTCGCGAAGCAAAGAGGGTACTTGCATGAGAAAAGTAATCTATACAACTGCAAGCGGAGCAAATTACACGGGCACCACGTTTGATTTAACGGGTGCCCAAGCGCTCGCTTGGTCAAACGGCCTTTTAGGTTGGTCGTGGAAAGCGGATGACAATACAGGGGCGATTTCGCGCAAGGCTCGTACCTATAAGTTACGTGCAGTAGGTCTTGATTATGGGCTACTTAATGAGTTGTCTCGATGGCTTGAATCGGATATTGAAGCAGGGCTGCAAGGCAAGCTTGTTGTGGATGGCTGGGAGCTTCTGTGTAGTGCCAGCGTAGCGGATGCCAAGCGCATTGGTAGTGATATTGCAACCGTAGAATTCACGTTTCATACTACAGATCCTACGTGGCGACGTATTACCACACATTCGCTTATGCCAAATTCGGCAAGCGACAATGACGTGACTGTAACCGGTCTTAATTTCCCGTTTGACTTTGAATTTGATTTTGCGGGTTCGTCTAGCTCATCAAAAATAGAGACAATCGACCTGAGTGTGAAAAGCTACGTCCGCATTACCTTTTTTGGCCCCTGTTCCAACCCCTATGTACGTATTAGCTCTGCTGATGGAGCTACAAACAACATTTACGGCGTAGATGCCGAAGCTGACTTTAGTGAGCGCATCGTTATAGATCCATTAGGCCGCAAGGTGGTTGGCGGTTCCGTCTACAAGGTGGATGCGCTTGGTAAGAAAACCAATCTTTACGATAAGCGCCAGCGTGGCATTACTGGTAGCGGCACCTATGTATTTGAAAGCTTACCTGCTGGTGCTCTGTCCGTTTCATGGCCGCAGAGCTTTGGCGTAGACATCGAGACCATTGAGGAGCGTGGAAGCTTGCCATGGAACTAACGTTTACTGACACAAACTTTCGCGATGTTGGCGTAATTGAGCCGTACGACGGTGATTTTGCGTGGGGTAATAACGAAAACGACTTCTCTATTGATGTAGCTGGTGATAACGTTCCTGAGGTCGGCTCTATGATTTATGCCGAAGGAAGCGACCTTGGAGGGCTTGTCACTGGCTACAAGTCAGATGTTGGAGCAGAAGCGTTTTCTATTGTTGGTCATACGTGGACGGGCGTTTTAAATCGTCGTGTTATGGGTCCAGACTACGGGCAAGCCTATCTAACTCTTTCTGGTGACATAACTGAGTGTGTCTCACAACTCATTGCAAGAGCTGGTATGGGTGAGCTTTTCGTTGTCAATCCATCTCAAGTAGGAGTTCGTGTTACACATACCTTTACAGGCTCACAATCGGCCGCGCAACAAGATACGGGGCGTTATATGGGTTGTTGGTCTGCTATGTGGCAACTGCTACTTGAAACTGGTTGTAAGGCTCGCTTTGCGTGGTCTGACAAGCTGAAACACGTCGTAATTGATGTAACCAAACGCAAAGACTATACCGACAATGAAAGCCAAATGGTAGGCGTGGCTATGGTCGGTATTAGCACACAAAAGACTACTAACCACCTTGTTTGTCTTGGCAAGGGCGAGCTAGAAAATCGCGAGATTGTGCACCTATACAGTGACACACAAGGCAATGTAAGCCAAACACAAACAATTTTTGGCATCAATGAGATAGCGGAAACATATAACCAGAGCTCTGCTGAAACATCTGAGCTTATCAAAAACGGCACTAAGCATCTCAAAGACCTCTGGACAAAGTCTCAGCAAGTAACCATCAAAAGCAATTCAACTGCTCAGCCATTTGATTTGGGTGATGTTATCGGCGGCTCTGACACGCGCTCTCATATAAGCGCGCAAGCGGTCGTGACCAAGAAAGTAACATCGTTTAAACAGGGTCAAATGACATATACCTACACATCAACTGTAAGGGAGTGAAAATGGCAGTACAAGATGGCTACAGCAGGTATGCCTGTGATGTGCAATCTTGCAACAGCTCAACGTTTGCTTTGCCAGAAACTGATGAAGCAGATAGCTATGTGATGCGCCGTCGCATTGACGCATCGGGGGTAGAGCGCAAGATGCTACTTTGCCCTGAGCATGCTGCAATTTATGCAGACATTGTAAAGGCTTGTGATGGCTATTACACCGAGTTTGAGCAGACAGGCAAGGCAAGAATCATCGCAAAGGCAGACCTTGAAGCTGCAAACGCAAAGACAGCAGAAGTGCAAGCAAAGCTTGACGAAGCAGAGAAAGCTCGTAAATGGTGGAGCGATAAGTTCCGTGCGTTAGAGAAGGAATTTAATGCTTATAAGGAAACGCATCCTGATAAACAAACAGGTGGCGATGCATAATGGCTATCGAACTTGTTACAGGACGAGCAGGACAAGCTCACGTATCTTCTAATGATGTTGCTAATTTGCTCAAAGGCATTGCTGGTACTGGGTCTTATATTTTGGGCGATAAGCTGCCGAAAATTAGTATGTCAACAGCTAATCTATGCTCCATTTCTGCTGCTGACCTGTTGGTAAGTGGGCGGCATGTGCTGCTCACTGGCACTAATACCGTCAATATAACAAGCGGCGGTCAAGCAACATATCGTATTGATTATGTTTGTGTACGCTACAAGCGAGATGTGGCCCTTAATATCGAGACGGCGGAGCTTGTTGTTGCCAAAGGCGTTCCAGCAAGTAACAAAAGCGCGGCACAACCGCCTAATATGCAGTTGACGCCCGAGATTAACGCAACATCACAGCAGGTAGATGTTCCTGTTATTAAAATTGATGTAGACAGCTTGCAGCCTACTGCTCAGTGGATTATTGAGCCTATATCGTCTCTTGCCACTTTGTCTAAAAAGCCGTATTACAAAAAAGAAGACTGGTCAGGTGGAACCGTAATTTTATCGTGTGCAAATCATGTTGGCTGTTTGCATATTGTTAACTGCAAAATAGGTGGTGGCTCTTGGGATAAAAATCAAGGCTCTGTTGGTTTTGTACCAGCTCAATATGCTCCAAAAGACGAAGTAACAGCAGCAGTTGTAACTGCTAATGGTGGCAATACCACTGGTTCTATAACGGTTCGTACCAACGGTCAAATTACGCTTAACAACAATGGTAGTGGTGGCTCAGCAGATGGTCGCTGGGGCACGCTTACATGGGTTTACTAACGGAGGAAATAATTATGCCTATCCCTTATTTTATTGACGTTTATCTATCGCAAGTACGCGATTCTCAGCAAGTAAAAGTAGCTCTTACGGCAGTGTTGGTGCTTATGCTCATTGACGTGCTTATGGGTTCTATTTGCGCTGCGTCAAACCATCAATACGCATCTTACAAGGCACGCGAAGGAATTATGCATAAAGGCAGCGAGCTATGCTTGATTTTGCTAGGTGTAGTGGTAGACGGTGCATTGACTGGCGGCCTTAACTTAGGCACGCAAACACCTGTATTACTGGGTATCTGCGTAGCACTCATTTGCGCTGAGGTCGCATCAATTTTAGAGATTATCGGATCTGCCAATCCAGATTTGGCTAACAGTGCTGTGTTCAGGCTACTCAAAACCGTGCAAGACGGCACAACAAAGAAGAGCGAGTAGGTGTTTGCTATGGATGAAACCAAGACAGACAAGCTTACTGATGAGCAATTAGTAGAACTTATGAGCACGCAAGATGTCCATGATGAGGATGATGTAGCAGCGGTTGAGGAGGTTATCTATGAGCAAAATTAAAGACCTTTTGGCCGCTGCTGCTGCTGAAATTGGATATAACCGCTTCGATGATCCTTTGGCAGGCACTAAATACGGCAGGCACTACGCACAGCTAGTAGGCAAACCCTACTACGGTACGTCTGGTGTGCCCTATTGCGCTATGTTTGTAAGCTATCTTTTTGATGTGTTGGGCATTCCACAACCTTTTTTGCCAGAGGCATATTGCCCTTACATGAAGAATAAGGCTAAGCAGGCAGGTATGTTGGTTGACAAGCACGCTGCTCGTCCTGGTGATATTGTCCTGTTTGACTGGGGCGGAGACGGCGTTTGCGACCACGTGGGTATCGTTGAAAAAAACTGTGGTAGTTATCTACAGACCATTGAAGGCAATACCTCCACAGGCACAACTGGCTCACAGTCTAACGGTGGACGAGTGGCACGCCGCACACGCTCTTTTAACAGTGTTAATTGCGTCATTCGTCCTAATTATGCCGATGGCCAGTGGCTCAAAGACGGCCACGGTTGGTGGTGGTATCGCAATGCTGACGGTAGCTACACAAAGGATGGCTGGCAAAAGATAGATGGCAAGTGGTATCTCTTTGATGCTCAAGGCTACATGGTTCGCGGGTGGCATAAACGAGGTGGCTATTGGTATTACATGGGCGCAGATGGCGCAATGCTTACAGGCTGGCAGCATATTAACGGCAAGTGGTACTACTTCAACAAAAATGGTGACATGGCTACAGGATGGGTGCGCGACGAGGGCAAATGGTATTACCTTGATACCAACGGTGACATGAAGGTCGGCTGGATACTTGATAACGGTAAGTGGTACCTCACTGATGGTAGCGGAGCTATCAAGGCTAATACTATTGCTGTATCAGGTGGCAATGCCTACGCATTTCGTCCTGATGGCTCTATGGCCACCGGTGATGTAATGGCTTCTGCCGATGAAAACGGTGTGCTACAAATTAATCCGTAAGGCGTGCTATGGATTGGAAACTTACAGTCTGGAGCACATCCTCTGATGGTCCCGGTCTTCACTACAGCAAAGAGCGCGTTGAGCATTTTGCGACTAAAGATGATGTAGTGGCATTTATCAAAGACCGCTATTTGGCTGCAAAAGTGACTTGGTTCGACGATAAAAAGCGGTGCAGCGTGGTTATTAAGGGATAGCACCGAATGAGAAAAAATCATGTTCGTTGTAGCTTCCGACTTGGTTCGTACTTGGTTCTGACTTAATTAACCCCTCACTTATCAAATGGTAGGTGAGGGGTCTTTTTTGTTTATGCAGGTAGATGGCTTGCTGTAAGGTGATTTAAGGCCAGATAATTTGTTTAATGGTTAATCAATCATGGAAATGTAATAACTTCTAGTTTTTGTTTTAATTTATCGGTTTGCCCCGTCCTTGCATAATGCCATGATTGATTTGCGATGATGTCAGATGCTCGAATTAATGCATCAGCTGTAGAATCTCGATAAGAAACTTCAACAGTGCCTTTCATGCTAGGGAAAATAGGCTCATGAAATGTGCCGTAAACATTATTAATTACTCCACGCTTAAATTCAGCTTCGATTGATTCGCAAAGCTCATATCGTCCATTAGTTGCTGTAGTATGCTCATCAAAACGGATATAAATATTTTCTACTTCCTTAGCTTGTAGCTTATTTTGCTTCATGAGTGTAACTAACACTCTTTTTAAACCTACTTTATATACGTAATCTAGATAGCGTTGCTTTGTTTTCTTATGAGAAAATGAACCATCACTTACCATTTGTTCATCAATAATAAATGCATATCTAATTAAGTTGTTTGTTGATCTAAATAATCCAGCCTTATGTTTGTTTGAAATAACACATGCCTTTAATTCAGAACCATACTGGTATTGACTTTTAATCTTGTTTTCTGCATGTATAAAATATCGGTAACTCTTCTCCCGGTCTTCTTTACTCAGAAAAATAAGACCTCCAAACACAAAGAAGTCTTGGTGCTGTTTATCGAATACACCCGACTCATCGCCGTATATAAATATATTCATTCAATACTCCTATAAAAACGAAAAAAGCCACCTCTCGGTGGCCTTTCGCCTAGGACTGGCGACGGGAAACGCCGCTTAAACGTTTAGTTCAGTGGCCTAGGTATACAGCACTTATTAAGCCTGTAACTAAATCATAGAATAATCCATACGAAAGTAAATATTTTTTGCTAAAAAAAACGATAGTTTTCTACAGTTTCCGTGGCTTATTGATGTGTACGAGAAGTAGTTACTGCCGCTTAGATTTCATGTCTTCACGGATAAACTCGTGCAGATACTCTGCCTTATTCGGTTGTGCTTACAAATGTTCGTACAAATCGTAATCATCAGGGAAGAAGCGTAATAAAAACGTCTTAATGCTTTTCTTGCGAAGTGCAACAAGTCATATTTCTTATGGGACAATTTGGGGACAACTTTATATTCTAATATGGAATATATGGCTATTAAGCTGTGTAAATAGTGGCAGTTTTTATCTATAACTGGGGTTCAAATCCCTCCCTCTCCGCCAGTGTTACCAATGCTTGTGTATTTAAATAAATAGAGTTGATATATTTTTAGGGTCATCACCTTTTATTTGGGATTACGTGACGATAAAGACCAATCTTGTCTATAATTTGACCAATTATAACGATCCATAGATAAAGCGTTGATGGGAATCTATATGGCTCAGCTTAAGTTTTCAAACAAGCAGTATCTCACACGTTCATGGCGTATGCTCACGCGTGAAGAGGGTTGGTTTAAAACGGTTTTGTTGCTTACCCTGTATTCTCTCATTCCTATTATTGGTGGAATGGTTACCTTGGGCGCCTCATATGAATGGGCGCGTCTGACTGCATGGGGCGTAAAATCTTCTCCCAAACAAAAAGGTATCAAGTTTGGTAAGTGTCTCAAGACGGGCTTTGTTGCTTTTGTTATCCTGCTTATTTGGCAGGTTGTTATCGGCATTCTTATGTCTGTGTTGGAAAGTATTGTTCCTGCCATAGGTGGTATCTCTTGGCTTTTCATTGTCTTTGCAGAAGTTCTTGCAGGAGTTTGTGCACTTTATGCAACTATTTATGATCGATTTGGTGCTGCATTTAGCTTCTCCAATCTATGGAAGATGGTGCGCCATGATTGGAAGGGCTTACTTAAAATTACGGGTGAGCAATTCAAGATCGGTCTCATAATTTTCATAGTGTCCATTCCTGTAGTCTTTATTGCGGGCATGATTTGGTTTGGGTCGATCTCTTATACAGCGCTGAATCAGCTTGAGATGCTCAATGAGACTGCCATACCATCAGGTCAAGCTGTCTTAATTGCATTTTCTGTCTTAAGCGATGCCCTTGTTAGTCTTGCGCCTGCTTTCATCGTATTTTGGGTTATTGGTAGTGCTATTACGACTGTTATTAACTTGCTTACAGCCAACATGATTGGCCTCTGGATGCTCCAATTCAAAGTTTTTGAGTGGGGTAACCCAGACGATCCCCTTCCTACGCCCATGACCCCAGCTGATCCTGGTCAAACCTCAGATGCAGCTGCTCCTGCTGGAAGCCCTGTTGCACCCGTAACACCACAATCATCAGATGTGTCTGCAGCACCAAAGGCACCAGAGATGTTGGTAGCTCCAGAAGCTCCTGCCGTATCAGATGAACCTGCAACACAAGCAACGCCTGTCATACCAGTTGAGGTTTCTGAAGAGCCCGAGGTTTTGTCGCCGGCACAGGAATCTACAGAGGCTGAAACTTCACCAGTAGAGGATGCAGCTGAGGCGTCTGAAGCTCCAGTAGAGACCTCAGAAGTTTCTCATGAAGCCGCGGCAGATCATGAAGCCGCGGCAGAAACAGAAGAAGCATCAGACGATAGCCTCTCTTTCTGTCCCGAGTGTGGCAGTAAGGTTCCCGAGAACGGCACCTTTTGTCCTCAGTGTGGTACAAAGCTTAGAGAATAAGGTATCTCCTGTCGTATAGCTTCTGTATCATAGTGATACCTGTTCAGCCTCCTGCAGCATGGTGCTGTGGGAGGCTTTTTATAATCAGCTGGTAAGACAAGCGCATTTGGCTGCTGTTTAGATACCACTGTTGTTTGGAAAGTGTTTGTGGTTGTTTGGGCATGGTTAGAGATAGATAGTAAACTTCATTTATGGAGACGCACGGGAGGTATACAAAAAAATAAGCCTTCACGTGGTGGTACAAGAATATTGTGATACCATTGCAGGCCGAACCTTTCCTGCTTCGGGTGCAACCTTCACATCCCGAAGCCTTGAGCCCAGAGGAGGTGACAATATGAAGGCTTATGAATTGCTGTTTTTTGTCGATCCATCTTCCAATGAGGAAGTACGCGCTGGTGTAATGAAGCGCATTGACGTTGCTATTTCCGATAATGGCGGTCAGGTCGATAATGTCGAGGATTGGGGCAAGCGCAAGCTTGCTTATGAGATCGACAAGCTTACCGAGGGTGACTATACCCTTATCAACTTCCATGCAGATCCAACTCAGATTGCAGAGCTTGATCGTGTTCTGCGCATCAATGATGCAGTAAAGCGTCACATGGTTGTACGTCGTCCTGACAAGGATTAGTACTGGAAGGTGGGCTTTGTGCCCACAAATGAGAGGCAGTGATCACAATGAGCATTAATCGCGTGATTATCAGTGGAAACCTTACTCGCGAACCCGAACTTAAGGCAACTGCTGGCGGCACTCAAGTCCTTTCTTTTGGTGTTGCCGTTAATGATCGCCGTCGCAACCCTCAATCTGGTGAGTGGGAAGACTATCCCAACTTCGTTGATTGCGTCATGTTTGGAGCTCGTGCAGATGCAGTTGCACGCTTCATTAGCAAAGGTTCCAAGGTTGCTATTGAGGGCAAGCTTCGTTACAGCTCTTGGGAGCGTGATGGTCAGCGTCGTAGCAAGCTTGAGGTTATTGTTGACGAGATCGAATTCCTCTCTCGGAATCAGCAAAATGCCGGCGGCAACGTAGGCACCTTTGCAGCTTCCGCCCCTTCGGCACCTGCAGCAGTGCACCCTGTTCAGGCTCCGCCTACCGCTGCCGATTATGCCGATGAGGATATCCCGTTTTAAGAATGCTCTGCGACTATTGTCGCTAGACGAAAGGTAACAAGACATGGCTACTGATTATCAGCGTCAGCCGCGTCGCAAGTATTGCCAGTTCTGCAAAGAAGATACGGACTTCATTGATTACAAAGATGTTCAGCTTCTTCGCAAGTACATGACCGATCGTGGCAAGATTAAGCCCCGTCGCGTCACTGGCGCCTGCACGCAGCACCAGCATGACATTGCGCTTGCAATCAAGCGCGCACGAGAGATGGCACTTCTGCCGTACACTGTTCCTGTAGTGTCCAGCCGTGGTGGCCGTCGCGAGCGTAACTAGCCCACAGTTCGTAACCAAAATCGGATGCAAAAGGCATTCGATTGTTTAAGGAGTGTCCATGAAAGTCATCCTCTTGGGTGAGCTCAGGGGCAAGGGTGGCGAAGGCGACGTCGTAGACGTTGCACAGGGCTATGCGGAGAACTTCCTGTTCCCTAACCGTATGGCTCTCGCTGCGACCCCTGGCAACATCAAGCAGCTCGAGGAGCGCCGTCATAACATCGCAAAGCGTGAAGAGAAGCGCGTTGCAGATGCTCAGGCAACAAAGGCAGCTCTTGAGGGCAAGACCGTAACCATCGACGTTAAGGTTGGTGAAGAGGGCCAGCTGTTTGGTTCTGTTACCAACACCATGATTGCTGATGCTGTTAAGGCTCAGCTTGGCATCGAGATTGATCGTAAGCGCATTGAGCACAGCACTATCAAGGTTGCTGGCGCTCATGTTGTAGTCGTTAACCTCTACCGTGAGATTAACGCTAAGCTCGATCTTCTCGTAGGCGACGCTTCTACGCTAACCAGGGAGGCTTCCGATCAGGAGACCACCGAGGAAGCTGAAGAGGCTGCCGAGGAGACTGTGGAAGAAGCAACCGAGAAGCCTGTTGAGTAAATCAGCAGGGTTTAAAGCTGGCGCAGCTATTTCAACAAAAATATAGTTAGTCAAGCTCCTGGTTTTAGTTTTTACACAGTGCACTTATTTACAAAAGCCCTGTTCACACGCTTAGGTGGGGACAGGGCTTCTCTTTGGACTAATAGAAATACCAACTTTACCTGCGGAAATAGCATAACTGCAGCTAAAATAGGTTGCTTTTCTACTCAACTGGGGTTTTGTAAGAAGATGGTTTTGCACAATACAAATTTGTCGAAAACCGTTCGCATAATTGAGAAAAATTTGTCGAAAACGTTCAAAACTCACATTCTTCGAGATACGGTGAAGTAGCTATCAACAATGCGGTTTTTAAAGTGCTAAACGCACTGTTTCTTAACAAATAACCCCTTGATTTTGATTTACTATTCTGGAACAGAAAGAATGTTGGAAGGACCTATAGTGAGCCCTCGTTTCCAAGAAAATGATAACCGCTATACTGCCGCGGCTTCCACGCCTACTGTGGAGGCTGGCGCAGCCATGCCGCAAGACTCTCATGCGGAGGCTGCTGTGCTTGCTGCAATGCTTATCTCGGCGGATGTTTTGGAAGAGGGCCTTTCCTTTTTGCAAGAGGATGACTTTTATATCCCTTCTCATCAGCTCATCTTTGCGTCTATGCGTGATTTGCACGATACGGGACGTCCTGTTGATGCCATCTCTTTGGCAGACACGCTTACTAGTAAGGGAGAAATAGAGCGTGTGGGAGGTCGTGCCTATCTGGTTGATTTATCAGGTAATACGCCTGCGTTGGCTAGTTGGCAGTATTACAGTGAGATTTTGCGTCGTAACTCAACCTTGCGCGAGATTATTAAAACCTCGTCTCAGATTACTGCGCTTGCTTTTAGTGCGCCTGAGGACACCAAAGAAGTGGTTAATGATGCAGAAAAAATGCTGCTCGGCGTAACCAATCGCGCTATCCGCTCTACCTATTCGGGCATTTCAGAGGTGATGGAAGAGCTCTTTGAGGAGCTGGATGAGCAATCAAAAAATCAGACAGATGTGCTTGGGGTAAAAACAGGATTTCCGGGTATTGATAGGGCGCTGCTTGGTATGCGTGCTGGTCAGATGGTGGTTATTGGTGCACGTCCTGGCGTGGGTAAGACATCCTTTTGTCTTAACCTTGCAGTAAATGCTGCTGCAAGTGGTGTCTCCGTTGCGCTTTTCTCGTTAGAGATGAGCAAAAAAGAGATTGCTCAGCGTCTGTTATCGGCACAGGCAAAAATAAACCTACAGGATATTCGCTCTGCAAACATTCAGGATCATCAGTGGGCACAAATTGTGCAGGCAACCTCTGAGATTTCAAGCCTGGACATTATGATTGACGACACCCCCGGTACCACTATTACAGAAATTCGTGCCAAGGCTCGTCGTATGCTGCATGGCAAAGAAAACGGCATTGTTATCATTGACTACCTGCAGCTTGTTTCTCCTCCATCAAATGGTCGTCGTTCTGATTCTCGTGCCACCGAGGTTTCCGAGATGAGCCGTGGCATTAAAATTATGGCTAAGGATCTTGAGGTTCCCGTTGTTGCTCTGTCGCAGCTTAATCGTCAGGTTGCAGATCGTAAAGGCCAGCGTCCACAACTGTCTGACCTGCGCGAATCGGGATCCATCGAGCAGGATGCGGACATCGTCATTTTGCTTGACCGCTCCATGACCGAAGAAGAGGCGGCGCGCGAAGACCGACCGGACGCTAATGTAACAGATTTCATCATTGCAAAGAACCGTTCTGGTCCTTTAGATATTGTTCATCTGGTCTTTATGCCGGGGTCTACCAAGTTTGTGGAGCTGTCTCGCGAATACGCGTAAGGCGTAGCTCACGCGCTTGGAATATGCAGGGTACACGCCTGAAATACGCATATGATAGATACGGAATAGACACGGGATATACACGGATTTTAAAACATCAATCCCTTATACTAGGAAACCGGTAATAGCGTGCAAAGTGTGCGCTCCAATGCATTTTTGAGAGGGAAGTTTATGTCTGCATCCGTATTGGTGGGAACCCAGTGGGGCGACGAAGGCAAAGGCAAGGTCACAGACCTTATTTCTGCTGATTTTGATGTTGTATGCCGTTATGCCGGTGGTGCAAACGCAGGCCACACCGTTATTGCAAACGGCCACAAGCTTGCTTTACATCAGGTGCCATCCGGCGTTATGTACAAAGGTACCTATCCGGTTATTGGTAATGGCTGCATTATAGATCCTGAAGTGCTTCTCTTTGAGATTGACATGCTGGAAGAGCAGGGCATCTCTTGTGATGACCTCAAAATTTCCGGCAACGCCCATATTGTCATGCCGTATCACAAAGATTTAGATGGTGCGCATGAGAAAAAACTGGGCAAGAATTTGATTGGTACTACCAAGCGCGGCGTAGGGCCAACCTATATGGACAAAATGAATCGTACAGGTCTGCGTATCCAGGACATGCTTGACGAGAAAATCTTCCGCAAGAAACTGGACGCCGCTCTGGCATACACCAACCCCATTTTGGAGAAGGTATATGGCTTGCCTACTTACACCGTAGACCAGATTTGTGAGACCTATCTTCCTTTTGCAAATCGCATTCGTCCTTATATCGTAGAGAGCTCCCTGTTCCTTAACGAGCAGATCGAGGCGGGCAAAAATATTCTCTTTGAGGGTGCTCAAGCAACCATGCTCGATATTGATCATGGTACCTATCCCTTTGTTACCTCTTCTAACTGTACGGCTGGTGGTGCTGTTACGGGTTCTGGCGTTGGTCCCACCCAGATTAAGCGCGTGTTGGGTATTGCAAAAGCCTACCTTACCCGCGTGGGTTCCGGTCCTTTCCCCACCGAGCTTTTTGACGAAACAGGAGATCTGTTGGGTAAGGTGGGCCATGAGTATGGCGTAACCACGGGTCGTAAACGTCGTTGTGGCTGGTACGATGCAGTGGTCGTAAATTATGCAACGCGCGTCAATGGCTTAACGGATTTGGCAATCACCAAACTCGATGTTCTCGGTTGCTTGGATGAAATCAAGGTATGCGTCGCCTATGAGTGCGATGGCAAGCGCTATACCACCGTTCCGGAGCATCAGAGCGTGTTCTACCATGCAAAGCCTGTGTACGAAACCCTCCCTGGTTGGAAGTGTGACATTTCTCAAGTGCGCAATTTTTATCAGCTGCCGCGTGAAGCAAAGGACTACATTGATTTTCTGGAGCAGTTTGCTGGCGTACGCGTATCTATCATTACTGTCGGTCCTGATCGTGAGCAAACGATCAATCGTTATTGGAAGTAAAACGTGTCTGAGCTCGCTGACAACACTGCTTCGTATGCAATTGTTACTGACACCATGTGCGATTTGCCCGGCGAATGGCTAGCCGAGAAAAACGTCTGTGCAGTACCAATGTCTATACACATGCGTCGCGGTAAGGTCGTGCGAGATTACGTAGATGTATGCGTTCCTGATTTTTATATCACGCTTGCACAGGCGGAGGGAGAGCTCACCACCTCCGCTCCGTCTGTGGAAGACTACAAGGGTCACTACCAGGAGCTTCTCGATAAGGGCTATGAGCACATTATTTCGGTTCATGCATCCAGCGTGTTGAGCAACTCGTACAGCAACGCTTGTGCTGCTGCTCAAGCCATGGGCAAAGAAGCAAACATTGCTGTGATAGATTCCAAAACCATCTCCGTGGCCCAAGGGTTTATCGTTGAGGATTTAGTCGCAAGCTGCAGCGCTGGCGTGTCCTTTGAAGAAGCGCTTGCTCATGCAAATATGCTGTGTGCATACGCCCAGCTCTATCTGATTCCCGCGTCCGGCTATAGCATAGGCCGCAACGGTCGGCGCGTATCGGGTCCACGAGGAAAGCTTCATCAGCTGCTCACGCGCATGTCGGGTACGCGCGAGTTGTTTGTGCTGGACGAGAAGGACGGGTTTGTTCGCATCGCATCCAGCACGCTTTTAGTGCGCTTGGCTGGTACCATCGTTCGTAAAATGAGCGTGTATTCGCATGAGCATGGTCCCGTTGCGTATGCAGAGATTGGTTCTGGCATGCCGCGGGATTTAGCCATGATAGAAAAGCCTATGAATACCAACGAGTTTGAAAAGCGTCGTATCCGCATTTCTAACATGTGTGCTACTACGGCAGTTCATGTGGGGGTAGGCGCGGTGGGCGTTGCCTTTATACCCGATGGGCTTATCGCTGTCCTAGATACAAGTGCATAAATAAAGGTAGCCGCGTGCAACAAGCATGCCATAAAGCTATCGCAAAGTTACTACGAGGAAGAGACTGTCCAATGAGCATTATTGATTCCAAGCTAAATGTGTTGTTGTTGGGTTCTGGCGGTCGTGAGCACGCGCTGTTGCAGAAGATTTCTGAATCTAAGCGTGCGGGAAACCTCTATGTATGTCCCGGTAATGGTGGTATGTGGCAGCTTGCCCAAAAGGTAGAGCTTAATCCTAATAGTCCCCAAGAGGTTGCGGAGTTTGCTCGTGCGCATGCTATAGATCTTGTGGTTATTGGTCCTGAGGCTCCCTTAGTAACGGGCGTGGCAGACGCGGTGTCCGCTGCAGGTATTGCAGTGTTTGGACCTACTGCCAGCGCTGCTCGTATGGAGGGCTCCAAGCAGTTTGCAAAAGAGATTATGCAGCGTGCTGGTGTTCCAACAGCAGCGTATAAGGCTTTTACCGATGAGCAAGCTTGCGCTGCATACGTACAAGAAGTCAATGGCCCTGTTGTTGTTAAGGCGGATGGTCTTGCTGCAGGTAAAGGCGTAATTGTTGCTCAAACAACGCAGGAGGCGCTTGCCGGCGTGCATGAGTGCTTTAGCGCTTTTGGCGATGCAGGCAAGGTGGTTGTGGTAGAAGAGATGCTCAAAGGCCCCGAATGCTCCTTGTTGGCGCTTACGGATGGCAAGACCCTTATTCCTCTAGCTACCTCACAAGATCATAAGCGTGCTCTGGAAGGGGACTGTGGTCCCAATACGGGCGGCATGGGCGTATACTCTCCCGTTCCTTTTGTGACAGATCAAGAGCTTGCAGCCATGGTGGAGATTGAACAAAAAGTGGTAGATCAGCTGGCGTCTGAGGGCATTACCTATAAGGGCTGCCTCTACGGCGGGTTTATGCTTACCAAGGATGGTCCCAAGGTGTTAGAGTTTAACGCTCGCTTTGGCGATCCAGAAACGCAGGTGGTTATTCCTCGTATGCACGCAGATCTTCTCGATGTCTTTATGCATATTGATGCAGGCACCTTGGATCAAACAACAATTGACTGGTCAGAGAGCTGGGCGGTCTCGGTGGTGCTTACCTCTGCAGGATATCCGGGTGCTTACAAGACCGGAAAGGTTATTACTGGTATCGAAGAGGCACAGGCGCTCGAGGGCGTTACCGTGTATCAGGCAGGCACCGCACGTAACGAGAAAGGCCAGCTGGTTACGGCGGGTGGCCGTGTTATCAACGTAACCGCCCTCGCTCAAAGTTTTGAAGCTGCTCGTGAACAGGCGTATGCTGCCTGTGATTTGATTGCTTTTGAAGGAAAAGCCCTTCGCAGAGACATTGGCTTGCGTGCCTTGCGCGGTCGCGATACGTGGGAGGTCTAGGATGTCTGATCTGGTCAATCTTGTTCAAAATTTTGCTCAGCCAGACGATCAGTCAGATGCCTATCCAAACACTCGCCCAGATGCCCAGCCAAAAGTTTCGCTTGATGCTCACTTAGATGATGAGTCTCTGGAGCATCATTCTGGACAGCCTCAGCGTCGCAGTCTTGTTTTGGGAGATAATGACCCCTCTGATCAGGATTTGTATGAGCACATTAGCTCAGAAAATCGTGTGTGGGACGGCAAGATTTTCTCGGTAGATCGCCTTAAGGTAAAGCTTACAGACGGCCGAGAAGCAACTCGTGATGTGGTGCGTCATAGTGGTGCTGTAGCTATCGTGGCACTTACGGATGATGGACGCATTTGCCTGGTGCGTCAATATCGCACAGCGCTTAACCGTGTAACCGTAGAGATTCCTGCTGGAAAACTGAAACCAGGAGAAGATCCTCTGGATTGTGCGCGTCGTGAGCTGCTGGAAGAGACAGGCATGGTGCCTGCAAGCATTGCGTATCTCACCACTATTGCAAGTTCTGCTGGTTTTTCGGATGAACTTATCCACATTTACATGGCTACGGGACTAAGCTTTACCGCTTCCAACCCGGATGCAGATGAGTTTATCAACGTGGACCTTGTTACTTTAAATGAGCTGGTAGACGCGGTATTAGACGGCCAGATTGAGGATGCAAAAACAGTGGTTGGCGCGCTCATTTGTGACGCGGTGGCCCATAGACTTTCTCCACAGACAGATGATGAGGTGCAGTAATGCTGCCAACTTTTGCGTATACTTAGTTCGCAAAGGCTGGTAAAAGAGGGTGTTAATGGGGTTTCACAAGGCAAAGCATAAAAAGTTTTTATCCTCTGATGAGGCTGAAAAGCTCTTTGAAACGGTGGACGAGACAGGCCACTCCAATAAAGAGGTTGCCGAAATTCAGCGCAAGCGTCGTGCCGAGAAAGGCAATGCGCAGGATGTAGACCCGCTGTCCAATACTGACCCTTCGGGATCCACCATTGATCGCACCATCAGGCGTACGGCTGTTGGTTTTGTTGTGATTACGCTGATTGTTGTGACGCTGGCACAAACAAGTTGTGGCGTTATTCGTCGCGTTACCACAGGCCATCTCTCCAAAGAAGTAAACATCACTACGGTGTCTCGCTCTATGAGAAATGGTATTGGCTGGGGCAACGGCTTTACTTCATTTCCAGAGGAATTTTCTGTAGAACAGGCGGACGAAAGCTCGGGCGTTGTTGAGGTAACGGTGATTGACACCACATCAAACAATGCGGCAGAAGCATTTTCTTCCGCTCAGGTTCAGGCGTCTGCACTCTCCATTAATGCACTGCTCAATCCTAAGGTTCATGCCGTCATTTATCACGTTAACGTGCGCGTGGATGATCACGGTAATTTTTTGCACAATACCATGTTTGGGTTTTTGCGTCCGGCAGGTACTGTGCGTAACTTCATGACCTTTATCTGGACCAAAAACACCTCTGATCAGGGCGTTAACTTTACCTGCCAGATTACCGGACTGGATGAAGAAACCACCGCCGGTATTCGCGATAAGCTCCAGGCAAATCTGGTTCTGAGTAAAATCTTGCCCACAACACAAGGCACTGAGGACCAAAAGAATAAGGCCGCCACTACAGCTAACACAACCACCGAGACCGCTGGCTCAAAGTAGCGCTTGGGTGCTCGTCACGTGAGTACTCGGACGCGCACCGCGTGAGCGATTGCGCGTCCCGCTACACGAGTGACTGCACGTCCGGCATGCTAGCGCTTGTCTACCAAAGCAGTAAGCTCGCTCAGCACCAGCTCAAAGCTGACGCCACGATCCAGATAGTGTGGTTGCTTGGTGGTTACCTGCATGGCTTTACGCACGGTGTTGCCAGCAAATTCTGCAGCGGCGCGGAAGCTGCGGCCACTCATCAGTGCGGCAATACAGCAAGAAGCATAGAGATCACCGGTCCCGTGCAGCATAAAGGGCAACAGCGGGGAGCAAATCTCTTCCATCTCAAAATCTTGACCGGCCAGATAATCGCGAATATAGCCATCGCCACGAATGATGCCTTTTACCACCACGTTTTTTGCGCCCATCTTAAGCAGCGCCTCGCAAATCTTTTTGATGGTATCGTCAGTGGGAGCGGTTTGAGGATATTCAATGCCCGCCAAAATACAGGCTTCGGTCACATTGGGCGTCAAAAGATCCGCGCCATCTACCAGCTCACGCATGGCATCGCAGAGCTCGGGCGTATAGGTGGGGTACATCTTCCCGCCATCGCCCATCACCGGATCTACCAGGTGCAACGCATGAGGATACTCTGCGTACAAGCGCTTGATGGTTGCTACCTGCTCGGCTGAGCCCAAAAAGCCAGAATACACAGCGTCTAAATCCACATCTTCTTGCTGCCACGCATCAAGATAGGCCTCAAGCATGGGCGTGGTATCGTGCATATAAAAAACCTTATAGCCCGTATGTGCCGAGAAAAGCGACGTAGGTACCGAGCACACGTCACAGCCGCCTGCGCTCAGAACAGGGATTGCAACTCCAAGAGAGCATTTACCGTAACCACACAGATCGTGAATGGCAGCAATACGGGGAATGTACTCATCGTGACGAGTGTATAGAACAATATCAGATGCGCTGCTCATGGGTCCTCCGACCAAGTAGAGTATGAATATTTTTTACTATGCAATTTTACCGTGCAATAACAGTGTATGGCATAGCTGTAGAGAGGCATAAATGTTTTTACACGTATACTAAATAGTATACGAATACTCACATAAGGAGGACTCATATGACACAGACGCCTGTGGTAGGAATCATCATGGGATCAAAATCAGACCTGCCAGCAATGGAAGCATGCACTAAGCAGCTTGAAGCATTTGGCGTTCCCTATGAGCTGATCATTGCTTCTGCTCACCGCAACCCTGCCAAGGTTCACGAATGGGCATCTTCTGCAGCGGATCGCGGCTTAAAGGTTATTATCGCTGCTGCTGGAAAGGCAGCACATTTGGGTGGAGTAGTGGCGGCCTTTACGCCTCTTCCCATCATTGGTGTTCCCATGAAGACCTCTGACCTAGGCGGTATGGATTCTTTGTTGTCTATGGTACAGATGCCTTCTGGTGTTCCTGTAGCCTGTGTTGCTATTGGCGGTGCCAAAAACGCAGCTATCTACGCTACTCAGATCTTGGGTGCTACACTGCCTGAATATCGCAAGATTGTTGTGGACTTTAAGCAGGGTATGGCCGAGGCGTAGTGTATATTTTTGAACGGTAGCGTTTTTATCAAGAACTAAGGAGACGGCATGCAAAAGACGGAGTTGTTGGAGCTTATCAAGCAAGCTATGAAAGCACAGGATAAAACCCGTCTGTCTATTCTTCGCCAAATCAATCAAGCCATCAAGCAGATTGAGGTGGATGAGCGCCGCGAGGTAACGGAAACAGATATTGTTGCCTGCATCAAGAAGCTGCAGAAGGTTACTAACGAGGAGCTTGAGGCCCTGCGCGGTGCTGCTACCGATTCTCACACTCAACGTATTGAGTCCTTGGCCGCTCAAGCGGACATCTTATCTTCATTATTGCCTAAACAACTTGCTGGTAAGGAGCTCGAAGCGCTAGCCGATGAGGTCATTGCTTCATTAGGTGCTACTACCAAGCGTGATATGGGTAAGGTTATGGGTACACTGACCAAGCAGACCAATGGCAATTTTGATAAGCCCGCTGCTGCTGCATATATTGGCAGCAAGCTTGCATAAGTAAAGGATGTATCCATGGCCCAGCATTTCTCGTCAGCTCATAATCAGGGGGAAGTGACCTCTCGGTTTAAGCCTGTTTCAGAGTCACCCAAAACTACTCCAGAGCCACCCAAGAAGAAGCATTCTGTCTCGCGCATCCTTTCCAACATTTTGTTGGTTATTGGCATAGTGCTTTTGGGTGTGGCCGGATTTATGTGGGGTAAGGCTCAGTGGGATTATCACGAGCAAGACAAGATTAACGAGAAGCTCGCTGCGTATGCACAGGTCCCTCAAAAGGGCGGCGCTCCTACGGTGGACTGGGAGGGCCTTAAGGCCATCAATAAAGACGTGGTTGGATGGATTCAGATCCCCAACACGGTCATTAACCACCCTGTTTACCAGGGAAAAGATAATGATCACTACCTTAATACCAATGCGGAGGGCGTGTATGGTGTGGGTGGTCAGATTTTTATGGACTACCAAAACACCAAGCCTGGCATGCTTGATCAGCAGACCATTATCTATGGTCACCACCTTAAAAATGGTGCTATGTTCAAGCAGATTTCCGATATGGATCAGCAGCAGTTCTTTGATTCGATCGACACCATCTGGTATGTAACAGAGACGGCAACCTATGAGCTGCAGCCACTATTTTTGTACTACACCACGGGGGAAGACACCTCGGTCAGACAGTTTAACTTTGATACAGAAGACGCGTTTCACGATCAGCTCAATCAGAAGCTTCAAAAGGCGGTTACCAAACGCTCTGATGCGGCTCAGCTGATTCCCAATGTTAAACATGTGCTTACTCTAGGTACCTGTGACTATATCGAAGGCTATGGTCGCACCATTTTGGTATGCGCAGTAAAGAGTGAGGTTAGCACCTCATCGCAATCCTAAGCGTAAAGGAGTTTATTCATGCATCACTCCCAGCTCTCGGGTGAGGTATTTGACCTGGACGAGCAGGATAGCCTGCATGACGAGTGTGGCGTTTTTGGAGTATGGGCTCCAGGACGCGACGTTGCTCGTTTGACATATTTTGGTACCTTTGCACTGCAACATCGTGGGCAAGATTCTGCCGGCATTGCTGTTGGTGATGGACAAACCGTCTTGGTTCGCAAGGACTTAGGTCTTGTTAACCAAGTCTTCTCTGATACAGATTTAGCTGCCATGCCTGGCAAGGTTGCCATTGGTCATGTGCGCTATGGCACTTCTGGTGCAAAAAGTTGGGAAGCCGCTCAGCCGCACCTGGCTGTTATCAACACCACCATCATTGCGCTTGCTCATAACGGTACACTGGTCAATACGGATTCCTTGCGTCAAGAGCTTATCAAGCTGGGTATTCCCTTTCGTTCCAACACAGACTCCGAGGTTGCCGCCAAACTGGTTGGGTACTACACCCAGCAAACCGGCCACTTGCGGCAAGGCATTGCACAAACCATGGAGCTGGTAGAAGGCGGCTATGCCATGGCTTTGGTTCGAGAAAATGCCCTGTATGCTTTCCGCGATCCCAATGGTATTCGTCCGCTTGTTATTGGCCACTTAGATGCCGTTGACGATAAGCCCGAGGGCTGGGTAGTTGCCTCTGAAACGTGCGCGCTTGACATTGTGGGTGCCACCTATGTTCGTGACGTTAACCCTGGTGAGATCGTGCGCTTCTCAGACGATGGCATGATATGTGAGCAGGGCATTCCTGCTCGCCGCAGTGCACAGTGTGTGTTTGAACACATCTATTTTTCTCGTCCCGATACATGCGTTCAGGGTAGGTCTATTTACTCTATGCGCTACAACATGGGTCGCCAAATTGCGCGTGAGTCTCCTGTGGATGCGGATATTGTTATTGGAGTTCCAGACTCCGGCATGCCTCCTGCGGAAGGATTTGCTCGTCAGTTGGGTATTCCGTTTGGTGAGGGGCTTATTAAAAACCGTTATGTACAGCGTACCTTTATCCAACCAACGCAGGATTTGCGCAAGCTGGGAGTTCGTCTCAAGCTTAATGCACTGCCTGATAACATTGCAGGTAAACGTGTGGTTATGGTGGATGACTCCATTGTGCGTGGCACTACATCCATGCAGATTGTTCGCATGCTTAAAGATGCTGGCGCTAAAGAAGTCCATGTACGCATTAACTCTCCCGAGGTTGTCTGGCCCTGTTTTTATGGTATTGATACTGCCGTGCAAGAGCAGCTTATCTCGGCACGAGCAAATACCCAGGAAATCTGCGAGTTTATTGGGGCGGACTCCTTGGCGTTTTTGTCGGTAGAAGGCATGCTCAAATGCGTTCCGGAAGGCTCGTATTGTACGGCGTGTTTTACGGGAGAATACCCGGTTCGTATCCCCGATAGTTTTGCAGCTAATAAGTTTTTGGAGTCCAAGACTCCGCTCTACCTTGATTGTTGATAGCCGCTCTACGCAGCAGCTATGCCAGTTGCCATACGTTTCCAACAGGAAGGTCATGCATATGTCCGAGCAGGTTAAGCACATAACATACGCCGATGCAGGAGTAGACGTAGATGAGGGCGCGCGTGCAGTAGATGCTATTAAAGCTGCTGTTGCCAGCACTTCTCGGCCGGAAGTTGTTGGAGGCTTGGGAGGCTTTGGTTCCTGCTTTTCTCTGCAGGCGTGCAAAGAGATGACCGATCCTATTTTGGTGTCCGGCACCGATGGAGTAGGCACCAAGTTGGCCATTGCCCAGTTGCTTGATCGTCACACCACGGTGGGAGAAGATTTGGTGGCCATGTGTGTGGACGACGTTGTTCCCATTGGTGCAGAACCTTTATTCTTCTTGGATTATGTGGCTATTGGCAAGCTTAAAGCTGAGCAGGTGTCAGAAATTGTTGGTGGTATTGCCCAGGGTTGTCGCAAGTCTGGCTGCGCTTTGGTTGGCGGCGAGATGGCCGAGCACCCCGGCGTAATGAACCCCAATGACTACGATTTGGCTGGTTTTGTGGTTGGCGTGGTTGATCGTCCAAACATGCTTGGTCCTCACAGGGTTCAGGAGGGCGATGTTATTATCGGCTTGCCCAGCTCTGGCATTCATTCAAATGGTTATTCCCTGGTGCGTAAGGTTGCCATTGAAGGCAAAACGGTGGAAGAGCTTAACCAACCTCTGGATGAGCTTGGAGGAGAATCCCTGGCAGATGCCGTTATGCGTCCTACTACCATTTATGCGGGTGGCCTTATGGCTGCTCTTAAGGCTGGGGCTCCCATTCATGCTATGGCCCATATTACAGGCGGTGGCATTACAGAAAATCTTAACCGCGCCCTGCCTTCTCATATAGACGCCGTGGTGTATCGTGGCGGTGAGGAGGGTCCTGCTTGGGATATGCCTCCCGTTATTCCGTATATGGTGCGCCGTGCTGGACTTACGCTGGATGAGGCATATAAGACCTTCAATATGGGTGTTGGCATGAGCATTATTTGTGCTGCTCAAGATGCAAACACGGTGTGCGAGCTTCTGTCCGAGCAAGGATTTGAGCCCTTTAGGATGGGCGAGTGCGTAGAGGGCACGGGCAAGGTGGTTTATAAATGAGCATCAAAATAGGGGTATTGCTCTCCGGTAGCGGAACCAATCTCCAGGCGATTATTGATGCCATCGAGAAGGGCGCGCTTGATGCAAGCATAGAGATTGTTATTTCTTCTCGACCCAGTGCGTTTGGTTTGGTGCGCGCCCAACAAGCAGGCCTGCAAACTATGACACTATCCAAAGAAGTCTATGATGATCCTTTAGTAGCGGATGCCCTGATTGCAGCAGAGCTTAAAAAGTACAACGTGGATTACGTGGTAATGGCTGGTTACATGCGCATGGTCCACGCGCCCATTTTGGATTTGTTCCCCAACCGTGTGGTTAATTTACACCCCGCCCTGCTGCCCAGTTTTCGTGGAGCGCATGCCATCCAAGATGCCTTTGACAGCGGCGTAAAAGTGACGGGCGTAACCGTACATTTTGCAGATAACCGCTACGATTGTGGGCCTATTATTACTCAGTGTCCCGTGTCTATTTATGAGGACGACACGGTCGAGGAGCTTGAGGCTCGTATTCATCAGGTTGAGCATAAAGTATATTCAGAAACTTTGCAGCTTATTGCAGAAGGCCGTGTACTGGTGCAAAATGATGGGAAGGTAAAGATTTTACCATCGGCTGTCTAAGCCAAAATTTAGCTTCCGTTTATAAGAAATGGATGTGCGCCATGAAGCGAGTGCCGGTCAAAACGTACTGTTTGGCAGCTCTTATCGTCAGCTTTGTCGTAGTGTTTGGATTTACTTCCACTGGGCTGTCAACAGCTGCATTGGCACAAGAATCTAGCACAGTATCCTTGGCTGCAGCACAGGATGACAGGCCAGCTGGCGCGCAAGATAGCGAGCAAACCAAGCAGGACGATGCGCAAAATAAGCCTCTTTCTGGTTGGCATGAGCAGGGCGGAAAGCGCTTCTTCTACCATGAGGACGGTAGCGTCCATACTGGTTGGCTTTATGTAGATGGCCATTGGTATTGGGCAGATACTTCTACCGCAGAAATGGCCAAGGGTTGGCGTCTTATTAACAATGCTTGGTATTGGTTTTCTCCTCAAAACGGTACCATGGCAGCATCTCGGACTCTTACCAATGGCAAGTGGTCTGACTTTTCTTCTTCTGGAGCCTGGAATGGATACGCCTCTGGTTGGGACTACAGGGATGGAAAATGGTACTGGCTTGAAAGCGGAGTAAGGGCCTCAGGCTGGAGATATATCCGTAACACTTGGTATTGGATGGATGCTCAGGCTCAGGGTGCCTGTGTGCAAAATCAGATTCGTCAAATCAATGGTGCATGGTATGCCTTTAACTCATCTGGAGCGATGGGGAAAGGTGGCTGGTGCGTAGCAGATGGCTCTTGGTGCCTTGCTTCTGATTTGGGCGTTCTCAAAAGGGGCTGGCAGTATCTTAATGGGATCTGGTACTGTATAGATCCCGGCACATATCGTATGTGCACAGGCTATCTTCGTGTAGGAAACAAGTCCTACTACTTTAAGCCTTCCGGTGAGATGGCACTAGGTTGGGCATACGACACAGCCCAGCGCAGCTGGTATTACGCGCAGCCTTCTTCCTCAGATGGCCATCTACTTTCTGGTTGGCAAAAGCTCAATGGAAAATGGTACTATCTCGATCCTGCCACCCACAAGATGAGCACTGGCTGGCTTACTGTTGCCGATACAAGCTACTATCTAGAGGGATCAGGCGCAATGGCTTCTTCTTGCTGGAAGCAAAGAGAAGCTCAAACTTGCTGGTTGGATGCCTCTGGCCGTGTTTCTGTGATACAAGAAGATAACCATATACGTTTTGCTAATGGCACCGTTCCACAAGATGGGCTCACAAAACTTGGCGATAGTTGGTTTTATCTTCTTAACAATACCGTTCAATATGGCACTCAGGTTATCAATGGTAAGACCCATGTATTTGACGCAAAAACAGGTAGGGCACTTTCGGGTTGGTATACTCCAAGCAAAGGGCAGACGTATTACTACTCGGAACAAGGTCAGCTTTGTACTGGCTGGGTAAAGGTCAAGGGTACCTGGTATTACCTTAACTCTCAGGGAGTGCTACTTAAGGGCTGGCAGCAGCTGGCTGGTGTGTGGTATTACCTTGATCCCTCAAATGGCAGTATGCATACGGGCTGGCTGCACCATACCAACCACTGGTATTGGCTTGATAATTCAGGCGCGATGGCAAAAGGATGGAAGACCATCGGGTCTATGTACTTCTACTTTGATCAAAATACGGGTGCGCTCCATGATCCACAACAGGAAGCAGAAACACAGGCTCAGCGTAGTATTGTACAGGCGGCCTATGCAACTCCAAGCCCAGGTGGTGGGCTTTGTGCTATGTGGGTTTCTCAAGTGTATAGCAGGGCCGGTTTAGGCTATCCAGATGGAAACGCCTGCGATATGTTTTGGAATTATTGCAGCTCTTCAAACCTCTATGATTTGAAAGTTGGCATGATCATTGCCGTTCCCTCTCATATGCATACCTATCTTGGCGGGATATACGGTCATGTATGCATTTATGTTGGCAACGACACCGTGATCGATAATGTGGGTTATGTAAGAACAATGCCGCTCATTGAATGGCTCGATTATTACACTACAACGCATAGTCCCAAGTGGGGCTGGGCAAGTTATTCCAATCTTGGTTAGTATCACCGTAGCTGCCGTCTATATGATAAGAGGTGTGTGCATGAAGAGATTTTCATTTGCCAAGTTCGGTTTGGTGACTCTTGGCCTGAGCATTGGTATTACGTGGAGCTTGGCTTTTACAGGAGCGTTAGCCTATGCACTGCCGGCTCAACAAGAAGATCCTCAAGAAGCGTCCCAAGAGCAACCTCAAGAACAACCCCTTGTTGGTTGGCATGAACAGGATGGAAAGCGCTTCTTTTATAACGAAGACGGCACCCTTCACACGGGTTGGCTTCATACAGAAGGTCACTGGTATTGGGCAGATACTTCTACAGGACAGATAGCAACAGGCTGGCGTCTTATTAACAACGTTTGGTACTGGCTTTCTCCTCAAAGCGGTACCATGGCAGACTCTCGCACCCTTACTAATGGCAAGTGGTCTGATTTTTCTGCTTCTGGAGCTTGGATCGGATATGCCTCTGGTTGGGACTACAGGGATGGAAAATGGTATTGGCTCGAGAGTGGCACACGCTCTTTAGGCTGGAAGTATGTACGTGGTGCATGGTATTGGATGGATACCCAAGGCGTTTGCGTGCAAAACCAGATTCGTCAAATCAATGGTGCATGGCATGCATTTAGTTCTTCTGGAGCAATGGGACAAAATGGTTGGTGCGTAGCAGATGGCTCTTGGTGCCTTGCTTCTGATTCGGGTGCTCTCAAAAGGGGCTGGCAGTACCTTAATGGCACATGGTATTGCTTGGATCCTGGGACATATCGTATGTGTACAGGTTATCTTCGTGTAGGAAATAAGTCCTACTACTTTAAGACTTCCGGTGCAATGGCTCTGGGTTGGGTCTTTGATGAAACTGATCGTTGCTGGTACTATGCACAGCCTTCTGCCTCAGACGGGCACCTACTTTCTGGTTGGCAAAAGCTCAATGGAAAATGGTACTATCTCGATCCCACGAGCTATAAAATGCGTACCGGATGGCTTGATTATGCTGGCGCAAGCTACTATTTGGAAAACTCCGGTGCGATGGCTTCCTCTTGTTGGAAGCAGCAACATGCTCAGGCATGTTGGTTGGATGATTCTGGTCGTGTAGCCGTTATACAAGAGGGTGACCATATACGTCTTGCCAATGGTGCGATTCCCCAAGACGGACTCACAAGACTTGGCGATAGCTGGTTCTATATTCTTAACGGCACCGTCCAGCACGGCACTCAGGTCATTTATGGAAAAACTCACCTTTTTGACGAGCAAACCGGCAGAGCTGTTTCGGGATGGCATACCTCAGACGATGGGGTAACACGCCACTACTCAGAGCTGGGACAGATAAGCACTGGCTGGGAAAGAGATAAGACCGGTACGTGGTATTACTTTGATAACAATGGAATAGCGCTTACAGGCTGGCAGCAGCTTGACGGAAAGCGTTACTATCTCGACCCCTCCAATGGCAGCATGCACACAGGTTGGCTTTTCTACAACAATCACTGGTATTGGTTTGATAATTCAGGTGCAATGGCAAAGGGCTGGGTACAGGTCAAAAGCGGCTCCTGGTACTATCTGGATTCTGATGGAAAAATGCTTACAGGCTGGCAACAGCTTGGCGGTAAATGGTACTACCTCGATCCAAACAGCGGAAGAATGCAAACTGGATGGATTTGGGATGGTAAGAAGTATTATTTCCTAGCGAGTGACGGCCATTGGATTTCGGTAAATGCGCAGTACTATGACATGTTTAGCGCAGCACAAAGCTATTCAAGTGCAACAAATTACCTTATCTGCGTTGATACATCTGGTTGCAGAGTTGGTGTGTACTATGGGCAATACAATAATTGGACTCCCATAAAAGAGTTTGTCTGCTCTCCCGGAAAGCCATCAACACCTACTGTTACGGGTGAATTTAGTGTTCAGTCTAAGGGTTATGTTTTTGGGCATGGCTATAGCTGCTATTACTACACACAGTTCTACAATGATTATCTTTTCCACTCTGTTCTTTATAGGCAAGGGACGTTTAACGTTCTGGATGGACGTCTTGGACAGCATCTTTCTCATGGCTGCGTGCGCCTTGCCATCGAGAATGCCAAGTGGATTTATGACTATGTTCCCGCTGGATCAAAGGTTGTAATCTGGTAGACCTTTGTAACACAGCACTATACTGTGTAAAACATTTTAAATGATTCGATTCACCTCCCATTTCTTGGACTGAAAGTAAAGCTCAAGAAATGGGAGGTTTGTTTTTGCCCAGACAGGGTTTGTAGTTATAGCCCCATTTTGCTGTATACGCTGCATAGCGTATGTTTTGACAGACATAAAAGGCTTACGAAATTGGGTTTCACACCGGGGGTTTATGTGTGCTTGACTTGCATAAATTCAGCCTATACACTTTATAAGTTAACCTCATATAACTATTTTTGAGTCAAGGGTTTATCGCCCCTGACCGGAATGGAGTGCATATGCGCAAGCTTCTGTCGCGCCTTCTTCTGGCGCTGGTATTATGCATCGGCTTAGCGCCAATCAAAGCCTTTGCGACACCAGGAGAGGAGGGACAGGTTGAAAAAGCAATCATTAGCTATAATCCGGCACAAGGTTCAGATGTTGATGCCTTAACGGAGCAGATTATCGCTAACGGTTTAGCGGGTGACCAAGATTTTATTGAAAAGCTCTACACCAATGGACTTGAAGCTATTAAAAAGCCTGCACAAACACCCACGCAAGCCGTAAAAACGCTCGCCCTTATACAGGCGCAGGCGTATCTTAGCCAAAAATCAACGCTTGACCTTATCGCCTCGTATAAGGCTGAACATAACACTTCAATCGAGTATCACGCATACTGGGCGGGCAATATCCTTGTGATCAGTGCTCCACAAGATCTTCTAGAGAAAATAAAGCAGCTACCGGAATATAAGAGTCTATCCAAGGACGGGACAATCATACAGGATCCTGTCGAGAAGCCCCTGCTTTTTGGATCTTTTAGGTCCGCACCTGCAGATCCCAGAGAGGTAGAAGAAAACCTCAAGCTCATCAGGGCAGATAAGGTGTGGAGCGAACTCAATATTGATGGTAGCGGTGTAACAGTAGGTGTTGTTGATCAAAAAGTTGACATTGACCACCCCGCTCTTAAGACCAAGTTCAGGGGCTACGACTCCGCCACGGGAACGGCTGTCACCGAGGGCAACTACCTGGATCTTGTCAGCAGCCCTTACCCTTCCGACCATGGTACGCATGTAACCGGAATTATTCTTGGTTCCGAAACGCGTGGACCTGCTGGCTCAAGCTTTGACTACAACCGTATCGGTGTGGCTCCGGGTGCCAACTTTATTGTTGCCAGCGCCTTTAGAGATGGTGTGGGAGCGAGCAATGAGAATATTATTAAGGCCTGTCAGTGGATGATGGCTCCGGGCGGAGACCCAGCAAAGGCGCCAAAAATCGTCAATCACAGTTGGTCTGACGGATCAAATAAAATCGATCCTTGGTTTGATGATATGGCTCGGCAGATGCGTGCGGTAGGCATCCTGAACGTTATGTCTTCTGGGAACAACGGATCGGAACTTGCGCCGAGCGGCTCCTTGGATAACCCTTCAGGATTGTCCGATATTTTTACCGTTGGAGCTTGTGATCTTTCTGGTAGTGTTGCCAGTTTCTCTCGACGTGGCCCTGTTGCAAACAACGCGTCTCTTATCAAACCGGATGTGGTTGCCCCTGGTGTTGGGGTTCGCAGTTCGGTTTATGGTGGTGGCTACGCCAGCTGGGATGGAACTTCTATGGCAGCTCCTCATGTCGCTGGTGTTGCAGCGCTGGTTTGGTCTGCAAATCCTGATCTCAGCCTTGATGAGGTAGAGGCCATCTTGCGCGAGAGCGCTCAAATAAAAACTGATAGTTCCTATCCTAGTAGCCCCAATATGGCATATGGATATGGACAGATTGATGCATACAATGCTGTTTCCATGGCATTAGGCAAGATGAATCAAGATGACACGAGCGCTACCGGTGCAGATTTGGCGTCGCTGAAAGTTAAGGTAAACGGATCGAGTGAACCACTGCAGCTCAACGCGGACACTGATATACAGGCCTCTATGGCAAAAGAAATTCTGAAAGATCGTCCTTATCAGCTGAGTACGAGCATTAAAGATGCCACAAAGGTGGCAAAGGTGCTCCTTCGTGTAAGTTCTCTTGAGGACAGCACAAAAGCTCAAGAGTTTGAGGGCACTTCTCGCTTTAATGACAAGAGTGTCTATGACGTAACAATTCCTGAATCCACACTTGAGGTGGGAGAGTACATTGCCCAGCTGATAGTGGTAGATACGACAGGTACGGAGCATGTATCCACTCCTATTGAATATAGAGTGAGGGAATCTCTGACGCCTGACGAATACGCTTTTGATTTTGAATCCGGGGCAAACGGCTTTGCTTTTACGGGAGATTTTTCTGCTGGTACGGCAGACCTTCAAACCGATCCCAAACCCACCAGTGGAAATGCCCTTATGGGACTCAAACTTGGTTCCTATTCTTTGGGAATTGAACCATCCTCGACAGCCCAACTCCCCCAGCTTGATCTGAAGGGTGACATAGCCGTTCAGGCTAGCAAGATAGAGCTTGTCTGGCATGAGTATCTTGATTGGGATCAGGCAGTGGCAGGTGTACAGTTAGAGCTTAACCCCAAAGAAGGACAAGCCGCCTCACTGCTCAACTATCCCACTAAGCTGTCTTCCGAGCGTGGTACGTGGGTTGAACGCAGGATCGATTTGACGTCCTATAAGGGTAAGGTTGTTAATCCCTTTGTCTTTAGTATGAGCAATCAAAACACTGCCGGTAATGGTTTTTACATCGACGATGTTCATCTGGAGCTGGATGGACAAGCCCCGCAGCAGCAGGGTCTTTCTCGTCAGGAAGCTTTTGGAGACTTTACCAGTACCGCTCCAGACACGGGGGATACGTATCAAGGTCCTCTTGTTGCCGATATTGAAATTGCAGCAGCTGGACTGAAAGGACAGACCGGCCCCGATGGTGCTTATGTTTTTAGCAAGATCAAGCAAGGTACCTATACCGTTTTGGTTGGAGCTCCGGGATACAAGTCCAAAGAAATTTCGGTTTCTTTAGATAAAAAGTCAAATGAGCTTGAAGTCAACCTGGAAAAAGATGACCCATCCAATGAGCCAAATCCCAATGCAGATCGTCCGACCGCAGAGCCTGGTGCTGGTACTGTTGGTTTTGCTTACGACAATAACAACCCTTTGGGTGGAGCAATCCTGCATAAAACTGTAGGAAGAGGTTCTGCTATTCAGGTAACCGCGCCCAAGGACGGCGTTCTTGACCATGTCATGGTATACGCTGCCGGCAACAACCCAATTTTAAAAGACGGGCAGTTTGAGATTAGTGTAAAACAGGTAAATAAACTTGGTCGACTCATTGATCTCATGAAGCCACAGCTTGTGCAGGCCAAGAGCGGTACCTGGAATCGCTTTGACTTTAGAGATCTTAAACTTGCCATGCAGGGTGACGTATATGTTGTGGTAAAGCAAGTTTCGCCGTCAGGAGCAAGCCCAGCTGTGGCTCTGGACAAGAGCGTGAGTAGAAATACGTCCGCTTATGCTCGGTGCTTTATCTATAACGGTGACTTTAACAGTATGGCATCTGCCGGTTATCCGGGTGCGCCAATGATTAGAGCGTACTTTGCAACTGGACAAGACGTTCACGATCAAGACCCTATAAACCCCACCTTTGACACGGCAATCTCAACTACGCCTACCGCTGATCCTCTTATCGAGGAAGGCCAAGCGGCTAAAGATATCGTGACTATTGGTGACTACGATATCAGCCCTTCTCGCGGCATGATTGTTGCCTATCACAAGGTACAGGAAGTTTATGAAAAGCAGCCAAAGGAGGAGCGCGTTATTAGCGTTCCCGATACTATCGGTGGCGTAAAAATTACACAGATCGGTCCTGGTGTCTACAAGGCTCCGTCCTGGCAAGGCGGAGAAATTGAGCGGATCGAGATACCTGAGGGTATTACGTGCATTCATGAGAATGCCTTTGAGAAGTCTGGCGCCAAAGAAGTTATGCTTCCCTCCACACTGGAGTACATCTATAGTGGCGCTTTCAAAAAAGCACGGTTTAGTTCACTTAATCTTCCCGGTTCGCTTAAGCATATCGGGCAGAGTGCTTTTGAGAGCTGCTCAGAGCTGACAAGCATTGATATTCCTGACAGTGTAGAGACCATAGAGACCGGAGCGTTTAAGGGTGATAATTACGGTTCAGCCATGAAACTTGAGCACGTTAAGCTTCCCAATAATCCCAAGTACAGCTTTATTAGCAGTCAGCTCTTCCAAAACAACAAGAATCTTAAGAGTATCGACATTCCCAAGCATATAAAGGGCATTGGGCTTTATGCCTTTGAAAAGGCAGGGCTTGAAAGCCTTGTCCTGCCTGAGGGCCTTACAACCATTGGTGAAAGCGCATTTAACGCCAACAAAATCAAAGAGGTCTACCTTCCCGACTCTCTCGAAGAGATCGGAAACGACGCTTTTGCCGGTAACTACAAAAGCTCCAACGAAATTGAGGAGCTCAAGTTGCCTGCAAATCTCAAATACATTGGCAGATCTGCTTTTGAAAGCAACAAGATCAAGACGGTCATTTTGCCCGATAAGGTTGAGACGGTACGTTTTGGGGCCTTTAGCGATAATCCCATCGAAACAGTGCGTTTGAATAAGACCATCATGCCGGAGGTAGGTTCAAATGGTAAGTTCCGTGGGCTTAGCCCCAATGCCTTCCCATCGGCAACCACGTTGAGTTACTACGACGAGAGCCAGATTAGCGATGAAATGCGTAGTAATCTGACGCCTGATCCGGCTGACCCTAACAATCCTCCAACTAAATTTGTCAAGCTAAGCGATGCTGACAGTCAAAAGAAAACCCTGAGCTCTTCTGACAATACCTTTAAGCTGACGGGTTCGGCCATCAATCTTGGTACAGCAACTACATTCCAAGTGGAAAAGACCAATCTAGCAGATGATGACCTTGCGCAAATTGCCGCCCTTCCGGGAGCGCCTAACGTGCTGCAAGCTTACAACTTGAAACTGACCGACGTAGGTGGTCAGCCGGTTGATCCCGAAGGTTCATTTGAACTGGCAGTAAGCGCTTCTGCAGCTGGAAGCTGGAACAATAAGCTGCTTGTGTATAAGCCTTATGCTGCTCAGACCTGGACGGTGCTTCCTCTCAATTTGAATGAGAACCAAGCTGCCGTACATACTCTTTCGCGTTTGGGTACCCTTGCCCTAGCAGAGGTCGCCGATACTACTGCGATAGCACCTAATCCCAACGATATCGACTATGGCGTACCATCGTCTAGGACAATTAAGGATCCTGAAGTACACAATAACGACAATACCGACGACCCCGCAAATCCAAACCCCTCAGATCCGAACCAGCCAGGAGGTTCTAACAATTCTGGCCAGCAAGATCAATCTGATGGACAGACCGGCACCACAGCTGCAGGTACTTCTCGCCATGGACAGAGCAAGCGTAAACGTGTTCTGCCTGACACGTCGGATTCTGGAGCAAACATTGGCGGCTTGCTGTTGATTTCCGGAGCAGCGTTGGGTGGAGCTCTGTGGGTCTCTTGCCTTAGTAGGCGGCGCACGCAAGTAGGGGAGTAGTGCCTAAGGAGCGGATTAACCTTGCAGGCAGAGTGCGTATAGGACTATGCCTCAGGCCTTACAATAATTAAATAATGTTTCAAAAACGGTTACGCGCTCTTTTCCCGGGTTAAGAGCGCCACCGTTTCCACATGCTTGGTATGTGGAAACATATCCACGGGGGTAACAGACGCTAGCTTCCAGCCCTTTTGATGCAAAAACCACAGGTCACGAACTTGTGTTTGTGGATTGCAAGAAATATAGACAATTCTTTCAGGATGGCAGTCGCTGGCGGCCGATAAAAACTCAGGAGTGGATCCGGCGCGCGGTGGATCAAGCATAATAACATCGTAGGTTTTATCGCTCTGTTTACTAGAAAGATATTCTGTTGCATCGGCTCTGATAAAGCGTGCGGTATTCTCTAGGCCATTGGCGCGAGCGTTGCGCTTGGCGTTCACCACAGCTTCCTGACCGCGCTCCACACCAACCAGTTTTATATTTTTGCAGCTATGAGCTGCGCATAAGCCAATGGTGCCTGTACCGCAGTAGGCATCCAGCAAGTGCGTGCCAGGCTTTAGCTGTGCAGCTTCCAGCGCAAGAGAGTAGAGCTTCTCGGTTTGTTGGGGATTGGTCTGATAAAACGAGGTAGCTCCAAGCTCAAACCTACAGCCGAGCAAACTATCGTGAATGACGCCTGTGCCATATAAGACATCATTGTGATTGCCCAGCATAGCATTGGTGCGTCGGGTGTTTACGTTTTGAACAATGCTGGTAATCTCGGGGTGCGCGGAGAGGAGTTCATCCACAAAGCGCAGCCGTTGAGGAATATGGTTGCCGTTAGTAACAATGGTGAGCAAAATCTCCCCACCCACCATGGCTTTTCTCACAATGGCGTGGCGCAAAAGTCCCTTGCCCTTGTCCTCTTGGTAGGCGCTCACGCCTACGCGTTCTGCCACGCGAGCAACGCTATTAAGAATGGGGCGCAGACTTGCCTCTTCTACCAGGCATTCTGCACAGGGTACAATGCGGTGTGATCCCTGCGCAAAAAAGCCGCTGCGAATACACCCTCGCGTACCAGGAGCAAAGGGCGTTGCAGCTTTATAGCGATAAAAACGAGGCTCGTCCATACCAACAATGGGCAAAACCTCGCAGCCATCTGCCTTGGCAAGGTCTTCAAACAGGCTAACCATTGCCTCTTGTTTGCGTCGCAGCTGAATGGGGTAGGGCACACTAAGCCACTCACAGCCGCCACATTGGCGAGCAATAGGACAGGTGTAAGTGCGGTATCCCATGCATCCTCCAGCGCAGTAATCCAGATCAGCGATCAAATACAGTAAGCAACAGCTACGTTGATAATACCCCGCTTTGTTGGGATCTACCTGTCACAGTCTTAAAAAGTCCGTCTCCCGATACTTACTTTCCAGCCGCACATTTGCGTGTAAAGTTAAGCAAAGAGGCTTGCCACACAGTCATGCGGGTCCACCTCCTGGCTGTGCTGCGACCGTAAGGCTCGAGCATACTCGTGCGAGGAGGCTATCATGTCACAGCTAGACAAAGTTAGGAATGTGGTTTTGGTAGGACAAGGCGGCGTGGGCAAAACCATGCTGGCCGAAGCCATGTTGCATCTCTCAGGCAAAACATCAAGGCTGGGTGGCCATGCGGGAACTAAGCCCACGCTAGATTATGATGAGCAAGAAGAGCGTCGTTCCTTCTCTATCTCCACATCTATTGCGCCCATTATCTGGCAAAACACCCGTATCAACGTGTTGGACGCCCCCTGCTATCCCGATTTTATCGGTGATGCCTACGCCGCAATGAGCGCCTGTGAAACTGCTCTCTTTATGGTAGACGCCACTGAGGGCGCACAAACCACTACCACGCGTCTGTGGTATGCAGCAGAAGATCTGTCTTTGTCGCGTGCAATTTTTGTCAACCGTTTTGATAAGACCGAGAAGGACTTCTATGATGTTCTGCTCGATCTGCAAGAGCACTTTGGTAATCGCTTGGGCGCCGTAACGCTGCCCTGGGGCTCTGGCGATACCTTTGAGGGTGTTATTGACGTTATCCATATGGTTGCTCGTAAGCTGGTTGATGGCAAACCGGTTGAGCAGCCCATTCCAGAAGCATATGCAGGCATGGCTCAAGCTGCCCATGATTCACTCTGTGATCTGGTTGTAGAGGCAGATGACGAGCTCATGCTTAAATATTTAGATGGCGGTCAACTCAGTCAAGATGAGCTGGAAAGTTTGCTCCATCAGGCCATCGTTAAGCGCATTTTTGTGCCCGTGTTTGCAGGTTCTTGTGTGCACGAAGAAGGCATTATTTCCTTCATGAACAATGTGGTGGAATACTTCCCCACGCCACAAGACTACGGCCCCGTGCCGCTTGTTAATGGTACGGCACTCAACATTGATCCTGGTGATGATCGTCCTGCTGTTTTTGTGTTCAAATCTTTGAATGACACGCAGTCTGGCCGTCTGTCCTTTATTAAGGTGCTGGCGGGCACGGTTAAGGCTGGCACAGAGCTTATCAATGCGCGCACCCGCAAGACTGAGCGCCTTACTCACCTCTATATGATGTGCGGTCATGCAACCGCAGATGTTGACGTTGCGGCTGCGGGTGATATTGTGGTTGTCCCCAAGTTGGACGCCATGACGGGAGACACCCTTTCCGTAACAGGCAAGGTAGAGGCTGCTTCCTTCCGCTTCCCCAACTCGCTGTACCGAATTGCCATCGAGCCCGATAAGCGTGGCACAGAAGACAAACTGTTCACGTTCTTGGAGAAGAGCTGCGATGCAGATCCAACCATGAGTGTTTTTCATGACGAAGAAACCGGTCAAACCATCATCTCCGCCATTGGTGAGGCGCAGGTTTCCGTTTTGCTGGAGCGCTTAGAGGAGCGTACAGGCATTACCGCTCACACCACCGCTCTGCGCATTCCGTATCGCGAGACCATCCGTCACACCGCCTCTGCCCAAGGCCGTCACAAAAAGCAAACGGGTGGAGCAGGACAATATGGTGATTGTTGGCTGCGTGTAGAGCCCAACCCCATGGTTGGCTATGAGTTTGTGGATGAGGTCGTGGGTGGCCACATTCCCCGCGGCTTCATTCCCGCTATCGATAAGGGCGTTCAAGAGACCATGAAGGAAGGCGTTTTAGCCGGCTATCCCATGATTGACGTCAAGGTTGCGGTATATGAAGGCTCGTATCACCCGGTAGACTCTAATGAAATGGCCTTTAAGACGGCGGCGCGCCTTGCCTTTAACAAGGCGGTTGAACAAGCAGAGCCGGTATTGCTTGAACCTATGGCTCACATGGAGGTCTCCATTCCAGAGAGCTACGCCGGATCCATCATGGGAGATATCTCTGCAAGCCGTGGCCGCGTTGAGGGCATGGAAGTTACCGATAAGGGCTTGACCTGCATTAGCGCTACAGTTCCCCTGGCAGAAGTTGCAGATTATGCAACAAGACTTCGTTCGCTTTCTCGTGGCACCGGCGAGTTTAGCCTTGAGATATCTGGCTACGAGCAAGTGCCTCATGACGTTCAGCAGCGTCTGGCAGATGAGTATGCTGCCAAGCGCGCAGCGGGTACAAAGTAGGCGTACCAGCAAAAGACATCAGTTCACGGCTCATAAACATGACTGGTAAGAATGCCTTTTGAACTGGGTATATAGGGCTGCACTTGTGGAGGCGAGTGCAGCCTTTTTTACAGCCATTTTTGTGTGACAAGTGCGTGCATACAACGATGCAGGTAAAGCTGGTAAACTACTCGTATGTTGTTTGCTGGCGTAGGAGCGCCAACGTTTTTGGAGGATGCGATTTCTCGCATGGACATAGTTATATCAATTGTTGTTACCGTACTTCTCACCTTAGTAAACGGATACTTTTCTATGGCAGAAATGGCTTTGTCTACAGCAAAGCGTACGCTGCTTGAGCATGAAGCATCGGAAGGGGATGCCCGTGCGGCTGTTGCAGCCCAAGCGGTTGAAAATCCGGATTCATTTTTAGCGGCAATTCAAGTGGCCATTACCTTGGTAGGCTTTGCGTCATCTGCCTTTGCGGCAACCAGCCTATCGGCACCCTTTGCAGCTTGGATGATCTCTTTGGGCCTTGCGGCGTCCGCAGCTCAGGTGGCAGCACCGGTCATCATTACCCTGCTTATCTCGTATTTTTCCATCGTAATAGGCGAGCTCACGCCCAAACGCATAGCCCTCAGTGACGCGGAGCGCATTGCAGAGGCTGTGGCCGGTCCGCTTATGGCTTTTTCAACCATTGCTCGTCCTTTGGTATGGCTTACCTCTGCCAGTGCAGATGGCGTGGCGCGCGTGCTGCATCTTAAGGCAACGTCTGACCGCCAAATGGTCTCCGAGGATGAGATCAGATATCTGGTAACGGACACAGATGAGTTGTCCGAAGAAGAAAAGTCTATGATCCACGAGGTCATTGGCTTGGGAGATACTATTGCTCGTGAGGTCATGGTTCCGCGTGTGGACATGACTGCTGTGGAGGACTGTCTGTCTTGCGAGGCCGTGTTGGACATCATGCGCACCACGGGCTTCTCGCGCATTCCCGTGTACCATGAGGAAGTTGACCACATTATTGGCATTGCTCACATCAAGGATCTGATCGAGTCGGTTTTGGCTGGCGAGAAAATCGAGCGCTCCGTCTCTCAGTACGTCCGCAAGGCGGATTTTGTACCCGACACCAAGGACATCATTCCGCTGCTTTCTCAGATGCGTGCCGATCATGCGCAGATGGTCATCGTGGTGGACGAGTATGGCGGAACTGCCGGCGTGGTTACGATAGAGGACATCGTGGAGGAAGTTGTGGGCGAGATTGAGGATGAGTTTGACCCAGACAACCGGTACCTCACCCAGCTTTCGGATACAGAATGGCTGGTAGATGGCCGCTATTCCATAGATGATGCCATAGAGCTTGGCTGGCCTTTGGCGGACTCAGGCGAGTACGAAACCATAGCGGGCTTTGTGCTGGACCAGGCGGACTCTCTTCCCAATGCTGGCGAGAAGTTCGTGGTAGATGGATGGACGTTTAAGGTGGTTTCCGTGCGTGGCCGGCGCATTGCAAAGGTGCGTGTGAGTGCTCCCAAACCTACCTCCACCGACGATGCTGCCGCCTTAGCCACCACAGATGCTCTTGACGGAAAATCTCATACCGTTCGCTAGATGGTGAACGGTATTTGTGCAGGTATACGTTCCTTCAAACAGTTTCCACATCATATTGGTAGTATGAGCGGGTAAAATTTTTACGCACATACAAATACGGTTCGGCAGAGCAGGGGTAAACACAAAAGTAGGTTTCCCAAGCTCTTGTCGGCGAGGCACAAATCAACTCTAATTAAACAACGCCTCAAATATCGCGGCAGCGCGTGCTTGGTATTGCTGTTGCGACGGATAAAGGATGTAGTTTGTTTAGTAGTTCCAACAAGGTACGAATGTGGTTACTTGGTGTGGGTGTCACGCTTGCTTTTATGCAGCTTGATAGCCTGCCAGCCCTTGCTGAGGATGTTCAAGCAATTGGTGTGGGTGACACCACCTCTGAGGTTACTTCAAGCAATGGTTTCCATACGGCTAAAGCCAATGGCTCCGGTAATGAATCTTCGGTACAAGCGCTTTTGGACACCCACCAACACCTGACCTATCAGGTTCACAAACTTGGCCCTACCGAGACCAACATTAAGCCCGGTGCGGTAATCCAGGACGGTGTTGTGGTTATTAACCAAGATCAAGGCTGGAAAAGTGGTCGTGCTTCGGCCTATACCATTGCCGACAATACCGGTGGTACTGCAACTGCTTCTGGTATACCTCTGACCGAGACCAGCATGACGGTGGCCGTCCCCATCTCATCACGCCATCTTATCGGCAAAAAGGTAGAAATTTACTACAATGGGACTACCGTTACAGCAACCGTTACTGATACTGGTGGATTTGCTCCCTATGGGCGTGATCTTGATCTAGCTGGTGGCGTGTGGCGCGCATTGGGTGCCAACTCCACTGAGGGCTGGGGTGTTAGAACGGTGAGCTACCGTTTTCTCTAAGCATAACAAGCACAGGGAGGCTTTTGTTTGATGGGCCAAATAATCGAAATTCAAAAACTAACCGTTGGACCCCGCTACCTAACCGCACGCATTCATATTGATGAAGAAGCTCCCCTGTTTACAAACGAGGATCTTGAGGGCACCACGCGTGTTTACAATCTCATGCCCCAAATATGTGAGCATGCCTGCTTTGGCGATACAGGAAAAACCTTTAAGGACGCTTTGCCTGCTACCGAGATTGCCCATCTGTTTGAGCATGTTTCGGTAGAACTTATTGCGCGCACTGGTTTGGGCGGAGCTGTTTCTGCGGGTCGTACCATACCTATTACCAGCGTGGACACCCGCACCTTTGATGTTAGCTTGGACTGCCCCGATGATGCGTTGGTCGCCGGCGCACTTTCTAGTGCTGCTTGGATTTTACAGTGGGCCTACACCGGTGGCGGCAATCCCGAGCCAGGCATCGATGCCATTGTAGAGGGTCTTGTCGGCATGGTTGCCTCTTTAGATGATGTATCTGCTGATGAGCACAATGACGCACCCGCCCCCGCGCAGGAAGGCACATCTGTCCCTGATCAGGCAGCCGCCATGGACGAAACATCTGATGACGAGCAGAAACTTGCTCCTGAGGCAGAGCTGCGCGCAGAGCTGCGCGCAGAGTCTGACGCAGCAGAGCCTGGTGTAGAGTAGCGCGTTGGTCATATCTACGATATCTATCAACTAAGAATGGGCGTTTTACGTACACCACACTGGTATACTTAAGCGCATAACCGAGTACGTATCGCCAGGCTTTGCTGGCTGTATGGAAGGACGCAAGATGAGCAAAAAGAGTGGATTTGGATTTGTGCTGGGTACTGTTTTTGGCGCAACTATAGGTACGGTAGCCGGCTTAATGCTTGCCCCTCGCTCCGGTGCAGAGAGTCGTGGTATGGCTGCTGATGTCATGAACGACGCGTGGGATAGTGCAAAGGATGCCTATGAGGCAACCAGCCAGTCCACTGCCGAGAAGGTCGCTCACATTCGTCCTATGGTGGATGCCACCACCGATGAGCTGCGCGCAAAGGTAGATGCTGCACGTGAGCGCATGGATCAGGTTCGCAGCTCTTTGTCTGATACCGTTGCTGTTGCTTCTGTTCAGGCTCAGGATGTTATTTCTAACATTACCAGCCAGGTAAACAGCGTTGTTAATGAGGTTACTGCTAACGACCCCATAGAGGTAGAGGTCCAGGTAGAGGTAGAAAAAGCTGATGACGCTCCATCTAACAGCGCACAGAGCGCAGATCACACGGAGGCTGCAAACAATACAGAGCAGGCAGAAGCCTAAGTAGCCCGCTATACTCAGTACTGCAAGGTAAAAACTGCTAAGGCGCTATCTTGTGGTAGCGCCTTTTTCTTTTATTACTTTCGATAAAGCACAACAAAGCTGCGAGGTGCCCATGCTGTCGCTTTCTCAAATCCAAAACAGCAAAGTTTTTACAACCAAGCCTACCAAACAGACAGATGAGCTTGCTCTTAAGCGTTTGGGCAAGGTCCACCAGCTTGTATTTGCACCTGACGGTAAGCAAGTTGTTGGCTTTATGGTCAAACGCCCCGACGTAGTTGGCATGATCAAGCGCGACGATGTGTTTTTGGCGTTTGACTCGTTTGCCGTTTGCGATGAGGGTCTGTATTGCACTAACGAGAAGACCGGCATGGGTCAGCCAGCCATCAAGCGCCTTGGTCTTGACTGGGAAAAGTGCCTTATCTGGGCCGGCATGGACGTGTCCACAGCAAGTGGCAAGAACCTTGGCTACATTGTTGATTGTGACTTCAATACTGCTACCGGCGTGGTGCAAACCTTTAAGGTCTCCAACAGCGGCGCGGCTAATGCGCTCATTGGCACGATACACATTCCAGCCGATTGCATGCAGGGCTACCACAACCAAACCATGATTGTCTCAGATGACGTTCCTGTGCAGACCTTCTCGGGAGGCTTTGCTGCTAAGGCTGGCCAAGCCGTTGGTGCTGCTCAGGTAGCTGGCGCGCAAGCTGGCAAAAAGATAGCGCAAACCGCCGATAAGGCCTTGGAAAAAGGCTCATATTCTTTAGGACGCGCCTTGGGCAAGGCAAAACATGCTGTCATTGAAGCTACACAGCTTGATCCGGACGTGCCAGAGCTTGAAGCACAGGGAGTCAAAATTTCTGTGTCTGATCCAACCAAATCAGCCGCATCTGAGTCCCGCACAGCAGACAAGAGCGATCCCCAAAAATCTGCAGCTCAAGATAGGAGTGCGGTAGGTTCTGCATCGGCAGCCGCAAAGAAAAAATCCTCTTCCGATGACGCTACGGCAAAGGCTGCGCGCGCGTTTGGTAGAAACCTTTCAAAAACGCGTGGGATGTTTGCTGCGTTTAAGGAAGAATTTGATAAGAACAGCAAGTAAACCGTTATATACTCTTGAATGAACAAAGGCTTTCAAACAAAGTTTAAACACGCTCGGAGGGCACATGGCACGATCTGGTGATCATTACACACCGCATTCCCGTAAGGATACTTCCACCAATAAGGCTTCCACACGTAAGGCTTCTACCAACGGCGCACCGTCTCAGGGTCCTGCGCGCACAGGCGCACATATGAATACTGCTTCTGGCACTTCTCGCCAAAGTACGCCGCGCTTTACCCCTACGGGCAAAGCGGGTGGGTATGCGGGGGCAACGCAAAATAGCCCTGCTTCTAAGAACCCCTATTTGCAGGCGCAGCGTTCCAATAGCACTGCCCAGCGTGAACATGTTGGTTTTGTAACAGCCGACAAGGGCTTTGTTGCTACCAAGCGCCCTATAACGGGGAATAAGCGACCCAAACGAGGCATAACACGTCGCGACTTTGTGATGCTGGGCGGTCTGGCTGCTATAGCCGCGGCCCTGCCCATTGGCTGGAATATCTTCCGCCCTGTTGAGGTGGTCATCAATGGTGCTCGCCGCACCTATACCGTAAATACCGCGCTGAGCGACATCATTGCTAAAGAAAAGATTAGCGTAACCGCAGGTAACCTCACGAGTGTTTCCGGCAAGGTTCTTACGGAGGGCAAGGGTTACGCGTATTCGGTCAAGGTGGACGATAAGGACCTGTCGTTTGATGACGGCAACAAGTACAAAATCCACGGCGGTGAAACCATTACCATTGGTAATGGCGGCGACATTATGGAGGAGTACACCACCGAGATGGTAGAAACTCAGCCCAAGCTTACGATGGATGGTGCTTGGGGCGGCGTCACCTACGTTTCTCAATGGGGAAAAGTTGAGAAAAAAGAGCTCCGTACCGGCAAAACCTCTGGTGAAACCGCTGACGGCGAGGTAAAGCAAGAGGGTCAGGACTGCGTGCTCAAGACCCGTAATCTGCAGCCCAAGGACGGCAAAAAGCTCATCTCCATTACCTTTGACGATGGCCCAAGCGTTTACACGGAGCGCTACCTCAAGATCTTGAAGGATCGCGGTGTGGTTGCCACCTTCTTTAATCTGGGTGAGAACGTGGATTCTATGCCCGAGCTCTCCAAAAAGGTTATTGATGATGGTCATGAGATCATGAGCCACACCTACCATCATGATGTACTTACCAAAGACTCCGCCGAGCGCGTTCAGTCTGAGCTAGACAGCAGCTTTGAGTCCATCAAGAAGGCCACGGGCGTAGAGACCACCATGATTCGTCCGCCGTACGGCGCCTTTACCGAGAAGACCTGGTTGGTTACGCAGGGTAAAATGAGCGCTTCCATTTTGTGGAACCAAGATTCACTGGATTGGTCTCGTCCTGGTGTGGATAAGATTGTTGCTAACGCAATTAATGGCATCCAGCCGGGCTATATTATCTTGATGCATGACGGCGGCGGCCCACGTGAGCAGGACCTTGAGGCTCTGCCGCAGATTATTGATAAGCTTCATGACCAGGGCTATACCTTTGTAACCATTACAGATCTTATGAAGGCAGACGGCAATGTGCCTGAGGACATCGTAACAGGTAAGGCAAAGATGCCCGAAGATGCCGTTTGGCCTACCGAGATAGGCTAGCAGTTGAACAATGAGGGCTGTCCTAAAATTAGGACAGCCCTCATGCTATTTGTTATAGAGTTGCGGTTCTGTTAGATGCCCATAGCCTGTAGGGCAAACATTATGACGGTCAAGATGGTAATAGCAACAATAACAAACCAGGTAAGACCATTCCAGATTTTGCCATTGCGATACTTGCCCATAAGATGAGTGTCGCTGGCAAGTAAAACCATGCAGACAAGCAAAACAGGCAAGGTAATGCCGTTAATGATCTGCGCAACCATCAAAATGCCAAATAGATCTATATGGGGGATCAAAACAATCAAGGCACTGAGGATGGTAATGGTTGTAATAATGCCACGATAGATGGGCGCCTCATGCCAGTTGCGGTCTGCGCCACGTTCCCAACCAAAGGCCTCGCATACGGCACTTGCAGTAATGCCTGGTAGTACACACGCTGCCAAAAAGGAAGCTCCAACCAAACCAATAGCAAAGAGGGCAGAAGCATACTGTCCTGCCAAAGGAACAAGAGCACGTGCTGCATCTGAGGCACTGGTCACCGCAATGCCTGCGGGGAAGAGCACAGCGCCGGTGGTGAGAATAATAAACCAAGCAATAATGCTCTGAGCTACGGCACCAGAGACATTATCGGCACGCTGAGCAGGAATATCTGACTCATCGAGGTTTTTCTCGACAACATTGCTGGAAACCATAAAGATCATGTAGGGCGAGATTGTGGTACCAACACTTGCTACCAGCAAAGAAATGTAGGCGGTGCTGCTGTTGAGCTGCGGGACAATGGTTTTGTACAGTGCCATGTTCCAGTCCGGCTTGCCAATAATGCCCGAGACAATATAGGTGATAAAGACCGAGCTAATAACCAGCAGGATTTTTTCGATACGTCGGTACGACCCGCTCATAGTAAGAATCCAGGTACCAATAGCAGCCACGGGAACGCTGGCATAAATGGGCACACCAAACAGCAGCATACTGGAGGCAATGCCGGCAAATTCGGAAATGGTTACCGCAAAGTTTGCGATGATAAGCGCCAGCATGGCCAAAGCGGAAATACGCACGCCAAAGCGCTCTCTAATAAGAGAGGCAAAGCCTTTACCGGTGGCACAGCCCATGCGAGCGGAGGTTTCTTGGACCACTACCAGTAGCAGCGTCATGATGGGAATGGTCCACAGCATGGTAAAACCAAAGGAAGCCCCGGAGGTAGAGAAGGTAGCAATGCCGCCGGCATCCATACCCGCAAATGAGGTAAGAATGCCAGGACCCATAGCGGTTAGGATGGCAGCAATGCCCGCTTTACCAGCCTTGCCTGCTGCTGTGTGAGAAGAGCTTGCTAAAGCGTCTGAAGCGGCGTCTTTGGTAGAGTGCTGGGATGTACTTTGTGTTGGTGTGGACTTGTGCGTTTGTGCTGCCATGCTATACACCAATTCCGTACACCAAAACAGCAGCAGTAGCTATAAAGACCAATGCCGAGATGACCATGGCTACAGCAGCAAGAGAGGTACCCGAGTTTTCCAGATTTTTCTCGTCACGCTTACGCAGGATGGTTAGATACAGCGGAGTGAGTGCAAAGGAAACCAGAATGCCCACAACGCAAGAGCTAATGCCCTCCATTAAAATGGTGTTTTGCACGCTGTTTTGAGAAACCACGCTTACTAGGCTGCCAGAAATCAAGCCTACAAGCAGGGAAAATACTATGCCAAGACCAAGGGAGGACAGGGCAAAGCCAAGCATGGTAGGAGCGTCCTCATCATCTGGGTCATATTCGATAAAGGAATTGGTTACCAGGTTTGCTGCATCGTTACCGGCGATAATAGCAACGGGAAGCATAGCGCCCAAGAGGAAAATATTGAGCCAGCCTTGGGAAGCAAACAGAGCAGCCAAACCAATAAGGCTGAGCATCCATATAAAGAACCACATCTCATTGCGCATGAGCCACAAGATGCCCTCCATGGACCGGTGGCCCTCGGAATCACCGCTGGAAGCACCGGCAATCTGTAGGTCTTCTGCGTGCTCTTCCTCCAAGACGTCTAGCGCATCGTCTACGGTTACAATGCCCAGAAGATGGCGATTATCGTCTACAACGGGCAGGGCAAGCAGGTTGTACTTAGCAATGGTCTCTGCAACATCTTCCTGGTCGTCCTCGGGGCTTGCAACAATCAGTTCGTCTTCAATGGCAATGTCCGATAGCTTGGTGTTAGATCCAGCAATAACAAGCGCGCGCAAGGTAACCAAACCGCTAAGACGTCCTTCCGCGTCTTTGAGATAGATGTAGTGGACAGTCTCAAAGTCCTCATCCAAACTGCGCAGGGCTTCTATGGCATCGTTGACCGTGGCATCTTGCGACACCAGCACGGCTTCGGAGGTCATGATACGACCAGCGGTATCTTCCTTATAGCCCAACAGCTGCCTAACGGCCTTTTGCTCTTTAACACCCATCAAGCGCAAGAGCTTCTCGGCCTTTGCGTAATCGAGTTCGGAAACCAGCTCTGCTGCATCATCGGGGTCCATCTCGGATAACATGCGCGAGGCGTCAAGCTCTGCCATGTCACCCATGATTTCTGCTGCTTGGTCATCATTAAGCTCCGCCATGGCCTCTGCCGCCTGCGTATCATCAAGCTGGGCAAAAACCTGCCCGCGCAAACGGGGGTCGAGCTGCTCGATAATATCTGCGATGTCTGCCGGGTGCAGCTCATCGAGGGTTTTATGGGTAACGGAGAGCTTTACGTTGGAGAGGTCACGATCCAACAGGTCCATGTAGTTCCAGGCAATAACACGCTCGGGGAGATCTTTGCCAAAGTTGCGCATTACGCGCACCACGAGCTTCTCGATAGTGGGAGAAAGCGAGCGGAGCAGGCCGCGCACACCAACCTCCGCACCCAGCAAGCGCAGCTGGCTGGAGCTGGTGTCCGATAGCTTGAGATCGTTTACGCGAACTACCTTCATACCGCGCGTGTCTACAATCTGCTTGTTAAGCAGATCGCGGGCGATAAGCACTTCTTCCGGCTGAAGATATGAGAACCTGATATCCGTAGAGGGAACGGTAAGGTGGACTTCTTCTTCATCAAAGGACGCTACATACTTGCGCCACGAAATCATGAAAGGGGTCTTGCCGGGGCCTTGGAAGGCAAGAGAGGTAATGCGAGGAAAGACCTCGCCTGTTGCAATGCCAAGGTCATTGACGACACCAATTTTATTGCCATCAGCATCAAGTACTGGGTTTCCCAAAAGCTGGGAGAGATAAATCATGCATGCTCCTTCCAGCTGTGTACAAAAAACGTGTACACAAGCGTAGCGCCGCTTACGCGGTGCCGGTCATACCCCTCGTGGTAGACTCGGCAGAGCACACCACGGGGGCTATCGACTGTGAGGTCGAGGTTTCATGTTGCCCCTTCTACGAGACTGCAAAAAAGCGCTGTACATACAAGGTTTAGCGCATTCTTATTGTACACAGCATTTTAAAAAAGAGCGGCAAAAATGCCAATTTCTTGTTTAATCTATTTTTATTTCTGGGCGGGGTTGTGCGGGCGCGCAAACGAGAAGCCCTTGCTGCATTTGTGCACATAAAACCCCTACGGCATGGTACTTGTGGCCGTAGGGGTCTGCGTTACACGTGAACTTTACGCGTGAACATTACGTGTGAGCTGTATTTAGCAGCGCTTAGAAGGAAACCTTGGGAGCCTGACGATCAGCTTCACTGGCGACCTCAAAGCCCTTACGTGCGGTAAAGCCGCCAAACCCAGCAATCAAAACACCGGGGAATGTTTGGATGGCGTTGTTGTAATTAAGCACACAATCGTTAAAGCTCATGCGAGCATAGGAGATCTTGTCCTCGGTGTCTGCAAGGTCTGTTTGGAGCTGCTGGAAGTTTGTGTTTGCCTTGAGCTCAGGGTAGGACTCAGACAACGCAAACAGCTGGCGCAATGCTCCGGTAATCTGGTTGTTTGCATCCATAGCCTGCTCGGGCGTGGAGGCGTTGACGTAATTGCTGCGAGCCTGAATAACTGCCTCAAGCGTTTGGGATTCGTGAGAGGCATAGCCCTTTACCGTCTCTACCAAATTAGGGATGAGGTCACTACGACGCTGCAACTGTGTATCGATAGTTTGCCAAGCGTTGTCACAGCGATTACGCAGACCAACAATGTTGTTGTACAGGCCTATAAACATAAAGACGAGTACAGCAATGATTACGATGGCAATAAGTACGGGCATAGGAGTCCTTTCTCAGTGTCGCTGACTACAAGCGCAACGACGTATCATTAGTATACCCATCCTTATTACAAAGGTATATAAAAAGCCTTGCAACATACATCAGAAGTGTTTACGCTGCAAGGCTCATATCAGGCAAATGGCGGAGGGAGAGAGATTCGAACTCTCGGAACGCACAAACGCTCAACGGTTTTCAAGACCGCCGCATTCAACCACTCTGCCATCCCTCCGTGGTGTAGCTATTCTAGCGCATCTCACGCTACTATAGAGTCGTCAACTTTAATTTAAGGTGGTCTATGTCTATTTCGCGCACAACACAGCCAAGCCTTGAGCGACAAGCCCCTGGTGATTCCCAGGCAGATGCTCAGAATGCCCAGGCTCAACAGGACGAGAAGTTCATGCAGCTTGCACTAGAAGAAGCTATGCTGGCAGCCGCAGAAGGCGAGGTACCCATTGGCGCGGTGGTAGTGTGTGCTGGTGAGGTTGTGGCGCGGGCACACAACAGGCGTGAGCAGGATTTGGATCCCTCGGCGCATGCGGAGTTTTTGGCCATGGTTGCTGCCAGTCAAGCGCTCAAGAGGTGGCGCTTGAGCCGTTGCACCGTATACGTCACGTTGGAACCCTGCAGTATGTGTGCAGGACTTATGGTTAATGCGCGTATAGACAGGTGCGTGTATGGTGCGGCTGATCCAAAAGCAGGCGCACTAGGAACCCTCTATGACATGAGTCATGACGCGCGGCTCAATCATGAGTTTGCCGTAACAGCAGGTGTACGAGCGGATGAGGCCGCCCAGTTGCTGCGCGACTTCTTTCGGGTTCGAAGGGCTTCTCGTCAAAAAACAAGCCAAACAAGTGATCCTAACAACAATAAGTAGCTGCTGCTAGCGTTAGAGAAGAATGTGGTACAGCTTACCGTCCTCGTACAGGCCGTAGCTGTGGCTGCCATCTTTAGGGATGCTTATTGATCCAGGATTGAACAGCGTAATGCCATCATGACCGTCCACCTGCTGATGAACCTTTTTGTGTGTGTGGCCATACAAAAAGATGTCGCCTGGATTGAGGGTAGGCCATCTGTCAACACTGTTGTGCAAGCCCGGTCCCCATATATGGCCGTGGCTTAAAAAGATAGTCTTATTGGTCTGAGGGTCAAAGAGGGTATTGGAATCCGCCATACAAGCAAAATCCAGCACCATCTGATCCACTTCTGCCTCGCAATTCCCGCGGCAGGCAATGATTGAAGGCGCGAGCGGATTAAGTAGTTCAATAACCCTTTTAGGATCATACTCGCGCGGAAGGTCGTTTCTGGGGCCGTGGTAGAGCAGGTCTCCTAACAGCACCAAACGGTCGGGTTTTTGAGCGGATACGGCTTCAACGAGTTTTTGACACCAGTATGCAGAGCCGTGGATATCCGAGGCGATAAGTAATTTCATACTACCTCCAGCTGTCTTGTCTGTAGCTAGTATAGCTTGAATGGGGTCTCGCAAAACAAAGTGCCACCATAAAGTAAGGCACCATCTCAAAGCAAAGCGCTGCCTTAAAACAAAGTGCTCTACAAAAGAAAAGGGACCGCGAGGAACGGTCCCTTAGCTGTCTCTTACTGAGAAAGACGAGGTTGTAAGAGGATGCCTACAACTAGTCTTCCACAATCTCGGTGATAGCACCGGTGGGGCAGGCATCCAAGCAAGCGCCGCAGGCAATGCAGGAATCCGCATCCATTACCTGAGCGCACTCATCGCCCAGCTCAAGAACATCGCAAGGGCATGCGTCTACACAGGCGCCGCAAGATACGCACTCATCGGCAACAATAACTGGGTGAGACATGATATTCTCCATTCCTTCTTATTTCTCAACTCGCGTACATCCCTCCCCGAATGTAGCTATGCGAGTGATTCCTCGGGTTGAGAATAGCATCAGCGGGGCGTAAATCAAGCACAAAAGTGGATTCTTTTTAAAGATGTTGGAAATTTCTACGAGAAGTTTCTGCAGGTAAACTAGTAGGAATTAGTTGAGAGCTCAAAGTTTAAATGTGTGCAATTAAAAAATATATCAATAAGTCACTTAGATTTTGTATAGTGGTCCAAAGCATGGGTATCAACCAAAATGTACAACAGTACTAGCGCACACGCTAGCATATTTGGAAGGATAGATTATGGGTAACAAAATTCTTGGTATCGACCTCGGTACTACTAACTCAGCAATGGCAGTTTTGGAGGGCGGCGAGCCTACTATTATTGTTAACGCAGAAGGAGACCGCACTACTCCCTCTGTGGTAAGTTTCCGCTCTGATGACCGCGTGGTGGGCAAGGCAGCAAAAAACAGTGCTGTTGCAAACCCCACAAACACGGTCTTCTCGATCAAGCGCTTCATGGGTCGTCGCTTTGACGAGGTAAGCTCTGAGCTCAAGACCGTTCCTTACACCGTAAAGTCTGGTCAGGGCGGCCGTTCCGTTGTAGAAATTGACGGCGAGGACTTCACTCCAGAGCAAGTATCCGCAATGATTCTCTCTAAGATGAAGGCAGATGCAGAGAAGTACTTGGGAGAGACCGTAACGGATGCAGTTATTACCGTTCCTGCATACTTTAATGACGCACAGCGTCAGGCAACTAAGGATGCCGGTAAAATTGCAGGTCTGAATGTTCAGCGTATTGTTAACGAGCCTACGGCTGCTGCTTTGGCCTACGGCCTTGATAAGAAGCAGACCGAGCAAAAGGTACTCGTTTTTGACCTGGGCGGCGGCACCTTTGATGTCTCCTTGCTTGACCTTGCGGACGGTGTTGTAGAGGTTTTGGCCACCAACGGAGACAATCACCTGGGTGGTGATGACTGGGACCAGCGCATTATTGACTGGATGGCAGACAAGTTTAAGGCCGAGAATGGCATTGATTTGCGCAATGATCCTATGACGCTTCAGCGTCTTAAGGAGGCAGCAGAAAACGCCAAGAAGGAGCTGTCTGCTTCTTCTCAAACCACCATTAACCTGCCCTTTATTGCCATGGATGCAAACGGTCCTAAGAACCTGATGTATGACCTGTCCCGCGCAGAGTTTGAGCGCATTTCTCGCGATCTGCTCGATCGCTGCAAGGAGCCGGTAACCAAGGCCTTGCATGATGCAAATGTTGCTATCTCTGAGGTAGACGAGGTTATTCTTGTTGGTGGTTCCAGCCGTATGCCAGCTGTTCAAAATCTGGTCAAGCAGATGACGGGCAAGCAACCCAATATGTCTGTTAACCCGGACGAGGTAGTTGCAGACGGTGCAGCTGTTCAGGCCGGCGTTCTAACCGGTGACGTGGAGGGTATCTTGCTGCTGGATGTAACGCCCCTGTCCCTTGGCGTAGAGACCATGGGCGGCGTTATGACCAAGATGATTGATCGTAACACCACCATTCCTACCTCCAAGACCGAGGTGTACTCCACTGCTGCAGACAACCAGACCTCGGTAGAGATCAACGTTTTGCAGGGTGAGCGCGAGCTTGCGCGTGACAACAAGAGCCTGGGTCGCTTCCAGCTTGAGGGCATTCCTGCCGCACGCCGTGGTACACCTCAGATTGAGGTCACCTTTGATATTGACGCAAACGGCATTGTTAAGGTAACCGCAAAGGATAAGGCCACGGGCAAGTCTCAGCAGATCACTATTTCTGGTTCCACCGCGCTTTCCGATGATGAAGTGGATCGTATGGTTAAGGACGCCGAGGCTCACGCAGAAGAGGATAAGCGTCAGAAGGATGAGATTGAGATCCGCAATCAGACTGACTCTTTGGCTTACAGCACCGAGCAAACCCTTAAGGAGCTGGGCGATAAGGTAGAAGAGGGCCTCAAGAATGAGGTTCAGGCCGCCGTTGATGAGGCCAAGAAGGCTCTTGAGGGCACTGACATTGAGGCAATCAAGTCTGCTTCCGAGAAACTCCAGGAGGTTGGCCACAAGCTTGCAGAGGTTGTGTACTCTGCAGCAAATGAGCAAGCTACAGCAGACGCTTCTGCAACGTCTTCTGATGCTTCCGATGATGTGGTTGATGCAGACTACGAGGTAGTAGACGACAACAAAGAAGAGTAAGGGGATCGGACATGTCTGAGGACACACAAAAGCCCAAGGATGCCGAGAAACCCGAAGAGCTTGAGCAACAAACACAAGCGCAAGACGGGGTAACAGGCGCTGACGACTCGGCCAGCGCCACCCCCGGCGCGTCTGCTCAGATGGATGAAGAAGCCCTGGTTGCAGAGGCAATTCGTCGTGGAGAAGCAGCGGCAGAGGCTGACATGAAGGCGCAGGCAGACACCATCCGTTCTGAGCGCGATGAGCTGGCAACCAAGCTTGAAGAAGCCCTGGAAGCTAAAGAAACAGCACAGCAGCGAGCTGCTCGCATACAGGCGGACTGGGAAAATTATCGCAAGCGCACCGCTGGTGAGCGTCTTGCGGAGCGCGCTTTAGCTACCGAGAAGCTCGTGCTTAATTTGCTTCCCGTTATCGATGATCTTGAGCGTGCTTTAGCTCATGCCAATACGGTTTCCGAAGGCAATGAGGATTTGGCTTCGTTTGCTAGCGGCGTAGATGCTGTGCGCACCAAGTTTGTGGACGTGCTTGGTCGCGAGGGGGTTGAGGTCATTGACCCCGCAGGCGAGCCGTTTGACCCCCTGGCTCATCAGGCCGTAGGGCGCGTGGATGATACCAATGACTTTGCAGATACGGTGCGCGACGTATATCAGTTGGGGTACCGTATGGGAACCAAAGTCATTCGTCCCGCTATGGTAAGCGTGACGTTTAATGGGCCAACGCGTCCAGAGCCAGCTGTGGAAGAGCCGGCAGATGAGGCTTCTGCTGCGGATGAAGCAGCAGACAAGCCCGAGTAACATAACACAGAGCTCACGCCCGGGTCCTTCTCGGGCGTAGCTGTTTGAAGGGAGGCGAACTTCTCCATGGCAAAGCAAAAGACCTATTACGACGTTCTTGGCGTGAAGAAAAACGCCACCCAAGACGAGATTAAAAAAGCGTTTCGCTCGCTTGCCCGTACTTATCATCCTGATGCCGGTGGTGACGAGAAGAAATTCAAGGAAATCAGCGAGGCCTATGACGTACTTTCTGACGAGAATAAGCGTCGTGAGTATGACCAAATGCTTATGTTTGGCGGACCAGGCAACGGCAGGTATCAGACCTACACCAATGGCACAGGCTCAGGTTTTAACTGGGCAGATGTGATTAACTCTGCCGGTGGTGGTATGGGCGGATTTGATTTCTCTAGCATTTTTGGCGGTGCAGCCAATCGTCCCCAAAAGGGCAGTGATCTATCCCTTGCGGTAGAGGTAAGTTTTGATGAAGCCTTTGAGGGCACAACGCGCAAGGTTACTTATCGTATCCCCTCTACGGGTGAGCAGCAAACCCTTACGGTAAAGGTTCCTGCTGGTGCCGTGCAGGGCGGTAAACTGCGCTTTAAGGGTCGCGGAGAGTACGGCCGTAATGGCGGAACACGCGGTGACTTGGTGGTTACTACCAATATTGCCGAGCATCCCCTGTTTAAACGCGATGGTGCCGATGTACACATAGAGCTTCCTATTAGCATGTACGAGGCTGCCTTAGGCTGTGTTTGTGAGGTGCCCACACCTCAGCATTCTACGGTTTCTATTAAGATTCCCGCAGGTACACAGGATGGCAAGAAGATGCGCTTGCGCGATTTGGGCGCACCCAATGTTAAGCGCAAGGGGAGCCGTGGTGCGCTGTACGTAGAGATCCGCGTAAAGATTCCAACGCATCTAAGCGAGAAGGAGCGCACTGAGCTTGAGGCATTGCTCAAAGACGATACGCGTACGTATCGAAAGGATGTGAAATAGTATGGCTCTGGGCGAAGATAGTTTTCCTACAGGCAAGGATAAGCCGCTTTATATGATTAGCGTTGCTGCAGAACTTACGGGTATGCATCCTCAAACGCTGCGTATTTATGAGCAAAAAGGCCTGGTTAATCCTGGTAGGTCTCGCGGCAATACACGCCTATATTCCGTGCGCGATATTGAGCGCATTAACCTTATTAATAAGCTTACCGATGAGGGCATTAATCTAGCGGGCGTTATTCGTATTTTGGATATGCGGGAGCGCTATCATGAGCAAGAAGAAGAGATAATCACCTTGCGTGCTCGTATTCGTGAGCTTGAGGATGAGGTGCGCGAGCTTAAGATGCGCGAGCGTATTACCGCTTTGGCGCGCTATGAGGGTTCGAGTCCAGAAGTAGTCATGCGGGGCCTTCTTGGTGAGTATCACTAGCGGCTGCATAGGGCACGCTCCATAAGCACGTACATAATCTGTTTTGGGTACATGTAAGTGAAAATCGGTGGAGATACGTTCCTCGCCGATTTTTCTTGTATAAAGAAACCAATGTGATATCATAACGATATATAGAGTCCAGCGCTTCTATAGGAGAAGCTCGCAACTCATCGTGTAGAAAGAGGCATCATGTCCCAGAAAAATACAAACGCAAGCGTCGAGAAGGAGCTACATGCCCAAAGCGGTTGGCTTATGTTGGCAGTGACCCTCGTTTTATTCCTTGCGGCTATTCTCTTTTTTATCCAGTTTGTTGCCCAGATGATTCAGATCGATGAACTTGGTATGATGCCAGGGTTTACAGATTTTATTCCACTTGTCATCTCTATTGTGTGTTTTATTGTTGCCATAAATCTTTCTAATGGGTTTTTTAGTTTGCAGCCTGGTCAAGCCCGTGTATGTGTCCTGTTTGGTGATTATGTGGGTACTGTTCGTGATACAGGTTTCCGTTGGGCTAATCCTTTTTATGCAAGAAGCCTAGGTGGTGCACATGTGGTTGGCACCAAAAACAACGTATTTACTAATCAAATAGAAGCAGCAGAAAGCCTTCATAAGTCTATTATTTCTGTCCGTGAGCGCACCCATAATGGAGATCGCATAAAGGTAAATGACCGTATGGGCAACCCTATTGAGATTGCAACTGTGGTTGTATGGCATGTGGCAGACACCGCCAAGGCGCTGTTTGACGTGGACGATTACGAGTCTTATGTAAGCATGCAAACAGAAACGGCTTTGCGCCATGTTGCGAGCGTGTATGCCTATGATCACATGGAGGATGACGATACTGCTGCTACCTCCATTACTTTGCGCACCAATATTGAAGAAGTATCCGATACGCTGCAAAAAGAGCTGGAAAACAGGCTTGCTCCCGCAGGAGTTGCTGTAAGTGATGCTCGCTTGACCCACCTTGCGTATTCATCTGAGATTGCCCAAGCAATGCTGCGTCGTCAGCAAGCAGAGGCAGTTATCGCTGCTCGAAAGAAGATCGTAGAGGGTGCAGTGTCCATGGTAGATATGGCGCTTAAACAACTTTCTCGTGACGGCGTTGTAGAAATGGACGAAGAGCGCAAGGCTACCATGGCTTCCAACCTTATGGTTGTCCTGTGTGGCGAAGCCGAAGCACAACCTGTTCTTAATACAGGCTCCTTGTACTAAGCTGAAATATTGTGGCAACACGTAAACAATACCCTCTAAGAATTGACCCAGACATCTGGGATGCTGTTCAACGTTGGGCAAATGATGAAATGCGCAGTTCAAATAGCCAGATTGAGTGGATACTGCGGGATGCACTCAAGCGCTATGGACGGCTACCAAAAGATTCTTCAAAACAAACTATGAAATAGAGTGAGCACCGTATAGAGAATGTCTTTATACGGTGCCTCTTTGTGAGGAGAGCTCTGGGAGCCTCATCCTGTCTTAAAACTCAGTTCCTTTATGCTTGCTCATCAAAAGAGAGTGCTTAGATAATCTTATATAGATAGACTTAGATTTTTGAATAAACCTCCTCTCACGGGGAATACTTCGTAGTGATAAAACACGCGGAGACTCCGCATTGTGAGAGGAGTATGAGTATGAGAATTGATAAATGGGCGGTAACTGCCCAAGAAGCATTACAAGCGTCGGTTGGTATTGCCAGTGAGGCACAGGCGGGCGCGGTGGAACCAATCCATTTGCTCAAGGCGCTTATGAGTGGTGGCGAGCACAATCTTAAGGCCATTGTGGAGCGCATTGGCGCGGATCCTCATCTGATTAAGGGACAGGTAGATGCCAAGATTGCCGGGATGCCCAAGGTGTCCGGTGGCATTGCTCAGATGGGGCTGTCCAACGAGTTTGGGCGCGTAGCAGATGCTGCAGAAAAATTTGCTACCAGCATGGATGACGCATACGTGACCTCGGAACATCTGCTATGTGCTTTGTGCCAGGTAAAAAGTGATGCCTCCAATATTTTATCGGCGGCAGGCGTTACCGATAAGCGCGTGCGTGAAGCGTATGCAAGCCTGCGCGGGGACGAGCGCGTTACCTCTCAAGACAACAAGCAGCAGTTTGATGCGCTTGAGCAATATGGTCGCAATGTGACAAATCTGGCGCGTCAAGGCAAGCTTGATCCGGTTATTGGTCGTGTGGAGGAAATCCGCCATACCATCCAGGTGCTTAGCCGTCGTACCAAGAATAACCCAGTGCTTATCGGCGAACCAGGCGTTGGTAAAACCGCTATTGTAGAGGGCCTGGCGCAGCGCATTGCGTCTGGTGATGTGCCGTCTACGCTTAAGGATCATGACGTTATTGAGCTGGATATGAGCGCGCTGGTGGCGGGCGCCAAGTATCGTGGTGAGTTTGAGGACCGCCTTAAGAGTGTGCTCAAGGAGGTCAAACAGGCAAACGGCCGCGTGGTGCTGTTTATAGATGAGCTGCACACCATTGTGGGCGCCGGTGCGACCGAAGGCACCATGGACGCAGGCAACATCCTTAAGCCTGCACTTGCCCGTGGTGAGCTGCATGCTATTGGTGCTACAACCCTGGATGAGTACCGCAAATATATCGAGAAGGACGCGGCGCTGGCACGTCGTTTCCAAACCGTTTTGGTTTCTGAACCCTCTGTTGAGGACACCATTTCTATTTTACGTGGCCTTAAAGAGAAGTATGAGCTGCATCATGGCGTGCGCATTACCGATGCGGCCTTGGTAAGCGCGGCGGATCTTTCCAACCGCTACATTGCAGACCGCTTCTTGCCGGATAAAGCTATTGACCTGGTAGATGAGGCTGCCAGTCGCCTGCGTATGGAGCTGGATTCCATGCCCTCAGAGATTGATGCGGTAGATCGTCAGCTTACCCAGATGCAGATAGAAGAGCAGGCACTGCTCAAGGAAGAGGATGTTGCCAGTAAGGAGCGCCTCGATGCCCTGCGTGCAGAGATGGCTGATGTGCGCGAGAAGCTCGACACCATGAAGGCAGATTGGCAAAACGAGAAAAGCGCCATCGACCGCGTGCAGCAGCTCAAGCAGCAGTTGGATGATGCTCGGGGTGAGGAGGAGCGCACCACCCGTTCTGGAGATTTAGCTCGTGCGTCTGAGCTGCGCTATTCTACCATTCCAACGCTTCAACGTGAGTATGATGAAGCAGAGCAGATCTTGGCCTCTAAGCAAGAAAGCGGTGCACTGCTTAAAGAGGAGGTTACGAGCGAGGAAATCGCTGCGGTGGTATCTGCTTGGACAGGCGTACCGGTATCTAAGATGATGCAGGGAGAGATTGAAAAGCTCAAGAACCTTGAGGCACAGCTGCATAAACGCGTAATCGGTCAGGATGAAGCAGTATCTGCGGTGGCTGCTGCAGTGCGCCGTAGCCGCGCTGGCCTGTCTGATCCCAATCGTCCCATTGGTAGCTTCTTCTTCCTAGGACCCACGGGTGTGGGCAAGACTGAGCTTGCAAAGGCGCTGGCAGAGTGCCTGTTTGATGATGAGCGTGCCTTGGTGCGTATCGATATGTCTGAGTACATGGAGAAGTTTAGCGTCCAGCGCCTTATCGGTGCTCCTCCAGGATATGTGGGCTATGACGAAGGTGGCCAGCTTACCGAGGCGGTGCGTCGTCGTCCCTATGCAGTAATCTTGTTGGATGAGATGGAAAAAGCTCACCCCGACGTCTTTAACGTGCTGCTCCAGGTGCTGGATGACGGACATCTTACGGATGGTCAGGGCCGTGTGGTCAACTTCAAGAACACCATCATTATCATGACCAGTAATATTGGCTCTCAATTTATTGCGGGTGCTCAAGCTTCGGATGACCCCAAAGAGCTCACCAAAAAGATTGATGAAGCCATGCGTCAAGCCTTCCGCCCGGAATTTCTCAACCGTATTGATGATGTGGTTACCTTTACGCCACTTGGTCTTTCGGATATCGAGAAAATCGTGGACATTCAGCTTAAGGATGTTCGTAAGCGCCTTTCTCGCGAGCGTATTGAGCTTGAACTTTCGCCTTCCGCGCTGCAATCCTTGGCACTTGATGGACTTGACCCCGTGTATGGCGCTCGTCCGCTCAAGCGCTTGATTCAGCGCCAGGTAGTGGACAATGTTGCCAACCTCATTATTGAGGGAACGCTTACAGAAGGCGATACGGTCTTTATGGATGTGGGAGACGATGGCAAGTTGATTGCTCAGCGTGCTTAAGCGAGTTTTCTTAGGTAACTAACAGCTATCTACGTTTGTAGGTAGCTGTTTTTGTATGGCTTTGACCTGTTGAATGTTTTTAGAGTAGACCACTCCCATGGAGTGACTTTGACTTTAAAGCATTTTCGGGTAAGGTTATTTCTTGATAAAATACCAACGGGGGTTGTTATGATTTGTCCTAACTGCGGTACAGAAATCCCCGAGGGGATGGCGTACTGTCCATCGTGTAGCCAAAAGGTGATAAAACACCTATCTGAAGAGGCCTCTGCACTGGCTTCACTTGAGGCACAAAGTATACCGGTCGCACCAAAAGATGTATCAGGAGCACCAAAAGGTGTGCAGGATACACCAGGTGTATCAGACGCGTTAGGTACGTCACCTACTACAGACATACCAAAGGCGTCAGCTGTGTCAGGCGCCTTAGATATCTCAGATACCTCCGACACAGCAAAGACAGTAAGTGTTTCTGAGTCTGCTCAAGATCAAAAAATTTCCTCGGAGGTGCTTCCGCACTATGACGAGCATAGCGTGGTAGTTCGCCCGGTAGAGGAGAGCGAGCCCATTTTAGCCTCTTCGGATTCTCGCCCTAAAACGCGTGAAGAAAAGCGTGCTATGCGTGCTCGGTTGCGTACCATGCGCATTGCTCTAGCGCGTGGCATTGAACAGCACGGTGACCCCCACCTGCATGTGCACGATAACGATCTTTCTGCTAAGGCAGCCCCTGTGCAGCCCATTTCCCAGGTTAAAGAAGTGCATATGTTTCGTCGCCAGATCATTATGGGGATCATACTTGCTCTTATAATTTTGACCGTGTTAAGCGGCTTGTATGGGGCGTGGAACTCAGGGCTTATCGGTGGTGTGGTTGTTCCGGATGTCCGAGGTCGCAATGCAGCAGATGCAACGGCTGTTCTTACCGATGCTGGCTTTACCGTTAACCTGGATACGGCCTACGTAGATGGTGCGTCGGGTCTGGTGGTATCCATGACTCCAGAGCCGGGTGAAAGGCAGTCGCACGGCCAACTTATTACGGTGCAGGTGAGCGAGCCTCGCGTTATACCAAATGTTGTTGGTAAGACCTATCGAGAAGCCAGTGCGGAGCTGGATGCGCGTGGCTATACCACCGTGGTTGTTGTGGGTGTTGATGCAGTGAAGGACTCTGATATTGTGTTTGCTGTCTCTCCAGACCAAGGTACGGCGCTAACGGCTTCTCAACCCGTTACCCTTACTGTGTATCGTGCGGAGTAGCGTATGTCTTCCGATAATTCCAAGCGTTCCGATAAGCAACCAGTTAAGCCACAGTCCAAGCCACCAGCCAAGCAACCATCCAAGCCGCCAACCCACCCAAAAAATAAGAAAGCTGCGGAAGACCGCAGCTTTGCTCGACCAATAAATGAAGATGATGACGGTTATGATCCCTGGTCAGATAGGCCAGCCAAACGCGAACCCTTGTTTCAAGCTGATCCGTGGAACTAGGCTTACGCCAGATAGATACGTGCATGAGTTAAGCACTTACGTCGGTTAAACGCCTGCGCCAATGGGACATTCACGCCAATTTACGCATCTGCACCAGACATATGAGCGACGTCATCAGAAGAAGCGTTGGGCAGCACAGAGGTGCAGTGGGGGCACCTTGTTGCATTTTGTGCAATCTCTGTCTTGCAGTAAGGGCAGGTACGAGCAGCAGCCTGCTTGGTATCGTCCTCCTGTTTTTTGAAAATCTTTGCGGCCTCTTGGGCGGATTTCACGACGCGCAGCAGCATAAATACCACAAGGGCAGTAATTAAAAAGTTAATAATGGCACCGATAAAAGCACCAAAATCAATGGCCTGCTCACTGCCGGGAATGGGGATGGAAAGACCAGAAACATTGCCCGTGCCACGTGTTGCGGCGGTAATAAGGGGGTTGATGATGTAGGTAATAAGCGCCGTTACAATGGCTGTAAAACCGCCACCAATAATTACACCAACAGCCATATCCATCATATTGCCGCGATTTATAAACTCGCCGAATTCCTTCAAAAATTTCTTCATGGGGGTACCCTCTCCTTGGTAGTGCTCCCTTTTACTTTTTAAGTGCTCATGGCTTGAGCATGAGACAGATGTCTCTCAATAGCCATCTATTAAAAATACTCTATGCAGCCGTATGGCCGATAAAATGCCAGAGAATTGCCACAAGCACCGCAAGGCCCGTCACGACAAGTACGGTAATAACGGCAGAGCCAATCCTTGAGCGTCGTTCATGTGCCGAGAAAATCGTGCGGCGCCCTTTGGGTATGGACAAGTACTGTCCATAGGGAAGATCATGACGCAGCTGGGGCATCTCATTGCGGGACTTGCGATACGCGCGACCAGAAAGTGGGCTGTTCGTGTGCGCGGTATAGTTTGAATCATGGCCAGCATGTGCGTAAGCATCATCCACGGCAAGATCGTCCACAGGGTCAACGGTGCGATGGGGGTTGCTTGGCCTTACATAGCTACGGTGACGGATGTTCGCATCCTTTGTGGCGGCATCTTTTGCACTGTTGTAAGAAGCCGGCGAGGCAGAATTTTGTTGCGGGTCAACAAAAGGATTTTCTGCAAGAGGAAACTCTTGGTCGGTGTGCATATCAGAATTGTCCTGTGACATTGCGCTCTCCCGTACAAAGATGCTATGAGCCATAGGTGTCATGAGCTATAAGAGATAAGACCTACTCATATCATACCTGTTTTCCCAGTTTGCGTGTGGTGATTGACGGGAGGGCTTGTCGATAAGCTCGTACAGGCTTGCCGCTCGATAAACTCGTACAGGCTTGCCGCCAGTTACGCTATGGCTACGGGGGCATCCTGAGCTGCGCACATAAGCTGCAAGGAACCGTCGGTTGTGGCCGCGCGGGTGCCGGTTTCATTTTGTGGAACTGCACCAACGGCGTGCGACAGGGCTGTAACCGCCAAGCTCGGACGGTTATTTTCTTGCGATATATGCATACCTATTACGTGCTCGGTCCTTCTCGTAACCAGTGTACTCAGGGCGTCGCAGGCCTGAGCGTTTGATAAATGGCCCCGCTCGCCACCAATACGCTCTCGTAAAAAGAGGGGGTAGGAGCTGTGTGCAAGCAGTTTTGGGTCATGGTTGGTCTCCAAGGCAAGAATGCGCGTGTCGTTCAAAAGCTCCTGGGCAGCCTGCGTAAGCACGCCCGAATCCGTGCAGTAGCCCACGCAATCTCCGTGAGCTTCAAACCTAAAGCCAATGGGGTCGGCCACATCATGGGAAGTGGGAAAACAGCCCACGCGAATGTCTCCAATTTCAAAATCTGCATCACGCGCGATGATGTCAAAGGGCAACGCCGCTAAGTGCTTGCGCGCAGTGGCGGTACCTTTGGTTGTAAGCAAAGGCCCTTCGGTGTGCTTACACCACACACTCAAGCCGGCGGTGTGGTCAGAATGCTCATGGGTTAAAAGCGTTGCCGCAATATCAGACAGGTCAAGGTTGAGCGCGGCGGCACGGTGTGTGAGCTCGCGATAAGAAATACCACAATCGATTAAAATTTTAGTCCTGTCAGATGCCACTACGCAGGCGTTTCCCTTAGATCCGCTTGCTAGAATATAGAGCGTAAGCTGCGGTTTCTGAGCATCAAAAAGAGTGTTTGTCATACAAGCCTTTCTCAACAACGTAGTTGTAGCTTACCAGGAGCCTCGGACACAGCAGGTATAAAGCACAAAAAACGGCGGTACAATCACGATTTAAGAAGCGCGACTCGTTAAGAAGCGTGACTATCTAAGAAGTACGGTCGTTGTATAAGGAGACCCATGACAAGCGTTGCTCGCCGATATGCCCAAAATACCACGGCGTTTGAGCGTCCTTCCGGGCGCGCTGCCTGGGATGATCATGCGCCCGTGGTTCTTATGGTGTCAGGAGGAGCGGATTCAACGGCACTGCTGGTGTTGGCGGCAACGTCTACGCTCGATATTGCGGATGGGAGAGGTGCGGCGCGCATTGCAAAGGAGCGCCTGCATGTCTTGCATGTAAACCATGGCCTGCGCGGAGAGGACGCCAATCAGGATGAGGCGTTTGTACAACAGCTGTGTGCGCAGTTTGGTATCCCGTGCAAGACCGTGCATGTTAAGGTGGCAGACCTCGCCGCTCACTATGGCGGCAATGTAGAAAACGCTGGCCGAGAAGTTCGCTACGCTGCAGCGTATCAGCTTGCTAATACGCTTTCTAGCCAACTAGGCACTCCTCGTCAGGCTGCGCGAATCCTGACCGCCCATACCGCAAATGACCGAGCAGAAACATTTTTTGCCAATGCCCTTACCGGCACAGGCGCTGCCGGGCTGTCTTCTATTCCGCGCCGACGTAATCGCATTGTGCGCCCCTTGTTGGACTACACGCACGAGGGGCTCTGTGAAATCCTGGTAGTACGCGGCATTGGCTGGCGAGAAGATACTACCAATGCAGACACGCACTATCAGCGTGCCTTTATACGTCATGAAGTGTTGCCACAGCTCAAACAGAGGAACGCTCAGGTAATCCAAAGCATAGGAACCACCTGCGAGATCCTTTCAGATGAGGATGTGTATTTGTCCCAAGTAGCAGCTCAGGCCCTGCGTACCATACAAACGCGCAGCCAAGATGGGCTTCTTGCTTTAAACGCGGCAAAGCTTGCGGCAATGGACGTAGCAATTGCGCGCCGCGTGCTGCGTCGAGCGATACAGACGGTGGAGCCCGAGTGTCGTATAGAAGCGCAGCACATCCATAGGGTGCTGAGCATTGTGGCGCAAGGTGCGGGTTCGGCAACGCTGCCTATGGACATAGACTGTCGTGTGGAGTTTGGCATACTGTTTGTGCGCGCGCAGGGCAGGACGCACGCCAGCGTGCACGTCAATGGACATGCCGCCGCTCACACAGGTGCGTACCAGCGTACGCCCCAGTGGCTTACGGTCCCCAATACGGCGGTGCTTGACGATAAAACCCGCGTCACAGCACGGCTTATTACGGTGCAGCCAGGTACAGACCCCCAGCAAATTGCACGAGCACACGGCAAGGAGTGGGAAAATACCTCTGTCTTGTTAGATGCGCAGCTTGTGGGCACTGTTGGACAAGGAGCTAAGCTGTGGATTGATAGCCCTCAGCCGGGGGATGTGATGTGTCCGTTGGGCATGCATGGGCAATCAAAAAAGCTCTCCGACCTTATCGGCGAAGCAAAAATTCCTGTGTGTGAGCGCAGCGCGCTTGTAGTGGTTCGCACCAAACCAGCGGGCCCAATTGTGTGGGTTGCGGGCGTTCGTGCAGATGAGCGTTTCCGTTGTACAGACCAAACAAAAGTGCTGCTAGAATTAAAAACTCATATCATGTAAATATGTGCGGCTTGGCTGTACCTTAGTTGCAGCTGAACAGCACGGTATATGCGGCGGAATGCTAAGAAGGGGAAGGCCATGGAGCAAATTCATCCTGATATTACGGATGTCCTTTTGAATGAAGACGATATCAAAGAGATCGTTTTGTGCATGGGCAATCAAATTACCGCTGATTATGAAGGTAAGAACCCCCTGATTGTTGCCGTACTACGCGGGGCATTTATGTTTACCGCAGATCTTATGCGCGCTATTCAAACGGATTGCGGAGTGGACTTTATGGCGGTTTCCAGCTATGGAGATGGCGCAAAAAGCTCCGGCGTGGTCCGCATTATCAAGGATTTGGATACCAAGATTGAGGGCCGTGACGTCATCATTGCAGAGGACATCTTAGATTCCGGCCTTACACTTTCTTATTTGATCAAGGCTCTGAGCGCTCGCCATCCTAAGTCCATAGAGATCGCTGCATTTCTCGAGAAGGACATCAAGGGAAAAAGGCCTGCCGTTACACCACGGTATGTGGGTGCACATGTGCCCGATGCATTTGTGGTTGGGTACGGCCTGGACTTTGCAGAGTGCTATCGTAACCTGCCCTATATTGGCGTACTTAAACCCGAGGTATACAGCTAAGGTATACCGGTAAAACATAGAGGAGTTTTATTCGTGAGTTTGAAAGACAAGAAGGGTGCACCGCGCAATCCACGTAGTCCGCGCAATCCTCGTGATCCACGTGATCCCTTTACGGGGGAAAATCAGATTCGCATTCCCCTTGCGTATATACTTATTGGTATTACGTTTATTGCATATTTAGTATTTGCCTTGCAAAACGGCTTTCCCTTCCAAAAACAGGCAGATAAGCTAGCTACCAGCGAGCTTATCACTGCTATTCGTGATGACCGCGTGTCTGAGGTTACCTATCGTGATGCAGACGGCTACGTTAAAGGTAAGTATTGGAAGGCTGCTTCCGATAAGGGCAACAATGATACTTTATCTGATTTTACCAGCACGTATGTTGGTGCTGATTCTCTTGCAGAGCAGATGGCTAAGCATCCCAAAGTAAAGTACGTAGTGGATACGTCTAAGCCCAATGCGCTTGGCGATATGTTACTGCAAATTGTTCCAACCATCCTTATGATTGGTGCTGTGCTGTACTTCCTCAATCAGATGATGGCACAAAACAGTCAGGCCATGCAGTTTGGTAAAGCAAAGGCTCGTGTAAGTGAGCAAACCCGTCCCAAGGTTAAGTTCAAGGACGTTGCTGGTATTGATGAAGCTGTTGAGGAGCTCAAAGAGGTTCGCGATTTTCTCGCCGAGCCTAAGCGTTTCTCGGATATGGGTGCGCGTATTCCACGCGGCGTGCTATTGGTTGGCCCTCCGGGAACGGGCAAAACGCTGTTGGCAAAGGCCGTTGCTGGTGAGGCAGGCGTTCCGTTCTTCTCTATCTCCGGTTCTGACTTTGTAGAAATGTATGTGGGTGTTGGTGCCAGTCGTGTACGTGACCTGTTTAAGGAAGCAAAAGAGGCTGCACCCTGCATTATCTTTATTGATGAGATTGACGCAGTGGGCCGTCAGCGTGGTGCCGGTCTGGGCGGCGGACACGATGAGCGCGAACAGACGCTTAACCAGCTGCTGGTAGAGATGGATGGCTTTGAGAAAACCGAAGCCGTTATCTTGATTGCTGCTACCAACCGTCCCGACATTCTTGACCCTGCTTTGTTGCGCCCTGGTCGCTTTGATCGTCAGGTAACGGTTGATCGTCCTGATGTGCGTGGCCGTGAGCAAATCTTAAAGGTGCACTCTGCGGGTAAGCCTCTGGAGGGCAGTATTGATTTTGCCAATATGGCAAAACTTACACCTGGGTTTACTGGAGCGGATTTGTCCAACCTTATGAATGAGTCTGCTTTATTGGCGGCGCGTCGTAATAAGAAAGCTATTGGTCAGTCAGAGGTAGAAGAGGCAATGGAGCGTATCATTGCTGGTCCCGAGCGTAAGAGTCGTGTAATTACGCAAAAGGAGCGCAAGACCATTGCATATCACGAAAGTGGACATGCGCTCATTGGTCATTTGCTGGACAACTCTGACCCCGTACACAAGATTTCAATTGTGAGTCGCGGTCAGGCCCTGGGCTATACGCTGCAGCTGCCGGATGAGGATCGCTTCTTGCAGTCTCGCAGTGAGATGCTGGATGATATTGTGGTGCTGCTTGGTGGGCGTACGGCAGAAGAGCTCTTTTGTGGTGACATTACCACTGGCGCAAGCAATGATCTTGAGCGTGCTACCAAGCTTGCTCGTAACATGGTTACTCGATACGGTATGAGCGAAGCGCTGGGAACGCGTGTGTTTGGTGAGCCCCAACACCAGGTGTTCTTGGGCCGTGACTATGCAGACAAGCAGGATTACTCGTCTGAGACTGCTAAACGCATTGATGATGAGGTAGAGCGCATTATGCGTGAGGCTCATGAGCGCGCAACCCAGATTTTGAACGGCTGCCGTGATCAGATGGATACTATGGCTCGTGTCTTGCTTGAGCGTGAAACCGTAGAGGGAGACGCTATGATGGCGCTTCTCAACAATACCTGGGATGAGTGCCAAAAAGAGCATGACTCCACCGAGCAAGACAGCAGCTCTCAAGAGCAAAAGGGCACATCCGAGAAGGTACAGGAGAAGGAGAGCAGTCCAAACGATGAGGATTAATCAGAAGTCCTATGACCTAGGTGCGGCAAAGTCGTCCATTCGTGAAATTGCAGCATACGCAGCAAAGCGACGCAAAGAAATTGGCGCCCAAAAGGTCTTTGACTTCTCGATTGGCAATCCTTGCGTTCCTGCCCCCAATGCAGTGTGTGCGTCTATCGAGAAAATCATCGCGCTGCCACCAACACAGGTGCATGGCTATACTCCCGCGGCAGGCTTGCCAGCAGTAAAAGAGGCGCTTGCTGCCTCGTTGTGTCGCCGTTTTGGTGCGCAGACTGCCCGTGCGCAAGACTTGTATTTGACCTGCGGCGCTGCAGCGTCACTTTCCATCACGCTGCACGCCGTTATCAATCCGGGCGATGAAGTGGTGGTTATTGCACCCTATTTTCCCGAATATCGTGTGTGGATTGAGCATGCGGGCGCTCGTTGTGTAGAAGCACCAGCTCATGAGGGTGATTTCCAAATTGATCCTGAGTCTTTGCGTGCCGCTCTTACCCCACACACCAAGGTAGTTATAATCAATTCTCCCAACAATCCCGTAGGAACTATTTATTCGCAGGAAAATCTTATGCAGACGGCTGCTGTTTTGCGGGAACGCTCTGAGCGCTTTGGTACAGATATTTTGTTGCTGGCAGATGAGCCGTATCGTGAGATTAGCTATGGTGCTGAGGTGCCTTGGATCCCTGCCATCTATGCCAACACGGTGGTGTGTTACTCGTATTCTAAGTCTCTGTCCTTGCCGGGCGAGCGCGTGGGCTGGGTGTTGGTTCCTCCCACCAATCCATATAACGAGCAGCTAGTGTTTGCGGTAGCAGGGTCTGGTCGAGCTCTGGGCTTTGTCTGTGCACCAGCACTGTTCCAACGTGTTATTGCAGACTGTGTAGATGAGCCCTCCAATGTAGAGGCGTATGACCGCAATCGTCAGGCCCTAACAGATGGTTTGCGACGATTAGGTTATACCTTTGTAGAACCACAAGGTGCATTTTATTTGTGGCTGAAAGCGCTGGAACCAGATGCACAGGCATTTTTTGAGCGCTGCCGTGCGCATGAATTACTACCCGTACCCTCTAATAGCTTTGGCTGTACGGGCTGGGTACGCTTGGGTTATTGTGTTTCACACCAGACTGTACTTGATTCCATGGTCGGCTGGGCCGCGGTGATGCAGGAGTACCAGCATGAACTATAGTCGCTGTGATGTGCACACACATACCCTGTACTCAAGGCATGCCTATTCTACGATTGCCGAGAATATACATGAGGCTGCTAAAAATGGCTTGGAGCTGCTGGGTAGTGCGGATCACTTTAGTTCCATGCTGTATGGTGAACCCTACGACATACGAGACTTCCAGTATTTTTTGAATTACCATGCGTGGCCCCGCAAACGAGATGGTGTAATACTGCTTGGGGGTGCTGAGGCGGACATTGTGGACTTAGAGGGTAATCTCTTTGGCCACAATATAAGCGTTGCTACCAATATTACTGGTTCTGCCTATCATGTTGTTCCCACACTCAAAGAGCTGGTCTTTAGCCAGCTGGACTATGTGGTAGCAAGCGTGCATAATCGCGATTTTGCGCAGGGAGCATCTGTAGCACAAACCACGCAGATGTACCTGAACGCCCTGCAGGATCCCAAGGTACACATACTGGGACACCCAGGACGCGCCAATGTTTTATTTGACGTAGACGAGGTCCTTATCTGCGCAAAAGAGCTGGGCAAGCTGATAGAAATTAACGAGCATACTTTGGCTTCCCAACAGCAATTTAGTGAACCTTGTCAGCATATTGCAGAGCGTGCGGCAGAACTGGGCACGCAGATTGTGATCTCCAGCGATGCACACTTCTGTGGTGAAATTGGTAAGTTTGAGAATGTCTACCAGATGCTCAACAAGATTCATTTTCCAGAAGAGCTTGTAGCAACTCGCAGCGCTCAAGCGTTTTTGAGCTCTCTTGAGCGCAGTGGCGTTATGCCGCAGGCAACACAGCTGTTTTAAGAGTGCTACAAGGCTAGCGTAAGCTCCACAGGGCAGTGGTCGCTACCAAACACATCTGACAGGATAGAAGCGCTGGTAATCTTTGGAGCAAGTGACTCAGAAACTAAGAAGTAGTCAATGCGCCAGCCAACATTGCGTTCACGTGCGCGCATGCGGTAGCTCCACCAGCTGTACGCATCAAGGGTGTCAGGGTGGCAATGCCTAAAACTATCGACAAAACCTGCCTCTAGCAGCTTAGTAAAGCTCTCGCGCTCCTCGTCAGAAAAGCCAGGATTCATGTGGTTGGCGGCAGGATTTTTTAGGTCAATTTCCTGATGGGCAACATTGTAATCGCCACAAGTTACTACGGGTTTATCGCGAGCCAGCTCAGAAAGAAAGTTGCGGTACGCCTCATCCCAGGCAAGACGTACGTCTAGGCGCTTGAGTTCATTTTGTGCATTAGGGGTGTATACATCAACAAACCAAAACGCATTAAATTCCAACGCACACACACGGCCCTCGTTGTCGGCTTCCTGGGCGCCAATGGTGCGGATTACCTGTAAAGGAGTTTCTTTAGAAAAAACGGCGGTACCGGAGTAACCTTTACGCTGTGCATAGTTCCAGGTTTGTGTGTAGCCGGGCAAGTCTAGATCAATCTGGCCCTCTTGCAATTTGGTTTCTTGGATAGCAAAAATGTCCGCATCCAAGGAGGCGAAGATGGCGTCAAAAGCGGGATCTTTTTTCATAACAGCGCGCAAGCCGTTGACATTCCAAGAGATAAAGCGATGGTCACGGCTCTTTGCTGCGGTATTTGCGTTGGCAATAGCGGCTTGAGTGCTCACAATACAAATCCTTCCAAGCATTCTTGATTACATGCTGTGTTTTCTCACGTTAGGAGTTGTACCCCAAAAACTAAGGCGGGTACAATCGATACACAAGAACTAAAAAGGAGCATCTATGTTACGAGACAATACGGCACTATGGCGCTGCGGCTCACATGAACTTTCCTTATCGCGCCCGCGCATTATGGGCGTACTCAATGTAACGCCCGATTCTTTTTCCGATGGAGGAGCATATGCGGATACCGATGCCGCTATTGCACGCGGCATGCAGATGTTGGATGAAGGCGCGGATATCATTGATGTGGGCGGAGAGTCCACGCGCCCTGGCTTTACGGCCGTCAGTCCCGAAGAGGAGGCTCAGCGCATTGTGCCCGTGGTCCGCGCATTGGTGGCAGCTGGCGCGATTGTCTCGGTAGATACCCGCCATGCCGAGGTAGCGCGTATGTGCGTGCGCTTGGGCGCCTCCATTATCAATGATGTAACGGGCTTTACTGATCCCGCCATGGTGCAGGTAGCTGCAGATAGTAACGCGGGCGTAGTGGTTATGCACGCTGGAGAAGTGGCCGAGCACGCACCGCGCCAAACGGTGGTCCTTGATAGCGCGCCCGGATCAAAACCTTCTGTGGCTGCTGCAAGTTCTTCTTCCGCGGGTGCTCCCAGCTCTTCTGTCTGTGGCTCCACCACTACCAATTCTTCTGCCGATACACCCGTGGAGGCTGCCGCAGCCAACACAGATGCAGCGGACAGCAGTGCAGATAAAAACTCCTCGCTCGATGCGCTCATGCAGCAGTCTGCTGCCGGTGGTGTTACAAGTGCTCCAACTGTACGTCTGTCTGGTAGTCGTAGGTTTGCCACGCCCGACTCCGCTCCCATCATGCGCAATGTTATGGGCTTTTTGGGTGACCAGGCTCGTACCCTTGCTCGTGCTGGAGTGGATCGTAGTCGTATTGTGATTGATCCAGGTCCTGGCTTTGGCAAATTAGCAGATGAGGATGTAGTTATCCAGCGCGCTACTACCAAGATGGTCTCTATGGGCTATCCCGTGCTGTGCGCTGTTTCTCGTAAGCGCTTTGTGGGTGCTGTGTCTGGGGTAACGCAGGCATCTGCACGTGACAACGCCACGGTTGGCGTGATTATTGCAGCGGTAGAAGCAGGTGCTCGTATTGTGCGCGTGCATGATGTAGCAGCAGCGTACGAGGCGCTTACCAGCTATTGGACGATTGCCCACCCCGATGAGCGCCGTGCCTTTGTGGCGCTTGGCTCTAATGTAGGAGATCGCATTGGCTACCTTGCTAAGGCGTGCGCTCTTATCAACGCCATTCCCCTTACCTGTGTCGTAACGGTAAGTCATGCTTATGAGACGGAACCTGCCTATGGCATTGCAACGCCCGTCGCAAATGCTGTTGCAGAAATAAAGACTCAGCTTGCCCCCATGGTTTTGCTCGAACAGCTTTTAGGGATAGAAAACCAGCTGCATCGTCAGCGTCCGGCAGACCAAAAAGGACATGGCCCGCGCACCATTGACTGTGATCTAGTATGGATGGAAGGGGAAACTCACGCAGGCAAACGACTGAGTTTGCCACATCCTGGTTTGGGTGAGCGGGATTATGTGTTGGTTCCTATGGAGGATATTATGCGTGATCCTGATCGCTTCCTAGCGCATGCTGGCGTATCAATCTTGCCAGAGGAACAGCGTGTTGGTTTAGTTCGAGAAGATCTAGGCGTTCTTGAGTGGGACTAGCGTACATGGCGGGGCTTACGTAAGGCTTTCGCATAATAAAAAGAGGAATATACATGCAGCATTTGTCGGCTACCTATTTGTCTACCTGCAAAAATAGTATAGAGACCGCCAAAGATCGCGCCCGAGAAGGCGCTCCTCACGCAACCCTGCTCTATAGCGGGTTGCAAAAAGAAGGTCGGGCGCGCATGGGACGAATCTGGCATTCGGTAGAGGGCTGTTTACACATAGCGCTTATTGTGCGCCCACAGGTTGGGATGGCATATCTAAGTGGGTTAACAACGGTGTGTTCCTTGGGGGTTCTTGATGCTCTGCGCAGTCTTGGCGCTACGGATGTACGTCCCAAGTGGCCAAATGACCTCATGTATAACGGACATAAGCTGGGTAGTGTTTTTGTAGAAGCTGGTTGGGGCGAAGGCGTTTTTGCTGTTTGCGGAATCTATCTTAATGTCAATCAAAACCCGCAGCTGGCACAGCGTATCTCCAGTTCTTTTGATGGCTCTCCTCGTCCTGCTGCTCCAGCTTTTTTGTCGGATGTTCTCGCTAACCTTGAGTACGAGCAGCTTGCCACCACTATTGGTACGGCGGTGCTTGATCGCGTAGATGCTTGGGAACAAATGATTGTTTCTGGCAGATCTGCTGCGGGTCCTATTGTCTCGGTACTTAATGAGTATTACGACCAGATGGATCTTCTTGCTCAGAACGTAGAGGTGGTGCTACCCGATGGGCGCGTGGCTGTAACGGGTATGCTTGCGGGCATGGATATTTGGGGACGAGTAACGGTGCTGGATGCTCAGGGACGTGAACATGAGATTGCACCAGAGCAGGCATCGGTGCGACCCGCATCCTAGACTTGCTGCTGCTTACATATTTGATAGATGCCATAAATAGTAAGGTCTGCATCTACCACGTCAAATACGGCGGTGGCTTTGGATACGGTTGCAGCAAGTCCGCCGGTAGCTACGACTTGTGCGCGCTGTGCGTGAGGGTGGCGCTCGGCCAATTCTGTTTGAATGCGCCCAACCAGTCCTTCTACCATAGCGGCAGATCCAAGTATCAAACCGGATTGTACCGCGGTTTCTGTATTGGAGCCCAAAGCGTGTTTGGGTGCAATGAGCGGCACGCTAGACAGCTTGGCAGCTCGCGAGAAAAGCGCTTGTGCAGACAGCATAAGCCCTGGCATGATGGAGCCGCCCACAAAGGCACCAGTGCTATCTACCACATCAATGTTGGTTGCAGTGCCAAAATCTACCACAATAACGGGCGCACCATACCTTGTTCTAGCGGCCACTGCATTGGCAATACGGTCTGCACCCAGCTCATAGGGATTGTCCAGAGCAACGCTAAGTCCACAGTCTAGATGGGCGTCTATTATAAGGGGCTTGGTATCCAATATTCGGCATAGCAAAGCCTGCCACTCTTGAGAAAGCACGGGTACTACGCTGGCAATAGCTGCGTGAGTTACGTCAGACAGGCTCATGCCCACCATGGCAAAATAGCTGTGTAGAAGGCTATGGAGCTGGTCTTTTGTGTCTGCGGTGTTAGTTGCCATACGCCACTGATGCACAAGTGTGCCCTCATTATCAAATACACCAAGCGTGGTTTGGGTATTGCCACAATCTACAGCTAATAACATGTGCTACTCCTTGTCATATGTACCGCCGTAATTGTATAAGTATCATAAGAGTCTGTGCACAACACGTGCAATATCCATGAACTCGCTGCACAAGACGGGTATATGTGATACTATTCCAACCCTGTATGTTCCAGATACAGCTGGAATGCATTCGCTCTGGTCGGAAACCAGAGCCGTTAGAAGGAGTTTTATATGAAAACTGGTATTCATCCAGAGTATGTAGAGTGCACAGTTCGCTGCACCTGCGGTAACACTTGGAAAACCCGTGCTACTAAAAGTGAGATAACGGTTGATCTGTGCGATAAGTGCCACCCCTTCTATACCGGCCAGCAGAAGCTGGTAGATACCGGTGGTCGTGTACAGCGCTTTGCTGATAAGTTTGGCGGTGCAGCTGCACAGCAGCTTAAGAAGGCCGAAGAGGCCAAGGCCGCTAAGGCTGCTAAAGCTGCAGAGCAGGCTGCTGCTAAGAAGGCTGCTGCAGAGGCTAAGGCTGCCGAGAAGGCCAAGCGTGCTGCTGAGTTTGAGAAAAAGGCTGCAGAGCAGGCTACTTCTCAGCCTGAAGAGGATGCATCTGCAGAGCAAGCAACTGAGGAAGACGCAGCCGAGTAAGCTTTATTACCAGCCATAAGAGCGTATATGCAAGAGGCCAAGAAGATTCTTCTTGGCCTCTTTTGAGCACTGCATGCACGAGTACAGATGGCAGCACAGGCAGCAGTGTATGCGTTTTGCTCAAAAGAACCGTTCGCAGACATTTATGGGCACATGGCGCATTATAAGCATCGTACAGCAATATATAGCCTTGTTTTAAGTTGCTTATAATACTAGGATTAATATATATAACTTTTAAATACGTTATAAGTAGGGAATATCTATGGGTAGTACTAAACGGTTTATTTCATCTTTACTTACTGCACTGCTTATTATGCAGTTGGCATTTCCTGTGAGTGCTGCCATGGCAACAGAGCGGGAGGGGGGTATTCCCAGACTGTCAACAGCTTTAGAGCAGCTAGCAACCAGTAGTGATACTTCTGTTTCTGCACCAGCGTCTGCAACGGATGAGCCATCAGTGGCTCCAACGCAGCCTCAGCCTGCTGCGTCTGCACCCACTTCTGCAACAACCGCAGCAGAAGACCGTTCTATTGCTGCAACAAACCAACCCGTCATAGAAGCGCGTTTGGTATCTACAGACGGCAAAACCAACTACGGATCACTTAGTGACCCCAAGACCGTACTCTCTCTTCCGAAGGGTCAGCAATTCAAGCTGCGTCTCCATGCGGTGTTCCCCTCCGCATCTGATAAGTCCATCGACGTGGCCTTGACCTACGGCATGGATTGGAATAATTCGAGCTTCAAATTCGACACGACAGCGGGCTGGTACGGAGAGCTTCAGAAAGACGGCATCATCACCCCGAATAAGCAGACCGAGGATTCCAAGAAGCCCGTTTCGGTGTACAACTGGAAATCCGCGGGCACGCTTACGCTGAAGTTCCAGGACACCACCCAGGAAGTCACCTTCGACGTGCCCATGGGCCTTCAGACCTACGATACGGGCCTTGCATCCATCTCCGATGCCATCACCGTCACCCAGAACTACACCAAGGAAGGTGAGGCTCCGACCGCATTTCGACTCAGCGCCGATATCGAGGTCACCAAGCGGGCTGCGCTTTCAAAAATCGGCTTCGGGGGGGATTACTCCCAGCTCTTGAACAGAAACGGCAATATCGAGGTTGGTTTGGATGATTCTCGCGGTACCGGCCACAATGTTTCCTGGATGGCCAATCTGGATGACGGCTGGGGCGTAAAGCGTGTGCTCGAAGACTACTTCTATGCGATGCTCGTCCCGGAGAAAGCGGAATATCTTGGTCGCTACAGCCCCGATGAGGACTATGGCGTAAAAGAGGCAGACCTCAAGGTTCTGAGCCCGGGCGAGAAGTTCACCATGAGCACCGGCGTTGAATATACCGTTCCTGCCGGCAAGAAACTCTACGTGTGGGAGCGCAAAGACAACATCACCACCCCGGTCATCGCCGATCAATATCAATTCAACCCCATGTGGCGCTTCCCCAAAAAGGACTTCCCCGTAGGGAGCATCGCAGAGATTAGCCAGTTTGATGTAGGGGTGAAGTACTACGACCCGACGGGCCAAAGCGCCTACCTGCCTTACGATGCAAGCCGTCTTAAGACGATGAGGTACGAGATCGTCGAACCCCAAGAAGACGTGTATGCAAACAGTACGTTCGTCGCTAAGGATACCAATCTAGAGCGGTGGGAAGGCTATATCGCCGATAACGAGGTATACCTGGGAGGTCCTGGCTTCGAGCATACGCAGGAGCGCACCCTCGGCTACTTTACGGTGGGAAACCGCGGCACGGGAAATAGCCGGCACAAAACCATCATCATCGATTACGATGTCAACGACACCAAGATCGCTGGTGTGACGGCGCAGGCGCTCCCGCTAATCTCTCGCAAGAAGAAGGACGGCACCCCGCCCACCCAGGTGAGCGATTTCAAGGTCACCCTTTGGAACAGCAAAACCGACGAGACTACGGACTATACGATCGAGGCATCAAAGCTCAAGCAGCGTTTCCGCGTGGAAGACGTATTGGGCAAGCACGTTGAGGGCATGTATATTAAGCATATCGAATACAAGATCGATACCATCCCTGCTCGGACTCCGCTGACTGCGTGGGGAAGGAGCGCTACCGGCAAAGAAACCACAGAGGAAGACGGATCTTTGTTTTTCTTCGGCAACGTCCTTACCAATGAGGTGCGTGAAAAGGGCCGCTGGGGAGACGATCCATCTCTGTTCAAGACCGTCATCCGTATTGAGAACACGGGTGCGGAAGAGCCGGATTGGACGTATCGCAATCAATACAAGTGGGACTTCGGCGACGGCAAGGGTGAAGTCGTGTTCCAATATCCCGGCCGCTCGGCGGATCATGTGACCATCGGTCACACTTTTACTGCCTTTACCGGCAAGAGCTTCATCCAAGGTCATGGCCCGGTAACCGGTTGGCATAATGGAACGTCATATCCGCTCGAGTTTGTGGTGGGCGATACGATTCGTGACCAGTACTTCAGTTATTTCACGCCGACTTGGGACGGCTGTGCGAGGGGCATCCAGACGCATAAGGCTATGTACTACATCAGCCCCTTGGGCGATGATCTGAGCTTCAATATGACCTACCGTTCCACTGGCTCCAAGGACGCTTGGTTGCAAAAGGGTGCCGATCCGAACAACATGAGCCTCAAGCAGCCCGACGTGTCGGAGGTACCGGCATCCGACGCCTTGAAGGAGGTCTATCCCAAGGCGAAGGTCTATAAGCTCGACTTCTCCAAACTCACGTCCGCCCAAGACATATACGATACGCGCGCCTACGGTCCGTCGGTGTACTGGAAAGAGTCTGCCGAGGCGATCCCCTATGCCATCAACGCGGGGTACTGGGCGTATACTGCTGATTTCACGCTTCATGTAAGCTTCGCCTCCGATCCTGCGAAGGACGTGCCGGGCGAGTATACCCAGCTGATGTGGCTCGAATACGATACCGATACCGACGAAGATCTCGTCTATGGTTCGGGTATGGTCAAAGACAAGTGGGATCTGAACGGCAACGGCAGTACCGAAGACATGATCGGCCGTCCCATGGGAAGATGGATCGTCAGCGCTCCGACCGATCTGGTCGTACGGTCTGCCGCCAAGATGGCGACGCAGCTCGATACGTCGTATGTCACCTACGACGGTATGTCCAAGACCCTGATAGGCGCCAACAGCACCGTCGACTATCGTTTGGTCGCGAACAATCCCACGCAGTCGGACGCCAACGGCCTGACGATGTACTGGCCTGTGCCGAAAAAAGATCAGAACTGGGGCAAGGCGCTCCAGCCCAACGGTGCCTTTCAGTTCGACTTATTCCTTAATGGAGGGCTTAAGAGTCAGCTTCCCGAAGGCTATACCATCTCGTATGCAAAAAATATAAAGCCAACTTCACAGGCGCTCGATTGGGATAGTTTTGAGTGGACCGATGAGAGCAATACTGCTTCTTGGACACAAGAAGACTGGGACGCCGTTAACTTTGTTCGTATTTCTTCCCCCAAGGATCGCGCTTTTAATGCTGGCACAAGTCAAGAATTTAAATTCAATCTAACGTTGCGTGACGTTGCTCCCGAGGATTTTGAAAAGAAGCTTGTTGATGTATTCACACCAGCTTATTTGCGGGACCTCGGTTCTGGAAAGGGCTATCGCTATGGTCAGCCCGTAGCCATGACCCCCACTTCTGGTGTGCTAAGGGGCATTGCTTGGGTGGATGCAGACTTTGATGGCACGATGGATGAAAGTGAGAAAGCTCACGTTGTCTCTGGTGTTAAGCTTGAGCTCTATAATTCATCCGGCAAACTGATGGACACAGCCGTAACGGATGAAACAGGAGCCTATGAGTTTAAGGGTCTTAAGACTTGGCCTTCGACTGCTTCTGGTGAGCTTGAGCCTTACACTATCAAGGCATATAACCCCACTGATCCTAAGTCTGCAGACGCTGGGAGTTTTGTGCGCTTCTCGCCAACAAAGGGCGATATGGTAATGACTGCCTCTGATGATCAAACTACAGCTACGGTAGAGGGCGTTTCTATAGACAAGAAAAATGCCACGAGCCTTAATATTGGTCTTTCGCGGGCAACCAAACTTTATGTAAAGAAGGTTTGGGTTGAGGGCAAAAATGCCGATGGCACAGATGGCACCGGTATTACACATGATCCGGTAGAGGTTTCGCTTCTTATGGACGGCAAAGCTGCTAAGAATTTTAATAATCAGGAAATATCGGTAGCTTCTCTTGCTGGCGCAAATGCTAGTCCTTGGGAAGCCTCTTTTACAGATCTCCTTGTAAACAATCCTGCTACTAATACTCTTGCCAAGTACACGGTTAAGGAAACATCTGTTCCTGAGGGCTATGCTGATTCGTATACATATGAGACTAAGGAATCTAAAGACGCACGGACTGGCGAGGCGTTGAGTTACACCGTGGCAACTGTTACCAATACGCGAATCCACGGTAGCATTGAGATTTCTAAGACTGATAAGACGGATGCCAAGAAACTTTTACCAAATGCCACCTTTGAACTCAGAAAAGATGGCGTTAAGGTACGCGAGGGTACAACTAACAATAAGGGTGTGCTCACATTTACCGATATTCCGTATGGCGACTACACCATAGTGGAGACCGCTGCTCCTAAAGGCTACCTACTTGATTCAACACCACAGTCTGTAAAGATTGAAACCCAAGATCAGGTTGCAAAGGTGACCTTTGGAGACGAGCAAATAAAAGGCACTGTTACTGTTACCAAGACTGACAGTGCTGATCAGCATATCAAGCTTAAAGGCGCCACCTTTGAGCTACGCCAAGGCGATAAGGTTGTTGATACTAAGACTACTGGTGATAACGGTGTAGCAACCTTCAAGGATGTCATCTATGGTGACTACACCGTAGTAGAAACCAAAGCCCCAGAAGGTTATGTCCTTGAGCAAACCGCTAAGCCTGTAGCTATCTCCGAGAACGGTAAGACGGTCAATGTAGATGCAACCAATGCCAAGATCAAAGGCACGGTAACTGTCACCAAGACCGATGCACAAGATGCGACTAAGACACTTGCTGGCGCTACGTTTGAGCTACGTCAGGGAGACAAGGTTGTTGACACCCAAACTACCGGTGACGATGGCATTGCTACCTTCAAGGATGTTGTATACGGCGACTACACACTGGTAGAAACTAAAGCCCCACAAGGCTATGAACTTGATCAAAAGCCTTTGTCTATCAAGATAGAAAAAGACAAAGTACTCCTTAAGTTTGAGGTGAAAAACGCCACCATACCCGCTAAGACAAAACCTGTGATAGGTATTCTTCCAAAGACAGGTGATGCAAATAGCAGCATTGTTCCCGTGTTGTTTGTATCTGCAGCGTCTGCTGCTTTTGCGTGGGTGCTTCGTAAAAAGAGGAAGCAGTCGTAGGAAACGTAATTACCTATGCGCTTGGTAGCTCGTGCGCAGAAATGCTAGATTCTCATGAGCCGTTGGGGTGTACTCTAGCGGCTCATTTTTACTTATTTACGCTTGGATTTTTGGCTGATCATACCAATGTGCTGCACTGCCATAATCCTATTGAACAATTTGTGTCCTTGGACGGAGTTTGATTAATAGGGTTGGGAGTCTAAGTAAGAGCCTCAGCGCTCTTAGTTGTGAGCTGCAAGCAAAGCTTGCATAGCATCACACCAGCCATCAGTGGATGGGCGTGTGGATACGTAGGTGTTGGGATGCTTGGTAAGTTTGGCTGCAGCATCAGTATGTTCAAAACCATTACTCATAAAGAGAAACGTGCCAACAAAGTCTGCCATTTCACAATCTGCTGGTGAATCACCCGCGGCGAGCATTTGGTCCTTTTCGATATGCAAGAGCTGGGCAAATTTACCAATGCCCGAGCCTTTGGTAAGGCCATGGGGCATGATGTGGTAGGTATGAATATCTTGGGGATGCGCCATATCTACATCCTGCAGCGTTGTACTGCCGTTCATGCGCTTGACCAGGCCATTATCAGCAAGATATAGAGGAAGAGGGCAGCTATCGAGTAGTGCCTGGACCTCAAAAGCCTCTACGCTGCCACGCAAAGCAACGCTTACCTCGCGGTATTCAAATCCCACGTAGTTGTCATGATAGGTTTCCAACTTGCCGGGATAGCGGGCAATAAGTTCGTCTACAATGCCCGTCTCGCAGATACGATCGTGCGGGGTCTTGAGGGATGCATGGTTGTAGGGCATGTCTCCGGTAAAGTAGACCCACTCGGGCTGGCTGCCGCTTTTGGTACAAATAAGGCCGCCCATCTCTGCAATCCAAGCGTCAAAGCCCAAAATGCGTGAGTCCTCAAAGGTCATGGCACGATTACGACCGGAAACGGGCACCACGATAATGCCAGCTCTGCGCAGGTCTATCAGGGTTTGGATAAGTCGTGCGCTGGGGAGGTGAGAGCTGTTTTGCACGGCCGAGGCGCCTGTAAGCATGGTGCCGTCCAAGTCCGTCATAACGTAGTGTATTTTTGCCAAGCGTGCCTTGTCCTGTGCGCTTATAGGGGCGGTGGGAAACGTTGGTGTTGCAAGGGTGCTGTCGGGGCTTTGAGCAGCAAAATGCAAAGTTGTATGCCGTGTAGGCGTGTTCATGTTATGCCTCTAGCTGCTTGGTGCGAGAGGCGGCCATAGCCTGTGCAAAAACATCGCCATCACAGGGCATGGGGACAAACGCATCTCCTCTATGCATCCGTGTTTCATCTCCCTTGGCAAGCAGACATACGATGCTGTCTTGCTCATAAGACTGTGCTACTGCAACAGCGCGCTCGATAGCAGCTGTGCGATCAACAATAATCTCGTAAGTAGCATCGACAGGTGTGTGAGTTGCCATTTGAGCACAGATCTTCTCGGCAGGCTCATTCCAGGGGTCCTCAGAGGTGTAGATCATAAGATCACACCACTTAGCGGCCTCTTCTGGTAGTTCCTGGCGACGCTCATAAGCTTTGCCGCCAGCACAGCCAAAAACAGCAACAATTTTGCGACCAGTAAACTCCTGTTTAACGGACGAGAAAAACTTCTTAAATGAGAGGCGATTGTGGGCGTAGTCAATCAGTCCCACAACATGGCTGGTAGAGGCGGGAGAAATTTCCATACGACCTGGCACCTGACAATGAGCCAGCCCTTCACAAATCTCTTGCTTGCTATAGCCCATTTGCTGTGCCATACCAATGGCACATAGGGCGTTATCTACGTTAAACAGACCGGCCATGCTCAAAAAGACGGTGTCGGTCCAGTGTGGGGTGTGACACACAAAGCTCAGCGACCCAAAGCCCGGCTCTATGTTTTTTGCCCAAAGGTCGGGCAAAACCGTGTGCACAGTGCCCTCCGCAGATTGATACCTGTGTGCAGAACAACCAGTGGCACTATAGGTGATTTGTTTCTCCAAGCTAGCTGCGGCGGTAAGCACGCGATCCAACTGATCTGTTTCTAGGTTAATCACGGCTGTGTTGGTAAGTGAGAAGAGCTTAAGCTTGCTGGAAAAGTAGTCCTCAAAGTCTGAGTGCTCGTTAGGCGAGATATGGTCTTGGCCAATGTTGAGCCATCCGGCTACGCCTACATGTAGCCCCAACACGCGATCATATTTAAGTGCCTGGCTAGAAACTTCCATAATCATGGGGCTGTGGTCAGAAGCCTTGGCGTGGGCAAGGTGACGCCAGAGATCAGCGGCTTCAGGGGTGGTGTTGTGGCTTTCTTCACGCTCAATGCCGTCGTAGGTTTCAATGGAGCCCATAATAGAGGCGTGTGCATAGGCCGTGCCTTTATCGCAAATGCTGCGCAGCATGTATGCTACCGTGGACTTACCTTTGGTGCCGGTGATGCCTGCAATTTGGATGCTTTGATCGGGATAGTCCCATGCGGCAGCAGATAGATATGCCATGGCGCGGCGTATATCATTAACTACCAACACGGGTGTGTGGGGGGCCAGTGCTGCCAGCTTTGCATAGTCGGTATCTGCACAGGCGTATGCAACAGCGCCTGCCGCAAGGGCAGCCTGCAAGAACTGTGGTTTAAAGGCAGCGCCTTTGCAAATAAAAAGGTTGCCGTTTTGAACAGTACGAGAATCGCATGCAGCACCAAAGATGGACAACGGCGTGGTGGGGGCGCTTGGCGTGGCTTGTACAAGCAGCTGATGCTGGTCAAGTAAGGCGGCAAGCTCTGTAAATGTTGTTGTATTCATAGCTGTAAGTATACGAATTGTTTGTTGGGGCTGCATGGAGGTATAAAGAGTTTAACGGGACTTCAACAAAATTGTGGAGGAAGGTAAAATCATTTTGCATACGGGTTATGGTTTATGATAAAATTCTTTCCGCATTCGGGCGATTGGCGCAGCGGCTAGCGCAGGTGCCTTACACGCACAAGGTCGGGGGTTCAAATCCCTCATCGCCCACCATGTATATGTTTCGAGCCCGGTAGCTATGCTATTGGGCTCGTTTGCTATTTGGGGGTGCTGTTATGGTGCAACCTAGTTTTCCTATTGGTGTGTTTGATTCTGGACTTGGCGGTCTGACGGTTGCTCGTGCTCTGTCGGAGTATATGCCGTATGAATCTATTTGGTATGTGGGAGATACCAAGCGTTGCCCCTATGGTGTGCGTAATCAGGCAGAAGTAAAAAACTTTGCTCTGCAGATAGGCAAGTGGCTTGCTAAGCATGACGTCAAGCTTATGGTCATTGCCTGCAACACGGCTACAGCAGCAGCCTTCCATGCCTTACAAGAGCAGCTGCCCCTTCCCGTTATAGGTGTGATTGAACCTGGGGCGTCTGCAGCGTGTAGGGTTTCTCGCTCGCGTAACATTGGTGTGCTGGCTACGCAGGGAACTGTTACTTCCAATTCTTATGCGCAGGCGCTTCATGATTTGGATGCGACTATAAAGGTTACGCAGTGTGCTACGCCGCGCTTTGTACAAACGGTAGAAAGCGAGCTTGCACGTACCAACCATCTTTATCAGGGCTGGAAGCTTAATCCAGAGATTTTTGACACACCTGAGGTTCATGCCATGGTGCGTGAGGATATCTCACCCCTTCTTGATAAGGACATTGATACCGTGGTGTTGGGGTGTACGCATTTTCCTTTACTGTCTGCTCAGATTCAAGCGGTGCTGGGTGAGGACGTACATCTCGTAAATCCTGCCGACCAGACCGCGCGAGAGGTAAAGCAAACGCTTGAGCAGCTGGGTATGTTGGCAAGTCCTTCGGATGTGATTCGTGGCGTGCATGCAGAGCCTGCATATCGCTTTGCTACTACGTCGGACAACATCACCTCTTTTGCGGTGGCTGGTACTTTTGTTTTTGGCCACGACCTGGATTCTGTCGAGCATATTGAGCTTTCTGAGCTGGAAAATCTATAGGAGGATAGCGTGGCAGAGATGTTGAGAGCTACCGATACTACCGTCGAGTCTCCTGAGCTAACTGGGTCATCCGAATCACTCGGATTGGCTGGGCCGGAGCTGTCCGAGCGCTCTTTTGGACGAGCACAAAACCAAATGCGTCCTGTTACGCTTACGCGTGACGTTATGAAGAACGCTCAAGGCTCCTGTATGGCAGAATTTGGTGATACACGCGTGCTGTGTAGCGCCACTATTGAAGAGTCGGTTCCCAAGTGGCACCTGTCTTCTCGGGCGGGATGGGTAACGGCGGAGTATGCCATGCTGCCTGCTTCTACTAATAGACGCACCGCTCGTGAGTACAGGGGGCGCAAGGGTCGTTCTATGGAGATCGAGCGGCTTATTGGTCGCAGTTTGCGTACCGTTGTGGACTTACATGCCCTGGGAGAGATTACTGTTACGGTGGATTGTGACGTTATTCAAGCAGATGGTGGCACAAGAACAGCATCTGTAACAGGCGCTTGGGTTGCTTTGCATGATGCGCTGTTGGCATGGGTAGAAAAAGGTAAGCTTGCTCGACTGCCATTAAAAGATCAGGTAGCTGCTATTTCTATGGGTAAGGTTGGGGGCCAGCTTTTGCTGGATCTTGACTACGCAGAGGATAGACACGCGCAAGTAGACATGAACCTTATTGGCACCAGTGATGGTGGCATCATTGAGATTCAGGGTACCGGGGAGCAAACACCGTTTACCTGCGTTGAGCTCGCTGAGTTTATGAGCATGGGGCAACAAGGCATTGCTCAGCTGTTGGAACTGCAAAACAAAGTAACCAATTTTAGGGAGTAAGGAATTAACATGGCTGTAGAAGCGTCTGCGCTTGATCCCAACAACACCGTGGTAGTGGCAACGGGCAATGCACATAAAGTAGTAGAAATAGAGGCCATTTTGAGCGAAGTATTACCTGATGTGCGTTTTGTTGCGCTGAGTGAGTTAGGTGAGTTTCCCGAGCCGGTAGAAGACGGAGACAGCTTTACGGCCAACGCGCTCATTAAGGCACGCGCTGCTTTGGAGCAGACGGGTTTCTCGGCTATTGCAGACGACTCCGGCTTGGTGGTAGATGCATTGGATGGCGCACCTGGCATTTATAGCGCTCGGTATGCGGGTGAACATGGTAATGATGAGGCAAACAATAACAAGCTGCTTGGTGAGCTAACATTTGTGGATGACGAGCAACGCAGTGCACATTTCCACTCCAGCGTGGTATTGGTAAAAAAGGACGGTACGGTTTTGGTGGGCGAGGGTAACTGTCCCGGTACGATTGGCTATGCTCCCAAAGGCGAGAATGGCTTTGGCTATGATTCGCTGTTTTTGCCGGACGCCATGCAGGGTTTGACCATGGCGCAGCTTACTCCTGAACAAAAAAACAGTATTTCTCACCGTTTTTATGCGCTTAAGGACTTGGCTTCTCAACTTTAAGCTGTTGTACTTGCATGTAGTGTGTCATTATGTGTGCATGTAGTTTTTATAGAGGAGGGCACAATGAAGATCATCCCTGCCAAAGACTATCAGGACATGAGTCGTAAGGCAGCAAACATTATTTCTGCCCAGGTTATTCTTAAACCTGAATCAGTTATTGGCCTTGCTACGGGTACAACGCCAATTGGTGCGTATAGCCAGCTTATTGAATGGTACAAAAAAGGTGATGTGGATTTTTCCCAAATGCGTACCTACAACTTGGATGAGTACCGTGGTCTTGAGCACGATGATCCTCAGAGCTATCACTTCTTTATGAATGATAAGTTCTTTAACCACATTAATATTGATCCCAACAATGTTCATGTGCCGGATGGTGCTAACCCCAATATTGAAGAGGCCTGTACTACCTACGATGACATGATCGAAGAGGCAGGTTTTTGCGATTTGCAACTACTGGGCATTGGCAACAATGGACATATTGGCTTTAATGAGCCGGATACCGCCTTTTCTAAGGGTACGCATTGTGTAGATCTTACCGAGTCAACTATTCAGGCCAATGCTCGCTTGTTTGATACGCCTGACGATGTTCCTCGCCAGGCCTACACCATGGGTGTTCAAACCATTATGATGGCTCGTTCCATTTTGGTAGTAGCGAGTGGTTCTGCTAAAGCGGATGCCGTGTATGACATGTGCTTTGGTCCTGTTACACCTCAAGTTCCTGCTTCTATCTTGCAGCTTCACACCAATTGCGTTGTTGTGGCAGATAGCGAAGCCTTGGCTCGTTGCGCTTGCTAAAAGTTTTTTGCTAGGGGTTAGGCAAGGCAGCAGAGGGAACCATCGTGATTGATAAAACGTCTGCATATAATACATCGGTATATACACAAGAAGAACTCTCCATTGATCATGCATCAGTGGAGAGTTATCTTACGCACATTGCCTTTGTTTTTCTTATTGGCGGGCTTGCTGGGTGGCTGTACGAAGTATTTATCGGTGCACCGCTCAACGGTGAGCCCATAGATCTTGGCCATGGTGGCTTAGGCATACCCTTTTTGATGATTTACGCCATTGGTTCGGTGAGTATTGAACTTGTTTTTGGGTTGAACCGCAAACCGTTGCCCGCTGTTATACAGCTGTTGGGATCAACGCTGTTAGCAACAACTTTGGAGTACAGCTCGGGGCTTATCATGCTGCATGTATTGCAGGTGCAAGCTTGGGATTACCGGATACCGGGCTGGGATTTTTTGACCACACCTGACGGTCTTATTTGTTTGCGTGCCTCGCTTACCTTTGGCGTCATGGGATTATTGCAACTGCGTGTGATAGACAGGCTGTATGAATGGCTGGCTCGCAAAAACTTTTGGGTGCTTTTAGTAGTTGTGTGGGGCCTTATAGCTGCAGTTACGCTGGTTTTGCTCAACGCATTTTTGTTCCACGCCGTAGATGTGGGTGACATCTGGCGCTAATCATTATGGGCGACACATGGCCTTTCTTAACCACATGCCGCTCATCTTTATATTGGCCTTAGTGACTGGGATCAGTGCACTTGAATGAGCGTGTCTGACTCCGTACAGCTGTGCTTAGTGCAAAACTTAGTGCAAAATGGTGAACTCTTTGGGATATGAGTTCAAAATCTCGCAGCCATCTTCTGTGACAATCAGCAAGTCCTCAATGCGCACGCCTACCTTACCAGGGATGTACACGCCGGGTTCTATCGAGAAAACCTGACCAACCTGCACGGGTTCATCGTGAGTAGAAGAGACGTCACCAGGCTCGTGATCCACTAGACCAATCTGATGGCCCAGACGATGGGTAAAGTACTCACCCCAACCCTGAGCAGCAATAACGTCGCGGGCCGCTTTGTCAATCTCTGCAAAGCTAACGCCGGGGCGCACGATGGCCTCGGCTGCCTCATTTGCCTGGCGAACGGTTTCGTACACGCGGTAGGACAGATCGTCAGGCTCGATGTTTTTCTCGCCAGCAAACCAGAAGGTGCGGGTCATATCAGAGCAGTAGTCATCTTGCTTGCATCCCACGTCAAACAGCACGATCTGTCCGTCCTGCAAAACGGTATTGTCGGGTTCGTGATGAGGGTCTGCAGCGTTGGCACCAAAGCTTACGATAGGCTCAAACGAGTGGTCCTGTGCTCCCAGACGACGGTACTCGGCTAAAAGGCGCTCCGCAATGCTAAACTCCGTAACACCGGCCTTAACCTGCGAGCGTAGCCATGCCATGGCCTTATCGTTAGTGGCAGAAGCCGCGCGCATAGCCTGCTGCTCTGCGGTGTCCTTGATGGAGCGAGCGCCATCTACCGCATCAGAGGCAAGCAGGTAGTCCTGTGCAGCACCGGAGTGCATAAGGGGCAGCAACCACTTGGCAGCCAACTCTTTGTCTATGCCCAACGCCTGGTCATGTAGGCACTGATCTGCAAGCAGGGGAATGGGATCGTCCGTGTCATCAAACAGGATAACGTTGGTGCAAGCACCAGACGCATCGGGAAAGAGGCGATTACAAAACATAACGGGCTCTTTATCCGCTGCCAACAGCAAGCCGAAGAAGCGTTCAAAAGGCAGGGTGTAATACCCGGTAAGCCACTTGATGGACATGGGATCGCAAATAAAAATTTGCATAAGACCGCGCGCTTTCAGATTGGTCATTACGCGCGTTATGCGAACATCGTTCATAGCTGTCCTTTCACGGTATTGTCTAGGGCAATCTTACCCGTTTATCCAAAAAGCATCGTACTTAAAGGTTTGTTTAATTGGTGGTTGGGTTGAGGTCTGCAATTGAGCCTAGTATTATTCATCTTTAGCTAACTATGATTATTCTCACAAATCCGCAGTTGGCGGACTGGAGGTTTCTATGGAAAACGAGATGCCCCCTGCAAATAGGGTAGACCTGATTCGCGAGAAGCTCGAAGAGCTGCAGGGCCAGCGTTTGCGTGTGCGTGCAAATATGGGTCGCAGCCGTATTGTTGAGCGCACAGGTGTGCTTGTGGGCGCTCATCCGTCTTTGTTTATCGTGGAGGTAGAGGAGCGTCGTGGTCGCACGGCGCGTCAATCGTACCAGTATGTGGACGTTCTTACGGGTACGGTGGAGCTCTACAACAGTGATGATGGCGAGAAGATCTTTGATTTTGTCATCGAAGAGTAGCGTTGCGCATCTGACGCATCCAAAGTAGCTTCAACAGAGAGCATAGATCCTAGAGCATAGAGCACAGATCCAATCTGAAGACCCAACAATCCTATCAGGCAACCTTCCTATTAAGCATATCTCGTATGACAGACGATACCTCTCCATCGCAGTTGCGTTATGTGGCGCCGGCAAAAATCAATCTCTACCTGGGCGTCCATGAGGGACGCGACGCGCGCGGCTACCACGGCGTAGACTCCGTGATGGCAGCCATAGACTTTTGCGATACAGTAACGGTTGCTCCCGCGCCCAAGCTTTCCGTGAGCTGCCTGCCCGACGTGGGCTGTGTGGATTCATCCAACACCTGCTGGCGCGCTGCCGTTGCCATGGGCAAGTCCTTTGATTTTGAGCCGTCGTACGCCATTTGCGTGCACAAACACATTCCTCCACAGGCTGGTCTGGGTGGCTCGTCTTCCGATGCAGTGGCCACCATTTTGGCGCTGTGCGAGTTTAACCACCTTGATCCCACTGCCGAGAAGGTCGTGGAGGTAGCACGGAGCATTGGTGCAGACGTACCGTTCTTTTTACGGGGCATTCCCTGCTATCTGGACGGTTCGGGTGATACCCTGCGCGAAGAATTTAACACCCTGCAAGGCATGCCCGTTGTGCTGGTGCGTCCTTCTGGCTCTGTGGGTGTCTCGACGCCCGAGGCCTATGCAGCCTTTGATGCGTCTTGTGTGCCTACGGGGAATTTGCAGGCAGTGCTTGAGGCATTGCGCTCTGGCAACTGCGATGAGCTCTATGCAGGCATGGATAACAACCTTGGTCCCATTGCGTGTCATCTGTCTTCTGAGGTAGCAAGCAGTGCGCAGTGGCTTAAAGAGCAACAAGGTGTACGTGCCTCACTGGTAACGGGTTCGGGGAGTAGCTCCTTTGCGCTGTGTGAGTCCTCTGAGGTGGCGCGGCGCATTGCGCGCGATGCGCAAGCGTTGGGAATGGATGGGCTTGCTACGCGGATTATCAATCATGGTCCGCAAAGGATATAATTATTTGTTAGGATACTTCTGCTAGCATCATTGTGCTATTCATCGGGTTGTGGCTCAGCTTGGTAGAGCGCTCGGTTCGGGACCGAGAGGTCGTGCGTTCAAATCGCATCAACCCGACCATTGTATATTCAAGCCATCGCGTCTGCGGTGGCTTTTTTTGTTGCCTGGTTGGCAGGGTTGGCAGGGTCAGGCGCTGGGCAGACGGCTTGAATGGGCGTGCGCTGTGCCGTGCCACACTGCAACGTGTCGTGGCATATGTCGCACGATGTCGGAGCGTTATTAATATTAATAACGCTCCAACGGGTTTACAAACTAAAAGAAATGCCTCTGGAAATAAAGGAAATGCCGCTTGCATAATGGCACAATAGAAGAGAGCCAAATACACATGCTCAGCGCCCTATATCTCTGGAGGCAGTATGAAAATCGCTGTTGTTGGGACCGGACTTATTGCCAGCTATGCGCTGCCGCATCTGGCAAGCTGGGGCTGGGATGTGGTCGCCCTTGTGGGTACCGCTCGGTCCGCACAGAAAACCCGTGAGTTAGCAGTGGCCTATTATGCACAGGCGTTTGAGAGCTACGACGATTTTCTCGCTCTTGTGAAGCCCACCACCGCCAGCACTGCGAAGCTAACCGCCCCCACCACCACCTCCACTGCCAACACCGCGGAATCAACCGCCTCAGCTGCCCCCAGCCTTACCTGCGATACCGTGTATCTTGCAGTGCCTAATCACCTTCACTACCAGCTTGCTATGCAGGCTATACAGGCAGGGCTTAACGTTATTCTCGAGAAGCCCTTTGCAAGCAATGCCGCCCAAGCGCAAAAACTTGCTCAGGCATCGCGCGCCGTCGGTGTGTTTGTGTTGGAAGCCATTACTACGCTGTATCAGCCTAACTATCGTAAGCTGCAGGAATGGTTGCCGCGCATTGGCCAGGTGCATATTGCCTCGGTAAACTACAGTCAGTACAGCAGCCGGTACGATGCGTTTTGTGCGGGCAGTATTTTGCCCGTGTTTGACCCGCTAAAGTCCGGGGGTGCGCTCATGGATTTGGGAACGTATTGTATTTCTTGGCTGGTAGGCCTGTTTGGCAAGCCTGTATCCGTGCGCTACCAGGCAAACATTGAGCGCTCCATTGATACCTCGGGTATCACTACGCTGGACTACGGTCATTTTAAGGCGGTTGCTATTGCCGCTAAAGATTGCGCTGCGCCAAGCTCCAATGTTATCCAAGGCACCAAGGGCTATCTTACGCAAGAGCTGGCTCCGAGCATGGGCGGCGCTGTCACCCTGCATTTGAACGATGGCACTCAAGAGCACTATGATGCAGCGCTACCAAACCGCATGGAAGCGGAGTTTTGTGAGTTTGCTCGGATCATAGCTCAGAATGACCGTGCCGCTTATGAGCAGCGCCTTGAGCAGAGTTTAACCATAGCGCAGGTGCTTACAGAGGCACGGACCAGCGCTGGGATTGTGTTTCCCGCAGACGAGCTGAGCAACAAAATGGGCTCTTAGCAAAGTGAAGCCGGAAATGTAACGATTATGCGACGATATAGGTGCTTCGGGGCTGTTTTTCGGATAAGGATTGTATCGTTAGAGACATGAAATCAATTAAAGCAGTGTTTGCCAAAAAGGCACATCAAACAACTGAAGAAAAGTTTCATGAGATGATCGAGCGACCCATTGGACCTCTCATCACCTCTTTGGCAATCCCGTCCATTTTTGCCAACCTGGTTACCGCCATATACAACTTGGTGGACATGTATTTTGTGGGACATATCAGTACGGCTGCCTCTGGTGCTATCGGCATCTCATTTGTTGCTATGACCGCCATACAGGCGACAGGATTTTACTTTGGGCAAGGCACCGGTAACGCTATTTCGCGTTATTTGGGGGCCAAGCAACAGGAAAAAGCCAATATTATGGCATCCACAGGCATAGTATGCACGCTGACCGTTGGCTTGCTCATTGCCATATTGGGCAACCTCTTTATTGAGCCGCTGTGCATCCTTGCTGGTGCAACGCCCACCATTTTGCCGTATGCCAAAACATTTATCGGCATTATCTTGTGCGGGGCTCCCTGGATGGCAAGTTCTATTTTGCTTAATATGCAGCTTCGTTTTGAGGGCGAATCGCTCTTTTCCATGCTGGCAATTACGACAGGTGCCATTCTCAATGCCCTGCTTACACCTCTGCTGATTTATGGCTTCCATCTGGGCATTGCCGGAAGTGCTATCTCTACCATTGTGTGCGAGTTTATCGGCTTTGTTTTATTGTTGATTGAAACACAAAAGATTGGACTGGCGCCACTGTCTCTTACCTGGGTTCGCCCCAGCAAAGAGCTTTTCCGAGAAATAAATAACGGTGGTACGCCTTCGTTTGTACGTCAGTTGATGCTTGGCATTGCAACCACCCTGCTTAATAATGCGGCAGCGCCGTTTGGAGACGCTGCTGTTGCCGCTATGGCCATTGTGCAGCGCATTACTGGTTTTGCCAACTATATTCAGATTGGTATTGGTCAGGGCTACCAGCCGGTATTGGGATACAACATTGGGGCTCGGCATCATGAACGCGTACTTGCAGGCTATAGTTTTGCTTTGCGCGCTTCAACCATTGCGGTGCTCGCTATTGGTGTTTTTACCTGTATATTTGCGCCCCAGCTCATTTGGATTTTTAGGCAAGATCCGCAGGTGGTGGCTATTGGTACCCTTACGCTGCGTCTGGCAAGCTTTTCTGCTGCGCTTACCGGCGTTGCCATGATGACCAACTTTATGCTGCAGACTTCAGGCCATGTGTGGAGCGCGTCCATCCTTGGTGCCTGCCGTTTGGGCTTGGTATTGGGGCCTGTCATAGTGGTAATGGCATACTTCTTTGGCCTGTTGGGCGTACAGCTTGCGCAGCCCGTTGCTGACCTTATTACCTTTTTTGTGGCAATCCCCTTTGCCAAGATTACCCTTTCACAATTTAATACCACAGCCAAGGTGGAAGAGAGCATCCGAGAAATTCAAGCGTGGATTTGGGAGTAGGGCACAGATACTCTGCGTAGCCATGCGGCTGCGTACGTAGTGTTTCTCTGTGTGACTGTCTTACTCTACGACGTAGGACCTCTTAGCAATCACGTCACGTTGCTACGGCACAGTGCTTCTCGCTCCCTTTTTCTTAAATCTAATACCAGTAACTATAAATAAACTGAAAAACAAGATAGATGGACCACCAAACGCCCTACAGAAAACACCCGCTTTGGTTTAAAAAGCACACAAGAGAGCGCCACATCTAAAACTGGTATTTCTTGTAAAATACCAGTAACTGCAGGTTATTTGAGTGAACGGCATGTTTTCTTCGGTAAGCGTTAGCTTGATAAAAACCAACACAAAAATGGTATCCACAGATAGCAGAAACGCTAAGATATGGTGTAAATGGTATGTGGTAGTAACCACTTATCTGGGGAGGCTTGTATGGTTGGCTTTATCATTACCGGGCATGGTGATTTTGCAACGGGGCTATACAGTGCGCTTGCGATGATCGCTGGCGAGCAAGACGGAGTGGTTGCAGTTACCTTCCACGAGGATGAAGCAGCAAGCTTTGGCAACAAGCTTACGGATGCAATAACAAACCTGCGCGCCACAACCGATGGCATTGTCATATTGTGTGACCTTATCGGTGGCACTCCCTTTAACCAGGCCATGTTGGCTGCTCAAGCCTTTGACAGCGTAGAGGTAGTGGCAGGCGTCAACCTGCCCATGCTGCTTGAGTGCATCATGGGACGCGAGATGGGTATTGGAGTGCGCGAGTTATGCGTCAACGCCGTGTCATCTGACGTGCTTGGTATCGCCCACATGTCAATTGATGCCGTTACGCAGGACGAAGCTTCGGATGCCGCTTGTTATGATGTCGATTTTGATGAAGAAGAAGGCATCTAATGACAACAGAATCCTTTACACAGTCGATCTTAGGTGCTTCAGTGGCGCTGCTTATCCTGTTTGCACTTATCGGCATAGTGCTGTTTATCGTTACGTTTGTGCGTACCCGCAAAAAGAAGAATGCCTACGCACACGTGCATAAAAACATGGCGGTTGGCCAGCGTGTGCTTTTTGCTGGCGGTATCTACGGCACGCTGGTGCGCGTGGGCAAGCAGACCTGTGACGTAAAGATTAAATCGGGCGAAGTTATGGAAGTGTCTCGCTATGCCATTCAAGAGCTGGATGAGGACGCATAACGCATAACAGCTGTCGACACTGCCCAGGCAGCACCTAAGCAGCACTTAAGTAGTGTCCGGACAGCATCAAAGTAGATCAAAGCAAATACCTACGTAATCGCACGACGAGCTGGTCATAAGAGGAAAGGAGCAACCTATGGCGGAGCCAAATATCGTTCTTGTGAGGATTGATAACCGTTTGCTGCATGGTCAAGTTGCTACTCAGTGGGCAAAAAGTATTGACTGCAATCTTATTCTGGTGGCTAATGATGACATTGCGGGCAACAAAATGCGCCAAAACCTGTGCAACATGGCGGCCCCACAGGGCATGGCTACCAGGTATTTCTCGCTTCAGAAGACCATTGATGTCATTCACAAAGCCGCCCCTCGTCAGCATATTTTTATCGTTATTGAAACCCCGCAAGATGCGCTCAAGCTCGTTGAGGGTGGTGTGCCCATCAAAAAGATCAACATTGGCAACATGCACATGTCTGGCGATAAACGCCAGGTAGCAACCTCTGTTGCCGTTGATGATGAGGATGTTGCCACCTTCAAGAAGCTCCAAGAGCTGGGCGTTGAGCTCTTTATCCAACGTGTTCCCACGACGCCGGTTGAGTCTACCGAGAAGCTCTTTAGGTAGGCGTTATGTAGCTGTAGGTACGTATATGCACCTCTGATTGGTGTATCTACTCCCTTTCTTTTGGGCGTCGCATGCCGGCGCCCACCCCCTGGGTTGTGAGCGTGTGTCGTAGTGAAGGCAACGCACGCACGACAAAGTACTTCACATGGTCAAAAGCACGTATATATGAAAGGAGGTTCAAGGATGGATTATTCAGCTCTCCAAGTTATCCTGGTGTTCCTGGTAACATTTGTTGCTGCAATCGACCAGTTTAGCTTCCTCGAGTCCTTGTATCAGCCACTCGTCACTGGTATGGTGATTGGCCTCATCCTTGGCGACCTACCCACGGGCCTTATCGTTGGTGGCACGTATCAGCTTATGACGATTGGCAACATGCCTATCGGTGGAGCTCAGCCACCTAATGCCGTTGTTGGTGGCATTATGGCAACCGTTTTGGCAATTTCGCTCAAGCTTGAGCCTAACGCTGCTGTTGCTCTTGCTATTCCGTTCTCTTTGCTCGGTCAGTACGGTGTAACACTGATCTTTACGCTTATGTCTCCTCTTATGAGCAAGGCAGATCAGTACGCGGCCGATGCCAATTCCAAGGGCATTGAGCACATCAACTACCTGTCCATGTGCTTGCTTGGTGCTATTTTTGGCATCGTAGTAACCCTGTTCTTTATTGGTGGTTCCACCATGGGTCAGGCCGTTGTGGACTCGCTTCCCCAATGGCTCACAGACGGTCTTTCCGCTGCTGGCGGCATGATGCGCTTCGTTGGCTTTGCCGTGCTTCTTAAGTTCATGATGAACAAAGATATGTGGGGCTTCTACTTTATGGGCTTCGGTCTTGCCCTTGTCGTCTCCGGCATTGCAAGCTTAGCCACCCCCGCTCTGCTCATCCTCGCGCTTATCGGCTTTGGCATTGCCTACTGGGATTACCAGCAAAATACGCAGCTCAAGGGTGCTGTTGCTGGCTCTGATTTTGATGGAGGTGAAGAGGATGGCATCTAAGGAGGAACTCACACATTACAACAATCTAGAGCCTGCGGCCGACCTTGACCAAAAGACTCTTAACAAGATGGCATGGCGTTCCTGCTTCTTGCAGGCATCGTTTAACTACGAGCGTATGCAGGCTTCTGGCTGGCTGTACTCTATTCTTCCTGGCCTTGAGAAGATCCATACCGATAAGGACGATCTCGCCACATCCATGACGCATAACATGGAGTTCTTTAACATCCACCCCTTCTTGGTAACCTTTGCCATGGGCCTTATCCTGTCCATGGAGCAGAAAAAGGTGGATATTCCTACCATTCGTGCCGTGCGCGTCTCTTTGATGGGTCCACTTGGTGGTATTGGCGATGCCCTGTTTTGGATGACACTCGTGCCTATTACCGCGGGCATTTGTTCCAACATGGCCATTAGCGGCAATATCTTTGGCCCCATCCTGTTCTTGATCATCTTTAATGCGGTGCAATTTGCACTACGCTTTGGCCTGATGAACTGGTCCTACAAGTTTGGTATGACCGCTTTGGACTCCCTTATGGAGCACATGCAAGCCTTTACGCGTGCTGCTTCCATCCTGGGTGTATTTATCGTAGGCTGCTTGACCGTAACCATGGGCGGCACCCAAATTAAGGCAGTGATTCCCAACGGTACCACGCAGGCCTATGTTGCCCATGTTGCCACTGTTCCCACCAAGGACGTAGACAGCTTTAAGGTCATTACCAAGGGCGATAAGGACGTCACGCTTTCCGGTATGGTGGATGCAAATGGCGAGCCTCTTGCTGGTACCGATGCTGACGGCAACGCAGTTACCGCTGGTTCAAAGGACCTGGGCAACGGCATGAGTGAGGTCACGTACATGGAGATGGTTGAGTCTCCGGTAAACATTGACATTGCAAACATCTTGGATAGCATCTGCCCCAAGCTGGTGCCTTTGGCAATCGTTATGCTTCTGTACTTCCTCTTTGTTAAGAAAAACTTCACGCCTATCAAGGCTATTTGCCTTATCCTGCTAATTGGTATCTTGGGTGCAGGACCCTTTGGTCTGTGGCCCAGTATCTGGGGTTAAGCTCTAACCTTTAGATCTATGGGCGAGGTTTGAAGGCGTATGGGCACAGCGTTCATGCGCCTTTGTTTTGACACGAGGAAGGCATGTGGCTTATGGCTATGTCATCAAGAAAGCAACCGTTGTACGACCAGCTTGTGGATGTACTGCGAGAGAAGATTGAAACTGACATGGTTGCCAATGATCTGCTGCCATCTGAGCGTGAGCTCTCTGAGCAGTATGGTCTTTCTCGAACCACCGTACGCCTTGCTCTACAAGAGCTGGAATCCTTAGGACTGGTAACGCGCCAGCATGGTCGTGGCACCTTTGTAGCCGATATGACCAATCGCGCCACCGATCTTTCCAGAGCGTACAGCTTTACCGAGGAAATGCGCCGCCTTGGACGTACTCCGCAAACCAAGGTACTCGAGTTTAAGCTCATGCCCGCAGCAAAACATGCCAGTAGTATGCTGTGTTTGCACCTGGGTACCAAGGTGTTTAAGCTGAGGCGCCTGCGTCTTGCCGACGGCGTTCCCATGATGATTGAGCAAAGCTATCTTCCCGCAAGTGAGTTTGTCTCACTCTCGGAACAAGAGGTAGCTACCAAGCCTTTGTATGACATTGTCGAGAAGGACTACCACCAAAAGATCCGCCTTGCCAATGAAGAGTTTAGGGCCAGCACTGCCCGGCGTGAAGAGGGAGAGCTTTTGGGCATTCCCGAAGGTTCTGCTGTGCTTAGGCTTTCTCGCATTACCTTTAACGATAAGAACGTGGCCATTGAATATACGCACAGCGTTGCCAGGGCTGACCAGTTTAAATACAAAATAGTACACCGCAGGGGATAGTCCTGTGGCATAAGAGAGGAGTGCGTACATGTTTGACAAAGCTCGTGTTGAGCTCAAGGCTCTTGGCGCAGACATCACTACGCATGAAATTGCACAACAACCAGATCTTTGGTTGGATACCCTTGATATTTATTTTGCTAACAAGGAGAAGATCCACGCGTTTCTCAACCGCGCCAAGACCCTGGGTAAAGAAGGCATAACCGATATTATCTTTACGGGTGCTGGCACTTCTGCCTATGTGGGCGATACGCTGGTGCCATATTTACGTCGCGTGGGAGATACTAGCGCTTTTGACTTCAAAGCAATCCCTACAACCGACATTGTTTCTGCTCCGTATAACTTTTTGTGCCCCGAGCGTCCCTGCGTATTGGTGTCCTTCGCACGCAGCGGCAATAGCCCAGAAAGCTTGGCAGCCGTTGAGATCGCTCGCAGCGTTGTGCACAACATCATGTTTCTTAACATTACCTGCGCTCCCGATGGCAAGCTTGCTGTTCTGTCTGAAGGTGCTTCGGACACGCTGACCCTCCTTATCCCGGGTGCAAATGACCAAGGTTTTGCTATGACCGGCAGCTATAGCTGCATGGAGTTACTCAGCGCTTTGATTTTTGATGGAGCTAAGGATGATCAGAAGGCCTCATGGGTTGCCCAGGCAGCAGACATGGGCAAGCATGTTATAGCCCATGAGGACGAGGTTACCTCATGGCTCACGGATGATTTTGAACGCATTACCTACCTTGGTTCAGGTGCTTTGGGTGCCATGACGCGAGAAGCTCAGCTTAAGATTTTGGAGCTTACTGCAGGTAAGATTGCCACTTCCTTTGACACGTCTATGGGCTATCGTCACGGGCCAAAATCCTTTGTAAACCATCGGACGCTGGTATTTGTGTTTGTAAGTAATGACAGCTACACCCGTCACTATGATTTAGATATTTTGCACGAAATTGCGGCCGACAACATTGCGTTGCATACGGTTGCAATCCAGCAAAGCGCACAGACCCTCTTTGAAGGGGATGCTATAACGTTTGCCAAGCACGCAACTCTGTTGCCCGATGCCTACCTTGCGCTGCCCTTTATTATGGTGGCGCAGACCATCTCTTTGTTTACCTCACTGAAGGTGGGTAATACCCCGGATACGCCTTCGCCCACCGGTACGGTCAACCGTGTGGTTAAGGGCGTTACCATCCACGAGTTCGAGGCGTAATGATTACCACAGTTACGCTCAATGCATCTATCGATAAGGCCTACCACATGGATCAGCAGGTGGTAGGTGGAACTGTCATGCGCGTGCATGCCGTAAAAAACAGCGCGGGCGGCAAGGGGCTTAATGTTGCCCGCGCGGCAAAGATTTGCGGCTCACGGGTGCAGGCAACGGGGCTTGTCGGTGGGTTTAATGGCCGTTATTTGGAACAGCTCACCGAGCAAGACGGTATTGTAAGCGCATTTGGTCACATTGCTGGAGAAACGCGGAGCTGCATCAATATTTTGGACGAGCGCTTCTCGTCTACGGAGTTTTTGGAACCCGGTTGTGAAGTGAGCGCACAGGAGTTAGAGGAATACCTGGAGGAGTTTCCCCGCATCATTGCTCAGTCTGCTGTGGTAACGATTTCCGGGAGCCTGCCTGTGGGTGTGCCCATACATACGTATAAGCTGCTGGTTGAGATGTGCAAGCAGGCCGATAAACCCATCATTTTAGATACGTCTGGTGAGGCGTTGCTGCAAGGTATCTCAGCACATCCTACGATGATAAAACCCAATCAAGATGAGCTTGAGGCACTGTTTGGCGTCTCGGCCCAGTCACGCGCCGATGTGCTTACCTGTGCACAGCGCCTGTATGAGGGCGGTATTGCGCAGGTAGTTATTTCTTTGGGTGGTCAGGGTGCTTTGCTGGTATGTGAGCAGGGGACGTTTCAGGCAATTCCGCCCGCCCTTACCGTTGTCAATACGGTTGGTTGCGGGGATTCGATGGTGGCTGCGTTTGCGGTTGGTTTTGAGCGAGGCATGAGCGCACCTGATGCCTTGGTGTATGCCGTGGCAGTTGCGAGTGCTGCAGCGCTATCTACGCGCACAGGACACTATGATCCTGCTCACCGAGATGAGATTTTGCCACAGATTGAGTTAAGAAAGCTGGCATAGGCTAAAAAGCTGGCGTAGGCTGGCAAGTTTTCGGTTGGTCAGGACGGTTGCGTATCAAGGTGGCTGCGTACCAAGGCGGCTGCGCGTGCAGTGTGGCTGTGTAGCCCCTACACCTCACGTCCGTTGTCAAACCTGCTCACATCCAAGGCCATGTCACAGGCAATCATCACGTTATTGGCGCGCCGACCAGGTTCATCTGCGGCTTCGGGCAGTAGGTATACGTGTGCAAATTCTTGCTTAAACGTCTCGAGGGTTTGGTACAGGTGCTGGGATTTTTTTCCCTCAAGCGGCGCAATCACGTTGGCTAGATACAGCCCCTTTTGTGTTAGGTGCTCATGAATAATACGAGCGCCCTCGGCAGTCCCCATGGGTCCCAGTGGTTTTGCGCCAGAAAAAGCATCGTTTATCACTATGTTAAAGCTGTGGTCACTGTTTTGTAGCCAGATCCAGCCATCGTCACACACCAGCTCCAGCCTGCCGCTTTTCTCGGTAGCATAGGTGTGAATAAGCTCATCCAAAAAGAAGTGTTCACGGGCAAGGGCAGTGATGGCAGGATCAATCTCCACTGCGCTTACCTGCATGTGGGGATAGTGGGTAATCAGATATTTGGGGAGAGAATATCCGCCGCCGCCAATAACGGCACAGCAATCTTGAGGCGTGGTGTTCTCGGTAAGGATAAGAACGCGCGCAAAGCTGCGGTGGTACTCGCATACCAGCTCATTGCGCAGCTCAGGGTCGGTGTAGGTGATGGATTGAAAGGTGTTGTGCACGTTGAGCAAGCGAATGGGCGTGCCGTCTTGGTCCTCAGAGTCAAAGATGAGCGCACGGCCAAACATGGTTTTGGGGATAAAGGTAATGCCACGCTTCTTAAGGCCCCAGGCAAGCAGGTGCTTAAACACCACTGCCATGACCGCCCAAAGAAGGAGGTTACCGCCCCAAAAAAGTATGGTAGATGTGTCTAGACTCATAAGTTTCCGCTCTGATGTGAATAGTGAGTACCATTTATAGTTCTACGTGGTAGGATAACTGAATGCGTAAATAAAGTTTGTGTGTTTTGCGCATATACCTTTTATACTGAAGAGTACAAAATTGTGTACAACGGGCCAAAGAGTCCATTTATACGGAGGTAGCTATGATTCTTGGAATGGGTCCCACCGAGCTTATCATTATCTTGGCAATTGTTCTGGTTATCTTTGGACCTAAGAATCTTCCTAAGCTTGGTAGTACCGTTGGCAAGACCGTTAAGAACATCCGCGAGGGCATGGAAGAGGACACCAAGTCCGCTAAGGATGAGGTAACAGAGGCTGAGGTTGTCGATAAGGACAACGAGTAAGCTCACTTTCTTATTGCTTGCAAATTTTGCGCCTATGCACAAGCTGCGCCGTGCCTTTTGCACGTCTGCAGGGTATCCACTAGTTATTTCGATTTAGAGAGCAGAGCATGGATAAAGAGATCATCCTTACTCCCGAAGGCCGACAGAAGCTTGTAGACGAGCTCGAATGGCGTGAGGGCGAGAAGCACACAGAGATTATCGCCGCCATTAAGGAAGCACGTGAGCAGGGCGACCTTTCGGAAAACGCCGAGTACGACGCTGCTAAAGAAGAGGAAGCTCAAAACGCAGCTCGCATTGGCGAGATCCGCAAGATCTTGTCCACCGCCAAACTTGCAGGGGCAAGCACGGGTCGCGCAAAGATAGTATCCATTGGCTCCACCGTTGAGGTTTCTAACGAGAAGGGCAAGAAGTCCTCTTACACCATCGTAGGTACCACAGAGACGGACTCGCTGTCCAACCGCATTTCTAATGAGTCCCCCGTTGGTGCTGCTCTTATCGGTGCCAAGATTGGTGAGACCGTAGAGTATGTAACTCCATCTGGTAAGACGCGCGCCTTTAAGGTTGAGAAAATATCGAGGTAAAAGGAATCCCATGGCAACAGATCAAGAGACGCCGGTAAATATCAACGATGAGCGTGCTATTCGTCGTTCCAAGCGCCAAGCTCTTATCGATGCCGGCATTGATCCCTATCCTGCTCGTTCTGTGGTAACTGCTCATGCCGCAGAGCTTATTACAAAGTACGCAGACTTAGCAGATGGCGAGAATACGGAGGACGTTCAATCCTTAACGGGTCGCATTCGCGCTTTTCGCCGTCAGGGCAAGTTGGCGTTTATTGTGCTGCAGGATGTAAGCGATTCTATTCAGCTGTTCTGCCGCTGTGACGTGTTGGGCGAGGCTGCGTGGGAGCTGCTAAAGCAGTTTGACGTAGGCGACATCATTGGGGTTACCGGCCCCGTTGTGCGCACCAAGCGCGGCGAACTTTCCATTGCGGCGCAAAACATCCAGATGTTGGCCAAGTCTTGCCGTCCGCTACCCAACAAGTGGAGCGGTCTTACGGACAAAGAAACCCGCTATCGTCAGCGCTACGCAGACCTTATCGTCAATCCTGACGTTATGGCTACCTTCCGCATGCGCTCGCGCATCATTTCTGCTATCCGCCGTTATATGGAGGAAAGCCAATCCTATATTGAGGTCGAGACTCCCATTTTGCAGGAGACCTTAGGCGGCGCTAACGCGCGCCCCTTTGAGACGCACTTTAATGCGCTTGACCAAGAGTGCTACCTGCGCATTGCTACCGAGCTCCACCTCAAGCGCTGCATTGTGGGCGGCATGGAGCGCGTGTTTGAGATTGGTCGTCAGTTCCGTAATGAGGGTATGGACCAAACACACAACCCCGAGTTTACCTCTATGGAGGCCTACTGCGCCTACTCTGACCTTGAGGGCATGAAGCGCTTAACGGAAGGCCTGTTCCAGGCGGTTGCTGCTGCGGTGGGCAAGGGCGAGGTCCTGAACTACCAGGGCCAGCAGATTAGCCTTGCTGTTCCATTCCGTTCCGCTTCCATGAGTGAGCTGGTCAGTGAGGTTGTGGGTGAGCAAGTTTCTATGGAGACGCCCCTTGAGCGGCTTCGCGCACTTCTTGATGCTCACAAGTTGCCCTACGAGAAGGAATGGGGTGTTGGCAGGCTTATCTTTACGCTCTACGATGAGCTGGTAGAGCAAACGCTGGTTAACCCCACCTTTGTGTGTGATTACCCCGTTGAGGTTTCCCCTCTGGCCAAGCGCAAGCCCGAAGACCCCCGTCTGACTGAGCGCTTTGAGCTGGTTGTGGCTGGTCATGAGTATGCCAACGCCTTTACCGAGCTCAATGATCCGGTAGACCAGGAAGCTCGCTTCCAAGCTCAGGTGGACGCAAAGGCTGCCGGTGACGATGAGGCCATGGAGTATGACTACGATTACGTTCGTGCGCTTGAGTACGGCATGCCTCCTACCGGTGGTGTTGGCTACGGCATTGACCGCATGGTCATGCTGTTTTGCGATGAGCCTTCCATTCGTGATGTGCTTTTGTTTCCTCACATGCGTCCCGAAGCCCTGGGTGCTGGCAGCAAAAAGCAGCAGCAAGCAGAGCAGGTGCTGGATGCAGGCATTTCTCGCGAGAAGGCCTTTGAGCTGCTCAAACAGTACAACAAGGATGACTATCACCTCCTGCATGGCCAGCAGGTAGAGGCTCTGATGTGCTACTTTGCTAAGCAGTATGATCCTGCCAATGAAGCGTTTTGGGGCATTGTGGGCTTGTTGCATGATCTGGATTGGGAAGTCTGTGGGGATGATGCGCAGCATACCGTAAAGGCTGCAGAATTGCTGGCAGAGGCTGGCGCCAATCCCGCTTTGGCTCATTGCATTCAGACGCATAATTACGATATAAATCCAGAGCTTCCCGAGCCGAGCCACAAGATGGAATGTGTCCTGTTTGCTGTGGACGAGCTGTCCGGGCTTATCAACGCCTGTGTGCGTATGCGGCCCAGCCACTCCGTGATGGACTTTGAGCTCAAGAGCCTTAAGAAGAAGTTCAAGAACAAGAGCTTTGCTGCCGGCTGTGATCGTGAGGTCATTAAAAAGGGTGCTGAGCTTATGGGTATGGAACTGGACGAGCTTTTCTCGGCAGTCATTGCTGCAGAAAAGGAGCTGGCCGGCACAACGGAGTGCTTTGAGTAGCCGGTCACAGCATTGTTCATAGAGCATGGTTGCTGTTGCTCACTAAAATTCATCTAACCAAGCAGCTCTGACAAAAGTCGGGGCTGCTTTTGTGTAGAAGTCCTTAGGCAGACGCTTGTGGGATGCTTGTAGGTATTGCAAAGCAGCATACGGGGTACACATCAAAGCAGCAAATCAGGTCATTGCATGCAATGACAGGAAGGGGCTATCCCATATGTTCGAAAAATTTACGGATAAAGCTAAGAAGGTCATGTCGCTGGCACAAGATGAGGCGCGCGGCCTTGGGCAAATGTATGTAGGTACCGAGCATCTGCTCCTAGCCCTTATCAAGGAGGGCGGCGGAATCGCTGCTCAGGCGCTGGAAAAGCTTGAGATTAGCTATGAGGAAGCACTGGCAACCATCAAGGAGCTGTCCAAGTCAGAGGAAAAAGAGGTTCCGGGCGGTCACATTCCTTTTACGCCACGTACCAAGCGCGTACTGGAAAACGCCTATCGTGAGACCATGCTGCACGGCCAAACCTACATCTCTACCGAGCACTTGCTGCTGGGCATTGTGCGCGAGGGTAACGGCAGCGCTATGACCGCGCTTGCACGCCTGGGTGTCTCGGCAGATGCGGTGCGCAACGCCGTCAACGACCTTATCGATAAGAGCCCGGAGTCCACCCGTCCCACGGCACAAGTGCGCATGGGTGGCGATCCTATGATGATGGGCTCTCAATCTACCGAAGGCTCCATGCTGGAAGAGTATGGTCGCAACCTTACTCAGTATGCTAGTGAAGGCAAGCTCGACCCGGTGATTGGTCGTGACCGTGAGATAGAGCGCGTTATGCAAATTTTGGCGCGCCGCCAGAAAAACAACCCGCTCATCTTGGGTGATCCCGGTGTTGGCAAAACTGCCATTGCAGAAGGCTTGGCGCAGCTTATTGCTGCTGATGAGGTGCCCGACATCCTGCGGGGTAAACAAGTTTGGACGCTGGATGTGGCCGCGCTGGTCGCCGGCTCTAAGTACCGCGGTGAGTTTGAGGAACGCCTCAAAAAGGTGGTTCAGGAAGTGAGCGAATCCGGTAATGACATCTTGTTCATTGACGAGATGCACACCATTATTGGTGCGGGTTCTGCCGAGGGTTCCATTGATGCGGCTTCTATCCTTAAGCCGCCTCTGTCACGCGGCGAGATCCAGGTTATTGGTGCAACCACAGCAGAGGAGTACCGCAAGCATATAGAGAAGGACTCCGCCCTTGAGCGCCGCTTCCAGCCCGTTATGATAGGCGAGCCTTCCATTGAGGATGCCATTGAAATCATCCGCGGTCTGCAGGACCGCTATGAGCAGCATCATCACGTGCGCTTCTCGCAAGGTGCCATTGAGGCTGCGGTTACGCTTGCAGATCGCTACATTCAAGATCGTTTCTTGCCCGATAAGGCCATTGATGTGATTGATGAGGCGGGTGCTCGCACGCGCATTCATACCATCAAGACGCCGGATTCCATTGTGGAAGTGCAAAATCAGCTCAAAGAGGTGACGTCCAAAAAGTCCGAGGCGGCATCTGCGCAGGAGTTTGAGGAAGCAGCACGCTTAAGGGATCAGGAGCGTGAGCTTACGGCCCATCTTGAGGAGCTAGAAAAAGCCTGGCGAGAAGAGCTTGACGCCAAGATCGTGGACATTACCGAGGGCGACATCGCAGACGTGGTAAGCAGCATTTCTCACGTTCCTGTTTCCACCCTTACGGAGACTGAGGCCTCCAGGCTTTTGCGCTCCGAAGAGGTGTTGCATCAGCGCGTTGTGGGTCAAAACGAGGCGGTTACCGCGGTGTCTAAGGCAATCCGTCGCAGTCGCTCGCCGCTCAAAGATCCGCGCAGACCTGGTGGTTCGTTCATCTTTTTGGGACCTTCGGGCGTGGGTAAGACCGAGCTTGCAAAGTCACTTGCCGAGTTTTTGTTTGGCAGCCAGGACGCTCTTATCAGCTTTGATATGTCTGAGTTTATGGAAAAGCACAGCGTGTCCAAGCTGGTTGGTGCCCCTCCGGGATACGTTGGCTATGACGAAGCTGGTGAGCTTACCAAGGCGGTGCGTCGTCGTCCTTATTCCGTCATTCTGTTTGATGAGATCGAGAAGGCCCATCCGGATGTCTTTAATGTCCTTTTGCAGATCTTGGACGAAGGTCGTCTGACTGATGGTCAGGGTCGCAAGGTAGACTTTTCCAACACGGTGGTTATCATGACCTCCAACATTGGTGCTCGTGAGATTGCCACCACCACTACCATGGGCTTTAGTGCCTCCGGTTCCAATGGTCTGTCCGATAAGGAAATTAATTCCCGCGTTATGGGCGAGCTCAAAAAACTCTTCCGCCCGGAATTCCTTAATCGTGTCGATGAGATCGTGGTCTTTAAGTCTCTGACCACTAAGCAGTTGCGCGGCATTGTTGATCTTATGGTCACGGACCTGCGCGATCGTATGATCAAAAACGGCATGTCCATCGAGCTTACCGATGCAGCGCGTGACCTTATCGCCAAAGAGGGTACGGATCCCATCTATGGTGCCCGTCCCTTGCGCCGTGCCATTCAGACCATGATTGAAGACCAGCTGGCAGAAGAAATGCTCCAGGGTAAGTGGCAAGCAGGAGATATTGTGCTGGTTGATTGTGATGGCGACAAGCTAAGCTTTACGCGCAGACAAGGTACCATCCCGCAGCTGTCCAAGCGGGTGCATATGGAGCTTCCTAGCGCACGCAACAGTTGGACTGCAGGAGCTCCTGCAAGCTCGCATCCATCGGGTACGGGTATCAGTGATTCGGACTTGTCTGCGGCAAGCGAGTAAGGCTGTCGATGTCTGCGTAGGGATTTGGCGGTTTGCACCAGGTCCCTGCGCCTGCACCAGGTCCCTGTGCTAGCTTCTGGGCCTGTGCTAGTAGGTCCCTGGTGCCGGCTTATGTGCAACAAAGGTTTTACAGAGAGATGCTGCACGGGGGAAAGCCCCTGCGCTTCAGGCGCTATACTAAATGTATCTGTCTATTGACAGCAGTGAGTGAAGCGTACTAACAACAAGGTAAAGGAGCACACATGGAGAAGCCTTTGGATGCCGCGGTTGAAGGTTCCCTTGATGAGGCCATCCGCCTTACTGCTCCCGGAACCGCCTTGCGCCACGCATTGGATATGATCATTGCGGCTAATCTGGGTGCTCTTATCTGCGTAGGAGATTCGGACCGCGTGCTAGCTGCGGGCAATGATGGCTTTCCGCTCAACATTTCTTTTACGGCAAACCGCCTGTTTGAGCTGTCAAAGATGGATGGTGCGATCGTTATCGATCACGACCTGACGCAAATTCTGCGTGCCAATTTTCATCTCAATCCAGATCCGTCTTTGCCTACAACAGAAACGGGCATGCGGCATCGTACAGCTGCTCGTATGAGTTTGCTTACCGACGCCATGGTTGTCTCGGTATCCGAACGCCGCCAAGTAGTGAACATCTACGTAAAGGGACGTTCATATCAGCTGCTTGGTGTTGCTGAGCTTATGACGCGTGTAAGCCAGCTTTTGGCAACGCTGCAAACAACGCGCCAAACCCTGGACCGTAGTTTGTTGCGTTTGACCTCGTTAGAGCTGGATAATTACGTAACGCTGGGCGATATTGTGAGCATCTACAACCAGTTTGAGCTGCTGAGCGTTACCGACCAAAGTTTGCAAGACATCATTGCACAGCTTGGCGCCGAGGGGCGTACGGTAGAGATGCAGCGCTTGCAGCTGGTAGGCAATATGGACAATGAGTATAACCTTATGATCCGTGACTACTCCAGCTGTTCTACCGTGGAGGAAGCGCACAATATTCGCAAGCAGTTCCAGGCATTGGCTGCCAAAAATGACCTGGACGCTAAAAATGTTGCTGCGGTGTTGGGATACACGGACCGCACAGAAGACAGCGTCATGATCCCCTTGGGTCTGCGTACCCTTTCGCGCATTTCCGTGGTGCGGGAAGGCATGGCCGATAAAATCGTGGATGAGTACGGCTCACTGCAAGAGTTGCTGGATGACATTCAACAAAATCCTGAGCATCTGGATGAGATTGGTGTTCGTAACTCGGTCATTTTGGCAGACAGCCTGCTTAAGATGCACGGAAAGCGCTAAGCGTGAGGTGCGCCGTAGAACAACAGGCTGTACAGCCGCTGGGTGGTTCTGTGCCACAGGTACAAGCACAGCCTCAGCCTTTGGATGGCTTTCAAACCAACCCAGATACCTGTGCCATTATTGTTGCTGGTGGTCGCGGTCTTCGCTTTGGGGGCCCGCGCTCAAAGCAGTTTGTGGATCTATGTGGGTTACCCCTTATTAGCTGGTCGATCCTTGCGTTTGATGAAGCACCCTCTATTTCTTGCATTGTGATCGTCTGCGCGCCACAACGCATGGATGAGGTACGTGCTCAGACGGTTGATATTCTCACGCTGCATAAGCCTGTCTATTTTGCTTCCGCGGGTGCAACGCGCCAAGAATCCTGCTATTCAGGTTTGTTACGCTCTCCGCAATCAGCGCAGTATGTGGCCATTCATGATGCGGCACGTCCTTTGGTAACGCCCGAAGGCATAGAGGACACCATTGCTCGCGTGCGCGCTGGTGCAGATGGAGCACTGCTTGCGCATCCTGCAACGGACACGCTTAAAATTGTCGAGCAGGGCACCGTGGTGCAAACCCCTGATCGCTCCTGCTATTGGTATGCACAAACTCCGCAGACTTTTGGTCGTGAAGCAATTCTTGATGCCCATAGGCAGGCGCGCGTGCACGCCCTTGTGGCTACAGATGATGCCTCGCTCATGGAACACTTTGGTGCGGTGGTAGAGGTGGTGGCCACCCCGGCTGCTAATATAAAGGTGACGGTCCCCGAAGATCTTATTCTTGCGGAGGCCGTGTTGCTGGATCGTTTTGCCAAGGCGGCAACCGGGGGTGAGCTGTAGTGCTTCGCATTGGACACGGCTATGATGTGCATCAGCTCGTGCAGGACCGCAAGCTTATTTTGGGCGGCGTAACCATTCCGCACTCCCACGGGCTTCTCGGCCACTCAGATGCAGATGTGCTCACCCATGCATTGGCAGATGCCATTTTGGGTGCGCTGCGCGAGGGCGATCTGGGCAAGCTGTTCCCCGATACCGATCCCGCCTACAAGGATGCAAATTCGTTGGAGCTTTTGCGCAACGTGGTTCTGCTCATGCGTACACGCGGGTTTGAGCTGGTAGATTGTGACTGCACCATTGCTGCCCAAGCTCCAAAATTGGCGCCGCATCGGGAGAAAATGCGCTGTAATTTGGCGCGTGCTATGGATGTTCCGGTAGAGTGTGTGGGTATCAAGGCCACTACTACCGAGAAACTCGGTTTTGTTGGGCAGGAACAGGGCATTGCGGCGTGGGCTGTTGCCCTTTTGCAAAAACAGTAAGTACCGCACGGAGTAAGCACTGCACGGAGTAAGCACTGTAAGTAAGCACGTAAACATAAGCAAGGAGACGTCATGCTTATATATAACAGCCAGCAGCATAAAAAAGAGGAGTTTGTGCCCCTTGAGCCTGGTAAGGTTCGCATGTATGTGTGCGGACCAACGGTATATGACCAGATTCACATTGGCAATGCTCGTACTTTTTTGTCGTTTGACGTCATCCGCCGCTACCTACAGTACAAGGGCTTTGACGTGGTCATGGCCCAAAATCTAACAGACGTGGACGACAAGATCATCAATCGTGCCAATGAAGAAGGTCGCAGCGCTGCTCAGGTGGCCGAGGAGTACTCCTGTGCGTTTATCGACATCATGCATGCCTTTGGAGTGGAAGACCCTACCATTCGGCCCCGTGCTACGCAAGAGATACAAGCCATGCAGGATATGATCCTGACGCTTATTAAGAAGGGCCACGCGTATGTGGCCGCTAACGGGGACGTTTATTTTTCTGTACGTTCCGAAAAGAACTACGGCATACTTTCTGGCCGTAATTTGGACCAGCTACGTGCGGGGGAGCGTGTGGAGGTAAACGAGGACAAGCACGATCCCTTTGACTTTGCCCTGTGGAAAGCCGCCAAACCTGGCGAGCCCAGCTGGCCAAGCCCCTGGGGAGAAGGTCGTCCTGGCTGGCACACAGAGTGCTGTGCCATGATTCATCGCTATCTGGGTACACCCATTGACATCCATGGGGGTGGACAGGATTTGGTATTCCCTCACCATGAAAATGAGACCGCGCAAGCTATGTGTGCTTGGGATGCGCCGCTGGCAAATACCTGGATGCACACGGGTATGCTGCGCGTGGATGGTGAGAAGATGTCCAAATCTCTGGGCAATTTTTACACGCTTAAAGAGGTACTGGACAAGTATCCTGCAGATGCTGTGCGTCTGCTCATGCTCCAAACGCATTATCGGGCTCCGTTGGACTTCTCATTTAGCCGCCTTGAGGGAACGTTGGGCACGCTAGAGCGCCTTAAGGGTTGCGTTCGCAATCTTATCTGGGCAGCTCAAGCCTCTGCGCATCCCGAGCATGAGCTTGCGGATGCGGACAACGCCTTAAATGCCGCTGTGGCGCAAGCTCGGACAGACTTTATCGCCCAGATGGACGATGACTTCAACACCGCAGGCGGTTTGGCTGCTATCTTTACGCTCACCACCGCCGCAAACACCTATCTGGATCACAATGCGGGCACAGTGGTGGCTGCTGTGGCCACAAATGCTGCAAATACCCTGGTAGAGCTGCTTGGCGTATTGGGCATCAAGCTCTCTACTTCCGCTCACGACGAGCTGCCGTCAGAGCTGCTTGGCCTTGCCGCTCAGCTTGCTAACTATGCGGGCACGTCTGTAGAGGAAGCCGCCAAGGCTCTGCTTGATGCCCGTCAGCAGGCACGTGCCGAGAAGAACTGGGCGCTTGCAGACTCCATCCGCGACGCCATTGCCGCGCTTGGACTCACCATAGAAGACACCGCCGCAGGTCCGCGCCTTACCGTAAAGGGGAGTACTGCTCGTGGCTAAGCCCAATTCGTCCAAGCGCCCCAGCGCTTTGCGCGCTGGCGGGAGCGCTCGCTCCAGCTCACGCTCCGGCAATGCTGCGCGGGGTAAGGGTCGTTCCGGGAAGTTTTCGCAAGAGCATACCCAGCGCCACGATCGTGCCCAGCGCAATGAGCAAGGCAAACGGCAAGAGCGCGCCCAGCGCTCAGGGGCTTCTCGCCATACGAAGCGCCCTGATGGCAAGGGATATGCCCAGCGTGCCACTCATGCGGCGGCTCGCGACACATCCTTGCTGTATGACCTTATCGAGGGCAGGCGTGCCTGTGTAGAAGCACTGGACACCGGTTTGCCCATTGCAAAAGCGTTGGTTTTGTCGGGAGCTACCGGGAGCAATGCGGCACAGGATGCGTCTCTTAAAGAGCTGGTAGATCGTCTGTCTTGTGCTGGTATTCCCCTAGAAGAGGTACCCCGCGCTATTTTGGATAGCCTGTCGTCTCACGGCGCTCATCAGGGGATTATTTTGCGCACACGTCCGTTCCAGTATGAGGAGCTTAGCACTATTCTTGAGCGTGCAAGCAGCAAAAATGAGCTCATTGTAGTGCTTGATCACGTAACGGACGAAGGCAATTTTGGTGCCATTGTGCGCAGCGCAGAGGTGGTTGGTGCAGCGGGTGTGATCATTGCAAAAGCACGTGCTGCTCGTGTGGGGACTGCTGCCTATAAAACGTCTGCAGGTGCCGTGCTGCATCTGCCTATCGCCCAAGTTTCTAACCTGGCTTCCGCCCTTGATGAGCTCAAGGCTGCTGGATTTTGGGTGGTAGGCTCTACGGAGCACGCAAGCCAAGGCGTGTGGGAATCTCCTATGAGTGGTCGTCTGGCCCTTGTTATGGGATCCGAAGGCAAAGGCATTTCTCAACTGGTGCTCAAGCACTGTGACTTTTGCTGCAAGTTGCCCCAGCGTGGCTCGGTAGAATCTCTCAACGTGGCCCAGGCTGCAACGGTTATGTGTTACGAATGGCTGCGTCAAAGCACTTTAGCTCAAACTGAGGCGGCGGCAGCCCAGGCCCAGACATCCCAGGCCCAGGGTGTAGCGCATGAGTAAAAAGCCCCTCGAACTTTTGGTGGTAGACGGCTATAACGTTATCTTTAAGACGCCGCGCTATACGGGCCTTATGGATACGCCTCCCGCAAAGGCTCTTTCGGCAGATCCCTTTGATCGGGCGCGTGAGCTGCTTATTTCTGATGTTGCTGCATATGCTCAGCGCCGTTTTGAACCCGTTATTGTGTTTGACGGTTCTGGTAACGTGAGCCCGGATCGCCCCAATCTTACCCGTGCAGGTGTACAGCTTATCTTCTCCAAAACGGGAGAGAGCGCGGACAGCGTTATTGAGCGCTTGGTGGTGCAGTGCCGCCTTGAGGAGCGCGACGTAACGGTGGTAACTTCAGACAACACCATCAGGGCTACGGTTGGTGGTATTCCTGTTACGCGTGTCTCCAGCACTGCTCTTATCAGCGATGTGCAGATAGATGAGGCAGAATCGCAGCAAACCATGGCCGACCAAGGACGCAAACATCTTACTGTTGCGGATCGTCTTGATGCAGCAACTATCGAGAAGCTTAACAAGCTGTTAGGTAAATAGAGCTACGCAAGCAGTTCTTCGAAACTTTCTATAAAGACTCAATAGCATATAAAGGAAGGTTTTTCATCCAGCCCTGGTCTTTGTAATGAGCAAGAGAAAAGCGTATGCAGTGAGAAAGAGCGTAGCTCTTTGCAAAGTATGCAAGGCTTTTACTTGTAACATTAGCTGCAGACTTTACTTCAAGAGGAATAACTTCTCCGTCACACTCACAGATAAAGTCAACTTCAGCTTTGTTCTGTTTTCCGTCTGCCGACCAATATGTGGGTTGCTTTTTTGAGGCTATGAGTTGTTGACAGATAAATTGTTCACTGTATACGCCCTTTGCGTGAGTAAAAAGGGCATCTCCATCAAAAAGCGTTTTTTCGTTAAGGTGTAATGCTGCGCCTAAAAGACCAATATCAAGAAGATAGAGCTTAAAATTGCTGGGGTCCTCGTAGGCAGATAAAGGAATTCCTGGCCTGGTAATTTTGTTAACCTTTGTTACAAGACCGGCATCCGCAAGCCAACTAATAGCATCTTTATAATCACGCCCACGGCCACCAGGACGCACTTGAGAGTATATAAACTTTTTACTGCCATTTTCTCGAGCAATTTGTAGAGGAACTGAACGCCAAGTCTCTCTTATGTGCTCTGCTTCAAGCGGTGAAGACACATGTTTTGAAAAGTCATGCTCATAGTCAATAAGAAGTGCATCTTGGATTTGGCGCGCTTCGCTCAACAATCCCGTAGAGATATAGGCTTGCACTGCGGCTGGCATGCCTCCCACATATAAATAACTACGGAGTGCATCTTCAAAAGACTCGCTCATGACGTGCATGAGTTCATAATCTTTTTGAGTGATCAAATCTGCCAATCTATCCTTGCCCAAAGCTCTCAGGAATTCCGAGAATGTCATAGGGAAGAGATCAAGATAGTTAACTTTTCCCACAGGCCACGAAATGCGGGTATCACTACCTGCATTGTTTTCTCTGTTAAGAGCTACTCCTAATAAGGACCCCGCTGCAATAACAGGTATGTGAGGCGTTTGTTCACAAAGCATTTTGAGCGACGTGATGGCACGCGGACATTCCTGTATTTCATCGAGAAAAAGAAGGGTTTTCCCATCAAATAGATTGGTGTTGGTATAGGCACCTAAGGCGGTAAGAATGCGCTTTGGTTCTAATGATCCCGAGAAAAGCTGTTGGATTGCCTCGTTATCAAGAAAGTTGATAGAGGCAAAATGCTTAAAATCTTGTTTAGCAAATTCTTCTACGAGCCATGTTTTTCCAACCTGGCGCGCGCCTCTAATGATTAGCGGCTTACGATGCATTGAATCATGCCAGGCTTTAAGCTTTTTAAGTGCATATCTTTGCACAGAGTAGCTCCATTCATGAGTGATTATCTTTTGTATATAGTATACCTAAACTTTCGGAATCAACCAAAATTGGTGGTTTCCGACATAGGAATCAACCAAAATTGGTTATTTCCGACATCGGAATCAACCAATACGGCTGAGTTTAGAACACTGTGTGCAGTGTTTGGATGAAGGTATTACGTAACCAATGCATAAAATAAAACTACATAACAAAATAAATGGGCCATTAAGTAGACTTGAAATGATCACTTAAAGTAATATAAAAAGCAAAAGATATACCTTCTGAATACAGATGGACTGCTCGAACTGCTTTGTTCGGGTTTGTAAGAATAGGGGAAACATGAAGCTGACCAAAAGGCTGCTAACGACAGTGCTTGCATTTTTGCTGGTGTTCTCGAGCATTCCTGTTCAAGCACTCGCCGAAGGACTGGGGGGGGTTCCGCTGATTCAGTAACAGCAGTGGAGCCAGATAACTCCACTACTGAAGAAGAGTCTCATCAGACTGATAACGTTTCTGCGGATAAACCGCAGGATATCAGTGCCCCAGAAGCTCCAGCAGCAAAAGAGCGTAGCTCAGCTCTAGCTGCAAATAATGACGATACCTCACGTGTAGATCTTCGTATTGGCTCTCTTAATGACAAGGCAGTTGTCGAGGGCGATACCACTCATTTAACCTTTGAGCAGATTGAAAATGTTGTTGACCTTGATATTTCAGGTGCAACGTATAAATTGGACAATCCTTCGCTGCTTGTTAAGGTTCCAAAGACCAAAAAAATCCAAAATCTTACCTTCACTAAGTCAGAAGTCGCTAAAGAAACAAAGAAGTGGGAAGACGATGATTTTTACTATTACCAGTTCTTCTTCACTAATCTCACCGGTGGCATGCGTTTGACTTATACGCTGAAGTTTCAGTTTGATGGTCATACGGCCGTAAACGGAGATACTATCAAAGTAGAGGCACAGCTTCTTGACTCAGCTGGTAAAGAGGTGACAAAGGCAACCAAGACCTTCACAGCAAAGACAGTGCCTTTTGCCGTATATTCAAGTGAGGGAATTTCAGGCCTCTCTAGTAAAAAGACAGACGCTGTTGATGGTGTAGCTATTCCAGAAGGCAATCCGGCTGGACTTGTGCCTAACGGACATCGCATGGAGTCAACAATGGTAGTTGACGATCCTACAAGCCCAACAGCACCACCTCTGGGTAAGTACAGCAGCAGGGCTGGGCGCCGTACAAATGTCTTTTTCTCGTTTTATCCCAATACACCTGCTGGTACGCCAGGGCTTGCTGGTATTGCGTATCCGAAGAATGCAAAGGTTGTTGTTACCCTGCCTGCTGGCGTTGTTGTTCCCCGTCTAAATGAAGGCGTGACTATCGAGAAGCGCTCTGACGGTAGCTCTGTTGTTACTTACCGTGTTGATAACCCACAATTTGACAGTGTCAATTTATCGCATGTCTTGCCGCATACAAACAACCGAGCTGCTGTACTGGCAAAAATCTCAGGCGATAGCCAAATCCTTGTTGATTTTAGCGATGTAGCACTAAATACTGATCTGCCCATTACTGCTGACTTTTATGTCAACACCAATGCTGATGGCTCTGGAGGAGAATACATTGGCAGTCGGAACGAGACGTTCTTTTTCAAGCCAGTTGCTTTCAAACAGAGCCCTGGAATTCTGAGCATGTCTCGTAATAGCGATTTTACCCTTTTCATGGATCTTCCAGGAAACATTGATACCAATGCACAAATATATTCCTATGGCAACAAGCGGATATTTGTTGGCTCGATAGATCGTACTGACGCAGGCATGGGGATCGAAACCTCTGTGTGCAACTCAAATAATGGAGGTAGTTCGTCAGATCCATATTCAGGAGGCGCCGCAAGCTTCATTAAAGAAATCGAGTTTATTCCCAGCGAAGATAATGCGAGCGGACTATTTTATAAGTCGTTTAAGTTTCTTGAAGTTAGGAATTGTGGAGATTTCTGGCCAAATGACCTGTGGTCCCCTCATCTGCAGAAGTTTATAGATGCAGTCAACAATAATGACAATACGAGTCTGTATGGCGTGACAGCCGACGGCGATGAAGAGTTGATTCAAAAAGGCGTAAAATACGGACAAGAAGTACAGATTAACGACACTGAGCGCAAATATGCCAAGCTTGTCCTGCACTTCGCTGATCCAGTAGAGTTCAATAACGACTATGCGGTATTTCGCGAGTATCTCGGTTTGACGGACGCTGAAACTCAGCGTCTCGATGCACTCAGTCAGGGCAGCACGCTCAAATATGAGTCGTGGGCGGTCGCATGGACCAAAGACCACAAGTCCGTCACGACTCGAGATGGCTACCAATATCGATCGGATTTATACGTAGGACCTGTTACTCCAGTGGTCGATGAGTACCTCAACAAAGATACATCTGTACCTAATTCAAACGAGAGCAAGGAGTTTACCCTCAAGGTCGGCCCCTTCCTTCCAGTTGCAAATGGATATGCGGGAGCAGGCGATCCATACCGTGTCTACAGCGCTTACGGCACGCTTAAAGAAATCAAGAAGATGCGCACCGTCACCCTCTTACCGGCAGGCATTAACTACAAGGGCTGGGAAAAAGCAGACGTCGGCAAAACGTTCGGTAAAAATCCAGAGACAAATAAGCCATGGGAGACTTGGGAGGGTCTCAAAGAGCCACAGGTTCGTTTTGTGTCAAATTACCAAAATACGGGCCAAGATGCCGTGGTTATTGATTACGGTGATGTTCCTGTAGGTCAACGTATGCCGATAAATCTCAAGCTTGAGGCATCTAAATATGCTGCGCCCGGTAAGAGTAATATCCCTACATACATGAGCTGGGATGATAACGACTATATTCGTCCTTATAAGTATGATCCCAATGCTGAGAACAAGGGTCCGAATACCTATGTAGATGCTCTTGATATCGACGGTGACGGCAATACGTCAGAACTCTTCATGGTGCGTTGGTCAACAGTGGACTATACGCCGCCGCGTGAGCTGCAGATGACGGACTTTACCGCTTTTGGTGATGCCACTGATCAGTCTCAGAAATTGAGCTATAGCATGGCCACGGTTGGCGATATTGGATATCCAGCCGCTCTACAACTAAAGATTTATAATAACTCGCTTAATGATGTGCAGTCCTTGAGCTTGATCGACGTGTTGCCCTATAAGGGAGATCACACGATTGTTGCAAATTCCGAGGGCACATATTCGGGGCGTGAATCGACCTTCTCAATGCCTTTGACATCAAGCATTGAGGATGCAAACACGTCTAAGGTCAATAAGAAGTTTGAGTTCTTCTATCAGCTGACACCACAAGGTGCCGATTTGGCTTCTGTGCGCGATGGTGAGTGGTTAACGGCGAGCGACATCACCGATAGAGGCCTGGACTGGGGTCTCGTAAAGTCGTTTAAGGTCGTGCTTCGTGAGCGGCAGTCAATTAAATCGCAGTCTGACGAGAGCATCATAATCCCGGTTAAGGTGCCCTTTGATAAGACGCTGACCGATGAGGATGTGGCGCACAACAGCGCGGCTTTCTCGGTAAATGGCGGTACCGACTATACCGAGGCAAACGTCACGGCGACAAGGGTAGCGCCATACAAGGTTGAGGGTCGGTATTTCTTTGATAAAGATAAGGACGGTATTTACGACAAGTCCAAGGGTGATGTTCCCTTAGCGGGTCGCACCCTAACCCTGGTGAAGGCAGGCCTTGCGGGTACGTCGTCTACTGGTGTGCCGGGTAAGGTAACAAATCCGGATGGGTCGGAGATTGAGCTGGTAACAGATGCCGATGGTTGGTATTCTGCAACGGTATATGGTCGTGGTGACTACCGCATCCATGCAACCAAAAATAACTACGAGGACTTTGTTACGACAACGTCTGATGAGGAAGAAGGCAATAACCTTGACCTCTCAACAGCAACAAGCAATGCTGCGACAACAACTGCTTTGGCGCTGAGTCCCATTGCTCGTACCGCTCGTCGAAATATTGCTGTTACCGCAACCATAGGTTCAATTACGGTTGAGAAAACTGCTGCGGATGAGGTAGACAACACAAATAAGGGCAAAGCGCTTGCTGGTGCTGAGTTTGCCTTGCAAGATGTAAATGGCAATCCCGCAACCGATATCTCGGGCAAGGTTGTTGCCAACCAAACCACCGATGCTAAGGGTAAGCTGAGCTTCTCAAATCTGCTGCTTGGTAGCTATAAGGTGGTCGAGGTAACTGCTCCTGCGGGGTATACCGTAGCCGATGCTCAGAACGTAACCCTTACCACGGATGCTCCTAATGGGACCTTGGCGTTTAAAGATAGCCTTGCGCGTACGAGCATCCCTGTCACTAAGATTTGGTCTGACACCAACAATCAAGATGGCACTAGACCAGAAAGCGTTAGCTTTACGCTTATCAGAAACGGTAAGGCAACCGATACCAAGCTTACGCTTACAAAGGCTAAAAACGCAGATGCCCAAGATCCCAATACCTGGAAGGGCGCGTTTACAAACCTTCCCGCCACCACTACAGCTGATGAGACCGTAGACGGAAAGACTATTCCTGCGGGAACTGCCATTAGCTATGGGGTAGAAGAAGATGCGATTAGCGCTTCTGCAGGGTATACGGCTACAACGTCTGGAAGCGTTACTGAGGGCTTTACGGTTACCAATACAAGAACTCCCGACACAGTCTCTGTAGACGTTACAAAGACCTGGGTAGGTATTCTTCCTGAGACTGCATCCCCCGTTACCGTACGACTTCTTGCCAATGGCAAAGATACGGGTAAGACGCAGGAGCTTACCAGTGATAATGCGTGGTCCGCGAGCTTCTCGGATCTTGCTAAGAATGAAGCAGGAAAAGCTATTACCTATACGGTTGTAGAAGATGGTGCAAGCAATGGGAAGATTACCCTTGCAGGCATTGACTACACGGTAGCGGTAAAAGAGGAAAACAGCTCAGGTAACCGCAGCTCTTGGTCTGTGACCAACACAATGACAAACCCAGAAGTGACCGTTCCCGTTAAGAAGGCCTGGAGCGACACCAACAACCAAGACGGTAAACAAACAGCTTCCGTAGAGGTATCTCTTGTCGCTCAGGTAGGAGAGACCAAACTTACTGACCTCAAGGACCTTGAAGGTCATGCAATCTCTAACCTTACCCTTGATAAGGATAACGACTGGCAAGCGAGCTTCTCTAAGCTTCCTACCTATACCAATAAGGGTGAGAAGATTAGCTACTCCATCAAGGAGGAGAACGTTCCTGCAGGCTATAAAGATACCGTTGAGATAAATGATGAAGGTGTCTATATCCTGACCAACTCCCATGAGTTGGAAACTATCAATGTTCCTGTTAAGAAAGTGTGGGTAGACAACAACAATGCTAAGGGGCTGAGGCCTCAGGCCATCAAGCTTACCTTGTATGCTGACGGTGTTGCTACCGATAAAACCCTTACCCTTGATGAGGCCAATAACTGGTCTGCCAGCTTTGATAAGCTGCTTAAGTACAAACAAGGCTCACAAGGCCAAGAAATTGTCTACACGGTTGTAGAGGACAAGGTTGATAACTACAGCGCAAGCTATACGGGAGACAATACCGCCCTTACTGTAACCAACACCCTGGTAGGCAAGGTATCTGTAGGCGTTACAAAGACCTGGGTTGGTATCAATAAAGAAGCAGCCCCATCAGTTGAAGTTCAGCTCTACGCTGACGGGAAAGCACAAGGTGCTCCTATAGCACTTACCAATGAGGGTGAGTGGAAACATAGCTTTGAGGGCCTTGATCAGTACACGGCTGCAGGCAAAGAGATTGCCTATACCCTACAAGAAGTAGGAGTAGATGCTAACAACAAGCTTGAGGCAGCTGGACACAGCTACTCGGTTGATATCCAAAACCCCTCAACGCACTCTTGGGTCATTACCAACACTCTAGACAATCCTCCTCAGGACATAGTTGTTAACAAGGTTTGGCAAGATCACAACAACCAAGACAATAAACGCCCCGATACTATTGTGATACGGCTTTTGGCAGACGGTGTTGAGCAGGCACACGAAACCCTGAGCACCGACAAGCAACACAACAACCAAAGCCATACCTTTAAGGACTTGCCTACCTATAACAACAAGGGTGAAAAGATTGTCTATACCGTCCAAGAGGATGCTGTAGATGGCTACACCACCAAGCTTGACCAAAACACCCTTACCATCACAAACACCCACGAGCTTGAAACGATTGCTGTTCCTGTCACAAAGACGTGGAAAGATAACAACAATGCCCTTGGGCTAAGACCTAACAAGGTTGTGGTTGAGCTCTTGGCTGATGGGACACCTACCAACAACACCCTTGAGCTTACGGCTGACAACAACTGGTCTGCAAGCTTTGAAGGTCTTGTTGCGTATCGCGCAAACAAGACGGGTGAGAGAGTTGTCTACACCGTGCGTGAGCAGCCTATGGAAAAGGTGGGTACGAGCGAGTACTACACCCAAACAGAGAACAAAAACGTCGGTACCACTGAGGCTCCCGCCTATAACATCACCAATACCTTAGAAGGCAAGATAGATATAAATGTCGCTAAGGTCTGGGAAGGCATTAACAAAGAAGCCGCCCCAGCAGTTGAGGTTCAGCTGTATGCCAATGGACAAAAGCACGGTGCGCCCCTCACGCTTAATCGTGATAATGACTGGAAGCTTGTTTACAAGGGACTTGATCAGTTCAAAGACGGACAAAAAATTGTCTATACGCTAGAAGAAGTAGGGACAAAGTCTCAAGATCTAGCCGATGGCACCCACACCCTTGTCTATCAAGCAAAAGACGGCCACAGCTACAATACGTCCATTGATCACACGGATGATGGATATACCTGGACTGTTACCAACACTCTTATAAACCCAAAGATGACCATCAAGGGCAAGAAGGTCTGGCAAGACCAGGACAACAAGGACGCCTCTAGGCCTCAAGACATTATCGTTACCCTGCTTGAAAACGGTAAGCCAACCGATAAGACCCAAAAGGTTACATCCTCCTCAGACGGCTCATTTAGCTTTGAAGACCTTCCTTCCTACGATATGGACGGAAAAGCTATTGTCTATACCGTAGACGAGCTTGAGGTGCCGCAGGGCTATGAGAAAAAGGTAGAAGGCAGCGCAGAGTCTGGCTTTACTATTACCAACTCTCATACTCCTAAGCCTACGCAGACCCCCAAGCCTGTACAAGCAATGCCAAAAACCGGAGACACTAGCCTAGGTGTGGCACTGCCATCGGTGGCAGCCATAGGACTTTTGGCGCTTGGCGCGGCGCTGCGGATGGGGCGTCGCTTGACAAAGAAACAAGATGAGTAAAAGTCTGCTCATCTAAGTAAGCTATCCTTAAGGCAAATACATGCCTTAAGGAACAACAAGAGCCTTGCTACGTGGTAGTGAGGCTCTTTTTGGGTGAGATGGTAAGTAGTCTGGTAAGTAACCCCACAGAGCTGCTTTTAGAACCAAACGTGGAAATATCCAAGTTCTTCTCGCCAGATGTTTAAAGATACGCTATTATTACTCACGCACAGCTTGTGCAACCAGTTTGCTGGTGTAGCTCAATGGTAGAGCCCTGGTTTTGTAAACCAGTTGTTGTAGGTTCGATCCCTATCACCAGCTCCAGGCGATGTACGGAGCCTTTGGCACGGGTGCTAAGGGCTCCGTTTTTATCTCGGTACTGCGCTTGGAAACATGCACGATTTATCTGCAATTGTGCAGGAAACGTGACAAGGTAACGCCCGGCTGGGTGGTATGTATTGACAACCTACCTATTCGGTCGTAATATTTCCTCCGCTTGCAAGGTTTTTTGTTCTGCAAAGCAGCTTGAAAATATATGGGGATATGGCACAGCGGCAACTGCGGCGGACTGTAAATCCGCTCCCTCTGGGTTCCTTGGTTCGAGTCCAAGTATCCCCACCATGCCCGTGTAGCTCAGTAGGTAGAGCACTTCGTTGGTAACGAAGAGGTCACCGGTTCAAATCCGGTCGCGGGCTCCATATTTCAAGCACCGCCATGCCGGCGTAGCTCAGCTGGTTAGAGCACACGGCTCATACCCGTGATGTCACTGGTTCGAATCCAGTCGCCGGTACCATGAATTCTTGCGGCCCTCTTGGGCCGTTTGGAATATATAAGCAAGTTATTCGTTGGATAGCCTACAAAGCTAGTTCCAAGAGGAGGATGGCACAATGGCCAAGGAGAAGTTTGATCGTTCCAAGCCACACGTAAACATTGGTACCATTGGTCACGTAGACCACGGTAAGACCACTCTTACCGCAGCAATCACCAAGGTTCTCTCCGAGACCGAGGGTTGCCATGCAGACTACACTGCTTTCGAGAACATCGACAAGGCTCCCGAAGAGCGTCAGCGTGGTATTACCATTTCTGTAGCTCACGTTGAGTATGAGACCTGGGAGCGCCACTACGCTCACGTAGACTGCCCTGGTCACGCTGACTACGTAAAGAACATGATTTCCGGTGCTGCACAGATGGACGGCGCTATCCTGGTAATCGCTGCTACCGATGGTCCTATGGCTCAGACCCGCGAGCACATCCTGCTTGCTCGTCAGGTAGGCGTACCTTACATCATCGTATTCCTTAACAAGTGCGACATGGTAGACGACGAGGAGCTCATCGACCTCGTAGAGATGGAGACCCGTGATCTTCTCTCCGAGTATGACTTCCCCGGCGACGACCTGCCTATCGTTCGTGGCTCCGCTCTTGGCGCTCTTAACGGTGAGCAGAAGTGGGTTGACTCTGTTGTAGAGCTTATGCACCAGGTAGACTCTTACATTCCTACCCCTGCTCGCGACAACGAGAAGCCCTTCTTGATGGCTATCGAGGACGTTATGACCATTTCTGGTCGTGGTACCGTTGCTACTGGTCGTGTAGAGCGCGGTCAGCTCAAGCTCAACGAGCCCGTCGAGATTGTCGGCATCAAGGACACCCAGAGCTCCGTATGCACCGGCATTGAGATGTTCCGTAAGACCATGGACTTCTGCGAGGCTGGCGATAACGTAGGTCTGTTGCTCCGTGGTATCAAGCGCGAGGACATCGAGCGCGGTCAGGTACTCTGCAAGCCCGGCTCTGTAACTCCTCACAAGAAGTTCACCGGTGAGATTTACGTACTGACCAAGGAAGAGGGCGGCCGTCACACCCCATTCTTCAATGGTTACCGTCCTCAGTTCTACTTCCGCACCACCGACGTAACCGGCTCCATCGAGCTCCCCGAGGGTGTAGAGATGGCTATGCCTGGTGACCACGTCACCATCAACGCTGAGCTTCTTTACCCCATCGCTATGGAGGAGGGCCTGCGCTTCGCTATCCGCGAGGGTGGCCACACCGTAGGTGATGGTCGTGTAGCTACCATCGTTGGATAAACGATTAAGCTGACGTTATCAGACCCGGCGTCTTCGCAAGAGGGCGTCGGGTTTCTTTTCTCTATTGGCCTTACCGTTTGTTTTGATTGTTTTGTCAAGGATAGTTGCAAGAAGCTCCTGGTGCTTGACAAGATAGGAAGCAAGATGGTAACGTATCCCACCGCGTATAACTGAGAAATACTCTCAGTTATTTGGGTAACTGGGAGGTTTCATGCGTACTATGGTCACCCTCGCATGCACCGAGTGCAAGCGTAGGAATTACACCACAGATAAAAACAAGAGCAACAACCCCGAGCGTATGGAGTTGAAGAAGTATTGCCCTTGGTGCCACAAGCACACAATTCATAAGGAAACCCGCTAGGTTTTTCTAATACGCCAGTAGTTCAATTGGTAGAGCATCGGTCTCCAAAACCGACTGTTGAGGGTTCGAGTCCTTCCTGGCGTGCCAGTCAATACACCGGCCCGTCCCTTACCGGGCGGGCCGGATTTATGAGATGGGGTCATATACCCGAAGGGATGAGTTCATGGCGAACAAGGAGCGCAATAAGAGGAGTGCCCGTAAGGCTCGTGCACAAGAGCGTGCTGAGCGTGAGGCTATCCAGGCTGATGCCGCTTCCAATTCCCAGACCAAGGCGACAGCTAAGCCTGAGGTAAGAAAGGCGGAGGCAAAGCCTAAGGCACACAAGCGTCCTGGCTTTATCAGGCGTTCGCTTGGTTGGTTTGGTGATGTCCGCACGGAGATGCGCAGGGTTACATGGCCTACTAAGCCAGAGCTTAAGAACTATACCGTTGGTGTGCTTGCCATGCTTGTTGTGTTTGGCATTGTCATTTGGGCGGTTGACTTAGGCATCGTTGCGCTTCTTTCTGCATATGCAGGGTTGGGGGCAAAGTAATGGCTAAGCGTTGGTATGTCATTCATACATATTCTGGCTACGAGAATAAAGTTAAGGCAGATCTCGAACATCGTATTGAGACCTTTGGTTTGGAAAACGTTGTTGTAGACATCCAGATTCCTACCGAGGAAGTAACCGAGCTCAAAGAGGGTGGCAAGCGCGAGACCAAGGAAAGCAAAGTATTCCCTGGCTATGTGCTTGTTCGTATGGAGATCGATGACAATTCTTGGGCTGTTGTCCGCAACACTCCGGGAGTTACAGGCTTTGTAGGCATTGATGGAAAGCCTACGCCCCTTTCTCGTGACGAGTTTAACAAGATTATGCGTCGCTCCAGCAAGAGCGCAGATGCTCCTCGTCCTACTTCTACAGATCTTGAGGTCGGACAGTCCATCCGCGTTGTTTCTGGTGCACTTGCAGACTTTGATGGCACCATTTCTGAGATTATGCTCGCTTCGGGCAAAGTTAAGGTTATGCTTGCTATCTTTGGTCGTGAGACGCCCGTTGAGCTTGATATAGACAAGGTCGCGGCAATTAACTAGCTATTCCACCTCTTGCTTCTTTCGGTGAGGAATGCTTCTGAGGCAAGAGCGTATATAGACTTTATTACAGGTAACTATAGGTACACAGGAGAACATCATGGCTGAGAAGAACGTAGTTAAGTTCATTAAGCTTCAGATTCCTGCTGGTCAAGCAAATCCTGCTCCTCCAGTAGGTCCTGCTCTGGGTGCTGCACAGGTAAACATCATGCAGTTCTGCCAGGCATTTAACGCAGAGACTAAGGATAAGGCTGGCGATATCATCCCCGTTGAGATTTCCGTATACGAGGATCGTAGTTTTAGCTTTGTCTGCAAGACCCCTCCCGCAGCCAAGCTCATCATTAAGGAGCTGGGCATCAAGGGTGGTTCTGGTGTTCCTCAGCGCGATAAGGTCGGTCAGCTTTCTCAGGATCAGCTTCGCAAGATTGCTGAGATCAAGATGCCTGATCTCAATGCTAATGATATCGATGCAGCAATGAAGATTGTTGCTGGCACCGCTCGTTCCATGGGCGTTACTATCGCAGAGTAATCTGCACACTCGTTTTTGCTTGCCTCACAAGGAGTGCAAGCTTTAGGTGGGAGGGCACGCCGCCCGCATGTACCACACAAGGAGGATTTATGGCAAAGCACGGTAAGAATTATCGCAACGCTTCTCAGAAGGTCTCTTCAGACCTCTACAGCCCCAAGGCTGCTCTTGAGCTCGTAAAGGAGCTTGCAAGTGCTAAATTCGATGAGACCATCGACGTTTCTATCCGTTTGGGCGTAGACACCCGTAAGGCAGATCAGAACGTTCGTGGCTCCATCTCCCTTCCTAACGGCACCGGCAAGACCGTTCGTGTTGCAGTATTTGCAGAGGGCGAGAAGGCCCGTGAGGCAGAGGCTGCTGGTGCAGACATCGTAGGCGCAGATGATCTGGTTGCTTCCATCCAGGCTGGCAACTTTGATTTTGACGCTGCCGTTGCAACTCCTAACATGATGGCTAAGGTTGGCCGCATTGGTAAGCTGCTTGGACCTCGTGGTCTGATGCCTAACCCCAAGCTTGGCACCGTAACCATGGATGTTGCAAAGATGGTTGGCGAGCTTAAGGCTGGTCGTGTAGAGTATCGTGCGGATCGTTACGGCATCTGCCACGTACCTCTGGGCAAGGCTTCCTTTGAGCTTGCTGCATTGGTAGAGAACTACCAGGCTCTTATCACCGAGATTTTGCGTGTTAAGCCTGCAACCGCTAAGGGTCGTTACGTTAAGTCTGTTGTGGTTTCTTCCACCATGGGACCTGGCGTTAAGGTAGACGGCACCAAGGTTCGCGCCCTTATGGAGGACTAGTACCGCCTAGGTATACCTGTTTTACTTTTTATCTCACCAAACCATCTTCCACTTTCTTTAGGCAAGAGAGGGAAGGTGGTTCTTTTTATGGCTCGTCTCACCAGTAAAGAGGAATGCAACCTATAAGCCTAAAGCTAATAGCCCTATTTTTGTAAGCCTCCTGATAGCCAGATGGTATAGACTTAAATAAAATAATAAAGAAATATTTTTGAGTTGTACTTCTGAAAAGCGGTTTGGGTAGGGGGTTTGTATGAAGAAGATTAGAAACCAGACTATTCGAATGGTTTGTTTTGTCATTATCGGAATCGTGACTTCTCTCATGGTGGTAGCGCATTCTTTTCTTGACACGTCCATCTTTAGAGGGGATGCAGCGCAGGCACTCTTTATAAGTGGTATAGTTTTGCCATTTATTCTAATGTACTACACCATTCGTCTTTGCGATGACACCTCTCAGGTAGTGTTACCAATAGCAAGTGTAAGCCTCATCCTCTTTACCATTGGAGTTTTTCTTTTTACTGAAAGTCTCTGCGAGCTCCTTAAGCTTCCCGTTTATCATGCTGAGTACGCTGAGTATACTTTAAATTCCAAAAATGTTGTTCGATCGCCGCACTTGCTTTATGTTGGCTGTACCATTTTGTTTTGTATAGTGGAATGCATTATTACGACTATTGTTGTGCGCTTAGGTAAACGCGGGAACTGGGGCGCTTCTGCTGCCAATGGCGTAGGGGTTACAGGTCCTTCTCAGTCCATGCAGTCGATGCATCAGCCGGCACAGCAAATGCAAATGCCAATGTCACCAATGCCGCAGGCACTAGTAGCGCCAACTGCACAGCAACCTCAACACGGCGATGGATCTTTTCAAAGAGCTGCTCAATCAGGCGATAAAAACTCAGATTACGATCTCGATTCTTTCTTAGGAAATTAGCGTAGCTGAGATAAGTATGCAGCCCTGCAATATGTATAGCTGCGGGATACCTGTTTATTCCTAAAGCACCTCATCTCACCGATGGGGTGTTTTTTTGTATAGCAAATACAGGTATTGTTTATGGTTGACGATAGGGTTTGGCAAATTTACTCAACAAGCTACGCTACTTAAGGCAAACACTAAAGTTTCTGATAATGACCATGAGAAAAAAGATAGTAAGTCTGCAGTAGATACCTATGGTGATGAGGCGGTAGCAAACTACCTTTATAACTTGATTCAAGAACCGAGTGCTTAAGCATGACAAAACTATGGAATAACAGCGCAGTACGCAGGACCTTCTCGCTTGTACTTGACGAGAAGACCGTCTCGTTGCAAAATAATCAATTGCTAAAACACAAGTTTTAGCAGACGTTTAGCACGTCCACTGCCAGAGACAGCTGGTGCCCACAAGGGCCTAAGGGGAGCAGTTGCACCCGCCCGCCGAGGTGGTCTAAAGAGCTTGTATCTTCTGACCCCGTCTGGCAAAAGTTGGCGGGGTCTTTGCATGCAAGGGCCCACCGTGCAGGTGGTTCGTGCCCGAGCTATGCATAAAGGAGGTGTCACATGCCAGCACAGTCCAAGTTCGATATGCTCGAGAAGGTATCTGCCTCTCTCGAGAATGCTGCAGGTCTTTTTGTAATCGACTATCGCGGTCTTTCTGTAAAGGAAGCACAGCAGCTTCGTCGTAACCTACGTGAAGCCAATGCAGAGATGAAGGTCTACAAGAACAACATCGTAAAGATTGCTCTTGAGAAGGCCGGTCTGCCTGCGATTGATGAGGTACTGATCGGTACCTGCGCATACGTTTTTTACGAGAACGACCCTGTAGATGCAGCTAAGGTCATCAAGGAGACAAGCAAGTCTCTGAAGAAGATTGAGTTCCTTGGCGGTATCGCAGACGGTAAGGCAGTTAACGCAGCAGAGGCAAACGCTATCGCAGATCTTCCTTCTCGCGAGGAGCTTATTGCCAAGTTCGTTGGTTGCATTTCCAATCCTCTTTCCGGCGTTGTCCGTGTACTCAATGGCCCCGCACAGGGTCTTCACACGGTGCTTTCCGCAGTGGAGGACCAGAAGAGCGCCGCATAGCAGCGTGATTCACCCAACTTTTACATTGAGCTAAGGGCATCAAGAGGGTGCCCCTAACAAAGGAGAATTGACATGGCTGTCACCAAGGATGAAATTATTGAGGCTCTCAAGGAGATGCCAGCGCTCGAGCTTTCCGAGCTTGTACACGAGCTTGAGGAGGTATTCGGCGTATCTGCAGCTGCTCCCGTTGCTGCTGTTGCTGCTCCCGTTGCTGCTGAGGCTGCTGAGGAGAAGACCAACTTTGACGTAGTTCTCGAGGGCTTTGGCGAGAACAAGATTGCTGTTATTAAGGTAGTTCGTGAGCTCACCTCTGCTGGTCTGAAGGAGGCCAAGGAGATGGTAGAGTCCGCTCCTAAGGCAATTCTTGAGGGCGCAAAGAAGGAAGACGCTGAGGCTGCTAAGGCTAAGCTCGAAGAGGCTGGCGCTGCTGTAACCCTTAAGTAAATCCTTTTTTGGATATACCTCTTACAAGCCTTACCGCTGTAAGAATAGGTGTGAGGGCAGTTAAGAGAGTAGCTTGTTCACAAGCAAAGACCCCTGGCCACATGCCGGGGGTCTTTTTTCGCTCTGATTTGCCAATAAAATCGTTCACAAAGCCAGCTGTTTGGTGTACACTAATAGGTCCACACGGTACCTACATATTCTTATTTTTGTTTAAGCAGGTAAACAGCTTGTCTGTTTTCTTTACTGTAAAAAACAGCTAAAGTCAAGCATTTTAATTGACCAAACCTACTTCCTTCGGTAAATTATTAGATTGCGATATTTGTCGCATTATGTCGTTCCGAAGGAGGAAACACCTGGTGCCTACCACAAAGATTTCCACTACTACCTCCGCAAATGCACGTGAGCGCGTGAGCTTTAGCAAAATTCGCTCTAACGTCGAGCCACCCAACCTCATTGAAGTTCAGAAGGAGTCGTTCCGTCGTTTTATGACGACCGGTTTGGACGAAGCCTTCGCAGAGGCATCTCCTATCGAGAATGCCGCTGGAACTATGGAGGTTTCGTTTGGCGAGCATCAGTTTGGAGATCCTGCGCACACCATAGCAGAATGCCGTGCAAAGGATATTTCTTATCAGGCTCCCATGCTTGTAGAGGTTCGCTTCGTCAACAAAGAGACAGGCGAAATTAAGGAGCAGCTCGTATTCATGGGTGATTTCCCACTCATGACCGAGCGTGGTACGTTTATTATCAATGGCTCTGAGCGCGTTGTTGTTTCTCAGCTTGTCCGTTCCCCAGGTGTGTATTTCTCTGAGGAGACGGATAGCGGTGTGCTGGTACACCGTGCCCAGTTTATCCCCGCCCGCGGTGCATGGCTGGAGTTTGAGGTCGATAAACGCGGTCAGCTTGTGGTATCTATCGATCGCAAGCGTCGTCAATCTGCAGCCTTGTTACTGCGCGCCCTGGGCATTGCAGAGTCCGATGATGACATTCTCAACCTGCTGGGTGATTCTGACGTAGTCCGCTCCACCATCGAGCGCGATTCCGTACAGACCCGCCAGGCTGCGCTAGAAGAGATTTATCGTCGTCAGCGTCCCGGCGAGCCCGTTACGGCAGATTCTGCTCGCTCGCTGCTTGATGGCCTGTTCTTTAACCCCATGCGCTATGACCTTGCTAAGGTCGGCCGCTACAAGATCAATAAAAAGCTGACGCTTGACACAGAGGCAGATGTCACCACGCTTACCGAGGAGGACATCGTCGTTGCTCTGCGTTATTTGCTTGCGTTGCATGCTGGCGATACTACCAAGAAGGTTGACGACATTGACCACTTTGGTAACCGTCGTGTACGCACGGTAGGCGAGCTGGTACAAAACCAGTTCCGTATCGGCATGAGCCGTATGGAGCGCGTCATTCGTGAGCGCATGGCTTCTCAGGATGCGGACGACATCACACCGCAATCCCTTATCAACATCCGTCCTATTGTGGCAGCAATCAAGGAGTTCTATGGCTCTTCTCAGCTGTCCCAATTTATGGACCAATCCAATCCGCTTGCTGGTCTTACCAATAAGCGTCGTCTTTCTGCGTTGGGACCTGGCGGTCTTGCGGGCCACAAGTCCGGCTCCAGCCGTCGTACCAATGTTCCTACGGCAGTGCGTGACGTTCACAACTCTCACTATGCTCGTATGTGTCCTATCGAGACCCCCGAAGGACCAAACATTGGTCTTATCGGCTCGTTGGCACTGTACGCCCATGTAAACGAGTACGGCTTTATTGAGTCTCCGTATCGTCGTGTTGTGGATGGCACCCTTACGGACGAGGTCGTATGGATGACAGCAGATGAGGAGGAGCAGCACAACATTGCTCCTGCTAACACCCCTGTTGATCCCAAGACGGGCGAGTTTATTGAGCTCGATCCTCTTACCGGCAAGCTTGCCAAGCCCACCCGCGTGGTTGCTCGTACCCGTGACTTTGACGGTTCCTTTGGTGCACCTGCACAGGTGCCCGTAGAGGACATTGACTTCATGGACGTTTCTGCCCGTCAGCTTTTGTCGGTAGCAGCAACGCTCATTCCCTTCCTTGAGCACGATGACGCTAAGCGTACCCTCATGGGTGCAAACATGCAGCGTCAGGCCGTGCCCCTGATCAGGGCATCCGCGCCTTTGGTAGGTACGGGCATGGAGGCTCGTGCGGCGCTTGATTCTGGCGAGATGATCTGCGCTGTTGAGGACGGTCGTGTTGTAGAGGTAGACGCGCTTCACGCAGTGGTTAAGGGTGCCAGTGGCGAGAAAAGCTACGAGTTCCCCAAGTTTGAGCGTTCCAACCAGTCCACCTGCATTAACCATCGCCCCGTTGTTAAGCTTGGCGATGACGTTGTGGCTGGTCAGCCTTTGGCAGACGGTACCTCTATTGATAAGGGTGAGCTTGCTTTGGGCAAGAACTTGCTGGTAGCGTACATGCCTTGGGAAGGCTTCAACTACGAGGACGGTATCGTTGTTTCCGAGCGTGTGGTAGAGGAAGACCTGCTTACCTCTATTAACATTTCTCGTCATGAGGTTGATGCCCGCGATACCAAGCTTGGCGCAGAGGAAATTACGCGTGAAATTCCTAACATGTCTGAGGACATGGTCGCCAACCTTGATGAGGACGGCATTATTCGCGTTGGTGCAGAGGTCGGCCCTGGTGACATTCTGGTTGGCAAGGTTACCCCTAAGGGCGAGACAGCCCTCACCGCAGAGGAGCGCTTGCTGCGCGCTATCTTTGGTGCCAAGGCCCATGATGTCCGCGACACCTCTTTGAAGATGCCTCATGGTTCCTACGGCCGCGTTGTAGAGGTAGTTCGCTTTAGCCGTGAAGCCGGCGACGATCTGCCCCCAGGAGTAAATGACCTGGTCCGCGTCTTTGTCGCCCAGCGTCGTAAGATCCAGCAGGGCGATAAGATCTCTGGCCGTCACGGTAACAAGGGCGTTGTATGTCGTGTTCTTCCCGTTGAGGATATGCCGTATATGGCAGACGGTACACCCATCGACGTGCTGCTCGACCCCCTGGGCGTTCCTTCTCGTATGAATGTGGGACAGCTGCTTGAGTGCCACCTTGGTTGGGCTGCAAGCAACGGTTGGGACACTACGTCGGATCAGTCTGATACCTACGTGCCCGGCCCCATGTTTGTCTCGACGCCCGTCTTTGATGGCGCCAATGATGAAGAAGTGGCAGAGGTGCTGCGTCGTGCCAACGTAAACTTGGTCAACAAGGCCAAGCAGGAGTATGGCGAGCATATCAACGAGGCCTTCATCCCTCAGCTCAATGACATGGGCAAGACCACGTTGTATGATGGCCGCACCGGTGAGCCCTTCCGCGATCAGATCACTGTGGGCACCAGCTATATCTTGAAGCTTGGGCACATGGTTGACGATAAGATCCACGCTCGTTCCACCGGTCCTTACAGTCTGGTAACCCAGCAGCCTTTGGGCGGTAAGGCTCAATTTGGTGGTCAGCGCTTTGGTGAGATGGAAGTTTGGGCTCTGTACGCATACGGCGCTGCCAATGTGCTCCAGGAGATTTTGACCGTTAAGTCCGATGACACCATTGGTCGTGTTAAGACCTACGAGTCTATCGTGAAGGATGAGAATGTACCTGCTGCAGGTACGCCTGAGTCCTTCAAGGTTCTTGTCAAGGAAATGCGTTCACTCGCACTTTCCATTGAGCCTATCAACTACAAGAAGGTTTCCAGGAACACCGCAGCCAACACCGTATCTGACCAGAGTGTGGACGATGTATTCTCCGCAGTAGATGAGGCTGCTTCCTTGATTGGGGACCTATCTAACGCTGCAGACGTCGAAGTTCTTGTCGGCGACGTCCAGAACGATAAGGAGTAACAAACGTGGCAGATTTCGATAGCACCGACTTCGATGCCATTAAGATCTCGCTTGCTTCTGCCGATCAGATCCGTAGCTGGTCTTTTGGTGAGGTAAAGAAGCCTGAGACGATTAACTACCGTACGCTCAAGCCAGAAAAAGATGGCTTGTTCTGCGAGAAGATCTTTGGACCAGTCAAGGACTGGGAGTGCTCTTGCGGTAAGTACAAGGGAATTCGTTTTAAGGGCATCGTATGCGAGCGCTGTGGCGTAGAGGTAACCAGTGCCAAGGTTCGTCGTGACCGCATGGGTCATATCGAGCTTGCCGCTCCTGTGAGCCATATCTGGTACTTCAAGTCTCCTAACAGCTTCCCTCTGGCTCGTTTGCTTGATGTTAAGGGCAAAGACCTTGAGAAAATTCTCTACTTTGCAAGCTATGTCATTACCGAGGTAGATACCGAGGCCCGTGAGGCCGATAAGGACGATCTGCGCGAGGAGCTTGCAGCCGATATTGAAGAGCTGGATGCAGAGCGCGATGAGCAGATTGCGCGCGTTCGTGAGCAGGGAGAAGACTCTGGCAACAGCTTTGATGATGTAGAGCCTCTGACCGCAGATGAGGTGCGCGCCGAGGTAGCAGACATCGAGGAAGAGTACGAGGAAGAAAAGAATCTTCGTCGTGAGGCGTATGAGCGCTTTATGCAGCTCAGCAAGCGTGATCTCATCTCTGATGAGTCCCTGTTCCGTGAGATGAAGCGCTACTATTCCATCTACTTTAAGGGAGGCATGGGCGCCGAGGCAGTACGTGATCTTCTGCGCTCCATTGACCTGGAGAAAGAGTCCAAAGAGCTGCGCGAGATCATCGCAGACGTAGATGGTCAGAAGGCCAAGCGCGAGAAGGCCGTCAAGCGTCTGGAAATTGTCGATGCCTTCCTGGAGGGTCGTAATGATCCTGCGGACATGATCTTGGATGTTATCCCTGTTATTCCGCCAGATCTGCGTCCTATGGTTCAGCTTGATGGTGGTCGCTTTGCCGCGTCCGACCTCAATGACCTGTATCGTCGCGTGATCAACCGCAACAATCGCCTCAAGCGCTTGCTTGATCTGGATGCTCCCGCAATCATTGTCAATAACGAGAAGCGCATGCTGCAAGAGGCGGTAGACGCGCTGTTTGATAATGGTCGTCGTGGTCGTCCGGTAACCGGTCGTGGTGGTCGTCCTCTGAAGTCTCTTGCAGAGGCACTCAAGGGCAAGCAGGGTCGCTTCCGTCAGAACCTGTTGGGTAAGCGCGTAGACTACTCTGGCCGTTCGGTAATCGTTGTAGACCCCCAGCTTAAGCTGCATCAGTGTGGCCTTCCCAAGGCTATGGCACTGGAGCTGTTTAAGCCCTTTGTCATGCGTCGTCTTGTTGAGCTTAACAAGGTTGAGAATATCAAGGGTGCTAAGCGCGCCATTGACCGCGCTATCCCTGCGGTATGGGACGTTTTGGAAGAGGTCATCCAGGACCGCCTGGTATTGCTCAACCGCGCCCCAACGCTGCACCGTCTTTCCATCCAGGCATTTGAGCCCGTTTTGGTAGAGGGTAAGGCTATCCACCTGCATCCTCTGGTTTGCGCACCCTTTAACGCAGACTTTGACGGCGACCAAATGTCGGTACACGTACCTCTTTCCACGCAGGCTCAGACCGAAGCACGCGTTTTGATGCTTTCGTCCAACAATGTCCGCAGTCCAGCCTCGGGCAAGGTGCTTACCGTTCCTTCTCAGGATATGGTCTTTGGCGTGTACTTCCTTACTACTTCCAAGGATGAGGTTGCTGGCCAGGGTCGCGTATTCTCCAACTTCGATGACGCTATGAGTGCGTACGATTCTCGTAGCGAGCTGGATATTCAGGCAAAGATTACGGTTCGTGTAACGGCTGCTGACGCTAACGTAGAGAAGGACGGCAAGAAGTTCTTCCGCGTTCGCAATGGCCGCAATGATGTTGTGGACTTTGATGTAACCGACGCCGCCGCTCGCTTTGAGACCACGGTTGGGCGCATTATCTTTAACCGTCAGTGCCTGCCTGCAGACTATCCCTTTATCAACTACAAGATGGTAAAGAGCGATATGAGCAAGCTGGTTAATGACTGCTGTGATCGCTACTCGCTCACAGAGGTAGAAGAGATTCTCGATAGCATCAAGTATGCTGGCTTCCACTTTGCAACCCGTGCAGGCCTTACGGTCTCTGTATGGGATGCGGTCATTCCTGATGACAAGGAGCAGATGCTTGAAGAAGCACAGACTGCGGTTAATGAGATCAACGAGAACTACGAGGATGGCCTTCTGTCCGAGCGTGAGCGTCACGCCGAGGTAATTCAGGCGTGGACGGCATGCACGGAGGAGCTGGGCTCTAAGATGTTGGATGGCTTTGCAGAGGACAACCCCATTTACATGATGGCTGATTCCGGTGCTCGTGGTTCTAAGACGCAGCTGCGCCAGCTTGCTGGTATGCGTGGTCTGATGGCAGACATGTCCGGCGATACCATCGACCTGCCCATTAAGGCAAACTTCCGTGAGGGCCTTGAGCCTTTGGAGTACTTCATCTCTACCTATGGTGCCCGTAAGGGTCTGGTAGATACCGCGTCTCACACCTCCGACTCCGGTTATCTAACCCGTCGTTTGGTCGATGTGGCCCAGGACGTTATTGTGCGCGAAGAGGACTGCGGTACTGATGAGGGCGTTACCTACAACCTTATCAAGCCTGGTACCACCGACCTCAACACGGATCTTATTGGCCGCTGCGCCCTTAATGACATCGTGGACGAGACGGGCAATGTGGTTCTTGCCAAGGATGAGTACCTTGAGTCCGCAGACGACATTCAAAAGCTTGTTGATGCGGGACTTAAACAGGTTGAGCTGCGCGCTTTGCTTACCTGCCGCTCCAAGTACGGCGTATGCCAGAAGTGCTACGGTTGGGATCTTTCCACCCGTCGTCCCGTCAACATTGGTACGGCAGTTGGTATTATCGCAGCTCAGTCCATTGGTGAGCCCGGTACTCAGCTTACGATGCGTACCATTCACTCCGGCGGCGTAGCAGGTGCAGACGATATTACGCAGGGTCTTCCTACCGTTGCTCGTATGTTTGACGTTGTAGGTAACGTTAACGAGAAGATCTTGGGTCGTGAAGCAGACCTGGCCGAGAACTCCGGCGTTCTTAAGATTATTCCTGAGACTACCGACTACATCCTTCAGATTGTGGATCCAGAAGACACCACCCGCATTATTGTGGAGAAGAAGGTTCCGGTATCTGTTCGCTTTATGCCTGGTATTGAGGACGGCTGTACGGTTCGTGCTGGTGACCAGATTACCAAGGGCTTTGTAAACTTCCGCCGTTTGCGCACGCTGACGGATATTGAATCTACGATGCACATCTTCGTAGAGTCTGTTAAGGATGTTTATACCAGCCAGGGCGTAGATTTGGACGACAAGCACATTGAGGTAATTGCTCGTCAGATGCTGCGTCGTGTTCAGATTACCAACCCCGGCTCTTCTCGCTATCTGCTTAACCAGTATGTGGACCGTTACGAGTTTGCGGATACGGTCAAGGAAATCCAGCTTGCTGGTGGCACGCCTCCCGAGGCAACCCCCGTTATCCTGGGTACCTTGCGCGTTGCAAGCTCTATCGATTCTTGGCTGTCCAGTGCATCGTTTATCCGTACTGCTGGCGTCCTTACCGACGGTGCCATTAGAGGCGAGGTTGACAACCTGCTCGACCTTAAGTCAAACGTTATTGTTGGTAAGCAGATTCCTGCTGGTACTGGTCTTTCCGCCTACAACGATGTTGAGCTTACCTATCACGGTACGCCCATTACTAAGTCAGCAAACGAGAAGACCTTGCCCGAATGGGCACCTGATATGCTTAAGGATATTGAGGAGAAACTCCCTCAGCATCTTGACTGGGTGGGCGATGAGTACCCCATGGGTGGCGTCTATTCCAAGAATGGCCGCACGCTTTCCAGCGAAGAAGCTAAGCTGTATCTGTTTGACGATCTGGGTGTATCTCAGCGTTGGACCAACAAGTTTAGCGAGGTTGGCATCGAGACCGTAGGTGATCTCATTGGTAAGACCGAGGATGATCTGCTACGCATTGATGGCATTGGTGCTAAGGCCATTGAGGAGTTGCGTGACGGTCTTGAGGCACATGACCTGCTGTATATTCTTGAGCCTGATGATGATGTTGCCGATGATGAGGACTTAGCACAGTTGCTTAACATGGTATTTAGTCCCGATGATGACGGCGATATCATGCTGGGCACGGCAGCTCCTGCAACACATCGCTTTACGGATGAGTTGATTGGTGCTCCTTCTTCTAGTGGTAGCTCTGACATGGAGGCTATCAATGAGGATCTGGATTCTCTTGATGACCTGTTAAGTCAGGTGGTTCGTCAGGAAGACGCAGCCGCAGCAGCTGATGACGAAGAAGAGTAGGTCTTTGTAAGCTTTATCTGCTTACGACATAAGCGTGAACAACCTCCCGTTTTCTGTATTGAAAGCGGGAGGTTTTTTAATGTTTCTGTTGTACGTTCATAGCTTGTGGTGTGCAGTTCGTAGTTCAGGGCTCGTCGTTGCGTTATTAAAACTAATAATGCAACGACACAAAAAAATGTGCTCAGGCTGTGAAGTCAGGATACGCCCGGTACCGTGGTGTGTTGACGCTCAAGCTTAAGCGTTGTATCGTTCCACATTGCGACAATTCTAGGTGATGGTGCTGCGTCGCCTTTGAGGGTTAGCATATTTGTTTATCAATAGGTAAGAAGGAGAAAACTTTGCCTACAATTAATCAGCTCGTTCGCCAGGGCCGTGTGAGCGTCAAGGCCAAGTCTAAGAACGCTGCTCTCCAGCACAACCCACAAAAGCGTGGCGTGTGCACGCGTGTATTCACCACCACCCCTAAGAAGCCTAACTCGGCTCTCCGTAAGGTTGCTCGTGTACGCCTGGTAAATGGCATCGAGGTAACCGCATACATTCCTGGTGAGGGTCATAACCTTCAGGAGCACTCCATCGTGCTTATCCGTGGTGGCCGTGTTCGTGACCTTCCTGGTGTTCGTTACAAGATCGTCCGTGGTGCTTTCGACTGCGCAGCAGTTCAAAACCGTAAGCAGAGCCGCTCTCGCTACGGTGCTAAGCGTGGCTAATTAACCAAGGATTACACATTCGTTCCCTAAAGTTCTGAGGAGAAAATAATGCCGCGTCGTGCAGCAGCAGTTCGTCGTGAGGTTCAGCCTGATGCCGTTTATAACAACAGGCTGGTCACTCAACTTATTAACAAAATTTTGCTTGACGGCAAGAAGTCTACCGCCGAGCGCATCGTATACAGCGCCTTTGATCTGGTAGCCGAGAAGACCGGTGAGGATGCCCTTTCCGTATTCAAGAAGGCTATGGACAACGTACGTCCTACCCTTGAGGTTAAGCCTAAGCGTGTTGGTGGCGCTACCTACCAGGTACCAATGGAGGTTAACTCCCGTCGTGCTACCACCCTTGCAATCCGTTGGCTCGTTGGCTTTTCTCGCACCCGCAAGGAGAAGAGCATGTCAGAGCGTCTTGCAAATGAGATTGTGGATGCCTCCAATGGCGTTGGCGCTTCTATCAAGAAGCGTGAGGACGTATTCAAGATGGCAGAGGCTAACCGCGCCTTCTCCCACTACCGCTTCTAATTGGAGGGTCTGGAGTAATTTATGGCAAAGGTTAAGTATAAACTCGAAGATCTTCGTAATATCGGCATCATGGCTCACATTGATGCAGGTAAGACCACAACTACCGAACGTATCCTTTACTACACCGGCAAGACCCACAAGATTGGTGAGGTTCATGACGGTGCAGCTACCATGGACTGGATGGTTCAGGAGCAGGAGCGCGGCGTAACCATTACGTCTGCTGCAACTACCTGCTTTTGGAAGGATCACGTCATTCAGATTATTGACACCCCAGGTCACGTAGACTTTACCGCTGAGGTAGAGCGCTGCTTGCGTGTTCTCGATGGTGCCGTAGCTGTCTTTGACGCTGTAGCAGGTGTACAGCCTCAGTCTGAGACCGTTTGGCGTCAGGCTTCTAACTACAATGTTCCTCGTATTGCGTTCATCAATAAGTTTGACCGCATTGGTGCAGACTTCTTCCATGCTATTGACACCATGAAGGAGCGCCTGTCTGCTAATGCAGTCGCCATTCAGATTCCAATGGGTGCAGAGGACCAGTTCTGGGGTCTTGTTGACCTTGTCACCATGGAAGCATGGGACTTCAAAGAGGACGCCAAGGGCATGATCTTCCCCGAGAAGATGGATGCTATTCCAGAGGAGTTTGCAGATCTTGCTGCCGAGAAGCGCGAAGAGCTTCTCGAGGCTGCTGCCACCTATGACGATGAGCTCATGGAGATGATCCTTGAGGATCAGGAGATTCCTGCAGATAAGCTCAAGAGCGCTATCCGTGCTGGTGTTCTCGCTAACGACCTTAACCCGGTATGCGTTGGTTCTGCATACAAGAACAAGGGCGTTCAGGAGCTGCTTGACGCGGTTATCGATTATCTGCCTAGCCCCTTGGACATTCCTGATGTTGAGGGCACTGATCCCAAGACCGGCAATACGCTCACCCGTAAGGCAGACACCAAGGAGCCCTTCTCGGCTCTTGCCTTTAAGGTTATGACTGACCCCTTCGTAGGTAAGCTCACGTATTTCCGCGTATATTCTGGTCAGGCAGAAGCTGGTAGCTACGTGTACAACTCCGTTAAGGATGGTCGCGAGCGTCTTGGCCGCATCCTTGAGATGAACGCTAATGACCGAGTAGATCGTGAAGAGTGCTCCGCAGGTGATATTGTTGCAGCCGTTGGTCTGAAGAACACCACCACTGGTGACACCCTGTGCGATGAGCACAACAAGATCATTCTCGAATCCATTGAGTTCTCTGATCCTGTAATTGACGTTGCGGTAGAGCCCAAGACCAAGGCCGAGCAGGACAAGATGAGTGTTGGTCTTGCCAAGCTTGCCGAGGAGGATCCAACCTTCCAGGTTCACACCGATCATGAGACCGGCCAGACCATTATTGCTGGTATGGGCGAACTCCACCTGGAGATCATCGTGGACCGTTTGCGTCGTGAGTTCAAGGTAGACGCAAACGTTGGTAAGCCTCAGGTTGCGTATCGTGAGACCGCTGGTCATGCTGTTCAGCATGCAGAGGGCAAGTTCGTACGTCAGTCCGGTGGTCGCGGTCAGTATGGTCATGCCATTATCGACATGGAACCAGCTCAGCCCGGTACTGGCTATGAGTTTGTTAACGCAATCGTTGGTGGTGTTATCCCCAAGGAGTACATTCCTTCTATCGACAAGGGCATCCAGGAAGCTCTGAACAGCGGCGTTGTAGCTGGCTATCCAGTAGTGGACATCAAGGTAACCCTCGTTGACGGTTCATACCATGAGGTTGACTCCTCTGAGGCAGCCTTCAAGATTGCTGGCTCTATGGCTATCAAGGATGCACTCAAGAAGTCCGATCCTGTTTTGCTTGAGCCTATCGAGGACGTCGTTGTCGAGACTCCCGAGCAGTACATGGGCGACGTCATGGGCAACCTGTCCAGCCGTCGTGGCAAGATTGAGGGCATGGAGGACCGCAAGGATACCAAGATTATCCGCGCTAAGGTGCCTCTGGGTGAGATGTTCGGCTATGCAACCGATCTTCGTTCCCAAACTCAGGGTCGCGCTAGCTATACCATGCAGTTCGGCTCTTATGAGGCAGTCCCCAAGGCTGTTGCCGAGGAGATTGTAAGCAAAGCCGGCGGTAACGCCTAAGAGACAAACCCTTACGAGCTCTAAGCTCAATGATGGAGGTACTTAAAGTGTCAAGTCAGAAGATTAGGATTCGCCTCAAGGGCTACGATCACGAGGTAGTAGATCAGTCCTCGAAGCTTATCGTTGATACCGCACAGAAGACTGGTGCTCGCGTTTCCGGCCCCATTCCTCTGCCCACCGAGCGCAATCTCTACACCGTGATTCGCTCACCCCACAAGGATAAGGACAGCCGTGAGCAGTTTGAGATGCGTACTCACAAGCGTCTCATCGACATTCTCGAGCCTACGTCCTCTACAGTCGATTCGCTTATGCGTCTTGATTTGCCAGCAGGCGTAGACATTCAGATTAAGCTCTAAGCAACCAGCTTAGTAAGCAGGTGTTACGTGCTAAGAGCCCTTGGGAAACCAGGGGCTCTTGTTGTATAGCCCATCTATAAGGAGTACCTATGTATTGTTCACAATGCGGCGCTCAAAATTCTGATGATGCAAAGTTTTGTACCAGTTGTGGTTCGGCGCTTCATGCTGTATCAGCCTCTGCTGCTACAAAAGGACCCGCTAACCCAGCAAAGGAGCCGGAGAAAGATTCGGTATCAGAGGCAAAAGCTTCTATGGGTCAGATGTTCAATTCTGCCGAGAAGGGCGTCCAGCAGGTTGCAGAAAACATTTCAAAGAAGCGCTACCGCGTATTTGAAGAGCCTAAAACAAAGCTTACTATCTGCATACTCATAGGGGTTATCGGCAGCGTGCTTGGCTGTATAATGCCCTATTTCACCGCAAGCTTTACGAGCTTTATGCGTGCTTCGCGCAGTGTTTCTCTCATCCAGAGCGGCGATGGCTTTTTGATCATCCTTGGGGCAGTTGTTACGTTTGTTTTGTATAACCTTCGCAAGGATAAGGCAGGTGCGGTGTGTAGTGGCGCTACCGCTGCAGTAGGCCTTATCAATATCTTCCATACCAACTCTGTTGTTGGTAATTCAGGTATGGGCATCTTTTTGTCGTATGGCATCGGTTATTATCTGCTGCTAGCGGCATCAGTGGTCTTTGCGATTGCGAGCTATCTTTTGTTCAAGGAGCTTAAAGCGAGCAAGTAAGCATGTAGGTAAATCTTATAGATACGCCCGACTACGTGGATATGTAAGCCGCAGGTAGATGCCAAGCTATTTATACGTAGACATTGTGAAGTCATAAAAATGCGTCTACAATAGTTAGGCTGCACCTATAGGGTTTATAGGCCTTGTGGGTGCAATCACACAGGTTGTGGTCCGCTGGGGAAGAGCGTAGGGTGCGCTCTGTAGGTCCTATGACCACCGAAGGTAAGGATTAGTATGGTCAGCACGATTCTCGGCCGCAAGCTTGGGATGACGCAGGTATTTGACGAGAATGACAATGTCGTACCTGTAACCGTAATCCAGGCAGGCCCCTGCGTTATTTCGCAGGTCAAGACCAAAGCAACAGACGGCTATGATGCTGTACAGATTGGCTTTGGTGACATCAAGTCCAAGCAGGTAAATAAGCCTATGGCAGGTCATTTTGCCAAGGCTGGCGTTGAGCCCATGCGCACGCTGCGTGAGGTTCGCGTTGAGGATGGTTCTCAGTTCAACACCGGTGACGTGATTTCTGTAGCCGATTTTGCTGAGGTTGCTTCTGTAGACGTTACCGGCACTTCCAAGGGTAAGGGCTTCCAGGGCACCATCAAGCGTTGGAACTTCCACCGTGGACCTATGACTCACGGTTCTCGTAACCAGCGCAAGCCCGGTTCTATTGGCCAGTGTGCATATCCTGCACGCGTCCGTAAGGGCCTCCACATGGCAGGTCACATGGGCGACGAGCGTGTAACCGTTAAGAACCTTAAGCTGGTTCAGGTTGACGCCGAGCAGAACATCATGCTCGTAAAGGGTGCTGTCCCTGGCGGTAAGAACGCTATCGTCTCTATCCGCATGGCCTAAGGCCACACAGTACCAAGTCTTTAGGCTAACAAGGAGAACATGATGTCTAAGATCGAAATCAAAAACGCTGAGGGGAAGGCTGTAGACACAGTCGAACTTTCCTCTGACGTTTATGGCATTGAGCCAAACATCCCTGTAGTACACCAGGTTGTGGTATGCCAGGCTGCTTCTATGCGTCAGGGCACTCACGCAACCAAGAATCGTTCTGCTGTTTCTGGCGGCGGCGTTAAGCCTTGGCGTCAGAAGGGCACCGGTCGTGCTCGTCAGGGTACCATCCGTGCTCCACAGTGGGCTGGCGGTGGCGTTGTCTTCGGACCTACCCCTCGCTCTCACGCACGTCGTACTAACGCTAAGGAAGTAAAGCTCGCACTGCGTTCCGTACTTTCTGGCAAGCTTGCGGACGCCGAGCTCGTAGTAGTGGACAGCCTCAACTTTGATGCACCCTCTACCAAGCAGGCTGTTGCTCTGCTTAAGAGCCTTGAGCTTGCGGGCAAGCGTGTTACCGTTGTTGTTTCTGACGAGGACATAAACACCTTCTTGTCCTTCCGTAATGTCGAGAAGGTCACGGTAATTGGTGCCTCTGAGGCAACGGCAGCATCTCTCATCGACAACAAGGCACTTATCATGAGTGTTGATGTTGCTAAGCACTTCGAGGAGGTGCTCGCATAATGAACTCTGCATATAACGTAATCATTCGCCCTGTCATTTCTGAGCGTTCTTTTGACCTTATGAGCCAGCATAAGTACACCTTTGAGGTAGCACAAAATGCTGCTAAGGAAGAGATTGCTGATGCCGTGGAGAAGCTTTTCAACGTTCGCGTTGTAAAGGTCAACACCATGTCAGTAAAGCCTAAGAACAAGCGTGTTCGCTACGTTACCGGCAAAACTCGCAGCTGGAAAAAGGCAATCGTTACCCTTGCCGAGGGTGATTCCATTGAGATTTTTGGCAACCAGCAGGTAGCCGAAGCGTAAGTTTGGTAGTAAGGCCCCCACAAACGTGGGGGCATACGTAATGTGTCGTGCGTTATATGGATACGCTCGGCACCGTGGTAATCCGGTGTTACTTCGCTCGAGGCGAAAGCCTCAATCCCTTAAACGAAGTGGCTAACGGATAAAGAAAGGGAAAGTTTTATGGGAGTTAAGCACCTTAAGCCCACAAGCGCGGGCCGTCGCTTCCAGACAATTTCGGATTTTGCCGAGATTACGACGGATAAGCCAGAGAAGTCCCTTCTCGCCCCGCTCTCTAAGCATGCAGGTCGCAACAACAATGGTCGCATTACCACCCGTCACCAGGGCGGCGGCCACAAGCGTCAGTACCGCATCATTGATTTTAAGCGCAACAAGGATGGCATTCCTGCTAAGGTTGCCACCATCGAGTACGATCCTAATCGTTCTGCTCGCATTGCACTGCTTCACTATGTAGACGGCGCAAAGGCATACATTCTTGCACCCAAGGGCCTCAACGTAGGTGATACCGTCATTTCCGGCACTGGTGCAGACATCAAGCCTGGCAACTGCCTGCCTTTGTCTGACATTCCAGTAGGTACCTTGGTACACGCTGTAGAGTTCCAGCCTGGTAAGGGCGCTGCAATTGCACGCTCCGCTGGTACCTCCATTCAGCTCATGGGTAAGGATAATGGCTACGCAGTACTTCGTATGCCTTCCTCTGAGCTTCGTCGCGTGCTGCTTACCTGCCGTGCAACCATCGGCGAGGTTGGCAATGCGGATCACTCCAACATTACGGGCGGTAAAGCTGGCCGTAGTCGTTGGCGCGGCATTCGTCCTACCGTACGTGGTACGGTCATGAACCCCGTTGATCACCCCCACGGCGGCGGCGAGGGCAAGAACCACACTTCTGGTCGTCCTTCTGTATCTCCTTGGGGCAAGCCATCCAAGGGTGCTAAGACACGTGACCCGAAGAAGGCTTCTAACCGTCTGATTATTCGTCGTCGTAAGACGAAGTAAACACGAGTAGTAGGAGATATTAAATGAGCAGAAGTCTCAAGAAGGGCCCGTTTGTGGAGACTCGCCTCCTTGCGCGTGTTGCTGCACAAAACGAGGCTGGCACCAAGGACGTAATCAAGACCTGGTCGCGTTCCTCTACCATCTTCCCCGAGATGGTTGGTCATACCATTGCTGTTCACGATGGTCGTAAGCATGTTCCCGTATACGTGACCGAGTCTATGGTTGGTCACAAATTGGGTGAGTTCGCACCAAGCCGCACATTCCGCGGCCACAAGGTTAAGTAGGGGAGGTAACGACAAATGGCAAACAACACCGCCTCTCAGGAGGTTCGCGCAACCGCCAAGTACGTCCGCGTTGCTCCCCGTAAGGCTCGTCTCGTCGTTGGTACGATTCGCAATCTGTCCGTCGATCGCGCTTTGGAGAAGCTCGCTTTTACCGAGCGCGCCGTTTCCGTTGATGTAGAGAAGGTACTGCGCTCTGCAATTGCAAATGCCGAGAATAACAATGGTCTTCGTCGCGAGAACCTCGTTGTTAAGGCTGCCTTCGTAGACGAGGGTCCTACGCTTAAGCGCATTCGTCCTCGTGCTAAGGGCTCCGCTTCACGCATCAACAAGCGCACGAGTCACATTACTGTAGTTGTCGCTCCACGAAAGGAGGCATAAGAGCATGGGTCAGAAAGTTCAACCTACTGGCTTCCGTCTTGGTATTACCGAGAACTGGCGTTCCCGCTGGTTTGCAGGAAGCAAAGAGTATGCTAAGAACCTCGGTAACGACCTCGAGATCCGTCGTTTTCTCGAGAAGCGTCTCGCTCGTGCTGCTCTCTCCCGCGTGGAGGTCGAGCGTGCCGGAGATAAGGTAAAGATCGCTATCTTTACCGCTCGTCCTGGTATTGTCATTGGTAAGAAGGGTTCCGAGATCGATGTGCTTCGCGCTGATCTCGAGAAGCTCTGCAAGGCCGAGAAGGGCCAGGTTACCGTAGACGTTGTAGAGGTAAAGCGTCCTGAGCTCGACGCAAACCTCGTTGCTCAGTCCATTGCTGAGCAGCTTGAGCAGCGTATTGCTTTCCGTCGTGCTATGCGTAAGGCTGTTCAGTCTGCTCGCAAGGCCGGCGCAAAGGGCATTCGTATTCAGTGCTCTGGTCGTCTTGGTGGCGCCGAGATGGGTCGTCGTGAGTGGTACCGCGAGGGTCGCGTACCTCTGCACACCCTGCGCGCAAAGATCGACTACGGCACCAGCACTGCTCGCACCACCATGGGTGCTTGTGGTGTAAAGGTTTGGATTTATCTTGGCGAGAAGCTTCCTGGTCAGCCTGCACCTAATCCTGCACTTGAAGGCACCAGCCGTCCTCGCCGTCGTGGCGAAAGGAGGAGCAAATAATGCTAGCTCCTAAGCGCGTACTGCACCGCAAGGTTCAGCGTGGCTCCATGAAGGGTGTTGCCAAGGGCGGCACCAAGCTCAACTTTGGTACCTATGGTATCCGTGCTGAGGAAGCCCACTGGATCACCAACCGTCAGATCGAGGCTGCTCGTATTGCTATCACCCGTCGCATGCGCCGTGGTGGTAAGGTCTGGATCACCATCTTCCCCGACAAGCCAATCTCTAAGAAGCCTGCCGAGACCCGCATGGGTAAGGGTAAGGGTAATCCCGAAGAGTGGGTAGCCGTAGTAAAGCCTGGTCGTATCATGTTTGAGATCACTGGCGTTGCTGACGACGTTGCTCGTGAGGCTTTGCGTCTTGCGCAGCACAAACTTCCTATTAAGACCAAGATTGTTACCCGCGCCGATCAGGACGGGGAGGATAAGTAATCATGAAATCGACTGAACTCCGCGAGCTCTCTGATGAAGAGCTTGCTCAAAAGCTTGAGGACGGCCGTGCTGAGCTGTTTAACCTCCGCTTCCAGATGGCTACCAGCCAGTTGGATAACACGGCGCGTGTAACCCTCGTTAAGCGTGACATTGCGCGCGTCCAAACAGAGATGCGTGCTCGTCAAATTGCAGCACAGTCTAAGTAGATCGCAGGAGATAAAATATGAGCGATATCGAATCCAGGAATTCGCGCAAGCTCCGCACTGGCGTCGTTACGTCTATCTCTGGCGAGAAGACCGTGACCATCCAGATTGTGGATCGCAAGCGTCATCCCAAGTACGGCAAGATGATGACCATCACCAAGAAGCTTCACTGCCATGATGAGAAGGGCGTTGCTGGTTTGGGCGACACCGTTCGCGTTATGGAGACTCGTCCTCTGTCTAAGACCAAGAGGTGGCGTGTCGTTGAGGTCGTTGAGAAGGCCAAGTAAGCACGATCTTTAAGTATTCCACTCCATGCCATGTGTGCCGCTCGATGGGCACACCTCTGGCAGGATATGTTCGGAGGATCTGATGATTCAAATGGAGACCATGCTCGCAGTTGCCGATAACTCCGGCGCGCGACGCGTGAAGTGCATCAAGATTCTGGGTGGTTCCAAGCGTCGTTACGCCGGCATTGGCGACGTCGTCATTGGTGCTGTTCAGGAGGCCACCCCTGGTGGCAATGTAAAGAAGGGCGATATCGTACGTTGCGTTATCGTTCGTACCGTTAAGGAGACCCGTCGTAAGGACGGTAGCTACATCCGTTTTGATCAGAACGCATGCGTTGTAATCAACAAGGATGGCAATCCTATCGGTACCCGTATCTTCGGGCCAGTGGCTCGTGAGCTGCGTGACCGCAAGTACATGAAGATCGTCTCTCTCGCACCTGAGACGCTGTAGGCAAGGGAGCGAACATGAAAATTAAGAAGGACGACCTCGTAGTAGTTCTCTCCGGTAAGGATAAGGGCAAGCAGGGCAAGGTTTTGCGTGCGCTTCCCTCTGAGAACAAGGTTGTTGTAGAGGGCGTTGCCATCATCAAGAAGGCTATGCGTCCCAACCAAACAAACCAGCAGGGCGGCATCGTATCCATGGAGGCTCCTATCGATGCTTCCAATGTTGCCCTCATTGATCCCAAGGATGGCAAGCCTACCCGTGTAGGTGTGCGTGTATCCGAGGATGGCACTAAGGTTCGCTATGCAAAGCGTTCCGGTGAGGAAATCTAAGCACACGCTTGATTTTTTTGATAACTTACAAGACCTCATCCATCTGGATGGGGTCTTTTGGTATATCAGGCACCCTCATCAAGTCACGGTAGCCATGCCTGTGCAGACAAGGTGTGAAAATATCGAGATAATCCACGAAATAGTGGCATTGTGCGATTCAAATCACTAGACTGTATCGGTGCATGTCTATGCAAAGTGGGCGTGCTATGGCCCTTTGCATGCCAAACAAAGGGGTGCGAGGTGGTCCCCGCGCATAAGCCACCATGAGTTAAGGAGACAACATGGCAGATCAGAAGGACAAAGTAGTCCCTCGCCTTAAGGAGCAGTACTTCGCCACCGTTCGTGACGAGCTCCAAAAGCAGTTTGGTTACACCAACGTAAACATGATCCCTAAGTTTGAGAAGATCGTGGTTAACATGGGTGTGGGTGAAGCTGCAACCGACGCTAAGGCAATTGACGGTGCTGTAGCAGACCTTCGTGTTATTACTGGTCAGCAGCCCATCGTTACCCGCGCTCGTAAGTCTATTGCAACCTTCCACCTGCGCGCCGGTATGCCCATTGGCGCTAAGGTCACGCTTCGCGGTGACCGCATGTGGGAGTTCCTCGATCGTTTGATCTCTGTTGCAATTCCTCGTATCCGCGACTTCCGCGGTATTTCCGATAAGAGCTTTGACGGCCGTGGTAATTTTTCCATGGGCGTAACCGAGCAGCTTATCTTCCCTGAGATTGATTTTGATAAGATGGATCACACGCGTGGCATGGATATCACTATCGTTACCACTGCTCATACAAACGAAGAGGGCAAGGCTCTTCTCGCCGCCTTTAACTTCCCCTTTAAGAAGGACTAAGGCATTTATTATTTTGGTAAGTCGCGCCTTGGTATCCACCAAGACGGCTTTATGAAGGAGGATTTGTGGCTAAGACATCGATGATCGTCAAGGCTTTGCGTGAGCCGAAGTACTCTACGCGCACCCAGAACCGTTGCCAGCGTTGTGGTCGTCCCCACTCCGTGTATCGCAAGTTTGGTCTGTGCCGTGTGTGCTTCCGTGAGCTTGCAAGCAAGGGCGAGCTTCCTGGCGTAAAAAAGGCCAGCTGGTAAGCAGCTGCTTGCTTAAGGAAGCAGCCATGTAAAGGCGCTTTTACCACGGGTTTAAGCGAACCAAACATGGAAATTCATCTCTAACAAAGGAGAAAACTACATGAACGTTACCGATCCTATTGCTGATATGCTTACGCGCATCCGCAATGCGAACTCTGCTGGTAAGGCAAGCGTATCCATGCCTTCCACCAAGGTTCTCGTTGAGATTGCTCGTGTTATTAGCGAAGAGGGCTACGTAGAGGGCTATGTCGTAGAGGACACCAAGCCCCAGAAGACCTTGACCATTACCTTGAAGTATGGTCAGCGTCGCGCTAAGACCATCAAGGGCATCCGTCGTATCTCAAAGCCTGGTCTGCGCATTTACTCTGCAGCGCAGGATCTGCCCCGTGTATTGGGTGGTCTTGGTACCGCAGTTATCTCTACCTCTAAGGGCATGATGTGTGACCGTGACGCACGCAAGAAGGGCGTTGGCGGCGAGGTCATCGCTTATATCTGGTAAGACTCTAAGGAATTAGGAAAGGAGACACCGTGTCTCGTATCGGTAAAAAGCCTGTCCAGATTCCTTCTGGAGTCACCGTGACAGTAGATGGTTCAAAGGTAAGCGTAAAGGGCTCCAAGGGCGAGCTTACACGTACCTTCTCTGAGCTAGTTAACATTGCTCAGGAGGGCGAAGAGATTTTGGTTTCACGCGTAGATGATTCCACCGAGTCCAACGCACAGCAGGGTCTTGTACGTACGCTTATCAACAACATGGTTATTGGCGTTTCCGCTGGTTTTGAGAAGCAGCTTGAGCTTACCGGTGTTGGTTACCGTGCCGCTCTGAAGGGCAAGGACCTTGAGCTTTCCTTGGGCTATTCTCATCCCGTACCGTATCCTGCACCTGAAGGCATTAGCTTTGAGGTACCCGATAACACTCACATTAACGTAAAGGGCATCTCTAAGGAGCAGGTTGGCCAAGTTGCAGCTGAGATTCGTGCCAAGCGCGCTCCAGAGCCTTACAAGGGCAAGGGTATCCACTATGTTGGTGAGCACATCCGTCGTAAGCTGGGTAAGGCTGCTAAGTAACCTCGCCTTGCGAATAAAAAAGACCGTCACCCCGTTAGGTGCCGGCATAAAAAGGAGTGTTAATGAACAAGTTTAAGGCAAAGCAGCTCGGACTTAAGCGCCGTCAGCGCCGTGTTCGTGCCAAGATTTCGGGTACTCCCGAGCGTCCTCGCTTGAGCGTACACCGCACCAATGCCAACATTTATGCACAGGTAATCGACGATGTCGCTGCCAACACCATCTGTGCTGCCTCCACGCTCGACCCTGAGTTCAAGGCAACCGGCAAGGTAGCTTCTAACATTGATGCTGCCACATTTGTAGGCGAGCTCGTTGCAAAGCGCGCTGTCGAGAAGGGCGTAACTGAGGTTACGTTTGATCGTGGTGGCCGTGTCTACCATGGTCGTGTCAAGGCACTCGCAGATGGCGCCCGCAACGCGGGCCTGAAGTTCTAGGAGGAATTTAGATGGCACGTGATCGTAAGCGCCAGCAAGAGACTGATCTTCAGGAGCGCGTAGTATTCATCCGCCGCGTTTCCAAGACCGTTAAGGGCGGCCGTCGTATGTCTTTAGTCGCACTCGTAGTCGTAGGCGATGGCAAGGGCAACGTAGGTCTTGGTTCAGGTCGTTCCGCTGAGGTGCCTCTGGCAATTCAGAAGGCAGTTGACGATGCTAAGAAGAACATGTTTAAGGTACCCATTACCGAGTCTGGTTCCGTACCTCATGCAGTAGAGGGCCACTATGGCGCAGGCCGCGTTCTTATTCAGCCTGCAGTAGAGGGTACCGGCGTTATTGCCGGCGGTCCTGTACGTCCTCTCTTTGAGCTTGCTGGTATCACCAACGTACTTGCAAACTCTCTTGGCACTAATAACGCACTTAACATGATTAAAGCAGCCGCAGAGGGTCTCAAGGAGCTTGAGAGCCCCGAGCAGACCGCTGAGCGTCGTGGCCTGACCGTCGGCGAGATGTTCGTCGGTAAGGAGAACTAATAATGGCAGACAAGACTCTTAAGGTTACGCTCGTTCGTAGCGCCGTAGCTTCTGTAAAGAAGGACCAGACGGCAACATGCCGTGCAATGGGCCTTCGTAAGATTAACGACGTAGCCGTACTTCCCGATAACCCCAGTGTCCGAGGCATGATCTTTAAGGTCAAGCACCTCGTGACTGTAGAAGAGAACTAGGAGTTAGCCACTATGCAACTCAACGATCTTCGTCCTGCAGAGGGTGCAAAGAAGGCCCGCAAGCGTGTGGGTCGCGGTAACTCCTCTGGTTATGGCACCACCGCTGGCCGCGGTCAAAACGGTCAGCTTTCCCGCGCTGGTGGCGGTAAGGGTTCAGGCTTTGAGGGTGGTCAGCAGCCTTTGGCTATGCGCCTTCCTAAGCTTCCTGGTTTCCGCAACATCAATCGTGTCGAGTACGCTGCTGTAAACGTATCTCGTCTCGATGGTCTTTTCTCCGATGGTGACACGGTTGACGGTGCCGCCTTGGTAGAGAAGGGCGTAATCAAGTCTGAGCTTGTTCCCGTTAAGGTCCTCGGTGACGGCGAGATTACTAAGAAGCTTACCGTCAAGGTGGATAAGGTTTCCGCTTCTGCTCAAGCTAAGATTGAAGCGGCTGGAGGAAAGGTTGATCTCCCGTGCTAAAGGGAATCGCCAACGCATTTCACATCAAAGAGCTCCGTGGCAAGATTTTGCTTACGTTGGGTATTTTGTTCCTGTACAGGATTGGCTCGCACATTCCTGTACCGGGCATTCCCCTTGCAGGCATGCTTGCTGCGTATAAGAATGCGGCTTCTAATGCAAGCTTTATTTCGGTGCTCGACCTGTTTTCAGGCGGCGCACTCTCTCGTGTTTCGCTGTTTAGCTTAGGCATCATGCCCTACATCACTGCAGAAATTATCATGCAGATGATGCAGACCGTTGTTCCTTCCTTGAGCGAACTTGCTAAAGAGGGCGAGTCCGGCCAGCGCAAGATCACACAGTATAACCGCTATATTACGATTGTACTTGCGTTTATCAGTGCTGTTGGCTACCTGTTCTTGTTCAAGAGTCCCGCTTTTGGTATCAACTTTGCAAACAGTGGCGCGCCCGAGCTTATCATGGACATTGTGGTTGTGGTAACCATGGTTACCGGTGCCATTATGATCATGTGGCTTGGTGAGGTTATCACTCAGCGCGGCATTGGTAATGGTATGTCTTTGATCATCTTTACCAACATTATGAGTGGCCTGCCTTCAGCAATTCAGGGTACCGTTCGTGCGTCCGATAAAGGCCTTTTGTATGCAGCGCTTACGGTATTGGTCATTGCGATCGTTATTCCGTTCATTGTATATATCGAGCGTGGACAGCGTCGTATTCCCATCCAGTATGCAAAGCGCGTTGTGGGTCGCAGGATTATGGGTGGTCAGTCTACCTATTTGCCCATTAAGGTAAATACGGCAGGCGTTGTACCCATCATCTTTGCTTCTGCAATTCTGTACTTCCCTGCACAGATTGCTGTGTTCTTCCCAGGTGTAGCTTGGATTAAAAACATGGCTAATGCGGTATCCGCAGGCTGGATAAACTGGACTCTTTCTGTTTTGCTGATCGTCTTCTTTGCGTACTTCTATACTTCCATGGTATTTAATCCAGAGGAGACAGCAGACAATCTTAAGAAGCAGGGTGGCTTTATTCCTGGCGTACGCCCCGGTGCCGCAACCGCTGCGTATATCAAGAGCACACTTGATCACATTACGCTGCCTGGTGCTATCTTTATGGCACTTATCGCAGTCGTTCCTTCTATTGCATTTACCTTTACGTCCAATGCGCTTATTAGGACGTTTGGTGGTACCTCAATCCTGATTATGGTTGGTGTTGCAATGGACACCATCTCTCAGCTTGAGGCACAGTTAAAGATGCACAACTACGAAGGCTTCTTTAAGTAAAGAAGGGTGACGCAGATGAACATCGTATTGCTCGGCGCTCCTGGCGCAGGAAAGGGAACCCAGGCACAAAAGCTGGTGGCTGAGTTTGGAGTAGCACACATCTCCACGGGTGACATGCTTCGTGCCGCCGTTAAAGCTCAAAGCCCCTTGGGTGTAAAAGCTAAGTCATTTATGGACGCAGGTACCTTGGTACCCGATGAGCTTATTATTGACTTGGTCAAAGAGCGCCTTAGTGCACAAGATGCACAAAAAGGCTTTATCCTGGACGGTTTCCCTCGCAATACTGCTCAGGCACTTGCTCTTGACGCTGCATTGGAAGCTATGGACAAGGCTATTGACGCTGCCTTGTTGGTAGATGTAGCTGCCGATGTTATTGTCGAGCGCTTGAGCGGGCGTCGCACCTGTAAAGTATGCGGATATACCGGTACCGCTGCAGATCATGCCTGTCCTCGCTGCGACGGAGAAATGTATCAGCGTGATGACGATAAGCCCCAGACCATTAGGCAGCGTCTTGCTGTCTATGAGGAGCAGACCTTGCCACTCATAGCGTACTATCAAGAGCGCGGTTTACTCAATAAGGTTGACGGCGATCGTCCTGTCGATGTTGTTTACTCGGATGTAAAGGATCAGCTCGGTTTATGATTATTATCAAAACACTGCAGCAGATCGAAGAAATGAAAGTCTCTGGAGCGCTGTCTAAGATGGCGCTCCGCCGCGTTGGCGCTGCAATCAAGCCGGGCGTGAGCACGCTTGAGCTTGATCAAATTGCGGAAAGCATCATTCGCATGCACGGCGGCACCCCAACCTTTAAGGGATACGGCGGCTTTCCAGGCTCTATTTGCGCAAGCATCAATGAGCAAGTAGTCCATGGCATTCCTTCTGCTGACGTTCGCCTTTCGGAAGGTGACATCATTTCTATTGATACGGGAGCAACGGTCAACGGTTGGGCGGGCGATAATGCCTGGACTTTCTTTGTTGGCGAGCCTTCTCGTGAAGCAAAGGCCTTGTGTGAGGTAACTCGCGATTGCCTTAAGGCAGCAATTGCGCAGGCACTCCCTGGCAATCACCTGGGAGATATCGGTAACGCTTGCCAAGAGCTTGCCGAGAAGAACGGCTTTGGCGTGTTGCGTGAGTATGTGGGTCATGGCGTTGGTCGTGATATGCACGAGGAGCCAAATGTTCCCAACTACGGCAAGCGCGGTCGTGGCGTTCGCCTGCAGGTTGGCATGGTAATTGCCATCGAGCCCATGATTACCTACGGAAGCCCCGTTGTTGAGGTAGCCCCTAACGGTTGGACCGTCTCTACGGTTGATCGTTCTTTGGCTGCACATTACGAGAATACCGTGGCAATTACCGAAGACGGTCCCGTAGTAGTTTCTGCCGACGATAAGGGCGCTTGGTGCTCCCTCTATGGTGGGCAACTTTAAAATCTGTGTTCAATTAGTGACGATTGGTCAAAATGCCTGCAGTTTAGGTATGATGTCTAATCGCCGATATTGTGCGAGGAGAGGTATACACCAGTGAGCAAACAGGACGCAATCGAGCTTGAGGGGAAAGTACTTGAGCCACTGCCCAATGCGATGTTCAAGGTTGAGCTCGAAAATGGAAGCACCATCCTGTGCACCATCTCGGGTAAGATCCGAATGAACTACATTCGCATTCTTCCTGGTGACAAGGTTGTAGTGGAGATTTCTCCCTACGATTTGACTCGTGGACGCATTACATACCGTTACAAGTAGGTAAGCGTCTTGTCCCCTGTGGACACAAACGGTTATTCACGCCTGCGGCTGGGCGAGTAGATAGCGCATGATCAGCTCCACCTGATCAGCCACCATAGCACGAGGGTTCGTAATAGAACTATCGAGAGGAACTAAAATGAAGGTACGTCCTTCCGTTAAAAAGATGTGCGATAAGTGCAAAGTCATTCGCCGTCACGGTAAGGTATACGTGATTTGCGAGAACCCGCGCCATAAGCAGCGCCAGGGCTAAGAGAGGAGCACGAAGTTGGCCCGTATTAACGGTGTTGACCTCCCACGCGAAAAGCGTGTCGAGATCGGTCTAACTTATATCTACGGCATTGGCCGCACCAGCGCTTCTAAAGTTTGTGAAGCTGCTGGAGTAAATCCAGATACTCATGTACGAGATCTTACTGAGGACGAAGTAACAAGGCTTCGTGACGCCATCGACGCTAACTACACCGTCGAGGGTGACCTTCGTCGTGAGGTTCGTCAGAACGTAGCCCGCTTGATGGAGATTGGCTGCTACCGTGGCCTTCGTCATCGTAAGGGTCTTCCTGTCCATGGTCAGCGCACCCACACGAACGCTCGTACCCGTAAGGGTAAGCGTCGTCAGGTCGGCGGCAAGAAGAAGTAGGGAGACTAGACAATGGCTACACAAAAGAAGAACGCTCGCACCCGCGTAAAGCGCTCTGAGCGTAAGAACATTGCTGTTGGACAGGCTCACATCAAGAGCACTTTTAACAACACAATTATTTCGATTACTGACCCTCAGGGTAACGTAATCGCATGGCAGTCCGCTGGTACCGTTGGCTTTAAGGGCTCTCGTAAGTCCACTCCTTTTGCTGCACAGATGGCAGCAGAGGCATGTGCCAAGGCAGCTATGGAGCACGGCCTGCACAAGGTTTCCGTGTTCGTAAAGGGCCCCGGCTCTGGTCGTGAGACCGCCATTCGTTCCCTCCAGGCTGCTGGCCTTGAGGTTTCGAGCATTCAGGACAAGACCCCCATTCCGCACAACGGTTGCCGTCCGTGCAAGCGTCGTCGCGTGTAGTAAGGAAGGATCACTAACATGGCAGTGGATAGGACGCCTGTTCTGAAGAGGTGCAGGTCTCTTGATATTGATCCCATCGTTATGGGCATCAATAAGAAGTCCAATCGTACGCCTAAGCGTACGCGCCGCAACGAGTCCGAGTACGGCCGTCAGCTGCGCGAGAAGCAAAAGGCTAAATTCATTTACGGTGTTCTCGAGAAGCAATTCCGTGGCTACTATGCCAAGGCTATTAAGATCGAGGGCATTACTGGTGACAACCTGATGACGATTCTTGAGAGTCGTCTTGATAATGTTGTCTTCCGTCTTGGTTTTGCACGCACTCGTAAGGAGGCGCGTCAGACGGTACGTCACGGTCACATTACCGTAAACGGTCATCGTGTTGACATTCCTTCCTATCGCGTAAAGGCTGGCGACGTTGTTGCCGTAGCTGCTAAGGCCAAGGATTTGCTTCCTATCAAGGAGGCTTTGATTTCCACCGAGCACATGGCTGTACCCGCCTGGCTTGAGGTTGATATTGAGAAGCTCCAGGGCAATGTACTGCAGCTTCCCACTCGTGATCAGATTGATCTCGACATCGACGCTCAGCTCATCGTCGAGCTCTACTCCAAGTAGTCCAGCTCTGGTTGGAGGTATACATGTCCGAATTCATCCGCCCTACCGTCTCTGTTGAGGAGATTAGCGACACCATTTCACGCGTCATTGTTGAGCCTTTGGAGCGTGGTTATGGTGACACCTTGGGTAACTCCCTGCGTCGCGTTCTTCTTTCCTCACTGGAAGGTGCGGCTGTTGAGGCAATCAGGATTGATGGCGTTCAGCATGAGTTCACTTCGGTAGAGGGCGCCTATGAAGACGTTACCGATATCGTTTTGAACGTAAAAGAGCTTGTCTTCCAGGCAATGGGAACAGGCGATGAGGCTGAGGCATCCATTAACATTGATGGTCCTGCAACAGTTACCGGTGGCGATTTCTCTGTACCAGCAGAGTTTAATCTTATCAACCCTGAGCACGTGATTTGCCACCTTGGCGAGGGTGCTCACCTGTCAATGTCTTTGCGCATTGGCACTGGCCGTGGTTACGTGAGTGGCGAGGACAACAAGCGTGATTCCGATCCTATCGGCATCATTCACATTGATTCTCGTTTCTCTCCTGTGCGTCGCTGCGCTAAGGCTGTAGAGCCTTGCCGCGTTGGCCAGCACACGGACTACGATCGTCTTATCCTCGAGGTAGAGACCGATGGCTCCATCGCACCTCGCGATGCTGTTGTTGAGGCCTCTAACATTATCAATCAGCATATGAGCGCCTTTATGGCTCTTGCTGAGCAGACCGAGGAGCCCGAAGAGCAGTCCATCTTTGCAGCCGAAGAGACGGACGACAACAGCGATCTTGATAAGCAGATTGAGGACTTGGATCTTTCCGTACGTTCTTATAACTGCCTCAAGCGTGCAGCAATTCATTCTGTACGTCAGCTTGTTGAGTTCTCCGAGAACGATCTTCTCAACATCCGTAACTTCGGCGTCAAGTCCATCGAAGAGGTTAAGGATAAGCTCGAATCGATGGGTCTTGGCCTTAAAGCTTAAACCCCGCCACTTACACGCTTAGAGGAGTAGTAAGAATGAGGCACAACAAAAAGCGCGGCATGAAGCTTGGTACCAACGCAAGCCACACCAAGGCCATTAAGAAGAGCCTGGTTTGCGCTTTGCTGGCTAATGACCGCATTAAGACTACACAGGAGCGCGCCAAGGCTATTCGCCCTGATGTTGATCGCGTAATTACCTGGGCTAAGAGAGGCGACCTTGCTGCTCGCCGTAATGCCATTGCTAAAATTGGTGATGCAGCTCTGGTTTCTGAGGTCTTTGATAAGGCAGCTCAGGGCTTGTGGGCAGACCGCAATGGTGGTTACACCCGCATTATGAAGCTGGGCGCTCGCAAGGGTGACAACGCTGAGGTTGTTATCATTGAGCTTGTGAACGAGCCTGTAGCTTCCAAGAAGGCTGCAAAGCCTGCAGCAAGCGTAAAGAAGATTGCTCAGCCTGTGAAAAAGGTAGAGGAGCCTGCAGCAGAGCCTGAGGCAGACGCCACCAAGGATGAGGCTGTTGAGGCAGAAACTTCTGAGACTGAGACCACCGAGGTAGAGGCTTCTGAGACAGAGGCTACTGAGGCTGCTGACGCTGAGTAGCTTATAGCTAATGCATTGATAAGAGGTCCACTCAGGTGGGCCTCTTTTCTTATGTAAGGAGAGGAGGGCACGTGATCGAGTTTAAATCAGTGAACTATGCATATCCTCGTAGTGATACGAGCTCTGCTGCTTTACGTGCCCGCTCACTATCGGTAGCGCCGGGGGAACACGTATGCATTGTTGGAGCAAATGGCTCTGGCAAATCTACGCTGCTGCGCTTGGCTAATAAAACGTTGCTGTCAAGTTCTGGCAGTGTCGTGCTTGATGGGCAGGAGCTTGAAGCTCTATCTGCGGAAGAAGTCCACAGGCGCGTTGGCATGGTAAAGCAAGATCCTACCGTGCAGATTGTGGCTTCTCTGGTGTACGATGAAGTTGCTTTTGGCCCCCAAAACCTCGGGTTGTCCGCGTCCGAAAGAGACGCGCGTTGTAAAGAGGCATTGGAGCTCGTTGGCCTATCCGGCTTTGAACAAAGAAGCACGCATAGTCTTTCTGGCGGTGAGCAGCAGCGGCTTGCGCTTGCTGGCGTTTTAGCTATGAGGCCAGACTATATCCTGCTCGATGAAATTACCTCATATCTTGACTGGGGTTCTCGGCAGCGTATACGTCAGATCGTTGATGGTCTGGCACATGACGGCATGGCTGTGGCTGAGGTAACCCATTATGCACAGGACGTAAAACATGCCGATAAGATTGTCCTGTTGGAGCACGGCTGCATAAGTTGGCAAGGAGCAACAGAAGAGTTTTTGAGCTCACCAAAGTTGTTAGAGCGCTCATGCTTGGTGGGTACACCTGCCTGGGCTGGCTGCGGCTCTCGGTTCTTTGTTGGCACCCCTAAGGCTCAGCATGCGGCTAGCGATAAGCCAAGCGAGCAAGGCAGACAAGGCAAGCAAAGCGCACAAGGCGCACGAGAGGGGCAAGGAGCCTCTCAGAGGCAGGTGCTTCAGGCATCACAGCTGTGTATCGATGCCATCTTGCATGATGTTTCGCTTGAGGCAGGCAGGGGAGAGCTGCACATTATTGCTGGTAAATCAGGTGCAGGTAAGTCTACCCTTGCGCGAGTGCTATCGGGTCTGATTAGCCCTCATGCTGGGTGGGTTGTCTGTGAGGAAGCCAAGGTACGCCCTGGAGATGTAGGCTTAGCGTTTCAGCGTACGGCAGATCAGTTGTTTTGCGATACCGTGCTGGAAGACGTTATGTTTGGACCGCTGCAGCACGGTGCGTCAGAGGAACAAGCGCGTGATCGTGCTGTTGAGGCGCTGCAGCTATTGGGTATAGAACCACAATGGCATGAGCACAATCCGCTTAGTTTATCGGGTGGGCAGGCTCGGCGTGTGGCGCTTGCGGGCATTATTGCACTGCAGACGAAGGTATGCATCTTTGATGAGCCTACAGCTGGCCTTGATGCGCAAGGGCGAGCAGAGTTTCATGCCCTAGTGGCCTCGCTGTGCCAAGCAGGCCGTACCGTTCTTGTGATAACGCATGACCTTGAAGAATGGCTGGATCAGGCTAATGCTATAACACTGCTGAATAAGGGACGTATTGCGTGGTCGGGCGCCTCACACAAGGCAAGGACAGCACTGGCAGAGGCGGGGATTTTAGAAGACCGAGAAGCGCAATCCTGTTTGGGCAGGCGCTCATGAAACCGACGATACCATTTGGCTCCTACAGCCCTCAACAAAGCTGGCTCCATGCCCTTGATGCCCGCATAAAGGTCCTGTCCCTGATCGTGCTGCTCGTGGCAAGCCTGATGGTTCACTCGGGAGCAGGATTGGCGTGTCTTGCGGGATTGTTGCTTGGTGCGCTCGTGGTTTCACATGCCAGTCTTAGTAGCTTGCGGCAGGCAGCTCAACCCCTGGCCCTTATCACTGCAGTAAGCTTGCTGGTAAATGGGCTTGTTTTGGATGGAACGGGTACGCTTGTGCTGGTGGGGCCAGTTGGCCTGGCAACAGCGGGGCTTGCACGCAGTGCTCAAGCGTTGGCGCGAGTGTATATCTTACTTGGGTTTTTCTTGGTTATAGCCACAACAACTACTGCTTTACAGCTAGCAGAAGCGTGTGGAAGAGCTATCCAGCCCCTCGCGCGCTTCGGGCTACCTGTGGGCGACATCACCATGGTTTTATCGCTTGCACTGCGCTTTATGCCGCTGTGTGCCGAAGAATATCATCGGATCATGCTGGCGCAAAAAGTGCGCGGTGTCCGGTTTAATACAGGCAGCATTGCGCAGCGGCTGGAAAAATGGCTTTCTGTATTGGTGCCCGTGGTGGTTGGCTTGTTTTATAAGGCGGATGAGCTTGCCATTTCCATGCAGGATCGCTGTTATGCCAGTGCGGTAAGAAGGCATGAACCAAAGCCATTGGATGGTCGCGATGTTGCGCTGTTTGTGGTGGTTACATTGACAAGCGTACTTGCCTGTATGATGTAACAAACGTACAACAGAGGACGGGTAATGCAAGCAGTGCAAGAACATGAGGCAACTATGGTACTCAAACTGGGGTATCGTGGTGCGGGCTTTTCTGGTTTTGCAGCCCAGCCGGGTGATGTGCGCACCGTAGCTGGAGAGCTGAGTCGTGCACTGTCTGTGTACCTGCATAGACCCGTAGAGATTACCTGTGCAGGGCGCACGGATGCGGGTGTGCATGCGTTAGCGCAGCATGTGAGTTTGCCCGTGTATGAGCATGAGTTGAGCCTCAGTGGCCCGGTTATCAAGCGGGCGCTTAATGCCCTGGTGGGAGATGACATCTCCGTATCCGAAGTATATAAGGCACGTGCGGGTTTCTCGGCACGCTTTGACGCAGAAGCTCGCAGCTATCGCTATCGTATTGCAGACGGCTGGACAAGGCCGGTTATGGCATGGGATCATGCGTGGTGGCTGCGCACTCAGCCAGACGTTAAGGCCATGAATCGGGCGGCTCAAGCGCTGGTAGGGGAGCACGATTTTAAGAGTTTTTGTAAGGCGGCCTCTGCGGTAGACAAGCCAACACAGCGCCGGGTTTTGTCGGTAGGCGTGTCTCGCATTGAGGAGGCGGGCGAGCAGCTCATTGCGGTGGATATTACGGGCAATGCTTTTTTGCACTCCATGGTGCGTACGATTGTGGGCAGTCTGGTTGAGGTAGGCTGCGGTCGTAAAGAGGAACGCTGGATCCGCGAGGTGTTGGCACAGTGCGATAGGCGTGCGGCAGGTCAGTGTGCTCCAGCAAAGGGCCTGGTATTTACCGCAGTCCACTATCCTACGGATTCATTTGAGCCCTGGCTATAAGAGAAAGACTGAGGAAAGGTTGGGCATGAAACAGCGTAAGCGGTATGAACGAAGTGATGTTTCGGCACCGGGCGCGCATAAAACACGCAATGCGCTGGTCATACTGGCCGCTTTAGCGCTTGTGCTTGGTATTGGTATCTTTGCTCTGTGGAATCTTGCACAGAAAAATTCAAATTTGGGCGATACGGACTTATCGGGATCCATCAAAAAAGATGGCGGCAAAAATATTGCTACCGGCAACACGCAGCTTTCAGATCATGCCGTTACCACGGTGCTGGTGTTTATTCATGCTGATAATGACGAATCGACTCTGAGCTCTGTTAAGCTGCTGAGTCTTGATCAAAGTGCAGGTAAAGGCTATATAGTGAGCTTGCCCACAGACATGGTGGTCAGCTTGGATGGTGCGCAAACAACACTGGCTGAGGTGTTTAGCAAGCAGCAGTCTCGGGGCAGCATAGGTGTGGTTTCTGGGGCAACAGGGGTACAGATCTCGCACGTTATGGTGGTGGACTCGCAGGGCTGGGAAAAAGTGCTAGGGCTTTCCAGTGTTGGCGCTACGCAGCTTGCGAGACAAGCAAAGGATTTGCTCGGTTTGCTCCATACAGATATGTCGGCGCCCGACTTGCTTAATCTTGCAGAGACTGCCCATGGCATTGGGAGAAAAAATCTGGCCATAGTAGATGCTCCCTGCACCAGTGTTGCTGGGACGGATGGTGCAACCCAAACGGTAGTTGATCCTGAGCAGTTGGGATTAACCATCGGCACCTTGGTGGAAAAGTAGTAGGGTGGCAAGCCAGTAGGATAGCTGAATGGCAGGGCGCCAAGCAATCAGCCGGCCATTCAGCAAACCAACCAACTCATGCTTTTCTCGTTCCTCAACTGTTGGGTTCTCGTGATGCATCAAGCTACAGGTAAACTATTGTCATAATGATGTGGCAGATTGGTTGTAAAAACGTGACAGAAGCCGGGGGTTTTATGGCTCGCAATAATCCAAAAGTCTCGGTAATTATGCCCGTGTATAACGTTGCGGCGTATGTTGGTCGTGCAATAGAGAGCTTGCAAGCCCAGACTATGAGCGATTTTGAGCTATTGGTGATTGATGATGGCTCACAGGATCGCTCTGGGGATATTTGTGACCGTATGGCCGAGAAGGACGTTCGTATTGATGTCTTTCACACTCCTAATGGCGGAGCTCCGGCGGCGCGCAATTTGGCGCTGGATCATGCGCGTGGTCAGTACGTGTACTTTATGGATGCGGATGACTGGGCAGAACCGTCCATGCTCGAAGAGATGGTGGCCTTAGCAGATGAGCAGAGTGCACAGCTGGTTGTAGCTGGGTTTTATATTGATACCTTTTATGCCAAAAATAGTAACGAGCACCTCAGTGAGCTTAAGTCTCAGCCGTCTTGTGTGTATACAACACAGGAAGATTTTAGGGCCCAGGCCTATAAGCTATTCGATGAGAACCTACTCTATACGCCGTGGAATAAGCTGTTTTTGCGCGCACGCATTGAAGAGATGAACCTGCGCTTTAGGCCTACGTTTTGGGATGATTTTCCCTACGTGCTGGACTATATCCGTGATATAGATAAGGTGGTCGTAACGGAAAAAGCCTACTATCACTTTATTCGCTCGCGCACGGAGTCAGAAACAGCACGGTGGCGCCCCCAGATGTACGAGAAACGCGAAGAAGAGCATGGCTGGATGCTGGATTTGCTTGAGCATTGGGGTCTATCAGAAGATGCCGCGAGCAAAGAAATGGTTATGCGCCGCTACGTTGAACGTCTTATTGGCTGCATAGAAAACGTGTGCAATCCCGCGGCACACCTAACGCGCACTCAAAAAGTGGAAGCCATCCGGCAGATGATCAGTACGCCGCAGGCGCAAGAAGCAGCACGTGTTGCTCAGCCTCACTCACGGGTTATGCGTACGCTTATAAAGCCCATTATGCAAAAAAATGCAGTTCAGGCCTATATCGAAGGCTCGTTTATTTCATTGGTAAAACGTCACAATACCCGTATCTTTGCGACGCTTAAGGCTCATAGGTAGTATATGGCTTGTATTTTTGTTGTTGAGGACGATGCATCCGTTCGTGAGCAGCTTTGTGTACTGCTTAAAAATGCCGGTCACCGTGTTGTGCTCCCAAACAGTTTTGAAACCATCGTGGCAGACGTTTCTGTTGCCTCACCAGATATTGTTTTGCTCGATCTGGGGCTTCCAGGTACGGACGGGCAGTATGTGCTGCGGGAGCTGCGTCAAAAGTCTACGGTACCTGCTATGGTATTGACCAGCAGGGCCTCGGAGCTGGATGAGCTTATGAGCATGAGCTTGGGGGCAGACGGGTTTCTCGCCAAGCCCTATAATGGGCAAATATTGTTGGCCCATATAGATGCCATCATGCGTCGAACACAGTCTGCAAACGCGAACTCTCGGACGCTCAGTTTTGGGGGCATAACCTTGGATCTTTCCCGCTCATTTGTGTCCATGGGCGAGAAAAGCGTGGAGCTGACCAAAAATGAGCTACGTATCTTAGAGACGTTGCTGCAGGGTAAGGGCGCTATTGTGTCGCGCGAGACCATTATGGAAGTGCTTTGGAACTCCGATGAGTTTGTGGACGACAATACCCTTACGGTTAACATGAATCGCCTGCGTCGCACCCTGGATAAGGTCGATGCGGGAGGGCTGATTGTTACTCACCGCGGCCAGGGTTATTCCATAGCAACACAGTCATAGCAACTATAGAGGCAGCGCTATGCTTTTTTCGTACGGTAAATCTCATGTGTCATCATTGGTGTGCTGCTTGCTAGCAGCTGCTATACCGGCGCTGTTAGCATATGTTGCTGGCATGAGCCTCGACTTTTGCTTGTTGTGCATGCTGCTGGTCCTTATGATGCTTGCCATTGCTGGGGCGGTCAATTATCTGCGCGTTGCTTCTTTTTTGCGCTCACTTGAACGCATTGCGCAGCAAACCAAAGATGTTCCTGCAGCCCATGCCGCAATTGAGCTGCTGGAAAGACCAGACTTTTACGAGGGAGAACTTGCTTATAACGCATTGCGCACCATTGTTTTGGGGTCGCAGCGTCAAACTGCAGAGGCTCAAGCGCAAATGAATCAATATCGTGATTATATTGAGACCTGGGTGCATGAGATTAAAACGCCGCTTGCCGCGGCACGGCTTATGTTGCAAAACGAACCAACGTCTTATGCCCGTGGTTTGCAGGCAGAGCTGTCGCGTACAGAGGAACTTGCCGAGCAGGCTTTGTATCTGGCACGCAGTACCTCTGTCGAGAAGGACTATGTCATTTGCCAGACATCACTTACCACGGTGGTAAACACGGCTATTAAATCCCGCATGCATACCCTCATTGCAGCGGGCATGCACGTGGACACATCTGATGTAGTGGCACAAGATTTACAAGTAGCCTGTGATTCCAAGTGGCTTGTATTTATTATTGGGCAGCTTATTGATAATGCCGTGCGTTATCGTAAAGAGCAATCGCAAAGTGCCGACATGCAAGAAGCCGCTACGCAAAGTGCCAGCGCGCAAGGCGCCAGCACGCAAGATGCCAGCGCGCAAGACGCCGGTGCGCAGAACAGCACGTGTGCACCAACCGTGCGCTTCTCGGCACGTATATGCAACGACAATACCGCCTATGAGCGCATAGATCTCCACATATGGGACAACGGTTGCGGCATTGCGCCAGAGGATATCAGCCGAGTATTTGACCGTGGGTTTACGGGTCAAAATGGTCGCAAACACGCGCGTAGCACCGGTATCGGCCTGTATTTAGTGGCACAGTTGTGTTGTAAAATGGGTCAGACCGTAACGCTTACCAGCTTGCAAGGCGAGTGGACCGATGTTTGTATCGGCCTGCCAAACTTACAAAAGTGAAAGCCAAGCGTAAGCTAATTCGATGGCATCAGATGCTTGAACATCCGATGATAGGAGTGTCAATAAAGCCGCTTGGCTCGTAAGTCCCAGCAAGCCGTCTGACAAGGCATCCGGCACGCAGCCTAGCGCAATCTATTTGGAGGACACTCTATGAATAAGCATATGATGAACACCCCAAGAAGCTACACCAATGCCTGTCCTGCGCTTGTGGTTTCTCAGGTAGAAAAAATCTATGGCGGTGCTGACACTTCCACGCGTGCTTTAGCAGGTGTTAGTTTTACGGTGCAGTCGGGAGAGATGGTCGCCATCATGGGTCCTTCCGGTTCTGGTAAATCCACCCTGCTTAATTGCATTTCCACCATTGACATGCCAACAGCAGGTACTGTCGCCATTGGCGGACAGGAAACCGCAACGCTTTCCCAAAAGAAACTGGCAGCATTTCGTCGTGAAAGCCTAGGCTTTGTTTTCCAGGATTCTAATCTGCTCGATACCCTGACTGCCCGAGAAAATATTGCCCTGCCACTCTCTATTGGACGTGTCCCTGCGGCTCAGATTCAGGATAGCGTGACTCGCGTTTCTACCATCCTTGGCGTTACGGATGTTTTGGATAAATATCCTCATCAAATGAGTGGCGGCCAGCGTCAGCGCGTTGCTGCTGCACGCGCCATCGTAACCAACCCCACTCTCATTTTGGCAGACGAGCCTACTGGTGCTCTGGACTCTAAAAACGCCCGTATCCTACTTGAGTGCTTTGAAAAACTCAACACCACCCAACAAGCAACAGTGCTTATGGTTACCCATGATGAGTATGCGGCAAGTTGGTGCCAGCGCGTCATTTTTATTCGTGATGGCAAGCTATTTGCCGAGCTGGTTCGTGGCGATAAACCCCGTCGTGAGTTCTTCGATCGTATTATTGAGGTTGTGGCTACGATTGGTGGTGACGTAGATGCTCGTTAAGTTAGCATTTCGTAATGTACGTCGCTCTGCCCGTGATTACCTGGTGTACTTCTTCACGCTTACCATTAGCGTTGCTGTCTTTTATGCTTTCAATACGATTGCCGTGCAAGCAGATTTTTTGAAGACTGATGCGCGCGAAATGGTAAAAGCAATCTATGGTCTTATCGTAGGATTGACCGTTTTTCTAGCGATTATCACTGGTTTCTTGATGGTATATGCCAACAACTTCCTTATGCGTCATCGCAAAAAAGAGCTGGGTTTGTACCAAGTGTTAGGCATGCCTCGTTCTATGGTGGCTCGAACCATTACTTTGGAAACCCTGCTTGTCGCTGCTGCAGCGCTGGTAATTGGTTTTTCTACAGGCGCCCTTCTCTCTCAGGTGCTGTTGTTTGTAACTGCCGCGCTGTTTGGTTCTAAGGTTGAAGAATTTAAATTTTTCTTCTCATCGCAGGCATTTTTAACTACCTTTTTCTGCTTTGCCGTCATCTTTATCATCATGGTGTTCTTTAATTTGCGTTCCCTGCGCAAAGTTCAGCTGGTAGAGCTTATGAGCGCCCAAAAGAAAGCCGAGAAAACCCACGTAAAGAGCTTGTTTTTTCCTACTCTTGTGTTTGTTGTTGGCGTGGTGTGCGTGGGCGTTGCCTACTGGCGTCTTAACACGCATGGCTTCCCTAAACTTGGTGGCTCCGGAACTGAAGTGGATTTTCTTGTTACTACGCTGCTTGTGTCAATTGGTACACTCATTTTGTTCTATGGTTTAGCGGGAGCTCTTACCGCGCTTGCAAGACGTTCTAAGAGCTATTATTTCTCGGGATTGCACAGCTTTAGTGTACGAGAGATATCCAGCCAAATTAACACCAACTCCATCTCCATGGGCTTTGTTTCTCTGATTTTGTTTTTAGCTATTACTTCAGTTACAACTGGTATGAGCATTACTAGTGCTTTGCAGGCTGCTCAAAACGCAGCGCTTCCTTACAGCGCAAGTATCCTTGCATATGGTGGTGCCCAAGAAGACGGCGCTGCAGATTTTATGGGTGCTTCTGAGCGCCTTAAGGCTGCTGGCTATGATCTGTCTAAGCTTGGCAAGGTGTCTACTATGCTACTGCGCATGCCCAAGGGTTGGGAAACCAACGATCCCAGCATTGCTTCTCTTACCTTAGGTAGTTTTACTGAGGCCGCTCATATGAAGCTACCTTCCGCCTTTAAAGACGCAGATGTAGCGAGCAAGGCGCTTCAGGCTATCAGCTTGGATGAGTACAATGCTCAGCGCGAAATGATGAACATGGAACCCATTACCTTGGCTTCTGATGAGTACCTGGTTACATCTAATATGGATGATGTTAATCAAATTTATGCAGCAGCTCTCAAAAATGGCTATATCATTGAGGTTGCTGGGACCAAGCTTAAGCCCTCTGGCTTGGGTGCTATTTCTGATGTTTCTGCCAACCTCATGAATTTCTCGATTGCAAGCAATTCAGGTACCTTAGTTGTTCCCAATGAGCTGATTGATGCTTTTATTCCTCGTATAAGCGTTATTAACGTGGCATATGCCTCGACAAGTGCTGCCGATATTGCTAAGAATGATGAGTCTATTAAACAAATCGGAGACCTTGATAGCGCTACGTTGTCTTCGCTGATATATAACAAAGAAGGCTATTCAACAAACGCCATTCAGATATTAACGCGCACTGATATGCTTGAGACAGCTAAGGGGCTGCGTGGCGTGGTAACGTATCTGGTGTTGTATATAGGCTTTGTATTGACCGTTATCTGTGCTGCAATTTTGGCTATTCAGCGCTTAAGTGCAGCTTCTGAATCAAGTGCTCGCTTCCGTATCTTGAATGATCTTGGTGCTTCCGAGAAGGACCTGCTGAGTTCTCTGAGGTTCCAAACAGTTCTGTCTTTTGTGGCTCCTTTGCTGGTAGGTATAGCTCATTCAATCTGTGCATTGGTTGTGATCGTTGAGATTATCCGCTCTTTGGGTGGGGTAAACATTGCTACCAACTCGTTGCTGATCGCAGGCATCTTTATAGTGGTGTACGGTGGTTATTTGGCGCTTACCTATGGTATGTCCCGCCGCATGGTGCTCAATGCGCTCAGTGTCAAGCGTCATAGCTTGTAAGTCCAAAAGGTTTTATTGATACGAGCTCTTTCAACAACAGCCCGTAGCTCATTTAAAAACAGCTCGTAGCTCATTTGAACTGCGGGCTGTTTATGTATCTGTATGTGCCGGCGGATAGGTAAGGAAATGCGCAGTGAGCATGAGATTGGGTGTTTGGTCTAAAACCGCTACCTGGATGCTTACTCAGCGAGGATGCAACTACGTTTTTCTGAGCTTATACAGGTCTGAGTATATATAGTGCCTCCTAGATGTTTCTCAATAAGGGTGGCAAGTTGACAGAGAGCTTCTGCCATTTCTTGGGTGCGTTTAGGATCTACGCACTCAGTGACGATAAACGCATTGCGAGTTGTATCGGTGATGGCGGTACGTTGCCCATCTCGCCAATTAAGGCAGCGGCATACTGCGCCAGTATCATCGAGGTAAGCTAACTCACCGGGAAGTGTAGGATCCGATCCTTCTCCTAGAGGATCAAACTCGTCTCCACCATCGGTTATAGTGAGGACAAGGTTGCCAACAAAGCTATCTACATCCTCTGCCCCAAAGGGCAGGGCATAGCGTAAAGAGCAGGCATTGTAGATATCTACGAGCGGTGTAATATCGCCTATAGGATTTCCTTTGGATACGCGCTTGAGGAGATTCTCAATAGAAGCGCGAGCACCCTTCTTTGTTTTGAATTTCTGATAGGCTTCTCGCCATACAGCAATAACACTATTTTTAGAAATCTGAGGGTCTTCTATCCATGTTTCTGCTTTAAGGTTGGCGTGAACAAGCAGGCTATGTATAGCCGCTTTATCCTCATGAGATAGTTCATGAGGAGTTTTAAGCCCTGTTGCCACAACAACGCCTAATTGAGCCATAGGAAAGATCTGCCAAAATGAGTCGTCTACGATGAACTGTTTCATGAGTACCCCTTCTGTCGTATCGAGATCAGTACATGACGTCATAGACATCCTCTGCTATTTGTCTTGGTGCGCTGAGTATCTGTTTATGTATTGAGCGTCCGCTTATGTGATTTATTCCTCCCGTACCCGAATTAAAACATGAGTTGAATAAACTAATAGTACTATTGGTGTATATGCAAAAAGATAGGTATATATGGGAGTAAGTATGGCTATTCCTCGTCGTTGCAATGAAAGTGATCGCACCAAGGTTTTGGAATATATTGCCAAAGATCCTGAGGTCACCACCTTTATTATGGGTGATATAGAGCAATTTGGTATGGGTGATCCCGTGCGTGTGTTTGCCCTTGTCAATGATGACGGCAGCTGGGATAGCATAGTGCTTATGTTCTACGCCAATTATGTATGCTATAGCCAAAATCAGCTGTTTGATGCGCTGGGCATGGCACAACTCATTAAAGAAGAAATGAGCGAGCTGTTCTATGGCAGCATCAACGGACCTTATGAGGTTATCTCTGCAATTGCTCCTTTTTTTGACGAGCTGTCGATAACCTCTTCTAATCTTGCGCGTTTAACTGCGCTTAATACCAATAAAATTGCGCCCGCGCCAGACGGCACGAGCATTCGTCCTCTTACGGAACAAGATTATGATGAGCTCTTTGCCCTTTTAGGCAGCACCGATGAGTATCATGAGCTGTACCGTGATGCTCGTTCTATAGCAATGGCAAAGCAACAAAAAATAGCAAACGCTGCTCATGGCTGCCTTACGTATGGAGCATTTTATGAGGGCAAGCTTGTCTCAACAGCTTCCACCAGCGCAAACAACTCTCTTTCATCTATGATCATTGGTGTGTGCACGCGTAAAGATATGCGCAATTATGGATTAGCGACGGCCGTGGTGGCCCAACTCTGCACGGATGAATTAGCAGCGGGCAAGAAGTTTTTGACGCTGTTTTATGATAATCCCACGGCAGGCCACATTTACAAGCGCATTGGCTTTGAAGAGGTAGCACAATACGCTATATTGCGTTAACCGCGAATACCTAATGATTGAGAAACAACAAGATATGCAAACTATGCGGGCTATGCAAACCATGCATGGCACAAGGGACTATGAGTGAGTAGGTAATAGCAAAGTAATGACAAAGATTAAAGCTGTATTTTTTGATGTAGACGGTACACTCTTTTCCTTTAAAGATCATGCAGAACCCCAGTCCACACGCCAAGCGGTGCGCAAGTTACGCACAGCGGGTATTATGCCTATTTTGGCAACGGGCCGTCCGACCTATCAATTTAACGGCCTGGATCTTGAGCCCTTTGAAACCTTTATTACGCTTAACGGACAGCTCTGTTTTTCGGGTGACGACGTGTATCGTAAGGTAACCGTAAGCCCAGAAGATGTACGAGTTATTGTCGAGCGCACGCAGGCTGGCTTGCATCCTACCTTGTTTATGGAGCGCGAGAAGTTCTACGTTTTTGAGCATACCGATCGTGTGAGCGCAGTAGAGGATCTGGTAGGGATTACCTTCCCCTCAGGTGATGCCTCTTGGGCCTTAGGCAGCGATATTTACCAGTTCAACATCTATCAGGATCCTTCGCTGGATCAGGATATTTTGGACTGTACGTCCAGTGTTACCATTACGCGCTGGACGGATTTGTTTGCCGATGTATTCCCCAAAGGTGGCGGTAAGGCCGCAGCGATTGCTCAGACCTTAGAGTATTTGGGCATTACTCCGCAAGAGACCATTGCGTTTGGTGATGGCGGCAATGATTTGTCCATGTTTGAGCTGGTGGGTACTGCTGTAGCAATGGGTAATGCGTCTGATGAGGTAAAGGCTGCCGCTGATGTAATTACTGACGATGTTGATCATGATGGCATTTATAATGCCTGTGTCCGACTTGGTCTTATCGACGCATGACGTATAAAACGATGCGTGCGGACACTATCTACCAAAGGCAAGCTATAAAGAAAGATACAGCAGGCAGAAGAGCTTTATGGTTATCTTAGGTGCGTTAGTTAATGGCATTGCTGCTGTTGTAGGTGGTGTGCTGGGTGTGGCGGTAGGCACAAAGCTCAAGCAGGACCTAGGCGATTTTCTTATGGTGGGCATGGGTCTGTGCATTGTTCTTACGGGCGTGCAGGGCATGGCCGCTGGAGGGTCTGTACTACAGGTAACTCTTGCCATTACTTTGGGTGGCATTATTGGGCATCTTCTTAATTTGGATGGCATCATTCACCATTTTGGCGACCGCATCCAAGGCCGTATGCAAGCTTTTACTGAGGGCAATCCTGTGTTTGCCAACATCTCTGCTGGTTTTGTTAACGCAACCCTCGTGATCTGCATTGGCTCTATGGCCATTGTGGGTTCGCTGCAAAGTGGGTTGACCTTAAATCATGCTACCTTATTTGCAAAGTCTCTGATGGACATGGTTATTACCATGTTGATGGCCACCACTATGGGAGCGGGTGTTATCCTCTCCGGCATTGTGGTATTTGTCTATGAGGCTCTGCTTAGCCTTGCGGCAAACGTTATTGCCCCATACCTAACACAGGCGGTTATTACACAAATGCTGGCAACGGGTTCCTTGCTTTTGTTTGCCGTTGGCTTAAACCTGGCAAAAATTACTGACATCAAGGTAGCCAATTTTCTTCCGGCCTGTTTTCTGCCCATTGTGCTGGTGCCTATACTTATGGCCTGTGGGTTGATGTAGCGTCATGTAGTGTTGTTTATGCCGTGCTGTGTCGTAGCGTTATTAATTTTAATAACGCTACGACAGGTTGAAAAGACAGGTCGAAAACTAAGGCGGCTTGAAAACTAAGGCAGCTTTGCCTGTGTGAAACAGTCTTTTGTTGTTATGCCTCCGTGGCGGCGCCCATCAGGGGAACGATCGTCAAATCAAGCTTCGATGTCTCAAGTAAAGCTTGACTACCAAAAACGCAGATTCCGCGCTTCTCACTGAGGTCAGAAAGTGCTTCTGCACGTTCACGGACCTTCTCGACAGTGGCATGAAGTGCCTCTTCACGATGGCGGAGACGCACTTGAGGATCTTGACCGCTCATGCGCATAAGATCTTGTCTACGAACCAGTGCGTGGGGCTTGGTGGGCGTGTCAAAACTAGAAACGGTGCTTACCACGTAGCCAGTAAACTCGTCATCGCTGGGGCTCCAGGTCTTGAGCCATTGAGCGGTGTTTTCATAGCGCTGGATCGTGGCATCTACGTTTGGATCGCGGTAGGAGAAGAAGCGTGCAACGCCGGTATTGGTAGTGTCAAAGCTGCAGCCATACGCACCACCACGTACACGGACCTCATTCCATAGGTAGTCTAGGATGATTGCGCGGTTTGCAACAGCCCAAACGCCATCAGAAACACAGCCATCTGCCTGGCCGTCCTTGCCCTCAACCACAAATACGACATTGCCAGGAACGGCAAAAGCCTCATTCTTAATACGTGGCTCGGGGATCTGCAGCTTAGACGTAGTATTGAGGCCTGTGTTGGAGTCCTGACCGTTGCCGGCGGGTATGGATGCGCCTGTGGGCACGGGCACGGGTGCTGCAGTTGCAAATTCTCCTATGGCTTCCCACCAGCGAGCAAGTTCATCATCGCTTCCGGTAAAGCTCAGCTCCATGGTATCAGCGGTAAATATGTCGTGAGTCATGCGCTCAAGGGTGGCACAGAGCTCATCCGCACGTTCATCAAAGTGGTCGATAAGGTCGCAGAGGAACTGATAAAAATCAACACCATTGAGCTGCTCGGTAACCAACGCATTCTTACGGAAGTAAGAGAGCATGCGGTTGATGGCGCACGAATGGCCAGCGCCAATAAAGGCTTGCTCCATACTAATGCGGCGCTGTTGAAGGGCATTAAGGATGCGATCCTTATCTATGAATTGGGTGGAAGACCAGATTTCTGCAGGAATATGCGCAGCGTAAGGGAGCTTCTCGCTCAGAGACGCACTGCTTACAACAAGTCTTGGGCACGCGGCGTGCACGTCATCTACTCTGCCCGTGCTTTCCACAAAGAACGAAAGCCTGCCAAGGTTGGTCTCTATGAGTGTGTCGAGCTCAGCGGCACTGTGCTTGGCGGTTTCCAGCTTACCCAAAAGGTCGCTCAGGATACTTACGTAGGGCAGGTCATCCCAGGCAATGTTGCGCAGGTCAAAGTAGCTGTAGATATAGTTGATGTGTTTGGTGGGTACCTCGTGCACATAGCTGGGAGCCGGATAGCTATCCACCAGGTGCACGCCGGGTTCAGGAGCGGCAGGGCCAATGTCCTCTATGCCGAGTATGGGCAAGCTGGCAAGTGCCTCGGGGCTGTCCGGTGCATCCTGTTCTGCGCGCAGAGCTGCTGCTTCACGGGAGATGTCTGCAAGCTGTTCGCTCGTACGTGTGGCTGCAAAGGCTGCGAGCTCTTGTACTTCTGCGTCTGCATCGCCCTTCTCGGTAGGAACAAGCTCAACCTGAGCGGAGTGAACAGAAGAGCAGATGAGCTCGTCCAGCAGTGTTTCATACCAGCTGTTTTCCAGCGCTTGGCGCAAAAAGGCCAACGAGTCCTCATAATGCAGGTAGCTGATAGGGTTAGCGTCGTCATACAGCCAGCTGTTGAGAGCTTGCATGGCTAAAGCCACTCCGTCAGGGTAGCCGCCCCACTCGCTTTCTCGCAGATTAAACTCTGCCTGCGCTAAAGAGGCACCGATGAGGTGGTTGCCAATGCCTTTGTCGATCAGCTCACGGCAGGTGGTATACACCAGCTCGCGGAACGCGTCTGCGACGTCCGGCTTGGCGCCCTTGAGCTCAATGAGCACAAAGGGCTGAGCTACGCTATCCATGAGGTAGCTCACCACGTCATCGCCCAGATTGGCGTTAAGGATTGCACGTTTGAGGGGCGCCTCGTTGGATCCCATGAGCGCGTCCATGAGAATATCCACGCCGAGCACGCGCGTACGATCCTTTGCCCCGCCGATAACAAAGCCCAGGGTAACGCTGGCATTGTCGGGCGTGGTGGCCATGGTTATCTGCGCCGGGGAAGCTACAACGGGCTGCTGGATAGCCAAGGGGTTGGGAGCGTTGGTAGTGCGTGTGGGTGCTGCACTGTAGCGCGTATCGAGAAACGCAAGAGCACGCTTGATGTCCAGGTTTCCGTACAAAATGGTGTAGCTATTGGAGAGCGAGTAGTGACGTGCGTGGGTGTCGATAAACTCGTCATAGGAGAGTTGCGGGATAGCGCGAGGATTGCCACCAGATTCAAAGCGATACGCTGTGTTAGGGAAGAGCTGGCGGTTCATCTCGGCTATCATGATTTCGTCAGGATCAGACAGGGCGCCTTTCATCTCATTAAAGACAACGCCATTGTAGCTGAGCGTTTTGCCATCATCTGACAGCTCGTAATGCCAGCCTTCTTGCTCCAGAATGCGAGGACGCTTATAAATGGCTGGGAAGAGCACGGCATCAATATACACGTCCATGAGGTTATACAAGTCTTGCTCATTGGTGGACGCTACGGGATACATGGTTTTATCGGGGAAGGTCATGGCGTTTAAAAACGTCTGCATGGAGGTCTTAAGCAGGTTGGTAAAGGGTTCTTTTACTGGAAACTTATCCGAGCCGCAGAGCACTGAGTGCTCCAAAATGTGAAATACACCGGTGTCATTTGTTGGGGGAGTTTTAAACGCAATGCTAAAGGCCTTGTTGCTGTCTGCATTTGCCAGCCACAACGTGCGTGCACCCGTAGGATTATGGCGTATGACATAGGCTCCACCTGAGATTTCTTCAATTGTCTCAAAGCGCTCGACGGTAAAGTTGGCAATGGTTGTGCCGTCTGCAAGCTCTGGGAGCTGTTCTGTGTAGTCCTGAGTGTTCAGTGTGCTGGTCGGAATATTCCTATCTGTGGTAGTATCCATGCGTTCCTTTCATACGTGACAAAGATATGCCCCGTGCATGTTTGAGCATGTTGACGCTCATTTTTGTCTGGCTAGATGGTACCCTCTTTTTGGCATTTGAAATCATTTTATTGGACTGGGGGCAGCGTGACCAACAAGCTACCACAAGAATATACAGATACCGAGGTAAAACTGGAGTCGAGCAAGACAGCACAGAAGCGGCTTTTGCGGGGCGTGCTTATTACACTTGCTGGTGGCGCATGTTGGGGTATTAACGGTACCTTTGTAAAGATTTTGCTTGAGGTATACAACATACCTGAGCTATGGCTGGCATGTGTACGTGAATTGTTTGCGAGTGTGTTGTTTTTAGCTACGGCCTACGTGGTTAATCGGAGCAGTCTTACGAGCATTCTCAAAAATAAAAAAGACCTGTTTAATCTAGCGTGGATTTCTATCGTATCCATCCTGATGTCCAACGTCTCATATGTCATGACCATTAGCTATACCAATTCGGCTACCGCTACGGTATTACAGGCGCTGAGCGTGGTCCTTGTCCTGTTTTATGTGTGCGTACACAATCGGCGGCAACCACGAGGTCGTGAGCTTATAGGTATTGTGTTGGCAATTGGCGGCACGTACTTATTGGCAACGGGAGGTAATCCGTCTGAGCTTAACGTGCCACTCTTGGGTCTTATATGGGGCGGAGCATGCGCGCTTTCTGCTGCTGCGTTAGCAATTTTGCCGAACGATCTGCTCAATAGATGGGGAAGCTTTGTGGTAAATGGCTATGCCATGCTCTTCTCGGGCCTTGTCCTTGCGCTGTATGTGCAGCCATGGAATTACATCCCTAGCATTGATGCAGCTGGTTGGGTACTCATTGTGTTTTCAATTGTGGTGGGAACCTATGGTGCCTACGCCCTGTTTTTGCAGGGCCTGCATGAGGTGGGCTCTGTACGTGCAAGTATGCTGAGCACTTCCGAACCCTTGGTTGCTATGATCTCATCCATCTTGCTCTTGGGTACGAGCTTTTCAGTTACCGACCTCATTGCCTTTGCCATGATTATTGTGATGGTGTACCTAACGGCATAGACCTTGCAGGTGCTGAAGGGTTGGCGCGTGCCTAAGGCTTGCGCAGGCCTCGAGTTTGCGCACACAGACCTTGCAGGTGCTTAAGAGCTTGTGGATTTATTTAACAACTAGGATGTCACAGGAAGTTGCACGGAGCAAAAACGTAGAGATGGACCCCAACAGGGCATACTTGATGGGGGACAAACCACGAGCACCACAAATGACAAGATCCGGATCAATGGGATCGAGAAGCTCCTCTTTGAGGGTCTCGCGAACACGCCCGTACTTTACAACAACCTCAACGCCATTGATATCTGGGTCATTTTGCACGGCTTCAACGGTTGTCTCGATAGACTTGCGGAAGAGATCTTCGAGCTTAGGGATGAGGTCAATAGGATACGTACCTGCGGTTTCCAGCGCTGTGGAATCCATAACATGGCCAATGTAGAGCTTGGCATGATTGTTTTTTGCTACAGCAACAGCGCGGTTGAGTACCGTATCCTGCTCCTCGGTGCCGTCCAGCGCAACAAAAACTTTGTTGTATCCTAGGCTTTCATAGTTTGACATGTTGCCTCCTCCGTCCGTGGAGTTGTTGTTATAGCTATCGTACCCTTGTTGTGCCTTTGGTATTTAGGATTTTTGTTAGTGGTAACACAGGCGGCTTTGCGCGCGGAGCTTTGCGCGTACCATGGATGGGAAAGCAACGTAGTGGCGTTGGGGTACGACCAATCAGAAAGAGAAGCTCGTGGACCTGCTTATAGAGATTCTTAAATCTATCCTTTTTGGCATTGTGGAAGGCATTACCGAATGGCTGCCCGTTTCATCCACAGGTCATATGTTATTGCTGAGTCAGTTTGTAACGTTGAACGTAAGCAAGGACTTCTGGGACATGTTTTTGGTGGTTATCCAGCTGGGCGCCATCCTTGCGGTTGTAATTTTATTCTTTAGCAAGCTCAATCCTTTATCGCGTACCAAAGATGCCGCCGAGCGCACTAACACTTGGAAGCTTTGGGCCAAGATCGTTGTTGCCTGCGTTCCTGCCGCTGTTGTTGGCATTCCGCTGGACAACTGGATGGAGGAGCATCTGGGAGGTCCCTTTGTTATTGCCGGTGCTTTGATTGTGTATGGAATTATCTTTATTGTTATCGAGAAATACCGAGAAGTTCGTGCAAAGGCACTGTTGGCACAGGGCGAGAAAGCCGTGGCGGCAGCGCTTGTTGGGAAGGGGGCTGCATCGGGAGCCTCAGCTCCCAAGCACATGGCAGTGCCCAACATACATGATGTGAGCGTATCCGAGCTGGCCGATACTGAAGCCAAGATTTCCGATGTATTCCAGATGACCTGGCCTGTGGCTTTGGGTATTGGTGCATTCCAGGTACTCTCTATAATTCCAGGTACTTCTCGATCCGGTTCCACCATTATTGGTGGTTTGCTCCTTGGCTGTTCTCGTGCGGTGGCCGCAGAGTTTACCTTCTTTTTGGCAATTCCTGTCATGTTTGGTGCAAGCCTGTTGCGCTTGGTAAAGTTTTTCCTTAAAGGCAATGCCTTTACGAGCGCTGAGCTTATGATTTTGGGCACTGGGTGTTTGGTGGCGTTTGTGCTGTCGTTGCTTACGGTTCGCTTTCTCATGAGCTTTGTAAAGCGTCACAACTTCCAGCCTTTTGGCGTGTATCGAATTGTGCTAGGAGCTTTGGTTATTGCATACTTTGCGCTGGTCTAACGCGTGCCAAAGGTTTGGACAAAAGTATTGAGAAGCCAGCGATGAAACCGGCACGACCAGGGAGGGTTTGATGTCGAGAAAACCGACAAAAACGTTGAAGATCCTGTTTGTGTGCTATGGTAACATCTGCAGGTCAACCATGGCGCAATACGTCATGCAAGACTTGGTGGAAAAAGCCGGACTGAGCGATGCCTTCTTTATTGATTCTGCTGCTACTTCCACAGAGGAGATTGGTAATCCGGTTGACCTTCGCACACGTTATCAGCTGGAGCAAAAGGGTATTTTTTGCGGGAACCATCGTGCACGTCAGATGACAAAGGCAGATTATGCATCATTTGACTATCTTATCGGCATGGACTCAAATAATCGACGCAATATGATGCGCATACTTGGCACAGACCCCGAGCATAAGGTTTCTTTGCTGCTGGATTGGTCGGGCGCTTGCCGCGGCATTGCAGACCCCTGGTATACCGGGGATTTTGCTACTACCTACGATGATGTTCTCGAAGGCTGCACTGCCGTTCTTACAGCCCTTCAAAGCCAGCTATAAAGCTTAACGCACAAGTATTACGCTAGCCAATCGGGGAGTTCAAGGCTGATCACCTGCGCAGCGCCACGAGCAATCCTGCGAGCAACTACGTTTACCAACTCATAGCCCTTCTCGACAGGCGTGAGCACAAGAGCGTAGGCGTCAAGACCTGCAGTCTGTAGAGGAAGTGCGACAAGCGTCTGATTAAGCTCGGTGCTATAGACGGGCGCGATGAGTCGATAGTTGCGCTGAGCCGCTTTAAAAGCCGTGGTGCACGCATCAAAAAAGTCCTGCTTTGACAAGGTTTCCAAGATGGAGTCGGGCAGCATATTTGCAAGGTGCTTGGCCGGGATTTCCAGTTGGGCGTTTGTCGCAATATAAAGCAGCTGTGCATCCATCTCAAAATGGGGAGCTTGGGGTAGCTGAGGTAGAGCAGCAAGCTGTTCTTGCAGGCCAGGCGTGTGCGTGGTGCTAAAACCAGCAAATTGCCAAGGAGTTGCCTTTGCAGATGGCGTAAAGCACAGGTATATATCCTCATTAAAGGGTGTGAGCAGGCCAGTGTTAAAGGCGGCAAAAGTGCCGTCAGCGGTTTCAGACAAGCGCTCACTGTGCTGCGCACGATAAAACACCGCACTGAGATACGAGCACAATTCATGCGGTGTAAAGCTATGAGCAGGCATGAAGTCTTTGAGTGCTGAGGCCACATTTTCCCAGCTACCAATTAGTGCATACTGAGCAAGAGCAGTGAGTGCAGCAGCTTGAGGCTGGGCTGAGGTACGAGTAATGAGTAGCTCATCACAGGCGCAAGAAAGTGTCTGGTTAGTATCATCTGTCTGCCGATAAGCGCTGTCTGAGGTGCGGTTATTGTTAGTGATAATACTTGTGACTTTCCAGGGCTTGCTGGTAGTGGAAGCCCGATTTTTTTGGATGGTAACCAAGGTATTAGTGCTGGTTGTAAGAACAAAAGAAATTGTGCTGCGTGTTCCGCTGAGAGATCCGGTGGAGCGTGCAACAGTCCAGCTAGTTTGCAACAGTTCAAGTGCGTTGGTATTAGCGGGGGTACAGTCGTAGATTTTTTCGAGCAGATCGGTGGGGCAGGCAACGTCGTTGATAAAGTCTTGAGGTAATGAGGACTGCAACACTACTGGAATATAGGCTTCTACCTGAGATGGTACTGCAAAAGTTTGTGCAGGGATCGCAGGCTCACCGCTTTGTTGTTGAGGGGTGTGAGTAATGTTGAGCGAGATTGTTGGCGCGGGTATAGAGGGGGCTTCTGGTATTGGTGCGGGAGCTGGCTCAGGAGTGAGATCGGGTTCGGACTCAGGATCAGTTGTTGGATCGGGTGTGAGTTCGGACTCGTAAGTGGGTGCAAGATCAGGAGTAGGCTCAGGCTCGGGTTCAGTTGTTGTTACAGCTATGGTCTTAGCCTCGACGTCAACTTCGACTGTAGTCATGGTTTCAGGCTCAGGTTCAGCTATGGGTTTGGAAGCTGGTACTTCCTTATGGCGTGGTTTTTGTGGGCGAAGTGCTTTTGCACTGTGCCTACGCTTCCAAGGTTTTCTTTTTGCGGCAGCTTTATCAGCAGCGCTGGGTTCATCGAGCTTATCGAGAGCAGAGTCAAATTCCTCGTTAGGTATGATGGTTACAAAAACACGACCCTTTTTAAAAACGGTTAGTTTCACAAAATCGGGTAGTGCTGTCATAAGCGCATTGATATCTGCACAATCTAAATCTACTGGAGTAATTTCATCGGCCATCAATATGGCTTCAACCGTGGACAAGGGAGTTTGTATGCCACACCCCAGCTCCTCTTTGAGAAGTTTGTACAGGTAGAGAGCATTATTTTTAGAAATTGTAGCCATGGATGACCTTTCATAAAAAGTCTTAGTTCTTTTAAGCATAAAGTACCTTGCTGTCTGTAACATCAACTTTTAACAATTATTGCTCTCGCATACGCTTGACAGGCCTCTTTCCAGAGGAATATTATTATTCATGAACATATGAGCAAGTATTCATATAAAGAGGAGATAGGGGTCCTAATGTCTTGCTCTTGCCATACAGATCATAAGCATGAGGTAGATATGCAGGGTGAGCATACCCTTGAGCATGAACACAAGCATGAGTGTTGTTCACACGAGCACCAGCATGACCATGCGCATGAGCACCAGCATGGTCACGAGTGCTGCTCGCATGAACATCATCACGATCACAGCCACGCTCATGGTCATCAGCATGCACATAACCACCGTACGCATGATCATCAGTATAGCCATCATCATAACCATGAAGAGAGCTGTGCTTGTGGTTGTGGACACAGCCATTCACATGGTGAGGAAGAAGAAAATAAAATTCCGCGTATCATAGCGTCAGCAATTTTGTTGGTAGCTGCCTTTGTGTTTACTAAACTCATAGACCTGTCTCCAGCGTTGCAGCTGCTGACATACCTTCCGGCATATTTAGTTGCAGGGTATGACGCGTTGCGTGAGGCAGGGGAGTCCATTATTGAGCGTCAGCCCTTTAATGAAACTCTGCTTATGGCTATTGCAACAGTGGGAGCCTTGCTTATAGGTTTTATTCCCGGAGGTGCTCCGGAGTTTGCAGAAGCCGTGTTTGTCATGCTGTTCTTCCAGGTAGGAGAAGCATTTGAGGATGCCGCACAAGACAAAAGTCGTGATGCAGTTTCTGCCTTAGTGGACATCCGTCCTGATGTAGCAAACCTGTTGGTAGCAGAAGAGGTGCATACCGTATCTCCGACTCAGGTTCACCCTGGTGACGTGATTGTAGTACGTCCTGGTGAGCGCGTCCCTCTCGATGGTGTAGTAACAGAGGGCACGTCAAACCTAGATACCGTAGCGCTGACAGGTGAGTCTGTTCCGCGTAACGTTGTTGTGGGAGACAGCGTTTTGTCCGGTTGCGTTAATCTGAACGGCGTTTTACAGGTAAGAGTTACCAAGGAGTTTGGTGAATCCACTGCATCTCGCATTCTTGATTTGGTAGAAAACGCCTCCAGAGGCAAGTCCACTTCCGAGCGCTTTATCACGCGTTTTGCCCGTGTGTATACGCCTCTTGTTGTAGGGGCAGCGTTGCTGGTTGCTGTTGTTCCTCCGCTGCTGTCAGGTGATTTTGTTGCGCATTTTGCAACCTGGTTGCTACGTGCACTCACCTTCCTCATCGTGTCCTGCCCCTGCGCACTGGTTGTCTCGGTACCCCTGTCCTTCTTTGGCGGTATTGGCGCAGCGTCCAAAAAGGGTGTGCTCATTAAGGGTTCCAACTATCTTGAGGCGCTGTCTCATGCAGACACCATTGTCTTTGATAAGACGGGTACGCTTACCCAGGGCATCTTTAAGGTGCGCGTTGTTCATCCCGAGAACATTAGCCCCGACGAGCTCCTGCATCTTGCGGCTCATGTAGAGCGCCACTCCACGCACCCCATTGCCGCTGCTTTGCGCGAAGCCTATCCAAATGAGCAGGACTCTTGCAGCATCTCCAATATTCAGGAGCATTCTGGCGAAGGTATTATCGCCCAGGTTAACGACAAGAGCGTTGCGGTTGGTAATCATAAGCTCATGGAGAGCCTTGGCGCTCACTGGCATGAATGCAGCTTTAGCGGTACTACCATCCATGTGGCAATCAATGGTGTCTATGCTGGCCATATTGTCATCTCTGACGAGGCTAAGCCCGAAGCTGCTCAGGACCTGGCCGCTCTGCGTAAGCTGGGTATTCGCAAGACTGTCATGCTTTCTGGTGATCACACAGAGGTCGCTGCGGTTGTTGCAAAAAACCTTGGTCTGGACGAGTTCCATGCCAATTTGCTGCCTGATCAGAAGGTTGATCAAGTGGAGGAACTGCTCCATCACAAGCCTGCCGATAAAACCCTTGTGTTTGTAGGCGATGGCATAAATGATGCACCTGTGTTGGCTCGTGCTGATGTTGGCATTGCCATGGGTGCTATGGGCAGTGATGCTGCTATTGAGGCAGCTGATATCGTGCTTATGGACGATAGTCTACACAGCATTGCCGATGCCATTATGCTGTCTCGACGCACTGTGCAGATTGCTCGTCAAAACATTGTTTTTGCCATTGGGGTTAAGCTGCTTATTCTTGTTTTGGCTGCCTTTGGCCTTGCACCCATTTGGCTGGCTGTGTTTGGTGACGTAGGCGTTATGGTTTTGTGTGTGCTCAACGCTTCAAGGGCATTGCAGGCGTAAGCAGTGGTTTAGTGGCGGTGTTGCGCCATCACTATGCAGCTTCGCGAGGAAAATGAATCGTAGTTTTTAGCTGCTGTACCTTTTGTTTTTGGAGCGGAATTGCCTGTTACGCAGGTTGGTGACGGTACCTTCCATACCGTGAGGAATATACTCGAGTTCGGATAGATCTTTTGGTAGATAGTCCACAAGACTCATCGACATGGGTAAATCAATTGAAGTGGGGCGTTTACCAGGCATAATTTCAAAACCATGTACGGAAGCACCTCGAGCAGTCAGACGCAATTCATAGCCAGTTATCGGCTCATCAGGAAGCAGCTCTCGTACGTTATCGCTCTTCCAGATAAGTTTATAGCCTGCGGGCTCTATTTGTGTAAGGCTAAACTGATACAGCGGAACGCTGTCTGTTTTTAGGCATACCCGTCCTGTAGGTGCAAGAATTTCTCTATAGCCATCCAACATGTGAGCATGGGTAAGGCGATGAGCGCATTCCTTTTTACGTGGGTGGGGTGTGGGAAAGTTAAGGTATATGTGGTCGATCTCGCCAGCCGAGAAGTACGTATTGAGTGCCGTGGCATTACCAGGAACAAAGAGCACGTTGGGTAACTGGGTCTTATAGGCACGTTCGGCGGCATAGGCTATGCAAATAGGTTCATAGTCCATACCAATAAAGAGGATGTTGGGATGTTGTGTTGCACTCTTGCAGGTAAATGCTCCTTTGCCACAACCTAAGTCAAGGTATACCGCATCAAAGCGCGGGGGCTTGGTAGCAGAAATGCTGGCGGTAGCACCCAAGGAGGGATAGCACGCCTCAGCCCAGTGGCCTTTAAGCGTCCAAGGTGCAGGTTCAATATACGTGCTAAAGCGCTCAAGGCGCTCCTCAAGAACAAAGTTTTTTGGTAAGCGTGCATGGAGTGCGTGCATGGCGCTATCCTTATCGGCTTAACAGCTCGTCGAGGGTTGAGCCATACGGAGGTAAAAACTCTGCTACAAAGTCTGCCACTTCCGGCAGCTCAGAAGCGAGGGCATCCACACATGCTTGGCAGGTTTGTTGTGCGCAAGCAAATTCTGCGTTGCCTGCCTGGGCTTCTTCGATGCATTTGATGAGCGCAGAGATCTTATCGGCAGCCTTAACCAGACGGCGTAGATAGAGCTCGTCTTCAGAAGGTTCCTGTGCTTGGTATAGGTCTGCATAGACGGCGCGCAAGTCCTCTGGCAGCGTGTTGATGAGGGATTCTTCTGCCAAGGCCTCCACGTCTTTGTAAGCGTCATGAATGCGACCGTTAGCGTATTTTACGGGGGTGGGCATATCACCCGTGATGATCTCGGACGAGTCATGCAACAGCGCAATGACGGCTGCGCGATTTGCATCAAGAGTGCGGCCATAGCGCACGCAAGCAAGCGTGGCAAGTACATGGGCAATCAGGGCAACATCCAGTGAGTGCTCGGACAGGTTTTCCTCGCGAGAATTGCGCATGAGGGCCCAGCGATTGATGTATTTCATGCGGGATACAATGGCCAAAAAGGTAGATTGCTGCCGAGCGTGTTGTTGCTGAGCGTGCTGCTGTTGCGTACGCGTCTGCTGGGCATGTTGTTGGTCTTGTCGTTGGCTATGAGGTTGCGCCATGAAGCTTCTCCTGCGCGTTGGTGGTGGGTACGATCAAGCTACGTACTTTGAGTAACACGCAGCACTATAAGCATATACTGTCTGCAAAGCTGGCGTCGGCGCGATAAAAGAAGGACATGAAATCGTACGATATTTGACGATATTTGCACCTATAGAGCAGCGGTCTCCTGAGCTGGCCTGTGCAAAAGCTCGCTTACAGCAGCCCCTCCTACAATGAGAAGCGCACCTAAGGCGCGCGCTGGTGTCATAGTCTCACCGAGCAACAGTACAGATAGGAGTACGGCGCTCAGCGGTTCCAAATATCCCAATACAGCAACCTGCTGTACGGGCAGCTGTGCAATGGATGAAAAATAGAGATAGCAGCCAAGGCCGGTGTTTACGAGTCCAATAGTTACTATGCATACAAGTGACACCAGGTCATGGGGCAGAGCAAAAGGCACGCCGTTTCCAAGCTGTATAAGGCTATAGAGTCCTACAACAATAAAACTTGCACTCATCTGGATGGTAGCGTTAGCAAGTCCCGTAATGGAAGGTGCTTTGCGAGAAAAGATAACCATAACAGCATACATACAGGCGGAGCCTAAGCCCAAGGCCAGTCCATAAGGGTTGAGCGTGTAGCCTGTGTTAGTGCCCACTACCAGTGCAGCTCCTATAAGAACGGTACAGAATCCAGCTATGCGAGCCGGCGTGAGTTTCTCGCCAAATAATAAAGGAGAAAGTGCCATAACCAGCACCGGACCGCAGTAGTAGGCCAACGATGCAATACCCACGCCTACCAAGGTGTATGCCTCAAACAAAAAGAGCCATCCGATCCCTAGCGCGGCACCAGAAAGAGCCAACAAGGCGAGTTCTTTACGGTTAATCCCGACAAGTGCTTGGCGATTGGATGCAAAGAGCAGGCCTGCTAAGCTGAGCGCTCCCAGAAAGGTGCGGGCCAATACAATCTGACTGCTGGTAAGCGCTATGCCTGCAGCAACAATGCCATTAGAACCAAAGAGCAGCAAAGCAAGCAGGTATTTATTGCGCGGTGTACACATACGTAATCCTTGGGGTTGTAGCACTGGGCGTGTTGTTGTGAGCAGTGGAACAAAAACCTCATGCATAGTAAGTGTCGTATCTCTGCAAGCTCAAGAAAAGCGAATACTTTGCATAGGATGTATGACAAAATAGCATTGTTGTCATATACACAAGTGTTCAGTTAGGTGTAGATGCCCCTAAGGTATGCAGAGGTGGGACACAATGGAGCAAAACATCACAAAATACCAGGCGTTTATAGAAACTGCCCGGCAAGGTAGTTTTACGCGTGCGGCACGCAGGCTGGCATATTCCCAGTCTGGTGTAAGCCGTATGGTTAATGATCTAGAGCAGGAGTGGGGTATTCGCTTATTGGAGCGCGGTAAGCATGGCGCTCGTTTAACTCCAGATGGTCAGCGTATTTTACCGCGCATTGAGCAAATCTGCAGTGATCAGCGCTTGCTTCAGGCAGAGGTGGATAACATCACCGGTATGCTTACGGGCAGTATTCGTATTGGTACATTTTCCAGTGTGGCTACTCATTGGCTGCCCCGTGCTATTAAGAGGTTTCGTGATGACTACCCCGGCATAGACTATGAGCTGCTTATGGGTGACTACTCCGAGATAGAAGCCTGGGTGGATGAAGGCCGTGTGGACATTGGGTTTTTGGCCTATGCCCCTCAAAAACCAACGCTTACCTTTGAGCCTCTGGGTACGGATGAACTCATGGCGGTTCTTCCCGAGAAACACCGTCTAGCACATACATCTACTGTTAACATTGCAGATCTTACGCGCGAGCCCTTCTTATTGTTGGAGCGTAAAGGCGTAGATGAAATTACGCCACTCTTCGTAAAGGCGGGCGTTGAACTCCGCCCTGCACTTTCTACCTGGGATGACTACACTATTATGTCCATGGTGGAATCAGGCTTGGGCCTCTCCATTTTGCCTGCGCTTATCTTAAGGAGAAATCCGTATCGTTTGGCAATTCGCCCCTTAACACAGCGTGCGCACCGTACCATAGGGTTGGTACACCGCGGTCAAGACAACCTGAGTGTGGCTGCACTGCGCTTTTGTGAGTATTTGAGCCGCGTATCACAAATAAGGCGCCGCTAACACGGCTAGACAAAGAGGCTAAAGCAAAAGACCAAAACAAAGGATGGGTGCGTCCGTCCTGGTATGAGGAGAGTAAAGACACTATGGCAGAGTTTATTTATCAGATGTATAAGGTTCGCAAGGCCTATGATGGCAAAACCATTCTGGATGATGTAACCATGGGTTTTTACCCCGGAGCCAAGATTGGTGTTGTGGGGCCAAATGGCATGGGAAAATCTACCCTGCTTAAAATCATGGCAGGAACCGAGGACGTTTCTAACGGAGAAGCCCGTCTTGCTGCGGGCTATACCGTGGGCTTGCTGCAGCAAGAGCCACCGCTGGATGAAAGTAAAACGGTTAAAGAAAATATCGAGCTTGCGTTTGCAGACCTGCTTGCAAAGATTGACCGCTTTAATGAGATTGGCAACCTCATGGCCGATCCCGATGCAGATTTTGATGCCCTCATGGCAGAGATGGGCAAGCTGCAGGATGAGATCGATGCCGCCAATGGTTGGGATTTGGACAGCCAGCTTTCTCAGGCTATGGATGCGCTGCAGTGTCCCGACGCGGATGAAAATGTGGCTCACCTCTCCGGTGGTGAGCGTCGTCGTGTGGCGCTGTGCAAGCTTTTGCTTGAGGCACCTGATCTGCTGCTACTTGACGAGCCAACTAACCATTTGGATGCCGAATCCGTTCTATGGCTTGAGCAGTTCCTCAAAAATTATCCCGGTGCCGTTTTGGCGGTAACCCACGATCGTTACTTCTTGGACAATGTGGCCCAATGGATCTGCGAGGTTGATCGCGGAACGCTGTACCCCTATGAGGGTAACTACTCCACCTATCTGGAGACTAAGGCTCAGCGTCTGGAGATGGAGTCCCGCCAAAATGAGAAACGCGCCCGTAAGATGAAGTCCGAGCTTGAGTGGGTTCGTTCTTCTCAGAAGGCTCGTCAGGCCAAAAGCAAGGCTCGCCTGGCTGCATATGAGCAAATGGAGGCAGAGGCTCGTCGCACCACCAAGGTAGATTTTACAGACATTCACATCCCTGTGGGTCCTCGTCTGGGCACCAAGGTTTTGGAAGTTGAGCACCTGCACAAGTCCTTTGGTGACCGCGTGCTCATAGAGGACCTAAGCTTTACCTTGCCACGCAACGGCATTGTTGGCGTGATTGGCCCCAACGGCGTGGGCAAGTCTACGCTCTTCAAAATGATTACCGGCTCCGAGCAGCCCACTTCTGGTGCACTTACCGTTGGTGAGACTGTTGCGCTTTCCTACGTTGATCAGGGTCGAACCGGTCTTGATGCCGAGAAAACCGTGTGGGAAGTTGTGTCTGACGGCAATGATGTGATCCATGTAGGAGAGACAGAAATTCCCAGCCGCGCCTATGTAAGCGCGTTTGGCTTTAAGGGTACGGATCAACAAAAGCGAGCCGGCGTGTTATCCGGTGGTGAGCGCAATCGTCTTAATTTAGCGCTTACGCTCAAACAAGGCGGCAACCTGCTCCTTTTGGACGAGCCCACCAATGACCTAGATACTGAGACCCTAGAGAGTCTGGAAGAGGCTCTTCTGGAGTTTCCGGGGTGCGTAGTGATTACCAGTCACGACCGCTGGTTTATGGACCGTATTTGTACACACATCCTGGCATGGGAAGGCACGGATGAAGCGCCTGGTACCTGGCATTGGTTTGAGGGTAACTTTGCGGATTACCAGAAAGACCGCGTAGCTCGACTGGGTGCAGAGGCAGCTCGTCCTCACCGTCTGCACCGTAAGCTCACGCGCAATTAACGTACCAGTTAGGATTTTTCTATGGCTTATAAGTCAAAACAGATGATTGTTATGCGTCGCGATTTGCATATGCGCAAGGGAAAAATTGCAGCTCAAGCTAGTCATGCTTGCGTGGAAGCCATTCTCATGGCGTTGGCTCGCGAGAAACGCTTGGACCAGGTGCGTGTTGCTCACGACAACTGGGTGTATTTGGACGAAGGCGACCAAGAGCCTACGCCCTTGTCTGCTTGGTTTGAAGCAGGAGTTGCCAAGGTTTGCGTGTACGTAGACTCCGAAGAAGAGTTGCTGGAGCTTGCAGCACGTGCCAAAGAGCAGGGATTTGTGTGCGCTTTGGTGCGTGATGCGGGGCTTACGGAGTTTCATGGTGAACCAACGTTTACCTGTTTGGCGCTTGAGCCGTTGTTGCCAGAACAGGTAGATCCGCTCACGGGAGAGCTGCCTTTGTTCTAAGGCTACTAAAAAGGGAGTAAGAAAGTAGATTGCCATTTTGGTTGGCACTTGGGGTAACAATACCTATCTTGCGTTGTGTCGTGTCATTATTAATTTTGATAATGACACGACACATCAAGAACTAAAGATACTGTGGGGGATTGAAGAGCACAGCAGCGCTAAAAAATAAAGGGACTGATGCCAGAAGATGCTCTGGAACCAGTCCCTTATCAGTAAGCTCAAGCTTTAGTTCACGCTGTCGTTAATCCAGCATGTCGGTAAGCGTGGACATCAAAGGAGGCGTGACTTGCTTCTTGCGGCTTACTACGCCGTGCAAAACAGCCATGCTATCAACAGGCTTTACGCCAAAAGCACGCTCAATGACTTCTTCTGCGCTGTCGCCCCAATACAAAAGCTCAGAGGTTTGGGACTTAACGTCGGTAAACAGGTAGAAGACCAGAGGAATGTCGTTAGCAGCGGCACCATCCTTGAGGTAGGGGCCAACCAAAGCCTCTGCGGCCTTGCGGCTATTCTCGGTCATGAAGCTTGCCTGACCAACGCCAAAGCGCACCTTGCCGCGCGAGAAGACCTTGAAGTCACCACCAAAAACGTCCTCAGCGGTACGACCGGTAAGGTCTGCGCCGGCATCAAACATGGCGTCGGAGTACGCGTCCACGTCCTCACCGCAAAGGGCAGCGAGAGCGCGACCCGCCTCAATATCGCGAGGAGTGCAGGTGGGGGAGCGGAAGCAAAGGGTGTCGGACAGGATGGCGCTCATCATCAAACCAGCAATGTTGGCGGGAATTTCCACGCCTTTCTCCTGGTAGATGCTGTACAAGATGGTGCAGGTGCAGCCCACGGGCTCAAGGCGCATGCGAATGGGGCCGTCAGTCTCAATGGAGCCCAGGCGGTGGTGGTCAACAATCTCCATAAGCTCGGCCTGCTCAAGACCATCAATGGCCTGACTGCGCTCATTAAAGTCAACCAAAATAACGTGCTTCTTGCTGGGATTGAGCAAATCGGGCGAGCTTACCATGCCGGCGTACTTGCCCTTCTCGTCCAACACGGGGAAGAAGCGGTGCTTGGACGTAGTGATAATTTCCTTGGCGTCATCAATCGCGGTGTTTACCGAGAAGTGCAACAGCTCTGCCGCGGGACGCATCTGGCTGGAAACAGGCATGCTCATGGCGTTGGCACGGTCCTCTTCCAGGCTGTCCAGGTTTGCAAAGGCGATGTCTCGGATGGCGATAAGCCCTTCAAGCTCGCCGTCTTTATCGACTATGCACAGAGAGCTGACGTTGTTGTCGCGCATGCCTGCCCAGGCTTCTGCCAGAGTGGTGTCGGCAGAAATGCCCGGGACTGCCTGGATCTGGGCGTCCTTGATTTGAGGCGTAACGGTGGTAATGAGCTGTGGCTCGTTAAAACCAAAGTGCTTGAGTACCCATGCGGTTTCGCGGTTAAGAGCACCGCAGCGGCGGGCTTCATAGATGGGCTTGTCAATCTGATTTTTGAGATATGCATAGGAAATAGCTGCACAGATGCTGTCGGTATCGGGGTGCAAGTGTCCAAAAACGTTGACCTTGCGAATATCGTCGGTCATGTGACCTCCTTGTCGTGTTTGTACTGTTTTGTGAGCGCGCGTAAAGTACGCGGCACAGTTCTTAAACACGTCGATTTTGCCACTAAATGCCATATACGTGCGGGTTTTCGCCTAATGAACATACAAATGGGCGTTATATAGGTATGAAGCCAATGCCAAGCAAGCACCAAGCCAGTGCTACACGTCCGTGCGGTCATGGTTTATGGGGGTGTAAAACAGCTGGGCACGCTTTTGCGGACTGTCTGCTTGCCCCAGTACCCACATGGTTTTGGCAACCAAGGCCTCGGTAGACATGTCCGCAGCACGTAAAATGCCCGGATGGTTGGCATAAGCTCGACCCACCTCGTAGACTCCCAAATCCAAACCTTCCTCATCTACCTGTGTGGTGATAACAAGTGTTCGGCCGGAGTCAACCCAATCAAAAATTGCTTTCTCGTAGGAAGCATCCGTGTGTTCCGGGATGCCACCAATGCCAAAGGTTTCCAGAATAATGGCGGAATAATCACGTTTAAGCAGCTCAAAGATGGATGGATTGAGCTCGGGAGTGAGTTTGAGCACCAAGACCTTCTCGTCTAGCTGGCGATAAAAGCGTGGATGCGCAACAGTCCCTTTGAGAGCCTGGTCGCTCGTGTGTGCAGAAGTGCGAATGATTTTGTCGTTACGAATAACCGCTATAGCAGGGAAATTCATGCTGTTAAACGCATTAAAGCTCATGGTGCGCTGCTTGTGTGCGCGGGTGCCGCAGATAACCTGGCCGCTAAACACAATAGACACATCCCGCGAGGCATCATCGTAAGCGTACAGCAAAGATTGATACATATTGAGCTTAGCGTCGGTAAAGGGGTTGCCTATGGGCTGCTGCGAGCCGGTAAGCACAATGGGCTTGGGTGAGTCTTGAATAAGATAGGATAGCGCCGCTGCTGTGTAGGCCATGGTGTCTGTGCCGTGCAGTACTACAAAGCCATCATAGGCGTCGTAGTTTTTCTGAATGAGCCCAGCAATTTCCAGCCAGTTGCGCGGGCGCATGTTAGTGCTGTCAATATTCATGGGCTGCACGTAATCCAGATGACATAGGCCGTCAAGGAGAGGAACTTCTTGTACAAGTTCATGCCCGGAAAGCGTGGGTGTAAGTTCGCCGGGCTGACCGGTGGAGGCAATGGTGCCGCCCGTGGCAATCATGAGGATAGTTTTCATAGCTCACAGCCTTGCTCGTTAGATGCTCAGACGAAGTAATCACGGATACAGTGGGTAGGACACGTGCTTGGAGAACCGCTTGGAGAACTGCTTGAGTCAGATGCCTGTAAAGACATCCAGAGGGCAGCTCGATACAAAATAATACCTGTATTTGACTCACAACAAAATAAGGACCTGAGAGATAATGAAGATGCGAGAGATAGAGGTGGAGGCAGGGAGGTTTCATGAACGATTTTGTATACTACACGCCTACACAAGTGGTATTTGGTCGTCACTCTGAAGAGAAGCTCGCCGAGCTGGTGTCTGCTGCGGGTGCGCATAAGGTGTTGTTGCATTATGGATCGGGCAGCGTACAACGCACAGGCGTATTGGACCGTGCAAGGCAGTCTTTGTCTGAGGCAGGCATTGCGTTTGTAGAGCTTGGCGGTGTGGTGCCCAACCCGCGCTTATCGCTTGTACGTACAGGTATTGAGCTTGCGCGCACCAATCAGGTTGACTTTATTGTTGCCTTGGGCGGTGGCTCTGTTATTGATTCTGCCAAGGCTATTGGCTATGGCGTTGCCAATGAGGGGGACGTGTGGGACTTTTATTTGCGTCGTCGTAAGCCCAGCGCCTGTTTGCCCCTTGGGGTGGTGCTTACGATAAGTGCTTCGGGTTCTGAGATGTCCAACAGTTCTGTGATTACAGATGACTCATGTGCGGACAAGCGTAGCTGCAACACAAACTTCTCGAGGCCAGTATTTGCCATCATGAACCCCGAGCTACTCTATACCTTACCAGCGTATCAAACGGCGTGTGGAACTACGGACATCTTGATGCATACGATGGAGCGCTATTTTACGAGCGGCCCAACCATGAAGCTTACGGATGAACTTGCCGAGGGTCTTATGCGTACCGTGCTGGATGCGGGGCTGGTAGTAGTTTCCGATCCCTCTAACTATGATGCACGTGCCGAGCTCATGTGGGCGGGTTCACTGTCCCATAATGGCCTGACGGGCTGTGGTGGTGACGGTGGAGACTTTGTTTCTCATAACCTTGAACACCAGATGAGTGGCATGTTTGATGTTGCCCATGGTGCTGGGCTTGCTGCTATTTGGGGTAGTTGGGCGCGGTATGTGTATAAGGATTGCTTGGATCGCTTTGTCCGCTTTGCACGCAAAGTGATGCTCATTTCAGATGTCACGTTATCTGAGGAGGATACCGCCCTTGCGGGTATCTGTGCTATGGAGAATTATTTTCATCGTATTGGCATGCCAACCACCATGCATGAACTGGGAATAACGCCAACAGATGAACAGTTGCAAGAAATGGCTCGCCAATGCGCTAAAGTAAACGGTGGTTGTAAAGGTTCGGCAAAGCGCTTATACGAGCAAGACTTTTTGGCTATTTATCGCATGGCGCTGTAGTGTTGTGTGCGGATAAGGAGAGATGCATGTCTCGTTTACAAAGACAGTTCAAAATTTCATGTCTTGTGCTACTGTGCCTTGGCCTGGCGGCAGTAGTATTTGGTCTGGTAGGAGGGCTTGCTCACTTCAGCACCCCTATAGGCATTGCAGCAAGTTTAGTGCTTGGCGCGCTGAGCGTTTTTTATGGTTACAACAGCGCCATGGCAGCCAATGTCCCCGCTCAAGCAATTGGCCAGCGTAACAACTTAGGCATGGTACTTCTGCTTTCCATCATTGTTGTGTTTGCTACGCTGAGCGGAAATGTGATGGGGCAAAAACTTCCCTTTACGGTAATGGGCTGCGTCCTTGCTGTAAGTGCTCTTGTGTGCATTGTGCTGTGCAACAAATTAGCATCGGAAGTTGATCGATAAGAGCTTAGAACGTACAAGAAGCAAGAAGTTCCTGACGAGAAGTTCTATTGCTGCGCGCTGGCCTCTTTGGCTGGCGCGTTTGTTTTAGCTACCAACTTTGTTGGCAGCTAAAACAGCGCCAAACTCCACAACAAAACAGCGCCAAACTCCACAACAAAACAGCGCCAAACTCCACAACAAAACAGCGCCAAACTCCACAACAAA
>NZ_KB822533.1:471561-1454061 GCF_000364325.1 Atopobium minutum 10063974
AAAACAGCGCCAAACTCCACAACAAAACAGCGCCAAACTCCACAACAAAACAGCGCCAAACTCCACAACAAAACAGCGCCAAACTCCACAACAAAATGACTGTATGCTATAATTACCTGCATAAATATAGCAGAGGAGCAATTATGAAGAAGTATATGCCACGCATTGCAGATGAAGTATTAACAAGGAGGCTTGAGGCGCGTGGTGCGGTGCTCATCCAAGGGCCAAAGTGGTGTGGTAAATCCACTACTGCAGAGCAGCTGGCACAAAGTACGATTTATATGCAAGATCCCTCGACACGTGAGCAAAATATGATGCTTGCAAAGGCTGATGCTTCTCGTTTCTTGTCAGGAAAAACTCCTAAACTTATTGATGAATGGCAGATTATACCTTTTATTTGGGATGCAATCCGTTTTGAGGTGGATAAGCGCGGTGAGTTTGGTCAATTCATTCTTACCGGGTCAGTTACCCCTCCAAGCTCAGAGGAAATAACTCACAGTGGCACAGGACGCATTTCTTGCATGACCATGCATACCATGTCTCTTTTTGAGTCTGGTGACTCTAGCGGAGAACTATCTTTGCAGCAGCTCTTTGAAGGCACAAATGAAATACAAGGTACCTCAAATAAAAACTTAGAAGACCTCGCTTTTCTTACCTGCCGAGGTGGGTGGCCTATGGCAATTGGGCAAAAGAGAAACGTAGCACTACAACAGGCAATTGATTACGTAGAGAGTTTGGTGCAAAGCGACTATTCCAAGGTTGATGGTATTTCTAGAGATCCACGTCGCATGATTCTAATCTTAAAGTCATACGCACGAAATCTCGGTACACAAGCAAATTACTCAACAATAAAGTCTGATATTGCTGCTAATGAAGAAAATTCAATTAACGAGAATACCATTGCTTCATATATTTCGGTTCTTATTAAGCTGTTTGTAACAGAAGATCTTTGTGCTTGGAATCCAAACATCAGATCAAAAACTGCTATTCGCACTTCAAACACTCGGCATTTTACAGATCCGTCTATTGCAGCAGCAGTGTTAGGTTTGGGACCTAATGATTTAATGAATGATCTCAAGACGTTTGGGTTCTTCTTTGAATCACTATGCGTAAGAGATTTACGCATATATGCCCAGCGCCTTAATGGCGAGGTGTATCACTATCGGGATAAAACTGGTCTCGAATCCGATGCTGTTGTTCATCTTCGTGATGGACGGTATGGCTTGGTAGAAGTGAAGCTTTTCTCGCAAGATCATATTGATGAAGCTGCAGCTAATCTGCTTAAGCTACAAAACAAGATTGATACTTCGCGCATGAAAAAAGCATCCTTCCTCATGGTGCTTACAGGCACACCGTATGCCTATAAACGCGAGGATGGAGTTATTGTCGCTCCACTTACTACCTTAGCCCCCTAGGTGCCAAACTCCACAACAAAACAGCGCCAAATGGTGGCACCGCTTTACTTGTGGTAGTAGGCACCACTCTCAAATCGAGGCTCGCAGCATACGTTAATGCCCAGTTGCCTATATACGCGCTCATCCGTAGCGGAGATAATGACAGAGAAGTATGCGTCACAGCCATACAGCTTGCTTGTGGCCTCAATAACGCGCTTAGCCTCTGTGTTGGTAGCAGAGCTAATGGAAAGCGCGATCAGCGTCTCATCCGAATGCAGACGAGGATTGTGACTATGCAGATGCTCCGTCTTAAGACGACCAATGGGCGCCAGTGCCTCATTGCTCACCACATAGGTGTCTTTATCTACCCCCGCAACACGCTTTAGGGCGTTGAGCAGCAAAGAAGATGCAGCACCCAGCAAAGAGGATGTCTTGCCCGTAACGACCGTGCCGTCTGGCAAAACCATAGCTCCAGCAGGTGCGCCTGTCTCGGTAGCTTTTTGTAAAGCCGCGCTGTGAGCAGGCGAGAAGTTCTCGTCTACGCCAACCTCTTTCATGAGCAAGCGAGCTTTGTCCAGCTGAGAAGTGCCAACACCGGTGCGCTCGATCTTCTCGGCACAATGGAAGTAACGGCGCACGATCTCATTTTTTGCAGCAACGCGGCAGATCTCGTCATCACTGATGCAGTAGCCCACCATGTTTACGCCCATGTCCGTGGGGGAGGAATAGGGGCAGGTGCCCAAAATGCGCTCCATAATGGTCTTGAGCACGGGGAACGTTTCTACGTCGCGGTTGTAGTTAACCGTGACTTCACCATGCGCTTCCAGATGGAAGGGGTCAATAATATTGTTGTCACCCAAGTCCAGTGTGGCGGCCTCGTAGGCGATATTAACGGGATGCGCCAAAGGCAGGTTCCAAACAGGGAAGGTTTCAAACTTGGCATAGCCTGCGTTGGTTCCATGTTTGTGCTCGTTATACAGCTGAGAAAGGCAAACAGCTAGCTTGCCAGAACCAGGGCCAGGAGCCGTTACCACCACAAGCGGGTGTGTGGTCTTTGCAAACTCGTCCTTACCAAAGCCCTCATCGCTGGCGATAAGATCTACATTGGAGGGATACTCAGGGATGGGGTAGTGCCTGTAAACTGCAATACCCATATTTTTCAGCATGGCCTTGTATTGCTCAGCTTTTTGCTGACCGCTCCACTGTGTGATAACAACACCACCAATGGCCAAGCCCATGGTACGAAAGACGTCCATCAGACGCAAAACGTCCTCTGCATAGGTTATGCCAATGTCACTACGACGTTTGCCATGCTCGATATCATTAGCGTTAATGGCAAATAATACCTCGGCCTCATTGGCTAAGGTAGCCAACATGCGTGCCTTAGAATCAGGAGCAAAGCCGGGCAATACGCGTGAAGCATGATAGTCATCAAGCAGCTTGCCACCAAACTCTAAGTACAACTTACCGCCAAAATGTGCAATACGATTTCTAATACGTTCCGCCTGCATTGATAGATACTGGTTGTTATCAAAACCAAGCTGCATACATGCCTCCGATAGCAATTTTGCTCACACCGCGCTTTTACATACGCTAAAAAGTCTCTCACACTGACACGAGGAATGAGTGCTCGCAATACAATCTCATCCAAAAATTCGATTATAAAATCAATGTGAGGAAGCAGCGGACAGCATGAGCCGTGGCAGAAGACAGCATGGGCTGTGGCAGCGGACAGCATGAGCCATGGCGGTAACAGCCAGCATGGGTCGCTGCGTCAAACAGTAGGAACTGCAGCAGTAAACAAAACCTTATTTTTAAATGAGCTTTCCTACATTTTTTAAATCATAGCAATAAGGTGGGAATAAAAGTGGCATACTAAAACTGCAAGCGCACGCGAAAGGTACACGCACAAGCGCGTTATCCTTGCAACCAGTCGGGGTTGGAGAGCCCCATAGGAAGGAACAATTATAAAGATTGCTCAGCATATTGAGGGTCTTGTCGGCAAGACCCCTCTCGTAGATCTCTCTGCTTTTGGTTCTGATACCACTTACATTTTTGCAAAATACGAAGCAACAAATCCCGGAGGCTCCGTCAAGGATCGTGTAGCTCAGTCTATGGTTGACGCTGCCGAGAAGGACGATTCTCTTGTGGCGGGGGGGCACTATCATTGAGCCAACATCGGGCAATACCGGCGTTGGTTTGGCAATGATTGCAGCAGCTCGTGGGTATCACATGGTTTTGGTAATGCCAGAAACCATGTCCGTTGAGCGTCGTAAGCTTGCTGCATCCTACGGCGCACAGATTGTGCTCACCCCCGGTAGCGAGGGGATGAAGGGATCCATTGCAAAGGCTCATGAGCTGCAACAGGCTACGCCCAATTCGGTGGTGCTTGGTCAGTTTGATAACCCCGCAAATCCTCGTGCACATTACCTTACCACTGGCCCAGAAATTTGGTCTGATACTGAGGGCAGTGTAGATGTACTGGTAGCCGGCGTTGGTACCGGTGGAACTATTTCTGGTACCGCTCAGTACCTCAAGGAGCTCAAACCGCAGCTGCTTGCCGTTGCCGTGGAGCCTGCAGAATCTCCCGTGCTGTCTGGTGGTAAGCCGGGCCCTCATAAGATCCAAGGTATTGGTGCCGGCTTTGTTCCTCAAAACTATAATGCTCGTCTGGTCGATGAGGTTCTTACGGTGACCTCAGCTGATGCCATCGCAAGCAAAAAATCTTTGGCAGAGGCGGGACTTTTGGTGGGCATCTCCTCCGGAGCAGCCGTTGCGGCAGCAATAAGGCTCTCTTTGCGACCAGAGCTTGCGGGCAAAACTATTGTGACGATACTTCCAGATACGGGTGAGCGCTACCTGTCCATGGAACTCTAAGAGGCTGCCATGGCCTTGTTATTTAGGAGTTTCTCGTCTTCTGCTGAGGCCGAGAAACCTATGACCTCCACAGCTTTTACTCAAGACAATGTGTCTGCAATGCCCTCGACGCTACAACTTATCAGGGAGGATCTTAATGTTTTTTTAGCATATGATCCTTCTACAAGTTCTAAGCTTGAAAGCCTTGGTATTCTCTACAGGCTTTAGAGCGGTACTGGGGCATAGAGTTGAATATGCGTTATGGCAAAACGGGCATACGGTGCTTGCTCGTATGCTTGCAAAACACACCCGCAGAAAAACAGGAATAGAAATCCATCCTGCCGCGCAATTTGGTAGACGTGTCATTATTGATCATGGCATGGGGGGTTGTTATTGGCTCAACGGTTATTGTTGGTGATGACGTTTTGATCTACCAGGGTGTAACGCTTGGCGCAAGCGATCCTCATCAAGATGGACGCCGCCATCCAAAGCTGGGAAATGGGGTGTTGGTGGGCGCTAATGCGGTTGTACTTGGTGGGATTGAAGTAGGCGACAATGTCAAAATTGGGGCTGGTGCCGTTGTGGTTAAAGATGTGCCTGCAGGGCTTACTGTAGTGGGAGTGCCTGTCCACAAATCACAGCTGCGTGATGTTGTAGAGCAATAGGACAAAATTAAATCAAAAAGAGAGACTTGGCAGGCAACCAAGTCTCTCTTACCGATATGCTACGAAGTGTAGGTCGTATCGTGTTATAAAGCGTGGGTCTTACGCAAGTGCTTTGGTAATGGCAGCAGCCGCAGTTTTGCCTGCGCCCATTGCCAAAATAACCGTTGCGGCACCTGTTACAATGTCGCCGCCAGCCCAAATGCGCTTATCGGAAGTCTGGCCATCTTCATCAGCCTCAATGTAGCCCCACTTGTTTAGTTTCATGTCTCCAATCATGGGGGCAAAGGGGTTGGCATTGGTGCCAATAGCAGAAATGGCTACATCACAAGGGATTTCCTCGATTGCACCCTCAATGGGTACCGGGCGCCTACGGCCATCTGCATCGGGCTCGCCCAGCTCCATTTTCTGCACGCGTACCGCGGCTACAGCGCCATCCTCGCCAGCAACAAACTCCAGGGGAGAAACAAGAGGCATGACCTCCACGCCCTCTGCCTTTGCATGATGCAATTCCGCCTTACGAGCAGGCATTTCTTCCTCGGTACGACGATACGCAATGATGGCATGTTCTGCACCTAAGCGCTTAGCGGTGCGAACAGCATCCATAGCTACATTGCCGCCACCAAATACCACAACATTCTTACCATGCTTGGTGGGCGTATCATACTCGGGGAATTGGTTGGCCTTCATCAGATTAACGCGGGTGAGGTACTCATTGGCAAAGAATACATTGGGTAGGTTTTCACCAGGGACATTAAGGAACTTAGGCAGGCCTGCGCCCGTTGCTACGTAAATAGCATCAAAGCCCTTCTCAAACAGCTCAGACGCATCGGTAATGCGGCCTACTACGGCGTTGTACTCAAACTTAACGCCCAGCTGTGCCAAAGAGTCAATTTCACGCTTTACAACGGCCTTGGGCAGACGGAACTCAGGAATGCCATAGACCAAAACGCCACCACCGGTAAAGAATGCCTCATAAACGGTAACGTCAAAGCCATTGCGGGCAAGTTCACCTGCGCAAGTGATGCCAGAAGGGCCAGATCCTACGACGGCAACTTTCTTGCCATTAGCAGGGGCAATGGCAGGCTCAGAAGCAAGCTCTGGCTGATCGCCAATAAAGCGCTCCAGCTGACCGATGGCAACGGGATCGCCTCTACGGCCAAGGATGCATTTGCCCTCACATTGGTTTTCTTGAGGGCATACACGGCCGCAAATTGCGGGCAGCATAGAGTCCTCGTGGATGATGTCAAGAGCGCCGCCAAAGTCTTCCTCGCGGATTTTCTCGATAAAACGAGGGATCTGAATGTTTACCGGGCAGCCATCCACGCAGAGGGGCTTTTTGCAGTTAAGGCAACGGTTTGCCTCGGTGATCGCCATCTCGGGGGTATAGCCCTTATCAACAGGACGAAAATCCTTTGCGCGCTCGGCAGCGGGTTCTTCATTATCAGGCGTACGGGGCGCCTTAGCATTGGGTACGTACCTTCCATTTACCTGTGGCATGCGCACGTCGCCTCCTCGTAAGCTTTGAGTGATTGACCTTCCTCGGTAAGGTAGGATGCCTGACGCATGCGCAAGTCATCCCAGTTAACCTTGGTTGCATCAAAGTCGGGGCCGTCAACGCAAGCAAACTTGGTCTCGCCGCCAATTTCTACACGGCAGCAACCGCACATACCGGTGCCGTCAACCATAATGGGGTTGAGAGAAGCGGTAATGGGGGTATTGTACTTCTGCGCGGTAAGCGTAGAGAACTTCATCATAGGCACAGGACCAACGCAAAATACCTGGTCAATTGCGCCTTCCTGGAGCAAACGCTCCAAAGGTGCTGTTACCACGCCCTGCTCGCCATAGGATCCATCATCAGTGGTGATGTGAACATGATCTGCATCTAAAATCTCACGGAACTGGTCTTCTAACAGCAGAAGACCCTTGGTGCGAGCGCCCATAATAGCGTGGACTTCATTGCCAGCAGCAGCCAAAGAACGAGCTACAGGGTAGGCAATTGCCAAACCCACGCCGCCGCCAATAACGGCATAACGACCCTTGCCCATCTCGGTAGGCATTCCCAAAGGTCCCGTTACATCCTGCAGCACATCGCCCGGTTCATAGGTGGATAGAAGGCGCGTGGTCTTGCCAATCACCATAAAGATGAATTCAACCCAGCCTTCTTCGTCACTCCAGTCTGCGAAGGTAAAGGGCACGCGCTCGCCCATTTCATTTGCACGAACCATCAAGAATTGACCAGCATGTGCATGCTTTGCCATCTCGGGTGCCTCGATGCGAAACTTGAATACCTTCTCAGAGAACTGCGTCTTTTCGAGGATTTTATACATTAACCGTACTCCTCTCCGCTTTCTCCATACGGCGTGATACACCCTCTCCTTAAGAGCGCATCATTTTTCCTTCCAAGCTGTGTACTTATGCATAAAAGCACATGCACAGCTCCGTATATTTTATACCAGAGTATGTGACTAGGTATATTAAATTGCGTAGATATATATAATCAGCTTTTAGAGCAGGGTTTGTATACCGGCAGAAATACACGTTTGACAGAGGTCTGCACCTGCCTGTGCATTAAACATAAACTCCTTGCGCGCGGCACCCTTAAGCTCACGCAAGACATAGCTTGCTACATCCATCTTTCCGGGCGGGCGACCAATCCCCATGCGCATCCGAGCAAACTCTTTGGTTGTAAGTTTGTCCGCGATAGAGCGCAAACCGTTGTGCGCATTAAGCCCGCCTCCAAACTTTATGCGATTTTGACCTGCGGGCAAATCTACCTCATCATGGATAACTAAAATTTCCGCAGGGGTAATCTTATGAGCGCGCGCCACCTTAGAAAGCGGACCGCCACTTGTATTCATATAGCTTTGTGGCTTAACGAGAAGAACGGGTCTGTTGGCAATGGTAAGCTCTGCAACGTGTGCGCCCGCTTCGTTCTTCCAATAGTGCACGTTGTATGCCTGGGCAAGAGCATCTACTACGGCAAATCCAATGTTGTGATAGGTAAACGCGTACTGCGGCTCGGGATTGCCCAAGCCGCAGATAAGCCGAATCTCTTTTGTGTTTACGCGAGACTTGTTTGAAGCAGACATATGCAAAACAGGCAGTGTCTTACATCTCGGAATTGCCGCCGTGCACGCCACTGACGGTTTTATCGGCGTATACGGCGTAAATAGCATCTGCTAGCTCTTGTGCTACAGAAATGGATTTAATCTTGGAGCCCTCTGTATTGGCAATAGCGCAGGGGATAGCATCGGTTACTACGCACTCCTCAATGGGAGCCGTCTCCAAGCGCTCAATAGCAGCGCCGGAGAAGATGCCGTGGGTTGCGCAGACATAGATGTCACCCGCGCCCATTTCTTTAAGCTTGCCAATAGAGCCACACAGAGTGCCTGCGGTGTCGATCATATCGTCATTGATGATGCAGGTCTTGCCCTTAATATTGCCGATAATACCCATGACCTCTGCAGCATTGTGCTTGGGACGGCTTTTGTGAGCAATGGCAACCTCACAGCCCAAATAATCGGACAGCCTCTTAGCTACCTTTGCGCGGCCCATGTCAGGAGACACAACAACCGTGTTGTTCATGTCAAAGCCCTTGGTCTTAAAGTAGTCACCAAAGCGATAAAGTGCAGTAAGATGGGTTACCGGGATGTCAAAGAAGCCTTGAATCTGACCGGAGTGCAGATCGAGGGTAATAATGCGATCAATGCTGGCAGCTTCAAGCAGGTTTGCAACAAGACGGGCGGTAATGGGCTCGCGGCTGGCAGCCTTACGATCCTGACGAGCATAACCATAGTGGGGAATAACAGCCGTAAAGTTGCTGGCGGATGCGCGGTGCGCAGCGTCGGCAACAATAAGGGTTTCCATGAGCAGGTCATTGACGTTAGCACCTGCAATGGATTGTACGAAAAATACCTCACTGCCACGAACGGTCTCTTCAAAACGGGCGTAGATCTCGCCGTTAGAGAACTTCTCTATTTTAAGACCAGACAGCTCAAGGTGTAGAACATTTGCAATGCGCTGAGCAAGCAGTGGATTGCCGGTACCAGTGTAGAGCCTGATTTGTTTCTCTACGTTAAGGGGCTGGCACAGAGTTTCGTACATTACTTGTCGCCTTTCTCGAGTCGTTGCTGCCTTGCGGCTGCGTAGCCTTCCTTTATGACCTCACGGGAGCGCTCAATACCAAGCGCGCCGGCGGGGACGTCCTCATAAATGCAAGAACTTGCTCCGGTAATGGCGCCTTCTCCAATAGTTACGGGAGCTACCATCATAGTATCCGAGCCTATGAAGGCATTGTCACCAATTATGGTCTTATTTTTGTGAACGCCATCATAATTGCAGGTAATGGAACCGCCGCCAATATTGACGCCGCTGCCCATAGTAGTGTCCCCAATGTAGGACAGATGAGGTACCTTGGAGCCATTGCCCACGGTGGAGTTTTTAAGCTCAACATGGGTACCGGCTTTGGCACCATCCATAAGATGAGTACCACCACGCAGATATGCGCGCGGCCCGCAGCTCACATTGTTGTCAATGGTGGAATCTACAATAATGCTCTCATCTACCAAGCAGTTATCGCCTACGCTTGCGTTGGTAAGGCGTGTATTGGGGCCGAGGGTGCAGTTAGTGCCAATGCTCGTACGACCAAACAACAGGGTGTTGGGCAAGATCTCCGTGTCTTGTCCAATGTGTACCTCAGGTCCAATCCATACACTGGTAGGATCAAGCATGGTAACGCCTTGTTCCATGTGCCGATGGTTGATGCGCTGCTGCATAATGTTAGTGGCCTGGGCAAGTTGTACACGAGAATTAACGCCCAAAAGCTCACGGTAGTCTTCACAATGCACGGCAGAAACCGCGAGGTGGCGACTATTGAGCCAGGCAACCATATCGGTCAGATAATATTCACCTTGAGCGTTATTGTTGGATAGTTTTGTAAGGCCTTCCGCAAGGGCATTGCCCTCAAAGCAGTAGATACCAGAGTTGCATTCACGCAGCTCTTCTCGTTGTTCTGGGGTGCAGTCCTTATGCTCGATAATGGCTTTAACCTGTCCGTCTTCTGTATAGATGCGGCCATAACCCTCAGGATTGGGAGGGGTCATAGTAAGTACGGTACAGCCGTCATAGCGCTCAGTGGACTGAGCAGCAAGCCAAGAAATAGTTTCTGGACGTACGAGGGGTGTATCTCCGTACAAAACAACAAAACGGCCATGGGCGGCAAAGGCATTGCGGTTGGGATACAAGGCTTCAAAGACGCAGCGTACGGCATGACCGGTTCCGAGCTGTTGGGGTTGCTCGACAAACTCGACGTCATCAAAGTTACTCAGATAGTCGCGCACCTCTTGTCCGCCATGTCCCACCACCACAATAATGCGGTCGCAGCCAGCACGACGTGCGGCATCAACAGCCCAGCCTACAAGGGGACGATCAAGCAATGTGTGCATAACTTTAGGATGACGGGACTTCATGCGCGTACCCTCGCCTGCTGCGAGGACTATCGCGGTGAGTGGCATTACTATGCCTCCAAGGAAAAGATTAAGCCGTCAAAATGCGACTGGCTGGGGCAGAGGGAGTCGAACCCCCATTACAGGCACCAAAAACCCGTGTCTTAACCATTGGACGATGCCCCAGTGCGCGTTACTAGTGTATACGACAAGTAGTGTTTTTTGCTACTACTAATTTGAAAATGCTTCGCAAATCGCATCAAGTAACATAACTGCCAACGTTTGCGCGTCAGAAGCGGAGAACGTTCCGTCATATTCCGCGCCAATGGGAAGCTCAAGGCGCACTAGAGGGTGAGCCAAGCGAGAGCTTTCACAAGCGGTGCGAATGCGACGGGGGAGCGTTTCTAAGTCATCTACTTCTACGTTGGGAATGTTGGTATTGTACGGAAGCATGCTGGGCGAGAGCAAAAAGACCGTCTTGCTGAGCTTGGTATGCTCATCCACAGAATCGATAAGCTCAATATCTGCGTCGGTTACGGTTGCCTGAGCAAGGTTCCACAGGCGGCCGGCAACGTTGCGTGAGATGGGATCTGCTGCGCTAAAGGCCAGGTGTGCGTGCTCCAGCACAGATGCAGCGCGCGCAAAGCTCATGCCTATCTGAGGATGAGGGCCTGTGGCAGGTTTGCCATTCCATACATGGTGCAGGCGCATGATGGCGTCAAAGGTATCCGAGAAGGCCATACCATCGGCGAGAAGCCCAACGTTTTCCTGAAATTGTTTGACCGCAGCTTCTGTATGTACGCCGTAATAGCCATCGGGTTGACCGCAGGAAAATCCTAAAACGTTAAGGCGCTCTTGCAGGATTTTAATGTCACGTCCGTGGAAATTGGGAAGGCGCAAATACAGGGTGCGCTCACCAAACTCCCAGCTCTCATCTACCAGTTTTGCCCAGCACGCTGCATCCACCTCACTGGAGAGCGACAGCTCATGATCCAGCCTAAAACGAGTGACTGCCGTGGCGGTTGAACTGCCAAACGTTGCATTGCGGCGCTCGGCATCGTTGATGCTGTAGCCAAGATTAACCAGGCGCTCCTGGATATCTTCCACGGCAACTCCGCTCATGCCCTCACGAATGGGATCCATCTATCCTCCTCATGTACCCGACAACGGTGCCCTCAAAGCACCTAGCCCAGGCGTTCAATAAAATAGTCTGCCATAGAGTATAAAATTTGCTGTGCATCGGTGGCTAGTTGAGCGCCATCCAGAGCAGCCTTTGCCTCAGCTACCAGCGTGCGTGCATAGGATTGCACATAGGCAATGCTGCCTGCTTGTTCCATAAGCTCCACGGCATGTGCAAGCTGGGTTTGATCAGTGGTTTTGCTGCAGAGAAGTGCTATGAGCTTTGCGCGGGGTTTCTCGCCAAGCTGAGAAAGCGCATGCACTACACACAGTGTACGCTTGCCTTCCGTGATGTCACTGCGCCAATCTTTGCCCTGATCGGCAGCGTTTCCTATCAGATTGAGAAGATCATCTTGCAGTTGGAAGGCAAGACCCGCCTTCATGCCAAACGTGTTGAGCGTATGGAGTTGTGCATGAGTTGCCTTACTCGTGCACAGCGCACCTGCAACTAAAGGAATTGCTGCAGAATAGTAGGCTGTTTTGTGGGCAGCCATATACAGGTAGTCAGCTTCAGCGATATCCCAGCGATCATCATGCGTCCAGCCCAGATCCAGCGCCTGGCCTTCTAGGGTGTGTTCCTGCATTTGGCAGAGAAGGTCGATGAGCTGCACCTTTATAGAGTCAGACAGCTGTGTGCTACGCACGATGCGTGCAGTTACGTTAACCAAGGCGAGGTCACCAATGTTGATGGCACCACCGATACCTTGCGTGAGATGCACACAAGGCTTTCCGCGGCGTAGTTGGCTTTGATCTGCGATGTCATCGTGAATAAGCGCTGCACTTTGGAAGTCTTCAATGGCTGCAGCAACGCTGAGCGCATCTTTTTCATTTCCGCCAACAGCAAGAGCGCCTAACAAACACAGCGCCGGACGAGTTCGCTTGCCGCCTTGGGCTGTAAATGCCTGGAGTGGGGCGTACAAGAAGCTGTCCAAATCGTTTGCGGGACTGGTCTGCTGGGCAGAAGAAACCCGCGGTGCGCTAGTCTGCAAATAGGCATCAATGTGCATGCGTGTATCGGCAAGGTAGTGTGCAAAAGCGCTGCCTTTGTCTGATGCAGGCGTGGATGCAGGCGTAGGCTCAGGCACATGCGCGGTTGCAGGCGTATGTGGAGTTGCAGGTTCGGGCGTGCTTGAAGACGTGGTCATGAACTAGCCCTCATAGCCATTGGGGTTATGAGACTGCCAATTCCAGGAGTCACGGCACATGTCGTCCAAATCATACTGTGCCTCCCAGCCCATGAGCTGCTTAGCTTTGATGCAGTTGGCATAGTTGGCGGTAACATCTCCAGCACGGCGCGGCTCAATGACATACGGCAACTCTTTGCCGCAGGCTGCCGAGAAGGACTTGATAACGTCCAAAACAGAGCTTCCCTTGCCTGTACCCAGATTGAAGATCTCAACGCCGGTGCGACTTTCCATCCACGCAAGTGCTGCTGCATGACCGCTTGCCAGGTCACAAACATGGATGTAGTCACGTACACCGGTGCCGTCATGCGTGTCATAGTCATTGCCATATACGTGAACGGCCTCGCGTTTGCCTACGGCTACCTGAGCAACATAGGGCACAAGGTTGTTGGGAATACCCTTGGGATCCTCACCCATAAGTCCTGAAGGGTGAGCGCCGATGGGGTTAAAGTAGCGCAGTAACACTACATTCCACTCGGGGTCAGCGGTGTGTAGGTCGGTTAAAATCTGTTCAATCATCCACTTGGTCCAACCGTATGGGTTGGTAGCGTTTTTCTTGGGGCTGGCCTCGGTAAGAGGCAGCGCATCGGGATCGCCATATACCGTGGCAGAGCTGGAGAAGATAATAGACTTGCAACCATGCTCACGCATGACATCTACCAGCGTTAACGTGGATGTGAGGTTGTTGGTATAGTATTCAATGGGTTTAACCACAGACTCACCAACCGCTTTGTACCCGGCAAAGTGAATAACAGAACTGATGGTATTGTCGTCAAAAATGCTGCTGAGCGCTTCTCGGTCACATACGTTTGCATGATAGAACGAGAGTTTCTTGGCCGCTTGCTCGCCTACGATAGCATCAATGCGGTCCAAGACTTTCTCACTTGCATTGGATAGGTCATCTATAACCACAACGTTGTAGCCACTTTTAAGCAGCTCAACGACGGTGTGACTGCCGATAAAACCCGCACCACCGGTTACGAGTATGCAGGGCTTGTGTGCGGTCGTTGCAGTATCCATGTTTCCTCCGAGCCTCGCGGAAGCCAGGTGGGCAACCGCAAACTGTTAACGTTTCTTTGCAAGTATAAGCGAGCTACATGAATTGCATGTGCATAGACAAAACAAGGTGCTAACATGCATCCATTACATACAAACGATAGCGAGGTATAACATGGCGTTTGACTTCATGCGCAGGCTGCCTATCCCACAAGAAATCCGCGAGATGATGCCCTTGTCGGCAGATGCCAAGCAGCGCAAGCTGGTATTTGATGAGGCAGTGGCCAACGTGTTGCGCGGTAAAGATACACGCAAGTTGCTTATTATTGGTCCGTGTTCAGCTGACCGCGAGGACGCCGTTTTGGATTATATGCTGCGTCTAGCTGCGGTTTCCGAGCAGGTTGCCGATAAGCTCATTCTCATTCCGCGCGTGTATACCAACAAGCCTCGCACCAAGGGCACCGGTTATAAGGGCTTGCTGCACAATCCTAATCCGCAAGCGGGGGATGATTTGTTGGAGGGCGTGAAGGCCATTCGTCGCATGCACCTGCGCGTGATCGAAGAGACGGGCATGTACACGGCGGACGAGATGCTCTATCCCGCTAATTATCAGTTTCTCAAGGATCTGCTGGCGTACAGCGCGGTGGGCGCGCGTTCTGTAGAAAATCAGGAGCATCGTTTGGTTGCTAGCGGCATTCCTGGTCCTGTGGGCATGAAAAACCCCACGGGCGGCAGTTTGGATGTGATGCTTAACTCCATTTATGCAGCTCAGCAGTCACAGACCTTCATTTATCGTAACTGGGAAGTCAAGACGAGCGGTAACGACTTGGCTCATGCCATCTTGCGTGGCTATGTTGGTTCCGATGGACGTACCCATGCAAATTACCACTACGAGCATCTTGAGCGCTTGGCCGATTGTTACACCCCCGATATGTATGCCAATCCTGCAGTTATTATCGACTGTAATCATGACAACTCGGGTAAGCGTCCGCACGAGCAGGTGCGTATTTGCAATGAGGTGTTGGACAGCATGGAGCGCTCCCGTAAGGTTTCGGGGCTGTTTTGTGGCTTCATGGTGGAGAGCTATTTGGAGGATGGTAACCAGCCTGTTAATGGGGGCGTGTATGGCAAGTCCATTACCGATGCCTGCCTTGGCTGGGATGCGTCCGAGCGCTTGATTTTCTCGATGGCCGAGCGTCTTTAGCACGCATGGTTGGTGAGCTGCTGGCACATGGATAGCGCGTGCAGCTAAAACCCGCAGCTAAACAAAGGCAAGGATTCCTAACATAAAGCAATACAAAAGCGTGATGCCGCAGGCAAGGGCGTCACGTTTTTTGTAGCGTAGGGGATGCCAGTGAGAACGGGTGGATCCACCCTCATAGCAGCGTGCATCCAGTGAACGTGCCAGCCCGTTGGCATGACGCAAGGAGCTTGCAAGCAGCGCAATGATGACAGGAATAAGAGATTTGATACGGGTGTGTACGTGTCCCTTATGTATGCTGGCGCCGCGGATGGTCTGCGCGTCCATGATGGAGCTGGCTTCTTCTGCAAGCAGGGGGATAAAGCGCAACATGAGCGAGAAAACCATCGCAAGTTCATGTGCAGGAAGGCCCAGCTTGTTTAAGGGTGAAAGCAGAGCATCAAAAGCGTCGGTAAGCTGAGTGGGCGTGGTGGTAAGAAGCAAGATTGCTGCAGCTACAATGGCAACAATCATGCGCAAAGAATACAGCAGCGCCACACGGATGCCCTCATCGGTAATGTTGAGCACGCCCCAGCTAATAAGGGTTTCTCCACGGTGCACCATAAGCATGTTAATGAGACCGAGGGCAAAAAGCATGGCGATAAGAGGCTTTATTGAGTCAAGCAGCTTGCCGGCAGGAAGGCGTGTAGCACGGCTGAGCGCCACGATGTAAAGCAGGCCAAATACAAGCTGAATAGGCGTTTGAATAAAAAAGGCGGAGATCATAAGTACCAGCGCTGCCAAAATTTTTGTACGTGGATCAAGCTTGTGGATGGCAGAAGTACCAGCGAGATATTGACCAATGTTTAAGCGAAAGGCCATGGGTTTCTCACCGCCCTTGTATGAACAGCTGCAGAAGCTGTGTCAGGAATAGCAGGTGAGAGTAGGTGTATCAAGGTTTGTATGAGCTCATTCATGGTGAGCGGCTGGCCAAGGCTGAGATGAGGAACTTCTGCTTCAAGCGCGTTCGCAAAAATAAGCGGATACGGCAAGTCAAGTCCCGCTGCGCGCAGGCACGCACGATTATGCGGCTGATAGATCTCGCGCGGTGTTGCACACATCAGGATGCGCGACTGATCCAACACAATAAGCCTATCGCTTGTAGCAGCGTCTTCCATGGAGTGAGTGATTTGCACAACGGTAGTACCGCGCTGATTGATATGTACCAGCAGTCTGTGAAGGGTTTCTCGGCCAGCAGGGTCAAGGCCTGCAGTGGGCTCATCCAGCAACAAAATTTTTGGCTGCATGGCCAAAATTCCCGCAATGACACACAGGCGCGCTTGACCACCAGACAGCTCAAAGGGGGAAGCGTCTTGTTTGTGGAGCAGCCCAACTTCTTGGAGTGCTTGCCGTGCCTTTTTGTTGGCTTCTTGTGTCGAGAAGCCCAAGTTCTTGGGGCCGTATGCCACGTCTTCCAACACTGTTTGAGCAAAAAGTTGTCGTTCCGGATGCTGCATAACGTAGCCTACCTGGCCATGCAGTTTGTGTCGATCTCGCTTGTTGGTCAGGTTAAGCGGGCCAACAAACAGCTCGCCCGAATCTGGATGTTCGAGACCACAGATGAGGCGAGCGAGAGTGGATTTACCAGAGCCAGTTTGGCCAATGATTGAAGTATATGCTCCTTGGGGGATCGTAAAACTTACCTCATTAAGCGCAACGGAATCGCTGTGTGAGCTGCTTTTTGCGTAGGAATAGCTGAGCTTGCGTGCTTGGACGGCTGGGACGTCAGACGTAGTGGGAGTAACGGGTGTGCCGGACGCAGTGGGTGCACCGGACGCCGTGGGTGTGTTGGATGCGCCACTACGACTACGGTCTGTTGTGCTGACGGATTGCAGCTGCAAGGCAAGCTGTTGGCAGAGGTTTTTCTCGTCACAGGTCCAAGAGACAGGCACGCCTTCCTGTACAAGCTTGGCAGAAAGCTGGGCGATAAAGGGCTCCTCTAACTCGAGCTGCGCCAGCTGATCTACCTGAGAAAAGACTACTTGTGGCGTGCCATCCAGCACGATCTTGCCTTTGGAAAGTACGAGAACGCGGCTTGCTTTGAGCGCTTCTTCCATGAAATGAGTGACGTGCACAATGGTGGTGCCCTGTGCGCTGAGCGCATTCATAACGTGCATAATGCCACGTCGGCCGCGCACATCAAGCAAGGCTCCTGGTTCATCCAGTACCAAAAGTTTTGGTTCCATGGCAAGCGCACCTGCAATGGCAACACGCTGCTTTTGTCCGCCAGAAAGATGTGAAGGATTTGCTTTGGCATAGGCATCTAAGGCAACACGATGAAGCTCGCGTGTAACACGCTGTGTGATCTCTTGCGGATCTACGCCAAGATTTTCTGGGCCAAACGCAATATCGTCCTCCACGATGGAAGTAACAATCTGATCATCCGGATTTTGAAACACCAGGCCCAGCCAGCGACGAGCCTTCCTATAGGCTGCAAAGTTAGTAGAGCCTTTTGTGCATACTGCCTGGTCTATAAGCGTAACGCTGCCTTCATCTGGTGCAAGCAGACCACAAAGCACAGAGGCGAGACTCGATTTGCCAGAACCATTTGCGCCTAGAACACAAATGCGCTCGCCTGGGTTTATCGACAGATTTATGGCATCAAGAGCCGTCTGATTCTTGTACCGTAGGCTTACCTCGCTCAGATGTGCAATAGGTTTATTTGATAAGGTGTATGAGCTGTGCGCGTTTGACATGCGTAGTGGCTTACTCTGACAAAGCCTTGGTAACCGGCTTATATATAAGGGCGGTAACCACGCAGTTGATCAGCACCTTTACCAGGTTAAAGGGCAGCAGCGCGGGGACGATAAGCGCTACAACATCATTAAAACTGGCGCCCATGTACAACGGGGTCAAGATAAGGTTGCCCACAATACAAACAGCAATGCTGCAAATGGCGCCAACCACCATAGCGATAAGGGCACCCATGCGTGTAGGTTTGCGCTGATACACAATGGTTGCAGGCACTGCGAGTGAAATAGTTGCCAATACCGCCATAATCACACCATAAAATCCAGATTGCGTTGCAAAGTGCACGAGGTAGGGCAAGATTGAGACCACTACGGCAGTTGCTGGACCAAATGCAAAGCCTGAGATAAGTGCTACGATGCCCGAAGGGTCATATTTTAAGAACTCAAGACCAGGCAAGAGGGGAAACTCTAAGAGCAGCGTACAGATAGCCGAAACCGCACAAAGCAGTGATGTAATGGCAATACGCTTGGTAGTCCACGTACCTTGAGCGGTGGTGGAATGAGAATCGTGACGCATATTTGAAGTGGGTTGTGCCATAAGGCGCTCCGTTTCTTCCATCCGGACTATACCGTTGGCTCTGGATTTGCACCAGATCAGCCGATCTTTTCGGCGCGCGGGCTTGGCAAAGCGCCTTACCGCCAGTGGGGAATTGCACCCCGCCCTGAAACTGTGAGTAAGAGTATAGCATGTAAGGCTTTTGCTGAATGGGTTATACTCGTGTGCAAGTTTTTTAATTAAGGAGTGAATCTTTAGCATGTCTGATTCGGGTAACGATAAGCCCTCACTTGCCGAGCGTTTAGTAAGTATTGCCGGCGAGGATAACGTCTATTTTAATGAGCCTTTAAGTGAGCACACAACTTTTGCCGTTGGTGGTCCTGCGGATATATACGTAGTTCCCGACACGCTGGATCGTGTGCGCGTGCTGATTGCTGCCTGTCGCGAGTTTGATACTGACTATTTTGTTTTGGGTCGCGGCAGTGATCTGCTTGTTTCCGATAAGGGATATCGCGGTGTCATTATTGGTATGGCAGATGCCTTAGATGATCTTACGGTAGAGGGTGAGCGTGTTATTGCCCAAGCTGGTGTTTCTCTTGCGGACGCGGCAGAAATGGCCTGTGCTTTGAGCCTTACTGGCATGGAGTTTGCCTGCGGCATTCCTGGTACGGTGGGCGGAGCCGCCTTTATGAACGCTGGTGCCTATGATGGCTGCATGGCAGATATTATTGAGTCTGCACGTGTGCTTACACCGCAAGGCGAGATCTTGACGCTTTCCAATGAGGAGCTTGAACTGGGATATCGTTCCAGCCGCATCAGCAAGGAAGGCCTGGTGGTTTTAGAAGTCACGTATCTGTTGCACGAGGGCAATGAGGCGGAGATTCGTGCCAAGATGGATGATTTAACTGCTCGTCGTGAGTCCAAGCAGCCTCTTGAGCTGCCCAGCGCTGGCTCTACCTTTAAGCGTCCCGAGGGATACTTTGCGGGCAAGCTCATTATGGATGCTGGCATGCAGGGATATCGCGTGGGTGGTGCCGAGGTCTCCACCAAGCATGCTGGCTTTGTGGTTAATGTGGACCATGCAAGCGCGGCTGACGTACGAGGCGTTATTGCGCATGTTCAGGAGGAAGTGCAGCGTCTGTTTGGCGTGCATCTAGAGCCTGAAGTGCGCTTCTTGGGCGAGGAATAGCTAGGCAGGGGGGCGTGGCAGACTGTGGTAGACCATAGTAAGCTGAGCTAGCTTACAGACTGTCGATAAACCACAGCCCGCTCGATCGTTTAGTTCTTAAGTGAGTTCAGCGGTGCTGGGAAGCGTCCACCACGGTGTGCTAACACTGTTCCTGCATTGGGGTTGACATGCATAACCGGTGCAGAACCAAACAGGCCGCCAAATTCCAGCACATCGCCCTCTTTGCAGCCAATAGCGGGAATGACGCGTACGGCAGTGGTCTTGTTGTTAATAACGCCAATGGCCATTTCATCTGCAATAATGCCAGCAATTGCCTCGACGGGTGTATCGCCAGGAATAGCAATCATATCCAAACCTACGGAGCAAACGCAGGTCATAGCTTCGAGCTTCTCTAAAGAGAGCGTGCCAGATTCGGCAGCTGCAATCATACCAGCATCCTCGGATACGGGGATAAAAGCACCAGACAAGCCGCCAACGGATGATGATGCCATAACACCACCTTTTTTAACGGCATCATTAAGCATAGCAAGCGCGCAGGTGGTACCAGGACCGCCCGTAGTACCTACGCCAATGATTTCCAAGATGCGTGCAACGGAGTCTCCAACTGCGGGGGTAGGAGCAAGGGACAGATCTACGATGCCCTTCTCGACACCCAAACGCTGCGCTGCCTCACGGCTCATGAGCTCGCCCGTGCGGGTGATTTTGAAAGCGGTCTGCTTGATGCGCTCTGCCACGTCCATCATATTTGCACTGGTAGGAAGGCTTTCCAGAGCACTTGCCATAACACCAGGTCCAGAAACACCTACGTTAATAACGGCGTCTGCTTCACCCGTGCCATGAACAGCGCCTGCCATAAAGGGTGAATCCTCAACCATGTTAGAGAAAACTACAAGCTTGGCGGCACCATAACATTGAATGTCGGTGGTTAGTTTTGCAGCCTCTACAATCTTTTGAGCCATGAGTAAAACAGCGTCCATGTTAATGCCGGCGCGCAAGCTCGCCACGTTTACCGACGAACAAACGCGTTCAGTGGTTGCCAGTGCTTGGGGAATGGAGTTGATAAGCCGGCGGTCACCATCACCAATGCCCTTATGAACAAGAGCAGAAAAGCCGCCCATAAAGTCAATGCCCAGTGTTTTTGCAGCGCGATCCATGGCATGAGCCAAAGGAGTGAGATCTTCATTGGGGCAGGCGGCAGCAATTTGTGCAATGGGTGTTACCGAGACACGCTTATTGACAATGGGAATGCCGTACTCTCGCTCCAAGGCCTGTGCCGTTGGTACCAGATTTTGCGCTGTGGTGGTAATGCGGTCATATACTTTGGTGCACATGCGTTCGAGATTCTCGTCTGCGCATCCACCCAGGTTAATACCCATGGTAATAGTACGAATATCCAAATGCTGGTCCAAAACCATGCTGCGAGTTTCTGCAATTTCTTCAAGTGAGATGTCCATGGATGTCCTTTCGATGGCAGCGTAGCGCCCGTATGGTACGCAAGAGAGGTACGTTATACGGTAGATAGCATAGTCAATAACGGACTATTTTTCCAAAGAGTTTACTGTGCCTGTGTGAACTGCCGCTTATAGAGCAAACTACACCGCTGAAGTGCTTGCTTCACGCAGTAATTACTCGGTGCCAGGTAAGGTGGTTGAGCTTGTGTAGGCTAGCTTTGTGCTGCCACCACACATACGACCATGTGCTGCATTAAGCGCATCCTCAAGAGGGAAGAGGGCGTCAAAATCTTCTGGTGCATCGGACATGACTACAAATATATAGGGTCCGCAGTCCGAGAAAACCACGCCGGCATCTACGGTTGCCTCAGAGTTGGTGCCGTCCTTTGGATACCAGCCAGCCTTAGCCCATACGGTATAGTAATCGCGCAAAAGTCCACCCATGGAAGTGTGGTTTGACTGGGCTAAGAAGCCGGTAAACTCTTGAGCACCCTTCTCGCCAGACGTCCCATAGCGATAAATTTCTTGCCATACATTGGATAGCTCTGTGGCACTAATTTCGGGGTAGTAGTGTACGTATGCTATTTTTCCTGCATTGGGTGCGCCGTTTTTGGTAAGCCAATCGCCATAGCTAGACAGGCCAAATGTTTGGATAAGCCTATGGAAGGATTCATTATCGGAGTTGACAATGCAGTTTTCTGCTGTGTTGGATAGTCCTCCAGCGCCGCCGTGTATCTCGTACACCATGGCCGTGTAGGCAGCTTTGATAGCGCTTGCAGGGTATAGAGGTGTGTCGCTGTTGTAGGCAAGAGATCGGTTGGTGTTGATGTCCAAAAGCGAGAAACTCAGCGTATAGCCATGCGCTTCAAACGTTTTTATGGCGCTCACAAGCTGGTTATACGTAGAGGTATCCGTAAATCCTTCAGGGACGTGTGCCGTTATGTTGTCTTGGTTGTAATCTACGATGGTGGCATTTTTACTCGTGTTAAGAGTATCGGCGCTATCAGAGTTGCCGGTAGAAGCTGTAGTAGTAGCTTCGTGTTCCGTGCTGTTATTTGGATCCTTGCCAGCTGTTTGACGCGCGTTGCAAGAAATAAGAACAATACACAAGCCTACGATACTCAGAAGCCCCACGACAAGAGCTATAGCTATGGGTAATAAACGGCTGCGTTCTGGGATGCGTTCTGGACTGCGTTTTGGTGAGCGAGAAGCAGCTGTGGTAGTCGGGGTTTTGCGGGTATGCTGCGCACGTGTAGTGCGTTTAGTATGTGGAGCGCTTGCAGTGCGTGATTGGTACTGCTGAACGCTGCGTGCCTGTGCCGCTTGTCCAAGCGTTGAAGACCGGCGAGCGTTGTAGGGGTTGTTACGAGGCAAAGTCAGTTCCTTTATTGACCGTTTGAACTGGTGTGCTGCACGACTTTCTTTTGAAATACAGGCTATGAAGCAAAGTGACTCATACAAAGCAAGCTATCAGTATAACAGCACTTGAGCTGGACTGTAGCAGTTTCGTGTTTTTTTGTCAGATACAACATAAAGGGTTCTGAGTGGTGCAATACTACACAAACTGTTACTTACTATACATAGTGTGTAATAAGTAATACTTTTATTTCATAAGGAAGGACACTTTGAGCGCTTACGTAAAGGGGAGTATGTATGCGTACAAGGACTGTCTGTAAATCTACACCAGCCGTGTTGGATGCAGCAGGCGCGTTGGATGCATCAACTGTGTCAGTCGCGTCAACCGCACCAACCGTACCAACTGCACCGGATGTGTCATCTCGGTCCACTCGTACAGTAAGCATTGATAGGCGTATTGTTCGGACACGTCGTGCCCTGCGGGATGCCTTGGCAACAGAAATTGAGAAAACCGGGGATTTATCGCAGGTAACGGTTACGGCCGTGTGCAACAGCGCCCAGATTACGCGCCGTACGTTTTACTCTCATTTTAAGGATATTCCTGATCTGGTACGCGTTACCGAAGAGGACACGTTGGAAAGCTTACGCCCTTATATTGTGCGCATTGCAGCAACAAATTTAGAAGAGTTGCAGGATGCTATCTCGCACTTGCAGCCCTGCCCAGGTGCTGTTGAGGCTTTAGAGTTTCTCAAAGAACGCGGTAAATATATGTCGGCGCTGCTGGGCAATGGCGGAGATCCGGGCTTTACCCACCGCATAGAGCTTCTCGTTCGTGATGTTGTGCAGGATCGTGCAGCTAAGGGCATCAATGAATACGTAGGGGAAGCACTTTTGGATTACTACCTCACCTATGCAATTTCTGCTGAAGTAGGCGTTTTGGTGAGGTGGCTTACGTGCGGCATGCAAGAGGATGTAGAGATTGTTTCTCGCATGATGACAGCACTTATGTTTGTGCGCCCTGGAGATCTGTACAACAGGCAAATGAATTTTAACGTAGGCGCGCTTGGTGCAGCTATTGCGTTTTATGAGGGGGAATAACTATGACAAACCATGAACTCTCTAATCGTGAGCAGGCACGAGCAGCGCGTCCACTGGACTTGGTGGCACAGGGCGCAGAGCTTCACCCTGCACATCCTACCGATTTTTCTCATGCTTGTTTGCGTTTGGGCATTGATGTTGGTTCTACCACAGTAAAGCTGGCTATTATTGACGAGAATGGCCAGCTGGTGTACGCAAACTATCAGCGTCACCACACCGATGTACGCGCAACGGCACGTGAGCTGTTTGAAAAAGCACAAACCTATATGCTTGGCGCACGTATGCGTGCATCAATTACTGGTTCCGGTGGTTTGCTGCTGGCAAAGTGGTTGGAACTTGAATTTGTTCAGGAAGTTATCGCCTCTAAGCGCGCGGTAGAAACTCTGATTCCTCAAACCGACTGCGCCATTGAGCTGGGCGGTGAGGACGCTAAGATTATCTATTTTGATAACGGCATTGAGCAGCGCATGAACGGTACTTGCGCGGGCGGTACGGGTGCATTTATTGACCAGATGGCAACCTTGCTCAAGACGGACGCATCTGGTCTCAATGAGCTGGCCAAAGATGCTACGCATATCTATCCCATTGCAAGCCGCTGCGGCGTTTTTGCAAAATCGGATGTGCAGCCACTGTTGAATGAAGGCGCGGCTCCCGCCGATATTGCTGCATCTATTTTTCAGTCGGTAGCCAATCAGACGGTGTCTGGTTTGGCTTGTGGACATCCCATTCGTGGCTATGTGGCCTTTTTGGGAGGTCCTCTCAATTACCTGTCTGAGCTGCGTAATCGTTTTTACGAGACGCTCAAGTTGGATGAGGAGCATCGCATTGTTCCCGACAATGCTCATTTGTTTGTGGCAACGGGTGCCGCACTGGCGGGTGAATCTGAGCAAACGATAAGTTTAGGCGAGCTCATAGACCTTCTCGACAATTTGGGGGACGTACAGGGCAGCGAGGTTGCGCGCCTAGAGCCCTTATTTACTACGGATGAGGAGTACCAGAAGTTTCGTGAGCGCCATGATAAGCAAGTGGTAGCTAAAGGCGATTTGTCTGCTTATGCAGGACGTGTCTTTTTGGGTATTGATGCTGGTTCTACCACGATGAAAGCCGCTGCGGTGGGAGAAGATGGCCAGCTTCTGTACACCTGGTACGGCAATAATGGTGGTGATATTTTAGGCACTGCCCAAAAGATTATGGATGACTTTTATAGCAAGCTGCCCGCGGGCTGCGCTATTGGTCATGTCACCACCACGGGCTACGGAGAAGCCCTGCTCATTGAGGCTTTACGTGCAGATTCAGGAGAGATTGAGACCGTAGCTCACCTCCGTGGTGCCAAAGCATTTATCCCCAAGGTGGACTTTATTCTGGACATTGGTGGCCAGGATATGAAGTGCTTGCAGGTCAAGGACGGTGTGATTGAGCATATTATGCTCAATGAGGCCTGTTCTGCGGGCTGTGGTTCATTCATAGAAAGCTTTGCGGTCTCGATGGGCATGGATGTGCGCGAGTTTGCAGCCCATGCCGTTAAGGCAACGGGCCCAGTGGATTTGGGTAGTCGTTGCACCGTATTTATGAATTCTCGTGTAAAGCAGGCACAAAAAGAGGGTGCAAGTGTTGGCGATATTGCCTCGGGCTTGTCGTATTCGGTCATCAAAAACGCGCTGTTTAAGGTCATTAAACTGCGCGACTTTTCCGAGATTGGTGACTACGTAGTGGTACAGGGCGGCACCTTTATGTCCGATGCTACCCTGCGTGCTTTTGAGCTGCTCACCGGCAGGGATGTTATCCGACCTGACATTGCCGGTTGTATGGGTGCCTACGGCGCCGCGCTTCTCGCCCGCGATCGTGCCGGAGAAGACGGAACCTCCACTTTGTTGGATCGTGAGTCCATTGCAACGCTTAAGGTCAAACACTCCAATGCCCATTGCGGTCTGTGCTCCAATAACTGCTTGCTTACCATTTCTAATTTTGGCAATGGGCATAGGTTTATTACGGGTAACCGCTGTGAGCGTGGAGCGGGCAATAAGAAAAAGAAATCCGACGCCCCCAACCTGTTTGCGTATAAAAACAAGCTGCTGTTTGATCGACCATCGCTGGATAAGGATAGTGCGCCGCGCGGCAGTGTAGGTATCCCTCGCGCGCTTAACATGTATGAGAATTACCCGTTTTGGCATACGTTCTTTACGGAGCTGGGCTTTAGCGTGGTGTTGTCCGACCCCTCTTCTAAAAAGCTATATGAGTCCGGTATAGAATCCATGCCTTCGGAAAGCGTATGCTATCCCGCCAAGCTTTCGCACGGTCATGTGATGAACTTGCTCAAAAAGAAGCCGGACTTTATTTGGATGCCCTGTATTCGCTGGGAGCGTATTGAGGATACGAGTGCGGGCAACCACTATAACTGCCCCATTGTTATGAGCTATCCTCAAGCGCTAAGCCTTAATATGGATGAGCTTTCCGCTCCTGACGTGCAGTTTATGGCTCCGTTTATTCCGTATGACAACAAAAAGGAGCTCAAACGTCGCCTGTATGAGCTGGTGTCTGTCCAGCGCGAGCAAGATGCAAAGCAGGGCAAGGGTGTCTTTCGTGGCAAGCATATTACGCGTGCAGAGATTGATAAAGCGGTTAATGCTGCTTGGCAGGCAGATCTTGACTTTAAGGAAACCATGCACCAAAAGGGTGATAAGGCACTGGCGTGGCTCGAAGCCCATGATGGCCATGGTATTGTTTTGGCTGGTCGTCCCTATCATAACGATGGCGAGATTAACCACGCTATCCCAGAGCTTATCGCTTCCTTTGGGTTTGCCGTTTTAACCGAAGACTCCATTGCGCACAAGATGCAGCCTGAGCGTCCCATTCGTGTGGTTGACCAGTGGATGTATCACAGCCGCTTGTACAGGGCAGCACGTTTTGTGGCCAGCAGAAATGACCTGGATTTGATCCAGCTTAACAGCTTTGGCTGCGGTTTGGACGCTCTGACTACCGATCAGGTGCAGGAGATCTTGGAAGCGTCGGGCAAGATCTATACCGTGCTTAAAATTGACGAGGTATCCAACTTGGGTGCCGCACGTATTCGTATCCGCTCTTTGATGGCGGCCTTGAGCGAACAGCGTGCAGAGCTTGAGCGTAGCGTGGGTGAGGGCCAGCCCGTACCAACGCAGCGCCCGGCAGCAAGCGCAGCGTGGCAGAAGCAAGAATTTACGAAGCAAATGTTTGATGAGGGTTATACCATTTTGGTTCCCCAAATGGCGCCCATCCACTTTGATATTCTCGCCGAGCTGCTGCGCCAGTATAAGTACAACGTTGTTCTGCTGCCTTCTGTAGATCATGGCGCTATTGAGGCTGGCCTGCGCTATGTAAACAATGACATTTGCTATCCCTCCATTTTGGTAATAGGTCAGATTATGGAGGCCATTGAGTCTGGTACGTATGACCTTAATAAGACAGCTGTTCTTATTTCTCAAACGGGTGGTGGCTGCCGCGCAACCAACTACATTGCCCTTATCCGTAAGGCTCTGCATGACGCCGGACATGATCAGGTGCCGGTTATCTCGCTTTCTGTAGCAAAGAGTCTGGACGAGAATAACGCTGGCTTTAGCATCATGAAGCCTGGTTTGATTTTGCGTGCTGGCTTTACGCTGCTCTTTGGTGACCTTATCATGCAGCTTTTGTACCGCACGCGTCCCTATGAGACGGTTGCAGGATCGGCGGATGCGCTGTACGAGAAGTTCATGGAGCGCGCGCGTAAAGAAATACCTACGATTAGCCGGCGTGCCTTTTATGCGCTGTGTCAGGACGTGGTTGACGCGTTTGAGGCCCTGCCTCTTACCAATGACCGCTCCAAGCCTCGTGTGGGTGTGGTGGGTGAGATTCTTGTTAAGTTCCACCCCACAGCCAATAACGAGCTGGTTAAGGTTATTGAGGCCGAAGGCTGTGAAGCCAATGTGCCCAACCTCATGGACTTTTTCTTGTTGGGTCTGTCCAATCAGATCAACATGAAGGATGAGCTGGGAACCAAACTTTCAAGCAGAATGGCCAATGCGGCTGGCATCAACGTGGTGCAGGGGCTTCGCCAGCCCATCAACGACATGCTGGAAAAGAGCACGCGCTTTGAGTCCTACGGGTCCATCTATGAGTTGGCGGAGAAGGCCAGCCAGATTTTATCGTTGTGCAACACCATGGGTGAGGGATGGTTGCTCACAGCCGAGATGGTAGATCTTATCGACAGCGGTACGCCCAATATTGTGTGTGCCCAGCCGTTTGCTTGCTTGCCCAATCACGTGGTTGGTAAGGCGGTTATCAAGCGCTTGCGCCAGATGCATCCCGAGTCTAATATTGTGGCCGTGGATTACGATCCAGGTGCATCCGAGGTAAACCAGCTTAACCGCATTAAGCTCATGATCTCTGTTGCAAAAGAGAATTATCGTAACAATCCTCAGGGCGGGTTTAAGCTGGAAAATCCTGTCGATCCAACGCGTCACGTGGTGGCTCCCTATGTGGACGAGAAACGCGGCGGGTTTGAGCTACCGGATACGCTGACCGTTGGAGATGGCGATGCGTGTGGCACGGGCTGTGGCACGCATGGCGGTTCGTACTGTGACGTAAGCGCTGTGAGTGATGACGCTGCAGGAGATGCAGACTTTGCTGCGACGGAAGGCATGGGGATGATGCTCAGTCCCGAGCAGTTGGCGCGGCTTAAAGCCGCTAAGAAGGCTGCGGCTCAACGTGCTCGCCAGCGGTCGCACAGTAAGGATTGATTTGCTGCCGTTGCCGTAAGGGATGCAAAATCTAAGGGATATCTTGTCCGCATTCCTCTAAACTGGGATGCGGATATTGGTATTGGCTTGCAAATGCGTTTGCAAACAAAGGAGTAGGTATGACGGATAGTACGACCCCCCAAAATTACACAGGTACGCCCATTCCAGAAGGAGTTTCTGATGTAGTTGCTCGTTTTATGCGTTATGTACAGGTTTATACGACGTCTGATCCCAACAATGACACGCAGGTGCCTTCCACAGCAACGCAGTTTGATATGGCTCGCATGCTGGAAGCAGATTTGCTGGAGCTGGGCTGTGAGGATGTAGCGGTAGATGAACATGCCTATGTTACGGCTACGGTTCCTGCTTCTGCTGACGCTCAAGGTCTGCCGGCACTTGGCTTGTGTGCGCACATGGACAGCGCGCCCGATGCACCTGGTAAGGGCGTTGCTCCTCATATTGTTCATTACGAGGGCGGACCTTTGGTAAGCGGCATTGTTAACGGTGAGCCCGTGCAGTCTACGCCAGAGCAGGTGCCTGACCTCGATAAATTCGTAGGTATGGACATCGTGTGCTCTGACGGTACGACGCTGCTTTCCGCTGATGATAAGGCCGGCGTTGCAGAGATTATGTCTCTTATCGCACGCCTGAAGGAGCATCCGGAGATTGCGCACCCTACGCTCAAGATTGCGTTTGTACCAGATGAGGAAATTGGTCACGGTGCGGAGTTGCTGGATCTGGACAGCTTTGGTGCAGCATGGTGCTATACCGTAGATGGCGAAACCTTGGGTGAGGTCAACTACGAGACCTTCTCGGCCTGCGAGGCCAACATTACCTTTACCGGTGTGATGGTACATCCGGGTTCTGCCAAGGACATTATGGTTAATGCCATTACGGTAGCGCGTGAGTTTGATGCCTTGTTGCCAGCTCATGAGCGCCCCGAGCACACTGAGGGATACGAGGGATTCTTTATGCCCACCGAGATTTCCGGTGACGCTAATGTGGTTAAGCTGCAGTATATTGTGCGCGACTTTGACTCTGCTAAGTTTGAGGCTCGCCAGCAGTTGCTGTTTGAGATTGCCGATTTTCTCAACAAGCGCCACGGTGAGGGTACGGTAGAGATTTCTATCAAGCCTGAGTACCGCAACATGGCTGAGTGCTTTGAGGGTCTGGAATTTTTGGTAGACAATGCACTAGAGGCTAATCGTGAGGCGGGCATTACAGATGCTCATTGTGTGGCGGTTCGTGGTGGCACCGATGGCAGCCAGCTTACGTTCCGCGGCCTGCCTTGTCCCAACATTGCAACGGGCGGATACAACGCCCACTCCGTGCGTGAGTTTGTGCCTGTACCCAGCTTGGAGATTACTGTTGACGTGCTGGAACATTTGGTTACAAAGTTTGCGGTGGCTCAACAATAAGTTGCCTGTGTGGCGCCGCTGGCAAAGCGGCGCCATTCTTTTTTAGATTGCTTAGATTGCTAGATTGCTTGGATCGCGTGGAATGAGTTCTTCATGATAAAGCTTGTATTAACTGATATGGACAATACCCTGCTGCCCTTTGGCGATGCGCAGATATCTCAGGATACGGTTTGCGCAATCCACAGGCTTCTTGATGAAGGAATTCATTTTGCGCCAGCAACGGGGCGTGGTTATCAGGATTTATCGGCATTTTTTAAGCCCGATCCTAGCATCTTAACCACGGCGATTGCCTGCAACGCTTTGGAAGTTTGGCTGGATAATAAGCCGGTATTCCAAAAGTTTTTCTCGGCAGAGGATTTGCAGATCATTGCCCGCTGTCTGTCTGATATTGATGACGCGGGGCTTGTGATAACAGCTGACGATCCGCGACCGTGGATTGTTGGTTTGCATGTCAAAGACACGAGCAAACTCGATAGCCCGGGAGCGTTTCCCAGTGGCTACATTTTGACCGATACCATCCCTGAGGTACAGACTTTAAATGTAGGTGTGGTGTTTGATTCTGAGCGCATAGACCCGCAGGATATGCAAAAAAGGTTGGCGCAAGTGGCACCTACGCTTGATTTTCTCTACACCTATACGGACTGGCTTGACGTTGCTCCTAAGGGATGGTCTAAAGCTGACGGCGTGCCTATTTTGATGGATGCGCTGCATATCACCAAGGATGAAATTGTGGTTTTTGGTGACGGTATCAATGATCTTTCCATCATGCGTGCGCTGCCAAATTCCGTTGCTGTTGCCAATGCGGTGCCAGAGGTTGCAGCGGCTGCCAGGTATCATATAGCAAGCAGCTCAGAGTATGCAGTTGCACGGGCTTGTCACCAGATTGCAGATGCTGCAAAAACGGGAATGCTTCCCGAATTTATGCGCTCGTAGTTGGCTGCAGATGGTTATAGTTGGTTTATAGATAGCCATAGTTGGTTGAAAGGTGTGCACATGATTAAACTTATTGCCTCTGACATGGATGGCACCCTGCTTAATGAGCATAGCGAGGTTCCGCCGGAGACGTTTGACCTGATTATGGCTCTGCGCGAGAAGGGCGTGCATTTTGCGGCGTCTTCTGGCCGTCGGTACGACACGCTGTGCAAGTTTTTTGCACCCGTGCGTGAGTACATGGACTTTGTCGCCTCCAATGGAGCGCAAGTTTTTGTGAACGGCGAGGTCGTGGATCGTGAGGTTATGAGTCATGCATCGCTCTTGCGCCTGATTGAGGTTGTGCGTCGTTTTGATTGCTTGCATGTGGCTTTGTCCGACAGGGCCCACACCTTTTTGTATGACGACTACGAGGTGTATGAGCGAGAGATAGACAAGGACCTTCCCGATGCCCACCGCATTTATGATGAACTGAGTCCTAACGTCAACATTCTCAAGGCATCCATCTACTGTGATACCGCCGAGTACTTGATGGACATGCAGTATGCGCTTTCTCGCGAGCTGGGAGACAAGTTTGCTTTTACGCCTTCTGGCAAAAAGTGGATTGATGCCAATCAGCTTGGCGTGACTAAGGCAACCGGAATTGCGCAGGTCATGCGTGCTCACGGTATTGCACGTGAGGACGTCATGGCATTTGGCGACGCCATGAACGACTACGAGATCCTGAGCTTTGTTGGCCATTCTCGCGCGATGGGCAATGCGCGTTATGCCATCAAACAGATTGCCGATAAGGTTATCGAGACAAACGTGGAGCATGGTGTTCAACACGAGATGCGTGCGCTGCTGGAGAGTCTGTCGTAGGGTTTGATCGCGCGCTTGCAAAACAACGACAAACAGCATCTCTGAAGAGGCAAAACAAAACGCTGTAAAGAGGTCGTTGGATGTTTTTCGACGACCTCTTTTTTGATATACATTTTGCATTTTAATACCAAAAATATGTTGGTGCTAAAGGGTACACTAGTATGATTAATTAAAAGATAAATGATTGAGAGGTGACTTTATGAAAGCATTAGACATTGCAAACGCCTTTATCGTTTCGCATGCAGACGATGGCTTTATTACAAATATGAAACTGAATAAGCTTGTGTATTTTGCCTACGCTACTGCCCTGCGCGATGGCGTCACCCTTTTTGATGATGAAATAGAAGCATGGCAGTATGGCGCTGTTATTCCTGAGGTGTATAGTGCTTTCTCTCGTTATCGTTCTCAGAAAATAGATACACCAACATATATGCCACCAAAAGATGCGTTTAAGTACATACAACGCATTTGGAGCGCATACGGGTCTTTAACGGCTATTGATATTATGAAGTTTTCTCATCGTGATGGTGGTGCTTGGATTAAAGTCTATGGCCATAGTAAAGCTATAACTGATAGCGATATCCTTGCCTCTTCCGATGGTGTTGACATGCCTGATATTGCTCACTCGCTAAGTGCAGCAATGAGTCGCTCGGTCAAGCGTTACGCTAACGTGCTTGAGCGTCTTGCTACGAGCTAATATGGATATCTTTACCAAACGACTTGTTTTTGATCAAGAAGAGCTTGATGCAGTCGTTGAATCAGTATTGCAACTACATGATGAAGTATTGGCAAGCACAGACTTTTTAACCTATAACGCACATCGAGAAAATGAAGAAGACGCTGTTAGCTCAGCAGCTTATAGCGTCTTTTGTGTGCCCTGCTTTGATAAACGATATGCAACAGCGATTAATCAAATAGCATCTTTTTGCGTCCGCTTAGCAAAAGATCATGCCTTTGCTGATGGCAACAAGCGCACTGCATCCATGGTGCCGCCTGCTATGATTGCATATTATTCAAATGGTAAGTGTACCTTATGTATTAATGATGACGAACTGTATGAATGTATAGAAGGTGCTGCAACAGGGCAGATAGACGAACTGGCATTTGCAGAAATTCTCTTAAGCAAAATCAAAATGCAATAGCATACAAGCTATCTCTTGGTAGGATTGAGGTCTATAAATAAAGAGTACAGATAACTGGTGCCACTCGTGTATGGGTAAACGATTAGCAAAAGTAGCTCTATGGACTCTATAAAGAGGTCGTTGGATGTTTTTCGACGGCCTCTTTATGCTTGAGAGTCTTGCTATAAGTTCATCGAAGAAAATGTAAAGAGACAAGCACTGAATAAATCTGCTCAAAAATGAGTATAACAGTACTAACGAAGCCCGTTGTTTGTAAACAGGGTACGGGCGGCGCAGATCGTAAAAAAGACTAGTTGCCGCTAGTCTTTTTTTATTGATGGTTTTACGTCTTCCGCGTAGCGTCTGACATTCCTTGATACGGACTTCGTTAACCCTAACAGCATAGAGCTTTGGATAAACTCAGAATTAAACAAATAACTAGCTTAGAACTAACAAAATAAAGCGAAGACGCAATGGCGCTGTTATTTAAGTAGCTAATTTCTAAATGATTTATCAAGTAAGCGCTTCTCATTGACGCGGGACAAAGAGAGGTTCCCTTATAGGTATTCATAATTTCGTCATGTTTTGCCAGCTATTATTGACAAAAGAAGGGTGAGCGCATAATATTATCAATTGCGCTTTGGCGCTCTTATAGTGCGGGGTGGAGCAGTCTGGTAGCTCGTCGGGCTCATAACCCGAAGGTCGTTGGTTCAAATCCGGCCCCCGCGACCAAAATCAAAGCCCTGACCTGCGAAAACAGGTCAGGGTTTTATTTTGATCGATATCTGGTTGCCAACCTGGCCGACATTTTATCGTCAAAAATTTTTCGTGGGTAGTCAAAAACGCCGTGAAAACCGCTCTCTGGTTGTGGTGCGACGCAAGCATTAGTTGTTAATATGCGCCCTAGCGCAAATATGATTGCGTCACAAAGAAGTCTTTTGTGCTCCAACGCAAGAAACCAAGGGCGAATTTACACCCTGGAGCTCGTGAAGAGTGGTGATAGAACTGCCTGAAAAGAAATTAAAAAAAGCTAAATGAGACAGACAAGTAACCGGTGCTCTTTCTACCAGCAACACCGGCACCAATGGTTTATTTGGCGCTATCATCATTGGTCTGCTTGCGGTAGTTATCTTTATCAAAATATCTGGTGTCGAGAAGCTCAAGGTCAATCTTGGTGAGGGTGTACCTCCTGCGGTATCAAACTCATTTAACGTATTGATTCCCATGCTTATCACCCTGTCCATTTTTGGTTTGCTCTCCGCTCTTCTTGCTGTGTGCGCCGAAACTGACCTGCTTACCATCATTGCTACTTGGATTTCCACTCCGCTTAAGAGCATCATGAACGCCGGACCTTGGGCGGTTATTGTTATCTATACGTTTGCAAACTTGCTGTTCTGCGTGGGTATTCATCAGTCCACTATCTCGGGCGTTACGGTAGAGCCCATTCTTACCATTCTTATTGTGGACAATATGGCTACCTTTGCTTCTGGTGGAACCATTGCTCCTGACCACTATATGAACATGCAAATCATCAACAGCTTTGCTCTTATTGGTGGTTCAGGCTGCACCTTTATGCTTCTGCTGGATACGTTCTTCTTCTCTAAGTCAAAGACCAGTAAGACTGTGGCAGCAATGTCTATTTTGCCTGGCATCTTTAATATTAACGAGCCAGTTATTTACGGGTACCCCATTGTTTACAACATTGCGCTCATGATCCCGTTTGTTATCATTCCAGATCTGTTTATTGGCATTACGTATGGTCTTACCTGTGCAGGCATCATCAGCCCTTGCATTGCTCAGGTGCCCTGGACTACGCCTCCCGTGCTTTCTGCTCTGCTGGCTACTGGGTTCGACTGGCGTGCTGCCGTTTGGCAAGTGCTCGAGATTATTATTGGCATGGCAATCTACCTGCCCTTTATGAAGATTTCTGAGCGCGCAACTGTTCAGCAAGAGCAGCTTGCCGAAGCCAATGAGGCATAAAAGAACTCATCTTTGTGGCGCTGGATGTTGCCTCTAAAGACGTCCAGCGTCTTTCTTTGTATTCCTTTTTGTTCTACCTTTTGTATGAACGGTATATAAACAGCGATAAAAGCATCCGCAGGCGAGAAAGGAAGCCACCTATGAAAAAGATTTTGTTGTGCTGCAATGCTGGGATGTCCACCAGCCTGCTAGTGCAAAAGATGCAAAAGGATGCAACGGATCGAAACCTTGATGTATTGATTGAGGCTCGTCCACTTAATGAGGCAATGGATCATCTAGAGGCTGATGTCATCCTGCTTGGCCCACAGATTGGTTATACCAAGGGCGATTTTGAGAAGGCCACAGATATTCCCGTAGAGGTTATTTCCATGCTTGATTATGGCCGCATGAATGCAAGCGGTATTAATGATTTTGCTTTAAAACTGATGGGGGAGTAGCCATGACAGCAGAAGATCTCGAGGCTTTGCAACTTACCTGTTTTGAGATCATTGGGTATGTGGGTGCTGCTAAGTCTAGCTATGTAGGCTCGATTGCCAAGGCAAAAGAGGGTGATTTTGAAGGCGCTGAATCATTGATCCGCGAAGGTGATGACAATTACAACAGGGGTCATTCTGTTCATATGAAGCTGTTACAGGCAGACGCTGCGGGCGATCGTGATCCCGTTGCTCCACTTATTTTGCTTCATGCAGAAGATCAAATGGCAAGTGCTGAAACCGTCAAGATCTTAGCTACCAATTTGATTGCTGTTTACCAGGAGCTTAAAGAGCTGCAGAAGTCATAAAACAAGCTGTAGCAAACTAAGGTTGAGCAAATAAAATCTCAGGTTCGTGGCTATCATACCGGCGCCTACTTCAAACTAACTGTCAGTTTTACAGGGTTATGATCCGTGTATTCAAAACCGGTATCAATGGTCTTTACCGTATCAATTTGCACATTATCAGACACAATAAAGCCGTCGATCATATAAAACTGGAAGTTCTTATCGTTAGCGTCGTAAGGGCGGTCAAGTGAACGACAGCTTGGGGTGGTGGTATCCATAACAGCAGTAAAACCATCACTAAACTGACTGGTATCCAGCATGCCTGCTTGCCAGAGCTTACTGCCTCGGGCGGGATACGCACTGGTATCTATATTGCTAAAGGATTGATTGAGGTCACCACCAGCAATGACATAATTGCCTTTTGCACGCTCCTGCTTCATAAGGTTTGCAAGCTGAGCAGTTTGGGCGGCTTTGCCTTCGCCTTCATCGTAGGCCTCTAAATGGAGGTTAATCAAAACGAGTTCGGCAGTACTGCCCTGTATGGGAAAGCGTTCAACAAGCAAACAACGCTTGAGATTGCTCATGCTCACTGGCCATTTGAAGGGAATGGGAAGCTGAATGCGTTCAGCCTCGCGGGGTTGGGCGCTTGCTAGTGTTTGAATGCCACTCTCTACATGACCAATGGGAGGTAGGGGGTAGGGCACAAAGCCTACCTGGAAGTTGCGAGCAAATGCATACGTCCAACCATCGGGGAATGCGGTTTGGAGATCCTTCTCCTCGTTGATGCCGTAGGAGCGGTTGGAATTGGCGTCCACTTCCTGTAAAAACACAAAGTCTGGGTTTAGTGACTGTAGGGTGCTTTTGATGTGGGTAATGTTGGATTGAACGCCATCCTTTGAGACACTGGTGACGTTTTTCCCGCCGTCCATAAAGAAGTCCGCCTCTTTGGAAAGTCCACCATAGCCAATATTCCAGCTCACAATGCTGAATGCCTTGTCTTTAGAAATGGTGCTGCCAGCATCACCGGCATTGCCCTCCACGGTAACAGCCTCTGTGTCTGCAGGCTTGAACTCGGTGATAGAAAGCCAGCCGATAAAAGCAAGAGCGGCTAGAACAATGGCGCAAACAAGTATGCCAAGCGTCTTTAGAACTTTGCGTATCATGCGTAAGCTCTCCTTACGGTCAAACAACCTTACGGTCAAACAACCTTACGGTCAAACAAGTTAATCGCGGACATCAAAACAAACTCCCGGCAAAATGACGCGCTTCCGACAAGATGACTCGCGGTGTTTGAATTGAACCACTTCTTTAATTGTCCCATTATAAGGGTATATGCATGTCAGAAAGAAACATAGGTGTGCAGGCGAGAAACGCTATAGGTGAGAGGTCGTCAATTTCATGAAAACACAGGTGGGTTCACGTGTTCGGCAGTTCTTTTTTAGTGTATTTATGGGCATGCTTCCAGATACGCAACAAAAGATTTCTGGCCCCGGCTCTTTACTTAAAAGTATAGATTTGCTGGTACAAAAAGACGTGCACACTATTTTGTTGGTTACCGCCCCCGGAATGCTTAAGCGCGGCATGCTTACTGAGCTGCTGGATGGCTTGGCAGCTCAAAACATAGCTGTTCATATCTTTAGCGATGTGCCGCCTGATCCAACGGACGAAAGTGCTCTGCTTTGCGCTCAACAGTATGTGCATCATACCTGCCAGGCACTTTTAGCTATTGGCGGTGGTTCGGTTATTGACTGTGCAAAGATTGCTGGTGCGCTTGTGGTAAATCCCGGAAAGTCCGTAGCAGATATTTCTGGATCCATGCAGGTAAAAAAGAGCCTGCCCTATTTTATTGCCGTTCCTACAACAGCGGGAACGGGATCTGAGGTAACGGCTGGTGCGGTGATTACAAGCACAAAAACGACTGCCGATGCACGTGCACAAACAGACTCTCATGTAGACGCAGGCACGGGCACAGGTAGTCATTTTAAACATCCGGTCAATGACCTGCATTTGGTTCCCGATGTGGCGCTTTTAGATCCTCAGCTCACGCTTAGCATGCCTGCAAAGCTCACGGCGTATACCGGGATTGATGCTCTGTCCCATGCGGTAGAAGCATATACCAACAAATTTGCTCAGCCAAAGACCAAGCGTGCAGCATGCCGAGCAGTACAGGCGATTTTTGCAAATTTACCGCAAGCATATGAGAATGGGCAGGATTTGCATGCACGAACAGAGCTGCTTGAAGCATCGTACGATGCGGGGTATGCCATTACACACAACTACGTGGGGTATGTCCATGCTATCTCTCATGCACTTGGCGCGTTGTATGGACTGCCGCATGGGTATATCAATGCGATACTTATGCCTCAGGTGCTGCAAAAATATGGCCTCGCCGCATATGATTCACTTGCGAAGTTGGCTCAGTGTGCGGGCGTGGCGCAAGCAGATGCGTCTGCCAAACAAAATGCCGAGGCCTTCATTAAGGCGTTAGAGCAGCTTAACAAGCAGCTTGGTATTCCGCGGTCTTTGGATCAGCTTGCTAAGAAGGACTTTGACTTGATAGCCACGCGTGCACTTGCAGAAGGAAACCCCACCTATCCAGTTCCGGTTATGTGGAACAAGCAAGACATTATTGAAGTGTTGGAAGCCGTTGCTCGTGGATGAGGTTGACATGGATAAGCCGATGTATCGTTGTGGGTGGGGCAATTACGATGAGTATTCTCGGGCCTATCATGATGAGCGCTGGTGTAAGCCCGTCCATGACGATGATGAACTGTTTGCCATGCTTGTGTTGGAAGGAATGCAAGCAGGCCTGTCGTGGAACTTGATTCTTAAGCGAGAGACCGGAATTCGTGAGGCATGCGATGGACTGCGACCGACACAAGTAGCGCTCTATGATGAAGCCAAGATCCAGGAACTTCTCGATAATCCCGCGATGATTCGCAGCGTTCGTAAAATTCGTGCGATGGTGGAAAACGCTCAAGCATTTTTGCGTGTGCAAAAGGAATATGGCAGCTTCGATGCCTATATTTGGAGTTTTGTGAGCGGGCAACAGATCGACCATCAGCTGGTATCCGAGAAGGATATGCCGGCAAGCAGTGAGCTTTCTGAGGCGGTAAGCAAGGATCTCAAAAAGCGTGGATTTAAATTTGTAGGCCCCGTTATTGCGTACTCATATATTCAGGGTATTGGCCTGATAAATGACCACGTGTTGGACTGCTCATTTCGCTAGTACCGCTGGCGGAATACTGGCGTTTAACACCCCAATACTTGGATTTAGCTGGGCTACTATTGGGACAGTTAAAAGCGTTTGGGGGGTTGTAATGTCTGCAAAGAACAATCAGAAGCTTAAATTGCTGCATGTTATGCGCATTTTACAGACGGAGACCGACCCAGACCATGGACTGACCATGCCGCAGATCATTGAGCGCCTGGAGGAGTGCGGCATTTCTTCCGAGCGCAAAAGTATTTATGCAGATATTAGTGTACTTACGGACTTTGGTTGGGATATTCGCAAGCTTCCCACACAGCCTGTTTCCTACGCATTGGCGGAGCGTGATTTTGAAATTAGTCAGCTTATGCTGCTTATAGATGCGGTGCAGTCAAGCAGGTTTTTATCGGAAGGCAGCTCTCGTGCACTGGTAAAATCCATTAAGCAGATGGCGTCAAGTCATGAGCAAAACAAGCTTAACAAGCAGGTACATGTGCATGGTCGTCCCAAAATGCAAACACAGTCAGATTTTATTGTGGTCGATAAACTCCAAGAGGCAATTGCACGTAAGCGTGAAGTTTCATTCCATTATTTTATGTATAACGCGACAAAAAAGCGTGTGGCTCGTAAAGACGGCGCGGCGCATGTGGTGACGCCTGTCAACCTCACCTATTCTGATGGCAATTATTATTTGGTTGCGTACAGTGATACGGATGAGCAGATTCGCAATTATCGAGTGGATCGCATGGACTGCATTACCATCTGCGATCAGGAGACACAGTGCAACGATGTCATTCGCTCATATGACCCAGATGAAGTGGGTAAATGTGCATTTAGCATGTATGATGGCAAACGGGTGATGGCAACGCTGCGCGTAGATGCAGACGTGATGAATGTACTAATCGACCGTTTTGGGGCGGATGTATCGGCCGTTCCTATAGATGATGGCGCTGCTGCTCGAGTAACCGTAGCAGTTAAGGAGAGTCCCGTCTTTTACGGCTGGCTTGCTACGCTGGGCACAAAGGTGACTGTCGAGAAACCCGCGTCATTGCGTACGTCATACGCCGACTGGCTCAAAGCGATTGTCGGCAGGTATGCGTAGGTCTTCTCGATAGAGACAAAGCTTCTTAACAGTGATAAATCCTCTCAGCAGAGACAAAACTCCTCAGTAGAGACAAATCTTCTCAATACAGGTAAAGTTTGCTTGACATTTATGTCAGACAGGGTAATACTATCTTCAACAAGTATGTAAAGGACGCTTTACATATAGCTCTAGAGCAGTGCGACAAAAAGTAGTAATCGGACAAACGGGCAAACGCAAGAGCGCTGTTTGCAGTGTTCTTCGGCAAGTGGTTTACAGGGAGGCGTAATGGAAAATAGGATCGTTTCTCTCAGACAAAAGCATGGACTTACTCAACAGGGATTGGCACAAAAGGTTCAAGTGACGAGGCAGACGATTATCTCACTAGAAAAAGGCAAATACGATCCGTCGATTGGGTTGGCGCATAAGATTGCGCGTGTGTTTGGCCTGCGTATTGAGGACGTCTTCATCTTTGAGGAGGACAACTAATGAATATCAAAAGGCAGTTTTTGAGTACTGTCCTTCTGTTTGCGGCGGGTGCAGTGCTCATAGGTGTATTCAATTTTGCGGTTCACAATAGCTCCTTGCTTGGCGCAGGCTGTGGCTGTATTGTTGTTGGTTGCATCAGCGCATATCAGTTATTTCGGCGTCAAACAGATAGTGCGTATGCCAACAACCAGGATGTTGTCAGCCATGATGAACGTAACCTTATGCTGATGGAGCGTGCTCAATCAAAAACATTTGTTATTATCGCAGTAGGATTAGCTATTGGCATGATCGTTTCTAGTCTGATGGGACAAGAACTTATTGCGCAAGTTATATCGATCATTTTTGGACTGATATTTGCTACGTATGTAGTGGTCTACTGGATTATACGTAAAAATAGCTAGCGAGAAACTCTATGAAAACCCGTTAGTGCTTCTAGCTTGCGTGTATGTACAACAAGCAGCTGCCTCTCTTTTAGGGGCAGCTGCTATTTTAAGGTCAACTGGTAAATAACTTGCAAGGGCTAAAAGCCGGCTACATCACCAATTTCATAGTGATCAACTTCATCAGGTTTGATGCCAAATCCAACTGCTTCAAACTTCCATGTGCCGCCACCCTTGAGGTTATTTGTGTTGGCAAGAGCTGTGCCAATTTGATTTCCGTCTTTATCGTAGAGGACATAGCTGACTTGAACATAGTGTGCTTCTGAGTCGGTGTTATTAGTAAGAATACCGCTCATCTTCCATGAGTAGCTATCGGATGTAACCGTTTCATCGCTAATGCTATATTTTTCCTTCTGCTCTGTTTGAGCTTGTGTAGTTGCAGCTTGCTCAGAAGAGGTATTTCCAGCATCAGAGGATTTGTTACCTTGTCCTCCGACAATTGCGCCAATAGCAACTATGGCTACTACGACAATGACAATAAACTTAAGCTTGCCACTCTTTTTCTTCTCATCGGCCATGATTTTCCTCCTACGAGTTGATGAATGCCATTGCTAACTACGTTAAAAAATACGGGGGGGGGTATTCAAGGAAAAAAAATAAAAATCGGCCAACGGATTATTAAATACAGCTAAAAAATGTGAACAAACAAAAATGCAGCCAGTACAAAAGACATTGTACTGGCTGCACTAGATTTGTTGGAGACAAGTTCGGATTGAATGTCCCTAAGATAGGACGGCTGAGACGACTTACCTAATCAGATCGAGCATCTCGTCAATATTTTTACGACCAAATTCAACCTTCTCGCCATCGTTAATGATGATGCACGGCACGCTCATAACGTTGTAGCGATCTTTGAGCGCGGGGAAGTGACCCGCATCATATACGTGCGCTGTGACGTTAGAATTAAGCGATGCAATGCGCTGAGCTGCACTTACGGTGTCGGGGCACATCGTACAGGTGAGCGAGGTGAGCACCTGGATCTTTGTGGGGGTCGCCAGCTCCTGAATAGCCGCGCGTGTAGCCTCGGGCAGAGCCTGGCCTGGCCCACTCACGTTATAGATTCCCAGTACAAACGGGGTAAACTCGTGTCCGCCTGGCACACCATGGAAGGCAAGTCCAGAGTCTGCACCTTCAGCCGTGCACACGTGAACGCAGGGCGCGTCAGTGTTGTTTGTATCGCCGGTAGTGCCGGTAGCGCCATCAGCACCGTCCTGACCTGCTGTGCTTTGGACGGTCGTGCGCTCTACGCGAATCTTATCGCTTAGCGACGCCAGCTCAGAGCAGTAGGCGTCGAGCTCTGCAGAAATGGGTCGGTCGTCCAGCTCTAGCTTGAGCGTTACGGGTTTCTCCATACGGGCAAATACCGCATTGAGCTGGGCTACCATGTCTGCCGAGAAAAGCGTGGAGCTTGTGTCATGTGCGTCAGTCGTAGCAGAGTCTGTATCTGCACCGGGTTTCTCGGTAGCTGCTTGTTGCGACTGATTGGTGTTTTGGGTAGGACGCTGGGGTACAATGCCTGTCTTGTGCTGCATAGCTGCCAAGTGGTGTTCCATTTGGGTGGCGGCACCTGCGGCTTCGCCCACAGCGGTTGTTACCTGACGCAGATCCTTTACGCATACATCGCCCGCAGCATAAATGCCTGGTGCAGAGGTTTGGCACTGCTTGTTGGTAATGATGTTGCCGCGAGGATCAAGCTCAACAATATCCTTAATAAGGCCCGTTGCGGGAGTGTATCCTGCTAGAACAAACACACCAAAGGCATCACCTTCGGGTGCCTGGTAGTGGGTGAGCTCACCTGTTTTCATGTTGCGATAGGTAAGTGAGCGAGGCATGGAATCACCAGTAAGCTCAACGACTTCGGTATTGGTGTGGATGGTGATCTTATCGTTAGCGCGCGCCGCCTCTGTAGAGGCTTGAGCGCAGGTAAAGTCATCGGTAATCATGAGGATGTGAACATGCTTGGCATACTTGGTCAAGAAGACGCTTTCCTCGGCTGCGGCAAAACCGCCTCCTACCACAAAGACATCCTTGCCCGTGAAGAACTCTCCGTCGCAGGTAGCACAGTATGCAACGCCATGACCCTTAAACTGGGATTCACCCGTAAAGCCAATTTCGCGCGGCTTGCAACCAAGAGCCAGCAGGATACCAAAGCAAGAAAAATCACCGGCGCTTGTATGGACAGTCTTGATGTCACCCTCTGCCTCAAAACCGGTAGCTTCTGCGAGCTTGAGTTCGGCGCCAAAAGCCTGTGCCTGCTCACGCATGGTTTTGGTGAGCGCGCGTCCCGAAGTGCGGCCAATGCCGGGGTAGTTAACGATCTCTTCTGTGATGTTAATCTGGCCGCCAAACTCGTCCTTCTCGATAACCAAGACGCGGTAGCGTGCACGAGCCAGATAGATTGCTGCGGTAAGGCCAGCAACGCCTCCGCCGACAATAACGGCGTCGTACATGATGTCTGTAGATACTGCAGCGGGTGCGGTAGCAGTGGCATCCGCGGAGGATTGTGTCATGGAGTCTCCTTTGCAATGACGATAAAAAGCCCGGCGCACCAGCACCGGGCTTTGAGCAATGTTCCCGGATGAGGGAAGTAAACGTGTGGCTGCACGCAGCCTCAAGCGTGCTCGTCGTAAGTGCGTGCCCTTAGGCGCGCACGGATCTAGTAAGGCTTACAGCATGCCTACCAAATCAAGGCTGGGCTTAAGGGTCTCGCCACCGGGCTGCCACTTAGCGGGGCATACCTGGTCACCGTGCTCGGCAACAAACTTTGCAGCCTGAACCAAGCGCAGCAGCTCCTTGGCGTTACGACCAATACCACCAGCGGTTACCTCGTATACCTGGATGCGACCCTCGGGGTCTACGATAAAGGCACCGCGCTCTGCCAGACCGTCATTCTCGATAAGAACCTCAAAGTCCTGGGCCAAGACGTGAGCGGGGTCAGCCAGCATAGGATAGGTGACCTTAGCAATGCGCTCGGACTCCTCGTGCCAAGCCTTGTGGACAAAGTGCGTATCACAGGACACGGAGTAGACCTCACAGCCCTCAGCCTGGAAATCTGCATAAATCTCAGCCAATTCTTCTAGCTCAGTGGGGCAAACAAAGGTGAAGTCTGCGGGATAGAAGAAGAACAAAGACCACTTACCAAGTACGTCAGCCTTGGTAACAGTTTTGAAATCGTCGTTTACGTATGCCTGGACAGAAAAATCACTAATTTCTTTACCAATGAGAGACATAGTACCTCCTAAAAAACGCTGTGTTCTTGTACTGCGGGGTGCAGCACCATGCGTAGTGTACTGCATCCACAAACAGTATTTATCCTAAAGTTACCCTTTTCTTACCGTTATTGATATGAGAAAAGTAACATTTTTAGTTAAATTACACTAACATTTATGCAATGTCATATCGTGTCATATTGAGACAGTGTAGTATGAGAGGTAGTTTTGTTGGTGCTCGATTGCAAAGGAGAAGAGCATGACATTCGATTTTACAGGCAAGCTTGTGCTTGTTACTGGTGGTAACTCTGGCATTGGTGCAGAGATTTCCAAGGGTGTTGTAGCAGGCGGCGGGCATGTTGTTGTGTGCTCATTCGATAAGGAAGAAGTGGGCCAGCAGTTTGTCAAGGATCTTGGCGAGGGCAACTACTTCTACTTTATGGACATTTCTGACGCTGACGCTGTTAAGAAAACGGTTGCACGCATTCTTGAGGAGTGTGGCGATGTTAACGTGCTTATCAACTGCGCTGGGCGCGTAAGCACCGTTCCCTTTGCAGAGGTAGACGACGAGGAGTGGGCAAAGACCATCAATACCAACCTCACGGGTACCTACAACCTGACACACGCTTTGTGGCAGCACTTCATTGACCGTGGTGGCGCACGTATCGTTAACGTTTCTTCTGTTGCCGGTAAGATTGGCGGCGGCTTGCTTGGTACCGTTGCATATGCTTCCTCCAAGGCTGGAGTTAACGGCTTTACTAAGGCCATTGCCAAGGAAGGTGGCAAATACGGCATTTCCTGTAACGCGGTTTGCCCTTCATTTACCATCACTGGTATGACCACGGCTCTTTCCAATGATCCCGAGAAGTACAACAAGGTTATTAGTATTATTCCTCTGGGTCGTCCCGCTCAGCCTTCTGAGCCTGCCCAAATGATTCTGTTCTTTGCTTCTGATGCTGCAAGCTTTGTCAATGGTGAAATTGGCGATTGCGACGGCGGCATTGTAATGGACTAGGTGGAGCTTTATGGCAGAAAAAGAACCGCTTTTCATCCATCATCCTTTTAAGGCTTTGGGCCGCATTCCAGGTGCAAACATTTTGGTGCCCCTGTTGCTTGGCGTTGCTATGAACACATTTCTTCCCGACGTGTTTCCCACGTTGGGTAGTTTTACTTTGGCAATGACCAATAAGGGCACTGCTGCACTTGTTGGTGCTTTTATGCTTTGCGTAGGCGCAACTATTTCATTTAAGAGCGCCCCTAAAGCGGCTCTTCGCGGTGCCATTATTATTATCTCTAAGGTAATCTTCTGCGTTGCCTTAGGGCTTGCGGTATTGTTCTTGTTTAACGATAACCTCTTTGGATTGTCTGCGATGGTTATTCTTGCCGCTTGTTCTGGTGCCAATAATGCAATGTATTCTGGCCTTATGGCTGATTACGGCAATGAGTACGAGCAGGGTGCTGTTGCCATTACTACCTTAGTGGTTGGTCCTCCAGTAACCATGATTACCCTTGGTGCGGCTGGTCAAGCTCCTCTTGGGTGGTCTTTACTTGGTGCTGTTCTACCAATTCTTACCGGTATTGTGCTTGGTAATTGCTTCCCCAGCATGAAGAAGATGCTTACCAGTGCCCTTCCTGCCATTATTGTTATGACTTTCTTTTCAATGGGTTGTGGCATGAAGTTTGATGCGCTTATCGACGCTGGTCCTTCTGGCATCTTGTTGGGTATCATTTGTTCATGCGTTGGCGGCTTTATTAACTTCTTTGTAGATCGTGCAACAGGCGGTACTGGTATTGCAGGTGTTGGCATCTCTAGTTGTGCTGGCGCTAACGCTCTTACTCCGGCCGCCATGGCCGAGGTAAGCCCCGCTGTTTATGGCGGAGCAGCTCTTGCAGTTGCAAATGCTCAGGTTGCTGCCTGTGTTATTGTGACGGCAATTCTGACGCCACTTATTACAGGTTATGTTGCAGAGCATTTTGCCAAGAAACAAGAGGTTGCTTCCGAAACCGCATAAGCGCAGATGTTGGCGCAGCGCCTAGCGCAGTGATAAGCACAGCGATAAGCGCGACGATAAGTACGGCGATAAGGAAAGCAACTCTGATAGGTGCCCCTTTGTTGGATGGCCAGCAAAGGGGCACTTTTGTGTACTGGAGGTAGGGTTGTAGCCAGGTATGCAAATACAGCCAGGCATACAAAAGAGGTTACGCTAAAAGCTCGTGCCAACTGAGTAGCGAGTAGTACTAGCTGCACTAGTTGCAATGCTGGCAGGGCCTATAACCTTTGGCGATAAGATTTTGTAGGGTGTCATGCACGTATAGTTTATTGCTTTCTTTCATGCGTGCTACATCTCTGCAGCCAGGCTGATGAATCACCCTTGTTTTCTTGTTGACAATCCAATCCTGCGCCTGCTCTTCTGGCTAGCTTACTGATGAGGTACCGGCCTCTGTTGTACCCGTTGCTTCATTGGTATTCTCGGCAGGCTTAGATTCTTCTACTGGCTTAGGAGCTTCTTCAACGACTACGGTATAAGAGGTGCTGCCAACGAGATTATTGCCATGTTTGTCACTGCCTGTAATGGTAACTGTATACGAACCAGTGATGGAGGTATCGACAGCGCTTACTTTTTCACCAGTGGGAGAGGTAATTTCTAAGGTATACCAGCCGGTTTTATAAGCAGTCTTTGTAGAGTCTGTCTTTATTGGCGTAGGCTGTTGTTCAACAAGAGCAAGTGCTCCGTCAACAGGATCTTTTACCTCTATGTTGCTTGTAGGATCAAAAGTATCGCCCTGAGTGATTTTTACCGTTGGTTTTTTAACTTGACACGTTGGCCCCTGTGTATCCTTCACAACACACGTGATAGAGCCAGTGCGTTTACCAGCATTATTAGAAAGCGTATAGCTAATTGTTTGCTCACCAAGCTTTGAGCAATCAATTTTTCCATCTACGGATGCCTGTACATTCTTATCGGAGCTACGAAAAACATCGGAAGCGGTCAGTGTGTTTGTATTGTATTCAAATACGTATGAGGTACCATCTTTTTGTGGTGTAGGCTGGATATCGCTGAGCTCAATTTCAGCTTTTGCGAGAGCAGTTTTGAGTTGTTCAGCTTGGTGCGCGTTGGTGCATGCACTAACAAACACTATTGCAAGAATAAGACTTTACAATACCAGCAATAATTTTCCTTTGCCGCGGCATAAGTTTTAGACCTCCTTGGATAGCTTTATTATCCGGTACTTTTTCTACAAGCATGCGCCAGACATAGCGCAGTAAAAATCAGAAAGCAGCTGCAATAACCACAGGTAGAAGGATGGGGGCCAAACTGGCAAATACTGCAAGAATAAGGCAGATGACTATGACGTGAATGCACCAACCAGCAGCACTAAGTTTTTGAGGCTCGCCTTTAAGGTTGACTCTGCCTAATAACCAGTCTAGCAACATGTTCCTCTCCCTGAGTTGGTTTAAAGGTGGTCTCAACAGTGATAGTTTACGGTACCTTATCGGCAGTGTTTCTCAGTCCTATAGCCAAATCGGTATTAGGTAGTTGCTATAAGGTAGATTCAGCTTATATGGTTATAGCTGTATGGTAGTGATGGTACGAAAACGATTTTTGGTGGCCTTGTCGTTACAGGATTGCCAGTTCAGGTGCGGTATAGCGGTCCTGCATAAGCTGTAGGTGATGCTCCATATCTGTTGCAGCACGGGCGGCTTCTCCTACGGCGGTAGCTACCTGACGGAGCTTTTTGATGCAGACATCGCCTGCTGCATAAACGCCCTCAACGGAGGTGCGGCAGTTGCTGTCTGTGACAATGGATCCGCGCTCGTTGAGTTCCACTACGCCCTTGACCAGTGAAGTGTCTGGGGTGTAGCCAGCTAAAATAAATACGCCAAAGGTGTCACCATTTGGAGCGAGGTATTCCTTGCATTCACCTGTTTTGGTGTTACGGGTAAGTAAGCGACGGGGAACTGCATCACCCGTTACCTCCAGGACTTCTGTATTGGGATGGATTGAAATCTTTTCATGTGCGCGGGTTTTCTCGGTAGCTGCTGCCGCGCAAGTGAAGTCATCTGTGACCATGAGGATGTGAACATGTTTGGCAAATTGGGCCAGATAGACGCTTTCCTCGGCCGCGGCAAACCCACCGCCAATAACAAAGATGTCCTTGTCCTTAAAGGACGCTCCATCGCAGGTAGCACAGTACGTTACGCCGCAGCCCTTGTACTTTGCCTCCCCGGGGAAGCCAAGGGAGCGCGGCGCACAGCCAATGGTCAGAAGAACTCCGTAGCTTCTAAAGTCTCCGGCAGTGGTGTGTACGGTTTTGATATCTCCCTGCACGTCTATGCTGGTGGCCTCCGCAATGAGCAGGGTGGCACCAAAGGATTTCGCCTGTTTTTGCATAGCGCGGGTAAGCTCTCGACCGCTGGTGCGCTCGATGCCGGGGTAGTTAATGACCTCTTCCGTGATGTTAATCTGGCCACCAAACTCTTTTTTCTCAACGAGCAAAATTCGGTAACGTGAGCGAGCAAGATAAATAGCGGCAGTAAGTCCGGCAGGACCGCCTCCAATAATGATGGCATCAAAAAAGTTGTTGTCGGCAGCGGTTGTGCCGTTGTCGTTTGCGCTGCTGGTGATTGTATTTGTGCTGGTAGTACTAGTGTCAGCGGTAGTGCTGGTGGACATGAAAGGCTCCTTTGTTAAGCATGCTTAATGCTGGCGATAAAAGAAAAGTGCTTTGCAGTTCCATCGTTCAGTTTTGTCGTTCTATACGATTTTGTAGTGCGATTAATGTTTCTGTTGTCTTTCAATCAGGAGATTAGGCCAATACTTTGACCTTCAAATAATCTGTATAGTATTTGCGCTGTGTGGTAGAAATTTGCGGGTGAACGCACGCAACATATGAATGAATTTGTTTGAATTATGTATATGTTGGCTGCTGAGCGTGTCGTTTTGCAACGGTTCCGTATGTGTGGTGTTCCAGTCTGATTTGTTGCTTTACCAAGTAAGCTAACACGATGTTTTAATCGTCAAATAAACTCTTTTCAAAGCCGTGGATAGCTTCTGTAAGTGGCTTATACCTGTAGTTATAAAACAATCTAAGCCTGTGAGATCTGTCTTTGTTTGGTGTATAAACAACGGTTTTGAAATTACAATAGGCATCAAGCTTGTTACGTCGTGCTGTGGTGATAATGGATCCACATGCTACGGCTTCCGTAAGATCACAGCCTACTATTTTCTTATCGAGAATATCAGCTTTCAGTTGCATCCATAAAGGATTTTTGATAGCTGGTCCAATAACTTTAATAGTTTCATAGCCAGAGAGTGCCATATGAGAATACAGCCCATATAGTTCGCATGCTATACCAAGGTGTATAGCAAATAGGAGATCGGTGCGGCGTGTATTCTCGGTAAGGCCATAGAACACCCCCTGAGCTTTGCTTGATCGTACTGGGGGTCCGCTACCACGAAGGTGGGGGATAAAGATTTCATTGGGAAGAGTAAAGTTCTTGCTCAGATAGACATCACGTAACTGTGGAAGAATAGTTTGATTAAATACATCTAGAGGAATGTCGAGCATATCAAGAGCCCATTCAAATGACAATCCCGCAGCAGGCAATGACGCATACAGAGAATATGTGCCATCATTAAGATACATGCCATTAGTAATCTGATATTCATGTTGATGGCTGCCGATTTTTGGCTTTTCTGCAACAGCTAAAATGCCCTCGGATGTACCGGTGGAATTGAGTAGTTCTGTATCTGGCTGAAGCAGACAAGCAATTGAGCCAGACATGTGGTCATGTCCGGTTACTGCAATTTGGCAGTTGGAGGATATGCCGGTGGTCCGAGCGATTGAGTCCTTAATGACGCCTCTGAAAGTTCCGCTTTTGACAAGAGGTGGAAAAAGTGTATGAGGCAGATCAAAATAGTCCAAAATTTCAGCCGATATTTCAAGACTATTGATGTCGAGAACGGCGGTCCGAGAAGCAAGAGTGATATCTTGACCAACAGCGCCGCATAAGACCCAAGCGATAAAATCAGCCATGGGAAGCCAGGTTTTCTTCTCGTTTACCGTTCATTTGCCGCCATTTGCTGTTTTTGAATACAACAAATTTGTTTTTCCTATAGTTAGCTCCAGTTAACTATATAATTAGTTTTTATCGACGTATGCGTCGGTATGGTGGGAAAGTAACGAGTGCTGGATGGTAAAAGAGAGAACTTGGTATGGTTGCAAAAGAACGTTTAAATCCACAGGATAGAAAAAAGGAAATTAAACAGGCTGCCGCCCAAGTTTTTATCGAGAAGAATTTTATACACACCACTATGGAGGACGTGATTGCAAGAACCACGCTTTCAAAAGGTGGCGTATACCACTATTACAAAAGTACCACGGACATTTTGTACGACATCATGCTGGATGGTATTGACTATAGAAATGATGTCATAAAAAGCACCATGGATGACCTTGTCGAGGGTAAAGAAGACGAGTTTATGGTGTGGCAGATGTACAAAAAGATTATTGATGATACTCCTTCGATGGAAATCTATGTTCAATTTTTGCTTGCCAAAAGAGATAACCCCAAGCTTGAAGCGTTGTTTAAGGAGCTTCAGGAAAAGACGCGAGAAGGACTGTCCAAAACTATGGGGCATGGTGCTGATGCAATGCACTCCGATGAGTTTTTTGACTTTCAAACGTACCTTATCAATTCATTCATTCTCGGAGCGGTAGTTCTTGGAGGGAGAGACAGCTTCAAAAAGAATAGTCCACAGCTTTTGGCTGGTCTTGCTGCGCTAATGGCGCCAGCCAAGCAATAAACACTACATGCCAAAGATGGCATCGCGGCATTGTAATAGACAGGAGAAAGTAGGCGATATGAACATATATAAGCGGATGTTTGCATATGTCCCCAAATCCAAGTGGAAGGGGTATTTAGCAGTCCTCTTTTCCGGCGTATCAGCACTTATGATTGTTGTCGGATACTTTTTTGTATACCGAATTCTGGTTGAGCTGTTGGCGACACAGAACCTCACACAAGCACGAAATCTTGCTCTTACGACTATGGTAGTCCTTACGCTTGGAGGTGTTCTCTACTTCCTGTCCGGCTTGTTTTCACACATGCTTGGTTTTCGTCTTGAGACCAACCTTAGGAAAAAGGGCATTGATGGCATCAGTAAGGCTAGCTTTAGGTTTTTTGATACCCATCAATCTGGCGTGGTGCGTAAAACCATTGACGATAATGCCGTTAAGACGCATACCTCTGTAGCGCATATGATTCCCGATATGGGACAGGCGTTCCTTACTCCCATCTGCGTGTTTATCATCAGCTTCATCATAGACTGGAAGCTCTTTGTAGCACTTCTTGTCATGACGGCGCTGGGCGTGGGCCTGATGGCAAAAATGATGGGTGGAGAAACCAGCTTCATGCAAATCTATCAGGACGCCCTGCAGAAGCTGAGTGGTGAAACCGTTGAATACGTCCGAGGTATCCAGGTTATCAAGATTTTTAAGGCTGACGTAAAGTCCTTCAAGGCGCTCTACGAAGCAATACAAAACTATGCAAAATATGCCTATGCCTACGCGCAAAGTTGTCAGATTCCGTATGTGACCTATCAGTGGCTCTTTTATGGGATTGCTGCAATTGTCATTATTCCAGTTGTCCTGTTTTTATCGGTGTTTTCTGATCCCGTCTTTCTGATGGTTGACCTCATTATGCTGCTCTTCTTGTCCGGCATCATCTCGGTGTGTTGCATGAGAATTATGTATGCAAGCCAGTATATCTTTGAGGCAACCTATGCACTCGACACCCTTGAGAAGCTTTACGCAGAAATGTTTGAGGACAAGCTCTCCTTTGGCACAGAGACCGCGTTTTCTTCCTACGACATTGCCTTTGATCAAGTTTCATTTTCCTATGGCGAGAAAAGCGTCTTTTCTGATCTATCCTTCTCGCTAGAACAAGGGAAAACCTATGCACTGGTAGGATCGTCCGGTTCTGGTAAGTCTACCATTGCAAAGCTTTTGAGCGGCTTCTATAAGGTTGATTCTGGTGCCATCAAGATTGGTGGAAAGAGCATTGAGTCCTACACAGAAGAGACAATGACAGAGGCTGTTTCGTTTGTCTTCCAAGATCCCAAGCTTTTTAAGCTGTCGATTTATGACAACGTTGCCCTGGCAAAGAAGCATGCCACGCACGATGAAGTTATGCAGGCGCTTTATCTTGCCGGCTGTGACGATATTCTCGATAAATTCCCCGAGAGAGAGCGTACGCTTATTGGGTCTAAGGGTGTTTATCTCTCTGGTGGAGAAAAACAGCGCATTGCCATTGCCCGTGCCATGCTTAAAAATTCCCCTATTGTAGTCATGGATGAGGCATCAGCTGCTATTGATGCAGATAACGAATACAAGCTCCAGCAATCGTTTAAGAACTTGATGAAAGATAAGACCGTCATTATGATTGCTCACCGCCTGTCGAGCATCCAGGATGTCGATGAAATCATCGTCCTTGAACAGGGTGCTCTTGTTGAGCGTGGTAGCCATGCTGAGCTTATGGCACAGGATAGTACGTATAAACAGCTGGTTGAACTCTATAACACAACCAACGATTGGAGGTTGTAGGATATGAGAGAGCATCTTAAAAAGAAATTTCAGCTCACAGATGAGGGCGTAAAAGGGACGCTCCATGCTATTAAGCTGTCATTCATAGTGTATTGTCTTCTTTTGGCTCCAGTGTGCCTTCTTATGCTTTTAGGCAATCAGCTCATTTTAGGAAACGTGTCAAGTACCTGGGAGTATATTGGCATTGCCGTGGTGGCTTTGGCGCTGTTGTTTATTGCACTCTATTTTGAATATGACGCTATGTTTAATGCCTCGTATAGGGAAAGCGCTAATTTGCGCATTGATATCGCAAAGACACTGGCCAATCTGCCCTTGAGTTATTTTTCCAAGCACGATCTGTCAGATCTTGCCCAATCCATCATGCAAGATGTTGCAACTATTGAACATGCCATGAGCCATTCAATTCCTAAGATATATGCATTCTATCTTTTTATTCCTGTTATAGGGTTTATGCTGCTCTCAGGAAATGTGTGGATGGGGCTTGCTGTTATCGTTCCAGCTCTTTTGCGCGTCCTTGTGCTCGTGATATTTCAAGATCAAATAGTTTCTGGAAACGCCCAATACCATCAGGTGCTGAGGGATAATTCGGAAAAATTCCAAGAAGTCATTGAAATGCACCAGGAAATTAAGGGATATAACCTATCGCAAAAGATCCAGTCTGAGCTTAATGCCCAGATGGAGTATAGCGAGAAGGTCCATTTGGCTAGTGAGACTAAAGCCATTATCGCGCTCTCTACTTCTTCTCTCTTCTCGTTTATAAGTCTTGGTGTTGTCCTGGCAGTGGGCACACAGCTCCTTATTGGTGGCCAGATCAACATCTTGTATCTGCTGGGCTATGTACTTGCTGCCATGAAGATTAAAGAAGTGGTTGATGTTTCAAGCGAAGGCTTCATGGAAATTCTTTATGTAGCAGCTCCTGTTGCTCGCATTAAAGAGATTAAAGAGGCAGTTTTGCAAGAGGGTCAGGATGTAGATTTGAGCTCGTTTGATATTGAGCTCAACCACGTTTCTTTTGCCTATGACGAGGACACGCCCGTTTTGAAGGATGTCTCATTTACCGCCAAGCAGGGCGAAGTCACAGCGCTTGTGGGTGCATCCGGCTGTGGTAAGAGTACGCTGCTTAAGCTTATTTCTCGTTTGTATGACTATGACGCGGGCTCAATTTGCATTGACGGCCAAGATATCAAAGCTATCAGCACAGATTCTTTGTTTGATAAGACGTCCATTGTGTTTCAGGATGTCATCCTCTTTAATACCTCCGTCATGGAAAACATTCGTATTGGTAGGCCAGACGCAACAGATGAGGAGGTGATTGAAGCAGCACAGCTTGCCAACTGCATTGAATTTATCGATAAAATGCCCGAAGGTTTTGATACCTCTATTGGCGAGAATGGCGCAGAACTCTCAGGCGGAGAACGTCAGCGTTTGTCTATTGCTCGTGCCTTCTTAAAGAATGCGCCAATTTTGATTCTTGATGAAATTGCGGCAAGCTTAGACGTTGAAAATGAGCAGAAGATTCAGGATAGCTTGAATAAGCTCATTCAGAACAAGACGGTTATTGTTATTTCTCATCGTTTGAAATCGGTGGAAAACGTTAACAAGATCGTTGTGTTAGATGATGGTCACGTTGAAAGCGTGGGGAGCCATCAAGAACTGATGTCTACGTCAGCGATATATCAAAACCTGATACAAAAGTCTCAACTGGCTGAAACATTCAGCTATTAAGGAGTGTTTATATATGGATACGCAAAAACTAAAGGTCAAGGACCTGGTCACCATTGGTGTTTTTGCTATCATTTATTTTATTGTCTACTATGCAGTGGGCATGATTGGACTCGTTCCCATTTTGTACTTGGTGTTCCCCGCAGTATTTGCTGTTGTGGGAGGCGTTATTGTAATGCTATTCATGGCAAAGGAACAAAAGCCATGGGCGTTCTTCATTTTTGGTACGCTTCCTGCTCTTATCGGCTTTATAGCAGGCCATACGATTCTTTTCCTTGGCCTGTCAGCTCTTTTGGCGCTTATTGCTGAGTTTATTCGTCGTCAAGGTAACTACAAGTCTTTCAAGTACAACATGCTTGCCTATGCTATTTACAGCATGTGGCCTGCTGGCTCTTTAATGCAGATTCTTTTAATTCCTAGCATTGTGGACTTGCTTTCTCAAGCGATGGGTGCAGAGTATACCAACGCTTTGTTCATGCTTGTTACCTGGCCAAATATGGCTCTGGTCTATGCATCAGCATTTGTTTGCGGTATTGCAGGTGCCTACATTGGAAAGTTCTTCCTCAAGAAGCACTTTGAAAAAGCAGGAATTGTTTAATGAGAGCGTTCCTACAAAAGATCGCCAATCCAAACCCAGTAACAAAGCTCCTGGTAGTTTTGTTACTGGGTGGTACTATGGTCAGGCTGGTACCAAATATGTGGGCGCTTGCCATTGTGGCTATCATTTCTTGCTATTTTTGCCTACACGGATTTGTTAAAGATGGCATAGTCCTCATGGTTATATCAGTGATTCTTTATGAAATTCCCAACTATGATGTTGTATTTCACCTTCCATTTGCGCTTAAGGTAATACTTTCGTTAGTGATAACACTGCGAGTACTCCTACTTCCAATTGTGGCGGGTAGTTTTTTGATACGAACCTCTGATGTGGGAACCATTCTTTCGTCAATGGACATGCTAAAGATTCCTCAGGCGATTTCCATTCCCATTGCGGTAATGTTTCGCTTCTTCCCCTCATTTCATGAGGAGAGAAAACATATCAAGTGGGCTTTGCAAATCAGAGGTATAGCTGTTTCTAATCCACTTTCGTATCTTGAGTACGTAACCGTGCCTCTGTTGGTTATCTCTTCCAATATCGCAGATGATATTGCCAAGGCAGCAGAGGTCAAATGTATAGAAAACCCTGTTAAAAAAACGAGGTATATCAAGGTGCCGTTTGGTGTGGCAGACCTTCTCTATCCTGGGTTGATTATCTCTTGTGTGATGATGGGTTGGCTATGGTAGAAATCAAAGATATGAGCCTTGCTTACAATCAAGATGCTCCGGTCATTTCAAAGCTTTCTCTGGACGTAGCTCCCGGGGAGTGTGTTTTGATTGCTGGTACAAGCGGCTCAGGTAAATCCTCAATCATAAATGCCATCAACGGCCTCGCAACGAGATACGATGGGGCAGCAGTAACTAGGAGTGTTGCCTACAACAACAAAGATATTTCTCAGATGCAGATCTTTGAAATAGCTCAGCTTATCTCGACTGTTTTTCAGAATCCAAAAACGTATTTCTTTAACGTTAATACCACGCTTGAGCTGCTTTTCTACCTTGAAAACCTGGGTCTTTCTCGAGAAGAGATGGACAAGCGCATGCACAAGATGCTCTCGCTTTTCCCGATTGAGCATCTACTAGACCGCGATATCTTCCAGCTGTCTGGAGGAGAAAAGCAAATCTTGTGTGTTGCCTCCTGTTATATGGCAGGCACGCAAACAATTTTGCTTGATGAGCCTTCTTCCAATCTTGATGGCGCGTATATAGATCTTTTGGGAGAGGTTCTCAAGCTGCTTAAAGCCGAAGGTATCACGCTTATTTTGGCGGAGCATAGGCTCTATTACGCCATGGATATTGTTGACAGAATCGTGTATGTGGACTCAGGCGCCATTACTCAGAGCTTTACCAAAGCTGAGTTCATGGATTTGTCGGAAGATGAGCGAAAGGCATTGGGTCTCAGAGCAGCCAAAAAGCCAACACTGTGCTTGGATTTGGATACTCAGGAAGGTGATCTGTGCGTTCAGAAGCTTACCCGTCCCTTTAAGACTCAAAAGAGCTGTTTGGAGATAGATGAGCTTTCCTTTAGCTTGGGAAAGATCTATGGAATCGTGGGCAATAACGGCTGTGGAAAATCGACCTTTGTGAGGTCTTTGATTGGTGTCGAGAAGGAATCGAAGGAAATCGTTTCTTTTAAGGGGAAGCCTCTTTCAAAAAAGGAGCGCATCAAGCTATCTTCTCTTGTCATGCAGGACGTCAATCATCAGCTGTTTTCTGATGAAGTATCCAGTGAGGTTGCCCTTGGCACAAAGCAGGTAGATACGGACAAAGTCCTCAACTTGCTAGAGCATCTGAACCTTTCTGAGTATAAAGAACGTCACCCTTTAAGCCTTTCGGGCGGTCAAAAGCAGCGCCTTGCCATTGCCTCGGTACTCTACGATGAATCAACGTTCATCTTTTTTGATGAGCCAACAAGTGGTATGGACTTTGCCAATATGGTGCAAATTTCTAAGCTTATTAAGGAAGCCTCTCACGAGAATAACATTATCTTTATCATCTCTCATGACGTTGAGTTTTTGAATATGACAGCAGATTACGTGGTAGACATGAGCGTTTATCGACACTAGCTGCTGGAGCGCTTAAAAATATCTGTTCAGAGTCTGTTTGATGAAGGATACCGCATTCGCTCATGTCCGGCGCAAGAACCCAAACGTGAAGGGCATTAGTGAGCGCCAGATAAAAGCATATATGCTTTCCTATATTTTTCCACGCGCTTAAGATCTGCCACAGTAATCTGTGGAAGACGCTCCAAGTTCATGTTGTCACACAAATCAGCCATTTTTACCGCTTTTGCATCTGTGTCACACGCTATGTTCTCGACATACTCCATGTAGAGGACGCCTTGTTCATGAGTAAGCAACTCCACAATCTGAACGATACGTTCACTAATACCCTGAGCAAGTAAATCATCTGCAGTAATGGAAGTGTCTTCAATGACATCGTGGAGTAGTGCTGCTGCTTTTTGCGTATCAGTAGCACAGTTTGCAGCTACACGCTTTGGGTGGTCTATATAGGGCTTGCCTGCTTTATCAACCTGTCCAGCATGAGCTTTAGTAGCTATAGATAGGCTCAGTTCGACTTGTGATTGCATGGCTGGTCCTCTCGCTTTGCCATATACGCAAGATTATTAAGCAAGATCAAGGATAGACACCCAAATATACTCTCGCTGTAATAAGAGCAGGCACTACGTATAGGAGCTTCTCATTTTAGGTAATGCCAAGAGAGATGCCGTACTTTGAGGCAAACTCATCCTTAATTTCATCAGGCGATACCTGCAGGGCAGCTGCAAGCTCAAAGAGACAACGAGAGCTTGCCAATTTAAAAATACGCTGATGGTAGATGGAGGGCCGCTTATTTTGCGACCGTGCTTGAGAAATGCGTGACCTGAAAGTCTTTGCAATGCGTAGCACATCTTCACATGAGCCTTCACGAATTGCCTGCTTATAATACGACTCTTCAAGCGAGGCATTCTTTTGTTCACAGACAGTGAGCTTGACATTGGGATATTCTTCAATCAACGAGCGAGCGTCCTCTTGAGAAATAACAGACCTCAAACGACCTTCTTGTGCCAAAGGAAACGTAATCTGAGTGTTGTGTTTTTTACTCAAGGGGACAAGACAATACGAATCGGATTGCTGATGCGAGACATCGATTACTTGACAAACTCCTTGACCGGGATGAACGACAAAGTCACCAACGCTATACATAACTTAACCCCCTTCGGATTAAGATAATTATAGCAAAATTTGTAAAAATAGGCACATTAACTGCACAAATATTAATTACTGAATAAAAATATGAAGCATTCTTATTTACAAAATATAAAAAATGTGCGCAAAAATATTCTTTTTTGAGAGATGTAGGAGCTTATTTGTCTGGAACTCAATCGCAGGTGCTAAACAGTTTTAGTCTGATGCGCCCTGCGCTTCGGTTTGAGCGGCTTGGGCGGCAGGCACGTTTGCGTTGGGCTGATTTACAGGCTTGTTGGCAAGGTATAGGGCAACAAGAATGCCAAAAATAATAAGCCCAACAAGTCCTATGGTGCCGGTCTTTTTATACGTACTTACTGGTACCGGTCTTTCCGAACAACGGGACATGACATACCCCCTTACAAGGCAAAATGCTGCAGAGGCACAAGCAGTAAAACACTTCTATATACATCATAGACATTTGCAGCCAGCATTAAAACAACAGCTTAGAACGTATAGAGCGCCTCAGTTTTTGGGCATAAAGGTGTAACAAAGCTTATATTTATCGGAGATGATTGCTATGTCTTTAGCGCCCACAACCAATAGTATGGAGCTTATCCGTCAGAGGCATGCGGTTCGTTCGTATACCGCCCAGCCTCTGCCACAAAGCATAGTTCAAGCACTGCAGTATGAGGTAGATCAGGTAAATGCAGAGTCTGGTCTATCCTTCAAGCTTATGGTCAATGAACCTACTGCCTTTGCTGGTTTCTTGGCCCATTATGGTAAGTTTTCCGGTGTGTCTAACTACCTTGTCATTGCAGGACCTCAAGACAAACATCTTGATGAGCTCTGTGGTTACTATGGCGAGAAGGTCGAGCTTAAAGCAGTAGAGCTAGGCCTTAATTCATGCTGGGTGGCGCTGACGTTCTCTAAAGCAAAAGTAAAACAACTAGTAGCTTCTGGGCATAGACTTTTGTGCGTCATAGCACTGGGTTTTGGCACTACTCAGGGCGTACAGCATGCCTTTAAGTCAGCAGCATCGCGTTTTGTGGGACTTCCCTCTACTGCGGCTTCCTCTAATAAGAAGGAGCGTACGTGGTTTGAGGCTGGTTGTGAAGCTGCAAAATACGCACCAACCGTGCTTAATCAGCAGGCCTATTGCATTACTCAAACGTCAGAAACTACCGCCCGGATAGAAAACAAAGGCGGCCCTAGTTCTGGCATTGATTTAGGAATTGTGCGCTATCATTTTGAGCTGGGTGCAGCACATGGAGCAGGTCAAACCACTTTTGTGTGGGACAATCCACTTCCTCGGCTGATAATAAAATAAAAAAGATAGAGTTTCCAGAAGCTAACTTTGATACTATACATATTTACCACGGCTAACTTTTTATAACATATGCCCGTACGCGCAGATGTTTGCTGCGTTTGTCGGTGACAAAAATAAAGTAGCCATATCTATAGGTCTCATGTTAGACGATTGGAGAATCATGCCGCCAAGTTCACTTGGGAGCTCAAGGCAGCTTATGCGTAAGATCTGCGTAGCTGCTGCGAGCTTTTTGTTTGCTCTTATACTTTGTGCCCTTCCTTCAACTGGGGCATATGCTGCCGTACCAAGTACGGTTGTTCAAAAGCAAGACACGCAACAGCCAGCGTTGCCAGAAGGGATGGCAACCTATGTTGTAACGCTTAAAGATGCTTCGCCAGATATTGCTGCTGGTCAAACACCCGATCAATATATTGCGTCCTTGCAACAGCATGCGCAAACTACACAAGCAGACCTCATAGCGTTTCTCGATAGTAAACAAGCTACTCAAGAGGTACACTCCTATAAATCGTTTTATATTATCAACAGCCTCAGTGTGGTAACTACCGCCGATGTAGCAGAGCAGCTGCGTGCTCGTCAGGATGTTGCGCAGGTTGTTGTGAGCGGAGAAGTGCATACGCAAAAGCCGGTAGAGGGCAAGACCGCAAAGCCGAGTTTGCGTTCTGATTTCTCGCTTTTTGATATGTTCAGTGCCAAGGCATACGTTCCTTGGAACCTTAAAACCATCATGGCAGATAAGGCGCAGGCAGAAGGTATGAATGGTGCCGGTGTTGTCGTTGGAATTATTGACTCCGGCGTAGATGCAACACATCCTGCTATCAAGAATGCATGGCGTGGTAACACTCCGGGTATGGAAGCTACCAGCTGGTTTGATGCGAACAATCCCTCTGATCGCACATCGCTTCCAACCGATGCTACGGGTCATGGCACCCATGTTGCAGGTACCATTTTAGGAACTGATCCCCAGAACAAGTCGCTGTTAGGCGTAGCTCCAAAAGCCCAGTGGATTGCCGCCAAGGTTTTTGACTCAGAAGGTGAAACCTCACTTGACAGGCTTATTGCAGCCGGTGAGTGGATGATGGCACCCACAGACGAGAAGGGCATTGCGCACCCAGAACTCCGTCCTCAGGTTATCAACAGCTCCTGGGGTGGCAAGTCAGAAAATGAGTTCTATAGGGACATCCTTAAAAAGTGGCGCGCCGTTGGTATTTTGCCGGTTTTCTCGGCAGGTAACGTAAGCAGTTCAAATGCCGGTGGTGAGGGTTCTATTGGAACGCCTGCAAGCTACCCCGAGGCCTTTGCAGTTGGCGCGCTTCGTAAAGACGACAAGATTGCTAAGTTCTCTTTGCGCGGGCCTTCCGACTATGAAGGGGACATCAAGCCTGATATCAGTGCTCCGGGCGTTAACATTTTGTCGTCTGTTCCCAACAATCTGTACGCCTTGCGCTCTGGTACCTCTATGGCAAGCCCCCATGTTGCTGGCGTTGCTGCTTTGGTATATCAAGCAAATCCTCAGCTGACGCCAGACCAGGTAGAGCAAATCATCACATCTACCGCAACACCCTTGTCCGATGAGGAAAATGTATCTAAGCCTAACCATGCGTACGGCTATGGCAAGATCAATGCGTACAATGCCGTTAAAGCAGCTCAAAAAGCTAAGGAGAGCGGTTCGGCAGACGTAAACAACAACGGTCTTGCTACGCTTAGCGGTAAAATCTTGGCTCCCGGTCAGGACGAGGGAGCAGCCACCATCAAGCATTCTACGCTCAAGACCATGTTTAACTCTGCCAACTTTGACGTGCAGGCACAGGTGTCTGACGACAATGGCGTTAAGAGTGTGGTGTTGTATCTTGCCAAGGACGGCTCTGACAATTATACCGAGCACCCCATGACCCTCATAAAGGGCAGCAAGAAGGATGGCGTGTATTCGGCAACGCTCAAGCCCTCTGATCTTGCGGCTACGGGTGGTAGCGTAACCTACTATATTGCCGCGGTAGATGTAACCGATAAGACCAGCAAAACTACTACAGCTACCTGTGCCGTTAAAGATGGTATTGGAATTGGTTACAAGAATGACTTTGAGGAAGAAGTAGACGGCTTTGAGTTTGGTGGTAAGACACCTATGTGGGAGTGGGGCACGCCACACTCCGGTCCTAACTCTGCAGCTTCTGGCTCCAAACTGGTAGCAACTAAGCTCGATGGTACCTATAAAGGTCTTAAAGACACCCTGCTCATCACTCCTGTTATTGACTTGAGTAAGGAATCTCGCTCTGCGGTGCTGCGGTTTAAGCATTGGTATGAGCTTGGTGTTGGAGATAATGCCTTTAACGACACCGCTGAGGTGTGGGTAGGCGAGCTCCAAAATGAGGGTACGGATAGCGAGAAGTACAGCTATAAAAACGTACAGCTTTACAAGTACTCTTCTCATAATGAGTGGAAAGACGAGTATATAGACCTTTCTGCCTATAAGGGTAAGAAGGTAGTTGTGATGTTTGCTCTTCGTCATGGTGGCGGCTTTAGTGAGCGCACAGAAGCCGGTTGGTACATTGACGACCTGGCTATTGAAGAGGCATCAAATGAAATGCCCGCAACGCCTTCTGGTAATGTGGACCTTAGGGTGAGGAATAACTACCGCGTATCCTATGAGTTTGATCCTTTGGACAATCCTAAGATTACGCAGTACAACCTCTATCGTTCCACCTCTCCAACAGGTGATTTTGTAAAGGTTAGCTCTATTGATAAGCGCACTGCAGGCAGCTATACGGCCAGGCTTGTTGATGAGCCCACGCCACAAGAAGGCACGTACTACTACTGTGCTACTGCACAAATTGGTGAGCGCGAAAGCGCAAAGTCTGAGGTTAAATCTGTAACGTTTACCCAGGGCACTAAAGTTTTGAGCTACAACTTTGAGAAGGACGACGACGGATGGACATCTCCCGCGGATGCCAAGGGCACTGCTTGGACACGCGGTACGGTGGACAGCCCCAATCCCTTCCCAGATTCCAAGGTTGGTTCCATGCCTTCTCCCGATCAGGCAAAGGGTAAAAATCCCGATAGTCCTACGGTGTGGGGAACAGAGCTCAACACCTTCCGTAAGGCAAATGCAACCTACACGCTTGTCTCGCCAACCATGGACTTGTCCAAACTGACGAGTGCGCGCGTGTATATGCAAATGTGGTACAACACTACGGGTCGCAAGGGCGCTGATGAGTGGAGCGTCTATGATGATGACCGCGGCAAGATCTTAATCAGTGCCGATAACGGCAAGACGTGGGAAGAGCTCTTTAACCTTGACGATAAAACGGTTGAAGAGAAGAACATCAATGGTCGTAATCGACTCAAGAACTACTGGTTCCTCGATGGTTTTGATATTCCTCAGAAGTATCTGACCAACAGCTTTAAGATGAAGTTTGAGCTGTCTACAGGCTCTGAAGTGGACGGCGCAACCGCTGGCGGTTGGTATATTGATGATGTTTCTATCTTTGATACCGCGCCAAAGAATGAGATTGTTCCTCATGCAGCTGGCGCACAACAGGATGCGGGTGATGACGCATCCACTGCTTTGGCAGTTCCTGAGACCGCTCATGAAAGTCACACCGCTTTGGCCCTTAGTTCAACTTCCGGGACCTTTGCTCCCACGCAAAAGCCTCTTATTCCTGTAGAGGGCACTGTTACGCTCAAGGAATTGGGTACCAAGGTGTCCAGTGAGCCTGGCAGCGGCAACTATAGCCTACAAGCTCCTGCTGGAACCTATACGGCAGTGGTAGAGGCAGAAGGTTATAGCACCAAGGAAGTTCCTGTTACGCTTACAGAAAAAACAACGACGGTACAAGATGTCATATTGTCTGATATCAAGTTGGGTTCTGTGAGCCTTACGGTAACCGATGGTTCCAACAAGTCCATTCCTGAAGCACAGGTCAAGTTGTATCGTGACAATGTTGGAGACCCATCGTATGCAACCTCTGCAGCTTTTCCTGCGACGATAGAAAAGGTATATCCCGGCAGCTATACCATGGTGGTTTCTGCTCGTGGTTATCAGAGCGTTACACAAACTATTACTGTGGCAGAAGATCAAAAGCTGCAGCTTGAGCCTATCAAACTGGCTCAGTTTGATACCTCTGGAGATAACGGCAAGACCAGCACCCTGTCACACGATGATGGCAGTGCAGAGTCCTATCTCACCGACGTAAAGGACGGCAGGAGCCTTGGCGTGCTTGTCTCTAACGATAAGCCCGTGGAGATCAAATCTGTTCTTATGTATCTTGCGCCTCAAGATGGTGCTGCGCCGTCAACGCAAAAGTTCAAGGTGAGCATTTACGATAAGAATCAGCCCGACGGCTATCCTGGTAAGGTTTTGTTTGGACCGTATGAGGTAGAGGTACAGCCAAAGCAGGGTTGGAATGAGGTTGTGTTACCGGAATCGGTGCAGGTAAATGGCGATTTTGTCATTGCTTACACCCAAGTAGGGGATGAGAAGCAAGGGCCTCGCATGTGTGTTGATGAGAGCACGGCCGGTCTTGGCCATTCTTATCGCATGGTAAATGGTGCGTGGAATGATCCAGATGATAAGGGTTCGTATATGATGCGCGCAGTGGTGGCGCCGGTGGTAGCTTTGCCGCTGCCAGATGATCCGTCTACACCGGATGACCCCTCTACACCCGACACGCCCGACACTCCGGATAATCCTGACAATCCGAGCAACCCATCCACGCCGGATACGCCCGACAATCCCTCTACGCCGGATGTACCTTCTACACCCGACACTCCATCCACTCCTGACACCCCTCAGGATCCGGGCACCAGCCAGCCTTCTGGAAAGACGGCTGCTAATCAAACAGCTCAGTCTCGTGCTGGCAGCATGAAGACAAAGTCTTCCTCAGTGTTGCCAAACACTGCAGACAGCTCTTCCAAACAGGCATCACTTGTTGTAATGAGTGCAGCACTGCTAGCACTTGGAAGCGCTTATTTGCTACATAAAAAGCTGTATGAGCAGGAGTAATGCCAATACAGTACTGAGTTAGTAGGAAGCTCTCGAGGAGGTTGAACTTCTCGAGAGCTTTCGTTTTTAGATAGGCTCGATGATCCGGACAATATCGATAAGCTAGATGACTTCGTTTCGTAAAACCTCAACGACGCTAGTAGCGCGTGTCTTGCGCAGTGCATATACCACACTGAGGATCAGAACCACAATGACACAAACCGACGCATCCAAAAGTAAAGAAACTGGCACTTTGAAGGTTGCAAAATTGCTGCTCAGTGCTGACATATGGACTTCTGCAATTACTGACTTCCAAAAAATCCAACAGGCACCAAGAGAAATCACTGCTCCTATCGCCAGTCCACGCAAGGCATAGCTGAGACACTCACACACTATCATGCGTTTAAACTGTTTCTCGTCCATACCAATAGAATGGAGCACTGCAAATTCACGCGTGCGCAGCAGTATGGAGTTGCACAAGGTGTTAAACACGTTTGCAATGGCGATAAGAACCATGATGGCAGTAAAGAGAACAAGAAAGAGGAGCAAAGTTTGGGTGACGAGCTGGGCATTACGACGGTTGGTGCTCAGATCGGCAAGCTCATACGCATTGCTTTTAAGGCCAGCATCACGCAGGGCATCACGGAGTTTTTCTGCTGCCTCAGCGGAGTTTTGTGCCGTGTAAAACAGGTGCATCATAGTGTTGTCATTGGCGGGCATGAGCTTTTTGCCAAGCTCTGGTGCGAGATACATCACCAGGTCGCTGCCGGACCCTTGCGGTAGGTAAGGAGCTTCGGTTTTAATGTTTTGTACCTTTGCAATGCTGGTTAGCTTGGTGACGGAGATCTCGTTGCTCAACGTGTCAAGTGTCACATAGCTGGGTTGATCAGTGGTCTTAGAGGTATGGGAACTTGTGTTCACGCCAGAGCCGGTATTGGTATCAGAACCGTTTGCGCTTGCTTGTTGTTCATCAGGATAGATGGGCGTAACCATGCGACCAGCGGAATCGAGCAACAAAGGAAGGCTGCGTTCACGTGACCAGCTATAGAGCTCCATAGTAGTAGGTGAGTCAAACGGTTCAATCATCTGCTGATTCTCGTCTATAAACGCGACAAGGGAGTTCTGTACCAGTGCGCCATTTGTTTTGTCTACCTTATATTTTTCTGCAAGCTTGTTCCAGCTTGCTTGACTCGGAACACGTATCGAAAGAGGAGCTACAAACACATTGCTCTGTTTGTCGTAGTTTGTGTAGCCCTGTGGCGTTGATCTAAAGTTTTCAGGAGAATCGCTGAGGTATGAGCGCATACTCTGTGTGAGTGAACTGCCATCTATTGCAGCTGATGCTTGAAAATCAATTTCGCTTTCCTGGCGGGTCAGTCCTGCAATGCCACTCTCAACACGCTCAACAATCTTGGCGGATTCCAGCGCAGTATAGTCCTTGCTGGAATACAGAGAAAGACTCAGATCTGCATCAGAATAGCTATTTTGTACATTGATGAGGGGCACTATAGTCCGAATAAAATTACCGGTAATAACGATAAGTGCCACGCTTATTGCTAGAGAGACCACAATGGTAGTTCCACGAGAGCTTTTGCGTGAGAGATTGCGTGAACTCAGCATGCCTGCAACACCAGCAAAATGCGCATACCATCCGTGTGCCTTTGAGCTCAGCTTGCGGACGCGCCGCTTGCTCATCTTGATGTCGGCTGTTTGGCGAATAGCGCTTATGGGAGATTGCCTGCTGGCCCGTGCTGCAGGAACAGCGGCTCCAATGAGAAGTACCAGCAGTTCAAAGATAGCGGCGAGGGCTAAAGCAAAACCATTTACATGTAAGCTGACCGTTTGGTTAGTACCGTAATTGAGCAATGCCGTAAAGCCTTGCTTAGTAAGCTGTAAGGTAAGAGCAACGCCGCAAATTCCAAACACAATACCAAGAGGAATGCCAATGATGCCAATCAGCAGAGACTCCAAGTAAACGCAACGCCACATCTGTTTTTTGGAAGCGCCCAATGAGGACAATAAACCAAATTGACGGGTGCGCTCTGCAACGGAAATAGCAAAGAAGTTATAGATCAATACGATTGATGCGATACTAATAAGTACGGCAAGGAACAGGCCAAAGTTCCACAGGGCATCCCAGTTTGAGGATTGCCCGCGCAAACCCTGGTACTTCATTAAGTTGGTATGAAAAATCGTTCGTGTGACGTCGTTAGGATCCTCTAAGGAAGTGGAGGACTCGTTGTTAGATGCACCATTAGTATTGGTACCGGTGCTTGGGCCAAGAATGTTTTGCACAAAGTCTGTTACTTCATCCTGTGTTGAGAAGTCCGTCATCTCAAACCAGACCATGCCTTTACCCTGAGTGGCATAATTGGCAGACTGAGAAGAGGCAAGGGCTACCAGTATGTTATCTCCGGCAACCAATGAGTCCCCATAAAACGCGGTTGAGGTTTCGTAAAAGCCACTTACGGTGTAACTTTGGGTTTGTGTGCTATTGGTGTCGCTGTCGGAGTCGTCGTTGGCATGACTGCTATCAGCGCCTGTGCTGTTAGTTGGTTTGACATAGATGGTGCTACCAACGCCGATCTTCTCGTCAGACCACAGGTTGGGATCTGTAAATTTGACATCCTTATAGCGTTCGGGGAGGACTACTTCATTGGTTTGCGAGGGATAGGAGCCTTCTGTAATGGTAGGCGTAATGGTCAAGCCGCGCGCAGCATCCGCTGTTCCTTTGAGCTGTTGTGGGAGGGTGCGGATTTGAAACGTACCATTGTCAGATCTGGTATAGGTATCACCAGAAAGGCGCGTGCTACTGAGCACCGTGGAGCTTGCTGCAGTTTTGGTGTGTTGGCTTGCCACCAGCTCATCAACTTTTTTGGGATCCACATTTTGTGACATAGCACTCCATGATCCCTCATAAGCAATGGTGCGCTTGAGCATGGCTGCATGGAGGCTCGTTACTGTGGTAAATACTCCACAGATAAGTGCGGTGGACAATACCACGCCCACAATAGAAACAGCGGTGCGAGTTTTATTAGCGCTGAGTGAGCGCTTGGTAAAATTAAACAAAATGGAGTTCTTCATGGCTGTCACCGCCTATAAAGAACGCGAGGAACTATGACGCTCATCAGAAACAATGCGTCCATCTTCTATGGCAATAACGCGCGATGCCATGAGCGCCACATCCTCGTCGTGTGTAATTATGACTAAGGTCTGATTCAGATTTTTGTTACTCGAACGAAGGAGCTGCATAATCTCGGCAGAGTTTTTACTGTCCAAATTGCCCGTAGGCTCATCGGCTAAAACAATAGCTGGCTCATTCATCAGGGCGCGCCCAATTGCCACGCGCTGCTGCTGTCCGCCAGAAAGTTGATTGGGCAGGTAGTTCTCATAGCCGTTGAGGTTGAGTGCATACAACAGCGTCTTGAGTCGCTCATCGTTTACCTTACGACCGTCTAAACGCATGGGCAAGGTCATGTTTTCCGTGGCGGTAAGCACCGGAATCAGATTATAAAACTGATACACCAGGCCCACTTCACGACGGCGGAAAATAGCGAGCTGTTCATCATTGCGTGCATAGACATCTTCACCATTAAGGCGCACTGTGCCTGAAGTGGGACGATCAACACCGCCCAAAAGGTGCATCAGAGTTGATTTTCCTGAGCCTGAGCTGCCGATAATAGCAACAAACTCGCCGCGTTCAATCTCAAAGCTCACATCGTTTAAGGCGGTGGTCTGTGCTTGGCCACTGCCGTATACCTTACTTAAATGTTCAACCGTAAGAAAGCTCATCGTTCCTCCCTTAACAGATGGATGGTTAGGTTCCATCCTGCCAAACCAGTCTGTCAATTGCGTGACAAGCAGATGACAGTTTTGTCATTGTGAGCGTGTGCTTGGTTGGATGCGTAGTTTTATCTGGCGGTTTCAGCGGCTCCAGCGACTCTAGCGGCGTAGGCTTGCTCAGTTACCGTATGTTCTTAGCTGCGCGACCTTGTTTAGACAACGGCTTTATAAAACGCAATCTCAAAGCAGGCACCCGTAACCTGCCCGTTAGCATCCTTGTTATTAAAGGCACGGATGCGCCCATCTTGCGCAAAAATTATTGCCTGTGTTAAGGAAAGGCCAATGCCTACCCCTGCCGGGTTAACGGCAGAGCTCGTCTCATCCACAGGAGTTGTGCCCCGATAAAAGCGCTCAAAAATATGGGGGAGTTCTTGTTCATCAAAGCCACTACCAGTATCGGTAATACTAATGCGACAGGCCAAAGTATCTTCCGTGGCAGTTACGGTAATGCTGCCACCTGCAGGGGTGTGCTCAAGACAATTTTTAAAGATGTTTTGCAGCGCCTCGCTAGACCAGGCGGGATCGCCCTTAAAGCTGATGTCTTTATCGATAGACTGCACAACGGTAATATCGGCCAAATCTAGTGCTACTTCTAAGGGGCGTAGAGCGTTGCGTACTAAGCCGCGTACCTCGACATCCTTTTGCTCCAAGTGAATGGTTCCGGCGTCAATGCGCGCTAGGCGCAAGAGGGTTTCTATGAGCCAACACATGCGGTCAATCAGGCGCTCACCATGACGCAAACGACGTGCAATCTCGGGGTCTGACGTGTGCTTGCGGATAAGTTCCAGTTCAAGACCTAGACTGGTCATGGGCGTGCGCAGTTGATGACTAATGTCTGCTAATGAGTCTGCCAAAGATTGGCGCTCGGCTTCTAGCTGGGTATTTAAGCGCACGAGCTTGCCAAAGGTTTTATCAATTTGGCTACCCAACAAAGCTAGCTGCCCTTCACGCATATCTGCAAAGGAGAGCGGCTTGTCCGTGTGCAAAGCATCATCAATGCGCTGGGTTAGCTTGGCGATCTGTTTGGTATGCCACAGCATACAGCCCAAGTGCACGCAGCTCAGAAGCAGTGCCATGATGCCTACGATAAGCGCGCTCTTCTCGCCAGCTAACAGAGCAGCAACAAGTGTACACAGCAATCCCACAGCCAACAGACAGCCAAGCTCTATGCGCAAATGTTTGTTATGCAGCATTAGTTCCATGCTTCAGCCGCCTTATAGCCACGCCCGCGCACCGTTAGAATAATGCGAGGCTCTACTGGGTCGTCTTCCAACTTTTGGCGCAAGCGCTTTATATATACAGAAATGGTGTTGTCTCCTACGTAGGCACCCGCATCATCCCAAAGCGCTTCTCGCAAGGCATCGCGTGTTATGAGGGTTCCGGGATGCGCAGCAAGTACAAGCAGTAGGCGATACTCAATAGCGGAAAGATCAATTTCTGCACCGGCCTTGCTTACACGGGCTCGGGCTGTATCAATGATCACGTCACCCGTTTTAAGTAAGGATTCTGCTGCGGGGCGCTGTCGGCGCAAAATTGCAGCAATACGCGCCAGAAGCTCGCGAGACCTAAACGGCTTGGCAATGTAGTCATCGGCTCCCATGGACAGTCCCGTTACGGTGTTAAATTCATCACCTGATGCCGTCAAAAAGACCACGGGCAGATTGGGCTGAGCAGCTTTGATGGCTGAGCAGGCGGCAAAACCGTTGCCTTGCGTCAGACTAATATCCATAAGAACAATATCAAATGCCGCAGCCGTGGGTTTCTCGTGAGCAGTCGTAAGCTGCATCCTATTGCCACGCTGTATCTCACTACCAGGCTGTGCGCCGGTGGCGTAGGCAATGGCCGCGTCTTGCGTGTCACAGCACACTACCTGTGCGCCCTCGCTTATCAAGAGTTCAGAAAGCGTACGCACAATATCTCGGTCATCTTCTACCAACAAAATTCGGGCTTTCATGATGTGTCCTTATCTCTTTTCCTTATGCATACTTTATCTGAATTTGGAAATAAGCTTGTAGACGGATCCATGTACAAGCTGGTATAGAGCGTTTATATCCAAAGTATTAAGTAAATCCCACTTAACTTTAGGAAATTATCGAAAAAATAACTCACTCTATGCAGAATTTTCTTTTTTGGAACTGCTGTGCATGGAGTATTATTGAAGGGCATGGGCGTACCTTTAAGAAGGAAGGGTCGGCCATGTGCTTTATGAATGCTTTATTGATGCCGCTTGCATACGAGTGGTTCGCTATGTTCTAAGGAGAGGAAATGGCGAGAAAATTCAAATCCATGGACGGCAATGAGGCCGCCGCATGGGTGTCGTACGCTTTTACGGAAGTCGCAGGTATTTATCCCATTACGCCTTCTAGCCCCATGGCAGATCATGTAGATCAGTGGTCGGCGCGCGGGCTTAAAAACATCTTTGGAACCCCTGTCAATGTTGTAGAGATGGAGTCCGAGGGCGGTGCTGCTGGTACGATTCACGGATCTTTGGGTGCTGGTGCTCTTACCACCACCTATACCGCTTCCCAGGGCTTGCTCCTTATGATTCCTAATATGTACAAGATTGCTGCAGAGGGTCTTCCTGCGGTATTTCATGTGAGCGCCCGTACCATAGCTACGCATGCTCTTAATATCTTTGGTGATCATTCCGATGTTATGGCTGCTCGCCAAACCGGTTTTGCCATGCTTGCAGAAGGCAACGTGCAAGAAGTTATGGATCTTTCTCCTGTTGCACACCTTTCTGCCATCTCTGGCAAGGTGCCTTTTGTAAACTTCTTTGACGGTTTCCGCACGTCTCATGAGATCCAAAAGGTTGCTACCTGGGATTTTGATGATTTAGCAACCATGCTTGACCGTGATGCTGTCCAGGAATTCCGTGATCATGCTCTCAATCCAGAGCATCCAGCAGCTCGTGGTTCTCATGAAAATGGTGATATCTTCTTCCAGCATCGTGAGGCCTGCAACACTACCTATACTGAGCTTCCTGCCATTGTTCAGGGCTATATGGACAAGATCAATGGGAAGCTTGGCACCAGCTATCACCTGTTTGATTACTATGGCGCTGCCGATGCAGATCGCGTTGTCGTGTGTATGGGTTCTTTCTGTGACACTCTGGAAGAGGTTATCGACTACCTCAATGCTCATGGCGAGAAGGTCGGTCTGGTAAAGGTACGTCTATATCGTCCTTGGTCGGTCAAAGATTTTGTTGCCGCGCTTCCTGCAAGCGTTAAAAAGGTTGCGGTTTTGGATCGTACCAAAGAGCCTGGTTCCATTGGTGAGCCTCTGTATCAGGATGTAGTCTCTGCCTTGTATGAGGCTGGCAAGACTGAACTTGTTGTTGTGGGTGGCCGCTATGGTTTGGGTTCCAAGGATGAGCCCCCTGCGGCAGCCTTCTCCGTCTATGAAGAGCTTAAAAAAGACGCACCTCAGCGTGAGTTTACGATTGGCATTGTGGATGACGTTACCAACCTGTCCCTGCCCATGGATCCTGATGCTCCTAATACGGCCGCACAGGGTACTATTGAGTGCAAGTTCTGGGGTCTTGGTGGCGACGGTACCGTTGGCGCAAACAAGAACTCCATCAAGATCATTGGTGACCATACCGACAAGTACGTACAGGCCTACTTCCAGTATGACTCCAAAAAGACGGGTGGCGTAACCATTTCTCACCTGCGCTTTGGTGATGCACCTATTCGCTCTCCGTACTATGTAACCAAGGCAGACTTTGTTGCTTGTCATAACCCCAGCTACGTCATTAAGGGCTTCAAGATGGTCCGTGACGTTAAGCCTGGCGGCGCCTTCCTGCTTAACTGCCAGTGGAGTGATGAGGAGTTTAACAAGCACTTCCCAGCAAATGCTAAGCGCTATGTTGCCAAGAACAACATTTCTATCTACCTCATTGATGCAACTGATCTTGCTGCCAAGGTTGGCATGGGCAAGCGCACCAACACCGTATTGCAATCCGCATTCTTTGCGCTGGCAAACATTTTGCCTGCTGCCGATGCTTTGCAGTACATGAAGGATGCTGCCGAGAAGAGCTATGCTAAGAAGGGCCAGGCTATCGTCGAAGCTAACTGGAAGGCTATTGATGCTGGCGCTACCGCATTCCACAAGTTTGATGTTCCTGCGGATTGGGCAGACGCAAGTGATGAGCCCAGCCACCTGAGCCTTAAGGGCCGTGAGGCCATTGTAAAGCAGGTAAAGGAACTGCTTACCCCCATCAACCTTATGGATGGCGATTCCTTGCCCGTATCTGCCTTTGCTCACAACGCAGATGGTCAGTGGGAGCTTGGTGCGTCCCAGTACGAGAAGCGCGGCACTGCCGTATTGGTTCCTCATTGGGATGAAACCAAGTGCATCCAGTGCAACCAGTGCGCTTATGTGTGCCCTCACGCAACCATTCGTCCCTTTGCCATGACTGAGCAAGAGGCTGCAGCTGCTCCTGAAGCTACCCGTATGGTTGATCTCAAGATGCCTAAGAATACCGGCTATAAGTTTGGTATCACGGTCAGTCCTTTGGACTGCATGGGTTGCCACAACTGTGCAAACATCTGCCCTGCAGGAGCTCTGAGCATGGTTGCCCAGGAAGATGAGCTTGAACAGCAGCCCGTTTGGGATTACATCTATAGTGAGGTAAAGCAAAAGGACGAGCTGTTCTCCTCAAAGAACGTAAAGTCCTCTCAGTTCCACAAGCCTCTGCTTGAGTTCTCTGGCTCCTGTGCTGGCTGCGCAGAAACCAGCTATGCTCGTTTGGTAACGCAGTTGTTTGGCGATCGTATGTACATCTCCAACGCTACTGGCTGCTCTTCTATTTGGGGTAATCCTGCAGCTACATCGCCCTTTACGGTTACCGCTTGCGGTCATGGTCCTGCATGGAATAACTCTTTGTTTGAAGACAATGCAGAGCATGGCATGGGCTTTGAGCTTGGCTATGAGTCCCAGCAAAATCGTCTGGTTGCGGCAACACAGGCGTTGCTTGAGTCCGGTACGGTATCTGATGAGTTTGTAGAGGCTGCTACTGCTTGGATAGAGAACCGCAATGACAACGGTCGTTCACAGGATGTATCTGCGGCCTACATTGCTGCTCTTGAGGATAATGGTTCTGAGGCAGCTCAGGCAATTCTGGCAGACAAGTCCTTCCTCTCCAAGAAGTCCTTCTGGATCTTTGGTGGCGACGGCTGGGCCTACGACATTGGCTTTGGCGGCTTAGACCATGTTTTGGCATCTGGTCGTAACGTTAACGTCTTTGTCTTTGATACTGAGGTTTACTCCAACACCGGTGGCCAGGCTTCCAAGGCATCTAACTTTGGCCAGGTGGCACAGTTTGCTGCCGCCGGTAAGGACGTAAAGAAGAAGTCTCTTACAGAGATTGCCATGAGCTATGGCTATGTATACGTTGCTCAGGTAGCAATGGGTGCAAATCAGTCTCAGACGCTCAAGGCAATTGCCGAGGCAGAGGCATACGATGGTCCTTCTCTGATTGTTGGTTACAGCCCCTGCGAGATGCACTCCATCAAGAAGGGTGGCATGCAGCACGCACAGGAAGAGATGAAGAAGGCAGTCGAGTGCGGCTACTGGAACCTCTTCCGCTTTAACCCAGAGGCCGAGAAGGGCAAGAAGTTTAGCTTGGACTCCAAGGCTCCTAAGGAAGGCTACCGTGACTTCCTCATGAATGAGGCTCGTTATGCTCGCCTTACTACCGAGTTCCCCGAGCGTGCAGAAGAGCTCTTTGCTCGCAACGAGCAGGCAGCTATGGAGCGCTATGAGCACTTGCTCAAACTTAAGGAACTGTATGCCGAGCTGTAAGGTGTCTAAGTTCTAGTCTGCACATATAGGTGTTTCTTAAGAGCCGGAGGACAGATGTCTTCCGGCTTTTTTGCAAAAGGGGAACATCAGTAACGCGCAATGTCTTATATAACAATGTTCCTTTTTGCTATACTTATGCTATAGCTCTTAATGAATGGGGGTTGAGCAGCATGAAGACCTGGACCCTAAGAATATCCCTTGCCCTCCTTGGCTTGCTCGCCATAGTGGGAATCATTTTTTCATTTGGAGCGGTTCAAGAACTAACGTTCTTGAAAGAGGGATCTGTTAATGGGTTTAAGATTGATGACTCATATAGCGATCATAAAAGCGGTTTAGGCGATCCTTCCTTCCATACAGAAGATACCAGTAGCCGTTGGCAGCTGGTTGATACAAAGCAAAACATTACCAACGGAACGTTTGAGGCAACAGAAGACCCCAATATATTTCTGCTCAAAGATACAGAGGGAAATGAGTATGGTGTTGCGCACCTAGCCTATGCCTCAGGTAAAGGAGATCAGGGCTGTTTGTATCTCAAAAATAAGTCTGGTACAGCACTGTTCGATAAAGTAAGTAAGCATTCCAAGTTTTATGAAATCCGTGGTAAAGACGTCGTAACAGTGTATTCATAGTGTTTTGAACCATACCTTCTGACATAACCACTCGCTTTGCGGGTGGCTATGTCGTTTAAGATGCCTTTGTATCATATTTTTTGCCAGGTTTGGTGAGCAGTTCATAGAGTGAGAAAATAGAACTATCGATCATATACCTTCATAAGGAGTTTTGTATGAATCAGTTGGTTTCTCGCCGTGAAGCGCTTGGTTTGTTTGGTGCTGGCTGCCTCTTAACACTATCGGCGTGTTCCTCCACGTCTAAAAATAAAGACTCAGCTCCAAAAACCGAACAAGCTGCTAGCACGGTAACGGTACGCGTTGCCGCGCTTAAAGGCCCTACTGCTATTGGCCTTTTGCCCATGATGAAAGACACCTCCGGTATTCCTACAGCGGATAGTGCCACCACGCCACAAAAAGCTGAAGGCATTACCTATTCCTATACCATTTCTGGTGCGCCCGATCAGGTACTACCTCTTGTTATCAAAGGGGATACCGATATTGCTTTGGTACCCTCCAATGTTGCGTCGGTGCTTTATAACAAGACTAAGGGTGCTGTACAGGTTATAGACATCAATACCTTAGGTGTGCTGTCCATTGTTAGTGCCGACACATCCATCTCTACATTTGCAGACTTAGCAGGTCGTACCGTATACCTTGCTGGTCAGGGTGCAAGTCCTGAGTATACCTTCCGCTACCTGCTCAACCAAGCTGGTCTTGCCGATAAGGTTACGCTTGAGTTTAAGAGTGAGCATACCGAGTGCGTAGCACTTCTTTCGTCTGATCCCCAAGCTGTGGCCATTCTTCCTCAGCCTTTTACCACTGCCGCTATGGCAAAAAATACCAGTCTCAAGGCTCCCATCGCACTGGCTGATGTTTGGAGTGAATATGCAAAGGATACGGGCAGCCAATTTGTTACGGGTGTAACGGTGGTCCGTAAGGAATTTGCCCAGCAATATCCCGATGCTATCACAGATTTTCTCGCTCGCCATACACGTTCGGTTGATGCCGTCAACAATGATCCTGCTTCTGCTGCAGCCCTAGTGGTGGAGGCCGGCATTGTTGCTAACGAGAAGATTGCCGAGGCTGCAATTCCAAACTGCAACATCGTGAGTGTGACGGGAGAAGCCATGAAGAAGGCACTTTCTGGCTATCTGAGTGTGCTTAATGAGTTTGATCCCACTTCCGTGGGCGGCAAACTTCCCGATGATGATTTTTATTACAGTGTTTAGAACGGCATCATGAGGAATTTGAAACTATTCACTATATCTGACAGTGCCTGTAACAAGGTGCTATCACGTATTGGCGCCATTATGCTGTGGCTTATAGTTTGGTTGCTCATTGCGCTGGCAGTTGATAATGATTTGATTTTAGTAAGTCCCTTTGTTGCCCTTGCACGTTTAGGGCGCATCGTTTGTTCTGCCGCCTTTGCAAGCGCCGTGGGCTTCTCGTTTGTGCGCATTGTGCTTGGTTTTAGCGTTGGGTTTGCTGCTGCATTTGCTCTAGGCATTGGAGCTGCGCACTCACGGCTTCTTAAAACCGTGCTTGAACCTGCTGTCTTAGCGCTTAAAAGCACACCCATTGTGTGCATCATTGTGTTGTTGCTTATGTGGGTGGGATCCAAAGGCGTTTCTGCCCTTGCCGTGTTTCTTGTTGTATTTCCTGCAATCTACCTTGCAACACTACAGGGCATGGAAAGTTCTTCGGATGATCTGCAGCGCCTGTTGGAAGTATTTGGCGTTGCTTCTGCTCGCCAGTTTTTAGCCGATGGCTACCAACAAGTGCTCCCATACCTGATTGCTGCCAGTAAACATGCCTGTGGCATGGCTTGGAAAGCCGGAGTGGCGGCAGAGCTAATTGGCACACCCACAGGCTCTATGGGGTATTTCATATACCAGGCAAAAGTTTTGTTTGAAGTAGGCGATGTATTTGCTTGGACCATTGCCGTGGTAGCTTTATCGTGGTTAGGCGAGAAGTGCTTTGTGTGGTTGCTTGCGCAATCTGGCGGCTGGGCTCTAAAACTGTCTTTGCTAGGGCTTACGCCGTCTCGTGCCACTGCTGGGCAGCCTACTGCTGGTGGTCGGTTTGTTGTTAAGACAAGCGCCACTGGTAATCGACCTACTGCTGGGGGAGTAGAGCTTGTGCGTTTGTGTGATGCCGTACTGGGATACGACTGCAGCTATGCAACAGATGCTTTTAATTTTGTCCTACACCAAGCTGAATGCCTTGTGATCTGTGATCCTTCTGGTGCAGGAAAAACCACGTTCATTAATAGCATTGCAGGACTTCTTCCTGTTTTAGAAGGCCAAAGACATGTTGCTCCTTGGCTAAGGTTCTCTCTCATGAGCCAGCAAACCTTATTGGTAGAAGCACTGTCTGCCGTGCAAAATGTTCAGTTGGTATGCGGAGCATATGTATCAGAGCACAAGATTCGTACCGTGTTGGGCGAGCTACTGATGCATGATGAGTCTGAAGCTGTGTTAGATAAGCCTGTTTGTCAGTTATCTGGCGGTCAGCGCCGTCGTGTGGAGCTTGTCCGTGCGCTGTTGCATGATTCAAATGTGGTGCTGCTGGATGAGCCATTTTCATCATTGGATTATAAGACGCATGAACACGCAGCACAGTTTGTGAAGGACTATTTAAAGGGCCGTGCTTTGTTGGTGGCTTCTCATGCTTCAAATGAAGCGCGGCTGCTTGATGCAACCGCGCTGGAACTATTTTGTAAGAATAGCTCTGATTTGTAAGGGTGGCTCTGATCGAGCATTACAAGTTTGAACTATACCGTAAGGTGGCAGTAATCCCGTAAGGCAGCATTAAACAGCACTGTCAACAGCACTGTCCGCAAGTGCTTCCTGTAATGCGGGACTGAGCGTTCCCTGAGATAAGATGGTTACCTGGTGCATAGCTCGACTGATGGCAGTGTACAGGCGGCGGCGAGATAGATCTGAGTTGTCATACTCCGTTGCCTGAGCATCGGGGATGATGACCTCGTCAAATTCTAAGCCTTTAGCCAGCGCAAGATCAATAAGAATAACGCCCTCTTTAGGAAGTGGCTCATTATCGCGTACGCGCACCACGGTATCACCGAGCTGCTTGGCCAGCCAAAAGACGCGATCCTTGTGGGCACAAAGTACTGCTGTTAGACCTTCACGTTCATGGGCTTGCGCTACTGCTTGGCGTATGCACGCCAGATATTCATCGGTATTCTCGATAGCCATAACTTGGGGTTTAACACCGGGACGATGAATGGAGCGTAGGGTACGTCGTTCGCTGGGATCCAACAAGTGGCCAAAGAGTTGCGTAATCTCTGGAGAAGAACGGTAGCTGGTGGTGAGCTTGATGGCCTCGATAGCACCATGGCTTTGCACAAAGATGTCTTTGATCTCCTCAAAGCTAGCAGTGCCCTCAAAGATTGCCTGATGTTTGTCACCAAGCAGCATAAAATGAGCGCGTTTAAAGTAACGCGAAAGCACAATGAGCTGCGTGGCGGTGTAGTCCTGCACCTCATCAATAAGAACAAAGCGAGCATCACGAGCGTTTATGCCAGTAATGAGCATCTTAAGGTAGAGCCACTCCGCTGCAGTCAGGTGATCTGTTTTGAGCATACGCATACCAATGCGATCAAAGCGCAGCCAGTTTACCTTCTCGATCTCTTCGTGGGCATCCGAGAAACGCAGGTCAACATAGCGTTTGGCATAGGCTTGCGTTTCCTCGTCATTGACGGGATTGAGGGATTCTCCAAACAGCTCTACCTGCTCTTCGAGACTAAGAGAAAGCATTTCCTCTTGAAGGTCTTCGTTTTTAGCAAGCTGGCCTAGGCGGCGATTCAGCCGCTCATGCAGCTCATCCTTGGTAAGGGCAATGAGCTTAGGACTGGGTGGGAACTGAGAAAACTTTGCAAGGGCTGAGGCGATTTGTTGGGACTTAAGGAGCACCGTGTCATGCATGCGGATTTCTTTGAAGTCTTCATCTTGGAAGCTCAGACCAGATAGGGCTGCTTGTAGAGCAACAAGACTTTCTGGAGAATCATCAGCACCGGAATTGCGCTCGGATAAGCCAAGCTGGGACATGAAGCTCTTCCAAGTAAAGACCTGTGGATTAGACTCGCCAAGGGAGGGGAGTACTTGGTCAATGTAAGACTCAAAGACACTGTTGGGTGTAAAGAGATACACCTGGTCAGGGCGTAGTGTTTCTCGCTCTTGATAGAACAAATAGGCAATGCGCTGCAACAAAACGGAGGTCTTGCCAGAGCCTGCAATACCATCAACGAGCAGAGCTGGGACATCGGCATGCCGAACAATTTGGTTTTGTTCACGCTGAATGGTTGCGGTGATTGCTTGGAGCTTCTCGGAGTGATGCCGCTTGAGGGTATTGAGCAGCATGGAGTCTTGGATGGCAACCGTGGTATCAAAGTAGTTATGCAGCGTGTTACGAAAGATGTCATACTGCCGACGCAGCTCCAGCGTAACCCTGCGCTCTTTCCCGTCCACCAGATAGGACGTTTTACCCATTTGCTGGTTGTAGTAGGTTTCCGCCACGGGGGAGCGCCAGTCCACAATGAGAGGGCGACGTGCATTATCGGTCACTCCTGCAGCGCCAATGTAGATGTCACGCGCAGGTTGGTTGGGGCGCATCTGCAGACGTACCATGGCAAAGTAGGGGCGCTGGAGCGCAAGAAGGATACGCCGTAGTTTGTCTACCGAGAAATCATGGTATTGGTTATAGGCATCAATGACCGCATTAAGCGTTTCTATTGCTGCCAAGGTTTCCATGGTTTCATCCGCGCCACCAAAGTCTATGCGGATCTCATCCGAAAGGTCTCGCAGGTCTTGAGCAGCACCTTTGTGAGCGGTTTCTAGCTCTGAGTTAAGGGCATCGCGCAGCTCGACCAGCGTGTTATAGGTTTGCGTTAGGTGCTCTTGCTCGGCAACAAATATGGGATCTTGTTGCGTGAGCTGATCAGCGGCATGAGCGGTGTTGGAGGCATCAGCGGTATGAGCGGCATGAGCGGCGTCGGCGTGTGGACTGCCCTCGCTGGGATCAAATGTATCTTGAGACATATAACCTTTTTCTATTAGTCTTCTTCTACGGCGTTGGCAATAAAGCGCTTGAGTTCATCCAAACCTTGTCCCGTTTCCGAAGAGGTAATGACCATAGCCATACGGTCCAAGCCAAACTGTTTGGCAAGGGCGTTTGCCTGGGCATTTTGTTTATTCTTACTCAGTTTGTCTGCCTTGGTGAGGGCAACAATAAAGGGAATTTGATTTGCTGTTAAGAAATGCAACATCTGTACATCCAGCTTTTGAGCATCGTGGCGAATATCCACCAAAGCAATAACCAGGTTAAAGCTGCGATTATCGCTAAAGTAACCATCGATAAGATCTGCCCAGCGCTGACGTTCACCCTTGTTGACCTTTGCAAAACCGTAGCCGGGAAGGTCTACAAAACGAATCCCATCCGCCTCAAAAAAGTTGATAGTTGCGGTCTTGCCAGGCTGAGAAGAAACTCGAGCCAGTGCTTTGCGACTAAACAGCTTATTGAGCAGCGAAGATTTGCCTACATTGGAGCGGCCAGCAAACGCAATCTCTGGAGTTGTGGACTCTGGAAGCTGCGCGGCAGTGCCAAAAGAGGCTTCGTAGCGCGCATTTTGGTAGTTGATAGCCATGAGGTCCTCTCAAAAGCAAACATACTAGGAGATAGATAATTCTACCAGCCAAAATATTAGCGGGACTGAACATCCTCAAAAAAGCCCACACGATAGTTGGTAAAGATGGTTGAGCCTTCCTGTTGTGTGGCATCCAAGTCTACATCTGCCCAAATGCCAAAATCATGATCGCCTTCGGGATCACTAAAGATTTGGTGAACATGCCAAACATGTGCGCTTTTCTCGTCAGATTCATCAATGGAGAGATAAGCGGTGCTGCGTGCGTCTGCGTCCAGCAGGATTTCTGTGTGCACCTCAAAATACGCATCAAGTGCCTGTTGCCACACCAGTTGGCGCCAGCCCCAATCGGAGTCAAGATCGCCGAGTTTATCGGTACGACCAAAGGCGGCAAGGCGCACGCGCGCAAACAGGGAGTTGCGCACCAAAAGGGTAGTGCCATGACGATCAACCACAACGGCATCGGGGGCATGAGGAGCGGCATACTGTGCCCCCTGGTCCTGTGAGCTATCCTGAGACCATTCATCAATAAGGCTGGAGTCCGTGGTGCGCACCACAATAGAAAGCCAGCTAATGATGTCGGCCAGACGCTCATCTATGAAGTGCTCGGGAATGGTGTGTGCGAGCGTACGATACGCATCGGATAGATAGCGCAAAAGCGTTCCCTCGGAGCGGGAAAGCTTGTAACAGCTGCTATAGGTTTTAAAGTCAGAAGCGGACTCAACCATTTGGCGCAGTATGCTCTTGGGGGCTAGGGCATAGTCTGCTGCCCAGGGCACCTGCTCACAATAGCTGGCAAAAGCCTGTGTAAGCAGCTCTTCTAGAGGTTTGGGATAGGTGATTTCCTGTACCTGTTGCATGCGCTCGTCATATTCCACACCTTGTGCTTTGAGCGTTGCCAGTGCTTTGCTGCGCAGCTCTTTTTCTTGAGCGCGCAAAATCTGGCTGGGATTGTCCAGCGTTGCCTCCACCATGGAAATAAGGTCGAGGGCATAGTTGGTATCTTGGGGATCGAGCAACTCAAGGGCAGCCAACATAAAGGGCGAGAGAGGCTGGGTAAGCAGGAAGTTTTGTGGCAGATCGGTCTCAAGGGCGTAGTTGGCAGGACCAAGGGGTGTGTCTGCAGGAACGTCTCGAGAGATCACTTGTGTGTCTAACAGTGTTGCCAGCACCTCATCTATATGCTGAGAAAGCTCCGCTTTTTGAGCATCTGTCTGCGCAGATTCATCCACGAGCGCATGAAGGCGACTCCACGCATCAGCGCCTTGTTCCACCCCTGCAAGCACTATGGAGTTGGTAATTTTGAGGTGTGGGCGAAGAGGCTCTGGTGTAGCTGCAATGAGCCGTTCAAAGGTTTTGTTGTTCCAGCTGACAAAGTCGTGCGGTGGTGTTTTAGGTTTAATCTTGCGGATCTTCTTGGGATCTCCAGCTGCCTTAAGAAGCGCACGTGCACGCTCAATGTCATATTCATTTGCCTGAGCAATAACGCGACCCTCTGTATCAAAGCCAGACCGCCCTGCACGTCCAGCAATCTGATGGAATTCTCGTGCGTTAAGCCGTCGCATACGATGGCCATCAAATTTGGTGAGTTGTGTGAGCAGCACGGTGTGTATGGGCACGTTAATCCCCACGCCCAAGGTATCGGTTCCGCAAATAACGGGGATAAGTCCTTGCTGTGCAAGCCGTTCTACCAGTAGGCGATAGCGTGGCAGCATGCCTGCATGGTGTACTCCAACGCCGGTAAGTAAGAGCCGTTTAAGGGTTTTGCCAAAGGCCGTGTTAAAACGAGCACCTTTAAGCGCGTCTTTAATCTGATCACGCTGTTCTTTGGTGGATACGCCATAACTGGCTAAGGCTTGGGCACTTTTAACTGCAGCTTCTTGCGAGAAATGCACAATGTAGAGTGGGGCATCCCCGTCGCGCAGCGCGAGCTCTACCGTGGCCTCCAGGGGTGTCTCGACAAACTCATACGATAAGGGCACGGGACGCGGTGCCGTAAGTACCAGATCAACGGCACGACCTGTATGTTTCTCCAGAGCTTGTGTGATGGCATTCACGTCACCCAAGGTGGCGCTCATCAGTAAGAATTGTGTATGCGGTAGCGTGAGCAGTGGAACCTGCCAGGCCCAACCACGATCAGAGTCGCCATAGTAGTGGAACTCATCCATAACCACGCAGCCTATGTCTGCTTGCATACCAAAGCGTAGAGCATCCTGTGCAAGGATTTCTGCGGTACAACAAATAATGGGTGCCTGTGCGTTTATGACCACATCACCGGTAATCATGCCCACATTGTCTTTGCCAAGCACGTCACACAGGGCAAAGAACTTCTCGGAAACCAACGCCTTAATAGGGGCAGTGTAATAGGCGCGACGATCGGTGCACACCGCAAGAAAGCATAGACCCAACGCCACCAGAGATTTTCCTGAGCCGGTAGGCGTGCCCAAGATTACATGGTTGCCTGCCGCAAGATCGAGAAGCGCTTCTAGCTGGTGATCCCAGGGTTCAATAGCTTGGTCTGCAACCCAGTCAAGGTACAGATCCAGCGCTTCATCTGCGGGGATATTTGCATAGCTCTCATCATCGGGCCAAGGAATGCGCTCACCTAGTGTTACTTGGGCGGGGCAGTCGGTCATAGTAAGCCTTTCTTGCTTGAAGGTGTCGGTTTAATCCTACTCCACCACCCAGACATATAAGGCCACAAGCGCATATACTTATACAGGCGTACTGTTCTGCAGACGTACTATAGACGTATTGTTGTGCTGTACCTTGTTTAGCTAAGCTCAAAGGAGCATTCATGGATAAAATTGCAAGTTTTACGGTTAATCACTTGGTCTTAGAACCAGGACTGTATGTATCGCGTAAGGATCAAGATAGTACAACCGGGTCGGTTATTACCACCTTTGATCTGCGCATGACCGCTCCTAATAGGGAGCCTGTTATGAATACGGCAGAGCTGCATACCATTGAGCATCTAGGTGCTACGTTTTTGCGTAATGATGAGCAGTGGTCTAGCAAAGTGGTGTACTTTGGACCAATGGGGTGCCGTACTGGTTGTTACTTGGTGGTGTTTGGTGACTATAGCTCGCGCGAGGTACTTGATCTGGTAATACGTATGTTTGAGTTTATACGAGACTTTACCGGAGACATTCCTGGCGCGGCGCCTGAAGAATGTGGCAACTACCTTGATCAAAACCTTGGGATGGCTCGGTGGCTTGCACGGCGGTATTTGGATAACACACTGTATGTCATTGACGATAAACACCTTGTCTACCAGGACTAGTCCAGGACTAGTAAGAGCAACCGTACAATGCTGTATACGCAACAGGAGCACGGGTTTCTCGTCCGTGTTATGTGCGGTATTTTGCGGTATAGTAGTCCGGTTCGAGTAAGCAACCGTGAGGATGTATATGGTCATTCCAGATTTACAGCTGTACTATCGCCCTACCTGTCCGTTTTGCGTTAAGGTTCTGCGCTTTATGGAGCGTCACAACATCACTATAGGCTTGCATAATGTGAGTGAAAGCCCTGATGACCTTGCCTTTCTTGTGACAAAAGGTGGCAAGCAGCAAGTGCCCTGTTTGTTCATAGATGGGGCGGCTCTGTACGAGTCTGATGCCATTATTGAATATCTTGATCGTGTTTTTGCGTAGCAACTACGATTGATAAGCGGCTTTCGGGTCGCTTTTTTTGTGCTACTTGGTATAGTCTGACTAAGGATGAAAGGCGTGCATCGTGAGTAATCAATCAACTGGTCAGTCATGGCATGTGGCTTCTAAAAAACCTGCTACAACGGCAAACAAAGCACTTGAACAACTGGTGCAAACAGCTCAAGAAGCGCTTGTTTCTGGCAAAGCGGTACCAGAGGCCTTGGATGCGCTACAAGCAAACGCTGCATTGCTTGATGCAGTAAGCTGCGTGGATTTGTTGGAACGTGCGGCATGTTTAGGCAATCTGGCCATACTGCAACGTTTGTGGAGCATGCTGGCACCGTTTGCCTATTCATCATGGGCGCTTGCTTTGGCATTGCGCTGCGGACATGAGGATTGTGCGCGCTGGCTGCTTATGCAGGGCGTGGATCTTTTGGCCGATCCTAACCCGCAGGTGCGTCGTGATATTGCCATGTCCGTGCACGATGGTGTGTATACGCGCTTTGATCTGGTCCGTTCTAGTCCTACGCTGTTTTTAAACCTGATGGATCAGACGGTTGCGACCGAGATCTTTGAGGACTTTAGTGCTCATGAGGCCTTGACGGGCGCCGCCTACACGTTTCCCACCAATCTACAAACCACCTGTGACGTTGTGTACACCTTAGCCTCTGAGGGGCTGTTTGATGCAACGGTTTTTGATGACGTCTACCGAGCCTGTGTGGTGCGTGCGTGGCATAGCATTAGGCACGCCTCCGAGCGCGATGACGTTACAGCAGATATATGTTTTGATTTGGCGCGCAAACTGCTTGTTTTGTATAACAGCCATGAGATGGGTTCTCCTGTTATAAAGCAGGTCATGGGTGCGCTGGTGGTGCCGCGTGCGGATAGCCGTGTGGTGCGCTTTGTGTGTCAACAGATGCCCTCTGTTTTTCTAGGGCGCCTCACTGCACTTACGTGGCTGCAGGCAGATATTGATCTTGTGGTAGAGATGGTTGGCTACCTACGTCCCAGCAAGCGCATTGACGCCAATACCACACTTTTGTGTGTGCTCGCAAAAAATGGCAAAATTGCCCAGCTCAAACAGGTTGGCAATTGGCCTGACGCCTTTGATGAGAAAAGCTTTGATAAAGCCATAGATGCCGCATCCCAAGCGGGCTATGCAGAGGCAGCAACGTGGCTTCTCAGCCGCAAGCACCAGCTTTTCTCGCCCGTTGTGTCGGATGATTTTCTCGATGAGTTCTTGTTGTAGTACGTTTGTGGGCTACAGCCTGTAAAAGGAGGTAGACGTGGATTCGCAAGAGTCTGCTTTGGCGCAGCGCATTATGCAGCTTACGCAAGGCATGCTGGTGGCAAACAACCATTTTCTGGCGGGTTCTTTGGGGCTCTTGCAGCTGGAGCTACGTGAGCAAAAGCAGAGCTTTTCTACGAATGGCTCAGTATTGTTTGTAGATACTCACCGTGTCATTACTACCTATTTGGAGGAGCAGCAACCTCCTTTGCACGATTACGTTCATGTTTTGGCACACTGTTTGTTTTTGCATCCCTTTGTGGGCAGTCATGTGCACAGCGCTGCATGGAGTTTGGCGTGTGACATCATTGCAGAGATGATCGTGGCAGATATTGTGGGTGCACGTCCCGGAGAGCGTGGCGATAAGATCGAGGCTGTTCTTGAGGCTCTCTATGATGATTTTGCTGGAAAGTTAACTGCTGAGCGCCTCTATCACAGCTTTAGTACGGGCGGCTATGCCAATATGCGCTCCATATGGCAGCCCTTGTTCTTTGTAGATGACCATGAGGCATGGTTTGCTTCTCATGCGCAGTCGCTGCCACAGCAACAATCGGGTTCTCGTAGTGAGTCCAGCAATCAAGGCCCTGGTGGCACAAAAGCTGGTCAACAGGATTTTAGTGCTCTACCACAGGACTCAGGCACCTCTGACTCAAAAAGCCAAAGCTCAGAAGCTGCAAAAGACGGTTCTGACTCGTATAGGGATTCGGGTGAGGAGCTGGATAGGGAGCTGGATGAGCCTGCTAATCTTGAGCAAGCATCCCAGCTTGACCAGGCACGTGAGCAAGAGAATGCTGCACTGTCCGAGCCGGACCATACCCAGCAGCAAAGCGCCACGATCAAAGAAAAAGAGGCCCAGCTTTCGCTTACGCCAGAGCAAATGAAGCGTGCAGAGGAGAGTTGGTCAAAAGCTGCGCGTTCTATGCGCGTGGACTTGGAGACGCTTTCGCGTGAACGCGGCTCTAAGCTGCGCGGACTTATGCACCAGCTTACTGTAAGTCAACATGAAGAGATAGACTACCGGGAGTTTTTGCGGCAGTTTGCAACCTATCAAGAGGATATGCGCTTATCGGAAGATGAGTTTGACTACATTTTTTACACCTACGGGCTGTCACTCTATAAGGATATGCCGCTGATAGAGCCGCTGGAGTACAGCAATAAAAACCGTATTCGGGACTTTGTCATTGTGCTGGATACCTCCAGTTCGGTCACAGGCAAAATCGTGCAGCAATTTGTGGACACCACCTATGACGTGCTGTGCAGTACAGAGTCTTTCTTTGAGAAGATAAACGTACACATCATCCAGTGCGATCTACAGGTGCGCAGCGATACCAAAATCACGAGCGTGCAGGAAATGAACCAGTGGCGACAAAAAATTGATCTGCATGGCTTTAGTGGTACCGATTTTAGGCCGGCATTTCGCTATATTCAGGAGTTGCGTCAAAAAGGTGAATTTGATGATCTTGCGGGCGTCATTTATTTTACCGATGGCTGGGGCATATATCCAGAAACTATGCCACCATTTAAGGCAGCTTTCATCTTTTATGATGAAGACCATCGTCCTGATTTGGTTCCCGCATGGGCCATTCAGCTCACTATAAATTCTGGTCAGTTTGAGTCTCTGTCCGTTTATTAAGCTCACACAAGGAGCCGTGTATGAACATCAGCGAAGCAACATCCCAGGTAGAAGGTGCAATTAAAGCATACTTGTCCAAAGATGAGTTTGGTGCGTATCGCATTCCGTTTATGATGCAGCGTCCGCTTATTCTTATGGGACCTCCAGGTATTGGTAAAACGGCTGTTGTTGCTCAGATTGCTCAGCGCATGCACATCAATTTTGTGAGTTATTCCATCACGCACCATACGCGTCAGTCTGCGTTAGGCTTGCCCTATATTGATACATCCGAATTTGCCGGCCAGCAGTATCGCGTTTCTCGCTATACCATGAGCGAGATCATTGCGGCGGTTCATGATGCCATTCAAAAAACGGGCATTTCCGAGGGCATCCTCTTTTTGGATGAGATTAACTGTGCAAGTGAAACGCTCATGCCGGCGATGTTGCAATTTTTGCAGTATAAGACTTTTGGCCAGCATCAGCTTCCAGCGGGTTGGGTTATTGTGTGTGCTGGTAATCCGCCCGAGTATAATCGCGCGGCGCGTGAGTTTGACCCCGCTATGATGGACCGTATGAAGCGTATAGACATTGAGGCAAACCTAGATGTTTGGCAAAAGTATGCGGTTACTTCTGGCGTTCATCCAGCTATTACTACCTTCCTATCCAATAAACCCGAGGCGTTTTACAAGGTTCGTGCCGCAGCAACAGGTGCACGCATTGTTACGGCTCGTGGTTGGGAAGACCTCTCACGCATGATCTATGCCTACGATGCCGAGAAAATCAAGGTTGACCTCAATCTTATTTCTCAGTACATCCAAGACGGGCGCATTGCAGAAGACTTCTCCTTGTACCTTGATCTGTTTCGCAAGTATGAAGATGACTACAAGGTGGCTGATATCTTAGATGGTTCGGTAGACAGCAGCATTGTGTCTCGTGCTGCGGACGCACCGTTTGATGAGCGCATTGCCGTAGTCAACTTGCTCATAAGCGTCATTCTTAACGAAGTGCATGCGCAGCAGATATACGAGCAGTCCTGTCGAGCACTTAAAAACCAGCTTGTGGCTTTAGCACCTACGGCCACCAGCAGCTCTGACATGCCCGTGCTTACCAAGATAGACGAGTGTGCTTCTCAGGCTACAACCAAGCTGGTGGATGCACAAAATGAAGGCAAGGTATCTTCCGAGCAGCTATCCAAGCTCACGAGTAGCGCCTCGCTTTGGGAGCAAATTCGCATGCAAGCACATCGTGCGGCGATGGAGCCTGCCGTCCAAAGCGCTTCTGTTCAAGATGCTAACGCCATGGTTTTCTCGGCAGCAAAGGAAGCATTCAATGATGCCTGTCGCGTGATGGCACAAGACGTCCATACCATTACAACGCATGTGAACAATGGACTGGCATTTTTGGAGGCTTCTTTTGGGAGTGCTCAAGAAATGCTGGTTTTGGTGAGTCGTCTGTCCTGTGACCATGTCTTTATGGCCTTTGTTTGCGCACATCCCATTGAGGCATTTGTACAACAAAGCAAAGCCCTCATGTTCCATGAACGTGGTCTGGATCTGTTAGAAGAGGCTCAAGCGCTTGTTCAAGATCAGGAGATTATTCTGTAGCGACATGTTTTAAAGCCGTAGATTATATTGGTTATATACTAGGTGCTATCTATCATATAAAAACCTTTGTAGAAAGGACAAGATAATGGCTTGTACAACTATTTTGGTAGGTAAGAAGGCCTCACTTGATGGCTCTACCATCATTGCACGCAATGAGGATTCTGGTTCCACTGAGTTTAACCCCAAAAAGTTTAAGGTGATTCAGCCATCAGATCAGCCTACTACGTATACCAGCGTTTTGAGCCACGTATCCATTCCTCTGCCCAACAATCCCATGCGGTACACCTCGGTACCAGAGGCTGTGGATGGCCATGGCATCTGGGCTGCTGCCGGTGTAAACGAGAAGAACATTGGCATGACAGCAACAGAGACCATCACCTCTAATGAGCGCGTTTTGGGTGCCGATCCTTTGGTTGAGTATCGTCCTGCCAAGGGCAAGCCTGGTGATGCGGACTGTCAGCCTGAAGTTGTGGGCGGCATTGGTGAGGAAGACATGGTTACCCTGGTGCTTCCTTACATTAATTCTGCTCGTGAGGGCGTGACGCGCCTGGGTGCTTTGCTGGAGCAGTACGGTACCTATGAGATGAACGGCATTGCTTTTTCTGATACCGATGAGATTTGGTGGCTTGAAACCATTGGTGGCCATCACTGGATTGCTCGTCGTGTCCCGGATGAGATGTATGTAACAATGCCCAACCAGCTGGGCATTGACGCCTTTGATTTGGACGACGCAGAGGGTGAGCAGCGCATTTGTATGGCAAGCGCCGATCTTCGTGAGTTTATCAAAAAGTATCGTCTGGATAAGTTGGATGGTACCAATGAGCTGAGCCTTGGTTGGATTGATGTAGATCCTGAGGCGGGCCATACCGTCTTTAATCCTCGTCTTGCGTTTGGCAGCAAGTCCGATGCGGATCACGTATACAACACGCCTCGCGCTTGGAATATGCACCGCGTGCTTAACCCTCATATGGAGTGGGATCAGAAGGGTACGGGTTGGCTGCCTGAGGAGGATGACATTCCTTGGTGCCTTGAGCCCGAGAACCCCATTAGCATTGAGGACGTCAAGTATGTGCTGTCCCTGCACTACCAGGGAACACCCTACGATCCCTACAGCCACTATGGTGATGACTCACAGCGTGGTAAGTATCGCCCCATTGGCATTAACCGCAACGGAGAGCTTTTGGTTATCCAGTTGCGCCCCTACATGCCTCAGGCAATTCAGGCGGTCGAATGGCTGGCCTATGGCTCCAACGTGTTTAACGTTTTGGTACCGTTGTATGCCAATACTAACGAGAACCCCGAGTATCTTTCTAACACTACAGCACGCGTAACCAGTGAGAGCTTCTACTGGGCCAACCGTCTGGTGGCTGCTTTGGCAGATGCCCACTATCGTGAGTGCGCATCCCATATTGAGCGTTACCAGGAAGCCTTTGGTGCTGCTGCTCGTGCTTCGCTCAATCGCTGTGATGACGCAATTATCGAGAAGGACCTTTCCTATGAAGCTGCTGCTTCTGAGCTTGCTCTTGCCAACCAAAAACTGGTAGACGAACTCAAAGTACAGACCGACGACTTGCTGGACAAGGTTTTGTTTGACGCAAGTCTTGGAATGCGCAATGGGTATTCTCGCTCTGATGCCTAGCGATAAGGAATAGTGTGCGCTATCCGCATCCGCTTGGACCCTCTCAAACAATCGGTGTAGTAGCTCCTTCCTTTGGAGCTACTACTGAGCCGTATATATCTGCTACAGCCTCTGCATACAAGCAGTTTGCGCAGCGTGGATACGCGGTACATGAGTGGAGCTGTGTTCGTGCTAGTGATGGCATAGGCATTTCTTCTACACCTTTGCGATGTGCACAAGAACTCATGGATGCCTATTGCGGCTCTGAGGATGATGTCCTGATTTCTGCAGGGGGCGGCGAGCTTATGAATGAGGTTATCTCTCATCTTGATTTTGAGAGACTTAACGTCGCCCAGCCTAAGTGGTTTATGGGGTATTCGGATAACACCAACTTTGGGTTTTTGCTCCCAACGCTTTGTGATATTGCTAGTCTGTATGCTCCCTGTGTTTCAAGTTTTGGGATGCAGCCTTGGCATGGTGCTCTAGAAGATGCGTGGGAGGTGTTTACCACAGCTCAGGCAGGTAAAACCCTTCGGGTTCATTCATATGAGTGCTGGGAGCTTGACTCACACAAGGATGAACAGCATCCGCTTGTACCGTATAACACGACTGAGCCATCAGATATTCTCGGCTTTGTACAGGGGGTTCCTGAACCTACGATAGCTGCTCAAGGTCGCTTGTTGGGTGGGTGTTTGGATATCCTTATCAATCTGTGTGGTACGCGTTTTGACAGTGTCGCTCGCTTTAATGAGCGTTATGCTTCCGATGGCGTGATATGGTTTTTGGAAGCCTGTGATCTTGGCCCTCTCCAAGTGCGCCGGGCGCTTTGGCAACTGGCAGAGGCGGGATGGTTTGCTTGTGCACGGGCGCTTGTGTTTGGTCGTCCCTTGCGTAAGTTTGACCAGGCATTTGGGCTTACACAGGAACAAGCGGTTCTTGGTGCCTGTGCTGAGTTGGGCATTACGGTTCCCGTTATTCTTAATGCAGATATTGGGCACCTCCCTCCTATGATGCCTTTGGTTTGCGGGAGCGTCGGGGATCTTAGGTTTGAAGATACTTCTTTACACGTCACGATGACGTTGATATAAGCAGCTTGTGAGGTTTGTTATATGAGTAAGGTTCTTGTGGCAATGAGCGGTGGCGTGGATTCTTCCGTTGCTGCCCAGTTATTGCTTGAACAAGGACATGAGTGTATTGGTGCCACTATGATGTTGGCGCGCAATAGCACCTGCTGTCGTTTGGAAGATGCTATTGATGCAAAGTCCGTGTGTATAAAATTAGGAATTCCTCATCTTACCTTTGATCTCACTCGCGAGTTTGACCAAGAAGTCATTAGGCGTTTTGTAGAGGGATATGCTGCCGGTGCTACTCCCAATCCTTGTATTCAATGTAATCGCTGGCTTAAGTTTGGTTTGTTTTGGCAGCGTGCCCAGGCATTGGGCTGTGAATACATTGCAACGGGCCATTACGCACGTGCACAACGAGACGAACAAGGTATCATGCAGCTGTATACTGCTGCAGACACGCTTAAAGACCAAAGCTATGTGCTGTATCCTTCGGTGCCTGAGGTGCTGGAACATTTGCTTTTGCCTTTGGGAGATATCGCATCAAAAGATGAGGTACGCGCTATTGCCCAGCGCTGTGGATTTGACAATGCCCACAAGCACGATAGCCAAGACATATGTTTTGTGCCCGATGGAGATTACGCCGCCTTTCTCGAGCGCCAAGATGGATTTGATTCGAGTGAGGGTGACATTGTCGATATGAACGGTAAGGTGCTTGGTCGTCATAAGGGTATTGGTCACTACACCATTGGTCAGCGCAAGGGCCTTAACGTTTCTCTGGGGAAGCGCATGTATGTAGTGGATATTGATCCTGTATCCAATACGGTTGTGATGGGGGACACCAGCGCCTTAATGAGTCAAGATTTTGATGCAATTCAAGCGCTCTGGCCTTCCGGTGTTGCCCAGGATGTTATTCATGCGGATGCAGTGGTGTCCTATCATGGCTATCGGCATCCCGCTACCATTACAAGAACGGGACAAGAAAGTTTTCATGTGCACACAGATGAGCCAATCCGTGCTATTGCGCCTGGTCAATCTGCTGTGATTTACGATGGCGACCGCGTTGTTTGCGGCGGCATTATCATAAAGGGGAACCATGTACGCGCTTAAAACAGAAGCTGCTTTTGATTCAGCACACTTCCTCACAGACTATTACGGCAAATGCGAAAATCTCCATGGACATCGCTGGCGTGTTGTTGTGTATATCCAGCAAGAAAGTCTGCAACAAGAAGGAACGATGAAAGATATGGTTGTGGACTTTGGTGTGTTTAAAAAGGAGGTTCGTGCTTTAGCGGACAGCCTTGACCATACATTCTTGATTGAAGAGGGTTCCCTTAAGCAAAAGACCCTCGATTGTTTGGTAGACGAGGGCTTCTCGCTTACCCTGCTGCCTTTCCGTACCACGGCAGAAAATCTTGCACGCTACTTTGCTCAACAGCTCCAGCAAAAGGGCTTGCCCGTCTCGCAGGTGGATATGTATGAAACTCCTCTTAATTGTGCGAGCTATTACAGCGCATAGCCATATTGCTATGAAACTGTAGTAAGGTAGGACTACTACTCAGGTAAAGGAGGCATCAATGGCGCACAAAGCACTGCAAGGCGTAAATCTTGACGGCTGGCTTATGCTTGAGTCATGGGTAACCCCCGAGCTCTTTGCAAAGACCTCAACCCTTGATCCTATTGCTTTGGCAAACAAACTGGGTAGTGAGGCGTATGCCAAGCTCATGCATGACCATGAAGAGAGCTTTATTACAGAGTTTGACTTTAAGCAGATGGCAGCTCGTGGCTACAATGCGGTGCGCTTGCCCGTGCCTTGGTATGTGTTTGGCAAAGATGGTCCGCTGCCCGGGTTTCATACAGGCTCCATTGCGTATGTCGATAAAGCCTTTGAGTGGGCAGAACAGTCGGGCATCAAGATTTTGATCAATATTGTTTTGGCGCCAGGTGCCGATAAAACCGGCAATGCGCTCAGGATGAAAACAGACTTTACCCCTGCTCGTCGTAAGGCCCTATTGGAAATTGTGGGTATGCTTGCTGCACGTTATGTGGGACGCAGCTCATTTTTGGGCATTGAGCCCTTGGATGAGGTTGTTACCATGTGTCGTCGGGGTCTTAACGTGGAGCCGGGCATGCCTTTATCGCACTTGCGCAATCTGTATCGTGATGCCTATGCGGAAATCCGTAGATGTGCTGGTAACGGTCCTGTTATTGTCTTTTCCGATGCTGGTCGTCATGGTAACTGGAAGCATTTTATGGCATCGAGCCGTTATGAGAATGTGTGGCTGGATACGCATCTGTATCGTCCAACCTCGCTGCCACTCTCAACAGCGGGGGCAAATGCCCAACAGCTCTTGAGCGCCAGCAGAGAAGCGCTTGCTCAAGCACGTACCAGCGGGCTGCCCGTTATGGTGGGCGAGTGGTCTGCTGCGCTTTCTGTACCAGGAAAAACTACCACGCTTGAAGGACGCATTGCGCAAGAGCGCCTCTTTGTTGCACAGCAAATGAGCTTGCTGTCCGTTTGTCCTGCGTGGTTTTTCCAAACGTGGAAGACTTCGAATAGGCTGCCTGGCTGGGACGCGCGTGTTGCACTATCAAACTTTGAGCGTGATATGCTTCGCTAGGATTCTGTAGTATGTCAAAACACGCAGGTCAAACAACAGAGCAGCATACGCAAACGATAGGTTCTGCACATACAGGTATCCTGTCCATTGTGGGCACGCCCATTGGCAATTTGTCAGATACATCACCGCGGGTCATGCAAACCCTAAAGGATGCCGATGTGGTGTTGTGTGAGGATACGCGCGTTACTGCTAAGCTTATGAACCACTTTGACATTCATGTGCCGTTGGAGCGCTGCGATGATAACGTTATTGCTTCTCGTACGCCGGTGGTGCTCGAGCGTTTGCATGCGGGGCAACGCATTGCTTTTGTTTCTGATGCAGGCATGCCCGGCGTATCTGATCCAGGTCAGTATTTGGTGGATGCTGCCTTGGACGCGCAGCTGCGCGTTGAGGTTATCCCTGGTCCTTCTGCGGTCATTTGTGCATTGGTGGCTTCAGGCTTTGCCATGGATCACTTCTTCTTTGAGGGTTTTCTTCCTCGCAAAGCATCGGAGCAGCGTAAGCGTCTTGCTTGCTTATCAACCATTCCTGCTGCATTGGTATTGTATGAATCTCCACATCGTGTAGTGGCCACGCTTGCATGTATTGCACAAGTATTTCCTCAGCGGCAGGTGGCGTTGGTGCGCGAGCTTACCAAGGTGCATGAGGAGGTAGTGCGCGCGTCTGCTCCTCAACTTGCGCACATGATTGCACAAAGGCAGACCTTGCGCGGGGAGTGCGTTATTGTCATTGCGCAGCCCTCAGAGCAAGAGCTTTCTTTGGCGCAGGTAGATGCTGCCAAGGCTCTAGCCCATCCCGCTACGATACAGGAGGCTATCGAGCAAGGCGTGCAGGAGGGCGAGTCAAAATCAGCGCTTGCAAAGCGTATTTCAAAACAATTTGAACTCTCACGTTCTGAAGTATACGACCGTATCGTGCAGTACAATCAGAACTTGCAATAAGCATGTTGTATCATCCATGCCAAGTCCGTCATTAGGAGATTTACGTTATGGCAGATAAAAAGCCTTTTTACATCACAACACCCATCTATTATGTAAACGCAGCGCCCCATCTGGGAACCGCGTACTGTACCATCTTGGCAGATGTTCAGGCACGGTATCGCCGGGCAATGGGCTATGACGTTAAGTTTTTAACGGGCATGGATGAGCATGGTCAGAAGGTGGCAGAGGCCGCAGCTAACCATGGTATGTCCCCCCAAGAGTGGTGTGACAGACAGGTTCCTTTATTTAAGGATTTGTGGACACAGCTTGAGGTTTCTAATGATGACTTTATCCGTACCACGGATAAGCGTCAGTTTAAGGCGGTCCAGCATCTTTGGAACAAGATGCAGGAATCCGGATACCTCTATAAGGGCAGTTATGACGGCTGGTACTGTGTTCCAGAAGAGACCTATTTTACGGAAAATCAGGTCCGTAAGTCCGATGAAGAGCACCAAACAATAGGCGAGCATCTCTGCCCCGATTGCGGTCGTCCTTTGGAGCGCGTGCAGGAAGAGTCCTATTTCTTCAAGCTTTCCGCATTTCAGGAGCCACTGCTCAAATTGTTTGAAGAGCACCCCGATTTTATACAGCCTTCGTTTCGTATGAACGAGGTTCGCAGTTTTGTAGAAGGCGGCTTGCAGGATCTTTCCGTTTCTCGTACGAGTTTTGATTGGGGCATTCCTGTTCCCTTTGATACCAAACATGTTACCTACGTTTGGTTTGATGCCCTTCTCAACTACATGACTGCAGTTGGCTATGGCGCGGATACGCAAGAAGCACGGGCTCAGCTTGCCCATTTTTGGCCTGCTCAATACCACATTGTGGGTAAGGATATCATTCGCTTTCACTGCGTTATTTGGCCGGCTATGCTTATGGCAATCGGTGCTCCGTTGCCCGATCATGTTTTTGCGCATGGCTTCCTTACGGTGCGTAATCCCCAAACCGGGGCTGCCGAGAAAATGTCTAAGAGTCGTGGCAATGCCATTGCTCCTTCTGATGTTATGGACCTGTTGGGCATTGAGGGGTATCGCTATTACTTTATGACCGATGTCTCCCATGGCGAGGACAGTGCTATTAGCTTTGAGCGTATGGAACAGGTCTACAACGCGGATCTAGCAAATAGCTGGGGCAACTTGGTTTCTCGCGCTTTTAACATGAGCGCAAAGTATTTTGATGGCGCTACGCCCGAGCTTAATGGCTGGCTGGATCATACGGGCACGCTCCGCCAAACAGCTACTGGTTTGGTTGAGCAGTATTGTGCTTGTATGGAGCAGCTGGATTATGTTGGTGCTAAAAATGCGGTCATGAAACTTGTCCATGCAGCCAATCATTTTATTGAAGAGAGCGCTCCTTGGAACGTTGCCAAGGATGAATCTCGGGCAGAAGAGCTCCGTAATATTATTGCAGACCTTTTGGAAAGTATTCGTATCAGTGCCTTGTTGTTCATGCCATTTATGCCTAGGACCTCTGCAGAGGTTTTGCGTCGCATGAGCCTTGAAGAGCAGATTGTGTGTGACAATCTTGTTCAGGCATGTGCGTGGGGTGGCCTTGTAGGCGAGGTAGTTATAACTAAAGGCGACGCTCTCTTTCCTAGGATTGCTGCTAAAAAGGAGTAGCTTGTGTATTCGCCGTATGCAACGCCGCGTGCAACACGGGCTGTTTTGGAGGCATTTGGCCTTGCTACCAAAAAGCGTCTTGGGCAGAACTTTTTAGTAAATGACCAGGTTATTGGTCATATCTGTGACTTAGCTGAACTAGATGGTAGCTCAAGCATTGTGTTGGAGGTTGGTCCTGGAATCGGTACCCTTACAGCAGCACTCTTACCTCGCTGTAAGGCGCTGTGTGCCATAGAGGCAGACCCCGAGCTTTCACAGGTGTATGCCTCTACCTTGGCACTCTATACTAAGCGCTTTGCTTTGGTACAGGCTGATGCTCTTAAGGTAACGCCAGCTATGATTGCGCAGGCCTTGTCGTCTTTAGAGGGCGTTGTGCAAAATACGCTGCCTACTATCTTTGTGGCAAATTTGCCTTATCAAATTGCTGCAACCGTACTGCTTAAGTTCTTCCAGCAGATCCCCCAGCTTTCGCGTGCGGTGGTCATGGTTCAAGCAGAAGTAGCGGACCGCATAACTGCTGTTCCTGGTACTAAAGCGTATGGTGCTTATACTGCAAAGCTGTCATTGTATGGCACCACTACGGGCAGATTCGAGGTTGGACCTGGCAATTTCTTCCCACCACCTCATGTTAACTCTGCTGTTGTGCGCATAGACCGGGCGATGGCCGCGCATCCAAAAACCCAGGTACCGCTTACACAGCATGAGCTACAGCAGGTGGCACAGGTTATTGATGCTGCTTTTGCACAGCGTCGTAAAACCTTGCGTAACTCACTGGCCTCATCGGGATTTGCAAAAGAAGCTATCGATAAGGCTTGTGAAGCTTGTGGCACCAACGCGGGTTCTCGCGCAGAAACACTGTCTACCACTGATTTTATTTCGCTTGCATTTGCGCTGGCACACAGCAAGCCTCGCGCGTAAGGGAGATGTATGACAACACAGAGTCAAGAGCTATGGGCTTCTCAGCAAGAGGCCCTGTATGCTGCTATACAAAAGCAAGGAGTACTGGCCGCTCTTGGTATCAAGGATGGTACGCTCTTTTTTGATAAGAAACATCGTCCAGCTCCCGCTGCACAGCCTTTGGCGCCGGTAGCAGATACACATGGGCACCTGACAAGCTTTGAGCAGACCACTGCTGCGGCAGCCCTTGCTCGTGCTGCTTTGGCAGGCGTGCGTATGCTGGTGGTGCCACTGGATCAGATAGATGAAATCCCACGGCTCTTTACAACGGTGGTAGACTGCATCGCTTGGCTTGATGCACAGGTAGAAGAGGCGCATGAGCTTTTGGAGCTGTGTGCGCATGAGGGGCTGACTGCCCCCGAGATAGCTGGGTATGAAACTGTGCCGCCACTGCTGGATAGTGTCTATATAGTCGCAGGGGCGCATCCGTATTCCGCACAGGTATATATGGATGAGCCAGCTCAAGCACGCGCTAAGCTTGAGGAGTTTCTCGCCAGTCCACGCTGCGTAGGAGTGGGGGAGATTGGCATTGATTTCGGGCTGTATAATACCTTGCCTGCTCAGGTTCAAAAGCAGGCGCTGCTCGATCAGCTGCGAATAGCGCAAGAGCATCAACTGTGCGTAGAGCTGCATATACGTGATGCAAATGAACCAAACAATGCACAGGCTCATGAACTGGTGCTGGAAGTATTAGAGGAAGTGGGTGTGCCTAAACAGGGTATTGAACTGCATTGTTACACGGATGGGCCAAAGGTGTTGCAGCCCTTTATCGACAAGGGCGTCTATGCAGCATTTGGAGGTGCCTGTACGTTTAAGCGCTCAGATGATATTCGTGAAGCTTTGGCACTGATGCCTCTGGATCGTGTATTATCCGAGACGGACTGTCCGTATATGGCGCCTGTTCCTCTGCGTGGTAAAGAATGCGAGCCGTCTATGATTATGCATACGGTGGACTGTATCGCACGGGTTAAGCAGGACACAGCGCAGCTGCCGCGCGAGCAAATATATAAGTCTTTGTGGGATAACGCTCATAGATTTTTTGCGTTGTAACAAAAGTGGGACTATCGTAGGCAGTCAAGGCTGAGCTACCGTAAGTAGCAAAGCTTACTGAGCTTAGCAAAAGAATAAGAGCAAACTATACAACCAATGAGGACGACGATTCATGACCTATTTTGTTAAACCACATCGCCGCTTTATGCTTACGCTGTGCATACTCTCATTTGCATTGCTTCAGGTACTTGGTATTGCTGTTGTGATTGTATATTCCATAGCTAGATATATCCTCACTCGCACTGAACCTAGTACCACTGCCATTATGTTGGTGGTTATTGGTTCGTCAGCGCTAGCAGGTATTTTCCTTCTCTCTTTGCTGGGGAGCAAGCGCGCTATTGCGTTTCATAAAGAAGATGTGCGGTATGCACTTGGTAAAAGCAAGTACCTCATCGTGCTGGCGTTTCTTCAGTTGATCATTTCTATTGTCGGGATAGTCACAGAAAAGCAAGCAATCATAAGTACGTGGCCGATTGCCATGCTGCAGACTTTTGTACTGTGCGTGTTTGTAGGCATTTCTGAGGAAGCAATCTACCGCGGTATCGTGCTGGGAGGATTATTAGCGCGCTTTGGTAAAACGCGCAAAGGGTTTTATGGAGCTCTTTTTGTTGCGGCACTCATCTTTGGTGTTATGCATATTACGCCTGGTACAGAGCTTACGAGTATTACCATTGCGCAGCTTGTGCTCAAAGTTTTGCAAACAGGTATCCTGGGGTTGTTCTTCTCGGCCTTGGTCGTTAAGCGCGTAAACTTCTGGGGTGCTGCATTCATTCACTTTTTGTGGGACTTCATTTTGTTGTCCAGCGAAGCGCTGGTGCAGCAGTCTATCGAAATAAACTATGTCTCCAGCGGAGAAGACGGCATGGCAGTTGTCTTCTATTATGTCGTGATTATTGCGCTGCAGATTCCGCTTGTTGTAAGCGCGCTGCGTACCTTTAAGCAGACGGCAACACCGTATTGTGGCTGGCTTTCTGACATTGTGGTGCTAAACGAGCAGGGCAATGAAGTTGTGGTAACCAACCCAGAGCTTGTGGCTGCATGCAATACTGGTGAGCAAGCAGCACAAGCAGTGCTTGCCCGGCTAGATCCAGCACAACCACAGCCTGCGGGTGTTGCACGCTTTGTCAGCAGTGCTGCAACAACGCCTTCTCATAACGGATCGGTCCCTACGCCGCCGGCAGGTTTTTATGATCTTTCAAAGCTAGAGGATTCTGCACCTGTTGCACCCACTGCGCCTGTTACCCCTGCTGCGCCCAATGCACCTGCTGCCCCTGTTTCATCCGACCTGCCTCACAGCGCAGCTTCTGGTTCTGCCATCCAACAGCCAGATGACCGTCCGCCTAGACCTGCAGGCATGTAAGACCCCACAAGCATAAAAGTAGCTATAGTAGAAATACGACTCCTTTGCTTATGACAGGGGAGTCGTATGTCATTATTATCAGCACAAATGCCAGCGCCATCAGTGGTGCCAGAGTCCTTGGCAGTGCCAGCATCACAGCAACCATCGCTTTTCTCGTCATTACTCAGCACCACAAGTGAAATACTGTGGCCAACACGCTGTATTAGTTGTAATGCTCCAGGGGAGCTTTTGTGTGCACACTGCCGAGAAGCGCTTGCATGGATAAACCAACGTTGGGCATGTGTGGATTGTGGAGCGCCCTTTGGCTGGCTTACCTGCTCCTCTTGTGACCATAGTTGGGAAGCACTGGACGGGGTGGTGTGTGCCACTTCATTTGTGGGAACCTGTGCGCGTATGGTCGTTGCACTTAAAGATGAACATGAGACACGGCTGGCGCCCATACTGGCGGCAGCTATGGCAACTGCACTGGATGAAGCGCAGGGTTGGCAGCATATTAATTTAGCTGTCTTCGATGCCCTTATGTTTGTGCCGGCTACGCACAAAGCTTTTGTGCGTCGTGGCTTTGATCACATGGAGCTTGTCGCCTCCGCATTGAGTGCATTTATCGATATTCCGCTGGTAGACGTATTGGTCCGTCGTCAGGCGCACGATCAAAGAAAGCTCAACAAAACTCAGCGCGCGGCAAATCTTGCAGGTACCATAGAACTTATCGATGATGTGCGTGCAGCAAATGTATTGCTGGTAGACGATGTAGTAACCACGGGTGCGAGTATGTGTGCTTGTGCTCAGGCGCTTAAGACTTCAGGAGTAAATCAGGTTATTGGATGCGGCTTTTCACGAGTGTGGTAGCTGCTGGTATAATGTGCTGGTCTTTCATCAGGCTGTGGTTGCGGGTGTCAAGGAGATGCCCTAGTCCAAGGCAGACGAGGTCAAAAGGATCCACGTAAGTTTGGGTGTGCGCACGCAAGCGAGCATGGCTCGTCCTAGAAGTAAGTCGTACCGTCCGTACTATATGAGAGGCATACCGTCTCGCGGGCGAGAGAGTTAGTAGTAAGCATGTTGCGGCATGTACGCAAACGCTCCAGTATGCGAGTGTGGGGTCAAATACCAGGTCAGCTGGTGAAAGGCATCTGATTAAACGAATAGGTAAAAGGATTTTGCAATGTCTACAAAGCCGCGTCTCCTCTTTGCTGTACCGCTTATTGCTGCTTGCATAACCGGCTTAGCTGGTTGTTCTATTCCGCTTGTGGGTGAGCTTACACAAACATCGGTAAACGATGCATACCAGACGCAGGTTAATGCCTTGACTCCGCGCGTATCGGATGCCTCTTTAGTGACTGAGCATACGCTCACCGTTGGTTTAACGGCTGCATCTACGGTAGCTCCCTATGCAAGCTCTTCACAGAATAACTCCTATCAGGGCATTGATATTGATCTTGCGTCTATGATTGCGGAACAGCTGGGTTTGCAGGTTAAGTTTGTAGCGGTAGGCAGTACGGATGAGCTTGGTCAGACCTGCGACATTGTTATGAACGTGCCTGCGGACACCACTTCTTCTGACTTTAGCGTGGTGGGTACGTATACGGCTGCTGCAACAGGGTTTTTTACCAAGGGCGAGGCAACTACAACCAAGGCAACGGATATTTCCGGGAAAAAAGTTGGTGTACAAAGCGGGTCGGCTACCAAGACCGTGCTTGAGGGGTCTTCTCTTAAGGTGATAGAGCAGGAGTATCAAAACTTAGATGAGGCATTTAAAGGTCTGGAAAACGGCGAGGTAGACTATGTTTTGTGTGATGTCCGTCCCGGTGCTGCACTAGCACATAGCTATTCTGATATAAGCTTTGTGGCTACGCTTGATGACCCGTCTTTTATGGGCATTGCGGTACTTGATTCTAACTCTGAGCTCAAGGGTGCCTTGGATACCGCATGCAAAACGCTTGCCGATAAGGGCTTGCAAAAGTTGGCAGTGACGCGCTGGATTGGTGATATGCCTTCACTTTCTGATCAAACCAAATTGAGCGACGTTCTTCTCAATGTCAATAAGACAACTACCAGCGCAAATACGGATACATCATCCACACAGACCACTACTAATTCCTCTGCAGATGATGGTTCAACCGCCGGTTCCAATGCGGCAGTCCTGTAGCTTTTGTGAGAGCAGCACAGAGTGGTTGTTGGGATTGTCCGTAGGCGTATTTATGCCAAAACGGATGAAACATCAACACAGGTTTAGGGTACGTCTTAACTAAGAAGATGCTTACATCCGAGTAAGCATTTTTTACAAACAGGGAGGCACGTTATGGTTGATATCAAGGTATCTGGGCGTAAAACCACGGTTACCGATGCTTTGCATACAGCAGTGGTAGAAAAAATTGGCGATGCCCTTAAGGTTTTTGATATTTCTCCAATGTCTTGTGACGTTGTTTTGCGTGTAGATAAAAATCCTTCTAATCCCACTGCTCAGACGGTTGAGGTTACGGTTTTTGTTCGTGATAATGTAGTACGTGTAGTGGCTTCGTCTACAGATATGTACTCTGCTATTGATGAGGCTGCTAATAAGGTTTCTCGTCAGCTTCGTAAGTACAAGACACGTGTTATTGATCGTCGTCAGCGTGCTGCTGCTCCTGAGTTTGAGTCCAATGTTTCTGATTTGTCAGAGCTGTTGGAGCCAGAGGATGACGAGTTAGTTCGCGAGAAGGTCGTGGATTTGACGCCTATGACAGAAGAAGAGGCGCTGGTCCAAACCGATCTTATCGGTCACGATTTCTATGTTTTTGAGAACGCAACTACCGGCCTTATTAATGTGGTGTATCGCCGTCATAACGGTGGATACGGCATCATTAAGCCTAAGATTGAGGATGTAAATGAGTAATTCTTCCGAGGTAACATCTGGCTCTATCATGGACTTGGCGGGCGATGATATCAAACGTTTTCAAGCGCACAGAACCTGTCACATCATTGTAGATTCATGTGCGGACTTTGATCCTGATGTAGTAAGCCAGCTGGGTGTTGAGGTTATTGAGTTTCCCTATGTCATAGACGGTGTTGAGCACTTTGATGGTAGCTGGAAATCCATGTCGGCTCACGATTTTTATGACCGCATGCGTAAGGGTGCTCGTGCAACTACCTCTGCTATAACACCCGGGCATTACTTGGAAGTGTTTACTAAGGCAGCTCAAAATGGTCTGCCCACCTTGTATCTTGGTTTTACTGGTGGCCTGTCGTCCAGCATCGATGCTGCGCGGCAGGCTGCCGCTCTGCTTAAAGAGAGCTATCCAGATTTTGAGCTGTACGTGCTGGACAACCTGTGTCCCTCTCTTGCGGCCGAGCTTTTGGCCATTGAAGTAGTGCGCCTTGCTGGCAATGGTCTTTCTGCGCGTGAGTTGTATGAGTGGGCTTGTGACGCTCGCTATTTTATTCAAGGCTATTTTACCTTGGATAGCTTTAGTGCTCTGGCTGCTGGTGGTCGTATTCCTCCTGCCGCAGCTCAGGTTGGTGGTAAGCTGGATATCAAACCTGAGCTATCCTACGATCTCAATGGCTCTCTTGTCTTGCGAGGCATGTGCCGCGGCCGTAAAAAGGCCTTGCGTGCCATTATTAAGGACTTTAAGGAAAACTATTCACACGATCCTTCGCTTCCCATTGCCATTGCTACCGCGGATTCCGAGAAGGATGGGGGCTGGATAGAAAAAGAAATTCGCAAAGAGCCTGGTTGCGAGGATGTAGTCATTATTCGTAGTCAAATTAGCCCGGTCATTGGTTCTCATGTGGGTCCGGGAATGGTTGCACTGGCTTTCTGGGGCGGAGATCGTCGAGAAAAGATTTCTCTTACCGATCGTATTGCTCGCAAGATTAAGAATTCAAAGTAATGGTAAAGCGCAGGTATAATGGCACATTCAAAGATTGAGCACGTTGCTTTTATTGGTACTGGAACAATGGGCGCGCCCATTGCAGGCCATATGTTGGATGCGGGATATACACTCACGGTCTATAACCGCAGTAAGGATCGAGCGCAAGCTTTGATCGACCGTGGTGCTACTTGGGCATCTTCTGTTGCACAAGCCGTACAGCAGGCGGATGTGGTCTTTACCATGCTTGGCTACCCTGCAGATGTAGAAGAGGTATATCTGGCAAGTGACGGCTTGCTCAAACTTGCTAAGCAAGGGGCATGGTTGGTGGATCTTACCACCTCTGCTCCAAGCCTTGCGCGTGATATTCATGATGCGGCAGAGGTGCTGGGCATGCATGCATTTGATTGTCCTGTTACCGGAGGACAGGCTGGTGCACAAGCCGGAACGCTGAGCGCTATTGCCGGTATTTCTGAACAAGATGCTTCACCTGTTGTAGACCTGCTCAAAACCTTTACGAGTAAGATTTTCTACTTTGGTGCTGCGGGTAAGGGTCAGGCAGCAAAGCTGTGCAACCAGGTATCCCTTGCTTCATGTATGGTAGGCATGGCAGATGCTATGGCTTTGGCTCAGCAAAGCGGTCTTGACGTGCAGCAGGTATTACAGATGATTGGCAGCGGCATGGGTGCTTCTCGTGCTCTTGTGGAGCTTGGTCCTCAAGCAGCGCAGGGTGATTATCGCCCCGGTTTCTTTACGGAGCACATGCGTAAAGATATTTCTCTTGCCTTGGCAGAAGCTCAGGATATGGATCTTGCCCTACCAGGCGCGGAAACTGCGTATACACTCTATGATCTTCTCTGCCAGATCCATGGTGATCGTTTGGGTACTCAGGCGCTTACTTTGCTGTATGCAGAAGAAGCGGATGCCGTAGCCGCTGGTCTTGATTGGTCTGTCTTAGACATGGATGACAAAGACACTACTGCTGACACATGCGATTGCGGTCATACGCATGCTCACAACAATACCCATGAATGCGGCTGTGGCCATACGCATGCTCACGACGAGCATTGCCATCACCACCATCATTAGGAGTTTAGAGCGTGGGAGATTCTTTGCAACAAGCCGCAGGAAGCAACCTCAGTTTTGGAGTTGCCATTGTTGCGCTGGTGCTTTTTGTTTTTGGCACTGTTTTAGGCGAGCACCTTGCTGAGTCATGGGGCTACAAACTGGTGACTCGTCGTGACTACCTTTTAGCAAACATAGCCTGGTTTATGGCTGGCGTTGTGTTGTCTAGTCTTGTGTGGGTAACAGGGTGGACTACCTTAGCCGCCTTTAGCTTTGGTATGATTGCCGGAGGGATGGCTGGTTTTAAAATTGCATTTGGTGAGTCTGTTGGTCCTTGGAAGTTTGTAGACCAGCTCTTCAACACCAATAAGCGCCACGTAGCTGCAGCACAAGATCATCAATCAGTTGCTCGCAGAGAAGCGCGGCGTAAGTGGAAAGAAGGCAAAGGTCCTGAACCAGAACTGATGAGTGTGCAGCAGCCCGCTCATTCCGATTCCAAGACGTCCAAAGAATCCAAGAAAGGATAGTCCTTTTTGTGAATGATATAAGTCAAAGCTCTATGGCCGTGTTTATCGATTACGAGAACTTGGCACTCGGTACAGGTAAACGTAAGCGTAATGGTCATCAAGAGCCCGGTCCCGCCCCTGAAGTTAAGCGGATTTTTGAGCGCTTGGTAGATAAGGGCAGGATTGTAGTAAAGCGTGCCTACTGTGATTGGCAGCGCTTTGATACGGCAATAACGCCTTTGCATGAGTTGGGCATAGAGCTCATTGAGATCCCTGATCGTGCATTTACCGGCAAAAATTCTGCAGATATTCGCTTGGCTGTGGATGCTGTAGAGATGTGCTTGAATCGTGAGCACATTGATACTTTTGCCATTTTGTCGGGTGACTCAGACTTTTCTCCCTTGGTATCTAAGCTTAAGGAGTTTGGTAAACAAGTCATTGGTGTGGGCATGAAGGCATCCACCAGTTCCTTGCTGGCAGAAAACTGCGATGAGTTTATGTACTACGAGGACATTATGAGCGCAGGGCGTATTCCTGACTTCACCGCTAAAGTTCCTGCCGAGAAACACGAGTGCTATCAGCTGCTGTTTGAAACCATTGATGCCGTGCAGTCGGAGAGTGACTCTGCCATCTTTGCATCGCAGCTTAAAAGCACCATGCGCCGTAAGCGTCCACAGTTCTCAGAGCGCAGTTTTGGGTACCGTAGTTTTACCAAGCTTCTCAATGAAGCAAGCTCTTACGGTTTTATTAAAATTCATACTGATCAAAAGAGTGGAACAGCTGTTGTAGACGGTTTTTGCGAGTAGGATGTCCTGCTCGTTGTGATACGAGATATAAGTGCGTAAGGGGATGTAGTATGTCTCATAGTTCTTCCGAGCAGATTGAGCAGCTTGTTGATGCACTTTCTGGTTCTGTGCGTCGTGAGCGTCAAGAAGCGGCTCATACCTTGGCTACGATCACCAGGCAGGACAGTTCTGCCATGGCAAAACACGTAGATGCCCTGGTAAAGGCCTTACGTGTTCCCGAGGCACAGACCCGTTGGGAAGTGTTGGACGCGCTGTCCATCTTGTGTGCCGAGAACCCCGATAAGGTAGCCAGTGCCTTTGCGGGAGCCGAGGACTCATTGTTTGACGAAGCATCTTCCACGGTGCGCCTGTCTGCATTTCGCATGCTCACCCGCGTAGGATCAACATCGAGCGCACGCTCTAAGAAAGCATGGCCTTTGTTGGATGAGGCCATCCAATGCTTCCATGGTGATGCCGAATATCGTGATATGCTGGCCTGCCTGCTTGAGTTTGCACAGGGAGATATTGCTGCCGATGTACGCGATGCCCTGGTTCAGCGTGTAGCATTTGACGCAGAGTCTGCTCATGGCTACATCCAGTCTTTCTCGCAAAATATCATTGATGCCACAAAACAAAAGGCTGCAAAGACGGGTAAAACTACCAAATCAAAAACTCAGTCAGCTGCTAAAGGCTCAAAGCGCGCTAAGGTTGCGTCAAAGAAAAAGGCAGCTGAGCTTAAGCTTAACGAGGAATAAATAGAGGTTGTTCTCGCTCTATGAATGTTCATTGATGCTACACAACACGACATGGCGGTCGTGTTAGCCTTATTACCCGAGTAACGTTTGTATGCACTATTTCTAATGAAAGGTACGTGTATGACAGAGCCCGAAAAGACGGATTCTACAGAGAAGGATCCTATTGAGCAGGATTCTGCAAAGAATGATTCCATGAAGAAGGATCCTGTTAAGAAGGATTCTACAAAGAAAGATTCCGCTAAAAAGAATTCCTCCAAGAAGAGTTCTTCCTTTGCAAAGAAGTCTGTTTCTTTGCCGGTTTACATTTTTGTAGTCGTACTTGCCTTGGTTTTGGGTGGCGTAATTGGTCATTTTGCCCTTGGTTCCGCTGGTTCTGCTACTGGCAAGACCACGCTGAGCGAGAAGGACTTGGATTCCGTAGTAGGTACCATGACCTATAAGGGTAAGACAGAGAAGATCACTGCTCGTCAGGCAATTGAGGCAACAAGCTCCCTTAACGCTGCCAAGAATGACAAGGGTGAGTATAACGCTCCTTCTGCAGACAGCGTACTTGCCGTTGCTCGCAATAAGATCCTTGCAGATGCGGTAGAAAAAGAGGGCATCCAGGTATCTGATGATGACATCAAGGCCTTTGCAGAGTCCACGCTCAAGACCAGCGACTTCAAGGCTTTGGCTTCTAAGTATTCTATGACCGAGGATCAAGTCAAGGAGCTTGTTAAGAAGTCCGCTTCAGTAAAGAAGTTGCGCGACAAGATTGTGGAGGCTGATAAGCTTACCGCCCCCACCGCACCGACCGCTCCTTCGGATGGCAACAATGATACCGCCACTGCAGAGTATGGTAAGTACATCATTGATCTGCTGGGTGACGAGTGGGATGCCGATAAGGGTGACTGGGCTAAGACGGACGGTGCATACTACGCCGTTCTTAAGGATGAGAAGTTCAGTGCAGATTCTGCAACCTACACGCAGGCACAGGCTGCGTATCGTGTTGCATACCAGAAGTACTCCGCTGAGTTCTCCAATGTCAACGCTAAGTGGACTAAGTATGTAAACGAGCGCCTTTCTCAGGCCTCTATCCAGATCAACTCTCTGACTTCCTAAGTGTGATTTTTACAGCGAATGCTTAATACATACGCTACAGTACAGAGACGGGGGCTTTGGTTCCCGTCTCTTTTTATCGAGAAGCTCAAGGAGGATGGTATGCGTGCACTTATCAGTAGCTGTCTGTTGGGCGCGCGTTGCCGTTATGATGGGGGAGCTAAGCGCTGTGAGCCTGTCGTAGACTTTGCTAGTAAGACAACTACGCTTGCTATTTGTCCAGAGCTTGCCGCTCAACTGCCTGTGCCTCGTCCGCCAGCAGAGCAACGAGGGTCGTGCGTGGTATTTAAAGATGGTACGGACGTAACGAATGAGTTTGTAAAAGGCGCACAGCAAGAACTTATGCGCGTAAAGGATTTTGACCTTTGCATTGCTATCCTTAAAGCAAAAAGTCCCTCTTGCGGAGTAAATAGGGTCTTTGACGGGAGTTTTACGGGCAATTTGGCCTCAGGTGATGGAATATTTACTCAACTACTAAAACAGGAGGGGATTTGCGTGGTTACAGAAGAAGTACTGCAAGACGTTAAGCCCTCGGTCGAGCATCCCGTGGCTATTATTTTGGGTACAGGCCTAGGTCATCTGGCAAGTTTAGTAACGCCTGTCCGCCGCATTGATTATTACGATATTGATGGCTTTCCTACGGCGGCAGAACCAGTAAGCGGTCACAAGTTTGAGGCAACTGTTGGTACGGTAGATGGTGTACCCGTTGTGGTCTATCCTGGCAGAATCCATCTCTATCAGGGATACTCTGCGGCTGAGGTTGTGTCACTGGTGCGTCATGCCCATCATTTGGGCTGCAAAGACATTATCTTTGCGTGCGCTACTGGCGTGGTTTCCGGCAACGCTCGTCCTGGTTTGGGCGTTTTGACAGACCATATCAACTTTACCGGAGCAAATCCTCTGGCTGATAAGGATATGCTGCGCGATCTTGATACGCCCTTTGTAGGCATGCAGGATGCCTATTCTCCTTATTTGCGCTCACTAGCCAAGGGGGTTGCAAAGGATATGGGCATTACGCTACAAGAGGGTGTCTATGCGGGCACGCTTGGCCCAAGCTTTGAAACCGCTGCTGAAGTCAATGTGTTGCGCAGCTTTGGTGTGAGCTATGTGGGTATGTCCACCGTGTGTGAGGTCATCATGGCACATGCGCTGGGTATGAACGTGCTTGGCCTGACTCTGGCTACCAATGATGCGGGTGATCCCACGGTTGATCACGAGACTATTCGTATTCAGGCCGAGAAGCATGCGGATGATTTTGAACGTTTGGTTCGTGGTGTACTTCACTTATTGTAGTTTGTGATAAGGCCTTGCATGAAAAGCGATTTATACGTATAGTTATCAGTCGCACGCCAGCTTAGCTCAGTTGGTAGAGCACCGCTCTCGTAAAGCGGGGGTCACCAGTTCAAGTCTGGTAGCTGGCTCCATATTTGCACAGGTAGATGGCTTATCGCTGTCTACCTTTTTTGTTTTACAGTTAAGCGAACAGTTAATTACTAGTTAAACTATCCAGCACTACTAGCACTGTGATCATCTCTATTTGGGTATAACGGCAGTAACGTACAACCAAAACGCTCAGCACCTCACATGCGTTCGCGTTTAAGATTGGAGATATCATGGCAAGCTCTGATTTGCAGCTTTATATCAAAAATGGCTGTCCTTTCTGTCACAAAGTCATAGCCTTCATGGAGGACAACAATATCGTATTGCCGCTGCATAACATTTCTGAGTCTGATAAAGATCGTGACTTTTTGGTAGAGCACGGCGGTAAGCGCCAAGTTCCCTGTCTGTTTATTGATGGCAATGCTCTGTATGAGTCCGGCGACATCATCGCTTATCTGGCCAAGACCTATGACGTATCTGCTGCCACAGAGTCTACCGAGAAAACAGTGGAGCCTGCAGATACTATGCCAGAAGGCGCTAGCTGCACTATTGGTGGTGGCTGCAGCTTCTAAGGCGTAAGCTGCCTCCCCATATTCGGATATTCAGTTGCTTGTTTAACGTGCTATCTGCATGGAATGTTCTAGTCATGGAGATAGCACGTAATTCTTCTTAATCGTATATAAATTGAACTACTTTGAACTTTTTACTGCACAGTAGTGCTATTCTAATTCCTAAGTTGAACTTATGTACACAGAGATTGAACTTTTGAGAGAAAAGTCTGTTTATCTGTGGGATAAATTGAACTTGTGCTTGTTGTATTCGTACCTGCATCCGTATAAGCATATCGGCAACTTTGGAGTGACATGCAAACAACTTTTGCAACGCGTCTTAAACAGGCCATGGGGAACAAATCACTCAAGCAAGTGGATCTGATTCGCATCGCTACAGCTAAGGGCGTTAAACTTGGAAAAAGTCAGCTCTCTCAGTATGTGAGTGGCAAAACAATTCCCCGTCAAGAGATTCTTGATTTTTTGGCACGTGAACTTGAGGTAAGTTCAAGTTGGCTTGAACAGGGCATTCCTATGGGTATCAGTTCATTTAACTTTACTGCTGCTGAGGAAGCAAAAATCAGTACGGGTGTACCTACAGCAAGCAAGGATGTTCATTCTCAAGGTATGTTGCAGCATTCAAGTTTGTCCAAGGCATCAACGGAGGCACCAATCATGCGCGAATATAAGAAGTCCAGTAAGCTCGATTCCGTCTTGTATGATGTCCGCGGTCCTGTAGTGGATGAGGCAAACCGCATGGAGGATCAGGGTATTCACGTTTTGAAGCTCAACATTGGTAATCCTGCACCATTTGGTTTTCGTGCGCCTGATGAAGTTGTAGCAGATATGCGTGACCAGCTTACGGATACCGAAGGCTATTCTGCAAGCCGCGGTCTTTTCTCGGCACGTAAAGCAATTATGCAGTATGACCAGATCAAGCATATTCCCAATGTGCAAATGGAAGATATTTATACGGGTAATGGTGTTTCTGAGCTTATCAACCTGACCATGTCTGCGCTCTTAGATACGGGTGATGAAATTCTCATTCCGAGCCCCGATTATCCTTTGTGGACGGCCTGCGCCACTCTTGCAGGCGGTACGGTTGTACATTATTTGTGCGATGAGAAAGCGGAATGGTATCCGGACTTGGATGATATCCGTTCTAAGATTACGTCTAACACCAAGGCTCTTGTCATTATCAACCCCAACAACCCTACGGGTGCCTTGTATCCACGTGAGTTGCTGGAAGAAATTGTAGAGATTGCCCGTGAGCATCAACTCATTCTCTTGTCAGACGAGATTTACGACCGCTTGGTTATGGATGGGGAAGAGCATGTCTCTATTGCCTCTCTTGCTCCGGATTTGTTCTGCATTACCTACAATGGTCTTTCTAAGTCCCACATGGTGGCTGGATACCGCATTGGTTGGATGACGCTTTCCGGCAATAAACGAGCCGCGCGCGATCTTATGTTGGGCATTAACATGCTGTCTAACATGCGTTTGTGTTCTAATGTTCCCGCACAGTCCATTGTTCAGACCGCTTTGGGTGGACACCAGAGTGTTAAGGATTATCTTATTCCTGGTGGGCGCGTATATGATCAGCGTGAATATGTATACAACGCCCTCAAGGACATGCCTGGCGTTAGTATAGTTAAGCCCAAAGCTGCTTTCTATGCCTTCCCCAAGCTTGATCCAAAACGCTTTAACATTACTGACGATGAGCGCTTTGCTCTTGATTTGCTGAGCGACAAAAAAGTTCTTATCGTGCATGGTAAAGGCTTTAATTGGGAGACTCCTGGATATTTCCGTATTGTTTATTTGCCTCGTTTACAAACTCTGGAAGATGCTATGGGTAAACTTGCTGATTTCCTGAGCTACTATAGTCAGTAAGAGTGGAATTTTGTTGTGAGACGTGCAAATGGGAGCAGGTAGCTGTTCCATGTATGCATAACCAAGAGCATAAGCGTTTGTTCAAAGTACGTATAACCCTATCGGTGGTCAGACATTTGATGGCCGCCGATAGGGTTATTTGCTCTCTGTAATAAGCCTTTTTGTTGTGCGGTACTATAAGAAGTAGCAAAAAGTGAAGTCTGCTCTTGTGGCGGAGTGCATCTTCCCGTACACTTGCACAACAGCTCTTTTTGCTTGTAGCCGTCCAACTCTTGGAGAGATAGCATATGATTGATTTTGGGCAGTTTATTGGCATGCTCCAGACCAATCCCTTTTTAGCAATAGTTATGTTTTTGGTGCTGGGCACCATTTTTGTGAATGGCGCAACCGACGCCGCAAATGCAATCGCTGAACCTGTTGGTACCCGTGCAATCAACGTGGACTCTGCGATTATCATGAGTGTCGTATGTAACTTCATTGGCCTTATCGGTATGACGTTTATTTCTACTGCGGTCGCAAATACCATAAGCGGTATGGTGGATTTTGGCGGTGATACCCATGCTGCATTGATTGCGCTGGCCGCCGCAACGGTAGGCATTGTAACCTGGGCATCTATTGCATGGGTGTTTGGGATTCCCACCTCCGAAAGTCATGCGCTCATTGCCGGCTTGACCGGTGCTGCTTTGGCGGTTCATGGTGGGTTTGGTGGCGTTAATGCGCACGAGTGGATTAAGGTTATTTACGGCCTTGTGTTTTCTACATTGCTCGGCTTTTTTGCGGGCTGGGCGCTCTCCAAGATCATTCCGCTTTTGTGTCGTAATGCAAACCGCATACAAGCAAACGAGTGGTTTCGTAAGATGCAGGTAGTTGGTGCTGCTGGTATGGCAACCATGCATGGTGCTCAGGATGGACAAAAGTTTATGTCTACCGCCATGCTCGCTGTGTTGTTCTCGGAGGGCATGAGCCCTGATGGCGCAACGTTTCCGCTCTGGCTGATGGTGTTGTGCGCTGCCATTATGGCAATTGGCACCGCAATTGGCGGCAAGCGCATTATTAAAAAAGTTGGTATGGATATGGTAAAGCTTGAGCAGTACCAGGGGTTTGCAGCGTCTTTGAGCGCTACCTGTGCCTTGCTTTTGGCCACGCTTACGGGCTTGCCCGTTTCTACCACCCATACTTCGTCCGCTGCTATGATGGGGGCGGGCGCAGCAAAAAATCCCCGTTCAGTTAACTGGAGTGTAGCAAAGGAAATGGCCTTTGCATGGCTCTTCACCTTTCCTGGATGTGGTTTTATCGGTTTTGCCCTTGCTAAGGTATTCCTCATATTGTTCTAAGGAGAACACATGCCTCGCATGAAGAAAGAAGATCAGTTTTATACCATGCTCAAGGACCTTGCTCAGACCTTGTCTGATGCCGCCGATGAGTACGTAACCATCTTTGAGGATTACCCTGCGTCGGAGTCTCATATCCCTCAGATGAAGGTATATGAAAATCAGTGCGATCAGAAGGTCTCTCATATTCTCAAGGAGCTCTACTCTTCCTTTATCACGCCTTTTGAGCGAGAAGATATCTCTGCTTTAGCGTTTGCTATGGACGATATTATCGATAATATGAATGCTGCAGCTATGCTTTTTGATCTGTTTAGCATTAGTGATATGCGCAAAGAGGCACCCCAAATGGCTCGTCTTACCAAGCGTGCGGTGGATGAGGTTAAAACCATGATCGATCACCTGCCCAATTACAAGACTGACAGGTTGGTAATGGAGATGTCCATTGCTATTGGTAGTGTTGAGGATGAGGGCGACGTCATTTATCAAAATGCCATGCGTCGTTTGTTTACTGATGAAGAGGCAGGTAGATATACCCTTGCATGGGTGAGGATGTTTGAGATCATGGAAAAATGTATGGATGCCTGTGATCATACCGCCGGTGTTGTTCGCTCTGTTGTTATGAAGAGCGCCTAGCATACGTTTCATGCTCTGTTGTGCGTTTGATGCTCTATACAAAAAAGCCCGGTTGCTTATAGCGAGCAATCGGGCTTTCTTATGAGTTCTATTCTCTTGAATGTTCTCTTGAGAAGTTTGGTGCGAGATACAACGGTAGATCTTAGGCAGCCAAACTCTCCTTGGCCAAACGAACATCGTCGTAGCGTGCAAGACCCATGAGCTGTGCGCTTTTTGATTCGACAAATTCAGGGTGACGATGCTCATAGATAGAAAGCACGATAGTCCAAGCAGGAATAAAGGCAACATAGAGAGCAAAGAGAACGCTGGTAGCAGGAGCACCAACAAAGGCAAGAATACCAATGACAGAGGTTGACCAAGGAACCAAAGCGGGAATGACTGCGCTACTGTTCTCAATATCCAAAGCAAGTGCTTTGTTAGAACCCTCACACCCGTCGCACAGCTGAGCGGTAAGCATGATGCAAACCACCTGGTCACATGCGATGATAGAGGTAATGATTGCGGTTAACAAAACACCAATAAAGGGTGTGGTGTGCTCAGCAATCTTTTGAACCATGCCACGAAGATTATCCAAAAGACCAGTACCGTTAAAGATGCCAGAGTAGGTGGAAGCAACACCTACAAGGCAGACTAAGTGAAACATGCTCATGATGCCGCCACCATTAACCATAGAGGCAATGGCATGATCGGTGGTTTTAAAGCCAAAGAGCAGCAGACTAGGAATGTCCAGAATGCTCATACGCTGCACAAGTACACAGATAACAAGAGCACTCATGAGACTTACGATCATGGTCTTCTTTACGTTTACATGCAGGAATGAAAAGACAAGCACAATAGCAATGGGGATCAATGCAAGAGGAGTCAAGGTAAAGACAGAACTAAATTTCTGACCAAAATCAGGAGCCATAGATGCACCAGTACCGCTCATGCCCAAAAGGGTAAAGACAAGGCAAGTCAAAATAAGAGGAACAAGTGCGGTACGCATCATACGGCCAATATTATCTTGGACATTGGTGCGGGTAAGATTGCCAACCAAGGCTGCTGAAGAACTCATAGGAGAGCAGCGATCACCAAAGAAGCAACCACTTAAGATAGCTCCGCCCAACATAGCAGGGTTAGCACCCATAACCTGACCAATAGTAAAGCAAGCAACACCGGCAGTTGCTGCAGTGCCAAAAGAGCTGCCGCACAAAAAGCTCATGCCGCAGCAAATCAAAAATGCTGCAACAAGAATGGTAGAAGGCCTCACCAATACAGCAGACCAACTTGTGATGTAGGGAATGGTTCCCGCTGCACGCCATGCTGCCGTGAGCATGCCAATGATGGCAAACAAGATGAGTACGTGTGAAACGGTTTTTACTCCAGACAAGGACATATGCAGTATTTCTTTTGCAGAATGTCCGCGCCAGAGACCATATCCTACAAATAAGGCTAAGCCAATGAGAAGTGAGGTAAGAAGGGGGGTTCCAATAATGATTCCTGAAATAAGAACTGACGCAAATGCGATAAGAACTATGGTTTCTACCATAAGACTGTTGCAACTCCCGAATGCTCGTTTCTTGCCGAATTATTCTTGCACCTGATAAGATACGAGCGAATATATAGTGAGTCCAACTGTTAATATTGATATGAGTTACAAAAAGTACTTGTAATCAGTAATCAATGGGCAATGAGCGTGCAGAACGGTACAAAACAATACGTAAACGGTGCTGTATTGTCTCTGAACGGTTTGTGAAAAGGCGGCATCTATGAATTTCCAAAGTATGGACTATTTCGTGGCTATCGCAGAAGAGCAGAGTTTTACAAGGGCTGCAAAGCGTCTGCATATCACCCAGCAAACGCTTTCTGCCCATATTGCGGCGCTAGAAAAAGAGTTGCGCGTAAAACTTGTTAATCGCAGAGTTCCGCTTTCGCTTACGGCTTCGGGTCAGGAGTTTTTGAACTATGCGCGTCGCTTTAGAAACCAAGAGCGTGATTTGCGCCATGTTTTTGATGACATCGCAGGCGATAAACGAGGCCTGTTAGGTGTGGGCATTGCCTCTACTCGCGGCCACATCATTATGCCCGATGCTATCACGCGTTACCGCAGCAAGTATCCAGACATTCGTGTGCGTATATACGAAGGCGAGAATACCGAGCTTATCGAGCTTCTCAAAGAGGGTCGCATAGATATGGCAGTCAGCACGTTAAGCTCTGCGCAGTCTCAACTGATTGTGCGTGATCTGTATGAAGAAAACATTGCGCTGGTGGTATCCAATCAGCTGCTCCAGTCATTGTATGGAGATGATGCCCAGGCTAAGGTAGCGGAGGTAAAGCGCAGCGGTAGTCTCAAGCCGCTCAAGGAGTTGCCTTATTTGTTGCTAGGCGAGAAGGACGTCCCCGGCAAGATTGCTCGTCTTGAATTTGAGCTTGCTGGCTTTAGGCCTAACGTTGCCGTGTATTCAACCAACTCAGAAACACTGTTTGCACTTGCTCAGCGTGGGGTGGGCGCAGCATTTTGTCCCAAGGAAATGGTTAAGGTAAAGTTGCAGTCCAATCCCAATCCAGATTTGCGTACCATTGAGCTGTCTGATCGGGCGCGCTTCAAGGTATCAGCGGCATGGCTTAAAACGGACCACGTGTGGAGCGTTATCGAAAGCTTTTATACCACGCTCGTGGAACTCACAAACGATCGTCGAAAGAAAGATCTTTAGGGGTATACTTCATCCTCAATCAGCATGGAAGGTGTGTTGGCATCCGCTTATACATTTGTGGCCATGCTGTGAGATGCACTAGAGGTGCAGGAGAGGGGTCATCATGGCTCAAAAAGTTCAGGGTACCGAGGATTTATATGGCGGCTACATGCGTGCTTGGCAATATATGCAGGCGATTGCGCATGAGCTCTTTGATACATATGGATTTGACCTGATAGAAACCCCAGCGCTTGAGCAGCTGGACACCTTTGTCCATGGCATTGGTGAGTCCACAGATGTGGTTCGTAAGGAAATGTTCCGCGTTGTATCGGGTGCTTTGTTAGAAAGACTGCTGGGGGAGGGCAGCGAGAACAGCCTTAAGCCACGTCAACGTCTTGCTTTACGTCCCGAGGGAACCGCTGGTATTGTACGTGCCGTTGTGGAGAACAACATGGTGCCCCAAGGTTCCTCGCCAGTAAAACTGTGGTATGCCGAGCCAATGTTTCGCGGTGAGCGTACGCAAAAGGGTCGTCTGCGTCAATTTCATCAGGTTGGTCTTGAGTGGTTGGGTGCTCCGGATCCTGCAGCAGATGCCGAGTGCATCATTATGCTCATGGAATTTTATTACCGCTTAGGCTTTGATATGTCCAAGCTGCGCTTGTCAATCAATTCGATGGGTGATTTGTCTTGTCGTCCCGCCTATCGCGAGAAGGTCAAGCAGTTTATTTATGATCACAAAGATGAAATGTGTGAAGACTGCCTTGAGCGTGCACAGATCAATCCGCTCCGGAGTTTTGACTGTAAGAACGAGCACTGCCATACGATTATGCAGTCTGCTCCGTTGGTGACAGATAATCTTTGTGAGGACTGTGCAGCGCATTATGCACAGGTAAAAGCATATTTAGATGCTGCTGGTATCGCGTATGTGGAAGATCCTACGCTGGTACGCGGTTTAGATTATTACACCCGCACGGTCTTTGAGGTAGAAGTGCTGGATGCGGGTGTTGGCGCTATTGGTGGCGGCGGTCGTTACGATGGCTTGGTGGAACTTGAGGGCGGTAAGCCCACGCCTGGCGTTGGTTTTGCTGTTGGCTTTGAGCGCATCGTGCTTGCATTGGCAGCCCAGGGTGTTGACCTGCAGGGAGATGAGCCCAGCTGTGTCTATGTTGCTTGTGCAGCTCCCGAGCAGCGCCCTGCCGTCTTTGAAGCAACCCTTGCTCTGCGTGATGCCGGCTTGCGCGTAGAGGCAGACTACCAGGGTCGCTCGCTTAAGAGCCAATTCAAACAGGCCGATAAGCTCAACGCTTCTGTATGTGTGATCATTGGTGCAGATGAGCTTGCGCATAACAGCTATACCCTGCGCAATATGAACACACATGAACAAATAAGCATTGCAAAAGATGCGCTTATCGATGAAGTTATTGAACTTATATACGGTGCTGAGTTTGAAGATGATGCAGAACTTTAGCCAGCGCTCTACCTGCTAATTTGCGCAGTGCTTAGACCGGGGCGCGTGCTTAGGCCTAAGCATATATTACAAAAAGCTGCTGTCTCTTCTCGATACAATTACTAGGGATGTCACTATGGTGGCATCCCTGAATTGAGTACTATCCCTTACACCGTAAAATCAGTTACATTTTGTCCCGTTACCAGAGGTGGACCAGTCCCTCGATGGCATACCAGGCTAACAAAATTGTGAGAATGACATTAACAACAGTTTCAGCCTTTGTGAGTGTTTTTCTTTCCTGTTTAAGCTGCACTATAGCAACGATAGTTGCCATTGTTGCTGCTATACATTGGAATAAATACATATTGGTGTGGAAATAAAAGGTACAGGCTGCATAGGCAATGATGCTTACAATAAAGAGCAGATTAAAAACCTTGATTGCAACTTTTTTAATGTTGGCATCCATAAGTAAGCATCCTCCTCAGTTTTTGATTACAGGAAGCTGTTTTTGTGCTCAAGCTTTTGCAGGTCGCCTACGCACTGCTCTACATACTACTTTGTGACTTAGATTTTATTACATAGTCATATTTTTTGACCATACCCGCTCAAAGCTTTGTAATGCTACGGGTTATCGTCGTCTAACTGTTTCAAGCCTTGCTATGATGTACAGCAAAGAACTCATGGATCTAAAGGGGAGGAGAGATACATGAGTAATACCATGCGTGGAGTGTATACCAATCTAACGGAAATTCGCCGCAAGGTATTTAGGGAAGTTGCGGCTATTGCTTACGGCAACACAGATGATGAAGCGACGAGTTTGGAAGAGTTGCCTTACAAGATTATTCCCGGTGAGATTGCTACATACCGAGAAAGCGTATTTTTGGAGCGCGCTATTGTCGCCGAGCGTATTCGTTTGGCGTTGGGTCTACCTTTGCAAGGCATTGATAAGCCTGCGCCACTGACAGATGGTATTGAAGCTGCATTGAAGCCAGAGACGTACTATGAACCTCCTCTTATTAACATTATTAAGTTTGCATGTAATGCCTGTGCGGACAACGTTTATCGAGTAACCGATGGTTGTCAGGGCTGTTTGGCGCATCCATGTCGTGAAATTTGCCCCAAAGGTGCCATTAGCTTTGTGGACAAAAAGGCCTATATCGATCAGGAAAAGTGCATCAAGTGCGGGCGTTGTTTTGAGGTGTGCCCCTACCATGCCATTGCTCACCATGAGCGTCCTTGTAGTGCAGCATGTGGCATGCACGCCATTTCTTCTGACAAGAACGGTCATGCAGATATTGACTATGACAAGTGTGTGTCGTGTGGTCAGTGTTTAGTTAACTGTCCATTTGGTGCCATTGCCGATAAAAGCCAGATCTTTCAAGTTATACAGGCTATGCACTGTGGCGAGGAAGTCATCGCTGCAGTAGCTCCTTCCTTTGTCGGTCAGTTTGGTGGTAAAGGCAATGTAGGAAAGTTGCGTGAAGCCTTTAAACAACTGGGCTTTAGCGGTGTAGAAGAAGTTGCTTTGGGTGCAGATTTGTGCTCTGTAGAAGAGGCACATATGTTTTTGGAAGAGGTGCCCGAAAAGCAATCCTTTATGGCTACCTCGTGCTGCCCTGCTTGGTCTGTTATGGCAAAAAAGGAATTTCCAAAGTATGCCAGCAATGTAAGTATGGCGCTTACGCCTATGACGCTTACTGCGCGCATGATTCGCCGCGAACATCCTGATGCAAAGATTGTTTTTGTTGGGCCTTGTTCCGCAAAAAAGCTTGAGGCTATGAGAAAATCCGTGCGCTCAGAGGTTGATTTTGTTCTAACCTTTGAAGAGGTAGCGGGCATGATGGAAGCAAAACATATTGATTATGCCAGCTTGGAAGATGACAACAACTCAGACTTTAACGTAGCTTCTCACAATGGCCGTGCATTTGCTATTTCCGGAGGTGTAGCAGCAGCGGTTAAAAACGTTATCCAGTCTGAGCATCCAGAGATGGAGGTTGCCGTACAAACGGCGGATGGTTTAGAAGAATGCCGCTCGCTTATGAAGGCGGCCACTAAGGGCAAGTATGATGGGTATCTGCTTGAGGGTATGGCTTGTCCCGGTGGTTGTGTTGCGGGAGCGGGTACCATTAACGCCATTAAGAAGTCTGCTGCCTTGGTAAGCGCCTATTCGCGCAAGTCTCCGCACAAGATTGCTTCTGAATCCGGGTTGGAACAATATTTGCCAGAGCTTGAACGCGACAATGACTACATTGTGATGGGTCAAACTGAGGTTGCAGAATCCGATGAGGCAACGCGTCCTGTGCAGTAATGGTTACGTACGCATAACGATACATGCACAAAAAGAAATTGAAAGTTCGTAGAAGCAGCTGTCCTTAATAAAGGGCAGCTGCAAAAGAAATCGTGATAAAGCAGGCATTACATAGTCCATAACTTTTTATTAGAAATGGCAAACAGAGGAATGGTGCGCATCCAATCTTGTTTTCGGTAGTTGGATAGGCTAAATCGCAAGGCTAAAACTTCTGGGTTTTTATCGACAAATGAACGAAGACATTTTGATCGCAAATTTTCTTCCGCCTTCACTTCGATGGCGCAAATCATATTTGCGTCTTGAACGAGAAAGTCAATTTCACCGCGGGAATTCTCTGCAGACCAATAATAGGGTGTAAGACCGCATTCACTGATAAGCTGTTGGCACACGTATTGCTCGGTAAGAGCACCTTTAAACTCCGTAAAGACACGATTACCATCGATAATGGTGTATCTATCGAGGCCAGACATGGCGCTCAACAAGCCAACATCTGATAAGAATAATTTAAAAGCAGTGTTATCCATATAGGGACGTAAGGGTAAACCCGGCTTGGATATACGTTGTACGGCAGTGGCAATGCCAGCCTGTGTTAACCAGGTAATACCAGATTGATAGTTTTTAGCACGGCTTCCTTTTGCAACATGACCAAAAACAAATTTCTTGTTCTCTCTACCTAGATGAGCAGGTATAGAATGCCACGCGGCAAGAGCATATTCTGTTTGCATTCCACTCAAATGTTTGGAAATATCAAATTCATAACCCCGTAGTATGTCTCCTTGCACAATACGGGCATCTTCAGGCAATCCTCGATTTAAAAAAGCATTAACAGCTTCAGGCATACCTCCAACGTAATAGTACAGACGTAAAAGCGGTATTAATTTGCTGGAAAATGAGTTAATCATGGCAACATCGGCAGTATCGATAAGCTTACACAAGTTTGCGTGCTGTGTTGCTACAAGAAATTCTCGAAAGCTTAAAGGATATAAATCCAGGGTCGTAACCTTGCCAACAGGATAACCTGTACCCTTATGAAGGGTAATCCCTAAAAGAGAACCTGCGGCTGCTATTGCATATTCGGGTTCGTCTTCGCAGAAATACTTAAGCGAAGTGAGTGCTTTGGGGCATTCTTGTATCTCATCTAAGATGATAAGCGTTTCATTTTTTATGATTGGTTGGTTTGTCTCAAACTGAATGGCAGAAATAATTCTTGATACATCATATCCCTGTTCAAATTGCTCTCTCATCGCGGCGTTAACATCAAGATTGATATATGCAATGTTTTTAAAATTGAGTCTACCAAACTCTTTAAGGAGCCAGGTTTTTCCCACTTGGCGTGCACCATTTAAAATAAGAGGCTTTCGATGAGGACTATTCTTCCAATCCAGCAGTTGAGTCATAAGAAATCTATCCATAGTGTGCCTGACCTCCTCATCTCTTGTATTGATGCTGTGCGTTCTCTCTTTGTGGTGCTAGGCATACAGTCGTAAATACATCCTTATTTTTGCATATATTTACAAAAATAAGGACTTAAGAATGTAGAAAATAACATTTTTAAGGACATAAAAATGTCAAATTGCTTTTAATTTAAACATTGTGACAGCGTTTATGCATAGCGGCTGCAAAGTGTGAGATAGATACAAGAAAGCTGCCCTCGTGTATATAACAAGAGGACAGCTTTTGTGTGAGAAGTGCGCTACCGTGTAATAATGTTAGTCGCATACGTGCGAAAGTCGAAGTGCGCTATTCCTTCTCACCTTTAACCGAAGCATAAAATTTGGCAGAATCAAATACATCCTTAATGGTATTTCCGCCAACAAAGGGGATAGCAAGAAATTCATCTACCGTAGGTACAAGGTCACTGCAATCAATATAGTGGTTCTTCTCATTGCGTTTACTGGTGTCTTGAGCCCTCCATGCCTGGAAGTTTGCATCGGTAAGGTAATACATCGCGCTGCCAACCTTCATGTAAATGGAGTGTTTGGTATGGAGGTAATCTACCAGTGCATCGTAATCCAAATCCAGAGTCTCACTAGCCCTCTTTCCCATGGTTGGTCCTTTCCTAGTAGGGACAAGTTCCATTACCCAAATCTTACCGCTCTATGCGCGTATCTTTCACGGCTGTAAGACCTTCTCGGGAAACGGAATGTTAGTTAGGTAGAAGGTAGCGCAAGCGTAGAGGTTTCATTTCTTTTTTGTTCTAGGTATGAAGGCCTTTGTATGCTGCTACCATAGGAAAAATGTGCGCAACTCACGCTGTCTACGCCGGTTGCGTCGTCTGAAGGTATAGGTCACCCGGACCGACACGGGGTGATCCAGACGAAAGGAACACTATGCATTCTATGCACACGCACGACTGTGGTCAGCTTCGCAGCTCCGATATTGGAACTACGGTAACCCTTACTGGTTGGGTGTGGCGTCGTCGTGATCACGGCGGGCTTATCTTTATTGACCTGCGCGATCGTGCAGGTGTAACCCAGATTTCTTTTGACCCTGATCACTCTGGTGGTTCGGCATTTCATCAGGCCGAGAAGGTCCGTTCTGAATGGCCCATCAAGGTGGTTGGTATTGTCCGCAGTCGTCCAGAGGGTATGAATAACCCCAAGCTTCAAACGGGCGATATTGAGGTACTGGTATCAGAAATTGAGGTACTCAACACGTCAAAGACGCCTCCGTTCCCCATTGAGGATCGTCTGGACAGCTCTGAGGATGTGCGTTTGCGCTATCGCTATTTGGATCTGCGCCGCCCTCACATGATGAGCAATTTGCAACTGCGCTCTGATTTTACTTTTGCGTTGCGTCAAGCCTTCCATGACCAAGACTTTATGGAAGTAGAAACTCCGGCACTCTTTAAGTCTACGCCCGAAGGCGCTCGCGACTTCTTGGTTCCCAGCCGCGTGCAGCCTGGCCATTTTTATGCGCTGCCACAGTCGCCTCAGCTGCTTAAGCAGATGCTTATGGTTGCCGGTGTTGAGCGCTACTACCAAGTGGCAAAGTGTTTCCGTGACGAGGATTTGCGTGCGGATCGTCAACCTGAGTTTAGCCAGGTGGACATAGAGATGAGCTTTGTGTCTGAGGACGACGTGATGTCGTCTTTGGAAGAGATCTTGTCCAGTGCCTTTGCCAAGGTGGGCGTAGATATGCCCGTGCCTTTGCGTCGTATTTCTTATTGGGATGCCATGGATACCTATGGTGTCGATAAGCCCGACACACGCTTTGACATGACCTTGCATGATGTGAGTGACATATTTTCTCAGTCTCAATTTAAGTTGTTTGGTAGCGCCGCTACCACCGATGGTCAATACGTCAAGGCTCTTAATGCCAAGGGCGCTGGCAAGTGGCCTCGTGCTCAGATTGATAAGCTCGCAGATGCTGCCGCTGGTTTTGGTGCCAAGGGTCTTGCTTACATAGCATTTCGCGAGGATGGTTCTGTTACCAGCCCCATTGTAAAGTTCTTCTCCGAGGAAGAGATGACAAATCTACGTGAGGCTATGGAAGTGGAGCCAGGAGATTTGGTCATGTTTGCTGTGGGTAGTCGTCTTGATACGGATACCATTTTGGGCGGCATGCGTACACACATGGCTAACGCTTTGGACATCAAGCGAGAAGGTCATGACTTCTTGTGGGTTGTTGACTTCCCCCTGTTCCACTGGGATGAGGACCGCAAAGCCTATGCGGCAGAACATCAGCCCTTTACTCAGCCACTTGAGGATCAAATTGAGCTTTTGGATAGCGATCCTTTAGCCATTGGTTCTCATACCTACGACTTTGTCATGGATGGATACGAGGCTGGCGGCGGTGGCATGCGTATTCATGACGCTGCTCTTCAGATGCGTATTCTAGAGAAGCTTGGGTTTGATGAGCACAGCGTGCGTGAGCAATTTGGCTTCCTCATGGAAGCCCTGGAGTTTGGTGCTCCTCCTATGGGTGGTTTTGCCTTGGGCTTGGATCGCGTTTGTATGCTGTTAGCTGGTTGTGATTCCATTCGTGATGTTATGGCATTCCCTAAGACGAGTTCCGGCTCTGATCTTATGAGCGCTGCCCCGAGTGAAGTCTCCACGCAACAGCTTAAGGAAGTATCTTTGCGTATACGCTAGCCTTAAACGACCTTGCAGATGATCTCAGCGACTTTGCGGGCACGTCTGGATATAAGCTTTGAACCTGAGCTTTGAACAGAGGCTTTGGGCATTAGTTTGATACCGAGAAAATCCTGTGGTTCAGTGTGAGCTACAGGATTTTTCTTTCTCTTTTATGTTGTTCTCGCTGTGCTATGAAGCAGGGGTATCAGTAGGGCTACAAGGTAGGCGCATCAGTAAAGTACTGAGGGAACCGTTCCATAACAACATCAAGTTTTTGTACTGAGCTGTTAATTTCTGATTGGATAGCTTGGTTAATACCAATACTGTCATTAATTCCCAGATATAAATACTTATACAGCTGCTGACAATAGTGTGTATTGGGCTCTATAAGCTTGGTAAGAAGCAGGATATAACGCAGACGCTCTAGGGGCACCGTCGCCTGATAGAGCAATTCCCACAGATAGCCTTTGTGGGCCGCAGTATAAAGCAACTCCCAAAACTCACTGGTAACTTGAGTGTATAAATAAATATCTGCAGAGCTCTCTACTAGCTGTTTTTGTACTTGAATATTTTTGTTTAGTTTTTGTAAGAACTCATCAGATACATTGCCTACCAGCTGAGAAATAATTATTGGTTCAATAACAGAGCGCAAAAAAATGCCTTGTCGTAGAGCATCAATACTAATAAGGGAGACATGGGTGGCACTTTGGGGTGCCACATCAACCAGACGGCGATCGCGCAACAAGCCAATTGCTTCATGAACAGGCGTGCGAGATACAGCGAGCTTATCGGCAATAAGGCGTTCTCGTATCCATGCGCCAGGAGTCATGTGCAGCATGAGAATGTTGTATTCCAATACACGGTAGGCGTATGCGGAACCGGTCTCACTCTCTATACGAGGAAGCACTACCAGAGAATCGGTAATGGACTCAGGTTTTTGATTGCCTCCAATGGTTGTTGCGCTCATAGCACACCTAGCTTCTTTGCTGTTTCAGTCTGTTGTCATAGCGCAAATATATCAATTACGTATAAATCTGAGCGATATAGTGGAGCGTTTTTCGATTATTGGAGGTAGAAGACTCGTAAGCGTTGCTTTTTAGTTAATGGTTAGGAGTGTGTATACAAGAGCATCGTTTGTACACACACGTTCAATGACTTCTTCTCGTGGTGTTAGGGCAATATGGTTCTTGTTGAGTCTCGTAACATTACAGGAGAAAGCGGGGGTGTAATTTAACGACAACCCACTCTTACCTACCGCTCTGCGCAAAAATTATTACATAAAAATAGTTAACCACGGTTGCCATTAGTGTTTAATCAGGTTAACATTGTCTCTCAGTCCAAGTTAACACTATCAATGTTACTGTGGATTAGGAGTAGGTATATCTGTTTGGAGCAGGAAATGAGTAGCAATTTTACTGATGGTACGCGTACCTCTGTTTCTGCTACACCACAAATGCCCTTATCGCTCATTCATGATGGTGGGATTGTGCATGTTGCCCGTATCAAAGGCTCACCGTCTATGCGTCAGCATCTTTCAGAGCTCGGCTTTGTAGAGGGAGCTGAGATTAAGGTTTTATCCCGCATCAATGGCGATGTAGTTGTAGGCATCAAGGGATCCACCTTTGGACTTGACCGCAAAATGGCATCTCACATTTATGTAAATTAGCTTTTACCTTATAGATAGCTTTTAATTTGTGTATTAGTGACGCGATGGAAGGAAGGAATATGCCAACACTTCGCGATGTTAACGTTGGTGAAGCTTGCACAGTAGTCAAGCTTACAGGCACTGGTGCAATTAAGCGCCGTATTATGGACATGGGCCTTACTAAGGGTACAAGGGTTCTTGTTCATAAGGTCGCACCACTTGGTGACCCAATTGAGGTAACCGTACGTGGGTATGAGTTGACTCTGCGCAAAGATGAGGCTCAGGTAATTGAAGTGACCGATATTGTCGATACGGTCGATGTTGTAGATACAGCCGATGATGTTGTTACAGAAGCGTAGGTAGGGAATTATGGCAGATATGATCAATATTGCACTTGCTGGTAACCCTAACTGCGGTAAAACCACGCTGTTCAATGAGCTAACTGGATCAAATGGCTACGTGGGTAACTGGCCTGGCGTTACGGTTGAGAAAAAAGAGGCTACCTGGAAGAAGGACAAGAACGTTCTGTTTACCGACCTTCCCGGCATCTACTCGATGAGTCCTTACTCTCCTGAAGAGGTAGTCTCGCGTGACTTTGTCATTAACGAGAAGCCCGATGCTGTTATTAACCTGATCGATGTAACCAACATCGAGCGCAGCCTGTATTTGGCAACGCAGATGCTCGAGACCGGCCGTCCTGTTGTTGTCGGCCTTAACATGTGCGACCTTCTCAAAGAGCGTGGCGATGTAATTAACGCCGCACTGCTCTCCGAGCGTTTGGGTGTGGATGTTCTTGAGATCTCTGCTCTGCGCAACACCAACGTTACCGAGCTGGTAAACGCCGCAATTGATGCTGGCAAGCAGCATAAGGTTAGCCAGGGTATTAAGCTGTTTACTCCTGAGGTTGAGTCTGCATTGCAGGCCATTGCTTCTGAGATCAAGGACAAGGTTGAGCCCCACACTCTGCGTTGGTATTCCATCAAGCTGTTTGAGCGTGACGTAGAGGCAATTAAGCCCCTTAACCTGTCTGAAGAATCTCTTGCTAAGATCGAGACGCTTATTACCCCTGTGGAAGAGGCGCGCGATGATGACTCTGAGTCCATCATTACCTCAGATCGCTATGAGTGGATTTCTTCCATCATGGAGGAGTGCGTAACCAAGGCTCCTGCTCGGCTTACTATCTCTCAAAAGATCGACAAGGTCGTTACCTCTCGTTTGCTGGGTATTCCCATCTTTATTGCAGTCATGTCCTTCATGTACTGGTTTGCGCTGGTAGCTGTAGGTACTCCTGCCAGTGACTGGGTTAACGATAATCTGTTTAGTGACGGTTTCTTTATCTCTGCTTCTGGTTCCAATGCCTACACAGAGGCCAAGGAAGCTTGGGATGGCGAGCACTATGGCGATAAGGTCGAGGGCTATATTGCCGCTGCCGAAGAGGCTGGTGTTGACACCGAGGGTGTTGCAGATGCAGTTTCCGAGGGTGACACTGAGGCCGTTACTACGTTTGCTGCCGCTGCTAAAGAGACAGGCGTTGTTGCCAAGGATGTTCCCATCCATGATGAGGATGGCAACCTTGTAGATGTTGATGACGAGCCTGTAACTAAGGTTGATGCAGAAGGTATGCCTGCCGATAAGAGCGTTCAGCTCCAAACTATCGAAAAGATTGACGCAGATGACTTTGTGGCAGCTGCTGAAGGCGCTGCAAATGAGCCTGCTGCCGAGGATTACGAGGGCTTTGTTCCTTCCATTCCTACTGCTATCGAGGGCTGGCTTACCAATGCTGGCGCATCTCCTATGATGGTCTCTTTGGTTACAGAGGGTATTGTCGGTGGCGTTGGTGCTGTTTTGGGCTTCATTCCTCAGATGTTTGTCCTGTTTGTTTTGCTGTGCTTCCTTGAGGACTGCGGCTACATGAGTCGTGTTGCCTTTGTTATGGACCGTGTGTTTCGTCGCTTTGGTCTGTCTGGTAAGTCCTTCATTCCTATGCTGGTTTCTTCTGGTTGTGGCGTTCCTGGCGTTCTGGCAACTAAGACCATTGAGAACGAGAATGACCGTCGTATGACCGCAATGCTTACTACCATGATTCCTTGTGGTGCTAAGCAGCCCATCATTGCACTGGTTATGGGCGTTTTGCTGGGTGGCTCTAAGGCCTGGTGGATTGCTCCTATGTTCTACTTCTTGGGTCTTTTGTCCATCATTATCTCTGCAATCATGCTAAAGAAGACCAAGCCCTTCTCAGGCGATCCTGCCCCATTTGTAATGGAGCTTCCTGATTATCACCTTCCAGCACTGAAGTCTTGGTGGCTGCATGTTTGGGAGCGCGTAAGCGCATATGTTAAGAAGGCTGGTACCATCATCTTCTTGGCTGCTGTAGGCATTTGGGTTCTGTCTCGTTTTGGTTGGGCTACCTGGGATGGCGGCAGCGGTGCCTTTGGTTTCCTTGAGAGCCTTGACGGTGCTCCTGAGGAGTACATGGATTACTCCCTGCTGGCTGCTGTTGGTAACTGGGTTAGTACTATCTTCATTCCTCTGGGTAACAATTCTTGGCAGGCTGCCTCTGCATCCATCTCTGCACTTATCGCTAAGGAGAACCTGGTTTCTACCTTTGGTGCCCTGTATGGTTTGGGTGATGCTGGCGAGAACTCGGTATCTATGTGGAACGGCTTTGCCAACATGTTTACCTTTGGCGGTACGTTAAATCTGGGTGCTATGTTGGCGTTTGTAGCGTTCAACATGCTTAATGCACCTTGTTTTGCTGCTATGGGTACCATCCGCAAGCAAATGGATGATCCTAAGTGGTTCTGGTTTGCCATTGGCTATGAGTGCGGCTTTGGTTGGGTAGTTGGTATGATTATCTACCAGCTGTACGAACTGGCCACCACTGGGCATTTTGGTGTATGGACTGTTATCGCGATTGTTGCCTTGGCTGGCATGTTGTTCCAGCTGTTCCGTCCTATGCCAAAGCACGAGCATACTGACGACAAGATCGTAGAGAAGCTTGCGTAATCTACTACCTCTGGCCAGCCTTGTTCTAACGACGAGGGTGTGTGCAAGCGCCTGGTCAAACTGAATATTCCTCGCATCATGGCATTACTGTTATGGTGCGAGGTTTTTGTATAGGTGAAGACCGTGTTTTGAGTTGTTTGCGTCGGGTCCTTTTTTGTGGGTGGAGATGGACTATACTATACGAACATATGTACGAAAATAAGAGAACATATTCGCATGACTATCTTAAATCCGACGAGGAGCGTATATCTCGAGCGGTGAGTATTGCGCGAGAAATCTTGGCCAAAATTGCTGCTGGAGAGATTAGTGCGTTTAGCAAGAGGGAGTATTGCGATAAGCCCCTTATACGTACGGGCAGGCAGTTGTTACAGGATAAGGAGCGGGACAAACCGCGGCCAACACCTCAGCGTATTTTAGAGATGCGTGGTTTAGCCAAACGAGCTGGATGGCATAACTATCATTATGGGGGCTCTCAACTGTTTTATGAACAGGCATCCTTTATGGCAGATTTTGAGGATGATTGTGACTACACCAGTCATTTTTCCTGCTATTACCCTACGTATGAAGATATGAGTAACTTGGATGCGCGCGCATATTTTAGCTGGCGTACCAAATTGAAAAACCATACCATTACGCATGCTCCACTCTCTTTTTTGTTTGTGTATGCCTATGAGCTGCTGTGTAAAGTAGGCGTGGCATCTGCTCAGCAAGCTATGACTATGCTTGGCGTTTTGCGCGACAGCTTTTGCAAAGATGGAGCCAACAGAGTTCTTGATGCCTATCTGCAGGCCTGGATGTTGGATTTTGCCGTATGGCATGACTTGCCCCTAGAGTATGCCCATGCTTCTTTTATGCACTTCAACGCAGTATACGAGTTACGAGAGCTGGAACAAAAGCTTGTACAGGCGCAACTTACTTCCTCACAGGCCTCACAGATTAATGAGGGGCAGTTGTTTGAGTTGTTGTGTAGTGTGAGTTCATATCATTTAGAAAAATCAAAACTCTATACTGTCTATCCCGCATTGGTACAACAAGCGTGTGCACGTGTGTTTATTAAGATGGTTAATCACTGCAAAACGCGCAGGAAAACGGGGTATATTGACGGTCTGTTTGGGCCAGCTGTGTGTGAACCCTACACTATGTTTTCCGGTGCCATTTTTTATACACCGCAGGCACATGCAGATCAAGTACGAGCAACTCCTTGGCATGTGGTGTATAGCTGCCATGATGGGCGCTGGACTATTTCCAAGCCTTGCAAGGCCAAGAAGAAAAGTGGTGAACTTGGTAATCTCTTGTATGAAATAGATGTAGCCTTGCGCCAGACCCTACAAGAGGTAACAGCACTTAAGCCGCGTGAGATTCCAAAGTATCAACGCTCGTATGTTACCGAGGCGGTTCAGCAGGTAGTGGAAGAGAAAAACCGTATTGAGGCTGCTCAGGTAAGTATTAATCTAGACTCTTTAGCTGCTATTCGTAGTGATGCCGCTCAAATATGTGAGGTATTGTTAGTAGAGGAAGAACGCGCGCTTGAGTCTGAGTGTGAGCTCGCGTTTGCAGCTCAGGCTTCAGAAGAGACTCGGCAGATGAGCTTATTGGTGGATGAAGCAGGTATGCCCTTAGAATCCAAAATAAATAATGCAGCAAACATAAGGCTTCTCGGCAATTACCAAAAGCAGTTGCTGCAAGCTGTCTTAGAAGGCAAACCTCTTCCAAAAGCAGACGTGGGTAGCATGCTTTCAGTTGAGGTTGACCACATCAATGAGCTGCTCTATGATCTGGTGGATGATACCGTTTTAGAGTTTGATGGGCAGCGGGTAAGCTTGGTAGAGGACTATCGCAAAGACGTAGAGGAGTTTTTACGTGCCAACTAATTCAGTTCGTGTGCCTAAGCGCATTGCCGGTGTTCTCATCAATTCCCTTAAGGGTGGCGTAGTGCCGCGCGTGGGGCTGCCCTACATTACGGTTGGGCGTAAGGATGAGATTGCCGCGCTGCTTCGTGATTTGTCTATGGTGGCAGATGGTGGTGTATCGTGCAGGTTTGTTGTTGGTCGCTACGGAAGTGGCAAGAGTTTTTTGCTGCAAACCATGCGCAATCATGCAATGGGAAACAATTTTGTAGTTGCGGATGCAGATCTTTCGCCCGAGCGTCGTCTTCAGGGAACGCGTGGTCAGGGTCTTGCTACCTACCGTGAGCTCATTTCAAACTTATCTACCAAAACGCGCCCAGAAGGTGGTGCACTGACGCTTATTTTGGATCGTTGGGTTACGACGGCTCAGTCCAAGGTGATTGCTGCGGGTGTATTGCCCGAAGACGCCCGTTTTGTAGATGAGGTCCAAAAGGAAATATATGCCTCATTGGCTGATTTGCAAGAGCTGGTACATGGTTTTGATTTTGCCAAGCTTTTATCATCATATTTTCGTGCGTATATGGAGGGTAATGATGAGCTTAAAGCACATGTTATCCGTTGGTTCCGCGGTGAGTATCGTACTAAGTCTGAAGCGCGCGCCGAGCTTGGTGTAACAGCAATTATTACGGATGATGATTGGTATGACTATCTCAAGTTGTTTGCACGCTTCTTGCGTGGTGCCGGCTATGAAGGTTTGCTCATCCTCATAGATGAGCTGGTTAATCTGTATAAGATTCCTCATGCTGTCTCGAGGCAATACAACTATGAGAAGCTCTTAACCATATATAACGATGCTCTTCAGGGCCGTGCTCAGTACCTTGGCATTATTATGGGTGGAACACCACAGACAGTAGAGGATAGGCGTCGTGGTTTGTATTCGTATGAAGCGCTGCGCTCACGCTTGACGCAAGGGCGTTTTGGTCGTGAGGGAATGTCTGACCTGTTGGCTCCTGTAATTCGTTTAACAGCACTCACGCCTGAGGAACTTCTGGTTCTTATCGAGAAACTCGCGGGTATTCATGCGGGATTATTTGAATATGACCGTCGTCTTAATGAGGCTCAGTTAGCAAGGTTTTTAGAGGTAGAACTATCCCGTGTAGGTGCACAAACACACATCACGCCTCGTGAAGTAATTCGCGATTTTATCGAGTTGCTGGACATCATGTTTCAAGACCCTACTGTGACGATAGAGTCTCTTTTGGCAGATGGATCTTTTGGACAGCATGGTTTTCTGGAAGCTACAACAAGTGGTGATTCTGGCAGTTCTGATTCTGGCGGCTCTTATGGCACTTCAGATGAGGCATCGGGATTTGCCGAGTTCACCATTTAGGGTGTTTTTTGCATAACATTTTGCCTACAAAACTGTAAAAAAGATATATTATTCTAACTTTTAGCAATATACTAGAGCGAGAGGTTTACTTAAGGTAACTTTTGTAACAGTATAGGGGCAAAGCATGGACGTGCAAAAAACAGTACAAACAGATCAAAAAGATTTTATTTGCGTATCTGATGTATGTAAAAGCTACGGTCAGGCAGATGCCAAAGTAAGTGTTCTTACTGGTATTACCACCACCATACACCAAGGTGAAATGTGCGTTTTATTTGGGCCATCTGGCTCAGGCAAATCCACCTTCCTTAACTTGCTTGGCGGTTTGGAATCGGCTGACGCTGGTTCTATTGTGGTGGATGAGCAAGACATTACCCAACTGTCTGCTAAACAGCTGGTGGAGTATCGTCGCAAAGAATTAGGATTCATCTTCCAGTTTTATAACCTCATACCAGACTTAACCATTCGCGAGAATATCGAGGTAGGTGCCTACGTTTCCAAGGCTTCCTTACCCATAGATGAGCTATTGCACAATTTGGGGCTTTGGGAACATCGAAATAAGTTTCCCAACCAGGTATCTGGTGGCCAACAACAACGCTGTTCCATCGGTCGTGCGCTGGTAAAAAATCCTCGTCTTTTGCTGTGTGACGAACCTACGGGTGCATTGGACTATACAACCTCCAAGGAAATCTTGCAGCTTATGGAACAGGTAAATCGTCAATATAGCTGCACTATGGTCATAGTTACTCATAACGATGCTATTAGGCATATGTCACATCACGTTTTGCGTCTGCATGATGGCCATTTGGTAGAGGATTACCTACAAACACAGCTGGTGCCTGCTAAGAATTTGGAATGGTAGGTAGGTATGTCACCGCTTATTAAACGACTTCCGCGTGATTTTGTTCACAATTTAGGTAAGTACCTAGGATTGTTTTTCTTGCTCACCATTACCATTGCTATGGTGTCGAGCTTTCTGACGGGTGCAAGTTCCATCCAAAAACTCATTGCACAAAATAGAGCCGTAAGCAATCTTGAAGATTTTTATATCACTACGCAGTTTAAGATTCCTCAAGACGTCATTACAAAGATTCAAAATCAGGGGTCTAACTGCAAGGTGTATGAGAACTTCTACACTGATGTTCAATTTACGGCCCCGGGAGCACATAAACAAACTACGGCGCGCCTGTTCAAAAACCGTACTGACTTTAATAAGGTTAGTTATGTAGAGGGTAGGGCCCCACAACAAGATACAGAGATTGCTCTTTCGCGTACCTACTGCAATAACAACAATTTGCAGATTGGGGACAAAGTTTCTTTGGATGGGCATACGTTTACGATTACGGGTTTTGTAAGCCTGCCTGATTATCAAGTATTAGAAAAGAAAAATACCGATTTGCTCTTTGACGGAGTGACCTTTACCTTAGCCCAGGTTACCAATGAGGCATATGATCAACTGGCAAAGACGTCTGTATATAGATACTCAGTCGTGTTGGATGACAAGACCATGAGCTTGAGTGATCGCGTGACGTATGAACGTGACGTGGCTCAATTGCTTACCAACAATCAGGTGTCTTTAACTGAGGTAATAGATAAAGAAGACAACAGTGCCTATAACTATGCCGATAAGGACCTTGTAGGAGACAAAAAAGGCTGGATAGTTGCAGGTGCAATCTTGTTGGTGGTAGTTTCATTTGTCTTTGTGGTACTTACCAAGGCTACTATTCTGTCTGAAAGTGCTGCTATTGGCACCCTTCTTGCTTCAGGTTATCGCAAGCATGAGCTTATTGCGCACTACATGGTCTTGCCAACGCTTACGGGGCTGCTGGCGGCAGCGGTGGGCAATGGTATTTGCTACAGCGGTTTTGCTGAGTTTATGGCATCAAACTACTATCGGTCATATGATATCGTGTCCTTTACGCCGATTTTCTCGATAGAGATTTTTGTCTTTATGTCTGTTATACCAGTGCTTTTACTAATGAGCGTTAATTTTATTGGTATTGCCGCCAGCCTGAAGGCAACGCCATTAGAGTTTTTGCGCCAAGAAACGCGCCACCATACGCGCAGGAGCAAGCTGGTATTTCCGGACCGTTGGAAGTTTTTACGCCGTTTTCGTGCACGTGTTTTGGCAAGAAATGCGCCGCAGTTTCTTATTTTGTTTTTGGGAATTGTGTTTTCAAATATCTTACTGCTTATGTGTCTGTGTATAGTGCCTTTGGTGGAAGAGTATGCTACACAGATGACCAAGATGGTACCTGCGCAGCATATATATACGCTTAAGGCGCCGTTGGAGATTGATGTTACACCTGCTCAGGCAGATGCCGCCTCCGCTCTTAGCATGTTGCACAAATACGAGCATCCAGAAGATGAGTTAAGCGCTGCTCGATACTACGATTTGCTCATGCGAGCATCCGCGTTAGAGTCCGATTCATATACTGCGGCTGGCCATCCCGTAAACATGTATTCCAATGCAGCTAAGACTATCGAGAAGTCCGAAAAGTTTGCTGTAACAACGCTTGAAATACCACGTGCAATTTCTGGCAAAGGCGAGGAAGTGAGCGTATACGGAATTGATCTTAACTCTGATTACTGGAAGTATGATGTGTCGGGTGGCAAGATTGTTATTGGTCGCGGATTAGCACAAAAATGTGGTCTTGTTCGAGGGGAGCAGTATACCTTTACGGATCGATATACCTCAGATACCTATGTGATTGCGCCTGATGTTATTGCAGGTAGTCAGACAGATATGAATGTGTATATGAGCCGTACTACATGGTGTGAAATCTTTGGTAAGCCAGCTGATTACTTTAATGGATATGCTTCTAACAAACCACTGCTGTTGGACGAAACCTATCTTGTAGCGCAAACAACGCCTGACCAAATGGCTTCTGCAGGCGAGCAAATGAGCCTTTCTATGGGCGGCGTGCTTTCTATGCTTATGTGGGTTGCCATCCCCGTTTCTGTATTGCTTATTTTCTTGCTTACTAAAACAAGCATCGAGCAGTCTGCACGCTCTATCTCCTATATGAAGGTTTTTGGATATACCGAGAAGGAAATTCGCTCGTTATATTTGCATCCTATAACGCTTGCGGTTCTTGTATCTGAAGTGTTGTCCATTCCAATAATCATTGCACTTGTGAATGAGCTTATGCGTCAAATGATGGCTGATTATGCGGGTAATTTCCCGCTTAATTACCGCCCAGAACTGCTTACTCAGGTATTGGCAATTGGCATTGCAACGTATGTAGTGGCAGCTTGTATTCATATGTGGAATATCCACAAGATCAGTCTAGCTGAGGCACTTAAAGTGTACGAGTAGTATACTACGAACAAGTGTACTGTTTTGTTCGTAAGGAGTTGCGCATGCCAGATGTATTTGAGCAATACGCTCCATTTGTGCGTGACTTTATCTACGAGCATGAGTGGGAATCCTTGCGGGCGATTCAACTTGCTGCTGCAGATGCCATTTTCAATACTACGAGCAACGTATTGCTTACCTCTTCTACCGCTTCGGGTAAAACCGAGGCAGCATTTTTTCCAATCCTTACTGAGCTGTGGGAGAATCCTCCTACCTCAGTGGGTGCTTTGTATATTGGTCCGCTTAAGGCGCTTATAAATGATCAATTTTATAGACTTGAAGATTTATGTGCTCAGGCGGATATTCCAGTTTGGCATTGGCATGGGGATGTAAGCGCTTCTCATAAAACAAAGCTGCTTAACCATCCCTGTGGTGTTTTGCAAATTACACCAGAGTCTCTTGAGGCACTACTTTTGCGGCGGCACGCAGAAATTCCAGCACTCTTTCATGATTTGCGTTATGTAGTTATAGATGAAGTTCATTCACTGTTGCGCGGGGATCGTGGCATGCAAACACTTTGCTTGATTGAGCGCCTTTCTCGCTTAGCAGATGTGAATCCACGAAGAATTGGACTGTCTGCCACCATTGGTGACCCTCAGTCTATGGCTGCTGTTCTTGCGGCAGATACAGGGCGCGCAACCGTTATCCCCCGTGTGGTTGGACCTCGCCAAACCTGGCGTCTTTGTATGGAGCATTTTTATACTTCTGGTCCTCAGGCAACAGAGTTGCACAAAGAGGCAGGTCAGGATCAAGATAGTAGTTCGCAAGCAGAACTATCATCAGAAAAAACAAATGGTGCGCCAGCGCTTGCCGATCCTGGCCTTGGTTATATTTACGAGCATACCCGTGGCAAAAAGTGTCTTGTCTTTTCTAATTCTCGGGAAGAGTGTGAGGCCGTTACGAGTACCTTGCGTTCATATTGCGAGTATAACCACGAGCCAGATAGGTTTTTAATTCATCATGGCAATTTGTCCTCCAGTCTCCGCGAAAGTGCGGAAGATCGTATGCGTGATGATGACGTAGCTCTTACTACTTGTGCTACCGCTACTCTTGAGCTTGGTATTGATATTGGTCGCCTAGAACGGGCATTTCAAATAGATACGCCCTTTACGGTTTCCAGCTTTTTGCAGCGTATGGGCCGTACGGGCAGGCGTGGTTTGCCACCACAGATGTGGTTTGTCATGCGAGAAGATCAGCCAGAACCGCGCAGCTTAGTGCCTGCAACAATACCTTGGAAATTGCTACAGGGCATTGCCTTGGTGCAGTTATACATAGAAGAGCGTTGGGTGGAACCTGTACGAGAAGGTCGCTTGCCTTATAGTTTGCTCTATCATCAAACCATGGCAATATTGGCATCTTCTGGTGATCTAACACCGGCTCAATTAGCTGGTCGGGTACTTAGTCTTTCTCCCTTTAAAACAGTGAGCACAGATGATTACAAACTGCTGTTACATCACCTTTTGCAGACGGAGCATATTCAGAAAACAGAAGAGGGTACCATACTGCTCGGGCTGGCAGGGGAGCGCGTTACCAATACCTTCCGCTTTTACGGCGTGTTTGTAGAAAACGAAGAATACACCGTTCGCTGCGAAAGTCAGGAGCTGGGCACGGTCGTGCAGCCACCTCCTGTAGGGGAAAAGCTGGCTATTGCTGGGCATGTTTGGCTGGTAGAAGAGCTAGACTACAAGCGCAAACTTGTGTATGTAACCCTAGTTAAAGCTAAGGTACCAGCTTATTTTGGTAACGTTGCAGGAGATGTTCACACACGTATTTTGGAGCGTATGAAGCAGGTGCTCCAAGAGCAAACAGACTATGCCTATATGCTTCCTCAAGCACGGGCGCGTCTTTTACAGGCGCGGGATGTGGCACAGGCAGCTCTTATTAGCGATAAGCCTCTGATCAATCTAGGTGGTGATACTTGGGTATTATTTCCCTGGTTAGGCACCTATGCGTTTTTGGCTCTTGAGCGCATTATAAAGCGAAAGCTTCCAGCACGCTTGGGGCTTAAAGGTATAGATGTATACCGTCCCTATTACTTTCAATTTAGAATGAATGCAACTCCAGAAGAGTTTTTTGAGACTCTATCTGAAGTTGCATTGGCAGATCTTGATCCTATGGAATTACTCTTTGATTCAGAGCTTCCCTTATTTGATAAGTACGATGAATACCTTCCCCGTGAACTCGTACGCAAAAGCTTTGCCCATGGCGTGCTTGACATACAGACTGCGCGTGCACGCATTATGCAGTGGATACAAAGCGAGTTGGGGGCGCACAAAAACTGAGCTCTGGTGCCGGACGCTTCCTACCGCTTCTTTTGCTCCTCGGCTTCACGGCGCTCATCTGCACCACGGCGATTATCGCCCTCAATTTCTTGAATGGGAGCAATGTCTTGAGTGGTTTCCAGAGCGCCAAGATAGGTGCCATCCTGGTCACGTACGGCAAAATAGCGGATGTAGAGGAATTTGCCGTGCAGATGAATCCAAAACTCGTACGAGTCACGAGCACCGCTCTTAAAGTCATCAAATACTTGATGTACCATCGCTTGACTGCGCGGTGGGTGGCAATCATATACGTCTCTACCTAGGCAACTCATGGGACGCGGGAATGCGCGAGTGTCTCCATGGCTAAAATAGCTGGTCTTATCGTCTGCATCGACAAAGGTAATATCCAAAGGAATGGTGTTGAGAACAGCGTCAAGCTGTGCGGCGGTAAACTCTCCGGTAGAAAGCTTAATCTTCTCAACAGATGTGGTATGAGTAGCATCAGAATCTGCGGATGTAGCACGCTTCTTTTCCATACTACGTACGGCGGCATCGGCAAGGTCCATCGCAGTGGCACGCCATGTTGGAGGCTGCTCGATAAATGCCCAGCCGTACTCTTTTTCCTCGCTGGCAATTTGAGTCCAGTCGCGTGCATTGAGCGTTTCTAAAGATAGAGGTATTAGTACATTTTCTTCCTTGCTTACCATGGACTCCATGCCATCTACCGCTTCGGTCAAAGGAGTTACCACGCGCACAATAAAGGCCTTGGCAGGAACAAGCAGTGCACGCTCAGAACTGTGACGAGCGGCAGCAAGAGCTTCTCGGACCTCATCGTCCTTTGCCCACATAACCTTGGAAGGACTAGAAATATCATTTTTTTCTAGGTGCGGGAAGAGTAGCTCTTCCTTGCGCTTATAGTGGATGGACACGGGGGCAAGAAATTCAATGTCATCTACTATTTTCTGCGCAAGCTGCGGGTCACGCAGCTCTTCATCCATGGCGTTTGCTTGCGCAATGTCTGCACGCACCCGGGCGATGCGCTCAAGAATTTTTTTATTTTCCTCGCGCATGGTATGCACAGGGTGGCCGGGCTTTTCTTCGGGAGATCCAGAGAGAGGAACACAGCTTACCGCACCCTCAAACAACGTGGCATGTACATCGCAAAGCTTCTGCACACGCTCAATGGGTGTGCCAGCGGCAATGAGTTCTTGTTCTGCTTCGGCAATTTCAGAGCCGCTTACCTGAGCAAAGGCTGCGGCAAAGTCCTTTTGTACACTCTCAAGAGACTCGCCCTTATCGAGACGATCAAGGTAAGAGTGGAGCAGCGCCTTGCGCTCGGAAGCAGACGCAGGCTCATCTGTGCTGGCAGATGCTTCTTGAGTTGGTGTCTCAACAAAAGCCTCAGCGCTATCCTCGACGGACTTAGCGGCAGCTTTCGTGGCTGACGGCGTGGAAGAGGCACCGTATACAGTACCGTCTTCACCAAGTACCGTAAAACCAGCCTCGACAAAGGCAGCTATGATATCAGAGAGCGCAAGCTCTTTATACTCACAGCCGCGAGGTATGGTCATGAAACGACCCACAGACTGCAAGCGTCCGGGCTTGGTAATTTCATCAAAGCCGATGTCTGCCATGAGACCTTTGACCTCGGGGTATTTTTTGCATATATCATAAACGGATGAACTAAGAGCAATAGTCTTATCCATGTGCGCTCCTTTGCGATCGTATGGACAGTTGTTTGGTAGGGCTTACTTTAGGGATAGTATTTCCGCCAAACATTGCGTGTACGCAACGTTTTTCCTTTCTCACAAAGTTTCTGTATATCCTACCAAAGTGGGGGTATTTAAAAACTAGTGTACTAAAAAGCCGTACAGCCGTATAGGAAGGAATTAATATGGAGGATACAAGCGCTCCTGCACCAGATGTAGTGGGCCAACCAGAAGGCCCTATAAAAAATATTGCAATTGCGCATCCGCTGGTGCTTAAGGATCAAGTCGATTATGCGCCAGCTCAGATAGTGAGCAAGACGCTTGTGCAAAATGATCAGGTAAGCATCACGCTCTTCTCGTTTGATGCGGGCCAGCAGATTGCTTCTCACATAGCTGGTGGTGATGCATTTGCTACGGTACTAGAGGGGCAGGGCAGCATCACTATTGACGATGCGCAGTACTTTGTGAGTGAAGGCCAATCGCTGATAATGCCTTTGGGTCACCCCCATGCTGTTTGTGCGGTTACTAACTTTAAGATGCTTTTAGTTGTTGTGTATCCATCCAAATGATGTATTACCATCAAAATGTTGTATTCCAAAGATATCAGCAGATAAAAGGCCTAGGTATGCAAAGCTAAATAAAGAGTTTTCAAATTTTTCGAATTTGTGCTGTACAAAAGTTAGTCATAGTGTACTATACGGATAGTCAAAAGTTAACTAACGGTGATATTTTATGCGGGTTCCTAATGAACAGGTAAAACGCAGTTCACCGATTAAAGAGGCGATTATAATATGAGCGAAATTATTGATGTTCTTGCACGTGAGGTACTTGATTCTCGCGGCAATCCTACCGTTGAGGTAGAGGTCCTTTTGGAGGACGGCTCTTTTGGCAGGGCAATGGTTCCTTCCGGTGCATCTACGGGTGAGTTTGAGGCTGTAGAGCTGCGCGATGGCGATAAGGACCGCTATCTTGGTAAGGGCGTCTTGAATGCTGTAAGCCATGTAAACAATGAACTTCATGATGTTATTGTTGGCATGGATGCAACTGATCAGCGTGCAGTAGATGCAGCACTTATGGCTGCAGATGGCACAGATAACAAGGGTAAGTATGGCGCAAATGCAATCCTTGGTTGTTCTTTGGCAGTTGCTCGCGCTGCAGCTCAGTCTGCCGACCTTCCGCTCTATGCTTATTTGGGGGGTACCAACGGTCACACCCTGCCCATTCCTATGATGAACGTACTTAATGGTGGTGTTCACGCCGATAATAACGTGGACTTCCAGGAGTTCATGATCATGCCTGTTGGCGCTCCCAACTTCCGCGAAGCGCTTCGTTGGTGTGCTGAGGTATATCACACGCTTAAGGACGTTCTTAAGGAGTCCGGTCTTTCTACTGGTGTTGGCGATGAGGGTGGTTTTGCTCCCAACTTGGTCAACAATGCCGAGCCCTTAGAGTACCTTATGAAGGCGGTCCAGCGTGCTGGCTTTACCCCTGGTAAGGACTTCATGTTTGCTATGGATCCTGCTACCAGTGAGGTATATGACAAGGAGCGCGGTGTCTACGTGCTTGCAGGTGAAGGTCGCGAGCTTACCAGTTCTCAGTTGGTAGATTACTGGGAGGAGCTTGTTAACAAGTATCCCATCATCTCCATTGAGGATGGTCTTGCAGAAGAAGACTGGAATGGCTGGATTGAGCTGACCCAGCGTTTGGGCAGGCGTGTACAGCTTGTTGGTGATGACTTGTTTGTAACCAACACCAAGCGCCTTGAGAAGGGCATTGAGGTTGGAGCTGCAAACGCCATCCTGATTAAAGTCAACCAAATCGGTACGCTTACCGAGACGCTCGATGCTATCGAGACAGCAAAGCGTGCTGGTTATACAGCGGTTGTATCTCATCGTTCGGGCGAGACTGAGGATACTACCATTGCAGATTTGGCAGTCGCTACCAATGCAGGCCAAATCAAGACTGGTGCACCTTGTCGCTCTGATCGTGTGGCTAAATACAATCAACTTCTGCGCATTGAGGACGCGCTTGAAGCCTCTGCAGAATTTGGTGGTAGCAAGGCATTTTATAACCTGCGTTAATTTGAGTTCATTCGTTTACCTCTGTCGAATCAAGATTAACTCCTCTCCTAAACGTCTTGAGTTCGACCACTTTAGCGCCGGTGGTGTTCCTCCTTCCTTCACCACCGGCGCTCTTTTTGTATCAAGTCAGAGTACGGTTTGTATGTAGTATTTGGGTTGGAGGTTTGCTTGAGCGGTGCCAGTATTTTGGATGTCCGTGGTGACTCAGAATATGTATCTTCACTTGAGCCCTATGGACCCCTGCTATGCCATGCGTTTATTTCAACCTTTGTTCGCTGTGCTTCTGGTGTTATTGCAGGTGTAAAGCCTGCTGCATTGTTTAACTTTAGGCCTCAGGCTGCATGCTGTATGTGGCAGGGTCCCCGTCTGCGCGCAAAAACCTGTGAACTTTTCCGTGGCTTTACCAAGGAGATTTCTGCCTATGGCGTAAGATGCATGACGGCTGGTAGTTGTCGTGATCGTATAGCACTGGTGGCGTATCGTCCAGAACTGGTTGATGCGATTCTTCAGGAGTCTGATATACGCGCATTTTTGCATGATGCAGGCTATCCCACTACGTCATCTACGGAGCTTATGCGCGCGTTTAGATTGCGTTTGGCTCAGTATTATCAAGCAAAAGCCCAGGCAAAATCTGCCAGCCAGCCCTTAGAGTTTGTGGCTGATGGCGGCTCTGCACCAGCTATCCCCGTTGAATTTCCCCATGAAATGGGCGTGGTATTTGGATATCCGCTTGAAGACGTGCTTGGGTTTATCCACAAGCAGCCCTGCAGTTGTAGGGGTGCTTGGTGTGCCTACGGAAATGTTGAGCGAGCACGTCAACGCTTTGCGCAGCTTGCCTGCTTGGAAGGAGCGTGCCTCAATCGTTTTAGATCAGGCACAAGCCTTATGGAACTTCTCGTAAGCTCAGGTGGGTAGCCACGGGCTTTGGAAGCTAAGTATCTAGGTGTTAGACGGCAAAAAGGAGCCGACTACATAAAGAAGGAGGAAGTTATGAGTAAGGTAGCAGTTGTATTTTGGAGCCAGACTGGCAATACCGAGGCCATGGCCCAGGCTATAGCTCAGGGTGCTGACACTGACATCATTGATTACAGTGATTTCTCTGGCGCAAAGGTTGCTGACTACGATGCTTTTGCTTTTGGTTGCCCTGCAATGGGTGACGAGGAGCTTGATCCCGACTTTGAGGAGCTTTGGGATGAGTGCGTTGGTGAGTTTGGCGAGAAGCCCGTGGTGCTGTTTGGTTCGTATGACTGGGGCACGGGCGAGTGGATGGACAGCTGGAAGGAGCGCGCTGAATCTGCTGGCGTAAACGTCATTGATGCCATTATCGCCAACCTTGAGCCTGAGGACGATGTGTTGGATGCACTTCGTTCTGCTGGCGAGAAGCTCGCTGAGTAGTCAGGTATATCTTCACAGCTGTTAGTAAGCTGTGTTTGATTGAGTATGACAAGCCGCTGTCTTACGATGGCGGCTTTTTCTTTTTTGTGAGTGTGGCTTACTCTGGTTGTGAGGAAGCATTACAGCATTTGTTAGGATTGCTGGCTCTGATCAGCACGTTTTATACTGGCGAGAATCCTTGTGCGCCAATCAGAGTTCTTTGCGCTGGTATAGGCCAGCATCTCTGAAGCCTTGTGCTCGATAGTATGCGCGGGTGCCCACAGAGCTGATCACATTGAGGCTGGTATAACCCGCGTTTGCAGCAATCGTACTTGCCTGAATAAGCAATTTTTGACCAAGCCCTTGATGCTGCGCCGAGGCCCCTTCTGTACCCAATGACAGCGCTTGCCCATACACATGCAGCTCTCGAACCATGGCTTGACCTGGTTGGACTACCAGCTCATCAGCGCGCACGTCACAGGTACCGGCCAACAATTGGTCCCAATGGGGTAGTGAGAGCCTACAAAAACCAGCAATCTTGTTGGTGGTTGTTACCCATTGCAAGAAGTGCTCCTCACTCACCGCCGTGTCATAGCTATGGTCTTGCAGGGTGAGTTCTTTTGCCTGTACCTGTTGTTGATTAATTTCTCTAAATCGAATTTCCTGTACCTGGCAAGCCTGCTCTTGTGCAGCAAGGCGCTGTTCGACCATTTGCCGCAGGTTGGTGTGCTTGTTGCCTACCAAAATATCAGTGGAACTAATATCGCGAATCATGCGAGAAATGCGTACATACGCAGGAGCTGCCATCACGTCATGTACCAGTACGTCCACCAATTCCTCTTGAGAGTAGGGGTGCCAGCTACCAGCTTGGTATGCTTTAACCAGCTGTGTCCCCTCTACCAGTGCACAAGGGTAGAGCTTGATCTCATCTGGAAGGTAACCAGGATCAGTTACAAACGTTGTAAAATCGTTCTTGTCCGCCTCAGGTGTGGCGCCTAAAAGATTGATCATCAGATGGGAATGAATTTTAAACCCATACAGGCGTATAAGTGAAAAAGCACGCTTTATTTGCGCGGTGGTCATCTGACGTAGGTTAGCGTCAAGAATTTCTTGGCGTGTGCTTTGGATGCCAATTTGGATTTTAGTACAGCCAAGCTGCCTAAACATTGTGAGTGTTCTTGCTGTAATGGTATCCGGACGTGTTTCTATAACAAGACCCACTACGCGACAAGCAGCTGTCTCATTTTTTTGCTGCTGGTAAAGAAGCTCTTCAAGGGTGGCACTCATGTGCGACCATGCCTCTTGATGGGGGGTACTTGTGTCGTATAGCTTGTGAAATGCCTGGTTATAGCTGGCTGTTCCTGCATCAACAGCAGCCTGTTGGTTGGCAACAAAGCTGCGGAGGGCTTCTTCTGCGTTGTGCATTCCGTAAGAGCGGTACCAGTCCAAGCGCTTCTCGATAGCCTGTGGCGAGGCGGGCCAGTCATTGAGTGCACGAAAGAGCTCATGCACAAACCAGTATTGATAGCTTGTAGGGTAGTCACTCCAGGTGCCGCCCAGAACAATGAGCTCGACCTTATCGATAGAATGGCCCATTTGATGCAAGGCACGCAGGCGAGCGGCAACCTGTATATAGGGATCAAAAAAGGCCTGTTCCGCGCGCTGACAGGCGGGCTCATTGGCAATATAGCTTTTGGGCATGCGCAAATCGCAGGGGCAGTACAGACAATTGCTCGAGCAGCTATGGGGGCGCGTAATAACCGTAATAGTTGCTACTCCAGAGGCTGTGCGCCGCGGCTTCATGCGCACCGAGCGTACAAAGCGCGCTTCCAACTGAGGCGTGACCTCCCACGATTGCCAGAGCTTAACGTCCTGATTTTTGACTTGTAAAAAGTAGGGCAGGATGGCCCGCTTGGGAATTTGCTTGTTGCGAGGAGTGCTGTGAGCGCGCAGCAGTGCCTCGAGCTGGTGGACATCAAGAGTGGTATCGGGATGGGCGCGCAGCTGCTGTAATATGTCTACTATGAGTTCATTCATACTCGCATTATACGCAGCCAGCCTCATGTGCGCGTACCGCAGCAGCAACAGGAGAGTAAAATTCACGTATGAATACTTCTTGGGACACGTCAAACACAAGGCCAGCGATCTCTTTGCAAGCTGCTCGTCAGCTCAACCAGATTACGTCTGAGTTTTATAAACAGCAGGCATTGAGTTTTTCTGCCACACGACAGCTGCCTTGGCAAGGATGGCAGTCCTGTTTGGATGCTATGCCCGCGCTCATGGCTGTCGAGAAACTCCTTGTGCTTGATATGGGCTGTGGCAATCTACGCTTTGCTCGCTTTTTAACAGGGCAAACACTGGTGCATCCTGGGGCATATTATGCGGTGGATAATTGTGAACCGTTGGTTCATAGTACAGAGGTTAACGCTCAATGTAGTTTTATTAAGCTGGATATAATTACCAGCCTTCTGGATGGTACCTTGGCAGCCCAATTAGAGGTGCCGCTTTGTGATGTAGTGGTAGCCTTTGGCTTTATGCATCATGTGCCGGGTAGGCAAAATCGCTCACAGCTCCTGCAGCTTTTGGTAGAGAAGACCAAGCCAAAAGGATATCTTTGCGTTTCATTTTGGCAATTTATGAACAGCGTAAAACTTGCTGGAAAAGCACGGCAGACCACCGAGCAAGCCTTGCAGCAGTTGCAGCTTGATCCCAGTGTATTAGAGGAAAATGACTACCTCATAGGCTGGCAAAATCAAGGACACACTTGGCGCTATTGTCATCACACTACACAAAACGAACTCAAAGATCTTGTCGCCTCTCTTGGTACTCAAGTTCGTATCTGTGCGCAATTTAGCGCCGATGGTAAGGAAAACAACCTCAACCGCTATTTGGTATTACAGCGTCTATAGTGCGCAAGTATAGTTTGACACAGGGATAAGGTTGGACGCGCAGCTAAGAATCCCTTTTTTATTAATTTGTCAAGTCAAAAACGGTAAAGTAATAAATGTATGCTCATTTATTCATAGCTACGTATAATCAAATCATAAGTTAGCAGGTATTAACTTAGGTGCTCGGTAAGGTAGATCAGGGATAGGAGTTTGTTTAAAAAGAAAGAGGGGTGAACAATGCCAGAGAAAGCTGCTTCAGGTGGAGAAATGAAGAAAGAGCTTACGTTGTTTAACTTCTTCACCATTGGTTTTGGTGCTATTATCGGCACTGGCTGGGTTCTTCTTGTAGGCGATTGGATGGTACTTGGCGGAGGTCCATTCCCCGCTATGATTGCATTTGCAATCGGTGCCTTGTTCTTGGTCCCCATTGGCATGTGTTTTGGGGAGCTTACGGCTGCCATTCCCATTTCGGGTGGCATTATTGAGTACGTAGAACGTACATTTGGGCGCAAACTTGGTTTTCTTACGGGTTGGATGTTGCTTTTAGGCAATGCTCCCTTGTGTCCTTGGGAAGCAATTGCCATATCAAAACTTCTTGCAGATCGCTTCTCACAGTTTGAGGCCCTTTCATGGCTTACATCGGTAAAGCTCTACTCAATAATGGGTGCTGATGTTTATTTGTGGCCAACCGTTATTTCACTTTGTTTTGCAGTCCTTGTTATCTATTTAAATTTCCACGGCGCAAGTGCTGCAGCAAAACTCTCATCATTTCTTACGAAAGCCTTACTTACCGGCATGATTTTGGCGATGGTCATATCGTTTGCAACAGGCTCTCCTTCTAATGCTGGCCCTATCTTCTCCCAGGTATCTGGTGCTGCAGGTGGCAAGGCAACCGAAGCAACCAGTTTGTTGGGCGGCATTATGGCCGTGCTTGTTATGACGCCGTTTTTCTATGCAGGCTTTGATACTATTCCTCAGCAGGCAGAAGAGGCCTCTGAGGGGCTAGACTGGAAGAAATTTGGTTTGGTTCCCGCAATTGCTTTGCTTGCATCTGGCGTATTTTATCTTATCTGCATTTATGCCTTTGGTAGCATCATTGATTGGCATGAGTTTGTTAAGGCATCGGTACCTGCTCTTGCGGTACTGCAAAAGATCAATATTTTCTTCTATATCGCAATGCTCATCATTGCAACACTTGGACCTCTTGGCCCCATGAACGCATTTTTTGGTGCTTCCACCCGTCTGATGCTTGCTCTTGGCCGTAAGGAAATGCTTCCTGCATCCTTTGCGGAACTTGATCCTGCATCTGGAACTCCAAAGAAAGCAAATATTGTACTTGCGGTGCTTACCCTCATTGGACCCTTCCTTGGTGGCAATATGCTGCTCCCGCTTACAGCCGTTGCATCTCTTGGCTTTATCTTTGCGTGCACCATGGCTGGATTTGCCTGCCTCAAGCTGCGCAAGACTGAGCCTGGTCTCAACCGTCCCTATAAGGTAAACGGTGGTAAGGCTGGAATCTTGGCGGCCATAGCAGCAGGCTTGATCATCATTCTTTTGATGGTTGTTCCTATGAGCCCAGCAGCGCTCAAGCCAGTTGAGTGGATTATCACCATTGTGTGGATTGTTGTTGGCTTTGCAATTTTCTTCATCTTTGGCAAACCGAGTGCTACGAAAGACCCCTCGTCACAGGCTGCAAGTCCAACCAATGTTGCGCAGTAAGCGCAGGTCTTTTGTGAGCTCTCTTTGGTTCGCATAGCGTTATGAGCACCACCTTGTTCTACCTGTTTTACCGGCACGTATGTTTCGTCAGTTACACAGAAAGGATTTGGAGGAAACATCATGGCTAAGTACGCAATTGTAGGAGGAATGCTCGTTGACGGTACTGGCGCTGCGCCAATTAACGACGCGCTTGTTCTCATTGACGACGACAAGATTACGTATGCTGGCAAGTCTACTGAGGTTCCCGCTGGTTATGAGGTCATTGACGCTACAGGTAAAACTGTCATGCCTGGTCTTATCGACACGCACCTACACTTCTCGGGCAATTTGACCGATAACGACAATGACTGGGTTATCGAGAGCGTTGCTCAGAAGCAGGCATGCGCCGTTAAGCAGGCCTATGACGCTTTGAGCCACGGCCTTACTACGGTAGGCGAGATTGGTCGTAACGGTATTGCTATTCGTGACCTCGTTAATATGGGCGTTATGAATGGTCCTCGTATCTTTGCAACCGGTCTTGGTTTCTGCCGCGTAGCCGGCCATGGCGATTCACACCACCTGCCTCTGCAGATCTCCAAGGATTCTCACCCTTGGGGCTTCCAGGCTGATGGCCCATGGGAGCTGCGCAAGGCTATTCGTATGCGCCTGCGTGAGAACCCCGATGCAATCAAGATTTGGGCAACCGGCGGCGGCATTTGGCGCTGGGACTCCGACCGTCTGCAGCTGTTCTGCACCGAGGAAATCAAGGCTATTGCCGACGAGTGCCGCATGGTAGGAATTCCTCTGTGGGCGCACTCTTATAACAACTTTGATGCAGCGTATGACTGCGTACGTTTTGGCTGCACCCAGCTTATTCATGGCTTTGAGCTTGACGATAGGACTATGAACCTGATGGCCGAGAATGGCACTTACTTTACGCCTACCATTGGCTTTTTGCCCACCTGGTACTCCACCTATCCACCTGAGTGGACGCCCGAGCTGGATAAGTTCCCCGGTGAGACGGTTGTCGAGAAGGGCCTTGAGCGCACCTACGCTAACCTGCGTCGTGCTCACGAACTCAACGTGCCTCTTACTATTGGTTCTGACTCCTTCTCCTTTGTTACCCCGTATGGCTACATTACGATCGAAGAGATGTACGCCTTTGTCGAGAAGGCTGGCATTTCCATTCTTGACACCATCAAGGCAGCCACGCTTAATGGCGCTAAGATGTTGGGTCACGAGGATGAGTTTGGTTCTCTCGAGGCTGGTAAGTCTGCTGACGTTCTTGTGGTTAAGGGCGATGTCGCAGCGGATATTCACAACCTCACGCCTGATAACATGGACGTTATCATGAAAGAGGGCAATATTGTTGTTACAGGCGCCCTCTAAGGCTGCCGCCTAGGGTTATTGCGGACCTCGGTGTCTTTATGGTTCCAACCGAGGTACGGTTGTCTTTGTTTGTTGCTATGCGCACCGTCTGGTGCGCATAGCGCCCATCTGCTGGGTGCCTTGATCGTGTTTAAGGAATGGGGAGTTCACATGGCCGATCCAAAGAATGTCAAAATTGCGCTTATTACCGGCTACCTTGGCGCGGGCAAGACTACCGTATTAAATCGTATTCTTGCCAACACTGAGGGCATTAAAGCTGCGGTTATCGTCAACGATATTGGTGAGATAAACGTAGATGCCAGCCTTATTAAAGAGGGTGGCTTTGCCAATGGTGACGAGGTTATCCCTCTGACTAACGGCTGCTTGTGCTGTACCTTATCGAATGATCTTAATTTGCAGCTTGGTGATATAGCTGATTCAGGCGATTTTGATTACATCTTTATCGAAGCATCTGGCATTTGTGAACCCATCCCCATTACCTATACCATTACGGCGTTTTGCAATCAGAGTCAGAAATCTGATAGGCATGCTCATCTTGAGCTTGATAACATTGTGGCCGTGGTTGACTGTGCGCGCATGTATGACGAGTTTAATGGCGGCAAGGCGCTGCTTTCTGATGAGCTCGAAGAAGACGATCTAGAGAATTTGCTTATCCAGCAGATCGAGTTTTGCACGACACTTATTCTCAACAAGAGTGATCTGGTAACACCAGAGCAGATGAATGAGCTCAAAGCCATTATCCGCGGTTTGCAGCGTGATGCCACTATTGTTGAGGCAGTAAGGGGAGAAGTCCCCATGAGCGAGCTTGTGAGTACCGATCGCTTTGATTTTGATAAGGCGTATCGCTCTGCCGTTTGGATGGATGCCATGGAGCATCCCGAGGAGCATGACGATCCCGAGGTGTTGGAATATGAAATTTCCACCTTTGTGTATGATCGCCGCCAGCCCTTTGATATTGATCGCTTCAATGATTTTGTGAGCAGTTGGCCAGAAAGCATTATTCGTGTAAAGGGTAAAGCTTGGCTGAGCTGCGATTATGACATGAGCTATGTATTTGAGCAGGCCGGAAAGCAGGTTCAGCTATACGAGAATGGTCTGTTCTATGATTCCTTCCCAGAAGAGGAAAAACAGCAGATGCTGCTTGAGCATCCTGAACTGCTGGAAGACTGGGATTCCGAGTACGGTGACCGCGTAATCAAACTCTGCTTTATCGGCCGTCATATGGATAAGGAAGAGATTATAAGAGAGCTTGACGCTTGCCTTACCGCTTATCCTTCTGAAGGGTGAGAAACCCGTACATTTGTCAGTACCTTATCGAGAAGATAACGCAGCTCTCTTGCCTCATCTGATGTGAAATCAAAGCAGTCAGCCATGGCAAGAGGGATGCTTTGTGCCTGCTTTTTGAGATCATGGCCGGCTTGAGTTAGCTCAACCGTGAGCACACGTTGATCTTGCTGGTCATGATCGCGCACAAGCAAGCCCTTTGCTTCCATCTTACGCAGCAGGGGAGTAAGGGTACCAGAGTCCAAGTAGAGGCGCTCGCCAAGAGATTTTGCGGTGGTCTTTTTGAGCTCCCATAGCACCATCATGACAAGATACTGTGTGTACGTCAGTCCCAGCGGCTCTAAAAAAGGGGTATAGCGACGCACCACTTCTTTTGCACTAGCATATAAAGAAAAACACAGCTGATTATCTAGCTTAAGCATCTGATCTGCAGCGTTGTTATTCATATCAGGCATTAGAGTTGAGCCTTTACCGCAGCTTTAACCTCATCCATGGCAACGGTGGGCTCAAAACGAGCAACCAGCTTACCTTCACGGTCAATCAAAAACTTGGTGAAGTTCCACATGATATAGGCTTTATCGCCAAACTTCTTATTGTTGACAGATGCAAACTTCTCAAGACCCTTAGCTTTAAGACCATGGCCAAAGCCCTGGAAGGGCATTTGAGTTGCGAGTGAGACAAACAGAGGGTCTGCGTCCTCTCCATTAACGTCAATCTTCTTGAACTGGGGAAACTCAGTGCCAAACTTCATGGTACAAAATGCATGGATCTCATCATCGGATTCAGGAGCTTGGCCGGCAAATTGATTGCAGGGGAAGTCGAGAATTTCAAAGCCCTGATCACGAAACTCAGCGTACATTGCCTCAAGATCCTCATACTGAGGGGTAAAGCCACAGCCAGTTGCCGTGTTTACCACAAGTAAGACCTTGCCTTCATACTCAGAAAGGGAGGTAGTGCTGCCATCAGGATTGGTAACGGTAAAATCATAAACAGACATAAAGAGTTCCTTCCTTTAGGGCGTACCACTATGGTAAGCGCCTTTTCTGCTTAGCTCTATTTTAGTTGTGTACAACTTAATTGTGTACAATTATTTTAGAATATAGAGGAATTACATTTTTATAAAGGCCTGCACGATAAAACATGATATTGCCTATAGGCGTTTGAATAGAGATACTACAATCTAGTTACTATAGATTCTCTGTATTGATATGTAGGGGTAGTAGTATGAAAACCTATACAGAAGAGCTTGAGGTTGATGTTCCAGCAGCTATTGCTTGGGAGTCACTTACAAGAATGAATGTCTGGCTTAAGCGTTTAAGCACCAATAAAGATGTGACTTATGCTAACGATCAGATGCCTTTTTGTGTGAGTGGTAGAACCTACGTAGTCACCACTAAAGAGGGTCTTGAGATGAACTCTGTTTTAACTGAGGTTAATCCACAGGAGCTTACCGTACGCATCAAAGCCGAACATAAGCCCCTTGTCTCGTGCTTGAGCTGTAAAGTTGTGCCCCTTTCTGATTCTCGTGTAAAGCTCATTCGTACCCAATCTTATCCTGGGGTGTTTGGAGCAATATTCACTTTGTTTTATAATCGGCGTGAGTCTACAGAAACCAGTGAGTACCTTGAAGTTTGGGCAGCAGATGCAAGAGAGCTTCTGTCAAAGCAGCGTGTAAGCTAAATACTCCAATAAGGGTCCATAGATTTTTATGTGCCCTCTTAAAAGCATACACAAGTAATTAACTGTCATCTATTTAGTATGGTGCAGGGTAGTTTCCAATGCGGTAGCGTCATGTTCCTACATAAGTAAGGCTTTGCTTGAGATAAAGAGTTAGGTATTGTCGAAATTTAAACTTGTCTAGCAAGTCCTTTAGTTTATTTACAGCTTATTTAAATATTTGAATAGATGGAGAAATACCCGGTACGTATTTTTATTTACCAATAAAAATATACGTTCACATGAATGTGGATTAATTGTTATCTTTTACGTAGTAATATAGTAAGTGTTCTTAATTATAGGAAGCCGTATGGCCATAAAGGTCTTAGTGACCAAGGAAAGGTGCCGCTTATGAGTAAGATTGTCGTTATTGGTGCAAATCATGCAGGTACTGCAGCAAGCAATACCATTCTTGACCTTTATAAGGGCAACGAGCTGACTATTATCGACCAAAATTCCAACATCAGCTTCCTAGGCTGTGGCATGGCACTTTGGATTGGCAAGCAGATTTCTGGCTCTGATGGCCTGTTTTATCAAACCAAAGAGGGCTTTGAGTCAAAGGGTGCCCAGGTGTTTATGGAGACCCGTGTTGACTCTATTGATTACGATGCCAAGAAGGTTCATGCCATTAGGAAAGATGGTAGTGAGATCGAGGAAAGCTATGACAAGCTTATCCTAGCTACGGGTTCTCTGCCTATTATTCCTCCCTTTGAGGGGCGAGATCTTGAGAATATCCAGCAGGTTAAGCTCTTCCAAGATGCTCAGGCTGTTATTGACAAACTAAAAGATCCCTCCATTCGCAAAGTTACTGTCTTGGGTGCTGGCTATATTGGCGTTGAGCTGGCAGAGGCTTTTGAGCGCAATGGTCGTGAGGTTGATCTTATCGACATGGCTCCTACCTGCTTAACCGGCAACTTTGACCGCGAGTTTTCTGATCTTATGGCAGATGAGCTTGAGCGTGGCGGCGTAAAGCTGCACTTTGGTGAGGCTGTGTTGCGCTTTGAGGGTAAGAATGGCAAGGTGTCTCGTGTTGTTACCGATAAGGGCGGTTACGATGCAGACATGGTGGTTATCTGCACTGGCTTTAAGCCTAACACGGAGCTTTTTGCTAACCAAGGCTTTGAAATGCTCAAGAACGGCGCGCTGGTGGTTGACCATCATCAGAAGACCAGCAAAGATGATGTGTACGCTATTGGTGACTGCTCTGCTACCTTCTTTAATGCCAAGGACGGTGAGGAGAGTTATATTGCTCTTGCTACTAATGCCGTTCGTTCTGGTATTGTTGCAGGTCACAATGTGTGTGGTACTGCTCTTGAATCCATTGGTGTTCAGGGTTCTTCTGGTATAAACATCTATGACCTTAAGATGGTTTCTACCGGTCTTACTGAGGAACATGCAAAGGCTGCTGGTTTTGATGCTAAGGTGAGCGATTTTACTGCTGCTCAGAAGGCGCTCTTTATGGAGACCGACAACCCTGAGGTAAAGATTCGCATTGTATACGATGCAACCACTCGTAAAGTTTTAGGTGCTCAGATGGCCTCTACCTATGATATGACTGCCGGCATCCATATGTATTCTTTGGCCATTCAGGAAGGCATTACCATTGATCGACTTGCTTTGCTCGATGTCTTTTTCCTTCCTCATTTCAACCAGCCTTACAACTTCTATACCATGGCAGCCTACAGCGCCGTACTTAATGGCTAATGATCATAATGGCTCATGATCACATGAGCCTAGAGCTTATATAAGCTACAGAAAACAGCATAGGTAAGATGCAAAAACGCAGCTCTTTTGTGGGCTGCGTTTTTTAGCTCTACTAATGAGAAGATCCGTCTGAAAGTACACCATACGTATCAACAATCGTAAATCCAATTTTGAGATAGATACTTGCTGCAAGAGGATTATCAAAGTAAAGAACTAGTTTTTTGAGTCCAGCTTCTTTACAGGCTTGGCAGAGCTGTTTGACTGTGTGGGTGGCAAGGCCACGATTACGATATGCTTTTAGCGTCGCTACTCCAATGATCATGGCTCCATAGGGAGATACTGCAGAGATAGAAGCAGTAGATACAAAGCGGTTGTCCATCTTTGTGGCAAGGGCAATACAGCCGTGAGCAAGAGAAGCACATTTTTTAGTTACGAATATCAAGGTGCTGCTGCAAGAGTTTTAAAAGCTCAGGATTACCGCTGATATATTTAATGCCTACTTGCTGTTTGCTCACGATGATTTCTAAAATCTCACTGTTTGTGAGTCCCTTGTATCCCAAAGCCCAATTGTCCAAGCAATAAACGCTACTTCTGAGAAGGGTGTAGTTGTAGGGGGTGTCGAAAGAGGTTCTTGGTAGGCATAAAGAGGTGCTGAAAATTATATTATGACAAATATAAAGAAACGATAGAATTATCACGAAGACAGGTTTATGGAACGAGGCTCCTTATGGATGATTTATTTGAAGAGGTACACGTCACACTTTACAAGGATGATGTAGAGTGCGAAAAAGTATTCAAAGGCAAGTTAGTTGGTAGATGTCAACAACATGTTGAGGGCTTCGAAATAGTATATCGCCTCTACGAAACGCCACGTCAAAAACTGGCCTGTGTAGTTCGAAAAAATCCTGCTTGGAGTGCATCTGCCTCATTTAAGGATGAAACATGGGGAGAAATGGCCCAGGATTCAAATTGGTGGAAACCACAATATCAGCTACATATCGCTGATAACTATGAGGAATTAGAGCAACTCATAGGACAAGATGTTGTTCATGTACTACAAAAGAGTTCGGCTCCGAAAAAGGTCGAATATCTCGACATTTAAAAAGCTTAAGTACGAGTTGCGGGCTAACATACCATTATCAACAAAGATGCCCACCAAATCCTAGAGCGACTCGTTCTCAGTGCATCTTTGGTAGGCTTCAATTTGCTTGGCTAAAGACGAGCTTTGCTTTTTATTCGCCGTAGATACACGTACGTAGACAGCAACCTGTAGTCAATTCTTAAACGTTTCTTTAGAGGAAGTTTTTCAAAGTCACCCATTTATAACTCCTGCGGTACCTAATGTGTTAAATCGTGTGTATACGTCACTCACCTGGAAGCTAATAGCAGGCAAAAAGGCAGGTAAAATCCAAGATGAACGTTTGTAGCGCCAAGCGATATAACCGTGGTGACTACAAAACTTTTGATGTATGTGCGTCGATTTTGAAAAGGCCCTATGACACATTTGACAGTGCTTTGGATGTTCATATTCTTGTTGCTTCATCCATGCTTTGTGACGGCAGCTATCTGAGCAAAACTTAGCAAGATCTGAGTGTCCACCTAGAGAAGCCTCACGCATTGGCACACATGAGTCACCAGTTCATGTTTACTTTCAAGGCGATGTGTTGCACAAAAGCTTCTCACCTCATCGTGTGTAAGCCTACAGAAATTAGTTATAGCCTTATAATCCCAACCACAAGCTCTTAGGTTTTGATATGTAACTCATTAATGGGTGATATGACAGGTCACCTCATAGCTTTGACGCGTGATATACGGACTTTGAGTAAGTTGTATGAACGCCGCCGATAGGCGCTCATACACATCCTGTTTGATGACTTTTGCTTTGATGAGACGTGTGCAGATAAGCTCAGCTTCACTGAACTGAATTTGCAAGTCTACATCAAAAGGCTCTGTTGGCATATTCATGTACTGTCCTTTCAATAGATCTCTCTACTTGGGACAGCCACTTGACTGGAAAACTTAACCTCATAAGAGTTTCTTTAGCCCTTTTGAATATTCATACGCCACAGATTTGTCTTACAAGAAAAAAGCGGATGCACCAGACCTCATAAGATCTAGCACACCCGCACGCCCTCATATGCTATGAGAGCTTCTCGTTTACTCGTCTTTGTACCTTATGATAGAGCGCACCAAGTCTTTGATTGCGCTCCTCACCGTTTCCAAACTCGCCATGGATGATTACAGCCTCAGCCAGTGCTTGAATGTTTGTGCTTGGCCCAGAAGGAGTACTTGAGGCTTGTACAGGTGCTGGAGTGGTGCCTCCTAGATATGGAGCTAGTACTTCACTTGGTGGATAGTAGCGACCAGGACATCCTGTTGAGACGATGTCTTTGTGGCCGACCATAGCCAGATTCCCATAGCGTGCTCGGATATTCTTGACAAGCTCAGCTACCGTACGTTTATCGCTTGAAGAGCAGCTCGGATTACATTTAATGCCGATGGATTCGAGGGTAGCTACCCAGTCTCCTGCATGCCACACGGCCGTCTTCTACTACGTAGTGTGCAGAGTTTCGTCCTCGCTCTGACACAAACCATGAAAGGACTCCATCAAAGCTTGGTGCCTTTTCTGGATCGTCCCAGTGGTGAATGACAATGCGTTTAATGCTGTGTCCTTGGCGTCCGCGTGTGAAGCATTTAGCGCCAAATCGCACGATGTATTCGTAGCTCATGGTTTTCTCCAATCAAGTGAGTCGAGATGTATGCTGACGTGCTCAATGAGTCCTTATTCACCCTGCTTAGGCATGACATCTGCTTCATCTGTTGAGGGTGTTTCAATCGGTGTTCTATTCTTGTGGGAAATTGAGGTAAGAGCATCGGATAGCCCCTCTGGAATCTTAAGTCCGAGCGCCGTGGCATTTTCTAAAAGCGAGATACCCTCATTTGAGAGGTAAAAACAGATGGTGGCAAAACGAAGTGCATCACCTTGACCGAGCACATAGACATCCAAAAGATTTGCTGCTCCCACCAAAACAAAGATGGTGAACTTGCGAGCAATGCCCTTAAAACCCTCTTTGGAAGAAAGCCTGTGGTTGATAAAAGCTGCTGCCACACCTGTCACGTAGTCGATAATCACAAAGGCTAAAAGGCAGTAGAAAAAGCCTGTGTATTCACCTAAATACCAACCGAACACACCTCCTGATACTGCTGCGAGTGCCTGTACATTTGCCCAGGTAGTTTTTGCGTCCATGAGTTTTCTCCTTAAAAAATAAGCACCTTAAGATGCGGTGCTTGAACTTTCAGTATTTTTCTGCGCGGCTTACCGCTTCATCAATAAGCGTGCAACCCGTCTTGGTTTTGAGGTAGCTTAGATTACTTGCAAGTAGAACTCTCTTTGAGGGTAGTTACATCAGCTGTACCAGCTATCGTAAGCTCAGCAGTTTCTGCCATGAGTTTTTTCTCGCTCGGCAATAAACTCATATGCAGACGCACTGTCAGGAAAGCTGCTCTTACTTTCATTCGAGATTTCAGGTTTACCAAACTTGGGCTGAAGGTTAGGCGATAATAACGATAGAAGGTATGACCTATTACTATCTCCCTACCTTTAAATAAACCTTTTTAGCTTTGCAGATGTACTGGTAAATACTTCTGTCAGTACATCTGCATTTTCCTTTGCGGGTAATCCCGCAATCAAATCATGAATAGCAGTTGGTTGGGTAGAGATGTGTTTGATACGGATTCAGGGCAAAATATCTCTCAGCAAGTTAATATAAAGAAGCTATAAAGAAGCAGCTTAGCATGGGAGACAAGATGGGCTTAGTGAAGAAGAATGCTAATAAAGGTGGGTACGCCGTTACGTTACTGATCTTATTAGTTTACACCTATATTTTCTTTTGTTCAGGAGCTCTATATTCTGAAACGAGCCTATTCAACAAGCCTCTAATCCTCTTTCAATGATTCATCAATACTAATTATCTCATACTGCTTTTTACGTTGGCATTGCTTGTGGGAAACCTATACTTTTCAGTATTGATTGCTCAGAGTGGTTTTTTAAGATTAATAAAATGGCTGTTGAATGTCATAGTCACTTTTGTTTTTATCATTAGCTCTGGTTTGTTGCTGTTCTCAACTGAAAACTTATATGAAATTCCTCTTAGTGGAGATGTGGGTCACATAAGAATTATTTGCTCTGATTTTTATTTTGTAGGAGATCATAAAGGAGATATTTATCTTTTGTCCCGTCTATATTGGCCTAGGGCAACACTCTGGTTATCACTGGGACGGTCAAGACGATATTCGCTATGACAATCCCAGTGAGATTTGGACTGCAACTTTTCAAGATGGTGTTGTACAGATTCAAACGAATGGAGTTTTTGACATTGGTCTTAACCAGCGTCAGCTTGAAATAAAAGTTCCTTAGCTATAGAGCAGTTTTGTAGCAAAGGAACGCGCTAAAATATATGCTTCATCCTTATTGGGCAAACGTTTAGCCTTTGAAATTAGTTTGTAAATCTCTTCTGTAGCGTAAGGAATTGGTTGTTTTTCCATCATATACCAGAACGCATCTTGAACGTTTTGTCTGCTTCCGCCAAAACGTTTAATAAAAAACTCAAAACGCCTAGCCTTTGGACTAATGCTTCTCATATCATTTAGTGCCTGCGAAAAGGACTTCTTGCCTTTCCAATATGCATGCACAAGTAGATATGCATCGACATCTGCCTGTAGGTCATCATTTCCAAAACCATAATTTTTACTTCCAAGGTATGAGTTACAAAAAGTATCTAAATCCATACCTCCTTCCTGATTCAGATAATCGCCCCAGAATTGCAAAGTATCAAATGCCCAACCGCCAAAATCGCCAAGCCCCATCTCGTTCTGAGGAATGTCACTTCCCCAAGTTAAATAGCCAAGAGATGTTGCAGCAAAGTGTGGGACATCTTCTGGACGGAGGCTACTCACAATATCTCCAGCTGATTTACAAGCGATTGCAACATTTTCCCTTTCTGCAACAGCAGAGTCTTCTTCTGTTTCAGGTGTGTAAACCATCCAAGCAAGGCTCGTATAACTTTTATCCCAGTATGTCGGTTTTCTTAGGGTCTCAAGAATATTTCTGCCAATAATATAGTCAGGCTGTTGATTATTCGAAAGAGTTACGTATTTGTCTTTTACCTACTCAGCCCATAATGCAAACCGATCTTTATTTTCTTGAATACTTGATGTGGAGCTGCAGGCTGGATAGGCACCTGAGTATGCTACACGATCTAAGTCCCATTTACTGCCATAGCCACTAATCTCATGGAATTGATCAAACACCCAGTCTTTAGGAATGGGAAAGCCCAGGTTTCCAGAAAAGCCCGTGCTCATATCTGATACAAATGCTGCCTCTGCAAATCCTGCATTAATTACCCTTGTACAAATATTTCTTGAAGCATAGATTCCAACACTATATCCGTTTCCTAAATTATCAGACACCGCTTTAAAATATGGAATAATGTTTGAACTTACCTCAGGATCGGTTGCGTCATAATCTACTGCAAAATAGATGATCGTTGGAGGAACACCAAGTCGCTTAGCAGCTGCAAGTGCTTTTTTAGCATGCTGAGTACCGTTTTGGGAAGAAAAATGCTCCAATCGCGTTGAGTATTCTTGCAAGATTGGAAAATACTTTAAACCGTGGGTAATAATGCGTTCAAGTTCTCCTGTTCTAAGTGCCTTGAAATAATCACTTTCATTCTTAGAATCTTGCTCGGGCTCGCTAAGGTACCTACCAACGATTTTATAACCATCAGCACGCAGTCGATTTGCTAGCTCATCTGTAATTTCAAATCGTGTGTCACACGCGATGCAGGGTCTATCGGGATTCCCTTTAGACGTTAATAAGCTCATCCACGTGTTTTTATCTACCACATGAGATACGGGAAGTACATAATCCACTTGGAATTTATGAACTGCACGATATGTGCCCTCGGTCCAGGTATTGGATGATGGTGCGTCATAACCATTACAGACTAACGCAGCATTTGCCAACCAAACCCACTCGCTCGTACCTGAAGAAATTGTTTTTAAATTAGATCTAGTTCCGTTTCCAAAATATCCCGTTGCTTGAGATGGCGTGTATCCTTCAATTTTTTGAAGCACTTGAATCATTGCTGTATTCATTTCACGGCCATATAAACCGTCGGTAGGTACGATGTCTGTATATCCACGATAAGACCTATTGATGGTTTGTTGAATCGAGCGGATGGGTTCTTTGCCACCATATACGCTGAGTAGCTTGAATTGTTTCATTGAGAGAAGCGTCATCATGATATCGAGATCAATCATCCATTCACCACCGATACCCATGTCCTTTTTCATGGTTCTAATGGAACTTTTCATACCCTCAGTAAAGTCTTGAGTGACCTTCTTACCATAAACGGCAGGATAGCCCTTACACCAAAGAGCACCCTGAACAATCGAGTAAATGTTTGATGTAGGGGCTTGTGCAAGAACGGTGTCGTTAATGCCATTTGGGTACTTTGCTTTAAAGCGAGATTGTGTTCCAGGACCAAAATTATTTGCGGTAGAAGTAATTCCGAGTTCAATTTGAAGCGCACGAATAAGACCGTAAATGGTGTCCCAACCAGTGCTTCCACTCTCTTTTACTGAGCCAAAATTTGAATTATTTCCATAGGTTTTATTGAGCCATTGTTGAGTTCTTAATACCATCGGATCTGCCATAACAAACTCCTTCACGTCTGAGTTTTATAAAATGAAATGCATCTCTTACTGATGTAAGAGATGCATTAAAAAACATGTTGAATTGGTTTACCTACCAAACCGTAACACGTTTACTATACGTAGTTCCTTGACCACCGCCTTTGTAGGTAACTGTTCTTCCTGTTCCAGGTTTACCTAAACAGATGTCTTCGGTACAACCAGATGAGCCAATTTTCCAATTGTTAAAATTGCCGTATTTAATACCTCTCGTACTACCGCCAGGTGACGATAGTGAAGCTGACATACCGTCTGAGTAGCTGCTTCCTTCACGGATAGTCACTCTAACCCAGACCCAGATACCGTTGTTATAGGTACCCGAGGCGATTTTTAAACCCCTCAAGTATCCTCACGAACACTCAAGTTTTTTGAATTTTTGGAAAGGAGCAGGTCAGAGTGAATTTTTCTGAGTTATTTGACCTGCTTTATGGATTTCTGTGGAGCGGTACGAAAAAGGAATACCTGTTGGAACTTGTTGCTGAGCTTACTGATGAGCCTAAGATTCAGGCTCAATTTAATGGCAACAAAAAGCTAAAAAAGCTGTGGGAGCAAATTACTACCGATGCTGGCGTAGGTGTGACGGATAAAGATGCAGAAAACTGGCTTGCTCGAGGGTTTTCAGCAGAGGTAAGTTCCTTGATTATTAGAAATTTAAACTCTGCACCATTTGTTTTGTCTATCGAAACTCTTTCTGATGGAGCCAAGCAAGAGATGATAGAAGAATTTTCAAAAAGAGGTGTTGTCTTTTCAAAACAGAATCTTGGTAAACAAGTCAAGAACTATCTGCTGAAGTACATTAAGAAGAATGCTGGCATTCCAGTAACCGAAACATCAACCGATGACTATCTAGCGGATACTAGGGAACTATCTAGCCAGCTAAAGCGTATTCACGGCTCTTACTTACTGTGTGAAGCCAATAATACATGTTCTAACCCTGGATGCGCTAAGAAACTCATTGCTGTTTCTGGCTCTAACGTTGCGCCTTTGTACGAAGTGGCGGAGATTAATCCAAAACTAAAAAATGCAGAAGCCGTTACAAATCTAGTTGCCCTATGTCCCGATTGTTTTGCACAATTCGTGATGAGTGGCACTCCGAAATTGGCAAAAGAAATAAAGAAGGTTAAAGAAGCGCAGTCTATTGAATTGGCTCTAGAGGCTGCGATTAACGATATCAACCTAGGAGGTCAAATATCTGCTGCGGTTCGTAAGCTTTCAGACGCAGATCTAACGGCGGATGCCTCACAGGTATTTACGGCTGTTTCTGTTGATCGGAAATTTAATGAGAGCCTATATGAGGAAGAGAAGGACCAAATAAGAAATTCCGTCATTAAAAGCTACATAAAAGTTCATGCAGAGCTTACTGTTCTGTGTCAATCTGGTGAATGTGACTGGGATGTACTGAGGTCAAAAATGCACGGTCTTTACGTTCAGCTGAAGTTGAAAACTGAGAACCAGTCCAAAATTTTCAACACCATATGCAGCACCATCCAAAAAGCTGGTAAATGTCGACAGAGCATCAGTATCATCCTGACATCCTTCTTTATACAGATGTGCGACATTTTTGATGAGCAAACTAAAGCATCATCGTCTACAGTCGATCCAAAGAAGGTGATGTAGTGTGATTTTGCCAAACAAACTCTTCTCGTATGAAAAAAGCACGCTAGCCCTTTTACCTGTTGTGCTAAATGCACTCGGAAGTGAACCAGTGAACCCAAGCGCACTTCAGAATATGCTTCCCCTCAGCAGTTCTCAATTTTTGGATACTCTTACGTGCCTTTTTGCCCTGAATGCAATTGATATTGATGACGAAAATAGGATTTATTTATGCTTGTAGAACTACATTCACCCGCTTTTAGGTCTAACGGCACTGAACGTGGAATTATTAAATTTCATGCAGGATTGAATGTCATCTTAGGCCAATCTAATGGTGCAAACTCTATCGGTAAATCAACAGCACTTCTAGCCATCGATTTCTTATTTGGCGGCTCTACATACAACTCCGAACAAATAATCAAAAATGTAGGACACCACACCATTTACGGTTGTTTCGAGTTTAACGGTTGTCAAACCTATGTCGGAAGAAGCACCGACAAAGATAACTTATATCTATATTGCAATTCCCAGTATGATGCGACTGGTCAAACCATTTCTAAAGACGATTTTGTGGAGTGGCTACAGACTCAGTATGGCATGAATTTGCCTGAGCTGGGTTTTAGAGACTCTCTATCTGCTGCTTTTAGAATCTACGGTAAAAAGAACTGTGACGACAAAGACCCTTTACTGCATCGAGTGGGAACAGGTCAAGAAAATAGTCTGAAGGCATTTGCAAAAATATTTGACGTATACAGTGTAATTGCACCATTTTCTGAGAAGAAAAAAGAATCAGCTGATGCACTGACTACGTTTAATAAAGCTCAGGGTATGCAGTTTATTCGGTCTCGCATCAAGTCTACAGCTCAGCGAGAAAAGTACTTGAAAGATAAAGAAATTTTAAGTAGAAGATTTCAAGAGCTCCAAGCCGGTGACTATTCTTCACCATCACGTGAAGTACTCGATGAGGAGGATAGGCGCAGTGCGTTGGAGGCGAAAATCATTAGCATTAATTCCCAACATGTAGATTTAAAGCGTAATCTTCAGCTTGTAGAATTATCTATGAGCTATGGTTTGCTGCCTTCTGCAGCCGACCTTGATGCTTTAGCCAGATTCTTTCCAACTGTAAATCTAAAGGCAATATATGAAGTAGAGTCTTTTCATCGCAAGCTTGCAGGAGTTTTGTCTGAAAACTTTAAAGCCGAGATGAGCGGCTTAACTGATAAGATTCAGGAATTGGAAGATGAGCTTTTTAGGCTAAAGAGCGAGCTTGAAATAATTGAACCAAATGCTACTTACAGTCAAGGATTCTTACGCGAATATTCATCGGTACAGAAAAATTTAGAGATTATCACTCAGGAAATAGATACGTGGGATAAGCATGAGAACCTCGTTCTTGAAAAGAATGCAGCTGCAGATGCGCTAAATAGAGCTTTTGCAGAAGCAGTAAAAAATGCAGTTGCACAGTTGAATGCTGAGTTGGAGCGACTATCGGCAAGAGTTTCAGGCGCTGACAGAAATGCGCCGTACTTAGCAGTGGAAAGTGCTACTAAGTATGATTTTTATACTCCAGATGATGATGGAACAGGTACTAACTATAAAGGATTAATTCTCTATGACCTAGCCCTATTAAACCTAACAGTGCTACCTGCTATTGCACACGACTCATTTCTTTTAAAGGACATAGAAGATCCATCTATAGAGCAGATTCTTGCCTTGTATCAACAAAGCCCAAAGCAAATCTTTCTGGCCTTTGATAAAGCAGGCAGCTATACATCAGAAGCGAAAACGATACTGCAAAGCAATGCTGTTCTAGAACTCTCCCGTGGTGGCAACGAGCTGTATGGACGTAGTTGGAATGTAAAAGGTTAGGTAGTTGGAATGGAAAAATTTATTCTGCAGTGCATAAAAAATAACTTAGGAAATAAAAAGCCAGAAGATATTTTCAATGCTTCGTATTTAATCCAATATCTTGACAGAAAAATGGGTTCAGTTCATAAATCGTCTAAATCTAGAAGCTCTTTTGGAAATATCTATGCCATTTATGTATTGACCGAAGACTATCTTAATTGTACAACGAACTACAGCCGGTACAAAGGTATGGCTTTCACTGATGCTTTAGATAGAACTAGATCTCTACCATTTGGCGCAAAGATTCAAAACCATCCTTTAAATAATCGCTGCAATGACGAATTTAGAAAATTTTTTAATAAAGATACGCAAGAAATTCCAATTATTTGTGATTTAAATACTAAAAGATACTGGATTAATGAGAAGCTATTAGTAATTAACCTTGAAGGGGAGAATATAAAAATTGTTAAGCACGACGCATGACGGCGCAATGTGACGTTTTGTTACGCGCTGTGTGGCTCAGAGAATGCTTTTAGGCTCGTGCGATATCAAACACGCTAACACTCGTACTACACTTGTAAGCCACACGTAACACACACGTAATCCACTCGTACTACACAAGCCCGAGATAACAAAAAAGGTTGATACCAAAAATAGTATCAACCTGTGCGTTAAACTGGTGGCGGGGAAGGGAATCGAACCCCTGACACGAGGATTTTCAGTCCTCTGCTCTACCAACTGAGCTACCCAGCCAAGTACTGCGTAAATCACAGCTCAATAAATATAGCAAACTCAGACAGAACGTCAAGTCATATTTCGCTTTGTTTGCAAAACTTATGTATGCACGTATCAAGCAAATGTGCGCTGTCCTGTAGACAGAGCTGCATAACCACAGTTACTCCGTTCTCTCTGAGCTGCTTTTTGAGTGAGAGTTGACGGTTTTCTCGCCCTTATCTTGCCCTGCAAGGAGCTGTTTGGTTGGCCATACCTTCTCGACCAATTTAGCGGGTACTGCAACTGCTGCCGCCCGACGTTTCCGGTCCTTGTACTCTTGCATCTCTTCAAGGGAAGGGGGTGTGGGAGAGTTCAAAAGCTCTTCGTAGTTTGCAGAAGGCATACTAAACTGCTGGAGCGATTGGCTCACACTCTTGTTAAGCGGTGCTAAGGAGTCGCTCACTACCTGGCCAACGAGAGCCTTAATGAGTTCAAAAATGACTTCCTTATCGGGATCCTCCAGCGCACTAACGGCTTCCCAAATCTTGCGGATACTCTCGGTTCCAATAGCTGTCAACTCGTTGGTGGTGACAGCTCCAGAGGCTTCAACGCAGCCAAATAACATGTCAGCAAAGTGCTTGCGTTCATCCTTGGTGCGCTTCTCGACAACCGCATTAAACAGGGAGCACACATGCTGTGCTGCGACAGAAGGCGCTTGACTGCGTACAAAGCGCGGACCAAGTATCTGCCAGGTAAAGGCGTCGTGCTGCATGATGTCTGCGTCAGATGTCTGCGCGTGTATGACCTGAGGGGTAGCAGCATGGTGCATAAGACCACTTACAAGGCAGTATTCTGGCGTCAAAAGCACGGTTTTATCGACAAGGGCAGCGAGTTTGGAGAAGGGAACCACATCTTCCAAAAAGCCAGGGGAGTCATTGCACCAGAGCTTTGTTATGCGCTTTTGGATGGCGGGATCTGCTAAAGCTGCGGCATAAGCAGCAAGGTTTCCACCCTTGGAGTGACCTCCCACCTGCAGATTTCCGGATACGTTTGCAGAGACGTGCGATAGATACTCCAGCGCGTCGGTCTGAGCTGCTACGGTTTGGAAGCTAATGTTGAGGTCTTCTCGCCAGCCATGAATGGTGCCGTCGGTGCCGCGGAAAGAGAGGTAATAGCTTCCATCAGGCAATGCAAAGGTAAGCGCTCCAAATTGCTCCTGAGCTTGGGGGTTGTCTTTTTCCTGGTAAAAGCCGGCGCGTACGCTTTTAAAGCGCTTTGAGGCTGCGGCTTTTTGGAGCAAAAAAGAGGTATGTGCAGAGACAAACCCGCTCGCTTCATAAATCTGCACCTTAGTGCGGCTTTTAAAGTACGTGGCGCTTACGGCTTCCAGCGTGTCTTGGTCACGGGGAGCGCCTGTAGGCACGCAACCCGCAAGATCCAAATAGGAGAGCTGCGCTAAGATGAGATTATCAACTTCATTAAATGCAGAGCCTGCAAAGCTTACGTCACCAAACCAGTCGAGATAATCAAGCACGTTTGCCATAGCTTAGCCCCTCAGCCAGAAGATTTTTCCCGTGGTTGGATCAAACTCCACCTGCTTGCCACGTTGTTCAAAATAGTCTCGTATGCGACGCTGAGCGTAGGTAAGGTCGTACTCTCCCTGGGCATTGCGCGGGCGGTCTGGGTCAAGTCCCTCCACCTTAATCTCTATGCTGCAGGTTTGTTTGCCGCAGGCATCGTGCAGGTGAATTTGAGGTGCAGCATTTGGGTTATCTTCAGACGCGTCATCTGCAAACTGGTGGTTGAGCTCAACGACGTCGCCAATTTTAATTACGTCCATGCGCACTCGCTTTCTGCCGGGGGTATCTTTTTTGTTTGTGTCTGCTTTGTTGTATACCCATATTTGTATATATCACGAGACTTTTAGCGATGAGATACTACAGGGTATAAACTAGAAGACTACTATATCCTGCAACAAGGAGTACGTTATGAGCGTATCCACCAACGTATCCAGGCGCGGCTTTCTTGCTCTTACGTCCGCGAGTGCCTTAGCGGCACTTTCTGCCTGTGCTAAAGCTAAAAGTAAGCCTTCTCAGCAAACGTCTGCAGATACGCGTGACCTGAACAAATACGCAGATCTAGCCATCAAAATGGATGCTTGGAACTATGACGAGACAAACGATGTGTGGTGGCAAAATGGTTTGCAATACTGTCTAACGCCTGCCACCAAAACCTATGAACGCTTGGCAATCTATGTTCCTGGCCCCTTCTTTAAAGGCGAGAAAAACGGCAAGACATATACCTGTACGCTTGATACAGAAGCTCAGGTGGGCAACTTTAAAGCATCTGAAGCGCCGGTAGTGATGCCCCTTAACCCCGTAAGTTTTACGGGGCAAAGTGCTCCTACGGCCTACTCCTTTGATGGGCTGGCTCCCTATCTGTCTGCTGGTTTTATTTATGTGTATGCAGGATTTCGTGGACGCAACAATGGCTATGACTCCGATGCCAATGCAACCTTTGTTGGAGGAGCACCCTGGAGTGTAGTTGATCTTAAGGCGGCAATCCGCTATTTGCGCTACAACGCAGAAAGTCTTCCTGGCAATCTTGAGAAAATCGTACCCTTTGGCGCTGGTTCTTCTGGTGCTATGGCTTGTATCTTGGGCGCTACGGGCAATTCCAATCTGTACGATGATTATCTGGAGACCTTAGGTGCGGCAAGCTATGATGCCAAGGGTAACAACCTTTCTGATGGTGTATATGCAGTGCGCGCATGGTCACCTACCTTGGTTTCGCTTGGTTGCGACGGCGCATATGAGTGGTATTGCGGACAGTATTCTCAGGAGAATACGCGTGCAGAAGGCACGTGGACTGCTGCCCTGTCTGGAGATTTGTCTCGTGCGTTTGCCGAGAACCTCAACTCACTGGGGCTTACCAATGAGGGTAATGCGCTCACTCTTGAGAACACTGCCGGTGGCATCTATGCAGATGGTAGCTATTATCGCTATCTTTTGGGTTTGGTAGAGGATGCGGCTTCTGCCTTTTTAAGCACAGCTACCTTTCCCTATACACCCAGCAACACAGCTTTGAGATTGGGTGGTTTCCCCGGAGATGGCAATCTTAAGACAGATGAAGCAAACGTCATTGCCAAGGCTGCTGCCGGCGATGATGATTCTAAGGTTGCCTCTGTTACCTATAGCACGCGTAACGACTATATCAAGGCATTAAATACTAGCTATACCTGGATTAGGTTTAATGAGCTTACCAGCAAAGCAACCATTACTGATCTTGGTGCCTTTATTTCACACGTTCGTGCTGCTTCCGAGGATGTTTGCGCCTACGATGGTATTACTCATGTTACGGCCTTTAACCAGCTCTTTGGCAATGCGGATAGCGATGCTTTGCACTTTGATGGTATGGTGCTGTCTAAACTTACAGAAAATCAGAACAGCTATGAGCAGCTTACGGGATGGGACGCTGAAATTATAGAAACCTGGAAGTCCAATCTCGAACAGACAGATGCTCTTAAAAATACTACGGTACAGCGTATGCAAATGAGTGACCCACTGTATTATTTATCGGGCAATTACGAGGGCTTTGGTAAGGCAAAAGTTGCTCCGTATTGGGCAATCCAAACCGGACTGTTCCAAAATAATGTGAGCTTTACCTCTGAAGCAAATTTGGCCGCTGCGCTTAAGGCATATGATGGTGTTAAGCAGGTAACCCTAACGCCTGTGTGGGGCGAAGGACTTTCCATGAACGAATTAGGCTCAGATCCGATTGAGAGCTTTATAGCTTGGGTCAATGCTGACTTTGAAAAATAGGAAGAGTGTATGATAATGGCGCATCACGAAACCAAGTATTCTGAAGCACTGGCAGGCTTTCAGGCCCAAAAAAATTCTCGTCGTAGTCTTGATTTTGTCATGTGGCTTATGGCAATCATCGTGTCTTTATCGCTTATTTTTCTGAGCGCTTGCTCACCACAGACGAATAGCAAGCATGCTTCGGATACTCCTGCTCAAACAACAGAGCAGTCTCAAGATGCAGCTACAACAAAGGACAGCTTATATACACCTGCTGCAGATGATGTGTATGCCAAAGGAACACATCATGCGACCATTGAGGTAGCTAACTATGGCAGCATTGAGCTGGAGCTTAATGCGGATGTTGCGCCTATTACGGTATCAAATTTTTGTCATCTGGCTAAGGATGACTTTTATAATGACTTGACATTCCATCGCGTTATCAAGGGCTTTATGATTCAAGGTGGAGACCCCAATGGTAATGGTACAGGCGGCGCTTCCCAAAATATCAAGGGTGAGTTTTCTGCTAATGGCGTGGTCAATCCTCTTGAGCATAAGCGTGGCGTGATTTCTATGGCACGTTCCAGCGCTGCAGATTCTGCCAGCTCGCAGTTCTTTATTATGCAAAAAGATACCGCTTCTTTGGATGGCCAGTATGCAGCATTTGGCCAGGTAACCAAGGGTATGGACGTGGTAGACGCTATCTGTGACAAGGTTGCGGTACAAGACAACAATGGTACGGTTGCTTCTGCAGATCAGCCGGTCATTACAAAAATTACCATTACCGACTAAGTATCAATCCATCGAGAAGCAAGTGCGTGCTTGAGCTGTTGTACAGCTGCTGTGCGGTAGCTCTTGTTTGCGATATGTTCAAGCCAGCTGGTGTGTTGTGCATACCAGTGTAGTGTATCGAGCAGTTTTTCCTGTACGTTGCTGCCTGCTTGCCAGCCAAGCTCCTGGGCTGCTTTGGATGCATTGCTGGCATAGCGCAGATCATGATGCTGTCTATCGCCTACATGGCAAATAAGGCTTTGGGAGATAGCGGGGTCGTGCATGTAGACAGCAAGCTCATCTACCAGGGCGGTTACCAGAGCAAGATTGGTGATCTCAACGCCAGAGCTCAGATTGTAAACCTGAGCTGTACTACCATGGTAGGCTGCAGCAAGTATTCCCTTTACATGGTCTGCTACATACATCCATTCACGCGTTTGTAAACCGGTGCCATACACGGGGATATGCTGATGATTCATGGCTTTGCTCAGCACTACGGGGATAAGCTTCTCGGGAAATTGATGAGAGCCAAAGGCATTACAGCAGCGTACTATCACTGCATCCAAACCCTGAGCAAGCTGAGCTTGAATGACCTTCTCGGCCGCCAGCTTGCTTTGTGAGTAAGGGCTGGTTGGCGCACCTGCATAGGTTTCAAAAACGGGCGCATGATCGGCGGGAATAGCTCCGTACACCTCATCCGTAGAGACGTGAAGCATGCGACAAAAGCCTTCTGATTGAGCAAGCTCACGCACGCAGGTGGCAATGCTGTGGGTGCCGTCAACATTCGTGCGCTTAAAGGGGTAGGGGTGAGCAAAGGATCGGTCAACGTGGCTTTCTGCAGCCAGGTGAAAAACAATGCGGGGCTTAAACCGTGTAAAAAGTGCACGAACAGCGTCCGTATCGCAGACATCTACCTGGGCAAAGTAGAGGAGCTGTGCCGTATAAGGATCAGTTGCTATGTCCAGTAGATTTTCTGGATTGCCCGCATAGCTCAGAGCATCAAGAACCACCACGCGCGCAGGCTGCTGTGCTGTTAGCAAGGCTCGTGTCAGGTGAGAGCCAATAAAACCAGCGCCACCTGTGACAAAGTATGTTGCTAAAGCTTGTTGAGCCATAGGTTTTGAAGGATCCTTACGCTGTAAAAGATGTGCAGTATTTGCACCATACCGCACAGTTGGTAACTTGTACAATAAGCATACTGTGACTTTCTAAGCTTAATCAAATGAAGGGTACATCCATGGTGAATACTTCTACACCTCAAACCGAGCACGCCATCATTAGTGTCCTTGGCGCTGATAGACCAGGTATTGTAGCAGCGGTTTCGGCGGTATTGGCTGAGAGCAAGGTCAATATTCTGGATATTTCTCAAACCATTTTGCAAGGTACGTTTACCATGACTATGCTGGTAGACCTGCAAAATGCAGAGCGTGATTTTGCCTGCATCCAAGATACGCTGGCAGAACTTTCGGACAGCTTGGGCGTCCAGATCTCCATGCAGCGCAAAGACGTTTTTACGTATATGTATCGTTTGTAAAGAAACCGTCTACAGAAAAATTGACTGTATGAGCATGCCGACAAACCCAAAAACCGCGTCAAATCCGTCAAGCCCTTATAGCCTGATGGTCTTCTCGGACATGGATGGCACCTTTGTGTCTGACGAGAAAACCATACCATCGGACAACTTACAAAGCTTAACTGCCCTGTACGAAGCCGGTGGTTGCTTTGTTCCGTGCACGGGTAGACCAACGGCCGGATTGCCAAAACTGTTGTTGGAACATCCCTGCACTCGTTACGCCATATGCAATAATGGCGCGCAGATACTAGAGGTGCATCCCAGCGCTACCGGCTTACACATAACGCTTTTACATGAGGTAAACCTGGGACATGAGCGGGCGCACAAGCTTGTAGACATGCTGGAGTCATTTGATGTCATATTGGATATCTTTACGGATTCACATGCGGTGGAGGCACAGTTTGATAGTCCCCATCTGCATGAATTTATTCCTGATCCGCATACACTTGCCTTTGCAAAACAGCTGCGTCGTAGTGTAGCTGTTGCTAACTATCATGAGTTGGTGGATGCCAGCGATACGGTAGCACGCATAAGCGTAGTTTTTCGTGACCCTCACACTGCTCAGTTGTTGCGCAAGCTCATAGCACAAGATCCCTGTTTGGTGTGTGTGAGCTCGGCAGATTGGAACATAGAAATCTCTGACGCAAGCTGTACCAAGGGTGCGGCTCTTAGCTGGCTGTGTGAGCACCTATCTCAAGAGGTGGATCGTACCGTTGCGTTTGGCGATTCTTTTAATGATGTATCCATGCTTCAAGCGGCTGGTACTGGCATTGCCATGGCTAATTCCATGGGTGGCATAGCTTCTTATGCCACCACTCAGCTTACGTGGACCAACAATGAAGCTGGCGTAGGCAAGTGCCTGAGCCAGCTTATTGAACGGTATTCTCGCTAGGTATTCTTGTTAGTTATTCTCGTTAGCTTCATAGCTGGAGGAAGTATCGTCCTCTTCTTCCTCATCTTCGTCCTCATCCAGCACCAGGGGGGCAAAGCTTGCTGTGTCGCCACCCACCAACTCGTTGGTAGCGTGAGCAAAGTTTTCAGAGCGCTCGTCCTCTACGGCTGCAGAGAAAATATCATCATCGTCATTGACCGTTGTGCTTGCTACACTCTTTTGAGCTGCAATAACGGGAATAGCTGTTCGTATGCGCTTAGTATCCGTTGGATTAAAGGGCTTGCGAATCAGCTTGTTGCACTGCTTGACCTTAGAGAACAAAGGAACGTACTCAAACAGCACGTCGGAACCCTCGAGGCCATACCACCGGGCAGGAGATCCGCATACGCGACGAATAAGATACTTAAGCGTAATAACATGCTGGTCAAAGCCGGAAATGTCGGTTTCTGGGGAGAGCATTTTGCGCAGCAGGCAAAAACGGAAGTCGCCCACCTTGGAATGCTCGCGATAAATTGAGTATTTATGCTCTTGCGCCGCAAGCTGACCAGAGCTCATAAGATCCTCAACAATTTGATACAGATAGGTATTGATGCGCTGGTTAACCTTAAAACCAAGGCGAATCTGCACCTTAAAGAGAAAGTCCGTATTAAAACTGTTGACCACAAACTCATGTGTGTAGGGCTCATCGGTTACCTGCACGTTAAGGAAGTAGTATGCCTTTGCACGCTTGGGGCGCTTATCCAAAATAGAGTACAAGATGTCACGATCCAGCTTGTCAAAGGATGAGTCATTGGTCAAAAAGACCAAGTTGTCTGCGGTCATGGGGTAGTCATCATCATGGATAAGGTCATAAATTTGGTCTAGGTAGCTTGCAACAGGCAGGTAGACGGATTGGGTACGCTCTACGGTAGTGCCGCGACGCCATACGTACATGACTACAAAGAGCGAGAAGCCCAATAAAACCGTTACATAACCACCATGGAAGAACTTCGTGAGGCTGGAGAAGAAGAACATAAGCTCAATGGCACCAAAGACGCAGACAAAGGCCACTGCAAACGGCATTTGATGTAGGTTCCTGCCAATATAGGTAAACAGCAAGATGGTGGTCATAAGCATGGTAACCGTGATTGCCAAGCCGTAAGCAGCTTCCATATGGCTAGAGCTTTGGAAGAGCAACACAACGCCAATGCAGCCCGCCCACATAATGTTGTTAACCAGCGGAATATAAATCTGACCCTTGGTTTCTGAAGGATAGCTAATCTTTAAATGAGGCATAAGATTCAGGCGAATGGCCTCAGAAACAATGGAGTATGAGCCGGTAATAAGTGCCTGAGAAGCAATGATTGCAGCAAAGGTGGAAAGGATAACGGCAAAGGCACGCAGCTCTTCTGGCAACATTTGGAAGAACGGATTAAGGTCATTGATGGTGGCTAAGGCCGCATCGCCGCGGTGAGCTAAAATCCATGCGCCCTGACCCAGGTAGTTAAGAATAAGACAGGCTTTTACAAACGGCCAACTGACATAAATGTTGGGTTTGCCAACATGGCCCATATCGGAGTACAGAGCCTCTGCACCGGTAGTACACAAAAATACATTGCCTAAAACCATCAGGCCGGCGTGGTTAATGGAGCCGTCAAACAAAAAGACAAGACCACGCATGGGGTTTAAGGCGCGCAAGACGTTAAAATCTACTGTTAGATTAAGGAATCCACTCACGCCCAGGTACAAAAACCATATGGTCATGATGGGGCCAAAAGCCTTACCAATGGTAGAGGTGCCGGCGCGCTGCATAACAAACAAGCCGCATAAAATGGCAATGGTAATAGCAACCACAATGGACTGGTTGTTGCCAATTACCGCATAAATGGGGTCAACGGTACGCAGGCCTTCAATGGCGGTAGTAACGGTAACGGCAGGAGTAAGAATGCCGTCTGCCAACAGAGCTGCACCACCCATCATGGCGGGGATGATCAACCATTTAGCGTTACGTTTAACCAAGCTGTACAGTGCAAAAATACCACCCTCGTTGTGGTTGTCGGCACGCATGGCTACCAGCACATATTTAACGGTCGTAATAAGCGTAAGGGTCCAGATAATCAAAGACAGTGCACCCAATACGGTATTCTCGCTCATGGTAGCAAGGCCGCCATTACCAGTCATAATAGCCTTGAGGGTGTACATAGGACTGGTGCCGATGTCACCGTACACGATGCCCAAGGTAACCAGAATCATTCCTGCCGACAGGGGAATGGAGTTTGACTTACGCCTCTTAAGAGAGGCATTTTTACTAGCTTGCACGGCTTCTCCTGTAGTTTTTTCATAACCGTTCTTATTAGGTAATTTCTCATTGTAATCCATGCCACTAGACTTTCAACTGCATTTGATGGGTAATAAACTAGAAGCAAGAACGTAATGAGGGGCAAGATAGTCTACCCAGAATCATTTTAGGAGTAATTCGTGGCTGATATCAAAGAAACTACAACAATAAATCATGAAAAGGCAGATGAGTTTCGTACCGTTGCTGCAGATCCTCGACCTGCGGTTCCTGAGGCAAAATCTGCCAAGCTTAGCTGGTCTGGCAATGGTCAGGTCATAGACTATGTGGTAACGGCTGGACATCTAGACGTGCGTGAGGATGCCGGAGCACTGTTAGCACAGATGTTTTCTATAAGTTACGTTGCCACCAAAGATGGGCAGCCTGATCCTGCTCGTCCGGTAACCTTTGCCTTTAATGGCGGGCCTGGCTGTGCATCGGTGCCCGTAAATGTTGGTGGCATTGGTCCGGTGCGCGTAGAGACAAACGGAGTAAAGCACGTAGGCAATCCAAAGCTGAGCGATAATCCCTACACCTTGCTTCAGCAGTCTGACCTCGTCTTTTTAGATGCTCCTGGTACGGGTTGGTCTACGCTTGCAGATGGCGTGGATCCCAAGAAGATCTTTGGCATTGATGGAGATGCCAGTGCCTTTGCCCGTGCTATTCAAGAGTGGCTTGAGAAGAACAATCGCTGGGGCAGCCCGCTGTATCTGTTTGGCGAGTCCTATGGCACTGTTAGAAACTCCCAGCTCATGCGCTTGTTGGGCGAGCAGGGCGTCCACGTTAGCGGTGTTGTGATGCTTTCTGCGATCTTTAACTGGGTGCAGACGCTTCCGGGAGAGGATCTGTACTATCTGGGTATGGTACCAACATATGCTGCTACCGCTCAGTTCTTTGGTAAGGTTGGCAAGAACCACGATGAGGATAGCTGGTTTGACGCTGCCATGGCCTTTACGGAAGATGTTTTGGCGCCTGCCTTACTTAAGGGAGACCGTCTGAGTGCCCAAGATGAGCTTGCCGTGGCAAAGCAATTGGCTGATTATATTGGCTTACCAGCTCAATTTATTGCAGCTCAGCACCTGCGTGTGGATCTGGAAACCTTCCGTGCCAAGCTTTTGGAGGATGAAGCCAAGATTGTGGGTCGTCTGGATACTCGATTCACCTCTGATGCCTACCATCCCGCTCAAGCTTCCCATGAATTCTTGGCTCTGGAAGACGCCGCTCTTGATGCGCTTGACGCGCCCTGGAATGTTGCCCTGCGCAACTTCCTTCGCGAGGAGGTCGGCTATGTTGCACCTACCCGCTATCTGGGGAGCAACTATATGACCATTGGCGTCAATTGGGACTGGAACCATGCTTGTGCAGGTACCGATGGTAAAGTAGGGGCGCCTAACGTAAGCTTTGATATTGCTACCGCGCTGCGTCGTAGCCCAACTACCAAGCTTGCCATTTTGGGCGGTCGTTTTGATGCTGCCACTACCTACTGGAACGTCATACATGACATGAGCACCCAGTTCTTGTCTGATGAGATCAAGCAAAACATTGAGTGGCACCGCTACGGTTGCGGGCATATGGCTTATGCAGATGTTCCTACGCTGGTGGCTATGTATGAGGATCTCAAGAACTTCTACGAGAAGGACGTACAATAGTAGAAATAATGGTGGTATCTACCTAAACAGTCAGCATGTGGCTGCCTTATACGAACCAATACGAAGAAGAAAAGTACTATGAATACACCAGCTAACCTGTGGATTGTTATTCCTTGCTACAATGAACAAGAGGTGCTGCCATTGACGGCACCTCTTTTTCTCGATGAGCTCGAACAGCTTATTGCGACAGGAAAGATTGCTTCTTCTAGTAAGATTTGTTTTATCAATGATGGCTCTGCCGATAAAACTTGGGAGATTATACAGGGCCTTGCTGCAACAAACGAGCACTACGAGGGCATATCGCTTTCGCGTAATCGAGGCCATCAAAATGCGCTTCTCGCTGGCTTGATGGAGGCTCGCAAACACTGTGATGCGTGCATTTCTGCGGATTGTGATGGTCAAGATGATATTCACGCCATTGCAAAGATGGTTGATGCGTGGCGCTCTGGCTTTGACGTGGTATATGGCGTACGTTCCAAGCGTGAGACCGACACTGCGTTTAAGCGTATGACCGCCGAGGGCTATTACAAGGTGCTTAATGCACTGGGTGCGGAGATCGTGTTTAACCATGCAGATTATCGTTTGCTGAGCGCTCGTGCTTTGGATGGTCTTGCAGAATTTAATGAGGTCAATCTCTTCTTGCGCGGGCTTGTGCCCTTAGTTGGTTATACGTCAACTACCGTGAGGTATGAGCGTTCTGAGCGGGTGGCAGGTACCAGCCATTATCCGCTTACTAAGATGCTGTCACTTGCTTTTGATGGCATTACAAGCCTATCCATTAAGCCCATTCACCTTATTGCGTCGCTAGGCGCCGTGTTTAGCGTGGCGGGTTTTATCAGCATTATCTGGGCTATCGTAAGTGAGTTTGTTGGATACACCATCCCAGGATGGGCGAGCATGATCTGCTTTATCTGTCTGTTTGGTGGCCTACAGCTTTTAGCTCTGGGTATTATCGGCGAGTATATCGGCAAGATTTACCTTGAGGTAAAAAGCCGTCCTCGCTTTATTATCGCCGAGCGTACTTGGGATAAGCAGTAATGTCCAAAAAGATTTCCCTGTCTACCTTCTTACAATCAGTATTGTGGTTTTTTAAAAAGGTATCTCTTGTATATATGGCGTGCGCCTTGTTGTTTGCAGTCTGTGCAGCTCCGTTCATTACGTTTGTGAGTAAACGCCTTTTTGTGGGACTTAACCCCGTTCTGTTTGTATTTGCGAGTGCTTTTGGTATGTGTCTGTGCGCTGTATTTACCTATGCGCGTAGTAAAAGCTGGAGATTTGTAGGTAATAAATCGCGGGTTTTCACCATACTGAGCCCTGCAATTTGTCTACTGCTCTTTGCGCTCCAGCTCTTTATTGTTAAGCATGCTTGGTTCTATTCTGGCTGGGATGTTGCCGCTATTACTAATTTTGAACAGCCGAGTAGCTCATATTTTTCCACGTTTCCAAACCAACTGTTTCTTGCAGGCCTTTTTAGAAGCATTGCGACGTTTGGTCAACTGATTGGGATTCAGACGGGATATATAAGTGTAACCATAGGTAGTTGCGTGTGCGTTACGAGTTCTATCTGGCTTTGTGCACAGGTTGCAAAGCGTATGGCAGGATATGTTGTTGGCTATGCAACGCTTCTGTTCTCTTGTATTTTTATTGGTCTGTCTCCTTGGATTTTGGTTCCTTATTCAGATACCTATGGAATGCTTTTTGTCTCGCTCCTGCTGTTTCTTTATGTGTATATGCGAGCAGGGTATGTCAAGAACTTTATGATTGTATTTTTGACCCTGGTTGGCATATTTATAAAGCCAACTGTTATATTTGTCACAATGGCAATCATAGCGATTGAGCTTGTCAATCGTATACGTCAAAAACAAGCTGTTCTATCCATACAACAGTTCATCAAGAAGCCCTTACGCTGCATAGGTACGATTGCGGTTATTACTGCTGCTGTGGGTTGTGGTGTGGGAGTGAGAGCAGCTCTCATTCCTTCTACGCTTACTATCGATAAAAACGAGGCAATTCCTATGGCACATTATTTAATGATGGGATTTAATCCTGCTGATATGGGAATTTTTTCTGCTGAAGATTATAGATACATATTTCAGTTTTCAACGCCACAAGAAAAGAGTGCTCATGCTCTCCAAAGATGGCACGAGCGTGTTCAGGCTATGGGCGTTGCGGGGGCAGCAAAGCAATTCTTTAATAAAACACTTATTGACTATACAGATGGTAGTTTTGGGTGGAAGGTAGAGGGCAGTCCTATCAAACAGATTATGGGAGATAGTACCGCACTGAATACGTGGTATGGCATCAGCTACACCACCACAACCATTGCCCCGTTTGAAGTGCTTCATCAGCTGTTGTGGTTTGTGGTTCTTATAGGCATTGCCCTGAAGTGTTTTGTGCGCAATCAGTGCAATCAAAATGATATAGAAACGGTCATGCTCATTGCCTTACTAGCACTTAATGTCTTTCTGCTGTTATTTGAATGCCGTTCTCGATACCTGTTCCTCTACATGCCTTTCTTTGTTGCCCTTGGCATGATGGGATGGAGCCAAGTAGCTCAGTGGACTCAACAAGAGCACTAGCTTATTACGCGGTTTTAGGAGGTCTTGGGTGCGCGAGAAACACCTTTAGCTCGTCCAGCCCTTCTTACGATATAGCAGTGGTGAATCTTGCTTGTGCGCGCAAAGTCTTCTGGGATGGTCTTATCGGTAATATCTTCCAGCTCAACGCCATACTTAGTGAGCGCCTCCATGTCAGGCTTAAAGCTACGCAGGTTACAAGAAAATACACATATACCTGTTTTGGTAAGCATACGCGATAAGGAAATGAGCAATTCCACATGGTCGCGCTGCACATCCCAGCCACGCTTACGCATGCGAGAAGAGTTAGAAAACGTGGGAGGGTCGCAAAAGATAAGGTCATATCGGTGAGCGCTGTGACGCTCGGCATCAATCCATTGCAGTACGTCTGACTGGACAAACTTGTGGGTGTTCTCGGTAAAACCATTGCGACGCATATTGCGCTGAGCCCACTCCAAATAGGTTTTAGACATATCTACCGTTGTGGTGTTGCGCGCCCCGCCATCTGCGGCGTAGCAGGTGGCGCTGCCGGTATAGGCAAACAAGTTGCAAAAGTAGCCATGCTCAGGAACCTTTTTGGCAAGCTCTCGCAGCAGGGAGCGCGTGTCTCGATGGTCTAAAAACAGGCCTGTATCCAGGTAGTCTTCAAAATTAACTTCAAAGGTCAAGCCATTCTCGTCCACCAAATGACTGCGGCGACGATCGGTTTCTTTTTGCTGTGCGCCGGCAGCATACTGCGAGCCGCCCTTGGAGTGCATGCGCGTCTTGACATACACCTGCTTGGGATCAAGCTTACAGATCAGGGGAGTAAGGGTGAGAATGTCCAGCAGGCGCCTGTGGGCAAGAGCGGGGTCTACCGTCTTGGGAGCGGCATATTCTGCAATCACAGCCCAGCGCTGCGGTGCTTGCAGCACGCCCCCGCGATGGTAGGGCAGACCTTCATACAGATCAATGGCGGCAGCGTAGTCGGGCAGATCTGCATCGTATACACGGTAGCAGCTTATGTATTCACGCTTAGCCCACTTTTTGCGCAGCCTATACATCTTAGAAAGGCGGGCAGCAAACTGATTGGACGCTTCCATTAGGACAGCTACCTGCTTGTTGTCACCATAGCTGACCAGCGGCGGGGTTTGTGTACGCTGCTTGAGGTTATAGGTGCGCAAAGAGGCACTGTCTTGTCCCAGTAAAAGAGCAAGCTGCTGTGTAGCTTCCATTCCCAGTGCAGCATCCAGTGTTGCACTGCTATCTATTGCGCTGAGCGAAACCTCATCGGGAAGTGCCGCAACAGCACTGCGCACACTGCTGAGGGCGCGTGCTTCCACCACTAAGCTATCTGCCGAGAAAAAACTGAGGTCGCAGACACAAACACTTGGATTGCTCAGCGCGGCAGCTGTTTGTGTGAGTGCAGTACAGCTTATGAGCTGAGGCATATATGAAATACCTGCAGCGCGCATGGTCTGCCGGGCAGCAGATTCCCAACCAGAGCGATCATCGGCGCCAATCAGTGTAAAGCTGGTTGCTGCACCCTTTTGAGCACGGGCATCTGCTTCTTCTAGCAGCTGTGTCCATACTTTGGCATCGTGACCCAGCCAGCCCTTAAAGCCCCAGCGGTTACGTAGCAAACCAGGAGCACGATCAAGTGCGTAAGCAGCAGCTTCTGCAAGAACGGTGCCTGCGCCGCTATATACGCTCAGCAGGGTAGGATTGGTGTGACGACATGCATCCATCCAACCTGCCTGTGTTAGCAGTGCAGCAGCATAATCGGGGCGCAGTGGTGCTAGGGGTTGACGAGCAGATTTGCCCATCTCATAGCCACGCCGAAAGAGGGGAGTGCCAGATAGATCAATGCCAACCATGGCTGTTGTATTGCGCAGGCGCAGCGTAATGCGTAAATCAGGATGGGAGGGATCGGTAGAAAGACGAATGGCCTTCTTAGCCAGCATACGGTCAGAAATGGCATCTTTGGTACGCAGGGCACTAAATTGTGTATTGCGCAGCTCTTCATTCATGCCATGAGCATTTACGGCAATGCTTGCCGTGGTAGGAATGTGCTCTTCCCAGGGCAGTGCATAGATGCCCTCATAAAGTTGGTTTGCATCAGCAGCGTCTATACGTGCCAGAATAAGCGTGACGCGAGAAGCCAGACGAGACCACAAGCATACACGATATGCGCAGCTCAGCATGCCATCAAAACTTACCTGACCCGTAAGAGGACGTACGTGTTTGCAGTCCAGCGCGCTCAGCTCATGAGCTAAGAGCTGTTCAAAACCCTTGGGGCAGGTTGCTATAAATTCCATCGGGACACCTTTCGCCCGTTTTATGTTTACCGAGTAAAGTGTATCCGATAGACGGATAAATCTGAGTATTTACATCTTCTGCTGACAAGTACGCTGATAAATAAGGTGCATACGCTACCATGTAAATAATAGGTATACAGCGATTGTATAGGTATGTAACGGCGCGCATGCGCTAACGGAATGATTATAACCCTCTGGTAAGGAGACACGCTCATGGATCAGAACATCAAACCTACGGTTGATCAGTGGTTGGATAACCTTACAGAACAAGATTTGCTCGATGAGCTTAAGGCCCTTGTTGCTGCCGATACGGATGAGCTGTATGACGCATTTTATCGCAGCTTGGAATTTGGTACGGCCGGTCTTCGCGGAGTCATTGGTGTGGGCACCAATCGCATGAATGTACACGTGGTTGCCCAAGCAACACAGGGCGTGGCAGATTATCTTAACGCTCATTACAGCAATCCTAGCGTTGCTCTGGCACGCGATTCTCGCAATAAGGGCGAGGAGTTCCAGCGTGTAGCAGCTGGCGTTTTGGCAGCTAATGGCGTCCATGTGTATGTGTATCCCCGCATTGAGCCTGTTCCAGCACTCTCGTTTGCTGTGCGTCGTTTGGGCACCAGTGCTGGTATTGTGCTTACTGCAAGCCATAATCCTGCAAAGTACAACGGCTATAAAGTCTACAATGAAAACGGCGGCCAGATTGCTAATGAAGCCGCAGATGAGATCAGCGCCTTTATTGCAAAGACACCGCTGTTTGGCGCTGTAAAGTGCATGGATTTTGATGAGGCTCTCCAACAGAGCTTGATCGAGTGGACGCCCGAGTACGTGCTCGATGATTTTATCAGCGCTATCAAGCAAGTTTCCATTCCGGGCTTTAAGGCATCCGAAGGCTACAAGGTTGTGTACACTCCGCTCAATGGTACGGGCATGGAGTGCGTAAGCCGTATTCTGTCCGAGATTGGCGTCAATGACGTAACGGTTGTTTCCGAGCAGTCCCAGCCCGATGGAGATTTCCCCACCTGCCCTTACCCCAATCCCGAGTTTCGTGAGGCGTTGGAGTTGGGTCTTAAACTGGCAGATGAGGTTAAGCCTCAGCTCTTGGTAGCAACTGATCCCGATGCAGATCGTATGGGTACCGCCATCCCTCATAAGGGGGAGTACAAGCTTCTTTCTGGCAATGAGATGGGCGTTTTGCTCATGGATTGGCTCTCAACCATGGCTCAGCACAATGGGGAGGACGTATCGTCCAAGGTAGCGGTTACCACCATTGTTTCCAGCTCCATGTGTGATGCCTTGGCTGTCGATAAGGGCTTTGAGTTGCGTCGTGTTCTTACAGGCTTCAAGTATGTTGGTGAGCAAATTGATCTGCTTACCGCGGCAGGGGAGTCTCAGCGTTTCTTGATGGGCTTTGAGGAGTCTTACGGCTATTTGGTTGGCACACACGCTCGCGATAAGGACGCTATTGTCGCAACCATGTTGTGTGTAGAAATGGCATCTGACTATGCCTCAAAGGGCATGGATCTGTATGAGGCTATGGAAGCGCTGTATCAAAAGTATGGCTACTACCTCAATGGCACGGTAAATGCTAGCTTCCCTGGTGCAGCAGGTGCCGAGCATATGGCGCAGATTATGGATGATTTGCGCGCCAATCCTCCCGCAGAAATTGCTGGTTATAAGGTGCTTGCTACGACAGATTTTGCAACCGGTCCTCAAATGCCTCGCGTTTCTGGTCTGCAAAAAGAAGCAGCTCAGACGCTGCCTACCTCCAATGTTATTGAGTTTGCACTTGAGGGCAATAATAAGGTGATCTTCCGTCCTTCCGGTACCGAGCCTAAGGTAAAGGCCTACTTGTTCTCAAAGGGAGCTACACGTGCAGAGTCTGAGGCGGTTCGCGCTGCTTTGCAGCAGGCTGCCGAGAAGCTCTTGTCGTAAGGCTTAGTTTTGTTATAAGACTGAGGCCATGCCATAAGGTCAAGGCAACTTTCGTTATGAAACAGCCCCACTCTCAGGTATGAGGGTGGGGCTTTTGCTATAAGCCCGCTAAGAGCTAGCTTAGTTAGTTAGAAGCGTTGCTCTTGCTGTCCTTTGAACTCGTAGAGCTGATATTTGAGCCACTAGAACTCTTGGATGTATTGGAGCCTTCTTGCGAGTCTTTTGAATCCTTTGAACCTTGCGCATCCTGCGAATCCTGTGAGGCGGCATGCATAACCATCATTTTGCTGGATGTGTATCCCAAGATGGTTTGTGCTGCCCATGGACGAGTGCTCACAAGGCTGTTGGTGGGGTCGTATACATTTACGGTGCCGTCGGTATTAAGGCTTGCCAGTACTACGTAGTGCTGGTGCTTGGTAAAGGTATTATCGTTTGCCAAAACAATAATAGGATGGTTGTTCTTAAGGGATCCCGTAATCTCTTCCATAGACGCATCTACGGATTCTGCAGATAGACCCAAATCCTTGGCCTTATCGCTAAAGAAGCTGAGGTCAGTAAAGGCATCGCCAGTGGCATAGTTATTATCTGTGGCAAGCTTAGCGATGGTTGCGGGGGTCTGGTCATTCTTGCCGGTTAAAGACATGTACGCCATAGCAAGAGCCGTAGGACCAGAACCGGTTACTCCCAAAGGAGCGCCTGCATAGTCTACAAATCCCCAGCGTGTGTCATAGCTATACAGCAGGGGAACCGTGTTTTGGGTAACCGTATCGGAGTAGGTCTGAGCCTCCTTGGAAGCTGTGGGGACTTTGGCGACAAAGTCTACTGCTGCCGGATCTTCTAGCGCCAGTTCTATAGTGCGCTCATTGCTGTACTTATCGGCATTTTTAGCAATGGTTTTCCAGTTGTCGCCGGTAGCAAGTTGGGTTTCCAAGCTCTTGCTGAGCTCCGCAGAAATTCCCGTGGCAATACCATTTTCATTTTGAGTGGCTTCCACGGTTTCTTTTTTAGGGGCAGTACAGCCGCGTACACAGCTTGTGATGCCTACGATAAGCAAAATTAGGATGATAATGCCCGCCGCAAGAACCGCAAGTGCGCGCGGGTTGTAGCCACTCAGAATGCTGCGCCTGTTTAGATTAACCCGCTGTCCGCGCAAGGAATATTCGCCCGAACCATCATTGCGTGGCGGACGGCCCGCGCCAGAAACACTAACTGATTGCCTGCGCTGACGTTGTGATGTGCGTGCTTGACGAGCTCGCTGTGAAGACGCTGGCCTTGATGAGCGAGGTTGTTGTGAGTACGGCATAGGGCTCCTTTGTTTAACCAACCAGGCTGCATGCGGGTTTACATGCTTTATTGATACTTAATATAGCTTTAATATAGCGCGGATTCGCCATAAGCGCACGTGTATTATGATATTGGCTTCATATAAAACGACAGAAGGTACTTTAGGTATGAATAAATTGTTGGCACAGATTGTAAAGTTTGGCGTTGTGGGCGTTCTGGCCACCTTTGTGGACTTTGCCGTTCTGATTGCTTTACATGAATGGCTGGGCATGAACCCCATTCTTGCCTCCGCTATCTCCTTTACTCTGTCTGCAATTTTTAACTACCTTGCATCTATGCGGTATGTATTTACTCACCGAGAAGATCTCTCTAAAACACGCGAGTTTATCATCTTCTTTGTGCTCTCCGTTATAGGCTTGCTTCTTAATTCGCTTATCATGTGGCTGGGTGAGCTTGCTTTTGGTGCTGTAGGCATCGACTATGCACATGGTCCTTACTATGTAGGAGTAAAGGTAGTTGCCACAGGTCTTGTTATGGTGTGGAACTTTGTGTCTCGTAAAGTCTGGTTGGATGCAGGTGCTTCTCATGAAGCTGATGTAGCTGGCGATAAGGCTGACGCAGCTACCAGTGAATAAGCTACCGCGAAGGCCTTAGCTATGCAATTTTTTGAGTACATACGTCAGCATCTTTATAGCGTAGTTCTTGGCGCGCTGGTGGGTGCACTCATTGGTGGTGTTGCAGCTTGGTATGTGGGTGGAGTGCCGCTGCCTTCAGGTAAATCATTTGAGTTGTGTACCTATGAGGTACAGGCTGCTCCTTCATACAGGGTAAGTCCTCGAGAAGTAGCGCGTAACTTTGTCACTTTACGTGCACAAAAACAGTTTAAGCAGGCTTGGATGGAACAGAGTGCTGCATGGATGTATCTGTATTCCAAACATGATGGCTGTATCTATGCCCTTATCGGTGCCAATTCCTCAGAGCAGCAAAGGTTTACTCAGCAGCAGCTGGCGGATAAGGCAACTCAATTCTTTGAACATGCCTATGCATCAAGCGATGGAACGTATACCTTAGTAGCACAGCAAGCACAAAGCGTGACTTCCTTAGATGCTGCTACCATTTTGGCACCTGTCTTTTGTGCATGGGTTGTTAGCTTTAGCCTTGCCGGCGCGGCGTTGTTTGCGGCAATTGCTCTGTATGTTCATAAACCCAAGGAGCAAGACAAATGCTGATATACGCCTCTCTTGCATTTCTGAGCTGTGCTTTTATTTGGTATGCACAAACAGTGCGGTGTACCAAGCGTCAGCAGCAGCTCTTGTGGGCAGTCGCGTTTGTGCTTATGTGGCTTCCTGCAGCCGTCCGTCTTGATATTGGCGTTGATTATTCTCGCTTCCAGGGCTATTCCGAGCTATATACCATCTATGGCTCTGGAGGTTCTATTCCACAGGGTATGGACATTGGTTTTGTTTTGCTTATACGTGTCTTGTGGAGTATCAGCACATCGCCCCAGTTGTTATTTGCTGTGAGTTCCGCCTTTATTTATCTGCTTATGCTGCGCGCCTGCAAACGACTTTCTATTCATCCTACCTTTACCCTTGCTCTCTTTTTTGTCGCAGGCTTTTACTTTGAGACCTACAACATCATTCGCCAATGGATGGCCTTGGCATGTATCTTTAACGCCCTGGAATGGATTGATCCATCGGCATTTGTCCAGCATGCCTGTACGGAGCAAAGCGCTGCTACCGATAAAAACAATGCGTTAGAACAACCCTACCGTGCGCTTGGATACTTCGCTCGGTATACGGTTTGGGTTGTCGTAGCCGCATCGTTTCACGCAAGTGCTCTTATCTTTTTGCTGGTGTGGCCCTTGTATTTCTTGAAGCTTAACGCTCGGCGAGCTGTGGTTTTGTTGGCTGTGCTGTTGGCGGTGGGCTATGTAGCTAAAAATGTCAGTAAAATCTTGCTTGCCGCCACTCGGTATGCATATTACTTATCCGATAGCGCTACAGGGTATGCAGCTGTTTCTCCTCATTGGGACAGCATTATTGTGATGAGCATCTGTCTTGCCTTTATGCTTTGGCAATTAAGAGGAAAACAGAAGCTTTCACGCTGGGATAACGCGTTGCTGCTCCTGAGTGTTTTAGGTTGTGCATCTGCAGTTGCTGGTCTGTATATGCCCTTTATTTTTGAGCGCATTGCTCGTTATTTTGCCCCCTTTGTTGTACTGCAATTACCTGTTGCCGTTATGAAAGAAAAGTCCCTCAATAAGCGTTATGCATATATTCTTGCAATTATGGCTTGTTGGCTTCTTGCAACGTTTATTCGCGTATACTTTGGAGGACAATTTGGGGTTTTGCCATTTCAGAGTATATTTCTGCATGCTTAATGCAATAAAAATGAAATATATGTCAATTCAGGGTATAAATCGTGCGCTTTCATAGAATTATTTCTTGCATTTGCATACATCTTTGCTAGTGTTTTATGCGTTAAAAGATACATGACTACGGAATAGTGATCAAGCTTGATTATCCAATAATTAAGCTGTTTCAATAAGGAGTTGTCGTTCATGGTTAAAAAGCGCAACAGCAGGCAAGATGCTATTCGCGACATTGTCCGAAGCAAGTCCATCCGTACGCAACGTGCCCTTGTGCAGGAGCTTATGGATGACGGCTATAACTGCACGCAAGCAACCGTCTCGCGTGACATTGCAGATATGGGTTTGCGGAAGCTCCCTGAGGGGATTTACGTTCTTGCAGAGGACCTGCATCTTCAGCGTATGGTGTCTGAGCTGGTACAGAGTGTTCGTCGCGTAGATAACCAGGTTTTGATTAAAGCCCAGCCAGGTACTGCCCCTGGTATTGCCGCCGCTATTGACGCAGCAGATCTTCCTACTGTTGTTGGTTCTCTGGCAGGCAATGACACCATCTTGGTGGTTACCGATGCCGCAAAGACCGGTGCTGATTTTGAGGTATTGGTAAATAAGCTGCGCAATGCTTAAACTGCGGCTTAAGACCCAGTGTAGCTGCAGCTTAGAATTCAGTGCATGTTACAGCGTGCGGATATGAGCTGTATGCGTAATTGATTGCTTATCGGTTATAAAAATCCCTCACCCTGTAGGTACAGGATGAGGGATTTGCTTGTGTATGCAGAGGTGTATTACTCGTCCCCAGCGGCCTCATCAGAAGAATTGGAATCAGGAGCGGTAGAGGTGGTGGGTTCGGTATCATCCGTGTCTTGCTGATCTGTCTCTTCCTCTGTTTGAGAGTTGTCTTCCAGTGTTTGTGCAAGAGTTTCTGGCTTTTGATACTTAGCAAACGGCCATGAACTAGCGGGTTTGTAGGTTGGTGCAGGGCTAGAAGTAAATTCCTGGCGCTCGGCACCTGCTAAGGTCATTTCCAAATACCTACCAAGAATGGGACAGGAGGTGTTGGAGGGGTGGCCAGCAGAGCCATGCACATAGATGGTCTTTTCTTCTCTAAAGCCAGTCCAAACGGCAACGGTAGTTTGAGGCGTATAGCCTACAAACCACAGGTCGCGAGCGTTTTCTGTAGTACCCGTTTTACCAGCAATAGGCTGGTTAACATGGGGAGCATAGCTGCGTACAGCCGTAGCGGTACCGTTGGAAACAACACCTTGCAGTACCTGTGTGGTTGCATAGGCTACTTCACCAGAAATGGCTTGAGAGCTTTGCTCCTTATGCTCATATACCGTGTTATTGTTGCGGTCCTCAATCTTAGTAATGGCAACCGCATTACGGTGAATGCCGTTGTTAGCCAAGGTGGAATAGGCCTCTGCCATCTGTATGGGTGGAACACCAATGGTACCCAAAGTAATAGATGCGTACGAGGGAATGTCTACTCCAATACCCATACTCTTTGCGGTACTAGAAATAGCAGAGCCACCAATAGCCTGCGCAACTTGTACATAGCCCGTGTTGGAAGAAATCTCTGTTGCGCGTGCAAAAGAGATGGTGCCATAGTTGGTATTGCCATAGTTTTGAACGCGCCACGTAGGCGTTACCTGGATGGGTGAGTTGCAGTTAAGGTAGGTTTGAGGATTAAGTCCCTGGGAAATAGCTGCAGCTAACGTAAAGGCCTTAAAGCTGGAGCCCGGTTGACGGCGAGCCTGTGTTGCCAGGTTAAATTGGTTGGTGTCATAGTCACGTCCACCTACCATGGCATCAATGTAGCCATTCTTGTTGTTGATGGCCACCAAAGCGCTTTCCAGCTCTTTATTACCAATGGAATCAAGCTGTGCCTGGACGGCCTTCTCGGCAGCTTCCTGCTTGTCTGGATCGAGCGTGGTGTATACCTTCATACCACCCTGATAGATGGTCTTAGCATCAAAATCCTCGGATAACAGCGATGCAATATAGCTGGTAAAGTATGGGTACTTGCCCTTCTCGCTGGTTACAGACTGACCACGGTTAAGTACGATGTCTTCCTGAGAAGCTGCGTCATACTCTTCTTGCGTAATGTCGCCCTGCTTGAGCATACGCTTAAGAACGAGGTTGCGACGGGCTTTGGAGTCATTGGGGTTAACCGTAGGGTCGTAGGCAGTAGGGGAGTTGGGAATACCCACAAGAGTTGCTGCTTCTGCAAGCGTTAGCTCATTAGCGTGCTTGTTAAAGTACGTAATAGAGGCAGCCTCAATACCGTAGGCTCCCTGGCCATAGTAAATGGTATTGAGGTACATCATAAGAATCTGATCTTTGGTGTAGGTCTTTTCCATCTCTACAGCAATGTAGGCCTCACGTACTTTACGCTTGATAGTCTTATCAAACTGTTCGTCCGACAAAACAGTGTTGCGAACGAGCTGCTGCGTAATGGTGGATGCACCTTCTGATCCACCAGAGGCATTAGAAAATATCGCGCGCATAATGCCATAGGGGTCCACGCCGTTGTGCTTGTAAAAACGAAGGTCCTCGGTATCTACGGTACCTTTAAGAACGTAGGGGGAGACGTCTTCCATGGTTACACTTTTACGGTTTTGTAGGTAAAAGTTGGCAATAACATTGCCCTTGACGTCATATACGGTGGTTGGTTCTGCAACCAAGTAGGCATCTGCAGATTTGTAATCTGGCAGGTCAGTTAGCCAAAAGGCCATAAGCGAACCTAAGGAGACCATGAGTGCAATACCCAACAGTCCAATAAAACCAAAGACGCCAAGTACACCAAAGCCAAAAGCATGAGTTTGAGCATGCCTATGAGCTCTCCGTGTGCGAACACCCATTAAAACCCTCCTCTTGTTCGCCCATTGGAAGATAGTCTGTCTGCCTTTATGACAGGATGCGAACGTAAGTAACTCTTAATTGTGAACTATCTTGCCCCATAAAGTGAGCGTCAATAGAAAATGTATTTGTGTTACCTAGCATTTTACTGTGAATTCCACAGGCGTATCACACTCAGAATGCTTGCTCCAGCTATGGTCTATAAGAGGATATGGTAAAACGTAGAGAGGCAAAGCAGGTAAAGGAGCAGGTGTGGAGACACAACACCAACAGGTAGCTGATCGTGGTGTGCACTCTGTGACAAAGCGCGCAGATTTTCTCGCCTTGGGTGTAGGAAGCATCGGTATGCTGTGTATAGTGCTGCTTCCCCTGCTTGTCATTTCTCTTTTTAATCATTCGTATGCGGATGACTGGCACTACGGCGTATGGGCCCATCTTGCCTTGCAGCAATCGGGCGGCAACGTGGGGGCAGCGCTGGCAGAAGCCTTAAGACAGGTTGTGGTTGCGTGGTTTGATTGGCAGGGTACCTATTCTGCTATTTTTTTAATGGCAATCCAGCCAGGGGTTTTCTCGGAAAGTGCTTACATAGTGAGCGCCTGGCTTGTTCTTGCTTTGCTGGTTGGGTGTACGTTTTATTTTGTACATGCCGGCATGCAGCTGTGTTTGTCCGATCACAGTTATGCCTGGTTAAGTGTGGCATCGGCAGTGCTTATCATACAGATATTGCTGCAACCAAGCCCGGTAGAGGGCATCTTTTGGTACAACAGCGCTTTGTACTACACGGGCTATCATGCATTGCTGCTTTTGCTTATTGGGTTTGTTATCCGAACTATGGCTGTCGATAAACCCTGGGTGCTTGCTGTGCGGGTTTTTGTTGCAACGCTCTTGGCGCTCTTTGTTGCCGGCGGTAACTTTGTCACACTGCTTGTGGCGCTTGAAGTGGGAATCATTGCAACTTTGGTGGCAGTGGTAAAGCGCAGTAGCAAGGTGGCTTGTATAGCAATTCCTACCATTGCGCTGGTGCTTGGTGCCCTTGTGAGTTTTTCTGCGCCGGGCAACGACGTGCGTCAGCAAACGCAATTTCCCGATACCAAGCTGGGGGTAGTGGACACGCTTGTGCAGTCTGTGGTTGCAGGGCTGAGGTATCTCACGGAGTGGTCGAGCGGGTTTGTACTGCTTATGCTGCTATTTTTACTCCCACTAGTGGTGTATGTGTTACACCATAGTGGCGCTGCAAAAACATGGAGCTTTAGCTATCCAGGGTTGGTAAGCATAGCAAGTGTAGCACTGTTTGTTTCCAGTTTTACCCCTACGTTTTATTCTATGGGCACCGCAGGTCCTGGTCGCGTGCAAAATTGTCGCTTTGATCTTATGGTTGTGCTGGGAGTTATAAATCTTATCTGGTGGACGGGCTGGGTAGTGCATAGGCGTCTCACTGAAGAAGCTGCCGTGCCGGGCAGTGCCGCCGCGGTGCGGGATGTTGTCGCCGTACATGATCTCGCTGTTGCCGTGCAGGATGTGGACAGCCGTTCTGGCAACGTAGCTTTTGGGCACGGAGATCCTCAACACGCAAGCCCAAGCCCGCACTTGCCTTTCTCGGCACAAAAGGCGAGCAGCATCTGTGCAGCTATAGGGCTTATTTTTGCAGTAAGCTTAGGCGCTATCTACCTAGACGATGGGTATCGAGAAAAGCTGTCAAGTTTGTCCGCTTTGCATTCCGTGGTTACCGGCCAGGCACAGGCATATGACAAGCAAGTATCTCATCGCATCTATTTGATTGAAACCTCGCACGAACAAGAACTAAAGGTGCCTTTCTATCAAAATGTTCCTCACGTTTTGCTGATGGGTGATATCCGGGATACCATGGACAACTACATCAATTATCGCTTGGCGCAGTGGTATGGGAAAAAGTCAATTATCGGGTATTCTCCGTATCCATCACAGGTCAAGAAGGCTTCTCGCTAATTACGGTTACTAATTACGGTTTTATTTAATCGTGTCTGTTGTGAGCGCTTGATTTGTTCTTGTGCGCTATCCTAAAAAATAAGGTTTGGGCGCGTGGGTTTCTCGCGCGTCTTTTTGTACGGTACGTCATACAACCCATGGAGGGTAGAGCAGTGCTTTCTGTTGATGAGCAACTCAAAATAATTACGTCTGGAACCATGCAGATTGTTCCCTTGGATGAACTCAAAAAGAAGCTCGAGAAGGGCTGCGCACTCAATATTAAGCTTGGCGTAGATCCAACCAGTCCTGACCTGCATTTGGGGCATGCAGTTCCCCTGCGCAAAATGCGTCAGTTCCAAGATTTGGGCCACAAAGTAACGCTCATTATTGGTAATGGCACCGCTTTGATTGGTGATCCCTCGGGTCGTGACTCCACTCGTCCTCCTCTGACTGAGCAGCAGGTAGAAGAAAATGCTAAAACCTACGTTGCTCAGGCTATGAAGGTGTTGGACCCAGAAAAAACCACTATTGTGTACAACGGCGAATGGCTCAAGCCCATGCAGCTTTCTGACATGTTGGGCCTTATGAGTCAGTTTAACGTTGCCCGTATTTTGGAGCGCGAGGACTTCCACAATCGCTATACCAATGGCATGTCCATTTCTTTGCATGAGTTCATTTACCCTGTGCTGCAGGCGTATGATTCCGTAGTGATTAATGCAGATGTAGAGATGGGCGGCAATGATCAGATCTTTAACCTGCTTGCCGGCCGCGATCTCATGCGTGCTCAGGGCATGGAGCCGCAGGTTGCTCTGACCATGCCGCTGCTTGTTGGTCTAGATGGCAGCAAAAAGATGTCCAAGAGCTACAAAAACTATGTTGGCCTTACCGATCCTGCGGACGATATGTATGGCAAGCTCATGTCCATTGCAGATGAGCTCATCCCCATGTACTTCCGCCTGTGCTCTACGCTTTCTGTGGATGAGGCCGAGAAGATCGATGCACAGTTTGCCGATGGCAGTGCTGATCCCTATGCCCTTAAGCGCATGCTTGCACGTAATATCTGCGATCTGTATCACGGTGCGGGTGCTGGTGAGGCAGCACAAGCCGCTTTTGATGCAACCTTTAAGCGTAATGAGATTCCCGAGAATATCGCCGAGTTTGCCCTTAGTACGGTTGAGACAAACGACGAAGGTATGGTGTACCTTGCCAAGCTTATGGTGGACGTGCAGATTGCAAAGACTGCAGGTGAGGCACGCCGTCTGATTGATGGTGGTGGCGTTAAGATTAACGGTGAGTCCGTTGCGCCGCATTGCTATAACGTAGCCCCCGAGCTCTTCTCTGCAGGAACCACTATTCAGGCTGGTAAGCGCCGTTGGGCTCGCTTGGTTTAAGTTCACTGTGCTGAGCTGTGCTGCGTTGACCTGCGGTTAGGTTACACTGCGCCGTGCTACGTTGAGCTGCGGTTAGGTTACACTGCGCCGTGCTACGTTGAGCTGCGTTTTTTCAGCGTGCCTTGTTCGTAGCTCTTGTACACTTTACCGTTTGCTTTTGGTGCCTGTCTTGGAGTTGTGTAACTCTGAGGCAGGCATTTTTTGTATGACTTTCGCTAGGGCCTGTTGTGTCCTAGACCCGTCGGACCATTATTAATACTAATAATGGTCCGACATATCAAAAAAAGTAATAGCTAGGGTACTAGCTAAGCGCTTAGGTAGGAGCTGATTGGTTGTTTGGACGGCAGCCGGCAGCTGACATCCGTACCAGCTCTGTGCACCAGTCTCGGTCGCATCAAACACAACAGTAAGCTTTTGCTTCTTGCTTCGTTTATAGAAAACTCATCTAGCGACCATGGAAGTTCCTGCCAATACGCTACACTAGCGAGTAATAAAAATACGTGTTTGGAGTTATAACTATGGCACTGATCTCTTGTGTAGTACCTGCCTATAACATTGAGAAGTATATTGGTCGTTGCTTAAACAGCATTAAAAATCAGACATTGAATGACTTTGAGGTCATCGTTGTAGATGATGCGAGCACTGATGCCACTGCACAAGAGATTGATAAGGTTGCATATGGTGATAGTCGTTTTGTAGTGGTGCGCCATGAGGAAAATCGTGGCTTACATCTTGCACGTAAGTCTGGTGTTGCAGCCGCAAAGGGCGATTACCTCATTTTTATTGATGGTGATGACGAGCTAACAGATGCTAACGTTTTAGAAAATCTTGTTAACGAACTGCGTCTTTCTCAGAAAGATATTCTTCGTTTTGGCCTTAAAGTCCAGGCAGACGATGGTATGGATAGCTCTGCCGCTACTGGTTTTGAGCGGTGGTCAAACTTTGCTTGTGCGGAGGTAACAAGAGAAGAACTTCTCGCTAACGTATTTAGCGCAAGCAATGAGTTTGTTTATCCCTGGCATATGACGCATCGAGTATTTCAAACCAAGCTTGTCCGCAATGCCTTTGCTTGCATGACCGCAGAGCGTCTTGAGCGCGCAGAAGATGCCTACGAGTTTTTTGTAGTCGCAAACCTTTCACAGGGGGAGACAACAGTATCTATCCCTGGTTACTTGTATCACATGGGCATTGGCGTTACGAATGTTCATACAATGAGTGCTTCGGTGTTTGAGAAAGAGGCACAGCAGGTTTACAAGTGCTATACAGCGATCGACGCGTATGCACAAACGCAATCCGATGCTACACTTTCTTGTCTTGCTGCTGACGTAACCGCCAAACTACTGGAATCTTTAGGAAACTCGCTGGCAGAGCGCGTGGCAGATGAAGATGTGCTCAGTGCAGCCAATGCATTTGCAAAGGTTTGCGGCGTCGGTAACGCTTCTGTAGAGTTGTGGCGTTTTGTGCGCGACCGCGCATACCATTTTGTTGCAAAGGGAATTTTGCCACAGGACAACGACCGTCTTTATCTATATGAGCAGGCAGTGCAGTCCATGCATGTGACCACTACCAGTGCAGAGGTTTTACAGCGTTTGAAACCCATGCGACAAATAGCTCAGAGCCATATGAATCAGCTTTGCGGTATGCTCAAAAGGCAGGAGTATGAGGCTCAAGATCTGCGCATTTTTGTTACCACCCACAAACAGGTGGATCTGCCTGAGTCTGCTGTGTTCCAGCCGGTGCAGGTAGGAGATCTTCTCAAGAATCCAGCCACGCGTTTTGCGGATGCCTTCCATGATGATGAGGGCGATAATATCAGCGCCCAGAATCCGCTGTACTGTGAGATGACGGTTCAGTACTGGGCATGGAAGCATGCCATGGCAGACTACGTGGGCTTTTGTCATTATCGTCGCTACTTTAATTTCTCAGAAACTGAGTATGAGGAAAACGAGTTTGGCGAGGTCATGGATAGCTTTATTGATGCCAATGCCATTGCTAAATATGGTTTGGATTCTCAAAGCGCTCACGCTTGTATTGAGGGGTATGACGTACTCACTACCAAGTTCCATAACTTGCGTCACATGCCCGGCAGCTATGCCACGCCGTATGAGCAGTATAAGGCCGCCCCTTTGCTGCATATCGAGGATATAGAGCTTTTGGTGAGTATCATTGGTGAGCAGCAGCCTGATTATCTGGAGGATGCACAAGCCTTCTTTACGGGTCACGAGAGCTGTTTTTGCAACATGTATATCATGCGCGGACAGATTTTTGCGGATTACTGCGCATGGGTATTTCCCCTTTTGGAGCAGTACTGCCAGGAAGCCCATATGGAGCACTACAGCAAAGAAGCGTTGCGTACGCCCGGGCATCTAGCAGAGCGTCTCTTTAACATTTACTACAAGCACGCACTGCGTACCAACGCTGGTTGGAAGACAAAACAGCTGCAGTGTGTTCACTTTGAGCAGCCGGATGTGTCTTTTGACCTGCAACCTATCGTGGACGTCTGCCCCGATGCTGTGGGTAAAAAGGTTGTACCTGTGGTCTTTGCCTCGGACAATAACTATGTGCCCATGCTGAGTACCACCATGTTTTCTATGTTGCGCAATGCTAATCCCTCCAATTTTTATGACATTGTCGTGCTGGAGCGTAATATTGATGGTGCTCGCCGAGATGCCATCAAAGAGATGGTGGCAAGCTTTGGTAATGCATCCGTGCGTTTTTATAACGTCTCGCGCATGATCCGTGGCTATAATCTGTCCACCAACAACGAGCATATTTCACTGGAAACGTACTATCGCTTCCTCGTGCAAGAGATTTTGTCGTTTTACGATAAGGTCCTGTATCTGGACTCTGACCTTATTGTGCGCGGCGATGTGTCCGAGCTGTTTGATACAGAGCTGGGCGACACCCTGCTTGCTGCTGCACATGATGTGGACTACCTGGGCAACCTCAACATGAATGATGGCAAGCGCATGAAGTATACCGTGTCGGATCTGGGTCTTTCAGATCCGTATGCCTACTTCCAGGCTGGAGTGCTTGTGCTTAACACTGCTCAGATGCGTAAGCTCCATACGGTGACCGAGTGGATGGACATTGTTTCTGAGGCAGACTATATCTACGATGATCAAGATATTCTTAACGTGGAATGCCAGGGCCGCGTAACCTATCTTCCCTTTGATTGGAACGTAATGCATGATTGCGGTGGCCGTGTAGCTTCCGTTTTCCGTTTTGCACCCAGTGCATCGTTTGATGCGTACAACGCCTCACGCGCTAATCCCAAGATCATCCACTATGCCGGTTGGGAAAAGCCCTGGGTTAATACGCGCTGCGACTTTGCTACCGAATACTGGCGTTATGCACGGGCTATGCCATTTTATGAGGAGCTCATTTCTCAAATGATTTCCTCGTTCGTTCCTGCGCAGGACGTCGCACACATGCCCATACACGATAAGGTGGTGTCTCCCGATAGCGGTCTGCGCAAACTGGTAGATCCCATTGCTCCTTTTGGCACTGCTCGCCGAGAAGTTCTTAAATCTTTGGGACGTGCCGCACTAGGCAAGAAGTAGGGTATGACACACAGACGTAATCGCACCATGCCGGAGCTGTTGGCGCCCGCTGGCAGCCCCGAGGCATTTCGTGCTGCCCTTGCAGCGGGAGCTGATGCCATTTATTGTGCTTTGGGCAATGACTTTAATGCGCGCCGTGGCGCTACAAACTTTGATGATGCCTCCTTTGCTGCTGCCTGCGATGAAGCCCATGTGGCGGGTGTGCGCGTGTATGTGGCCATCAACATTGTTATCCAGTCGTCCGAGATGGCCGCGGCTTCGGAACTCATTTTTCGTGCCTATACGCTGGGGGCAGACGCGTTTATCATCCAAGACTGGGGCTTGCTAGCAGAAGTGCACAAGTGCTGGCCTCAGATTGAATGCCATATTTCTACACAGGCAAACGTCCATGATGCCCGAGCAACGCGCTGGTGTAATCAGCTGGGTGCTCATCGGGTAACGCTTTCTCGTGAGCTTTCGCTGCCAGAGATTAAAACTATTTCCGCTACCGGTGTAGAGACGGAAGTCTTTGGTCATGGAGCGCTGTGCTATTGCTACTCGGGCGTTTGCATGATGTCTTCCATGTCTGGTGGCCGATCGGCAAATCGTGGTATGTGTGCCCAGCCTTGTCGTTTGCTCTATGACCTTATTGACGAGAAGGGCAACTCACTAGAAGCACAGGGCCGTACTCGTCCGCTTTGCCCCAAGGATGCTTGTTCCTTTACTGATCTCAATGCCCTGATGGATGCTGGTGCCGGCTCGCTTAAAGTAGAGGGACGCATGAAGGCGCCCGACTATGTATACTCTGTCATTTCTGCATATCGTGCTCAGTTGGATGATAGTGCCGCGGGTCGCCCTGTGGCTTTGACAGATAGTCAGGCCCGCAAGCGCCTTTTGCTGCGCTCATTTAATCGTGACTTTACCAATGCGTATTTACACGGCACGGCCGGTGACGAGATGATGAGCTATGAGCGCTCTAACAATCGCGGACAGCTGGTGGGGCGAGTTATTTCTTCTCGGCGTTTACCCGATGTGGTAACAACATCCCGCGGTGCCAATGGTGGTAGAGAGCGCAAGCGTACCACCACGCGTGCCCAGCTGATAGTTCAGCTTGATGAGCCGGTAGGAAAGGGTGATTTATTGGAGTTTCGCCCCCAATATGACCCTTCTCAATTCCTTACGTCTCATGTTGCAGCGGATGCGCTGCCTGGCGAGAAAATCGAGTGCATTGCTGCTCGTCCCATGCCGGCAGACTGCCCTGTGCGGGTTATCAGAAGTCAGGCTGCGTTGGATGCTGCAGCGCGTGTAGCCTCTCTTGATATCGTGCGCAGGCGTTTAGTGCAGGTGCAGGTAAGCTGCCATATTGGTAAGCCGTTTACCGTAACCATGACCACTGCTGATGGGCTGGTAACGGCACGGGCAGAAGGCTTTGTAGTTGAGGCAGCCCGGACACGTGCGGTATGTAAAGAAGATTTGGTGCAGCATGTAGGACGCATGGGTTCCACGCCCTTTGTTGCACAGGACATTGTTGTTGATCTGGACGAAGGTTGTGGCATGAGCTTCTCGGCCGTGCACGCCGTCCGTGCTCAAGCGGCACAAAACTTGATTGCGGCAATTCTTGAGCCCTGGCATAGCCGTAAGAATGAGTTGGCTTGTGCGCCTACACAAGACCAGCTTGAGCCTGTTTGTACGGATACGTTGGTGCAAATGCCAACACCTGTACGGACGGGTGCGCCTGCATCTGAGCTAGCAATTACAGCGCCGCAGGTGCCACAGCTATGTGTACTTGCAACAACACCCGAGGTTGCTCGTGCAGCTCTTGCATTTGGGGCGGTGCGTGTGTATGTTCCTGGAGATGAACTTGCTGCGGCAGACTTTCCTCAACCGTGCATTCCTGTGCTGGATGAGGTTTGCCGTGAGATTGATCACAGTCGTATCGATCCGTTCATTTACGCGGGAACTACCGTTGCTGTGGGCAATGTCAGCGAGCTGGTGCTGGCAAAGCAACAAGGAGCGGCGGCAGAGGTCCGCTCGTGTATTCCCGTGCATAATCGTGCATGCATTCATGCCTTAGAGGCGGCGGGAGCACAGGGCTTTTGGCTTTCTCCCGAACTGACACTTGCTCAGATTGCGCAGCTAGCCCCAGCAGCAACGACACCCGTCGGCTTTGTTGTGTATGGTCGTCCGCGCGTTATGACCGCACAGCATTGTGTGCTTATGGCAGCACGTCGCTGTATCCACGATTGCGCGCGCTGCGAGTTGCGTCAGCGCGGGTTGGCAATACGCAATGACCAAGGTGCTATCATGCCTGTTCATACGGACTTGCAGGCACGATCACGTATCTATGCCGCGCAGCCCATAGATGCAATTCCGCAGGTGGCGGACCTCATTCATGCGGGGGTTTCTCGGCTTGCTATTGATGCGACGCTTTTATCGCCTCAGGCATGTATCCACCAGCTCAAGCGACTTACGCAAGCCATAGCAGCCGCGCAGGGTACAGCTAAGGCTCCTGTGCGTGAGCGTGGAGCCAGTTCGGGGCATTTATATAGTGGCATTGAGTAAGTTTGTAAGAGCGGTCGCTGGTTGGGTAAAATGCCACTGTTACAACATAAATGAGGCGTGCCTTGGCACGTGGGGAGGTTTCGTATGGATCAGCAAACTCAGGATACTCAGTCCACTCAGTCCACGCAGGACATTCAGTCCACGCAGGATACTCAGGACACTTCTTCTAACGAGAAGGTCAAGGTGGATGAGATTCTTCTTAAAGAAATTCTCGAGATTATCCGCCCGAGCTTGATAGCGGATGGTGGAGACATGGAATACGTTAGCGTAGATGACGATGGTGTGGTAACCCTGCGTCTTACCGGTGCATGCTCGGGTTGTCCTATGAGTTCTTTGACGCTTTCCATGGGCATTGAGCGCATTTTGCGTGAACACGTGCCAGGTGTTACACGCGTTCAAGCGGAAATGTAAGTAAGGCGATAGTGAAATAGTAGCTATGTGGCTTAACGAGATATATCAGCATTTAGATCCTGTGGCCTTTTCTGTAGGCCCTCTTAGTGTGAGATGGTATGGCATTGCCTACCTGTTGGGATTTGTCTGTGCTGGCATAGTAATGTGGAAGACTGCCAAACGCTGGGGATTAGGCCTTGTCTTGGATGATTTGCTTTCACTTATTGTGGGTATTGCCTTTGGTGTTATCTTGGGCGGCCGACTTGGTTACGTGCTGTTTTACGGTGCAGGCTATTATTTGGCTCATCCGCTTTCTATCTTTATGCTCAGTGAAGGCGGCATGAGTTTTCATGGGGGCTTAGCGGGCGCACTTATTGGTGGTGCTCTCGCGTGTAAGTTCATGCGTTTGTCTGTGCGCACCATGGCTGATCTTGCAGTCATTGGTGCTCCGCTTGGTCTGTTTTTTGGACGCTGTGCCAATTTTATCAACGGTGAGCTTTGGGGTAAGCCAACCAATCTACCCTGGGGCGTTATCTTTGTGCAGGGTGATGTAGCACGCCATCCCTCTCAGCTTTACGAAGGCCTTCTCGAAGGCTTAGTGTTGTTTATCGTTTTGTTAGTGCTTTCCTACCGTGGTACACATGGGGAAGTGCAGCAGAGATCTGCAGTTCATGGGCCTGCTGTTACTGCTCCCACGTCAGCTGCTCAGAAACCAGGCAGTCACACAGTCCGGGCTGCCGCTGCGTTTGAGCCGTATCCTCAAGGTACGTTTTTGGGAGTATTTTTGCTGTTGTACGGCGTTTTTAGATTCCTTATTGAGTTTGTGCGCCTGCCCGATGAGCAGTTGGGATACCTTTTGGGTACCAACTGGCTTACCATGGGCATGGTTTTAAGCATCCCTCTTATACTTGCAGGAATAGTTGAGCTTGCTTTGGCTCGCAAACGCGGTATATCCCAAATTGGGTATTTTTAAACTATTCACTAAAATATAGTAATGTAATAATATTACGAGGGGAATTTATAATCCTTATTTTTAAACCTCGTTAAAATCTTTTGCTATGTGAACGTTTGAGGACTGTGACTGCATGAGTTATACCTTGCGCAACATATATAACACATATGTAAAGCTCCTAAGCCTTTCTTGGATACTCACAACTGTCCTTTTGTCATACCAACTTATGCCTACGTTAGTGGTAGTAGCTTGGGCTGCCTCTCCAGCTTCTCCCGGTGGCGTTGGAACAGCACAGCCGTTCTTGAGTCAGATTGATACCAAAGAGGTCATACAGTACAACGGCATCGGCCATGAGGTGCAGGCTGCCACACCAACGTCTTTAGTATCGGTGCAGTGGAAGACGCAGCTGGCACCTGCTGGCGCTGCATTGAGCGAGCCGCTTTTTATCAATGGTTACGTGGTGGTAGTTGCAAACAATACGCTTAACGTGGTGGACGCAAAGTCCAAAGAGGGACGTGTTGTGAGTTCCCTCGAGCTTGATGGTGTGATTGATCACCAGGCGCGACCCCTGTTTGTAAACAATACCTACTACATTGCCCTGCAAGATGGTCGCGTACAGGCAGTAGATTTGTCTACTATGCACAAGCCACAAAAGCTGTGGACTTCATCCAATACGTTTGCCTCTGGTACGCATACAACTACGAGCCTGCGTCTTATTAAGCTTGTGGGTACGACGCTTATTTCTTTTGGTACTGTTTGCTATGACGATGCTGGCCAGATTATTGGTGGAGAGTCGGCTGCGGTTTTTGCACAGACGGGCGCTCTGGCATGGACCATTTCTTCGGGAGGATCTGCTGGCTTTTATCGCAATGATATCCCTCAGTTTGGTGCGTATATACTACGGTCAGATACCTGGGGCACCATCTGTGTTTGTGATCCGCAAACGGGTGAGGTAGTAGGGTCTTGTATCAATACGGGCTCTGGCATCACAAGCGATTTCACACCGCTGAATGCTACAGAAGCCGTCTATACCTCATATGACGGCCAGGTACATAGGCTACTGTCGAGAAGAACGGTGGGCTAAGCGATTTCTCATCGAGCGTGTTTGCTTACGCTTCCTCTGCCCCAACGATTACCGGCAATCTTGCGGTTGCTACTGGCGTTGGAGCTTCTCATGAAACTCAGTTGGCTGTTGTGGATCTGAGTACCATGGAGGCTGACAAGCTGGTCTCAAGTACTCCTGAAGGTCCACTTCCCCAAGATGGCTTTACGACACCGGCGCTTCTTGTTAAGCAGGGCAGTGATGTGTATGCGTATTTTACTGTTTATACAGATAAACAGGCTGATCCTCACGCTCAAAGCTATAAAACGGGCAGCAATGTATACGTATACAAATTGGGTGATGATACGGCCAAACTGCTCTGGGCGTCTGCGCAAGCTGGCGCAAACACCAGCCCGTTAGCACTCATCAATGACCCCGAGGGTAATTTGTACCATCTTGATACGTCTGGTTTCTTGGTAAAACTGAGTGCTTCTCGACCACCGGATCCTCGGCCATCGGATCCTACCAATCCTAGCAAGCCCACGCCAAAACCTACAGATCCCGTAAAGCCTGATGTATCCCCAACGGATCCCATCGAGCCCAAGTCAACATATCCACAAGCAGAAGATGCTTTTCCGGGTACTCGTACACAGCTCAACAAACCACGGGATATGGTTAGCTTGCTACATAATGCTGCAATCAAGGCTCAGCCAGCACCCATAGAGCAGCAAGAAGACAGTGCTACATCCATACAAGACCTCTTAGCAGATGCAGCACCATCAGATGCTGAGGATGCAGATAAGCAAGTCTTGTTTGTTCCTGTAAGCGATTTTCCTATAACGCCTGCAGTTGCCCTTGGAGCCGTTGGAGTTGTTACACTGTCAGCGCTCGCGTGGTTTGTATTTGCCAAACCGTAAGCACTAATCCATCTGAGTAAAATCCAAAAATGGCTCTTCGTCAGCTTCTTCCAAATCCGCAAAATCAATGTTGGGGTCATCAAATTCGGTTTGGAAGTCCTCGTCATCGTCGTCTACAAAGGTATAGGCACAGCCAACAGATTCATCGGAGGCGGGCAGGGCAGAAGAAATAGAGGAAAGGCCGTTTTCTGTAACAGCAATCTTTTGCCAGCTCAGCATGACGGGTTTGCTCTCTTCAGCACTCAGCTCCACCAAAGAGTCAAGGTAGATATAGTCCGCATCGGACACAATGGTGCCTTCTTCATGCAGGGAAATGAGCTGAGATGCAAATTTATCCAAGGCTTCGTCTACTGTGTCGGCTACAACCAGGCAAGGAATGAGGCAATAATTATCAGTTTCGTCGGTATTGTCGTTATAGCTAAAGTTGCCTACGTAAATCATGATGTCTCCTTGGTTGGGTAGGTACTGCTGCTACTCGTATTATCCGCATAACTGATGAAAGCCGCTAGCTTTGTTCCTCTTCATCATTGTGAATTTCGCCCGGCGTTTTGGGCTTTGGGGTAAACGGTTGGGATATCCTGCCTTGTTTGTCGGGAAGAGCCATATGATGAGGAAGGGCCAAGTATTCGGTGGACGAGAAACGCCTCCCTCGGCGCTTCTCACGCAAGCGCTCCTCCATAAAGTGACGGCGCTCCACCCGTATGGCAGCCTGGCGCTCGTGCAAAACCTGTGCTGCCTCACTGGGGTGCTCGATAACCTTTTGAATGGACGCTATGGGCTTGGCGGCCAATACGGTTGTGGTAACAGAAGTAATGAGTGGAATAACTAAAACGGTAAGGGCACCAGCAGCTACTAGTACAGAAGCCATACTTTCTGTCATGGCGTTTGAAGAGACGGCGGACTCGGTGAGTGCCACGATAAGCGGAAGCGCCATGGTGCAATACAGCGATGCCGAGAACTTCTCTCCAATAGAGAGCGCGCGTGTTTCTGGAAAGAGGGTAAGTGAGATGCCCATTACCAGTCCACGCACCATAAGCAGCAAAAACATATACAAGAACAAGAGCTGCGGGTTGTTCATGATAGCAGCCGGGTTAATGGTAATGCCAGAAATGACAAAGAAGATTGGTACAAAAAATCCGTTGCCAATGGTTTGAATGCGGGTGGTAATGGAGTGATCTTCGGGAACAATGCCGCGCAAAATAAAACCAGCTGCAAACGCTCCCAAAACTGCATCGAGTGCAAAGAATTGGGATAGCAACAAAAGACTTACCATGAGTAACACAATGGCACGAACGGTAGGTTGGGAAGCTGCTTCAGAGTTTTCATGCAAGAAACGAGAAAGTGCGCTGCCTATGCGGCGAGCACGGTCTGCTTGGGCTGTGATAACAATACATATCACGGTAAAGAGGATAAGTACTACAACGTTGAGCAGCAGACTGCGGTTGGGAGTAAGGGCAAGCGTCATCATCACAACGGGTAGCAGCTCACCCATAGCGCCATACGATTTTATGACCTTACCAACGCTGGTTTGGGCAATGCCACGCTCATTGATAATGGGTATGAGGGTGCCGTATGCCGTGGTAGTAAGGGCAATAGCAAATGCTATGGTACTGGTTTTGGAAAGTCCTAAGTTAAGCAAGGGGATGACGATAAGTGCACCCCCAAGAGAAACTGCCCAGCTAAGCGCTGCATGCCGTCCACGTTTTCCAATAAGTTCTTGCGGGTTGAGCTCGTAGCCAGCCATAAGAAACAAAAAACCCAAGCCAAGGCGAGACAACAAAGAAATAGCGCTGGTATTTTGAATAAATTGCAGACCATACGGACCAAACAGGGTACCAAAAAAGACAAAAAAGACTACCTCAGGGATTGGCCTACCAGGGATAAGGCTTGCCACAAATGAGGAAAGGAGCACTCCTGATAAAATAAAAAAGAGAGTAAGTAGGTTAATCGTCATACAGCGACCACTTTCAACCTTTTGTATACGGTGTACCTAGTTTAGTGCATATGCGCTTTTGTAGGTGTGACGCGTGGAGGATGTAGGTTATTCGCACATAAGTAACCGCACTTCTCGTCAGACCATAACAAGAGTAATATGTACAAGGTTAATGAGTTTCGTATTAGTAAGTTTTATGCTCATGCGTATGGTGGTTTGTCGTATACAGAGGCAAACTCGTTTGATTGTAAGGAGACATGCATGTCCGGACACTCTAAGTGGGCTACCACAAAGCATAAGAAGGCTGCGATTGACGCAAAACGTTCCTCGCTCTTCTCTAAGCTTTCCCGTAACATTACCGTTGCAGCTAAGCTCGGTGGCGATCCCAACCCGGATAATAACGCTACGCTTGCTGCTGCAGTAGCGCGTGCCCGCATGGTTTCCATGCCAAACGCTAAGATTAAGGCAGCTATCGATAAGGCCTTTGGCTCTGGTGCAGACGCTGCGGTATATGAAAATATCTCCTATGAAGGCTATGGTCCTGCGGGCGTAGCAGTATATGTAGAGTGCCTTACGGATAATCGTAACCGTACAGCTGCAGATGTTCGCTCCTCGTTTAGCCACTCTGGCGGCAATTTGGGCACCACCGGCTCTGTTGCATTCCAGTTTGAGCGCAAAGGTTCTATCGCTGTCGATAAGATCATTGTGAGCGAGGACAAAAAGGTTCCCAATAAGGAAAACGCCGTGGACGAGGACGAGTTCATGATGGCGGTTGCCGAGGCTGAGGGAGATGACTACGAGGACGCTGGCGAGCAGTGGATTGTGTACACTGCCTATGACAAGATGCAGGACGTCCAGAAGGCTCTTGAGGCTCAAGGCATTGAGGTAAAGGGTAGCGAGCTTACCATGGTTCCCACCACACCAACCGATGTTTCTGTGTCTGACGCAAAGAAGGTTCAGCGCCTGATTGATCGTCTTGAAGAGCTGGATGACGTACAAAACGTGTACAGCACCATGAATATCACAGATGAAATTGCAGAGGCTCTTGCTGAGGAAGAATAAGTAACCAAGCTATGACGTATGCGCCTCGGTCGCAGGTTGGCAACAACCATTGACCGAGGCGTTTTTGTATATCTCGTATATATCGCACGCATATCGTGTACATATCGTGCACACGGCTTAGTAATGTCCAAGCTAAAGGGTATCCTTTAGATATAAAATCCGAAGGGAGTGGTAATGAGCTCATTTAAAAGATTTTGTCTCTTTGTATACTCGCTAGCTGGTCTTTTGCTGTTTGCGCTTGCTGCACTTACCCATGCAAGTCCGTGGGCAGAGCAAATGCGTGCACTGGTGCTCATTCCTGAGTATGTATATGCACTTTTGGTACTTGCAACGCTTACGATAATTGGGCTGTTAGTTAGCTTTATTGTTGCGTGTACCGGTCGTGCAACCACCACGTTGCTTGTTGCTCAGACTGATGAGGGTGACATTACGGTTTCTCGGGAGGCCATTGCATCTCAGGCGGCTCATATTGTGATGGCGGCAGGAGACGCACAGGCGCGTGATGTCTATGTGCAGATCAACCGCAATAACAAGGTAGACGTGTTTGTAAAGGTTGAGCCGTTTGCCTCTATGGATATTGTGACGCGTGGCCCCGAGCTCATGGAGCAGCTTACTACCAATCTTGCGCTGTTGTGCGGAAAAGAGCAGCTAGGAAGCGTGCACCTAAGCTATATTGACGCCAAACAAGCTACGGTTCTTGTCGAGAAGGACAACCAGACACAGGCCGAGAAGGACACAGATGCTGCTGCTGCCGCGGATCTTGATAACCCAGACGATTTTGATGCCACGCTGGATAGTTCCACTGCAAGCAAGGCATCGCGTCGTTCCAGCTATGATCAAATCGTGTATATCCCTACGTCTACAGCACAGGGGTCCGGCACCACAACGACTGAGGAGGGCAACTAATGGCAACGCAACACAATGACTCACAGTCGCACAAAACGCCTAATCCACAGATCGATACAAATTCCAGTGCTCATGCCACTCAGAGCTCTGCGGATACCTCCACGGCAAATCAGGCACAGCCAGGTGTCAAGGATGCTGCTCAAGATGCGGCACGTAAGGCAACAACGTGGCTGGGCAAAACTTTTCCTGGTAAAAGCAATGCTATTTTGTTTGCCTGCCTTGGTTTGGTAGCTGCCCTTGCGTTTATTGTGATTGGCTTTTGGCGTTCGCTTTTGCTCATCATCTTTGTTGTGTCAGGTTACGCGTTTGGACAAAGTTTGGACGGCAATCCAACCATCATTAACACGGTAAAAAGAACCCTCAAAGATCTCTTTTCTTCTCGTAATCATCGCTAGAAAGGCAGCAGGTATATGACCACTACTCAAAACAATGACAAGCTCGAAGCTAAGGCAGCTCCGGCCTCTACCACCTCTGAGGCAGAAGAGTACGGTACATCCGTTTCTGTTGCATCTGAGGATGCCGCCCCAGAAGACGCTCCTGGCACAGAGCCTGAGCCCTTTGACGAGGATCTAGACAGTGAGGATTCCCTTACCTTCTCCAATGGGGTTATCGAGAAGATCGTGGCGCTTGCCGTGCGCGATGTGGATGGTGTTTTGGGCATGCGCGGCGGCTGGGTTAATCGCGTATATGAAACCTTTGGTGCTGTCAGTCCTACGCGCGGCGTTACGGTAGAGGTTACACCGGACAACGCGGTGCGCGTAAACATTGCGGTACTCATAGAGTATGGCGTATATGCTCCTCAGGTGTTTGAGGACGTCAAAAAGGTTGTGGTTAAGCAAATAACTGGTATGACAGGCCTTGAGGTTGCTGGCGTTAATCTGCGCATAGAAGACGTTCTGACGGCAGATGAGTTTGAGGCCGATAAGCGCGAGGATGCCGCGAAGCTTGCCGCCGCCGCCTCCGAGTCTGGCGAGAAACCCCAAGACTAGGAACCCCTCAAGCTATGCCAAACGCACGCTATAACGAAAGTTGTACTGTATGAATATCCGCACCAAAGCTGCCGCTACAGCAGGAAGGCTTGTGTCGTGGGGCTTACGGAGCATAGCCCACAGCAATGCTTCCCAGCTGCCCGGTAGGGTATCGCTGAGCCTCGATCCGCAGGTTATTGCAGGTCTGTCCACTAAGCTTTCTGAAGGCTCAATTGTGGTATGCGGCACTAATGGTAAAACTACAAGCAATAATATTGTGGCAGCTGCCATAGAGGCGTCCGGTAAACAGGTGCTGTGTAACCGTGCTGGCGCCAATATGGCCGCCGGGGTTGCTGCAGCATTGTTACCAACAGCAGCAGCCCATTGGGCTGTGTTAGAGGCAGATGAACTGTCCACAATACATATTTTGCCACAGCTACAACCTGCATATTTGGTGCTTCTCAACCTGTTTCGTGATCAGCTGGATCGGGCGGGAGAGATCGATCATATTCAAGAGGTGCTGGTACAAGCACTTGTCTCTTCTCCTCATACCACGCTTATTGTTTGTGGTGATGATCCTTTGAGTATGGGTGTTGCCCTGCGTGCACAACAACAGGGGATCAAGGTTGTGAGTTTTGGTATTGGAGAGGATCTTCATCTACCGCAGGATCGGGTGCCCGAGGCTAAGTTTTGTCAGGTATGCGGTGAGGAGCTACAGTATTCGTATCGCAGCTATGCACAGCTGGGTAACTTTGCATGTCCCAAAGGGGATTTTGCACGCCTTCAACTGGATTTTGTGGCAACCAAGGTTCATGCAGGCCGAGAAGGAATACGTTTTACCGTTACTACAGCTACAGGCGTCTCGCATGAGGTGCATGCCAATTTTGGTGGCGTTTACATGGTATATAACCTTCTTGCTGCCTATGCGGCCGCAAGCTTTGCTGGGGTAGATGCAGCAACGTTTCAAAAGGTGCTTGATGGCTATCATCCGCAAAATGGGCGCTTGCAACGCTTTATGGTTGACGGCAGGAAAGTGACGCTTAACTTAGCTAAGAATCCTACGGGCTTTAATCAGAATCTTTCTCTGCTGGCAGCAGATGAACGCGCTAAGCATGTGTTTATCGCCATCAATGATAACTTTAACGATGGCAAAGATATTTCTTGGATTTGGGACGTGGATTTTGAGCGTCTTGCACAAGCAAACTGCGCCACACTTTACTGCAGTGGCTTGCGCGCTCATGATGTTCAGCTAAGGCTTAAATACGCAGGTATTCAGGCTCATTTGACCGAAAACGTGCAAGATTTTATGAGTGAGATTGCCTCAAGTAATCCCCAACAGCCTGCGTATGTACTCACTAACTACTCTGCATTGTGGCCTGCAAAAGCCGAGCTGGAGAAGATGGGGGAGCGCATATGAGTTCCAAACCACTTGTTGTTGCACACCTCTTTCCCGAACTACTTAACCTTTACGGTGATTCTGGCAACATGCTGTGCCTTAAAAAGCGTATGGAATGGCGCGGTATTCAGGTGCACATGCGCGAGGTGCATCTGGGGGACACACCGTCTTTTGCCGATGTAGACATTGCTTTTATCGGCGGTGGGTCGGATCGCGAGCAAAAAATTGTGTGCGATAAGCTCCTGGCTGTTGGTAGTGAGCTGCGCTCGTTTGTAGAAGACGGCGGCGTGCTTATGGCGGTATGCGGCGGATATCAACTTTTAGGCCATAGCTATCTTATGGGGGACGAGAAGGTCCAAGGTTTGTCTCTTGTGGATTTGTATACAGACCATGGGGACCCGCGCCTGATTGGCAATATTGTGGTGGAAAGCTCTCTATGTACGCATAAGGTTGTGGGATATGAAAACCATGCTGGTCGTACGCATCTTGGTGCAGATGTTACGCCGTTTGGCAAAGTCTTGTATGGGCACGGCAATGATGGGATTACAGGGTACGAAGGCGCGCTGTATAAAAACGTTATCGGTACGTATATTCATGGACCCTTGCTGCCCAAAAATCCTGGCATTGCAGACCATGCAATTGCTCGCGCACAAGAGCGTGCTTGGGGGCAAAGCACGTTAGAGCCGCTGGATGATGCTGTTGAGCTTTTAGCTAACAGCACTATGGTAGATCGGCTGCTTTCTGGTGAGGTCCAGGAAGCGTAAGCGCTACTGTTAAAAACCTTGCTCACCTTGCTTTACAAACCCACAAACGCGCTATAATAAAGTACATAAAAAGGGAGCTGCGAGTATGGCGCGGCTGAGAGGAACGGTCCACCCGTTTGACCTTCAAACCTGATCTGGATAATGCCAGCGTAGGGATAAAGCAGCTAGAGCAATCTATTGCATCCTTTCGCATGGCGGAAGGATTTTTTATATGGCTTGCGAGCATAAGCAACATAAGCGGCGGTGGCAGCAGCAAAAGTATAAAAAGACGCTGTACCCAACGCTGTCTTTGGCGGGAGTATTGCTTATTTGGCAGCTCATTGTTGTGTGTGGTTTCGTACCAAATTACTTGCTTCCTACGCCGCTGCAGGTGTTGGGAGCATTGGGTAAAGAAGCAGCTCTGCTTGCCATGCACACCCAAACCACGCTTATAGAGGCGCTTATCGGTCTTGTTATTGGAACAGCAATAGGTAGTGCCTTTGCCATTTTAATGGATCGCTTTGAGGGTTTTTATCTGGCCTTTGAGCCCTTAGTGACCATTTCTCAAACCATTCCAACCATTGCTATTGCACCGCTTTTGGTGTTGTGGCTGGGATATGGCTTGTTACCAAAAATTGTGCTTGTAGCGCTTACTACTTTTTTCCCTGTTCTTGTCTCTTTGCTGGCGGGCTTGCGTTCTGTAGATCCAGATATGATTGATCTTATGCGCGTGATGCATGCTTCCCGCTGGCAAATTTTTATACATGTCAAATTGCCTGCTGCTGCAGAACAGTTTTTTGCGGGGCTTTCTATAGCCGGTGCCTATGCCATTGTAGGTGCTGTTATTGCAGAATGGCTTGGCGGTATTTCTGGTTTGGGCGTGTATATGACGCGAGTACGTAAGTCATTCTCGTACGACCGTATGTTTGCGGCAATTTTTGTTATTTCTGCTATTTCGCTGGTACTTATGGGTGTAATCCGAGCGCTGGAGCGCGCGGCTATGCCTTGGAAACAACAGACAGCTAAGAAGAAAGGTGCTGTTCATGACCAAGTTTGATGTGAGTAAAACCACTATTTCGCGTAAGTCCTTTATTGCCACAGCAGGTGCCTCACTTGCTGTAGCGGCTATGGGTCTTGCTGGCTGTGGTTCTAAATCTGGTACCAATGCCGATAAGCCCAAAGAGCTTACCAAGGTAACGCTGTGCTTGGATTATACGCCCAACACCAATCACACGGGTATTTATGTGGCGCAGTCTAAGAATTTCTTTGCAGATGAAGGTCTTGAAGTAGAGATTGTTCAGCCGGCAGAAAACTCGTGTGAGGCTATGGTTGGTTCTGGCCAAGCTCAACTGGGAGTTTCATACCAGGATTATCTGGCAAGCTCTCTTTCACAGGCAGAGCCGTTTCCCCTTACCGCTATTGCGGCTATTATCCAGCACAATACCTCGGGTATTATGAGTCGTGCCGAGGATGGTATTACCTCTGCCAAGGGTATGGAAAATCATACCTATGCAACTTGGAATATCCCGGTTGAACAGGCAACCATTAAGCAGGTGGTTACCGCTGACGGTGGAGACTTCTCCAAGGTCAAGATGGTTCCCTACGAGACGGACGATGAGGTTGCTGGTCTTAAAGCAAACATGTTTGATACCGTGTGGGTGTATGAGGGCTGGGCGTATCAGAACGCTCAGATCCAGGATTACGATGTCAATTACTTCTCGTTTGTCTCCATGGATCAGGTGTTTGATTACTACACGCCTATTTTTGTATCAAACAATGATTACCTCAAGGACCATGCAGATCAGGCCAAAGCGTTCTTGCGCGCCGTGAAGAAGGGCTATGAGTTTGCCATTTCCAACCCTGATGACGCGGCGTCCATTTTGCTCAAAGCCGTTCCCGAGCTTGACGAGAAGCTCGTGCGTGCCAGTGCACAATTCTTGGCTGGCGAGTATCAAAAGGATGCTTCAAGCTGGGGCGTTATCGACTCTACACGGTGGTCTCGTTACTTTGGTTGGCTCAACGATAACAACTTGGTAGAAAATAAATTGGATGTTAACTCTGGTTGGACCATGGACTATCTTGAGGCTGGTAAATAGTGAGTGACGCTGGCACGCTTATACAAGACCAGATGGATGGGCAGCCTGCGCTTGAAGCAAAGGAGCTCACACTGAGCTGGGAACATACTGAGGTGGTGCACAAGGTATCCCTCAAATTGTTTGTGGGCGAGCTCGTGTGTATTATTGGCCGGTCTGGTTGTGGTAAAACTACCTTGCTCCACGCGTTGGCGGGACTCACACAGCCAACGGCAGGCCGGGTAGTGGTGCAAGGTCACGACTGTACAAACCAACCGGGTGCGGTCAGCTATATGCTACAAAAGGACTTACTTATACCCAGCAAGCGCGTGATTGATAATGTTAGCTTGCCACTGGTTATTGCAGGCAAAAGCCCCCAAGAAGCGCGCCAGCAGGTGGTAGATTTATTCTGCAAGTTTGGTCTTGAGGGCTGTGAAGATAAGTGGCCGAGTCAACTTTCTGGTGGCATGCGTCAGCGAGCAGCGTTTTTGCGTACCTATGTTATGGGCAATCAGGTAGTGCTTTTAGATGAGCCTTTCTCGGCTTTGGATGCACTTACCCGTGTTGAGCTGCGTGATTGGTATAGACAGGTATCTCGTGAGCTACAGTTGGCATCATTGATAATCACACACGACGTTGATGAGGCCATCTCTTTGGCGGATCGAGTGTATGTATTGCATGCGAATGAAGGCGAGCCTTCTACCATTAGTTTTGAACTACCGATTAAGCGCCCGTCTGACGAGAAGTTTGAGTTGTCTCAGCAATTTTTGGACTATAAAGCTCAGTTATTGGCGCAGCTATAGCTGCTGTAGAGACTGGAGTTACAAACAACAGCTATAGGAGCTTGGACTAGCTGTGAGAAGTGCACCGCTTTGTTGTTTTGGACATACATCAAAAACAAGCAGGTTTGGAATTCCAAGCCTGCTTGTTGTACTTACTGTTTTGTTGCACTTACGGTAATATTTTTTGACCAAAAAACAAGGTGAGAAGAATCATGACAAAAGCCATTACAACCAAAACCACTGATTGTCGTAGTGCTCTATGGAGAGCTACTCCTTTAAGTCCTGGGTATGGTATGAGGAGTGTAATAAGAAGTAAGGCACACATAAGTAAGGTACTCTGTAAATTGAAAAGCTGTGACGGTAATGAAAAAATCTTTTGTACTCCTGCCAGGACATACAGGATAAAAAGCCCTCTCATAACAAGTGAGGCATACCAGATGTACTTGTATGAGCTTGAATAATATAGCTTCTTAAGAGTGTGTAACATTTGGCATCACATCCGACATGTAGGATATAGGTTCTTCTGATGAACGTATATCGTTATTTTTGCACAACAAACAGACTTAGAATTCCAGGTTTGTTCGTTTTCCTCATTAGCTTGTTTATTTTTATGCCTATATTTCAGTCAAGTGCTCTACTGCTGTGTAGCGGTAGAACTTGTATCATCTTTGTTGCTTTTAGAAGTGGTGTCCGAGCTCGATGAATGAGAGGAACTGCCAGTATCCGATGACTCTTCCGTAGACTTATTTGTATTATCGGTGCTGTCTTTCGTAGAGTTGTTTGTGTTGGTCTTGGTATCTTCTGATGTGTTGCTAGTGCTCTCACCTGCAGTGTCGCTATTAGATTGCGTGCTTTCACTGGTGCTGGTGGAGTTGGTATCGGTATTGGTAGTGGTCTGGGCAGAGCTGGTGTCTGTGCTGTGCTTGTTGGTAGATGTGTCTGAAGTGGTGGCCTGTTCATTTTGTGCTGTAGGCACAAGGGTTAGACGGGTGCCAATGCCTTGACCAGCAGAAAGAACATTAATAGCAAAGGCTGTGATTGCTACGGCCAGCACTGCGGCTGCACTTGTTGCAACGAGCGCCCAACGGCGTTTACGTGCTTGTTCTGCTTGAAGCTGTCGATAATAGTCAGGAGCAACGCGACCACCAGACTGTATGATTTCAGCGGTAGTCGAGGGAGTCACAGACGCAGCCGGTGATTCACCTGCCGTGTCTGGGGTGGAAGGAGTTGCTGCGTCTACCCAATCCGGTGCAACTTCACGGATTTTATCGGCACTGGCATTGAGAAGACCCTTAAAAATTTGATATGCGGCCGCAGCTACTGCAGCTCCTACCGCGGCTCCTACTAAGCCGCCTATCAAGCCAATCTTTGAGGAGAGCAGGGCAGAAGTGAGGGTGGAAAGCACGGACGCAATAATCTGTGCGACGGAAAAATCTTCAAACACACGACGACGTGTGGGAGTGGTTTGCTTGTCTTGCAAAGCGTTTGGCATAACATCTCCAATGCATTGACAGAAGCCAGAGTATACGGCTTGCGTGTGAAGGTCGTTTGTATACTCTGTTGGCAAAGCCTGTAATTATGTCTGCAGCGTTTGCTTTTGTTCGGTTTGATTGGTGCACAGAATAAAGAGCTTGTGCTACAATCTCTATCCTATTTTTGGAGAGGATAAAGGAGAGATCTTGCACCTTATTGAAATTTTACTTTTAGGTGCAGCGCTTTCTGCCGATGCTTTTGCTGTTACGTTATCCGATACCTTTGCGTATCAGAATGAGTCTCGAGCAAAAATGTTGGTATTGCCCGTTGCTTTTGGTGTATTCCAGGTGCTCATGCCCCTGTTAGGTTATTTTTTGAGCGGAGCTTTTGCTCAGATAATTACGATGTATGCCGGCGTTGTTACCTTCATCATGCTGGGAATTATTGGGGGCAACATGGTGCGAGAAGGTGTCATGGCACTATATCGTGGTATAGATGCTAATGCAATTACTGCCTGTGTAACAACCGACTCCCAGCATCCTGCGTGTAGCCTGACCTATAAAACCATTGTGTTCCAGGCGATTGCTACTGCGCTTGATGCGTTTGCTATTGGGATTAGTTTGCGTGCACAGGAAGTAGCTATTGTACCTACGGTAGCTCTTATTGGGTGTACAACGCTTTCCTTATCGCTGGTTGCTCTTGCCATTGGAAGCAGGTTTGGCAAGCTTTTGGGTGATAAGGCAGAGATTGTCGGCGGCATAGTGCTGCTGTGCATTGGCATCAAAGCCTTGGTGTTCTAAGCCGTTAGGTATCCCTGGCTTTTGAGTTATGCAATCGATGTACGGGCTTCTTCTTTTTTACGGGCAACGGTAAGCCAGCGGCCACTGCGATAGTACACAATGTAAATGCCGGTGGTTAGAATCCACGTAAGGGGATAGCTCATCAAAATGGTTTCCATGCTATGGAACACCGGAACAACCATGAGTAGCCATGCAATACGCAGTATGCAGGTGCCAAACAGAGTAATAAGCATGGGTCGCACGCTTTCACCTGCACCACGAATAATGCCTGAGATGTTAGAAGAAATGGTATAGACCACATAAAACGGGGCAATGTAGCGAACCATGAGCGCAGACCACTCTGCCACTGTGGCATCTGGTAAAAAGAACATGCTAATAGGCTCTACAAACACAAACAACAGGGCAGACAAGGCTCCCACTAATGCCAGCGACATAGCTATGGAAACCTTAAGACTTGAATGCATGCGGTCATATTTGCGCGCACCAAAGTTTTGTGCCGCAAACGTGGTTACGGCAACACCAAGTGAATCGCCGCTTTGCCATATAATGCCATCAACACGAGCAGATAGCCCCCAGCCCGTTACGGCATCTGCGCCAAAAGAATTAACAGCAGTTTGCGCAATGATATTAGAAATGGAATACGCGGCAGACTGTACGCCCAAGGGCAAGCCCGTAACCAACATAATGCGTGCGATCTTACGATCAATGCGAATACGTTTCAGGTTTACTTGCCAGGGGCCATGTGCATGAGATAGCTTATAGAGCACCAAAGAAGCAGCCACAATATAGGCAAGGGCCGTTGCAATACCAGCTCCTAGGGTGGCAAGGTTCAATCCCGCAACAAAAATCAGATCTAAAATCAGGTTGCATGCCAGCGCAATTCCTAAAATAATGGATGGGGTACGAGAATCGCCAATAGCGCGCATAAGACCAGAGCCCATGTTATATATGAGCGAGAAAACCAGCGCACCAAAATACCAATGTCCATACAGTAATGCATCGGGCATAAGATGCTCTGGAGTACCCATGATGTGCAATACGGGTCCAACGCAGAGCACGCCTACAACAGAGAATAACACGCCACCCACAACAGAAATACCAATGGCCGTGTGTACAGAAGCCGACAGGCGGGTATCGTCATGAGCACCAAAATACTGACCTACAATAACGGCACAGCCAGCACCAACACCCACAGCAAAACCAACGGCTAAATCGGTGAGTGCTTGGGTTACCTGTATGCCGCCAACAGCAGCTTTGCCAGCAAACTGCCCCACAATCCACGTGTTCATAAGGGTGTAAAGCTGCTGCATAAAGGCGCTCAGGAAGATGGGGATATACAGTTGTAGGAGCTGCTTCCAGATAACGCCCGACGTTACGTCAAGCGTTTCTACTTGCGCTTCTTCCGATACGTGATGCTCGTTATTCTCAACAGCCTGTGCCATGCCTGCTACATACCTGCAATCTTAGATGTAAAAGAGCATCTTGTTGTAAGAAGGAACAGGCCAGAAGTCATGACTGCAAAGTTGCTCCATGGTGTCCACCGCATCGCGCAGCCTGCTCATAGCGGGCAAAACGGTGTCGCGGTAGGCGTTGTCTTGTTCGGCAACGTTGGAAATGGCACCAGCTTGGGCATTGAGCTGCTCCAGCTCATCCACAGCGTCGTAGATAAGATCAATGCCATCAGTGAGGCGCACAATCATGTCCTTCTCGGCACGCGCTTTAAGACCCAGATCCATCTTAGTGGCTACACCGGCGGCAATGTCACCAGAGTAGTCGATAAGGGCGGGAAGATACATGTGGCGCACCATATAACTCATGGTATTAGCTTCAATATTGATAAGCTTGGCGTATTGCTCTGCATAGGAAACGTAGCGAGCGCGCAGCTCAGACTCATTAAGCACGCCATATTGAGCAAAGAAATCAATGTTGTCTTGTGTAATTAAGCAGGGAAGCGCATCAGGTGTGGTGGGGTAGTTGGGCAAGCCGCGACGCTGAGCTTCCTGCGTCCACTCATCGGAATAGCCGTTGCCATCAAAAATAACGCGCTGATGCTCCGTAAGGCTTTGCTTAATCCAAGCCATGGTTTGAGTAACAAAATCATCTTGGGTAGCATGGGCTAAATCAGTGGCAAATTTGTCCAGTTGTTCTGCTACAGCAGTGTTGAGTACCGTATTGGAATCAGAGATATTTTGTTGGCTTCCGCACATGCGGAATTCAAACTTATTACCGGTAAAGGCAAATGCACTCGTACGGTTGCGGTCTGTAGTGTCTTGGGTAATGTCTGCTAGCTGAGGCACTCCCAAATCCATCTTGGTGCGATTGGCAGAGCTAAGGCTTTCACCATGGATGATGCCACTCACAATGCCAGAAAGATCATCGCCCAAGAAGATGGAGATGATAGCAGGAGGAGCTTCATTAGCACCTAGACGATGGTCATTGCCAGCAGAAGCAACGCTGGCGCGCAATAGGTCTGCATGCTTATCTACTGCGGCAATGACGCAGGTAAGGAATACGAGGAACTGCAGATTTTCTTCGGGGTTATCGGAAGGATCGAGCAGGTTCTTACCGTCTGCAGTCATGGACCAGTTGTCATGCTTGCCAGAGCCATTTACGTATTCAAAGGGACGCTCATGCTGTAGGCATACCAAGTTATGGTGAGAGGCAAGCAGGCGCATCTTTTCCATGGTGAGCAGGTTATTATCGACAGCAACAGAGCCCTCTTCAAAAATAGGAGCAAGCTCATGCTGGCAAGGGGCAACCTCATTATGCTTGGTCCGTGCAGGGATGGCCAGCTTCCACAGCTCGTCATCCAGCTCTTTCATAAATTCATTGACGGTAGGACGGATAGCACCAAAATAGTGCTCTTCCAGCTCCTGGCCCTTAACGGGAGCACAACCAAAAAGGGTGCGACCCGTCATAATCAAATCGGGACGAGCAGCAAAGTCATCCTCACGGATGAGGAAGTATTCCTGCTCGGGACCAACTGTGGTAGCTATGCGAACAGGATTTTTGCCAAACAGGGCAAGCGCACGTTTAGCCTGTTTGTCTAGGACAACCATAGAGCGCAAAAGCGGAGTTTTTTTGTCCAGTGCTTCTCCCGTGTAGGAGATAAACGCGGTAGGGATACACAAAACCTCATCTTTAATAAAGACAGGGCTACCGGGATCCCAAGCAGTGTATCCGCGGGCTTCAAAGGTGGCACGCAAGCCACCGGAGGGAAAGCTCGATGCATCGGGCTCACCTTGAATGAGTTCTTTTCCCGAGAAGGTCATGAGGGTTGTACCATCGCGCTTGGGTGTAAGAAAGCTGTCGTGCTTCTCGGACGTAATGCCGGTGAGCGGTTGGAACCAATGGGTGTAGTGGGTTGCACCTTTTTCTAGTGCCCATTCCTTCATGGCATGTGCTACTTCATTTGCAATGTCCAGGTCAAGGGCACGACCTTCGTGGATAACCTTGGAAAGCGCTTTATACGTAGGCTTAGGAAGACGTTCCTGCATTACAACATCGCTAAATACAAGACTGCCAAACTCTTCCGAGACCCTGTTTTTAAGCATATGAAACCCACTTTCCCTTGCAAAGTTTTGCTTATGTACAACCGTGGTTTATTATTGCAAAACGCACAGCAAAAAGTATGGCACGGCTGTATGAATATGTGCATGTGATTGTTGCATCCCTAAAGTATCTAAGTAATATTTCTAGACGATAACCACGAAAGAAAAAATGCAGCTTCTCTACATTTTTCTCTGCGCTCTTCATGCGGTCTCTTAGCGCTTCTTTTATAGCTCTCTGGTTGTGTTCGCAAGATTTTTTCGTACTGGTTTGACAGCACAGAGTGTGAGAGTGATAATGGCATTCGCGTTTATAAGTCTTTGCCTGCTGTAAAGTTTTGCTTGCTTGGCAGTTGCTTGCTGCTTACTGCAAAGCGTTTCACCGAAATGGGGATGTAGCTCAGTTGGGAGAGCGCGGCGTTCGCAACGCCGAGGCCGAGGGTTCGATCCCCTTCATCTCCACCATTTATTTTTTAGATAAATTAGCTCATGTACCTGTGCAAATACGGTATGGATAAGTCTCTTGAAGTGCTAGGACAAAAGACATCAGCTCTCTTGGTTTGTAGGAGAGTGCTTTGTCAAATATTTAGTCTGTGTGGTATCAACTGTTTAAATCTATACTGAAGAGCGCACTTACATGTGCAGCAGCGTATAAAAATACACATTGGTATATGCTGCAACACATAAAAGTGCACCCAAACGCACGACAGCACACATGGTGCGTTTAAGTACACAACAACGTTGGGGAGAAAACTCTTTGCAAGCATTTTCTCATTCATACGAATCTTGTCATTTGTGCCCACGAAACTGTGGCGCAAACCGAGTGGCAGGCAAACGTGGTCTTTGCGGTGCTAACGCCACCTTGCGGATAGCAAGAAGTGCTCTGCATTTTTGGGAGGAGCCACCTATTTCAGGTGAGGTGGGTTCAGGGGCTATTTTCTTCTCAAGCTGTCCTTTGCGCTGTGTGTTTTGTCAAAACCAGCAAATCTCGCAGGGCAATTTTGGCCACGAGGTTACCACTCAACGTCTTGCTGCCATGATGCTGGAACTGCAAGAACAAGGCGCGCTCAACATTAATCTTGTTACGGCGCTACACTATGCCCCTCAGGTGCATGATGCGGTACTAATGGCTCGTGACGCTGGGCTGAGCTTACCTATTGTGTGTAATACCTCGGGCTACGAGCTGGCTAGTACGGTTCGCGCTATGGGCGATGTTGTAGATGTATGGCTGCCAGACTTTAAATATGCTTCAAATATGCTTGCGGGTACGTTATCTGGTGCTCAAGATTACCCTCAGGTTGCTGCAGCAGCTTTAGAAGAGATGCTCAATCAGGTACGCCAGCATGGAACGCGCGTAACGGATGAGGACGGCTCACTTACCACAGGTATTATCGTGCGCCATCTGGTGCTTCCAGGACACACCGATGATTCGTGCGCTGTTCTCGATAAGCTCTGGGAGCTTGCAGGCAACGACATAGATATTTCTGTCATGAACCAGTACACCCCCAATGCACATTGTCGAGCTGCTGGTGGCAATCTGGCTCGTGCACTTACCAATGAGGAGTATGAGCTGGTGCTTGACCACGCAGATGACCTTGGCTTTGAGCGTATGTGGTGGCAACAGGGTGGTACGGTGTCAGAGAGTTTTGTGCCAGAATTTGATGCTACAGGTGTAGATGGTCCAGAACTTAGCAGCTTTTTGGCCTATTCTTCTCGCCAGGAGCGCTAAAAGGGCTATAGTCTATACAACCCTTGATAGGCGGGCTAAGGAGAAACCATGTCAAATGATGACGCTCTAACTGATTCTGAACGCGCCGAGTTGGAAGCACTTCGCGCTCAAGCAGCAGCTCGTCAAAATGCTCAGGCGCGTGCAGAGTTGGAAGCCTTGCGAGAAGCTCAACAAAAAGCGCAGCGTCAGGCTCAAGAGGATGCGCGTATCACTCACATTCGTGAGGTTAATCGTCGTGCGATGGAGCCAGATGAAGATTTGCACATGCCCTTTGCACAAAAGCTTGTGCTTGGTGTATTGGCTGTGATTGTCATTTGCTGTGCCATCTATTATTACCTGCGCCATTAAGTGCAGAGTATCTGACGTAGTGCCTGCGTTGTGAGTACGTGCAGGTAAAACCATTGCATTAAGCGGTAAGGAGAAAGACATGTCTTTAACCGATCGCACAAAGCCTTCTGACATTGCTCTTAATACGGATCTGTATGAGCTCACCATGGCTCAGGGCTTTTTTGAGTCGGGTCTTGGTGACACACAGGCGTGCTTTACGGTGTTCTTTCGCGAGAATCCCTTTCATGGTGGCTATGCAGTTTCTTGTGGTGCGGGTCAAATTGCAGACCTAGTAAAAAACTTTGTCTTTGAAGAGGATGCTCTTGCATACCTTGCTTCACTTGATGCGCCTGGTGGCGGCAAGATGTTTACCACTAAGTTTTTGCAATACCTTCGCGATTTTAAAATTCGTGTCTCGGTATGGGCTGTTCCAGAGGGGGAGATTGTCTTTCCGCGTGAACCTATGATTCGCGTGGAAGGCCCTGCTATTGATTGCCAGCTTATAGAAACCGCCCTGCTCAACCTTGTTAATTTTCAAACACTGGTGGCAACTAAAACTGCACGTGTGGTACAAGCAGCTCAAGGCAATGCTGTGTCTGATTTTGGTTTGCGCCGTGCCCAAGGTCCTGACGGTGGATTGGCTGTTGCTCGCGCCTCTTTTGTGGGCGGTGCAGGCTCTACGTCCAACGTGCTTGCAGGAAAGATTTACGGCATTCCCGTGTTTGGCACCCATGCACATTCGTGGGTTATGGCGTTTCCTTCTGAGCTGGAGGCCTTTAGGGCCTTTGCCAAGTCCAGTCCCAAAAACTGCGTCTTGCTGGTAGATACCTATGATGTCTACAAGGGTATCCAAAATGCTATTACGGTTGCGCATGAGATGGAGGCGGTAGGCGAGCACTTAAGCGCCATCCGTATTGACTCAGGAGACCTTGCTAAACTTTCCAAATACGCACGTCAAGCCTTTGATGAGGCGGGCCTTCCCTCTGTAAAAATCTCTGTTTCCAATGATCTGGATGAGCACACCATTCAGTCTTTGTTTGCTCAAGGTGCTCCCATTGATTCTTTTGGCGTGGGAACCAAGCTTGCAACCTGCGACCCCCAGCCTTCCTTGGGTGGTGTGTACAAACTCAATGCTACGCGCAAGCCTGGCCAAACAAGTTGGACGCCCACCATGAAGTTGTCCGAGCAGGCGTATAAGCGCACCATTCCAGGAGTGCAGCATATCCTGCGCTTTTATGATGATAGCGGCTGTCCTATGGGGGACATGATTGTGGATGACGCATACGTTGCTTCTGACACAACCAGGGCTGTTGACGTGTTAGATCCATATACCAGCTATGATTTTTCCGCGTATACTCCCGTTGAGCTTCTCGAGCACTATGTCGAGAAGGGCGTGTGTGTTGCAGGCACAGCTACTCTGGAAGAATCGCGGCGGCGTTGCCATGATGCGCTCATGCGACTTGACCCTGCTACCAAGCGTTTTCTAAATCCCCAAACCTATCCTGTGGGTATGGAAGAGGGGTTGGCCAAGCTGCGTGAGGACCTAAGTAGGGAAGAACGTGCCCGGTCTGGCCGACGATAAAGGTTTTTGGCAGGTGTAAATTGGTAGGTGGAATGAAGGTTCATTTCACGCACGTCACATACGTTTTTCAGATTGAGTAAACTTAGATACCATATACCTATACACACGTAGTTTTTATTAAGCACGTAAATGTACTAAAAATTGTTGTATGAGCTTTGCTAGACTGCTAGAAATTGCAACATTGCATGACAAATATGCAAAATGCTATCGATCAAGGAGTGACTTATGCCCGAGACTATTGAAGAGCTGGTAAAGCAAGCCATTGCTGCTGCTCAGCAGGCATCAGACTTGCCTGAATTTACCGTAGAGGATTGTGGTGTTGAGCGTCCAGCTGATACCGATCATGGTGAGTGGACTTCCACCGTTGCTCTTCGATCTGCTCGTCTTGCTCGTATGGCTCCCGCAAAGATTGCCCAAGCAATCGTTGATCACATGCCTGCCCACCCCGCCATTGCAAAGGTAGAGGTAGCTGGTCCTGGCTTTATTAACTTTTATCTGAGTGCCGCTGCAAACAATGAGATTATTCGTGCCGTTCGCGAGCAGGGTGAGGATTTTGGTCGTGCCAACGTAGGTGACGGTCTCAAGGTCAATTACGAGTTCATCTCTGCTAATCCCACCGGTCCTTTGCATGTGGGCCATGGTCGCTGGGTAGCGCTGGGCGATTCCATGTGCAATGTGATGGAGCACGCAAATTATGACGTCTTCCGTGAGTACTATATCAATGACCACGGCAGTCAGATGGACGTCTTTGGTGGCTCCGTTGCCACGCGTTACATGCAGCTTGTTCAGATTATCCGCGAGAAGGGCCTGAGCGCTCAAGACGCGTATCAACTGCTGCTTTCCGATCGTGAGGCCTATGTAGCAGATGATCTGGATGAGGCTCCGGAAACCCATCCCTACATGGATGCATTCAATGAGATCTTGGGCGGCAATTCCTATGGTGGCGACTATATCATTGAGATCGCCCTGGAATTCTATGAAGCAGATGGTGACAAGTGGGCAAACGTTGACGAGAAGACCCGCGGAGATGAGTTCCGCGAGCGCGCGTACCAAGCAATGTTGCAACGTATTAAGAACACCACCCACCAGGCTCGTTGTGACCTTGACCTGTGGTTCTCGGAGCGCAGCCTGTATGTTAAGGATGAGTCCGGCACATCTCCTGTAGACCGCGCCTTTGCTCGTTTGGACAAGATGGGACACCTGTACACCACCGATGACGGTGCATTATGGTTCCGCTCTACCACTTTTGGTGACGATAAGGATCGTGTTCTTATCAAGTCCAATGGCGAGTATACCTACTTTGCTTCCGACGTTGCTTATCACTGGGATAAGTTCCAGCGCCAGGATTATTCCATCGACCTATGGGGTGCAGACCACCATGGCTACATTGCTCGTGTAAGGAATGCCTGCGATGCTCTGGGTTATCCTGGTAAATTTGAGGTAGATCTTGGTCAGTTTGTAAACCTGTTGCGCAACGGCAAGCCGGTTCGCATGTCTAAGCGTAAGGGCACCATGGTAACCTTCCAGGAGCTGCTGGATGAGGTAGGTGTAGATGCAACTCGTTACACCTTGGTATCGAGGTCCTCTAACCAAACCATTGATTTTGATATTGAAGCCGTAAAGCAACGCAATGCGTCCAACCCTGTGTTCTATGTGCAGTATGCACATGCTCGTATTTGCTCCATTTTGCGCCGCGCTGCTGGCGTAGATGATGTTCAGGCAGAAGAGATGGGCATGGATGCCGTGGCTGCTCAAGCAATTGGCGAGACGTACGACCTCTCGCTGCTTACGGATCCCACCGAGCTTCAGATTGCACGTAAGCTTGGCTCCATGAGTGACATGATTGCTTCTGCAGCACGTGACCGCGCGCCTTTCCGTTTAACGCACTATCTTGAAGAACTTGCAAGTGACTTCCATGCGTTCTACAACAACTGCCAGGTACTTCCTTCTGACGGTCGTCCTGTAGATGCAGATCTGTCTCGTGCACGTTTGGCTGCCTGCGATGCTGTACGTTGTGTTTTAGCTCTTAACCTTAAAATGATTGGTGTTTCTGCGCCCATTAAGATGTAAGGGCTTACTAGCAAGGGCGTACCAGCGCATTTTGTGCCCGCGGGTACTTGCAGCTGTTTGCTGAGAGTACTGCTGTAAGAGTGTTTTATACAAACCTCCGTACAATTTATTTGTTACGGAGGTTTTTCTTCAGGTTTGTTATTACTTGTATGATATACTCCCTGATGGTTCAATTTCTTATTTACTTTTGAACGGTATTCCTTTTCCAACTTCACAGGTTATATCAACAGAGTGTTGATTTTTATTTCCATTTGAAGGAGACAAAGCGTGGCAGACACTACTGTCCAGAACGAACAAGCAGAACAATCCAAACCAAGCTCAAGTACTACTACAAAAACACGTCGTAGGCGCAGTAAAAAAACTGCTGACACTACGGTAGCCGATAGCGTTTCTGCATCGGAAACCTCGTCCGCTTCAGCTGCGTCAGCTACCTCAGATGCTCAGGCAGCTGTGGCTACAAAAAAATCGGCCGTGGCAGCTGGAGCAGATTCCACAGCAAACCCGGCTACGGCAAATCCACCTCTTACTTTACCCAAGCGTCGTCGTGGTCGTCCCTCTAAGGCGGAAAAAGCTGCCTATGAAGCAGCACTTGCTGCATTTCAAGCAGCACAGGCAGCGCAAGCGGTACAGCCCACGCAGCCCGCATCTGATGGTTCAGTGGCTACCAAAGCAGACTCTGCAAAGGGTAACGACGTTAAGAAGATGACAAGGCGCACGCAACGTCATACCAAGGCAAGCACTCAGGTAGCACCTGCACCTACGCAGACCCTCTCGGAAGCAGAAGCCGCAGCTTTTGTAGCTGCTGCAGCTCAAGGTAAGGCCGCTCGTAAGGATGCTGCTTCTGCAGCTAGTTCCCAAGCTGATGCAGCGAACGCCTCCATCACTACGGCTATTACGCCTACTGCCACCACTACTGCTATTGTAGCCACACCCGCTACCACACCTGCTACTACCACTGTAGCTGCCGCAACCACTGCAGATACGCCTTCCACGGATGTACCAGCAGAGCAGCAAGAAGCACGTCCTTCTCGCCGTCGTCAGAGTCGCCCTGGACGCAACGCCAAAAACTTGCAGGATACAAATGGTTCTGCAAATAATGCTTCTTCTCGTAATTCCAATACGCAAAATGATCGCGATTCTCGCAATGACCGAGATAATCGCAACGAGCGTAATTCGCGCAATGAGCGCAATACCAATCGCCGCAATAATAACCGTCGCAATAATTTTGTGGACACCAACGCCGAGCCTTCTCTTACACGCGAGCAGCTGGCCGAGATGAAGGTTGCGGAGCTGCGCGCTAAGGCCGCTGAACTGGAAATTGATTTTACCGGTGTTAAAAAGACCGACCTCATCGAGCTCATTTATACCACCGCTGCCCATGCCGAGGGCTTTAGGCAGGTAGCAGGCGTGCTGGAAATCCAAAAAGAAGGCCACGGCTTTGTGCGCTGCGATGGCTATATGCATGGCCCCAATGATGCCTACATCTTTAGCCAGATCATTCGCCAATACAGCTTGCGAGCTGGAGATTTTATCGAAGGCATTGTTGTTCCCGCTCGCGGTACCAATAAGTCATTGCCTCCCATTGGTCGCATCACATCCATCAACGGGCTTACGCCTGAGGAAGCGCGCAAGCGCCCCAAGTTCCGCGACCTTACCCCCATTTATCCTAACGAGCCGCTCAAGCTTGAGAATGGTAAGGATTCTATTACGGGTCGCGCCATTGATTTGGTTTCGCCTATTGGTAAGGGCCAGCGTGGTTTGATTGTTTCGCCTCCTAAGGCCGGTAAGACTACGGTTCTTAAGCATATTTGTCAGTCGATTGCCGCCAATAATCCCGAGGTTCATCTTATTTGCCTTTTGGTTGACGAGCGTCCCGAGGAAGTTACGGATATGCAACGCTCCATTAAGGGCGAGGTAGTAGCATCCACCTTTGATATGCCTGCCGAGAACCACACGGCGGTTTCTGAGCTTGTGATTGAGCGCGCAAAGCGCCTGGTAGAGCTGGGTGGGGACGTGGTAGTTGTCCTCGACTCCATTACGCGCTTGGCCCGAGCCTATAACCTAGCACAGCCTGCTAGTGGCCGTATTTTGTCCGGCGGTGTTGATTCTGCGGCGCTCTACCCACCCAAACGTTTTTTGGGTGCTGCCCGTAATATCGAGAATGGCGGGTCGCTTACCATCATTGCCTCTGCACTCATTGATACCGGATCCAAGATGGATGAGGTAATCTTTGAAGAGTTCAAGGGCACCGGTAATATGGAGCTTAAGCTTGATCGCGATCTGGCCGATAAGCGCATTTTCCCCGCTATCGATCCCGTTGCTTCTGGCACTCGTAATGAAGAGCTGCTTATTGATCAAGCACTGCAGCCGTTTGTATGGGGTATTCGCCGCATTTTGGCCAATATGAATAACGTAGAGCGTGCTGAGTCCTCGTTGGTTAAGAGCCTTAAGGCAACTAACAACAACGAAGAGTTCCTTATTCGCTCCGCTAAGAAGGCTCAAAACGCCGAGCACATAGATGCTTTGTAAGATTTATCTATAAGGTCTGCTCAAACGCCAGTCACTCAAGCTGAGAGGCTGGCGTTTTTATATAGCACGTGTCGTAGCGTTATTAATATTAATAACGCTACGATAATAGTGCTACGACACAGTGGAAGTACGAGTCGAAAGTACGAGTAGCAGCGTGGGGTACAAGCGAGAAAACAAGCGTGAGCACGCAGCAAAAGCAAATATTTTGCTCCATTTGTAGCAGAAATTTATAAAGTTGCCTATTATTTTGCATTTCTCGATATTTTTTTGCTAAAGTCACGCTACACTCAAAAAAGATATGTTGAACTTAGGTTTAGCAAGCGACGGTACACACTCTTAAAACAAACTACGCCGTTGTGCTTGTGTCGGTCATATTGTATGGCAAGACCAGCCTTATATCGTAGCTAGATTGGTACCGCCCTTGCATATGGCAGGGAAGGTATTGAGGCATATGAAACGCTATAGTACACATCCAGCGGTATATGCTGGACTGATGAGCGTTGTATTTGTAAGCGTTCCGAGTACCGCTCTGGCTCTTTCTGCTCAGACTCTTTCTTCGTTGCCTGGACCTCGCGTGGTAATTCCTGTTGCCGTGGCAGCCTGTGTGAGTATTGCAGGCATTACGTACGGTATTGCTCGCAAGCAAGCGCTCAAACAGCTTGAGAATTCTTATCAAACTGAGCAGGATATTCTGCAGCGCATGGATAGTGTGATTGCTGAGTCTGATGCCAGCTCTGATACCGACACCACTGGTGCCCACGCAGCTCGCGACTATGAGCAAATTGCACAAAACTATGTTAATCGACAGCGTTATCAAGAGCGTGTGGCCATTCAGCAACGGGGTGTAAAGGCAACGCTGCTAGAACGCTTAGGAGCACGCTTTAGTGGCAGCATGATGGATGGCCTGCCAGTAATTGAGCGTGCCGACGGCTCCGTTGGTGATGTGGGAACGAGCTGGTGGGAAGCTACCGTTGGCCCCAATATCACGCGTGGTAGCATTTTTGAGCCGGTGCCGGATGATCCAACTGCCCCCCAGCTTCAAACGCCAACACCTCAGGCTGCTCAGTCTCGTCGTCGTCATGCAGAAGTGGTTTCTCGTGTGGCACATCTGGATTTGGGCATGTATCCCAAACGTCGTGAAAGCCAAGAGCTCAGCGACAAGCGCGACATGTGGGAGCTTGCGCTAGCAGCACTTGACGAGAAACTCGATGATACTGGTTCTGTGGCTATTAACATTCCGTCTTCTGCGCCAAAGCCCGTAATGGCACGTGTTGCCGCTGAGCTTACCGGGCAGATGGTTGTTGATGACAAGACAACTTCCAGCGCACCTGCAGCTCAGCAGATCAGCGCGCAATCTGAGCCTTTCTCGACATCCGGTGCGCAGGGAATGGACCTGCACGGCATGGATGTCCTTGGTATAGATACGCTCGATGAACCCGATTTCCCTGAGCCCAGTACCGAGGTTTTGCACTTCCACGTTCCGGCCAATCATCCTGAGATTACGGACGAGAAGAGCTATGTTGCGTATTTGATCTCTGATGAGGAAGCAAAAGTACAATCAAAGCGTTATGGTGCCCATGCAAAGAAGTACGATTACTTGCGTGTTATTGATGGCGGTACCAATACGCGTCTACAGGTGTTGCAACCAAGCAAGAAGAGCAGCTACAAGCCACGCCATATGAAGCAGGTTTCTGAGGCTGCCTCGCATGCAGTAGGCACAGCGGATTCGTTTGTCATAGCACAGCAAGGCTAGCTCTTATCGGCACTGTCTTTAAAGCGAACTCCCGTTTGAGCTGCATGTAAATCACGCACCCAATAGCTTGGATAGGAACTGCATATGGCATCTATAAGGGCCTGCGCAGTTTTTTGTTCATGCGCAACGGCAATCATGCTTGAGCCAGAGCCAGAAATCATAAAGCCGTCGGCCCCATGCGCAAGGACACACGCCCGCAGCTGATCATAATCTGCAATAAGTTGCTTTCGATAAGGTTCGTGGAGCCGGTCCGCGTTAGCGGCTGCAAAAACATCCATTTTCCCCGAGGTCAAGGCGTCAATGACGCCAACTACGCGTCCCATTTGCCATACGGCGTCCTCAAAGGGAACCGTGGTGGGCAGTACCCGCCGAGCGTCTGCTGTACGCACCTCGTAGGGCGGAGCAATGGTAATAAAATGCAGCTGATTGCATATGGCAAAGTGTGTCGAGAAAACCTTGCTGTGGGAGCAGCTGTCTGCGTTCTTGTCGCTGGCATCCGCGTCTACCTGCAGGTTTGCGTCCTTGTCGTCCGTGTTCGCGCTACCAACGCTTGCGGTAAACGCGGTAAACGAGCTAACCAATCCGCCCATGATAGCGGGGGCCACATTGTCGGGATGTCCTTCCAGCTTGGTGGCCATATCAAGGGTAAATGCCTGATTGTAGGGCAGGCCACTGAGCAATTGAGCTGCTACAACACCGGCCACAATACAGCAGGCGCTTGATCCTAACCCGCCGGATAGGGGAATGTCAGAATCTATAGTTATGTGTACGGGAAAAGGCGCGTGCCCTAAGCGAGTTAGGGTGTCACAAAAGCTGGTCCATACAAGATTGTTGTTATTACAAAAACGTGGCTCACAGCCGTCAATCATAAGGGTATCTGAGCGCTCAAAGCTAAAACGAGCATAGAGATCAAGCGCCATGCCCAAACAATCAAAGCCTACACCCAAATTTGCTGAGGTAGCTGGTACGGTTACACAGATCATGCAAAGCTCTTCTCGCAAGCAGTGGATACAACAGCGGTCATGGCATCAAGAGAGCATACCTGAGGATGGAGTACGGCAGCCTCACGTAGCTTGCTGAGCTGTGTAGGCGCGGGTATACCAGTAAGACGCTGCAGCTCATCCATGGCCTCAAAACCAGAAAGGGTGCAAGGGGTGCCGGTGAGAGCCTCCAGGACGTCGGCAGAAAACTTGTAGGCATTGGCGGTGGAAAGCACCACGCGGCAGGCGGCGCTGGGTTTGGCAGCGTCCATCACACTCACAGCAACGGCCGTATGGGTATCCAGAAGGACCTTCTCGTCTGTCCATGCCTTATGAATGGCAGCGCGGGTTTGGTTGTCATCGGCGCGACCACCGGCAAAATTTTCCTGCAGCTTAGAGAGCAGTTCATCGCTAATTTGGTAGAAGCCTTGCTCTGAGAGCTGGGTCATATAGCTGCGGATAAGCTCGCAATCTCCCTCGGAAAGCAAATATAACAAACGCTCCAAATTGGAAGAAACCAAAATGTCCATGGACGGGGAGATGGTTTTGTTAAAGCTGCGGCGGCGGTCATAGCGTCCCGTGCGGATAAAATCAAACAGCACGTCGTTGGCATTGGATGCAACAGTTAGCTTTGCTACAGGCAAGCCCATGAGCTTGGCAAAGTAGCCTGCCAACACATTGCCAAAATTGCCCGTGGGGACATAAAACTCAAGGGGATCGCCCAGCGTGATGTTGCCAGCGCGCACCAGCTGCGCATACGCATCAAAGTAGTAGACCACTTGGGGGATCAGTCTGCCAATGTTGATGGAGTTTGCGCTGGACAAAACGATGTTTTGAGCCGCCAGCTGCTCTGCGAGATCAGGATTGGCAAAGATATGTTTAACCTGTGTTTGGATGTCATCAAAGTTACCCTCAACGGCGCTTACGGCAACGTTAGTGCCGGCCTGCGTAACCATTTGCAGCCGTTGCATGTCAGAGACCTTGCCTTCGGGATAAAATACCGTAATGCCGCAGCCAGCAACGTTTGCAAAACCAGCTAAAGCAGCCTTGCCCGTATCTCCCGAGGTAGCCGTCACAATCATGACGTTACGATCATCATCGTGCCGAGAAACACTCATAAGCTGTGGGAGCATTTGCAGGGCAATATCCTTAAAAGCGCTGGTGGGACCATGCCACAGTTCAAGCAACCATGAACTACCCAAGGCGCTTATCGGCGTTATGGCAAAACTGTCAAACCCGCTGCCATAGGCGGCGTTAACGCAGTTTGTTATCTCGGCAGCAGAAAAGTCATCTAAAAGGGTACTGAGGATCAGTACGGCGTTTTGCATAAAACTATTGTTACAAACAGTCTGAAGATCAATGCGCTTCTCGGCTAGGTTATCGCAGATAAACAGCCCACCATCGGCAGCGATGCCCTGTAAAATTGCTTGCTTACTTGTTAACAGTTCATGTGTAGAACGCGTGCTGTGGTAAAAAGTACTCATATGCTACTCCAGAGCTATAGTATTTCAAGCAAACCTATGCATAACCTATGCATATAGTAACGGCAAAAGGAATGTTGCGGGCATCTGGCTACCAACTGGAAATGTTGAGCCTAGTATTGGTGAGCCTGGCACTGTTGAGTCGATTGGAACGTGCATGAATATTGCCTTACTCGGATACGGGACCGTAGGACAGGGGGCCGATCAGATTATATCGAGCTCATGTCCCACTTTGGAGGTTACACGCATCCTCAAGCGACCCGGAAAGTGTTGTGATCCTCGTGATACGGATAGCTTTGATGCCATTCTTGCCGATACAAGCGTGGAGCTTGTTGCAGAATGCATGGGCGGTATAGAGCCTGCTCACAGCTATATTTTGGCGGCCCTTAAAGCGGGTAAGCATGTGGTAAGTGCCAACAAGGCTGTGGTGGCTCGCTACTTTGATGAGTTTGCGCGCACCGCACAAGCTCACAACGTAGGCCTATACATAGAAGCAACTACCGGCGGCGGTATTCCGTGGCTGGCAGGCTTACGGAAAATGCGGCGCATAGATGCCATCACATCTTTTAGCGGTATTCTCAACGGTACGTCTAACTACATTTTGGACCGCATGGCGCATTCTCGTGATCGCTTTGATACGGTGCTTGCTGCAGCACAGGCACAGGGCTATGCGGAGGCAGATCCCAGTGCGGATATTGATGGCTACGATGTTGCCAACAAAACAATCATTTCCGCGGTGCACGCCTTTGATGTGTTTCATGCTGCAGACATCCCCACGCTGGGAATTCGCAGCTGCACCCGCGCTGATATAGATGCGCTTGCTTCCTGTGGGCTTGCTCTTAAGCTTTTGGGGCAGGGCGTGGCTACCTTCTCTGCGTATGCATTGGCTGTCCAACCAGTGGTAGTGCCGCTCTTCTCGTTAGAAGCACAGGTTCCCAAGAATTTTAATATGGTTACTGCCACAGGCATGTCCATTGGTGAGCTCAAGTTTTATGGTCAGGGTGCTGGAAGTTTGCCCACTGGCAACGCCATGGTGCAAGACATGCTGGACTGCGTTGCAGCCATCCAGCCAAGTTACACGCTTTCTGCCGATAAAACCTACGATTGTTCACTGCTTACCAGCAACTATCTGGTTCGTACCACCGCAGCTATTCCAGAGAGGTTTGTCGCCAAAGCAGGCGCGGCACCCAGCACGGAGGCCAATACAACAACCAATGCGGCATCCAGCACGGAAGCCAACGCACTTCCTCCTGAGTTAGCAACAACCTTCCAGCTTGTGCCTGCTCTTACGGCAGAGCAGGCCGCCCAGCTTTCACAGGAACTGTTGTCGTGTGATCCGCACAGCTTTATAGCTGCGTATCCGTCGAGCGCATCATCCAAGGAGATATAGTCCATGCTCAAACTCGCAAAGTTTGGGGGCACCAGTGTTGCCAGTGCCCAACAGTTTAAAAAAGTTGCCGCTATCGTATCTGCCGACTCAGAGCGGCGTTATGTTGTGGTGTCTGCGCCGGGCAAGCGCTTTGCCACAGATAACAAGATTACGGACTTATTATTGCTGGTAAATGCCCATATTTTATATCACGTGGATTGCACGGCACTGTTGGAAACCATCAAGCAGCGCTATGTAGACATTGCGCAAGAACTCAAGCTAAGTTACCCCATAGCGCAAAAGTTTGATGAGTTTGCCTTGCATGTAAAAGATGTTTCTCCGGAGTACATCGTTTCTCGTGGAGAATGGTTTACCGCACGGCTCATGGCAGAGCTTCTCGATAAGCCCTTTGTGGATGCAGCAGATGTTATTCGCTTTCATCATGACGGTAGCCTTAACCAGGAAGCCACCGCTGAGCTTTTGCAGCATATGGTTGCTCAAAAGGGTAGTTTTGTATTGCCGGGCTTTTACGGAGCAACCTCCGACGGCAAGATTAAGCTGTTTGAGCGTGGTGGTGGAGACATTACCGGTGCCGTTGTTGCGCGCGCTTTGTCGGTGCAGGTCTATGAAAACTGGACGGATGTATCTGGGTTTTTGGCGGCAGATCCGCGCATTGTAGACAATCCACGTACCATTCATCGTATTACGTACAACGAGATGCGTGAACTTTCGTATATGGGCGCCTCCGTTTTGCAGGAAGAAGCTATTTTCCCTGTTCGTGAGGCAAATATTCCCATTCAAATCAAGAATACCAACGACCCCAAAGCCAGGGGCACCATGATTCGCGAGACGGCTGAGGAGCGTGCCAGCGAGCACTTGATTACGGGTGTGGCGGGGCGCAAAAACTTTACTGCAGTCCATATCCAAAAAGCGCATATGTCTTCCGAGGTTGGGTTCATTCGCCGTGCACTAAGCGTTTTTGAGCGCTATCACGTATCCGTAGAACATGTGCCCACGGGGATAGATTCCTTTGGCATTGTGGTTAATGGCGCCGATGTTTGCGACACTATCTACTCCCTTGTTACGGATCTGCAAACAGAACTGCAGCCTGATTCTATCCAGCTGGTTGAGCATCTTGCTTTAATTAGTGTGGTCGGTCGTAATATCAGCCGTCGTGCTGGTACTTCTGGTCGGATCTTTGGTGTGTTGGGCGAGGCGGGGGTAAACATTCGCATGATTACCCAGTCTTCTCAGGAGATTTCTATTATTTTAGGCGTCAATAATGAAGACTTCGATACAGCAATTCGTGTGCTGTACGATCGCTTTGTAAAGAGCGAGATGGTCTGTGTTACCAGCGAGTAAGGGGATGGGATGGCTGGAAAAGTTGTAGCAATTTTGGGTGCGACGGGTGTGGTGGGCACCCAAATGATGCGCTGTTTAGAGGAACGTCATTTTCCTGTTTCTCAGTTGGTGCCACTGGCATCACAGCGCTCTGTGGGAAAGACGGTTAGGTTTTGCAATGAAGATCACGCTGTCCAGCTGGCATCTGCCCATGCATTTGATGGGGTGGATATTGTGCTTGGTGCAGCAGGGGACCAGCAGGCTTCTGAGCTGTTACCTCAGGCTGCCCAGCAGGGATGTGTGTGCGTAGATAATAGTCATGCATTTAGGCTTTGCGCTGATGTTCCTCTGGTTATTCCAGAGATCAACAAGCAAGATATTGCTCAACATCCGCGCAATATCATTGCCAACCCCAACTGTGCCACCATTATTGGATTGGTGCCAACATGGCCGCTGCATCAGGCGGCAGGCATCAAACGCATGATTGTCTCAACCTATCAGGCTGCGTCTGGTGCGGGCCTGGCTGGTTTGCACGAGCTGGTTCGGGAGCATAAGGCAATCGATGCCAGTCAAGACGTGGGATCAACGGAGCCTTTTGCATATCAGCTTGCTTATAACCTTATTCCGCAAATTGGCGGCTTTGGGCAGGATGACTACACCTCTGAGGAGCTCAAGATGCAGCATGAGGGACGTAAGATCATGCATCTGCCTGAGTTTCGTGTGAGCTGTACCTGCGTGCGTGTGCCTGTTATGCGTTCGCATTCAGAATCCATCACGATTGATTTTGAGCAGCCACTTTCTCCAGATGAGGCTCGTGAGATTTTGTCGCAAGCACCCGGCGTCAAGCTTGTCGATACACCCGATGAGCTTGCTTATCCCATGCCTTTGGATGCTTCTGACCAAGACCTGATCTTAGTTGGTCGTATTCGCAGAGATCTTTCCAGTCCTCACCCTGAGCGCTCGTTGACGTTTTGGTGTTGCGGAGACCAAATTCGTAAGGGTGCTGCTACCAATGCTGTGCAGATTGCAGAGTGTCTTTTATAGCTGGTTGTAGAGTGCTCTGTATAGCTGGCTTAAATAATCTGTTCAATATGTGATTGCAAATGTGATTGCAAAAAAGTTCTCATTTACACTTGCATCCACGATAATTTTTGCAATAATAATACACGCGCCATTTGAGGTGGGCAAATGGTGGGTGTAGCTCAGTTGGCAGAGCGACGGACTGTGGCTCCGTAGGTCGAGGGTTCGAGACCCTTCACCCACCCCATTAACAAGTGTATATGGATCGTTAGCTCAGCTGGTAGAGCAGGGGACTCTTAATCCCAAGGTCCAGGGTTCGAACCCCTGACGATCCACCATTTGAACTTCTAACTCAGAGTCGCAGCGCGGCCCTGAGTTTTTTATTAGTCCGCTCTAGTTCGCTAATGGGTACAATCAAAATGCGTATATACAATCACTACAGCAGCTAAGGGAGTAGTGTTCATGGCATCTATGGCACCCGTGGCATCGGAACTTATTTTTTTGGAACCCGTCTTTCATCAGAAGATTTGGGGCGGACGCATGCTTGAGTCAGATTTTGGCTATCACATTCCCGATGGTCCCATAGGTGAGTGCTGGGCAATTTCTGCTCACCCCGCAGGTGATTGTAAAATTGCTCGTGGTAGCCATGCGGGCAGGTACCTATCTGAGCTGTGGGATAGCAATCGTGAGTTGTTTGGCAATCTTGCGGGCACTCAGTTTCCTTTGCTTATTAAGATCCTTGCCGCAGATGATGACCTGTCCATTCAGGTACATCCGGATGATAGCTATGCTGCCGAGCATGAAAACGGCTCGTTAGGTAAGTGCGAGTGCTGGTATGTGCTTTCTGCTAAGCCTGGTGCAACTATTGTGATTGGACAACATGCTCACTCGCGTGAGGAGTTTGCCCATGCGGTCCAAGAGGGTGCATGGGATGAGCTTCTCAACATTATTCCTGTTAAAGTAGGTGATTTTTTCCAAATCAATCCCGGCTGCGTCCATGCAATCCGTGGAGGCACGCTCATTTTGGAAACACAGCAGTCTTCTGACATAACCTATCGTGTGTATGATTACGACCGCCGCCAAGCAGACGGTAGCTTGCGTGAATTACATATGCAGCAGTCACTTGATGTTATCGACTACAACCAGCAGGTTCCCACCGATGGCACTATTGTTGCTGCCGAGAAGGGCGGCGTAACTCGTCTTGTTTCTTGTAATCGCTATACTGTTGATCGCGTGCGCGTGGACGGCAGCACTACCCTTACTGCCGAGTGGCCCTTCCTGTGTGTGAGCGTTATTGCAGGGTCGGGAACTGCTCAGGGTCAAGCTATTGCAAGGGGAGATCACTTTATTGTGCCTGCGGGTATTGAGGTGCTGGAGCTTACGGGCACTATGGAGCTTATTTGCTCATATCCACCTGCGGAATAGTACCTGTGGAATAACTGGTGCGCCCGGGGGGATTCGAACCCCCAGCCAGCGGATTAGAAGTCCGATACTCTATCCAATTGAGCTACGGGCGCATGCAAAGGAATTTTATCATGTTGCAGCATTGTATGCCTGATAAAGATACATTTTTACAATTTGTATGCACGTATCGATACTTTTATGTGTAAAAAGCGCTTCTAATGCGTCATACTTGTATAGAGCCTTGAAAAAATCTTCAGGAGGGTCTGTCTTGATTTATACCGTTACTCTTAACCCTGCAATCGATTATGTAATGCATCCGCTTACGCTCGACATGGGTTTTACCAACCGATCTTCCAGTGAAGAAATGTATTGCGGTGGTAATGGTATCAATATCGCTGGTATTCTCAACGAGCTTGGTGTAGCCAATACCGCAATGGGCATTTGTGGTGGTTTTACGGGTGACTATCTGATTGAGTCACTCCAGTCCCAAGGGATTTCTTGCAATTTTGTCCGCTTGGATAAGGGCAATACGCGCATCAATGTCAAGCTCAACGGTATTGTTATGTCCATCGTTAATGGCATGGGTCCAAAAATTCCCCACCGCAAGCTGGAAGAGTTGTTGCAGCGCATGGAGATGATCCAGTCCGGAGACACCGTGGTGCTTACAGGTTCCATTCCTAAGAGCCTGCCGGACACCACCTATGACATGATCATGAACCACTTGGCTGGCCGAGGCATTCGTTTTGTGGTGGACGCTCCGGGTACGCTTTTGTTGCGCGCTTTGAGTGCTAAGCCTTTCCTCATTAAGCCCAACAATCACGAGGTTGGTCGCCTCTTTAATGAGAAACCAGAAACCCCCGAGGAGTGCCTGCCCTTTGCCCGCATCCTACATGATCGCGGTGCAGCAAACGTTATTGTTTCTTGTGGTAAGTACGGCTCTGCTCTGTTGGACGAGCATGGCCATGAGCACATCACCCTCGTTCCTCCCTGTAAGCTGGTTAATGCTACCGGCGCCGGAGATTCCATGGTTGCTGGCTTTTTGGCCAAGCTGGATGAAGGCGCAGATTATGACACAGCGCTTAACTTTGCATCGAGCTGTGGTTCTGCTACCGCATCGTCCAAATACCTTGCAAATCGTGAAACTATCGAGAAACTCTACGCAGCTTTGGGTGGAGTTCTTGAAGAGCATAAAGAAGAGATTGATGCTGCCCTTGATCGTGTTCGCAAGGCAGAACGTCGTCTTGATACATTGACGGATTCATAAGGAGCGTTATGGTTTCTCAGAAAGTTACTCTTACCAATCCCAATGGTCTGCACATTGGCCCTGCAATGACGTTTTCTGACGCACTGTATGATTTTCCCTGCAAAATTGGGGTTATTTCTCAGGGTAAGTATGCAGATGCAAAGCGTCCTTTAGCCTTGCTGGGTATTGGCATTCCCACTGGTTCCGAGATTGAAATCGTATGTGATGGTGAGCGTGAAGACGAAGCCCTCGCAACCGCTCTTGATCTTATCAATAAGCTAAATTAGGTTTGGGAGGTTTCATGTTCCAAGGAGTTAATGCATCCGATGGCATTGGAATTGGCGTTGCCCAAGTTGCGGTAGAGCCTGATCTGACGTTTACCCCACACGCCCCTGAGGATACAGATGCCGAAAAGGCACGTTATGCAGCGGCTATTGCTAAGTTTATCGATCAGACCAACGCTCAGATTGAGCGCATGTCCCAAACAGTAGGCGATGATGCCGCAGCTATTATGGGTGCGCACATCGAGTTTGCCGAGGATGACGGCATCAAGATGATGGTCAATGGCTCCATCGAGTCTGGCATGTGTGCCGAGCAGGCTGTCTATGATGCCTATGAGTCCTACTACGTCATGTTTTCCCAGATGGAAGATGAGCTGTTCCGTGAGCGTGCAGCAGACGTAGCAGATGTACGAACTGGTCTTTTGGCGGACCTATTGGGCAGGCAGGTAGTAGATCTGTCCACGCTGCCGGAGAACTCCATCGTGGTAGTGCATGAACTTACGCCTTCTATGACGGCAGATATCGATAAGGACCACGTGGCCGGCATTGTTACCGAGACCGGCGGTCGTACCTCTCACTCGGCAATTATCGCGCGCGCCCTGGAAATTCCTGCGGTTTTGTCGGTCGCCGATATCACTACCGCTATCAACAGCGGTGACACGGTGGTAGTAGATGGCACCAATGGCGTTGTTATTGCCAATCCTAATGATGCCGAGCTTTCCAAGTATTCCAACGAGGCTAAAAAGTACGCTGAAGAAAAGGCTGCTCTTGAGGCGTATCGCGGCAAGGAAACGCTTACCGCAGATGGCGACAAGGTCTTGCTGGTTGCTAATATCGGCAATCCCGATGATGCCAATGTTGCTGCCGAGCATGATACCGAGGGTATTGGTCTGTTCCGTTCTGAGTTCTTGTTCATGGATGCTTCTGAGTTGCCCTCTGAGGACGAGCAGTTTGCTGCCTATCAGAAGGTTGCGCTGCGCATGAAGGGCATGCCTATCATTATTCGTACGCTTGATGTGGGTGGCGATAAGGAAATTCCTTATCTCAATCTGCAGAAGGAAGAAAACCCCTTCATGGGCTTCCGTGCCGTGCGTTACTGCCTCAACCATCCTGACCAGTATAAGGTGCAACTTCGTGCACTGTTGCGCGCCTCTGCCTTTGGTGACATTAAGATCATGCTGCCTTTGGTAACCACCATTGATGAGGTCCGTGAGGCCAAGGCGTTGGTAGAGGAGTGCAAGAACGAACTTCGTGCTGAGGGTATTCAATTTAACGAGAATATCGAAGTGGGCACAATGATCGAAACTCCCGCGGCCTCGCTTATCGCAGACGATTTGGCTGCCGAGTGCGACTTCTTCTCCATTGGCACCAACGACCTCATTGGTTATACCATGTGTGCAGACCGCGGCAATGACCGTGTTGCATATCTATATCAGGTATACCAGCCTGCTGTGCTGCGCTCCCTTAAGTATCTTATTGCACAGGGCAACAAGGCCGGCATTATGGTTGGCATGTGCGGCGAGGCAGCAGCAGATCCGCTGCTCATTCCTGTGTTGCTATCCTTTGGCCTGACTGAGTTTTCTGTTTCTGCACCCTCTATTTTGCGCACCCGCAAAACCATCTCTAAGTGGACCAAGGCTGAGGCTGATGAACTCACCAACGAGGTTATGACTCTTAAGACTGCTGCAGAAGTACGCGCTGCTCTTAAAGAGGCTGCTCGATAAGAAGGCTTGTTAGCACAAGGCCTGCTAACCCGCTCATAAACGACCTTAAGATCGTATCTAGTGCTGTAGCGCCCGTCTTTGGACGGACGCTTTTTTGAGCTTCCACTACCTTAAGCAGCTACTCAGATGGCTATCTACCACGTGCAGGATGGGGAAGTAATAACCCTCAGCTCATCAGAAAGCAGCTCAACATCAAAGCTGTGGCCCGTAAGTTCTTCTCCGTCAGCCTGTACAGGGACATCTTCATCAAACTCAAGATGGAGTTTCTTACTCCGTGTGGTTTTGACCACACGTGAAGTAGTGTGTAAGCCAGCGCGCATCATACTCAGCAGCCTCAAAATGGTAGGCACGGTTGGGATACGGGTGTTGTAGCACACATCAAACAAACCGTCATCGGGAATAGCTCCGGGGCAAACCTTAAATCCGGCTCCGTAGGTCGGACCAATATTTATGGCAAAGATGATCTCCCGCAAATCGAGGGTTGTCTCGCCATTCGTTTTGTCGTCCGTCTCGGCATTTGCCTTGCCAGCTGTCTTGTCATTCGTCTCGGTATCTATGGTCGCAACGACATGCCAGCCCTTATGTGCTTTGCTCAGCAGCTTGACACTAGAGCTGATAAACAAAGCAGTGCCTTCTTGGGTGTCACCCTGATTGCGCCGTGCGGTAGTGTCGTGCGCAATGGCGGCGTCAATGCCAAAGGACAGCGTTTGCATAAAGTACTCATCGTTTACTTTACCAAGGTCAATTGCCCGCACAGGTCCCTGCATAATCTGTCCCAAAGCCGCTTCAGGCGCATTGCGGGCCAAGCCTAAGGTGCGCGCATAATCGTTGCCGGTGCCCATGGGGATAATGCCCAGTACCGGTCTGTCTTTGGTAGGGATGTCCATCAGGCCGTTTACGATTTCGTGAATAACGCCGTCGCCACCCAAAGCAATAACTGTTTGATAGGCACGTGCAGCAGCGGCCATTACACGGGCATCGCCCATAGCAGACGTACGTTGGATGGTATAGCCCTCGGTGGCGGACTCAAAACTGTTTAAGAAGCGCTCAACAAAGTTGGTAGCAGCAGCACCTTTACCACTGTGAGAGGCGGGATTAGCAATAACAAGGGTGCGCCCTAGCCTAGGTGTTGGCATAGAGTTCCTTTCGTGGTTTAAATATATCCGCCAACTATCTTAACGGTTATAGAGTGCAATAAGGCGGCAGAGCATAATTAAGATGAAAAAAAGTCTTGCATCATTCTTGCATTATTTCTTTATAACATCTAAACTTACTAGTAATCTGATTAAAGGATTGTTACCCGTTTGGGGCAAGACCTGAGAGATGCCATCAAGGCGTCTCTCAGGTCTTTTTTTGTTTCAGAGCGTTACAGGAAACAAACAAGATGCCAATCGGGGGCAAGAGGTAAGCAACAAGAAAGGGGTTCAAATGGCTGTTGATAAGTCTCAGACACCGCAAGCTATTTTGGACGCTGTGGGTGGTGCTGACAATATTGTTAGCTTTACCTGCTGTGCAACTCGTCTTAGGTTTGAGCTCAAGGATGCTTCAAACATAGACGCTGCTGCCATCGATCAACTTCCTGGTGTATTGGGAACCGTCCCTCAGAGCGGTAACCGCTTCCAGGTAATCATTGGTGGAGCAGTACAAACCATGTACAACGAGATCTCCAATTTGCCTGAGATGAAAAAGAGGGGCGGCAAGTCCAACTCAGATATTAAGAGTGAGTATCGTGCAAAGACGCAGGGCAAGAACGCGTTTATCGACTCCTTCTTTGAGTATCTGTCGGATTCATTCCGTCCTATTTTGGGCGTCTTGCTTGGCGCATCACTTATCATTGCCTTTGCCGCAATGATGGAGGCCTTGGGCATTCAGGCCTTTAACAACGTTGATTCCAAGCCTGGTGGCTGGGTCTTTATCGACGCTATGTGGCGTGCCGTTTTGTACTTCCTGCCGGTTATGATTGCCTATAACGCATCCAAGAAGCTCGAGATCGATCCTTGGTTGGGCGCCACGATCATGTTTGCGGTTATGACTCCTAACTTTATAAGCTTGAGCTCCAACTATGACACCACTGCGGTAACCAATGCTACGTTGGGTACCACTTCGTATGTGGCAAACATCTTTGGTCTGCCCATGCAGCTTAATGATTACGGTGGACAGGTCTTTGTTCCTCTGATCATGGTGGCTGTTCTGTCTTTGGTATATCGTGGCTTCAGGAAGATTTTCCCCGAGAATGTACAGATGGTATTCGTACCATTCTTCTCGATGATCGTTATGATTCCTTTGACCGCCTTCATCATTGGACCTATCTCCATTTGGCTGGGCTCTGGTATTGGTGCTGGTCTTGCATGGCTTAACTCCACCGCACCTTTCATTTTTGCAATTGTCATTCCTCTGATTTACCCCTTCTTGGTTCCTCTGGGTCTGCACTGGCCTTTGAACGCTTTGATGCTTGTTAACATCAACACCTTGGGCTATGACTTCATCCAAGGTCCTATGGGTGCTTGGAACTTTGCATGCTTTGGTGCTACTGCAGGCGTTTTGTTCATTGCTATGAAGGATCGCGACTCCGCAATGCGTCAGACCGCAACGGGTGCTTTGGCTGCTGGTCTTTTGGGCGGCATTTCCGAGCCTTCTCTGTATGGTATTCACCTTCGTTACAAGCGCATTTATCCTCGTATGCTCGTAGGCTGCGCAGTTGGTGGCGTTGTTATTGGTCTTTTGGGCCTTTCTTCCAACGGTGTTCACACCTCTGCATTTGCTTTCACTTCTTTGCTTACCATCCCTGCATTTACTCCTATGAGCACCTATGCCATTGCTTTGGCAGCAGCGTTCTTTACGTCCATGATTTTGGTAATTGTGTCCGACTACCGCACCCCCGAGCAGCGCGCTGAGTTCTATGCCGCTCGCGATGAGGCTGAGGCTGCTGCAGCTGCTGCCGATAAACCCCAGCAGGATGGCGCTGCTCCTCAGGCTGCTGCTCAGGCCAATCAGACCGAGCAAGCCGTAGCTGAGGGCATCAGCTGCGAGGTAGTTGCCGCAGTTCCTGGCAAGGTTGTTTCGCTTGATGAGGTTAACGATAAGGTCTTTGCTTCTCGTGCTTTGGGCGAGGGCGTGGGTATTGTTCCCACATCCGGCACCATTGTGGCTCCTGTAGCTGGTACGGTTTCCGTTGTGCAGAAAGCAGGTCACGCTTTTGGTATCAATACTGCTGAGGGCATTGAGCTGTTGGTTCACGTGGGCATTGATACGGTAGAGCTAGAGGGCAAGGGATTTGAGCCCAAGGTATCAGTTGGTCAGAGCGTTGCTGCAGGCGACACCCTGGTTGTGGCAGACCTGGATGCCATCAAGGCTGCTGGTTATGACACCACTACCTTGGTTGTCATTACCAACACCCAGGACTTCTCGTCCGTAAAACCGCTGACTGGATTTGATGCAACCACTACCTCTCCAATCATTGAGGTAACAAAATAAGGTTATTTACTGGTATAAGCCTGTCGCCTGTTTGTGCGGCAGGCTTATACTGTATAGAGTGGTTTCTCTGAGCTACGGTATACTATGCACGTCTAGCGGAGAAGGTCATGAAGCTACTACGAGTCTTTAACAACAACGTTATCCTTGCGCGCAATGCGCAGGGCCAGGAAGTTATTCTTACTGGTAGAGGCCTAGGTTTCCAAAAGAAGCCGGGCGATACGGTTAATGAGGCTATGGTTGCTCAAACCTTTGTGTCTACTAATGGTCGCGACGTGGATCATATGGCGCAGCTTATCTCGGGTATTCCCTTAGAAATTTTACATATCGTAGAGAAAGCTAGTGCGCAGGCGGGTATTACGTCGGTTAACGAGAATAACCCGGCGCTCATCATTGCCCTTGCGGACCATGTTTCTATGGCTATTGAGCGCGCTAAGAATAAGAATGCATTTGCATATCCGCTTGCAGCAGAAGTACGGCATCTGTACCCAACGGAATACTGTCAGGCCGTGCTGTTAGTGCAGGCAATCAATGAGCTGCTTGCACAAGACAGAGCTTTGGTAGCAGTAACGCTGCCACAGCAAGAAGCTGTGGCCTTTACGCTGCATCTAGTTAACGCCAGTTTTGCCCAAGGTAACCTTTCTAATACCTATAAGATGACCGGCATCATCCAGCAGATTCTTGACGTCTTATCCCAGCACTACGACATGGATTTTGATGCGTCTTCCATCAACGTTGCACGCTTTATTACACATTTGCGCTATCTGTTTGTACGCATTAGCCAAAACAAACAGCTCTCTGGTACCAAAATGGATGTCATTGCAGAAGAGATCAATGCAACATTTCCCGATGCTGCTAAAATCGCATCTATTCTCAGCAGTATTGTTGCTTTGCGTACCGATGCCACGCTTACAGACAATGAGCTGGCATATCTCACCTTGCATATCGCACGCTTGGTCCAGGACAATGAGGCCAAAGAGCAGCTGCAATAAAAATCCCTCGGCAGGCGAGGGATCACACACTCAGATATACATCTAAATGAAGTAGGTATGGAGCGGCAGACGGGACTCGAACCCGCAACAGTCAGCTTGGAAGGCTGATGCTCTACCAATTGAACTACTGCCGCATGGTCGGGGTGACTGGATTCGAACCAGCGACCCTCTGCTCCCAAAGCAGATGCGCTACCAAGCTGCGCCACACCCCGATTCGCTCTGGTAAGTATAGCAAGCTTTGTGACTAATTCAAGCCGCGCGCTCCCAAAGTTCTTAATCTGCATGAAAACTTTCTTGTACCCCATGGTTGCATGTACAGTTTGTTACGAGCTTTGAGGAAATATCGGTTCGCTCAGCATAAACAGGTATGCTTTTCTCGGTAAAAATAGTCTAAGGGTCCTCGCGTCCTAAAGGTCAATCCATATCATGTTTTAACAAGGGCCCGTACCAGGGCTCATAGTAGGGGAGAAGTAATGTCGTATTCTTCTGAGGTAATTTCTAAGCTTAAAGAGCGGTATGCAGATCAGCCAGAGTTTATCCAGGCGGCAGAAGAGGTGCTTGCGAGTTTGCAGCCTGTGTTAGATGCCCACCCCGAGTATCAAGAGCAGGCGTTGTTGGAGCGCTTGGTAGAGCCAGAGCGCATCATTATGTTTAGGGTTCCCTGGACGGACGATGCGGGTAAGGTTCAGGTTAACCGCGGGTATCGCATTGAGTTTAACTCCGCCATTGGACCTTACAAGGGTGGCTTGCGCCTGCATCCCAGCGTTAACCTGTCCATTCTTAAGTTTTTGGGCTTCGAGCAAATCTTTAAAAATAGTCTGACCACGCTTCCCATGGGTGGTGGCAAGGGCGGATCCGACTTTGATCCCAAGGGTAAGTCTGATCGTGAGGTCATGGCATTTTGTCAGAGCTTTATGACGGAGCTGTATCGTCACATTGGTCCCAACACGGATGTTCCTGCTGGCGATATTGGCACGGGTGCGCGTGAGATTGGCTATCTGTTTGGTCAGTACAAGCGTCTGCGCAATGAGTGGTCTGGCGTGCTTACCGGAAAAAGCCTGAGCTATGGTGGTTCTTTGGCACGCACCGAGGCAACGGGTTATGGTGCCGTATATTTTCTCATCCATATGCTTGCCGAGAAGAACCAAGAGCTTGTGGGTAAAACCATATGCATATCCGGCGCGGGTAACGTTGCCATCTATGCGGCACAAAAGGCTCAGCAGCTGGGCGCTACCGTAGCGACGGTATCCGATTCTTCTGGCTATGTGTATGATCCTGATGGCATTGATATTGCCCTGCTTAAGGACGTAAAGGAAGTAAGGCGCGCTCGCCTGACTGAGTATGCAAGTGCTCGTCCTCATGCCGTGTATCATCAGGGCAAGCGTCCCTGGAATGAGGTTTGTGACATAGCCATGCCCTGCGCTACACAAAATGAGCTTTCTCTTGCAGATGCTCAAGCGTTGGTGGCACATGGTTGTAGCTATGTGGTAGAGGGCGCCAATATGCCTACCACCTTAGAAGCAACAAAGTATTTGCAGGAAAACGGTGTCTTTTTTGCACCTGGCAAAGCGGCAAATGCCGGCGGCGTTGCGGTTTCTGGTTTGGAAATGAGTCAAAACGCCGAGCACCTCTCATGGACGTTTGAAGAGGTGGATCAGCGCCTGCAATCCATTATGGCTTCCATCTACACAGCCGCTTCTGGTGCTGCAAAGGACTATGGTCATGAGGGTGACTTGGTGTTTGGTGCCAACATTGCAGGATTTACTAAGGTAGCTCAGGCCATGATGGCCCAGGGAATCTGCTAAAATTGTTCGGCGTGGCCTTTAGTGTGTAAAAAATGATGAGGACATAACGTTCGCGTGTTTTGACCGTGAACTAAGTGGGTAGACACTGTTTGTCTGTTATCATATCAAGGCTGTATGCCTTTGTTGCGGGCGTGGTGGAACTGGTAGACACGCTAGATTTAGGTTCTAGTGGGTAACCCCCGTGAAGGTTCGAGTCCTTTCGCCCGCACCAGCATACATTTAAACAGATGCAGGCGGTTACCGTGGTAGCCGCGTAGGTTCAAGACACACTGGAGGAACGTTGAAGATCACCGTCACCGCGCAGGAGCCCCAGGATAATAAGGTTGCTGCACAGCTTACCGTCGCTGCTGAGGATGTAAACAAGGCAGTTGCTCAGGCATACAAGGACATCGCTAACAAGTACAACTTCCAGGGCTTTCGCAAAGGTAAGACCCCTCGTCCTGTTATTGATGGCATTGTAGGCAAAGACGGTGTTCTGGGCCAGGCCACTAACGATCTTCTCAACCAGGCAGAGCCCTTCATGCTTGAAGAGCTGGACATCACACCGGTAGGCGAGGTTTCCTATGGGGATAAGCCCGTCTTAGTGGTAGAGGGTTCTGATTATGTGGTAGATGCAACCATTCCCGTTCGTCCTGTCGCAGACCTTGATTCATATGATGCTCCCGAGATTTCCATGCCTCCCGCAGAGGTAACCGAGGCAGAGATTGACGAGCAGGTGGATACCCTTTTGTCCTACCGCACCTCTTATGAGGACGTAGAGGAGGATCGCACTGCCGCTGCAGATGACATTGTTAATGTTGATATTGAGAACGTAGAGAACGCAGAGCGCTTTGCTGGTCAGAACCGCATGCTCGCGTTGGATGGCAAGGGTCTTCCCGAGGCATTTGACGAGGGCATCAAGGGCATGAAGAAGGGTGAGACCAAAGAGATTTCTTGGACTGAGTCTCACGGTGAGGGCGAGGACGCTCATGAGCACAAGTTTGCTCTCAAGCTTACCCTCAACGCAATCAAGGTTGCTGTTACTCCTGAGCTTACGGATGAGCTGGCTGAGAAAGGCTTTGGCTTTAAGTCTGTAGCAGAGCTGCGCGATGGTCTTAAGTCCGAGATTGAGTCTGATAAGAAGAACACCCTTCCCACGCTTAAGGAGAATCGCGTGCTTGCTGCTATGGCTAAGCACCTCCAGCTTGAGGAAGTTCCTTCTGAGTATGTAAACCAGGTATTTAATGAGATCACGCAAAACTTCCTCTCTCAGCTGCAGTCCCAGGGTATGAGCTTGGACGGCTGGCTGCAGATGCAGGGCGTTTCTGCTCAGGACTTCATTGCTGACCTTCACAAGCAGGCAGAAGAAAACGCTCGTCAGAGCCTGACCCTTGAGGCTATTGCTCGCAAGATGGGCTTTGAGGCTACTCCAGAAGATATCGAGAAGGAATTTGAGGAGTCCGGCGCTCAAAATCCCGCAGAGCTTATCGAGAACTGGCGCGAGAATGGCCAGCTTCCTGCAATTCGTGCTGCCATTAGGCGCAACAAGGCTCTTGACTGGCTGGTAGATAACGCTAAGGTAACCGAGGTAGATGAGGTTGCCGAGCGTCGCGCTGCCAAAAAGGACGAAGCCACCAAGGACGACGAGAAGTCCGATAAGTAACTAAGGCTCGTAGCTATACAGGAAGGGCTGTGCTATCTATGCACGGCCCTTCTGTCAAAAATGGTCGTTACGGTCTTTGTCATTGCATAGAAAGGGGAATTGCATGTTCAATCCTACCAATACTCCGCTCATTCCTTACGTTGTCGAGCAAACTCCGCGCGGCGAGCGTAGCTATGACATCTACTCACGTTTGCTTAACGACCGCATTGTCTTTTTGGGCGAGCCCGTTACGCGGGACTCCGCCAATTTGGTAATTGCGCAGTTGCTGCATCTGGAAAGCCAGGATCCCGACAAGGACATCTCTTTGTACATTGATTCTCCCGGTGGTGATGTGTACGCGGGTTTGGGTATTTTGGATACCATGAACTTTATTAAGCCTGATGTATCCACCATTTGCGTGGGCATGGCTGCATCTATGGGTGCGGTACTGCTTGCCGCTGGTGCCAAGGGCAAGCGTTTTGCGCTTCCTAACTCCATGGTGCTTATCCACCAACCAAGCTCTGGTGCTCAGGGTCAGCAAACGGATATCCAGATTGTTGCAGATGAGACCAAGTATATTCGTGAGCACCTTAATGGTTTGCTCGCTGGATTTACTGGTCAACCCATTGAGACCATCAATGCAGATACCGAGCGCGATAATTACATGCGTGCTCAGCAGGCAATGGAGTATGGCCTTGTCGATAAGGTCATTACTTCTCGTAAGGAAAGCGCCAACATATCCGAGGAGCGCTAATGTCGGACTTTAATGGCAAAGGCAAGGATCCAGAGCTGCACTGTTCGTTTTGCGGGAAATCGCGCGATCAGGTGCGTAAGCTTATCCAGGGTCCTGGTAGCGTATTTATTTGCGATGAGTGTGTTGTTGCGTGCAATGACATCATTTCTGAGGCAGATGCCTTTGCTACTGAGGTACCTGAAGAGGAAGAGCAGCTTGAGCTGGCTCCGCTCATTAAAAACTTGCCCACGCCTCACGAGATCTATGATGAGCTTTCACAGTACGTTATGGGTCAAGAGGATGCCAAACGTGCTATGAGTGTAGCGGTGTACAACCATTATCGCCGTGCACTTGCTGGTGATGATGTCTTGGAGGATGACGAGGAGGAAGTGGAGCTCGCAAAGAGCAACATCTTGCTGCTTGGACCCACCGGTACGGGTAAGACGCTGCTTGCACAAACCCTTGCACGCTTTTTGGAAGTGCCCTTTGCCATTGCTGACGCCACAACCCTTACCGAGGCCGGCTATGTGGGTGAGGATGTTGAGAACATCCTGCTTAAGCTTATTACCGCTGCCGATGGTGATGTAGAGCGTGCTCAAGTGGGCATTGTCTACATTGATGAGATTGATAAGATCGCACGCAAGGCAGAAAATCTGTCCATTACGCGTGATGTATCTGGTGAGGGCGTACAGCAAGCGCTGCTCAAGATCCTTGAAGGCACACAGGCAAGTGTGCCTCCTCAGGGTGGTCGTAAGCATCCTCAACAGGAGCTTATCCACATTGATACCACTAACATCCTGTTTATCTGCGGCGGTGCCTTTGTTGGTTTGGACAAGATTGTGGCAGACCGCATTGGCAAAAAGGGTGTGGGCTTTAACTCTGAGCTTGCCACCAAGGTGGAAGACTCTCAGGATGAGCTGATGAGTGAAGTGACCCCTATGGACCTGCATAAATTTGGCATGATCCCCGAGTTTATCGGCCGTATTCCCGTAATCACTTCTACCCGTGAGCTGCGTGAGGATGACCTGGTCAAGATCCTGACTGAGCCCAAAAACGCTATTGTTAAGCAGTATCGCCGCATGTTTAAGCTTGAGGGCGTACAGCTTGAGTTTGAGCCTGAGGCGCTGCGTGCGATTGCGCGCATGGCACTCAAGCGTGGCACGGGTGCTCGTGGTTTGCGCGCTATTTGCGAAGCAACCCTGCAGGATACGATGTTCAACATTCCCGATGACCTGACTATCGAGAAGGTCGTGGTGACTGAGCGCTCAGTTAATGGCTCTGAGCAACCGCAATTCATAACCTCGATAAAGAGCCGCAAGTAGCGCTTTGCAAAAAACAGAGAACCGTACCTAATCCTCTTGTCGGTAGACAAGAGGATTATTTGTGTATAGAGGATTTATATGCAGGAAGGCAGATGGGGAAGCGTGCAGCCAAGAACAGGCTTGCGTTATAGCTTTGCTATGCGGTAATAACAGTCCGCACACACAGATTTGTAGCTCACATCTGCTTGATCATCAATCTCAATCTGATTGCCTTCAAACGAGGGTTTGCCATTGACATAACGCATGTTAAATGTTGCTTTTTTACCACATGAGCAAATGGTCTTAATCTCTTTGATGTCATCAGCAATTTCTAACAGGCGGGTGGCACCGGGAAATCCATCGGTTCTAAAGTCCGCACGCAGACCGTAGCACATAACAGGTATGCCTTTGGTATGTGCAAAGATGTGTAGTTGATTGACCTGCTGAGGGGTCAAAAACTGGGATTCATCTACGAGCACACAGGCAATGGGCACCAAGCGCTCCTCAAAAAGACAAGCGAGAACGTCTTGCATATTGTCATCGTTGTGCAACAGGCGATCAACGGTACGTTGTGTGCCTAGCCTGCTTACCACCGTGTTATCACCCTTAGTATCCACGGAGGGTTTGAGTACCACCACATGCATGTCACGCTCTTCATAATTGTAGGCAACTTGTAGCAAAGAGGTAGACTTTCCGCAGTTCATAGCACCATAGGTGAAATACAATTTAGCCATTAAGAAATCCTTTGCTCAAACATGCCTGTGCTCAAAATGAAGACAGCTGGTCAGAGGTGAGTAGGTCTCATCTATTATTGCGCATTTGTGCCGCGCTGCGCTCGACTCTTTTCTATGTATTGGGTCAGCGCGGGGCCAGCTACTACACCAGTTATGACAAGCAAAAATCCCTTGCAGAATTTGTAGATAACGTTTGTTTGCATAAGAAATTTAAGCGGCAGCAAAACACCTACAAAGCAAACAGCAATAAGGCCCAGGCCACATACAACACGCAGCCGTCCTTGCTGCCTATTGGAATGATCAATCGTGAAGTTTACAAAGCGCTTCTCGGCCCACCATGAAACACCCAAGCCCGCCAAAAGGCCTGCAGTGGTAAAGGCATCCTTTTGCATCTCTACCACGGAGATAGCCGTGCCAGCTTGTGGGATTGGATACGGTTTAAGCACGGTGTAGAGCATTAGCAGAAGCGCTAAGCCCATAAAGACAAATGCCACGGTAGCGGGGGAGTTGTTTTGTTGTTCCATCCACTTGAGGAGCAGGGCGCTCAGCCACAAAGAAAGAGCGCCTACGGCCATGCCTACCAGTACGTCTTGCGGCGTATGGACACCAAGTATATTGCGAGAAAGAGCCACCAAGATAGTGAGGATTCCGGCAAGAGGGAGCATCCAAGCCTTGAGGTGACGATACTGCCACCCCATAGCACCAAAAACAGATGCAGCGGTTTGGCTATGTCCACTGGGAAAGGAATATCCCGTGGCACCACCGAGGGCTGCCGGGGAAGGATGGATATGAGAAGAGCGCATCCAGGGGCGGGGGATACAAAAGTAGTCTTTGAGCGTCTGGTTGATATTGGTGCCTATGGCAAAGCTGGTAAGGACATACCAGCCAGCTCGTTTGTCTACGCACCAATACAGGAGCGCTACCACTACGATGGCAACAGGACCTACGATTACAGAGCTGACAAAATTAGAAAAGCCGTCCAGTATGGGACCCATGCTCTCGCGCAGTCCTTGTAACCACAACAGGTATGTAATATCCACCCTAGTCACCTCCCAAAGCGCTGGCGAAAATATTGGCAGCATTGTGAGCCACCTGTGCGCGGAGTGCAAGGGGATCCATAGCACGAATATGAGCGATCTTTTCTATGGTTTGCCACAGTGCATCCTGGATTTCTTGTGCCGTAAGATTTGTGTGTTCGGGTGCTGGGAGATCGGTTTCCGTGAGTAGCTGCGTCAGAGGGATTTGTCGGGCGTACTCACGACCTCGCTTGGTATTGAGCATCATAGGGTTTATCGAGAAAAAGCATCCGTGGGTGACGGCTTTGTGCAGGGTATCGCTCGGACCGCTGTACCAATGAAAGATGCACAGGCATTGCGTAAGGGCATCTGTGGCTTCAAGGATGCTTAGCACTTCTGGTGCAGATTGGACGGCATGGATGGACAGAACGCGCATCTGTCCGCTGGTCAAAGACGCTTCTGCCGCAGCCTTGCAGAGCTGTGTAAACGCAGCAATTTGAGCATCTTGAGAAGCGGGATCGGTGTGTTTAGGAGAAAAATCGAGACCAATTTCTCCCACAAAGTTCTGGTGCGCAATGAGTGTACAGGCAGTTTGTATGTCTTGCTGCGTGATAGAGCCGTCAGAGATCCACCAGGGATGAGCGCCAATGCCAATGCGAAGGTTTGGTAGAGAGCCTTTGCTGTTGTGGGCGTACATCTGTTGTGCAAACGCCTGAGAGCTTTGTGGTGTTACCGGAACTGCAAAACATGCCAAACCAAGCTGCTGCGCCTGGGCAAGTATGTGAGTGGGATTGTCACAAAAGTCCAGGTGAAGGTGCATATCGTAAAGCGTGTATGGCGACTGGGAAGCGTGTGCGACTGGCGTGGCGTGCGCTGCTGTCTGTGTAGTATCTGCTGTGGTTTGAGAAGTCATATCCCGCTCTTATCGGTGTTTGGTTTGGTTGTTGACTAAACCAGTGAGATCGCGGATAACGCGACTGGCAAGCATCTGTCCCATGATGGGTGGAAGATAGCTCATGGTTCCCAGAAGAGAACCCTTATCGCGCTGGTCACCTTGCTGCCCATCCTGTTGTTCGTTATCGCTACCAAGAGCGGGCAGTGGTACTTCATCAGAATAGAGCACCTGCAGCTTACGGATGCCGCGCTTTTTGCACTCCTTGCGCATAATGCGTGCTACGGGACATATGGTGGTTTTCTCGATAGAAGCAAACTTAAGATAGGTGGGATCAATTTTGTTGGCACCACCCATAGAGCTAATCTCGGGGATGGCGTGCTTTTGACACCAATGCGCCAGCGCAAGCTTTTGAGAAATGGTGTCTATGGCATCCACAACGTAGTCGGGGCGCTCAAGGCTGTCCAAAATCTCATCTACGGTCTTGGGCAAAAACGCATGAATGGTTTGTACCTCTGCATTGGGGTTAATGTCGTGGATAAGTTCTGCCATAACTTCCACTTTACTGCGGCCTTGTGTGCTATAAAACGCTACTGCCTGACGATTGATATTACTCAGCTCAACCGTGTCCCGATCGAGCAAGATAAATTTTCCTACGCCGCCGCGCGCAAGGGCTTCTGCACAGTTGGAACCTACGCCACCAATGCCAATGATCATAACGCAGCTGTTGGAAAGCTTTAAAAGCGCCTCTTTGCCCATGACAAGCAGTAAGCGCTCCATGGCAGGATTGTTATTCATGCGGTGATCCTTGCGTGATGGTCATATTTTGGAAGCGAGCAGCAATAAACTCATCGGTATAGTTAGCATCTACCCAGGCTTCAAAAGCGTTTTGTGGGGGAATGCCTTTATCGCGCAGTGTTTTGCGTCCAAAGCACATGACGGTCATAAAGATATCTGCCGATAAATACAGGGCAAGAAGGGAGATAAAGATCAGCTGGCGCTGCGTGGTTATCATCCCAATCCTATATAGCAAGTCGGGCATAATAATGCGTGCCCAAGCAAGGCCTAATATGCCCCAAAAGAACAAAAAGCGCCAGGCAACCCATTGAGTAATGTGGTCAGGAAGATAGATGTATGTCCAGCTTGAGGCATGAAAGAAAGTCTCCATACCCCAGCCGGTAAGCTGCTCTAAGGCACCACCAACAACTACGGATACAAAAAAGATGGTCATATTGTTGGCATTACGGCAACGTAAGTGCCAACAAATAATGGTAAGCAGGGTGGCTCCAAAGCCATAGAGCGGAGAAAACGGACCCCACACCAAACCGACGCGGCTTTGGGTTAGGCCGGCTGTAAAAAACATCCACAGCTCTTCCAGTACAAGGCCCGCTACACTGCCTATCAAAAAAATGATAATGAGCTGGTAGGGCTCGAGCTTCATATAGGACAGGTAGGCCTCACGTGCGCGGTCTACGGAATGCTGAATGGCATCACGTTGTTCTCGCGAGAGATGCTTTTGGCCGGTGCGCAAGCTCGCGATAATACCATGGTCATGACGGACCTTCTCGGCCTGTGCTACATAGGCTCTAATTTGGGCAGCATATTGAGCCTCTACGGGCATGTTTTCGCCTACCAGGTGGTACACGGAAGTGCCGTGCCCCAGCCAAGAAATAAAGCGGCGTGCAATAGCAACAAGTATCCGCAGCACAAGAAGTGCTACCAACAGGGATATAAGAGCAAGTAACATACAAAGGCTCCATACGATTAGAAAACAAATAGCTATTGTCTCACATACGTCTAAACTATGGTATTCCTCCACCTAGACTATGGTATTCCTGCAGTAAAACGCATAGCTTGATCATGTTAAAACAGCTGTGAGCATTAGCGTGCTATTCTGCTTGGTATACTTGTTTGTTCGTAACTACTATGTCGTAGCTATGGCCTTACGCCAGGCCATGTAAGCGCACCAAGAGAAGGCAGAGGGTATCGTGGAAGAAATGCCTAAGTCGTATGATCCTCAAACGAGTGAGCCAGAACTTATTCAAAAGTGGATGGATGCTGGTTGCTATCGTCGGAACAAGGGTGTAGGGGATTGCACGGTTGTTATTCCGCCACCAAACGTTACGGGCATTTTGCACATGGGCCATGCAATGGATGACAGCATCCAAGATAGCTTTGTGCGCTACAACCGCATGCGTGGCCGTTCTACCCGCTGGATCGTAGGTACTGATCACGCTGGCATTGCCACCCAAACCAAGGTGGACAAAAAGCTTAAGGCGCAAGGTATTTCTCGCCTGGAAATAGGGCGTGAGCAGTTCTTAGATGCGTGCTGGGATTGGACGCATGAGTACGGCGGTACCATTCTTAATCAGATCAAGCGCATGGGTTGCTCGGTAGACTTTGAGGACGAGAAGTTTACCATGAGTCCTGAGTATGCGCAGGCCGTGCGCAAAGTCTTTGTCGAGTGGTATCACAACAAGCTGATCTACCGCGGGAAGCGTATTGTTAACTGGTGCCCTCATTGCCTGACAGCTATTTCTGATGATGAGGCCGAGTATCGTGATGAGAAGGGCCATCTGTGGTACCTGCGCTATCCACTTACGGAGCCTGTGGATGGCATGGACTACATTACCGTTGCGACAACTCGTCCGGAAACCATGCTGGGTGATACCGGTATTGCGGTTTCTCCTTCCGATAAGGACAAGCAAAAGTTGGTGGGCAAGACTGTTATGCTACCCATTGTTAATCGAGAAATTCCTATTTTTGCGGATTGGCATGTCGATGCCGGGTATGGCACGGGCTTTGTTAAGGTAACGCCGGCGCATGACCCCAACGATTTTGCTATGGGTCAGGCACATGATCTGCCCCAAATCAATATCTTTGACGAGCACGCTCATGTGGTGGAGGGTTACGGAGACTTTAGCGGTCTGAGCGCCACCGAGTGCCGTGCTGCCGTGTTGGATTGGTTTGAGCAGCACAATTTATTGGACCACACGGAGGACCTTGAGCACTCGGTTATGCATTGCTACCGTTGCGACACAACGCTTGAACCTTGGTTGAGTGAACAGTGGTTTGTTGCGGTTGACACACTTAAGGCGCGTGCAACGCAGGTGGTCAAGAGTGGTGAGCTGAACTTCCACCCACAAAGGTGGACGCAAACTTACCTTACCTGGATGGAAAATCTTAAGGATTGGTGTATTTCTCGCCAGCTGTGGTGGGGGCATCGTATTCCGGTCTTTTATTGCGATGACTGTGGATGGCAGGATGCACTCATGCAGGATACCGATGTATGTCCTGTGTGTGGCTCGCACCACGTGCATCAGGATGAAGATGTGTTGGACACCTGGTTTTCTAGTCAGCTCTGGACCTTTGCTACGCAGGGATGGCCTCAGGATACTAGCCAGCTTGCAGAGCATCATCCCACCAAGGTATTGGTAACAGCTCGTGACATTATCGCCCTTTGGGTAGCGCGTATGGTTATGAGCTCGCTGTACTTTACAGATGAGATTCCCTTCCATGATGTGTATATTTACGCCACCATTTTGGCTAAGGATGGCAGTCGCATGTCCAAATCCAAGGGCAATGGCGTAGATCCCATGGAGCTTATGGAGAAGTACGGCGCAGATGCCATGCGCTTTAATTTGCTCACGCTTATTACCAACAACCAGGACGTCAAGTTTGACGCCACCATAGATAAGAAGACAAAGAAGCTGCTTGATTCTCCCCGTACCGAGCAGGCAAAAGCCTTTGTTACCAAGATCTGGAACGCCAGCCGCTTTGTTCAGATGAACCTGGATGGCTACACGCCTGGTCCTGCTCAGGCGCAAACGCCCGAGGACGCGTGGATGCTGTCTCGCTTGGCTCGTACGGTTGCACAGACCACCAACCAGCTGGAAGGCTATGAGTTTGGCGACTATGCCCGCTCCATTCAGGCGTTCTTCTGGAATGAGGTCTGTGACTGGTACATCGAGCTGTGCAAGGGCCGTCTTTTGGATGGTACGCCCGACCAGCGCTTGCAGGTGCAGCGTAACTTGGTGTATGTGCTGGACGTAAGCTTGCGTCTGCTCCATCCCGTTATGCCCTTTGTTACCGAGAAGATCTGGGACGCGCTTCCTGCCTCTGGCTTGGATGCTCATGATGCCCCGTTCTTGATGGTGGCTGCATGGCCTGAACCTGATGCTTTGCAATCTTTTGTCAACACCAAGGCCGAGAATGACTTTGAGCTTGCTCGTCGTGTTATTTCCAGCGTCCGTTCGAGCCGTGCTCGCTATCGTTTGTCTCCCAAGACGGAACTTGCTGTTGTGGTAAAGGCCTCTGCAGAAGAGCTTGCGGTACTGGAAGCACAGCGTGACTTTATAGCCCACGTTGGTCGTGTGAGTGAGCTTACCCTTGCGCCTGAGGCAGACAAACCTGCTGGTAGCGTAACCGTAGCAGACGGTAGCTTGGAGATGTACATTGCTCTTGGTGGTTTGGTAGATTTGTCTGCAGAGGCGGCGCGCGTTCAAAAAGAGCTTGCTGGTGCAGAAAAAACCTATGCGTCTGTTGCAAAGACCCTAGCAAATGAGGCGTTTGTAGCTAAGGCTGCTCCTGAGGTTATCGCCAAAAAACAAAGCCAGGCAGCAGAATTAGAGGCTACGATTGCAACGCTTAAAGCCCAGGTAGCAGACTTGTGCTAAACAATGAGGAGCAGTCAAAGTGAACGATCGCAGATCTCTTATTCCAAAATGTAAGCAGTCCTTGCGCGAAGAGGCCTTAGCGCGCCGTTCATCCTTGTTAGCTTCTGAGCGTGCTGCGCAAGCAAGTGCCATCACCACGCACCTGCTTGCCCTACCTGAGTGGCAGCAGGCAGATACCATCTTTGCATATGTATCTTTACCCGCGGAAGTTTCGACCGTTGCTCTTATTGAAGCCGCATGGGAACAGGGTAAAACGCTGGCTTTTCCTCGCGTGGACCAAACAACCAAGCGCTTGTTGTGGTATAGCTGCAAGCCACAGCCTAGTTATGCACAGCTTGCCGCCACAGACCAGCTTGCAGATGCTGGTTTTGAACGCAGCGCTTTTGGGGTATGGGAGCCTCTGGAAAATCCCGCTGCTTTGCTTAAGGTGGGGGAGGGCTATCCAGAAATTGCGGGGGCACGCCCTGCACAGGGAGTGGCCGCCTATGCTCCTGTAAAAAATCCACAGCAACTAGCGGTGATTCCCGGGCTTGTCTATGATCATGTGGGCTATCGTTTGGGATATGGTATGGGCTGCTATGACAGGTTTTTGTCGATATTCCCAGGCTTTAGTGTAGGCGTTGTACACAGCTCCAATTTGATTTACAGCTTAGAAAGTGAACAGTGCTTGACCAACAGAGATCTTCCTGTTCGCTGTGTCATTTGTGATACGCAGGTAATTCGTCCCTAAGTTTTTAAAGCACTAAGGAAGGTTTGCCATGGCTAAGACCGATATTGAGATTGCTCAAGAAGCACAGCTGTTGCCCATTGTTGACGTGGCAAAAAAAGCGGGTTTAACTGAGCAGATGCTGGAGCCTTACGGATACACCAAGGCTAAGGTAGATATCCATTCTCTTACCGATAAGCCCCAAAAGGGTAAGCTTATATTGGTGAGTGCCATTAACCCCACGCCAGCGGGTGAGGGCAAAACAACCACCTCGGTTGGCTTGGCGGATGCAATGAACAAGCTTGGCCACAATACCTTGCTGTGTTTGCGTGAGCCGTCGCTGGGGCCTGTCTTTGGTATTAAGGGCGGTGCGGCTGGTGGTGGACACGCCCAAGTTGTTCCCATGGAAGACATTAACCTACACTTTACGGGCGATTTTCATGCCATTGGTGCGGCCAACAATCTGTGTGCTGCGCTGCTGGATAACCACATTAAGCAGGGTAATGCCTTGGGTATTGATCCCCGTCGTGTGGTTTGGAAGCGTTGCGTGGACATGAATGATCGTCAGTTGCGCAACGTAGTGGATGGCCTGGGTGGTATTGCCGATGGCATGCCCCGCCAAGATGGCTTTGACATCACGGTAGCCTCGGAGGTTATGGCTTGCTTCTGTTTGGCAACGGATTTGCTTGATCTCAAAACCCGTTTGGCTCGCATGGTCATTGCGTATACCTATGATCGCAAACCCGTTACCGTGGCAGACATTAAGGCTCAGGGTGCTATGACGGCCCTGCTTAAGGATGCTATTAAGCCTAATCTGGTCCAGACGCTTGAAAACAATCCTGCATTTGTCCACGGTGGACCTTTTGCCAACATTGCCCATGGCTGTAATTCAGTATTGGCAACCACCACGGCGCTCAAGCTTGCGGACTATGTGGTAACCGAGGCCGGTTTTGGCGCAGATTTAGGTGCCGAGAAGTTCTTGGATATTAAGTGTCGCGCGGCAGGTATTGCACCCAGTGCTGTGGTGCTGGTAGCAACGGTTCGTGCGCTTAAGTATAACGGCGGCGTTGCTAAGACAGAGCTGTGCGAGGAGAACTTGGCTGCTCTTGAGGCTGGTATGCCCAACTTGTTGCGCCACGTTCAAAACATCAAGGATGTTTATGGCTTGCCCGTTGTGGTGGCCATCAATGCCTTTCCTACCGATACCGCAGCGGAGTTGGCACTGGTGGAACAAAAGTGCAATGAGCTTGGCGTGCATGTTGCTTTGTCTGAGGTGTGGGCCAAGGGTTCCGAGGGCGGCTTAGCTTTGGCACAAGAACTGGTACGTCTGTGCGAAGAACCCAGTCATTTGCAATATGCCTATCAAACGCAGGATAGTATCGAGAAGAAACTCCATGACCTTGCTACAAAGATTTACTATGCAGATGGTGTAGATCTTACGCCAGCTGCTGCAAAACAGCTCAAACAGCTGGAAGAGCAAGGGTTTGGTAACCTGCCGTTGTGTGTTGCTAAAACGCAGTATTCCTTCTCGGATGATCAAACCAAGTTGGGCGCTCCTACGAATTTCCGCATTACCGTGCGTAACCTGCGCGTTTCTGCTGGTGCAGGCTTTATTGTGGCGCTTACGGGTGATATTATGACCATGCCGGGACTGCCCAAGATTCCCGCTGCAGAAAAGATTGATGTAACTGAAGACGGTACCATCGTAGGCCTGTTCTAAGTACACATCTGTTTTAACGCTGTGTTATTTACGGGAGGATGTTTGATTACGCCGGTTACAGACCTAAGCTGCATGGACTATGTTCGCCAGGTGGGACAAAAGCAGTCTATTCCAGGAGGCGGTTCGGTTACGGCACTGGTAGGTGCCCTTGGAGCTTCCTTGGGCTGTATGGCCGCCTCATTTACTCAGGGTAAGCCTGCCTTTTTGCAATATGATGACCGTCTGGTGGAACTTATCGCCCAGCTGGAAAATCAGGCAGCAGAACTTATGCTTCAGGTTGATTTTGATGCCAAAGCAGTAGAAGAGCTTGCACAGGCTTGGGCACTCTCTAAGACCAATCCTGCGCGTGATGCGCAGATACAGGCTGCCACGTATGCTGCGACCAAAGCGCCCCTAGCCATGATGCGCGCCCTCGTTCAAACAATTGTGCTGCTAGAAGATCTAATTGGTGTCTGCTCTCGGCTACTTTTATCCGATGTGGGAACGGGTGCATTATTGTGCGGAGCTGCCCTTCAAGCAGCGGCACTTAATGTGTTTGTTAACACCAACTGTCTTGTGGATACCCGGCAGCGTACACAAATTGAATCTGAATGTGATGAGATCTTAGACCGCTGGTTACCGCGTGCCCATGCTTTGGCAACTACGGTATACGAACACATTCGCACTTCTCGGTAGGTAACTATGACACAACTTTTGCGCGGCACTCCTGTCGCAAAACAGATACAAGAACAAAGCGCTGCTCGTGTGGCGGCTTTAATCCAAAAAGGGGTAGAGCCTACGCTTGCGCTGGTGCGCGTAGGTAACAATCCGGACGATCTTTCCTATGAGCGAAGCATTCTTAAGCGCGCTGAGTCTGCGTGTGTGCAGGTTCGCACTCTCGTCTTGCCGCAAAATTGTACGACGCAAGAGGTACTTGCTGCGGTGGTGTCGCTCAATGAAGACCCTCATATTCATGGTGTGCTACTGTTTCGTCCCATGCCGCAACAGATTGATCAGGCGGCGGTGTGCGCGGCGCTCGATCCCAAAAAAGATGTTGATGGCGTAACACACAGCTCCTTGTATGGTGTGTTTGCGCATGATTCAGTAGGCTATGCGCCCTGTACAGCAGAGGCTGTCATACGCATGCTGGACTTTTATGAGGTCACCTTGGAGGGCGCGCATGTTGTAGTTATGGGGCGTTCGTTGGTAGTTGGTCGTCCTTTGGCTGCCCTGCTGCTTGCGCGCAACGCCACTCCTACCGTATGCCACTCTAAGACACGCCAGATTGAGAAGCTCTGCGCGCAGGCCCAGGTAGTGGTAGTTGCTACGGGACATCCACGGAGTTTCTCAGCAGCGGGAACCAACCCTGAGCAAGTGGTTATAGATGTGGGTATTACCTGGGACGAGGATGCTCAAGCACTGGTGGGTGATGTGGATTTTGCCAGCGTAGAGCCTCGGGTGAGCGCAATCAGTCCTGTACCAGGCGGCGTGGGAGTGCTTACCTGCGCCGTACTTATCGATCATGTTGTGAGCGCTGCCGAGCGCAGCATCAGCAAAAAATAAGGAAGGTCTATGGCTGTAGATAAACTCCGCGCTCAAGCTGCGGTACGTGAATTGTTGATCGCAATTGGAGAAGACCCGGATCGAGAAGGTCTTTTGGGCACGCCCGATAGGGTGGCGCGCGCGTATGAAGAGCTGTTGAGTGGTATGGAAGAAGACCCCGCGCACCATTTGCTTAAGCAGTTTCACGAACAGGACAACCAAGAGATGGTGCTGGTGCGTGATATTCCGTTTTCTTCCATGTGTGAGCACCATATGCTGCCCTTTGTGGGACGCGCTCATGTTGCCTATATCCCCAGAGAAGGCTGTATTACAGGGCTTTCTAAGATTGCTCGCTGTGTAAGCGGCTATTCTCACCGACTGCAGGTGCAGGAGCGCTTGACCGCGCAGATTGCGGACGCATTGGTAGATACCCTTAATCCGCTGGGTGTGTTGGTGGTGCTTCAGGCGGAGCATACCTGCATGACCATACGCGGCATCCATTCGGCAGGCTCGCAGACGTTTACCTCTGCTGTGCGCGGTTGCTTTAAGGCCAACGTTAAAACGCGAGAAGAGGCCATGGGGTTGCTCGGATTAAGGGGATAGGTATGGGGTATTCACTTCCTTTTGCGGTGACTGATTTTACGTATGACGAAGCACTTGCACATCTGCATGCAGCGCTGCGTTTTGGTATTGAGCCGTTATTGGAAACCGTGCAGGATATGCTTGTAGAATTGGGTAATCCCGATCTTGCCTTTAAGTCTTTGCAGATTGCGGGCACCAATGGCAAGACCTCGACTGCCCGTTTTGCAGCTGCATTACTGCGTGGCGAGGGCTATAAAACCGCTTTGTACACCTCTCCTGAGCTGGTTCACTACACCGAGCGCATGGAAATTGACGGCAAGCCAGTAAGCCCCCAGGATTTTGGGCATGGTATTGCCGCTGCTGCTCAAGCGGGCCAGCGCGTAAATGAGCGCCGCCGCGCTGCTGGTCTGCGTCCCTATGATATTACCGAGTTTGATACCCTTACCGTTGCAGCCTGCGTCATCTATGCCGAGAAGGGCGTTGAGGTTGCTGTCTTGGAGTGTGGCATGGGTGGTCGTTGGGATGCAACCACCGCCATTAAGTCCATATGCAGCGTGGCCATTACGGGCGTAGGTCTTGATCATACGCGCATTTTGGGAGACACGCTCCAGGCCATTGCAAAGGAGAAAGCCGCCATCATTCAGCCTGGTAGAACCTGTGTTTTGGGTGTTGGTACCGCAACGCCCAGTTCTGTAGAAGACATCTTTTTGCAGCAGTGTGCCAACTGTGGCGTTACCCCCACCTTGGTGCGTCCCCTACATGTTGAGGATGCACAAGGGCAAATGAACCCAGGTGAGCTGCGGTCCTACGATGCTTCGATGCCGCTCAATACAGCCAGCTACAAGATTGTGCACTATCCCAACAAGATTGGCGACACGGTCCTTGCTCATGTGACCACACCCTTTGCAAGCTACGGTAGTTTGGGTGCGCTCAAGCCCAGCTACCAGGTGGCAAACTACGCCTGTGCCACGGTGCTGGTGGAGCAGTTCTTAGGCTGTGCGCTGGATGAATCTCTAGCAGAGCGCAGTATTGTCCAGTGTCCCACTCCCGGGCGCTTTGATCTGGTATGTCCCTATCCGCCGGTTCTTGTAGATGCGTGTCACAATCCGCAGTCCGTCCAAACCTTCCTTACAGCTGTACGTGCTATTGCACCAAACAAAGAGGATCGTCCACAGCTTTTGTGTGCGGTTCTTGCCGATAAGGACGTTACGGGCATAGTAAACTTGCTGGCTGCAGAGTTTACTCAGGTATGTGTGACGCAAACACATTCCGCTCGTGCCTTACCTGCAACAGAGTTGTCCGCCCTCTTTGAGCAGGCAGGATGCATGCCTTCACAGGTTTTTCCCGATGTTGAACATGCAGTAGAGGCGCTTAAGGGCACATCATGGATAGCCTGTGGTTCCATCACATTGGCGGGTGAAGTTATTGGGATCCTGCGCTAGAAGCGTTTGGCGTACAATCTCTGCTAAAATCTTTGAGAAGCGTGCCTGCGCGTTTGAAACCGTACACTAAAGGAGTACTTCCTCATGTCTGACCTTATCAATCAGCTTATTACGCCCGAAGTACGCATGGTCATCTATCTGATGCTTGCATGCGTTGTTATGTTGTATGTTTTGTCCATCGTGTACGTTATTCGTGACGCCCAGCGCCGCGGTGCCGAGCCTTGGTGGCTGTGGGCGATTATCTCTGTTATTCCCATTGTGGGCTTGCTTGCCTATGTAATTTTGCGCCCAAGCAGCTATTTGGTGGACCGAGAAGAGCAAGATCTTGATATTGCCTTGCGTGAGCATCAGCTTTCTCACTATGGCATCTGCCCCAAATGTGGCACGCCTATTGACCGTGACTTTATTGTGTGTCCTATCTGCAATACACAGGTGCGCAATGTGTGCCCCACCTGTCATCGTCCTCTTAATGCGGACTGGAAGGTTTGCCCGTATTGCCGCACGCGCATTCAGTAGCCGCCGCCGGCCGTTTGCGGCTGTCTGCAACCGCCCGATAGGGTAGTGCTCTTGATGGTCCGGCGATGGTCTGGCAGTAATGACGGCAGCAGTTTATCTTTTCAGCTGCTGTATAGGTTTTTGCAGGTCAGCGCCCTTACAACTCCATAAATAACCTTCATACAGGATATGAAGCTCATGCCGAGAAGTTCTTCTCGGCATTTTTTGTAGTTCTGGTGGATGTGGACGAAAAGTTAAGGAAATGCCTATTTTGATAACGACGTTACATGTTATTGCTAAGCACAAATTTTTGACTTTAATTAAAAAATGAGTCAAAGCTGGTACGAATACGGAACACAAGAGTACTGCGCAAGTGTGCACAGAGCGCGTAACGTGCATTGAGCGCAAAAGATGTAAGGATGGATTGATTTTGAGTAAGAAGATGAAAAAATCTGCACAGGCAGTTATTGTTGCAACCAGTGCAATGACCGTGCTGTCATCGGTGCCAACTGGTGCAATTGCACATGACGGCACTACTGTAGCAGAGAACCCTACACCTGGTGTTGTTGCCGCTCGTTCTGATGTCCCCAAAACACAGATTGATCGTACGCCGGCAAAGAGCTTGGCGGAGGCTCAGGCTACCTTGGATAAGGCTAAGAGCTTGAGCGAGGCTGCGCAGAAAAAGGTTGACAGCCTTCAGGACGGTTATGATAAGGCTGCTGCTCAAACAAAACAAAAGGCTGCAAAAGCAGACACAGCCAATCAGGCTGTTCAAGCGAGCGACAAAGCCGGTGAAGCAGCTGTTACAAAACTCAAAACCGATGCTAACAAGCAGGTAGATGAGGCTCGTGCGTCTGTAGAGAAAAGCAAGAAGGATGTACAGGATGCACAAACGCAGCTTGATCAAGCTCAAAAGCAAAAACAGCAAGCCCAGCAAACTCTTGCTGCTCACAAAAAGGAAGTTGAAAAATATACCGCAGAGCTCGAAAAGGTAGACCAAGAACTCCAAGATGCTCTTAATAAACTTGCTCAAGCTCAAAAGGAACTTCATTCGCCCTCTGCTTTGGTAACCAAGCTAGAAAAGGAATACAAAGCCGCACAAGAGAAGCAGAAGCGCACCGAGACTGAGCTTAAAAAGCTTACTGCGCAGCTCAACACAGCAAAAGATCAGCTTACGACTGCAATAAAAACTGCAGAAGAGCGTAAGCAGGCTGTTAAGGATGCTCTGAAGCAGGTCTCTGATGTAGAGGCTGCCAAGAAAGCCGTGAGTTCTGAGCTCGCAGCGCTTATCGCCCAGCGTGATAAATTGGCTGCTGCAAATGAGCGCCTTACTAAAGCTACTGCACGAGCACAGGAAACGTCTAAGCAGCTTAGCACTGCTCAAGAGCAGGAGGCTGAGAAACAGCGTGCTCTTGAGACTGCAAATGAGCGTCAGAATGCTGCACAGCAGCAGCTTACAGATGCAAACGCGCAACTTGCTCGTGTTGCTCCTCTTGATTGGAATATTCTAAAAGATGCAACAGGGGATAATCCAACTTCGTTTAATGAAGTGAACGACCTCATTAAAACTTTGCGTATGAATCGCCTTAAAGCAGCAGCTGCTCAGACTGACTACACAACTGCGCAGCAGGCGCTTGATGATGCACGACGCAATCTTGCAGATGCATTGGCAGATTTGGCTTGGGCACAAGATCAGGTGAGGAATTTGTTGCCAAAGCCTCAGCCTGCACCTTCGGTGCCGGGTTCCCGTGTTAATCCTGGTACTGGTATCAGTAAGAGTGGTGCTGCTAAATCTGCAGACGCGTCTTCTGCAACTACTGCAACACCACAAGCAGCTCCTTCTACTCAGGACAAGAATAGTTCTGGATCTTTAGAAAAGAAGGACGAGAAGAAGCCTCAAACCACCCTCAAGGCAGATGGTGCTAACAGTACGGCAAAGGCTGAGAACAACGATGTTGTTCGTACAGGAATAATTGCTTCGATTGTTGCTCTTGTAGCAGGTGGCGGTGCGTTCTTTGTTGCAAAGCGTCGCAAATCTGACAATCAGGGGCAGTAGGTTTATTTCCTTCCGTGCACCTAAAAATGGTGCCTGGAAAGACTCGCGGTACAGAGATTTTCTTTCGAGCTAGAAGAGGATTCTTCTAGCTCGTTTTTTGGTATGGCTTAGCCTGTTGGATATGTGCAACGACGAAATACAAATCTATTTTCCATTGAGCATGTCTTATCTCTTGGGCTGAGAGATAAGACATGCTCAATTATATAAATGAATTATTTATGGATAGATGGGGACAGCTGTATTGGAGCTGAAAAAGAATTTAAAAGTGAATCAAAATTACTAACATATGTATAGTTGCAATGAGTGTATTTTTTTAATTTCGATCACAAAAAGCAGGTGGCATATGTTGTTCTTTTCGTCTAATAACAAGGATAGAGTTCCATCTCTATCCAGAGAACCTCTGCACAGCAAACAGACTTCTTCACTGGGAGACAAGCTTAAGAAAAGCCTTGCCATGTTTGTCTCAGCTCTTTTGGTGACGTCTCTTTTTCCTGCACAACCTCAACGTGCAAATGCAGTGGAAGATTCTGTCTCTAACTCTGGCATTGTCTTGTCTTTAGGCACGTATGAAAACGGACGCTTTACTGAGGGCGGAGCTACAGAATATCCCACCGATGCTCCTATTCCATTTGCAATATCTATGAATGTTGCTGACAGCATCTCCTCTATCCCAAATGCTAAGCTTGTGATTACCATTCCAAAGGCACACATCATGAAGCCTCAATTTGCAGCATCGGCAGTTGCAAAGGAATCGGTATTTACAGAAGATGCCGATAATTACTATCAGACATATACCTTTGACCAGCTTACGGGCGGCACTATTGCAACGTTTCCTACGCAAGGACTTTCTTTTTATTCAGGTAAGACTTATAAAGGAGATTCATTTACAGTAACTGCAAAGCTTACGGATGAAAAGAACATGGTACTTACTGAAGTCACGCAAACATATACAGCAAAGGTACGCGATCTTGAGTCAAGGGTACCTTATCTTTCTAGCTCTGATTACAGCGTAAAACAGGATAGTACGAAGACAACCCCGTACTACATTGTGCCTGCCTATGCAACGGGAAATGATGCCACTCACGGATCAACAGCAGCGTCGTTATATGTTGGAAATGTAGGTTCTTATTTTACTGCTGATGATATTTTTAAAGCAGGAGAAGGAAAATTTGCAATTTCTTCCCTTAGGATTATTGGTCATTTGAGTGAGGGCGCAAAATTTGCTCAATCAAATCTCAACCGCATTAGAGGTGCAAGTATATCTCCTGATGGACAAACACTTAATGTACGACTGAGCGGCAATTATTTATATCTGGGTAATGGCTTCGACGACAATCCGTATATCGATGAATCAAACCTTGAATTTGGAAAAGAAGTAAAACTCACGTGGGAATACATCGTAGATGAAGGGCTCCCTACACAAAGAACCTTAACACCTCGAGAGCTTACCTTCCTTATTCAAAAGACTGATTATAAACAAACATCTTATTTTAACACCGCGGTTACGAAAGGGGCAGGTTACTACAGTACTAATGAGGCCATTAAATCAAGCGGCAGCTTCTACTATTTTTACAACGGAAAGTATTTCTTAAAAAAATGCATATGTTATCTCATCATATATTGATCAAACGGCAGATGGTTTAATCAATACCACCTATATCATTAACTCCAATAACGGCATTTCTCCTGCGCAGCAATGGGGAGGCAAGGTCAATTACATAAAGTCAATCGCCTCAACCCTCAAAGATGAGCGCACCTATTTTAAGGGCATTCGTCTGAGCCATACAAAGACTACAGATTACGGACAACCAAATCATCTTGACGAGGATATTAACAACAGTTCAGCTACCCTGGTGGGCATTACTGCAGATGGGACTAAAGAAACTATTGCTACCAATGTGCAAGTAGGTCAATACATTGAGGTCAACGATACGGCGCGCAAGTATGTCTCGCTGCAATTTGAATTTGCAACACCCATCAAGCTTGACAATCAGGCAATTTACATCAACAACCACTTAGAGCTTACTGATACCGAGCGTGCCAAATGGGATTCTGGTGAGCGTGGCGGTGTTGAGCAGTATAGGGTGGGTGCCCAAGCAGAGTATTCCGACAATACCGACCCAGCTGTAGAGCATCCCTCAGTAATTAAGAGTCAAGAGTTTTTTGATAAGAATGCAGGTATCTGGCTTTCTGCTTTTGCTCCTGCTATTGATGAGAACGTGCCACAAAGCCAGCAAGTCGTGTATACAGCTGGTGGTACACCGTTTACTTTGCGTGTAGGTCCGACACAGTATGAAGGCAATAGTAATAGCTCTAGTCTCAATGGAAATTTCTACGGAGACATTAAGCAGGTAGATGTCAAGACCATTACTCTTCTTCCAGAGGGCTATGAATTTGAAGGGCTTAATAAAGAAGATTCATTATTTAAATATAGTGTCAGGAATACTCACATTAACCCTGACGATGTGCAGGCAAGCTTTGTAAGAAACTATAAGGGCACTGGAAAAAATGCCGTTATTGTTTCATACGGCTCAATCCCTGCCAATTTTTCGGTAACTGCACCTCTAAAGCTTCGTGCGACACTTGGCATTAAGCCTGGCGAGCAGGACGTCCCAACGTATCTTCTCTACAATAACAACGATGTCATTTATCCAGCTGGACATATCGAACTAAATGACAATAGCTACACTATTAAGCCTCGTGGCACAGTTGATACAGACTATAAAGATGAGCTTGATCTGGATGACGACGGTAATACCGATGAGTACTTCATGCAGGTTCACTCAAAGCTTAGCTTCATACCACCTCTTGAGCTTTTGTCCTATTCTCGCGTGGGTGTAGACAAACCTATCTATACAGAAACTGAAGTAGATTTAGGCAGCAAACTATTCTATGGCCTTACTATCCTTAACAATTCTGTTCAAGACTCTAGTGCGGTTTCCTTGATTGACGTTTTGCCCTATGTAGGAGACCATGCTATTGCTCCAAATGGAGAGGGTGAATATACTGCTCGTGATTCTAAGTTTGCTACACCGCTTTTAGGTGCACTTGAAGATGTCCCAGAGAACAAAGAGCTTCTCGATAGGTTTGAGATTGCCTATCAGCTTACCCCACAGGGCTCAGATCTTGCCTCTGTGCGCGACGGGCAGTGGCTTACTAAAGACCAGATACGTGATTTTTCTCAGGTTAAGTCCTTCAAGATTGTGCTTAAGCCTGGTCAGTCTTTGAAATCTAAAGAAGAGGTTACCTTCAAGATCCCTGCGATGGTTCCCTTTGACACCACGTTGGTGCAAAACAAAGAAGGCCAAGACATAAAGGCAGTAAACTCTATTGCTATTTCTGCTAACAACAAAGACTATGCTGAGTCTTTGCAGTCAGTCTCAAGACCTGTTGTCTACAAGGTATCTGGCATAGCCTTTGATGATACCAACAAAAACGGTATTCAAGATGAGGGAGAAAAGCCTCTTTCTGGTGTTAGCGTAATGCTTTTCAAAGATGGTGCCCAAGTCACTGATCATGAGGGTCAGCCGCTTAGTGCTACTACCGATGAAAACGGTTCCTATTCATTTGATGTATATACACGCTCAGATACCTATAGTGTTGAGTTTAAAGCCCCTTATGACCATCGTTTTAGTGAGGCTCACGGAGCGGGTACTAACAACGATGTCTCAACCATTAAAAATGAGACGTTTGGCACAACTACCACCTTTGCTCTTAATCCTCAAGCTACCACCCAAACCATGAATGCAGCTCTGTACTCCATACGTACTGGCAGCATTGAGGTTACCAAGACCGACTCAACTGATTCCCACACCCCTCTTAAGGGTGCAAAGTTTAAGCTTAAAGGGACTGCAACCTATGAGCTTGATGAAGAGGGAAATACCATCAGGCAAATTGGTGAGGATATAGAAAAAACGCTCACCACCGATGAGCTAGGTAAAGCGGTCTTTGACAGCCTTGTGCCTGGAACCTATACCATAACCGAGATTGAGGCCCCTGAAGGTTATGCCATCGACAACACCAAAGCTGTTGAAGCCAGTGTCTCTCTTGAAAATCCAAAGGCAACTCTGAGCTTCACGGACACTAAGATCAAAGGCACCATCACCATCACTAAGACAGGCGCGGACAACACCAAACTTGCTGGTGCTACCTTTGAGCTACGTTAAGGTGACAAGGTTGTTGCCACTCAAACCACAGATAACAACGGTGTTGCTACCTTCAAGGATGTTGTATACGGGGACTACACCGTTGTCGAGACCAAAGCACCAGAAGGCTACGTGCTGGATCAAACAGCTAAGAGCGTTAAAGTCTTAGAAAACGGCAAGACTGTAAACGTTGGTGTCACCGATGCCAAGATCAAGGGTACGGTAACCGTTACTAAGACCGATGCACAAGATCAAAGCAAGACACTTTCTGGCGCTACCTTTGAGTTGCGTCAGGGAGACAAGCTCATTGCCACCCAGACCACAGGGGACGACGGTGTTGCCACCTTCAAGGATGTTGTATATGGTGATTACACCGTAGTTGAGACCAAAGTACCAGAAGGTTATGCGCTGGATCAGACAGCTAAGGACGCTAAGGTTATCGATACTGGCAAGACTGTAAACGTTGGTGTAGCTGATGCCAAGATTAAGGGCACAGTAACCGTCACCAAGACCGATGCTGGAGATAAAGACACCAAACTTGCTGGAGCAGAGTTTGAATTGCGTCAAGGAGACAAGGTCGTTGATACTCAAATCACAGACGACAATGGTGTTGATACCTTCAAGGATGTTGTCTATGGTGAGTACACCATAGTAGAAACCAAAGCCCCAGAAGGCTATGTGCTCGACCAAAAGCCTCTAACCGTCAAAATAGAAAAAGACAAGGTACTGCTTCGCTACGAGGTAAAAAACACTGCCATACCCGCCAAACCAAAACTTGTGATAGGTATTCTTCCAAAGACAGGTGATACAACGAGCAGCATCGCTCCTATGTTGTTTGCATCTGTGGCATTTGCTGCTCTTGCGTGGACGCTTCGTCGTAAGCGCAGAGCATAAGTACCAACCATAAGTACTAGCGCAAGTAGTACAAAGCTCCACTGCCGTATCGGTAGTGGAGCTTTTCTGTGTAGCTGGCACAGTAAGGAAAGCATAAAGATTGTTGCGTCTTTGTGATACAAGCTTGCAAGGGCACAAATACGGGAAGACTAGTGCTGTACATCTGTACAAGGCATGGTAATTTGAAAGGTGGAAAACCTTATATGGTTATTGAGAACATTCAAGGTCCCCAAGATGTCAAAGATCTTCCTCAAGAAACATTGCCTACACTAGCACAAGAAATTCGCTCTGCATTACTAACCCGCGGCAGTGTGCATGGCGGTCACTTTGGCCCCAACTTCGGTTTTGTCGAGGCAACTATTGCATTGCATCGTATTTTTAATTCTCCTGTCGATAAAATCGTGTATGACGTATCGCATCAGACGTATCCGCATAAAATGCTTACCGGTCGTGTGCAGGCATATCTCGATCCGGATCACTATGATGATGTATCCGGTTACACCAATCCAAAAGAGTCAGAACATGATTTCTTTGAGGTAGGGCATACCTCTACGGCCATTAGTCTTGCGCTGGGTCTTGCTAAGGCTCGTGACCTTGCGGGAGGTAAAGAAAACATCATAGCCGTTGTTGGCGATGGCTCTTTATCTGGCGGTGAAGCACTGGAGGGCCTGAATGTAGCGGGCGAGCTTACTTCCAACTTCATCATTATTTTTAATGACAATCAGATGTCTATTGCAGAAAATCATGGTGGCATGTATGACGAGTTTACGCGCTTGCGCCAGTCACATGGTACCGATGGTCACAATATATTCCGTGCTATGGGCTTGGATTACATCTATGTAGAAGATGGCAACTCCATAGACTCTCTTCTCGAGATTTTTGAGACGGTACGTGATATTGATCATCCTATTGTGGTGCATCTCAATACTAAAAAGGGCAAAGGCTATGGCCCTGCAGAGGCAGATCCAGAGCATTGGCATTGGGCAAGCCCGTTTAACGTGGTAACGGGGGAGCAGCGCAGTTATAGCGGGGAGAGCTACAGTGCTCTGATGGGTGATCACCTAGAAAAAATTGCACAGTTTGATAAGAAATTACTGGTTGTATGTACGGCGGTGCCCGGCGTGATTGGCATGAACCCCGAGCGTCGCCGGCGTATGGGGCTTCAGTACCTAGATGTCGGCATTGCAGAAGAGACTGCTGCTGCTCTTATTTCTGGTGCAGCAACCGGTGGTGCACATCCGGTATGGGCAAGCTCTGCCACGTTTATTCAGCGTGCATATGACCAGATGTTCCAAGACATCAGTATTAACGGTAGCGCTGTTACGATTCTTGCAGCTAATGGCTCTGTTTTTGGTGGCAACGATGTTACTCACTGCGATCTCAGTTCCATTGCTATGGTATCTAGCATTCCCGGGATAAAGCACCTTGTGCCATCTAACCTAGAGGAATACTTTGCCATGGTGGATTGGTCCATCAAGCAGGATGCCGAGCCGGTATACATCACTGTTCCCGCAGGTCCGGTCGTTCATGCTCCTAAGGATCAGCAGATTCGCACTGACTACTCCCAGCTGTCTTGGGAGCTTGTGCATGAGGGCTCTCAAGTTGCTCTTATCGCAGTTGGTGACTTCTTTGGCATTGGCCAAAAAACTGTCGAGAAACTTGCGGCAGCTGGTATTGATGCCACATTGGTCAAGCTGCTCTTTGCATCGGGTCTGGATACAGCAACACTGAATGCCTTGGCTCAAACGCATGATGTGATCCTTACTATTGAAGACGGTATTGTGGATGGTGGCTTTGGTCAGCGTGTAGCGGGGTATTTGGGTACGAACAGCTCAACCAAAGTTTTGGTGCGTGGCTTTGAACGTGCGTTTTATGACCGGTTTAAGGCTTCTGACCTGCTTGAAGAGGCGCGCATTACTCCCGATAAGCTCACGGAGGATGTGCTGGCTGTTCTAAACAACTAAGCTGCTTACAGCGTTAAAAACTGCAGCGCTAAAAACGATAAAACAAAACTGGTGCCATCGTAGGATGACACCAGTTTTTATGCAGGCCTTTATCGGCAGGACTCTTAAGCAGTCCTAAGCTCAAACGACTAAAATGCAGGCAAAACGTCCTTGTCGTATGTCTTGCTGAGATAAGCCTTAAAGTCATCCGAGGTCAAGACCTCTACCAGAGCTTTGATGCGCTCATCGTCTTTTTCTGCGGGTGTTGTAACAATGTAGTTGGCGTACTGCTCAACAGCCTTACCATCAGACTGCTCTACCGCCAAAGCATCGGCAACATGGAACCCTGCCTCGATAGCGTAGTTACCGTTGATAACTGCAAAATCAACATCCTGCAGCTGACGTGAAACCGCTGCTGCCTCTACTTCTACAAACTTAATGCTGTGAGGGTTGTCTGCCACATCGCCAGGAGTTGCCTCTAGGTTGTCGGGGTCCTTAAGCGTGATAAGCCCCTCTTGAGCCAACAGTAAAAAGGCGCGTCCCTCATTGGTGGGGTCATTGGGAACAGCAATCTGAGCGCCAGAAGCAATGTCCTTGAGATCCTTAGACTTGCCTGCATAGATGCCCATGGGCTCATAGTGGATGGCAGCTACGCCCACTAAATCAGTGCCATTTTGCTTGTTGTAGTTGTTCAGATAATTGATGTGTTGGAAGTAGTTAGCATCTACCTCACCAGAGGTGGTCACCTGGTTTGGAATGATGTAGTCCGTGTATTCCTTAACCGTAAGCTCAATGTCTTTTTGTGCGAGCTTGTCCTTGGCAAACTTGTTCAGAATCTCTGCATGAGGAGAAGGGCTGGCGGCAACAGTAAGTGTCTTTTTGCTGCTGGAACCACCGCCTGCAGTACCACCAGAACAAGCGCTGAGGGCACCAGTAGCAATAAGTGCAGCGGCAGAGGCAATAAAGTTACGACGAGAAATCATGGGATACTCCTTAGGTGAGTTGGTAAACATTGGTACATGAAATAATGTGATGGGACAAACTGGGACAAACTGAACAAAAACTATTTACGATGGTCGATTTTATTAGCGATAAAATCACAGGTAGACTGAATGACTTGAACAAGTACCACCATAAAAACGATGGTTACAAACATAATGTTGTCTTCGTAGCGGTAGTAGCCGTACCTAATAGCAATGTCTCCAAGACCGCCTGCTCCTACCGCACCTGCAATGGTGGTGTAGCCCAGCACTGCAATCAAGGTGATGGAGACACCACGTACAATAGAGGGTAAGGCTTCGGGCAAAAGCGCGCTTATGACAATGCGAGGAACCGAAGCACCACAAGCAAGAGCTGCCTCAATGGCGGATTGGTCCACTTCTGCCAGGCTTTGCTCAATCATACGAGCTACAAAGGGTGTGGTAGAAAGTACCAGGGGAGGAATAACTCCCACAACTCCTGTGGCGGTGCCAACCAATGCGCGCGTCGCAGGCATAACGGCTACCAGCAAAATAATAAAAGGTATCGAGCGGCTCATATTTATAATCCACCCAAGCACAGCATTAAGTACGCGATGAGGCTTAAGGCCACCAGGCTGAGTGATGTGCAGTACAACACCAAGCACCAAGCCAAAGACATAGGCAATAGCAGTAGAAATAAACAGCATGAGGCAGGTATCTACAATGCCGTTGCCGATAAGTTCTGCGTAGGCATCAAAAAAAGAAGTGATGTTACTCATGCCAGTCCTCCACGCCTAAAAGCTGCTTTGTAATCTTGTGTGATGGATGAGCAAATACCTGCTCTACGTTGCCCTTCTCGACAATTTCACCATGGCAAAGCACTGCGACGTTGTTACAGGTGCTACGAACCACGTCCATGGAGTGCGTAATAATAATGATGGTTACTCCCGTTTCTTTATTGATGGTCTTGAGCAGATCCAAGACAGAAGCGGTGGAAGCGGGGTCCAGTGCGCTGGTTGCCTCGTCACACAAGATGTACTCCGGATTGCATGCCAAGGCTCGTGCAATGGCTACGCGCTGCTGTTGACCACCAGACAGCTGTGCGGGGTAGGCGTTTGCTTTGGAAGCGAGACCAACCCGTGCTAACAGGTCCTGTGCGGTTTGTTTGTCCTGTGCGCTTACCGTGCCCTTGCTTGCTAAAAAGGGAAAACAGACGTTGTCCAATACCGTTTTTTGAGCCAGCAAGCCAAAAGCTTGAAAAATCATGGCAACCCGACGGCGGTATTCATGCAGCTCGCGTCCCTTGAGCTTGCACACCTCAATGCCGTCTACCTCAATGGATCCAGAAGTAGGACGTTCGAGCATATTAAGGCAACGCACGAGCGTTGATTTACCAGCACCACTAATACCAATGATGCCAAAAATATCTCCGTCGCTAATGTCGAGCGAGACATCTTTAAGGGCATGCACATCGGATGCGCTTTCAAAGGTTTTAGTTAAATGAGAAATATGAATCATGTATCGGATTGCTTTCAAGGGTAGCAAGCGTGTACGACAACAAACCAAGCCGCTCCACTACCGCGTGGAGCAAGCTAACAATAACGCCCAAGCACCAAGCTTTCGCTCAAAACGATAAGGTGCTCGGGCTTGAGCATCTGCATCGGAGCAAATATCTGCGGGGAATATGTCGTAAAATTTTTCATGCGCTCTACTATAAAGAGATACATCAGCATAAACAAGCGTTAGTGTGCTAGTAATATATGCCAACGAGTTATCGGTTTTATCGATAACAAATATAGGTATGCTTTGTAAACAGTGATTAAACTTGCATATATGAGGCTCGGTGGGACCCTATATGTGGTAAAACCTGTATATACGCAACAGGAAGGTTTTCTCGTTATGCACAGGTCCAGGCTTTTGTCTGCAACCATTACTCAAACTCAGACTATGTAGGCGTCTGTCTCCTACAAGGCCGTATGTGCTCTGGACAGGCGCCCTATTTTGCTCTTACGCGTTTGCGTGGAGCGTTTTGTTTTGCGTTGATGCGAGTTTGAGAAAATCATTGAGATAAGAAGGACATATTCATGAAGGCATTGTTTAACGACGGTCACGTAGCAGAGATTAGCGAGGATGAAGAGCTGCAAGTTTTGCGTCACTCTGCTTCTCATATTTTGGCTATGGCAATAAAGCGTTTGTATCCTGAGGCAAAGTTTGGCTATGGTCCTGCTACGGATAATGGCTTTTATTACGATATTGATCTGCCGGAGGGCGTAAAGATTTCTGAGGATGATTTTCCTGCTATTGAAGATCAGATGCGCAAGATCTGCAAGGAAAACCTCAAGTTTGAAACCTACGAGCTGCCCCGCCAAGAGGCCATTGCTCACATGCAGGAGCGTGGCGAGACGTACAAGGTAGAGCACATAGATGATCTGCCCCAGGACGCTCGTATTACCTTTTACAAGCAGGGTGAGTACATAGACATGTGCGTTGGCCCTCACATTATGTATACCAAGGCTCTCAAGGCGTTTAAGCTTACGGGTGTGTCTGGTGCATACTGGAAGGGCGATAAGGACAACAAGATGCTTACGCGCATCAATGGTGTAGCGTTCCGCACCAAAGAAGAGCTTGCCCAGTATGAGGAACTTCTCGCCGAGGCAGAGAAGCGTGACCACCGCAAGATTGGTCGCGAGATGGACCTGTTTATGATGTCCGAGTCTGGTCCTGGTTTTCCCTTCTGGCTTCCCAATGGTATGCGCGTGCGCAATGCTCTTATGCAGTACTGGCAAGAGATGCAAGACGCCTATGGCTACGAGCAGGTTCAGACGCCCATTATCTTGTCCCGTACGCTGTGGGAGACCTCTGGTCACTGGGATCACTACAAGGACAACATGTACACCACCACCATTGATGACGAGGACTTTGCCATCAAGCCCATGAACTGCCCCGGTGCGTGTTTGGTGTACAAAAATCGTCCACGTAGCTATCGTGATCTGCCCCTTAAGCTTGCAGAGGCAGGTTTAGATCACCGCCATGAGCTCAAGGGTGCGCTGCACGGTCTGTTCCGCGTGCGCGAGTTTACGCAGGATGATGCCCACCTGTTTATTATGCCGGATCAGATTACCGAGCAGGTAACGGATACGGCTCACCTGATTACCGCCTACTATACTCAATTTGGTTTCCCGTATCGCATTGAGCTGTCCACCCGTCCCGAGGACTCTATGGGTTCTGATGAGGACTGGGAGCGCGCAGAGCAGGGTTTGCGTGATGCCTTGGATTCCATGGGTGTTGAATATACGGTAAATGAGGGTGACGGCGCTTTTTATGGTCCCAAGATCGACTTCCATCTGCAGGATTGTCTTGGTCGTACCTGGCAGTGCGGCACCATTCAGCTGGACTTCCAGCTGCCCGAGCGCTTTGAGCTGGAGTACACCGCATCTGATGGCTCCAAGCAGCGTCCCATCATGATCCACCGTGCCGGTTTTGGCTCCTTTGAGCGCTTTATTGGCATGCTTATTGAGCAGTATGCAGGCAAATTCCCAACCTGGCTGTCTCCTCTGCAGGTTAAGGTGCTTCCCGTTTCCGAGAAGACCCGCAGCTACGCCAATGAGGTTGCTTCCAAGCTTCGCGCTGCTGGCGTGCGTGTTAAGGTGGACAATCGCGATGAGAAGATTGGCTACAAGATCCGTGAGGCCCGCTCTCTTGACCGTGTTCCGTATATGCTCATTTTGGGTGAGAAGGAAGTCGAGGCTGGCAATATCTCTGTCCGCGATCGTTCCAATGAGACCCATCAGACATCACTTGATGAGTTTATTGCTGCTCTTAAGGAAGAGATTTCTGAGCGTCGTTAATGAATCACTTTCGCGCTTATAAAGCAGCTCCATTAGCTGTAACACAGTTCTTGCAAGCCCCCCGGCTGTGCGCCTGCACGGTTGTGGAGGGCTTGCCTCTTTGTTGTGTAGACGTGCGTTCCACCATTGCCGCGGTTCACGAGCGAGAAGAGCTTGCCTGCTATGATCTGCGGGATCTAGGTTTTGGTGCTCTTACCGGGGTACCTGCCTTGCGTTTGGGTGCCGATGTAGTTGTGGTGGCAATGCCAGATGCAGCAACGCAAGATACGGCAATGAAGGATGTGGCAACACCAGATGCAGTAACGCAAAACACCGCGCAGGCCCTCGTATTGTTGGCGGGGGAGGGCTTGGAGCTTTGTCCCCAGCTTGAAGCTGTCGGCTGTTCTCGGCTGTCCTCAGATGAGCTGAGCGTCTATCAGAATACTGCTTGCGAGCAGTGGCGTAAGCTCAGTGACGTAGCTCATATTGTTGCCTCGTACCTGCGCTGTCATCCCAAAATTGCTGAAGTACGCTGGCCTGGACTCACAACAGATCCATCGTATAAACTTGCATCACAGATCTTTGAAGCAGGTTTTGGTGCGCGTATTGATTGGCAGCTCAAGGGTTGTGAAGACTGGCATTCATTCTATGCGCAGTTGGAGGACTGGGCTTCTCAGGTACTTGAGTTTGAGCATATGCTTACAATCAATTAAATACGTATGACGATAATGACCTTCCTTTCATGGTCAACCTCAAATAAATTGACCATAATACACTAGTCAACCTGCAGGTAGATGGCTTAATTTCTTATAAAAATGGCTAAAAGTCCAACTTTTCGGTAAGCGGATTTTGTATCATTAAGAGGATAGCAATAAGCTCAAGTAAGTCACTGGATACCCTGGAGGTAAAACATGACTAAAGCACTGCCGCTCATTGATAGTGTAGATGCGCTTACCGAGCGACTCGCATCAATGCGCAAAGCGCAAGCGGAGTTTGCAACGTTTTCCCAAGAGCAAGTAGATAAGATTTTTTACGAGGCCTCTCTTGCGGCAAACAAGGCTCGTATTCCTCTTGCTAAGCTTGCGGTAGAGGAAACCGGCATGGGCATTGTGGAAGATAAGGTTATTAAGAACCACTATGCTTCTGAGTACATCTATAACAAATACAAGAACATGAAAACCTGTGGGGTCATTGAGGATGACCCTGCTTTTGGTTACAAGAAGGTAGCGGAACCTCTGGGTGTTGTGGCAGCGGTTATTCCTACTACCAACCCAACCTCTACCGCTATCTTTAAGGCGCTTATCTGTCTTAAAACACGTAATGCTATTTTGATTTCTCCTCATCCTCGTGCTAAAGGCTGCACCATTGCCGCTGCCAAGATTGTGCGCGAGGCTGCAGAGACGGCCGGTGCACCCAAGGGCATTATTGACTGGATTGATGTTCCTTCTCTTGAGCTTACGAACACCCTTATGAGCTCGGCAGATATGATTTTGGCAACAGGTGGCCCTGGTATGGTTGCTGCGGCATACTCTTCTGGCAAGCCTGCTTTGGGTGTAGGACCTGGCAACACGCCCGCTATTATCGATAGCACAGCAGACATCAAACTGGCTGTAAACTCCATCATTCACTCTAAGACCTTCGATAACGGTATGATCTGTGCTTCCGAGCAGTCCGTTACCATCGTGGAGGACGTCTACGACGAGGCAAAGGCTGAGTTTAAGCGTCGTGGTTGCTACTTCCTTAAGGGTGCTGAGCTGGATAAGGTCCGCAAGACCGTTATTATCAACGGCGGCGTAAACGCTAAGATTGTTGGTCAGTCCGCATATACCATTGCTCAGATTGCTGGGGTAGAGGTACCCAAGTCCACCAAGATCTTGATCGGTGAGGTAACTTCCGTTGATCCTTCCGAGGAAATGGCCCATGAGAAGCTCTCTCCTGTTTTAGGCATGTATAAGGCTAAGAGTTTTGATGATGCGCTTGCCAAGGCAGAGCGCCTGGTAGCAGATGGTGGCTATGGTCACACCTCTTCGCTGTACGTAAACGTCAATGAGGCCGAGAAGCTCGAGAAGCACCGCAATGCCATGAAGACCTGCCGTATTCTTATCAATACGCCATCGTCTCAGGGCGGTATTGGTGACCTCTACAACTTTATGATGCCTCCTTCACTTACGCTGGGCTGCGGCTCCTGGGGCGGTAACTCCGTTTCTGGCAATGTTGGCCCTCAGCACTTGCTCAACATCAAGTCCGTTGCAGAGAGGCGTGAGAACATGCTGTGGCTTCGTACTCCCGAGAAGGTCTACTTCAAGAAGGGCTGCATGCCCGTTGCACTGCAGGAGCTTAAGGACGTCTACAACAAGAAGCGCTGCTTCATTGTTACCGATCAGTTCCTCTACACCAGTGGCTTTACCAAGAAGGTAGAGGAGTCTTTGGATGCCATGGGCATTGTACACTCCAGCTTCTGGTCCATTTCTCCTGACCCCAAGCTGCAAGATGCTCTCAAGGGTCTTGAGCTGCTTAAGGCCTTTGAGCCCGACTGCATTATCGCCATTGGTGGCGGCTCTGCTATGGACGCTGGCAAGATCATGTGGTCCATGTACGAAAACCCCGAGGAGAAGTTTGAGGATATGTCCATGGACTTTATGGACATCCGCAAGCGTGTATACCAGTTCCCCAAGATGGGCAAGAAGGCATTCTTTGTAGCTATCCCCACAAGCTCTGGTACCGGTTCCGAGGTAACGCCGTTTGCCATCATTACCGATGCAGAGACGGGCGTAAAATGGCCCATTACGGACTACGAGCTCATGCCCAACATGGCAATCGTAGATACTGATAACATGATGAGCCAGCCCAAGGGCCTAACCGCAGCATCTGGTGTTGATGTTCTTACGCACTGCCTTGAGTCTTTTGTCTCTGTTATGGCTTCTGACTATACCGATGGCATGGCTTTGCGCGGCATGAAGCTGGTCTTTGAGTACCTACCGCGCGCATACGATAACCCCAATGATGTTGAGGCCCGCGATCACATGGCCAATGCTTCTTGCTTGGGCGGTCTTGCCTTTGCAAACGCCTTCTTGGGTGTAAACCACTCCATGGCTCACAAGCTGGGTGCTTTCCACCACATTCCTCATGGTCTGGCCAATGCGGTAATCTTGCCACGCGTTATGCGCTACAACTCTGCTGAGCGCCCCGCTAAGATGGGCACCTTCCCTCAGTATGACCACCCCAAGACTCTGGCTCGCTATGCTGAGGCCGCACGCTTCTGTGGCGTAACTGGCAAGGATGACCAGGAGGTCTTTGAGAAGTTCATAGAGAAGATCTATGACCTGTTTGATCATGTAGGTGTTAAGCGCACCATTGCCGAGTACAACGTAGATGAGAAGTACTTCCTTGATACCCTGGATGACATGGCAGAGCAGGCATTTAATGATCAGTGCACCGGCGCCAATCCCCGATATCCTTTGATTTCTGAGATCGCCAGCCTGTATATGGATGCATACTATGGTCGCGAAGCAACTACGTACGAGGACTAATTGGTTTAGGGTTTTAGTGTATAAGTATTTCTTCTAAGTAAGGATGTGCCGCTATGGAACTCTCTAACAACAAGCAAGAGATCGTTCGTCGTGGTAATAAGGTTGTATGGGACTGCGGTGACAGTATTGTTAAGGCATTTAACAGCAGTAAGCCTGCTTCCGATGTACTAAACGAGGCCCTTAACCTCACTCGTGTGTATGAGGCAGGTGTTAAGGCTCCTCAGTTTATTGAAGTTTCTGCTTTGGATGATGGTTGGGCGCTCAAGACCCAGCGCGTAGAGGGAACTATGCTTTCTACGCTTATGGACGAGAATCCCACTAAACTTGCAGAGTATTTGAGCAACTTTGTTGAGCTGCAGCTGGATATTCAAAGCCACGCAGCTGCGTTGCTGCCTCGTCAGAGGGATAAGTTTGCTCGTATGATTAACTCTTTGTCCTGCATTAATGCTACAACACGCTATGATCTGTTGGTGCGCTTGGATGGCATGAAGGTAGAAGAGAAGATCTGCCACGGTGACTTTAATCCCACTAATGTATTGGTACAAGAAGATGGAAGCTGCACGGTTGTAGACTGGGCTCACGCTACGCAGGGCGCACCTGCAGCAGACGTAGCCATGAGCTACATGCTTTTCTCGTTTGAGGATCAAAAGCTTGCAGACGCCTATTTGGAGATGTACTGCGACCGCGCTGATCTGGCTAAGCAAGTGGTGTATCGTTGGCTTCCCATTGTTGCTGCAGCCGAGCTTGCGCGCGGCCATAAGGAGCATGAACAGGCCTTGCTGTCTTGGATTGATGTAGCTGATTGGCAGTAATATCATTTGCTAGCACAGTATAAAGAAACCTTTCAGCCTTAAATAAGCTACGTTGAACGGAGTTGCCTTGTGGCAGCTCCGTTTTTTTCTTAAGGTGCATGGTACGCTTCTTCCGAGTAAGGTAGCAAATAAGCTTCTACTTTGTTGTTATCCATCTGTTAGAGGGGGGGTAGTATGCGCAAGGTTCATCCTTTGTTCACGACTGTTTTAACGCTGGTACTTGCATGCGGTATGGTAGCTGGTCTGGCTGCCTGTAAGGGCGGGGACGCTGATAAAAACAAGCAAGAGATCACTACGCTTGTGGGCAAAACCTATGATAGTGCTATGGCACTGGATGAATCTGTCGTAGATGAGCTTCTTTCTGACGCCAAGCTAGACAATATGTCTGGGATGGGTCTTGATGGTAAGGATGTAGGCAAAGAAATTTTGTCTGCAGCGTTTAAGAACTTCAAGTACAAGATTGGTGATATAAAAATCGATGGCGATAAGGCCATGGTTACGGTCCATGTTTCTAATGTTGATTTTGCAACTGCTTTGCAAAAGTTTGAAACAGAGTTTACAGAGTGGGCCCAGACCAAAGAGGGCACAAGCGCTATTATGAATGAAGATTCCAATGCTATTACTAAAGGAATAAAGAGCAGCTTAGACAGTAGCTTTAATGCTTCTGATTTAGAGACCAAAGAGTCTGATGTAGTTATTACCGTTGATAAGAAGGATGGCAGCTGGGCGATTCATAGCCTTACTGAATTGTATGACAGCATGGTTGTTCTCTGATAAGGAAGTAGATCTGTAAGCACTGCAGCTTTTAGCCCGATGTGCTGAACACGGTGATACTGTACAAAATCAAATGTAATACCGTCTGGAGTTACGCCGCCTTTCTGTGTAGCAACAAGCTGCCAGTGCGGGTTAGTATCCAGATTGGGAAAATAGGCATCTGCATCACGGATGCAATCATGTTTGGTCACAATAACGTCTGAGCAATGCGGCAGCATTTGTTCGTACACGCTCATGCCACCAATGCACCATACCTCATTGGGATTGTCGGTAGCCACTGCATCGAGCGCCTCAGAGACACTGTGGACAACTTCTACTCCCACACAAGACCAGCCGGTGTTGCGAGTGAGCACAATGTTGCGTCGCTTGGGTAGGGGACGTGCGCCGGGGAAGCTTTCCAGCGTTGTGCGTCCCATGATAACGGTGCCACCACGGGTATGTCGCACAAAATGCTGCATGTCCGCCTTGTTGTCAATGAGCAAACGACCCTTACAGCCAATGGCCCAATTGCTGGTAACAGCTACAATGGCACGCATGATTACACCGCAATGGGGATGTTTTTGACCTGTGGGCCATGCTGATAGTTTTCGACGATCAGATCGCCTGTCGTGAAGTCATAAAAATTGGTGACTTCAGGATTAAGGCGCACGGATGGCGCAGGGTAGGTGGGACGCGTAATGAGCTCTTTGATGATGTCTATGTGGCGGTCATAAATGTGCGCGTCACTAATGATGTGTACAAGCTCGCCTGCAATCATGTTAACGGATTGAGCAACCATCATAAGCAAGATGGCATATTGGCATACATTCCAGTTATTAGCTGCCAAAATGTCTTGGCTGCGCTGCATAAGCAGCATGTTGAGCGTGGGTTTCTCGTCACCTTCCGCCTGTGTGACATTATAGGTAACTGAATATGCGCAAGGATACAGGTTCATCTCAGATAAATCGGCAAAGGTATACATATTGGTCATGATACGACGAGAATACGGTGTGTGCTCAAGATCGTAGAGTACCTTATCCATCTGATCCATATCGCCCTGAGGGTAATGACTTTTCTGAGCAATCTGATAGCCATAAGCCTTGCCAATGGAGCCATCTTCATTGGCCCATTCATCCCAAATGTGGGAGTTAAGATCGTGAATATTATTGGATTTGCGCTGATAGATCCACAAGATCTCATCCATAGCGCTCTTGAGTGCGCAGCGGCGTAAGGTGGGAGCGGGAAACTCCTCGCGCAAATCATAGCGGTTACAAACGCCAAATTTCTTAATGGTATACGCAGGGGTGCCGTCTTCCCAGTGGGGGCGCACGAGCTGGCCTTGCGTTGTAGTGCCATGTTCTATGATGTCAGAGCACAGAGCGATAAACAGATCGTCTGCTTTACTCATGTGAACTCCTTTCAGCGGTAGGGGCGAGTGGTAAAGATGACTGGTGTGCACAAAGCATGCGCCAGCAGTTCTGGTTAAGCATGCTTTGTGGGTGTTGCTCTTTGTGAGTGCTGCCAGTGCGCGCTGTTTTGCACACAAGCTGTCTGTATGAAGTTATGAAAGCTTGTAAGAAGTGGTGCTTACGTCGCTGTTATCCAAGAACTTATCGATAGTTTTGCGATCACGATAGCTTGTATAGTCATCATCAGAGAGGCGGTCTTCAGATAATTCTCTTCTAAATTCCTTATCAAGCTGCACAAGCTCTTCTCGAGAAAGACTGCTGACAAAGCGCTGAAGGCTCTGAGAGATTCTTTGGGCTGCCTGGTAGCTACCCAAGGCAAGCACAAGTACGATAGCGATAAAGACTATGTAGATGGTATTGCCAGCAGGGTTTTTCTTGTTGGACGTGGTTGCGCTTGCGGACTCAATGATCGGAGTATCTGTATCCTGAGACTGAGGAATATCTGGTGTTGTAGTCATGGCTTACATCCTTGCGTTAAAAGCTTTTGTACAGTACATAGTATAGATTTCATGAGGGCGGATGCCTATAAATGCTCTGCCCAGAATAGCTGTTCCCACAGAACCCCTAAACTACGGACAAGTGTAGTGTCTGCTTCAAGCCAAGCAACGTCTAAGAGTTCATCACGAGAAAGCCAGCGCAGCTCGGAATGAACACGGGCCTGAGGTGTTTGGTGGGCTGCGAGTTGGCAGATAAAAACATCCATGCTTAAGTGGAAATCAGGATAGTCATACTCAACGGTATCGTAGTAGAACATAGAACCGAGCTCGACGCCCAGCTCTTCTTTGATTTCACGCAAACATGCTTGTTCTGGATTCTCGCCAGGCTGTACTTTACCTCCGGGAAACTCCCAGCCGCTCAGGTGATCATCTGAGCGTTTACAGGCCAAAATTGTATTGTCATTATGGATGATACCTGCGGAAACGTGAACTGTTTTCATATATCCTCCTGCATCTTGTACTTACAAGCCTAGCAGGTTTATGTGCGCAACAGTACCGTGGTTGTTGGTATGGAAACAGTTCGATAAAAATCTCAGAGACGTGTGTGGTGTGCCAAGCGCGTCACGTGCGCCAGACGCAAGAACAGTGGCTTTGTGGTAGTCTTTTTCTCAATATATGCTATTTATGCAGGATAGGCGGGTGATGTGATGGCAACATATGTCTTGAGCGACATACATGGTCGTCTGGCTGCACTGGATCGTGTGCTTAATCGCATTGCTCCCGCTTGTGATGATAGGTTCTTTGTTTTAGGTGATATGGTGGACCGCGGCCCCAATCCTGTGGGCGTTATGCAACTGTGTCGCACGCTTCCCAATGTGCAGGTGTTGATGGGCAATCACGAGCGGCTTATGCTTGATGCCCTCTATTTTCCCGAGGATACCACGGCTGTTTATAACTGGGGTGTAAACGGTGGAGAGACTACCCGTGCGGAGCTGGCAGCTATGGAGCTTGCACCTCGAATTGAGATTGTAGAATGGGTTGCCAACTTGCCCTTATATGCACACACCTATGTTGAACAGCAGCTGTATTTCTTTGTCCATGCAGGAATCCGTACAGGTACGGTAGCTGTGCCACACACCTGGACAAACGAGTCCATTGAAGCCTATTTACATGCACAAGATCCCGATGACCTCTTATGGATTCGCGAGGACTTTTGGGGAACTAAAACACATCTTGCAGATAGCACTGGTGTAGCTCCTCGTATTGTTGCTGGTCATACCCCTACGCCCATTGCCTATAGTTTGGTTGATGTGGCTGCAAATGAGCCTCTTACGCCAGAGGGTCGGGCGCTTATGATGGCCTGCGGTGATACCGATCCTCAGCAGGCAGATCGTTTTGATATTGATTGTGCCTGTGCCGCTGGCTCTGAAATGGGTCAGGTGTTGGTGTGGCGTTTGGATGATGGCCAACAATTCTATGAAGCCGTGCAAGATGGAGAGTAAGCACGAAAGTGAGCACGTTCAATCGTTTGAGCCTCTTATGGATGCTCACTGTCGCGTGCTTGTGCTAGGTACGGTACCCAGCCCTAAGTCACGTGAAGTGCACATGAACTACGGCAATCCACGCAACCGATTTTGGCTTGTGATGGCTCGACTGTTTAACGAGCCTCTCCCCAGCTCAAATGAACAAAAGGCTGCGCTGGTATTACGTCATCATATTGCGTTATGGGATGTATTGGAAAGCTGTGATATTGTGGGGGCCAGTGATGCTTCTATTGTTCATCCGGTTCCCAACAACCTGAGTCGCGTGCTTGACGTGGCACCCATCCATACCATTTTTTGTACAGGTGCTACGGCAGCGCGCTTGTACAAAACGTATTGCGAGCCAGTCTGTGGTTTAACTGCTGTTGCGCTGCCTTCTACCAGTCCTGCTAATGCCCGCTGGAGCTTAGATGATCTGGTGGAGGCCTATACAGTAATAAAGCTTGCTGTTCAGTCACATCCCAGCCAAGCGGGTGAGGCTCGTGGATAGTAGTTGGATATGTGCTCCAGCCGAAGCGTTTTTGCATGGCTGCCTTGAAGTGCAGGCCCACTCGGATGGATGGGTTTGTCCTCAGCGTTTTTTGCCAGAGCAGCGTGCCGTTTTGGAAAGCTGTTTGGCTTGGCACCCTGGCCTATACAAACAGATGGCCGCTTGCACTAGCGGCGTAACGCTTGAGTTTATCACCGACGCCAGCTTAGTTGCTATAGATCTGCGCTTTGGAGAAGAGCCAGCGGGAACGATACGTTCGCGCGAACTCGTACAGAGCCATGACGAACAGCGTAAACAGCAGGTGTTGGATGGTGCAAGCAGTACAAGCGATGCAAGTAACGTGAGCAGCACAAGTAATGCAAGTAACACGAATAATGCCGATGCTGTGGGTACCCAGGTTTTTGATGGCGTGTCGTATGAGGTTAACGGCAAACACAAAGGTATGTTGTTTGCTTCACTGCAAGATAAGCAAACCACGCAAGTGCATATTGCTTTGCCCACCTCAAGTGTGTCTGAACCGGCTTTGTTTGAGTTAAGAAAACCTGTGCGAGTAAAGGTATTTTTACCAGCATTACGTTCATGTGAGGTCCGTACCATTGCGTGCAACGGGACCCAGCTTGAACCACTTGCAAAAAAAGAGCAGCTGCTCGTGTTGGGCGATTCCATTACGCAAGGTTTTGTATGTGGGGACCCGGCATATGCGTGGGCACATCAAGTGGCGCAGAAGACCAAGCTTGACCTGCTTAATCAAGGTATTGGTGGACAAGTCTTTTTGCCAGAAAGCTTCCAGGGTTTCTCTGCACATCCAAAGTTTGTTCCTCAGGTCATCGTGGTAGCCTTGGGTGTCAATTATCGCTATGAGGCGTGTGTAGCCAGCCACGTTTACGCAGATATTCGGCGCTTTTTTGCGACCCTCCACACCCTGTGGCCTTGTGTACCCACCTATGTGCTTACGCCACTATGGCACCAAGATGGCCCATATCTTACACACCCAAAGAGCTGCTTTGGGCAGGTCAGTGAGTTTATTCAGCAGGCGGTAGCTGCGTATTCCAACATGGTGATGGTTGATGGAGCCCATGTCTTAGATGAGGATGAAAGGCTTCTGGCCGATGGCTTTGAACATCCCAATAAGGCAGGGCATACCCAAATTGCCCAGAACTTATCGGCATACCTGTGTAGCCGTGAACATTCTTCCAAAGGACAGGAAGGACAGACTTTGTCCACGCCAGCCGTAGGGCACGCTCCTGTAGCTATGAAACCCATAGCTGCGTCTGATGCATCCGCAGTTACAAAGCATGTTTCGCGCCAAGCTATAGCACAACCACCTGCTGATGTAGAGCAAATGGGCTTTGAGTTTTAATACTGTCCGAGTGCCGTTGTATGCTGGGTACAGAAAATCAAACGGAAAGGCTTATTATGGCAATTCAAAAAAATCCGCTGGTACCCCATATGAACCTCGAGCTTTCTCAGGCAGACTCTGCGCTGGTGCAGCAGTACCAAACAGGCGTAGCGGTCAACCCGTACCGCTGCAACAATGAGGACGTTATCCGCCGCGAGCAAACGGATCGAGACCGTGCATCCGTTATGCGTCCATCTTTTGTGCGCGATACCGAGAAAATCATGCACTTGCAAGCATACAATCGCCTGGCTGGCAAAACGCAGGTGTTCTCGTTTAGAGCCCATGATGATCTTACTCGTCGTGGTTTGCATGTGCAGCTTGTGGCACGTGTTGCACACACTATTGGTCGTGCGCTTGGTCTTAACGTGGACTTGATTGAGGCAATTGCCCTTGGCCACGATATTGGTCATACGCCCTTTGGCCACGCGGGGGAGCGCTTTTTGAATCATGAATATCATGTGCGCACCAACAAATATTTTTTCCATAATGTTATGAGTGTGCGGGTGCTGGATAAGTTGTATGGGCGCAACCTGAGCTTACAGATGCTCGACGGAGCGCTGTGCCACAACGGTGAGTTTGAGCAGCAGGTACTTGAGCTCAGTGGTCTGTCCAACTTTGCAGATTTTGATGCCACAGTCCAGAGTTGTTGGGATGACGCACCTCAGGTTATTGGGCATTTGCGTCCTATGACGCTCGAGGGCTGCGTGGTGCGTATTTCAGACATCATTGCCTATATTGGCAAGGATCGTCAGGATGCCATCCGTGCCGGCATTGCTACCGAGAAAACCTTTGAAGATGGCATGGGCGGCGCTTATAACGCTTGGGCGCTTTGTGCTTTTGCAACAGACATTGTGTCTTGTAGCCTTGGTTCTTCTCGCATTGCTTTGAGCGAGGAGGGCTTTGAGGAGCTACGCCGTGCTAAGCGTGAAAACTATGAAAAGATTTATCTGGCAAGTGAAGTAGCAGGGGATTTGTCTCAAGACATGGCACAGATGTTTGCTATGGTATATGCCACCTGTTTGGAGTGGATGCAGTCTGGCAAGCAGGATACGCCTCTTTTTGAGCACCATATCCAACCGCTTGAGCGTTCACTTTCTTACTATGGCAAGAGCTATGATTGGCAGCAGGATCTTAATCTGACCGCGGTGGATTACATTTCTGCCATGACCGATGATTACTTTGCGGCCTTGTGCCAGCACATTGATCCTTCTTGTGCAGCATTTTTCCCACAGTATAGCTATTTTGCTTAGTGTATAAACGATGCGAGTGCACACAGGGCAATCAATACGCCTACCAGGCTTTCTCCACCCAAGACACCAGAAACGATGGTGTCCGCCTTTGAATCTTGCAGCTTGTTTGTTTTTTCGAGAACAAACTTGATGGCTGCTCCAAGAGCAGCACTACAAGACATAAAGAAGGGAAGATACACACCCAGGCCAAGCGTCATAACGGGAAGGCCGCAGCCGGCCAATACGCCACCAATGCCAAGGCCTGCGATAAAGGCAGGAACGTGAGAGATGCCGCCAGCCATAGCGGCAACGTTGGCTGCCTGCACAGAAACAAAGGTTGCTTGAGGACCAAAAGCACCGCCGCCGTACACCTGGTATAGGCCCATAAGTAACAAAGACGCTACAACTACGCCAACCAAGGCGCCAACTACCATACCCGTCATTTGGTCTTTAGGATTGGTGTGAAGACGATCGCCCGCCTTGAGATCGTTCATAACATCGCCACCAATACCGCAGGCCACAGCTACCATGGCAGCAACAAGGAACAATACCTTCATGCTGGCTATCCTAAACACGGCCTGTACCAGTAAAAGTACAAGCATGCCAAAGACCTCCATGGGGTTGATGCCTGTGGTTCCCGTCAGCCAAGCGGATAGATAGATGCAAAACCAGGTTGCAGCCACAGCGACAGTAGAGGTAAAGATGGTCAGTTGGAATACAGCGCAGATAAGCGCTACTGCCAAAGCGCATATGAGTGCACTGAGTCTGAGGCTGGTATGTAAGCGCACGGGTTTGTCGCCCTTCTCGGTAGATTGATGGGTCTGGGCAACGTCATGGGCAGCACTTTTGGCAGATGTGCTGGCAGTCTTCTTGGCGGCGTCACGTAGCTTTTTGTTACGCAGGACAGAGGCGGCAATGGTGCCTCCACCGGCACCAAGCATGAGGCCCAGCCCTAAGCTTACGCGGATGTCCAGGGCGGTAGCTGTGGTAACAAGGTTTGCTGCGGGCAGTGCGCCTACAATACCAAGATGGCCAACAACAGCACCAATAAACCAAACAGCGGTAGGAACAACTCCCACAGCAAAACCCATAGCAACGCTCATAGGGGAGTTATAGATTCCCAGTGCTACACCGGGAAGTGCGTTGGATTGGAACAGGATTGAAGGAACGAGGTGCAAAACGTCTCGTATAGCGGCGTACACACCGGACAAGCCCAAGCCCCAAAACAGGGCGGGTGCATCCTGTGCATTATTGTTCCCTACCGCAGTAAGGGTATCTGCGGCGGCAGTACCAATGGGGTAAGCTAATTTTTTGTCGCAGATAAAGTAGGGCTGGAAGGCAGCACAGGCAACCAGACCCACGAGCGTTCCAGCCAATGCTGCAATAAGCACTTCATATAGAGCAAGATCCTGACCCAAGCCCATAATCCACAGACCAGGGATGGTAAAAGCAAGACCGCCTGCAATCATGGAGCCAGCGCTCATGGCTGCGTGCATAACGTTTGCTTCATGAAGGTTGTGAGATTTAAACAGCTTAAGCGCTAAGACGCTGGCGATGGCCGCAAAAGAGATAGGCCAAGGCAGCATGCCCATACGCAACGCGATAAACAAAGAACTTGCAGTAAGAATTGCAGATCCAAGGGCTCCAATAACCAGTGCGCGAACGGTAAGTGCTTTATTGTTAGTGCCAGAATTCATGAACTGCCTTTCGGTGTAAAGAGCTGTAAAGAGCCTTTTGCGTGTGAGTTGTTTTGTTATTGAGCATCAGGCCAGTTATTGAGCGTCAGATAAAGCGGCCTTCTTTGCTTTGTACGTGGCTGCAGCATCAATAAATGCCTCAAACAGATCTGGTTGTGTGCCCAAAATCTCTGGATGCCATTGCACGCCAACCACAAAGTCCTTCTCGGCACATTCCAGCGCTTCGGGAGTGCCATCGGTTGCCCAACCTACAATACTCACTCCTTGCCCAGGAGTGCTAATTGCTTGATGGTGATAAGAATTTACCCCCAACAGCGTTGAGTGATAAATGTGAGCAAGCTTGCTGTGTTCATCCAGATCAACGGTATGGCAGGGCATGTCAAAGGGAGGAGCAACGTGCACCTGGGCTGTGGTTGTGGTGTTTGGCTGCTCGGTTACATCACGCACCATGCGACCACCACGAGAGATGTTAAGCAGCTGCATGCCGCGGCAAATTGCTAGAGTTGGCAGGTTAGAGCTCCATGCCTGTGCACATAAAGCTTCTTCCATGTTGTCGCGCACCATGTCTGTAAGAAAGATCTCTGCTGTGGAGTAAGGCTCATACACCTTGCCTCCAAATGACTCGGCAGCAATGTCTCCGCCGCCTGTGAGCAACAGGCCATCTACCAGATCCAACAAACGCGGCACCATGGCAGGACCCTGAGCAGACAGAGGGAGCACAACGGGAATACCACCTGCGGCAATAATACAGTCTGCATACCTCTGATTTATCCAGGTATGTCCATCCTCACCTGGACGAGAGGTAATACCAATAAGAGGTGCAAAATCATACGCGGTATCCACCATCATTCCTTTCTGCTGGCGCGAAACTTTAATCATAGGTCAAAACGCAGTCTCCTGCACTAAAAATAAGGCCTCAAACAATTTCTTATAGTTATTACGTAAAACCATCGCAGCGGTTGGCTGGTGAGAAAAGCGTGGTTTTGCTGCGCTAAAATGAGCCTATGGATACTTTGTTTAGCAGCGCTCAGCGCACTATTAAAATTAATAACGCTCCGATGGCCGTCAGAATGAGACCGACTTCCTTGGATGAATTTGCGGGCCAAACCGCAGCGGTTGGTCCAAATTCATGGTTGCGTCGTGCCATAGAGCATGATGTATTGTCCTCTGTTATTTTGTATGGTCCAGCCGGTACGGGTAAAACCACCCTGGCTCGCATCATTGCCAACTCTACCAATGCTACGTTTGTAGAGGTTTCTGCTATTACCGGCACGGTTAAGGATCTGCGTCGAGAGATTGAGCTTGCAGAATCACGTTTGCTTACCAGCGGAACTCGAACCATTTTGTTTGTGGATGAAATCCACCGTTTTAATCGTTCCCAGCAAGATGCGCTGCTTCATGCGGTAGAGGACCGTATTGTGGTGCTGATTGGCGCTACAACGGAAAACCCTTGTTTTGAGGTTAATCAGGCATTGATTTCTCGTTCGCGCGTGGTGGAGCTTACCACGCTTTCTGATGAGGATATCAGCGGTATTGTTACCCGTGCCCTGGAGTCTGATCAGGGTTTGGCGGGTAAGTTTACGCTGACAGACGATGCGCTGGAAGAAATCGTGTTACTTTCTGGTGGAGATGCCCGCTGCGCTCTGACCACCCTAGAGCTGGCAAGCCAACTGGCAACACCGCTGGCAGCGTCGGCGGCGCCTACGGCACCCACGCCAACACCAGAGCCATCGGCAGCACCCACGTCGGTACCAGATTCGTCGGCCCCGTCCGACGCACCCGCAGACGCAACGGATCGTCTCGTCATCACACGTGAACAGGTGCTTGATGCCAACCCACGTCATGGCATGCCCTACGACAAGTCTCAAGACATGCACTATGACATCATCTCTGCCTTTATCAAATCCATGCGTGGCTCGGATCCCGATGCCGCACTGTACTGGCTTGCTCGCATGATTGACGCGGGTGAGGATCCTAAATTTATTGCGCGACGCATTATGATTGCCGCCTCTGAGGATATTGGTAACGCAGATCCTCAGGCATTGCTGGTGGCCCAAGCTGCGTTTAGAGCTGCTGAGGTTATTGGCTATCCAGAGTGTCGCATTATGTTGGCGCAGGCTGCGGTGTACAATGCCTTGGCACCCAAGTCAAACGCTAGTTATGCTGGCCTTAATGAGGCTATGGCAGAGATTCATAACGGTCCTTTGCGTGCCGTGCCGTCGCATTTGCGTGATCGGCATCGTCCGGGGGCAGAGCAGTACCAGGAGTATCTGTATCCGCACGATGATGCAAGAGGATGGGTTTCTCAGCAGTATTTGCCCGATGGACTTTCCAAGGGTGCCTTTTTTACGCCCTCTGAGCGCGGGTGGGAGGCGTGGCGCTATGAGGCGTCAAACAGAGATCACACCGATCCGCCTGCCCAGAAGGGTTCGTCTGCCGAGAAGGGCTAAAAAGTAGATGTAATTGCCCGCTAAATGCGGACGTTGTGAGTAGCTATGGGGTTTAAACGGGTAGAATTAAACGAATGTAACGGGCTAGGGGAAGGTTGACGCGATGTTTGACGCGATGTCACCAATGGAGATTGCAGGTATTGTTCTGATAGTAGCTGGTATTTGGGCAGCTATTGAGCTTGCTTTGACCTTGCGCTCCTCACGCAAGTCTCTTGCAGAGCTTACCCATACCGTTACTGACACGGTGGCCGAGGTTAAGCCTGTGGTGCAAAAGCTGGATGGCGTGGTAGATGAGCTGCAGCAGTCTTCCAAGCAGCTTGAGCCGCTTTTAGAGAAGACTTCGGTAGCCGTGGATGCTGTGACGGTTGATCTGATTCGTGTGGACGACATCCTCTCTGATGTTTCCACGGTTACTTCTACAGGCGCCAATCTTTCCAGTGCGGTAAGCAAGGTTACCGCGAGTGCAGCAGACGGTGTAGCCGGTATTGTGGGCAAGATCACTTCAAGTGCAAGCAAGACCGTCGGCGCAAAGCTGGGACTTTCTGTTTCAGAGGCCACGGCCGCCCTACAAGATGCTGCTAGCAGCATGGAGGGTCAAGCACACAGCAAGGCAGCGGGCGCTGGTACTGGCGCCAATGCGGACACGAACGGCACCGGCTCTGAGACTTACTCATCTAAGGATCAGGGCGCTCAAGATACAGCCCAGCAAAATGCTGCACCATCCCATAAGTCGGCTAAGCCTACTTATTTTACGTACCCAGATAGCGCAACGGGTACCGCTCGTGCACAAAGCAGCGCAACGGATAAGGAATAATTAAACTGCCTCGTCGGGTTTCTCGGCAGGCACAACAGCCAAATAGGCGTACGCAAAAGGAGAGATATGTCCCAACAAGTAGTGTCGTTGAGCGTTCCTGCTCAACCGTTGTTTGCACGTTCGGTCCGTATGATGGCGGCTAATCTGGCTGTGGTAAACAATATGGATGTGGACGAGGTAGAGGATTTGCGCATGGCCGCAGAGGAAGGCTTTGTATATGCGTGTGCAACCCAGCCTGCTTCTTGTGACATTGTGTTTGAGCTGGATGAGTCTGGCATTGCAATCAACTATACCTTGGGCGATACCATTTCGTCCGATGACGATGCCCTGCAGTATGCAAACTTGTTACTCTCTGCCATTTGTGACGAGTATGATGCCGATCATGCGAACAAGAAGCTTCGCCTGGTAAAGCTTGCGGATGGTGCACATGCCAACTAGTACACGACGCTCCTCGGGTAAGCTGGCGTGGGACAAGCAGCGTACTCATGAGCTTTTTCGTAGGTATAAAGAAAAAGGTGATGAGGACGCACGTGAGCAGCTTATCGTCAATCATCTTAATCTGGTACGTTTCTTAGCGGCCAAGTTTAAAAACCGTGGCGAACCTTTGGATGACTTAATCCAGGTTGGTACCGTGGGACTTATCAAAGCAATCGATCGTTTTGACCTTGAGCGTGGCCTTGAATTTACCACCTTTGCAACGCCTACTATTTTGGGTGAAATCAAGCGCCATTTTCGCGATAAGGGCTGGTCAGTACGGGTTCCTCGTCGCCTTCAAGAGCTTTCTGCCAAAGTTAATCAGGCTACGGATACCCTCACGGAGCAACTTCAGCGCAGTCCTTCTGTAGAAGAGATTGCTCAGTACCTAGGAACCTCCGTGGATGAGGTTTTGGAAGCTATGGAATCTTCCAGCGCATATAGCTCGGTGCCCTTGGAGGGCGGCTCGACTGATGACGAGGAAGCTCCCTCGGTTATCGATAAATACGCAAGTGAGGATACCGCCCTGTCTACGGCAGATGATCGTATGGTCATAGAGCAGACCATTCGGGATTTTTCTCCGCGCGAGCAAGAGGTTATCCGCATGCGCTTTGTGGAAGGCCTGACACAGGTAGAAATTGCCGAGAAACTCGGTGTATCGCAGGTACAGGTTTCTAGGTTGCTGCGCCGCACCCTTAAGAAGATCCAAGAAAAGATTGACCCCGACTCTTTAGCACAATAGAAAGGTGGCTGGGTGAGCACATCTTGTAATCAGCAGCATGATACCGAGCAATATGACAACGAGCAGCTATCACAAAGTCGTCGCATGCTTGTCATCGTATGGGCGGCCATTGGCTGTTTAGCACTGTTGTTTGTTGCCATTCAAGTCCTTGGTAAAGTTTGGCCAGCGGTTCAGCTTTTACTCTGGGGTATTGTTATTGGCTTTATTTGCAGTCCTATTACCAACTGGCTTGAAGACCACAAAGTGCCTCGCGGTCTTGCAGCGTTTTTATCGCTTCTCGTTATGGTGGGCATAGTGTCGCTGGTCTTTACGCTTTTGCTGCCTCCGTTTATAGAGCAAACCATTAACCTTTTGCGTAATGTGCCAAGCTACGTAAGTTCATTGCAAGAGATGTTTTCTCAATTTATGAAAGAGCATCAAACCATTGCAGGTACCGATGTGCAAGCTATGCTCTCGTCCAGTATCAGCTCGTTGTCTGATGTGCTGAGTCGTTTGGCAACAGATATGGCAGGCAAGCTTTCTGGTGGCATTGTGACCAATATTATGGGTACGCTTTCAGACCTGTTTACCATGTTCTTGGGTTTGGTCATGGCCTATTGGCTGGCCAAAGATTATCCCGTTATCATTCATGAGATTGCTATTTTGGTAGGCCCTAAACATCGAGAAGGCATGACCATGCTGTTTGCCGTTATGAGTCGTTCTATGGGCGGCTATATGCGCGGCATTGTGATTACCTCAGTTGTGGGAGGCTTTTTGAGCTATATAGGGTTTAGCTGGATTGGCCATCCCTATGCAGGTCTTATGAGCATTACGGTAGGTATTCTGCATTTTATTCCTGTTATTGGTCCATGGATTGCCGCTGGACTTGCCATGGTTTTGGCTCTGTTTACCAGTCCAACCTTGGCGCTTTTCTCGCTTTTGGTATCCGTGGTTGCTCAAAACGTTACGGACAATGTGGTTTCACCATTGGTTATGCAATCGGCCGTTAAGGTACATCCTATTATGTCGCTTACCGCCATCATTGTGGGCAATGCTCTGGGAGGCGTGCTGGGCATGGTCTTGGCCATTCCGCTTTCCGCAGCGCTGAAGGGCATCTTTGTGTACGACTTTGAAACGCGTACCGGCAGACAGATTGTGTCCTATGAGGGCGCCATCTTTAAGTCCACGCCTTTTCATGATAATGAGGGCGCCATCCTGCCATCCTTTGATGCCTTGGATGATGATCGTTTCTTTGAGTACACCAGACTGGTTCCTCGTGTAAAGAACGTGAATGTTACGGCGGAAACACCCCCAGATTCCATTCGTCCTACTATTGCAGATGTTGTTCGCAGGTACAATGAACAGCTTGGAACAACAGCGTTCCACATTGGCTTGTCGCGTGATACCAACAACTCAGACAAGCCTGGCGCCACCAGCGCTACCGACGCTACTGGCACTGGCGGCGACGGTGCTGACAAGAGCACTACGAGCCACGGCACCGCCGGCGCTACTAGTACCACCAGCGCTACACAAACTATGATATCAGATACACCCACTACCAGCACCAAGGAGCACCATGACAATGTCTGATTACAAGACAATGACCACCGCAGAGATTCGTGAGCATTATCTGCGCTTCTTTGAATCTAAAGGCTGCAAACTATACCCCAGCTCATCACTGGTTCCCGACGATCCTTCTTTGCTCTTAGCTAATGCTGGTATGAACCAATTTAAGGAATACTACCAGGGCACCAAGACCATGCGTGAGATTGGTGCAACCTCGTGTCAGAAGTGCTTGCGCACCAACGATATCGACAATATCGGCGATGCCCGCCACCTGTCATTCTTTGAGATGTTGGGTAACTTCTCTTTTGGCGGCTACTCTAAAGCGGACGCCATTGCCTGGGCTTATGAGTTTATTACCAGCCCCGAGCACCTTGGTCTTCCCAAAGACCGCCTGTACATGACCGTCTTTGAGGATGATGATGAGGCCATCGAGCTGTGGCATGAGCAGGGCGTAGCCTATGACCACATCTCCCGCTTGGGTGAAGAGGATAACTTCTGGGCGGCTGGTCCTACCGGTCCCTGTGGTCCTTGCTCTGAGATCTACTTTGACCAGGGTCCTGCGTTTGAGGGCGAGAAACCCGGCGATGACGGCGATCGTTACCTTGAGTTTTGGAACCTCGTCTTTACCCAGTATGACCGCCAGGAAGATGGATCCATGCCCGATTTGCCTCATCGCAATATTGATACCGGCATGGGCTTGGAACGCATTGCTGCCATCATGCAGCACGAGGGATCCAACTATGAGGGCGATGTACTGCGCTCTCTCATCCACGTGGGTGAGAAGCTTGCCGGTGTGAGTTATCACAGCTCTGAGGCGGTAGATAAGTCCCTGCGTATCTTGGCAGATCACTCCCGTGCTGTATCCTTCATGATTGGTGACGGCATCCTTCCTTCCAACGAGGGCAGGGGCTATGTTTTGCGCCGCCTTTTGCGTCGTGCTGTCTACCATGGCCGATTGATGGGCATTAAGGATGCATTCCTCAATACCTACTTCCATGAGGTACAGGCGCTGCTGGGAGACGTATACACAGCGCTTATCGACAACCGAGCCCTTATCGAGGGTATTATCGCTGCAGAAGAGGAGCGCTTCTCCGCTACCTTAGACGCTGGCGAGAAAAGCCTTGCTGCTGAGCTTGCGGCTTTGCCTGCTGGGGCGGTGCTTTCTGGTGAGGTGGCCTTCAAGCTGCACGATACCTACGGTTTCCCCATTGATCTTACCCGTGAGATCGCAGAAGGCGCTGGTCATGCGGTAGATATGGACACCTTTGACAAGCAGATGGCGGCACAGCGCGATCGTGCTCGTGCAACGGCCAACCGCGATGCTTGGGGTCAGGCCAACAATGTGTGGGTTGCGCTTTCTGATGAGCATGAGCCTACGCGTTTTGAGGGTTACAGCTCTGATGTTGTAGAGAATGCCAAGGTTATCGCTTTGGTTATTGACGGACAATCCGTTGAGTCTGCTTCCGTAGGCAGCGAGGTAGAAGTTGTGTTGGACGCCACCCCCTTTTATGCGGAGATGGGTGGTCAGGTAGGGGATACGGGCACCATTTATGGCCCTGCCTTTAGCCTGGAGGTAACCGACACCAAGAGTCGTGGGGACGGACTGGTCGCTCACGTAGCCGTTGTTCGCGAGGGTACGGTTGGGGTTGGTGCCTTAGTAACCGCTGCGATTGACCACAACCGTCGCGAGTTGATTCGTCGTAACCACACGGCAACCCACCTGTTGGATGCCGCCCTTAAATATGTGCTGGGCGAGCATGTAAGTCAGGCAGGCTCTCTTGTAACCCCCGATCGTCTGCGCTTTGACTTTACGCACTTTGAGGCCATGACGGCAGAGGAAATTGCCCGTGTAGAAGGCCTTATCAATGCAGAAATTTTTGCTGCCGAGCCCATGATCACCAACATCATGAGTCTTGATGAGGCAAAGGCTTCAGGCGCGGTAGCGCTGTTTGGCGAGAAATACGGCGAGACGGTTCGCGTTATTTCTACCGGTGCGTCCGAGAAGCCCTTCTCGCGTGAGCTTTGTGGCGGCACCCATGCACACAACACTGCTGATCTTAGCTTCTTTAAGATCATCTCCGAGAGTTCCGTTGGTTCTAACGCGCGTCGTATAGAGGCTGTTACCAGCGCGGGAGCCCTTGAATATGTGGATGAACGGCTCTTGGAGCTTTCAGAGATTGCCGCTGAGCTTAAATGTCGTCCCTCCGAGATTTTGTCTCGCGTAGCGCAACTGCAGCAAGAAGTGCGCGATTCCAAGAAGCGTATAACACAGCTGATGAGCGGTGCTGCTTCTGACGTTGTGGGCGATGCGCTTAAGCAGGCGGTGGATGCAAGTGGATATCGGTGTGCCATTACTAAACTGAACGGCGTTTCTGGTAAGGAGCTTCGTGGTGTTTGGGATGGTATTCGCGATGCCGCACAAGGTAAGCCCATTGCCTGCGTTTTGGCTTCCGCTACATCTGATGGCAAGGTTGGCCTGCTTGCTGCTGGTACCGATGCCGCTGTTGCTGCAGGATTTTCTGCAGGTGATATCGTGAGTGCGTTGGCTCAAAAGCTTGGTGGCCGTGGCGGCGGACGTCCTAACATGGCTCAGGCTGGTGGTACCAATGTGGACGGCATTGATGCTGCTCTGGAAGCTGCTCGACAGATGATAGGCGCATAAGTGCGTGTCCTTGCTTTAGATATTGGAGAGGCCCGCATTGGCATTGCTACTTCTGATGTCACGGGTCGTATCGCGTCGCCCGTCAAAGTACTTCCTGCTCAGGAGGTACTTTCGGGCGCACGCTCTTTTCGCATGATTTTGGAAGACTACGAACCAGAGTTGCTGGTGTGTGGTCGTCCTAAGACTATGACGGGTGAGGATGGTCCACAGGCACAGCATGTGATGGATCAGGCTCAACAGATTGCAAAGGCCTGTGGTTTGGCTCTAGAGTTTGTCGATGAGCGCTTATCGTCTTGTGAGGCCAAGCGTATTCTGCGCGAACAAGGACTTTCCGAGAAGAGCATGCGCGGCAAGGTAGATATGGTTGCTGCTTCCTTGTTCTTGCAATCATGGCTGGATGCTCAGGCTGTCCTGAACACTCAGGATGCTCAGGATACCCAGGATATCCAGGTTACCCAGGATGCTCAGGCTGCTTGGCAATAAAGGAGAAATGCATGGCTAGTTCCCAAGAATCACATTCCTCTCACCGTGCTTCTCGTGGTGCACATTTTTCTGGTACGCCTCGGCAAACCCCTGCTCGAAACTACGCTTCTCGACAAGTGCCTGCACAAAATCACGTTGCACAAAACCTCACAGCTCGACAACACGCTGCTTCTCCATCACGCAGCTCAGCTGTACAAAGTCCTCGCTCCTATAAACAGCCCACTACAAATCAGGCACCCGTCACCCCACCCATCAAAGTCATTGTTTTGGTTATTGCGGTGATCTGCCTGCTTGTTGCCGGTTTTGTTATTCATGGCTGCGTGACGGCAAAACAAAAGAGCACCTCTGGCGTAGCTGCTGGTACAGAGGTTACCGTTACCATTGCAGAAGGCTCTGGTGCTCAAAAGGTTGCCCAGTCTTTGCTTGATGCTGGTGTCATAAGCACCAGTGAAGACTTTTTAAAGGAGCTCAGCCTTAAGAATGCAGATTCCCAGATCAAGCCCGGTACCTATGTGTTTACAACGGGTATGTCTGTGGAAGAGGTTGTTCAGCAACTGGTAAAGGGTCCTAACACAAGCGCTAACAAGCTTTCTGTTCCCGAGGGCCTTACGGTTAAGAAAACAGCAGCACTGGTAGAGAAGTCCTTGGGAATTAAAGCCGATGATTTTCTCGCCCAGGCTAAGGCTTCTAACTATGTGAATGAGTTTTCCTTCTTGCAGGGCGTTGCAGATGATTCCCTTGAGGGCTTTTTGTATCCCAAAACCTACGACTTTAGCGGCAAAGAAGTAAGCGCTGACAGCGTTATTCGTACCATGCTTAATCAGTATCAAGCGGAGCATGCGAGCCTGGATTTTGAGACTGCTTGCGCCACCATTCAAAGCAACTATGGCATCACCATGAGTGATTACCAATTTTTGATCTTGGCATCCATCATTGAGCGTGAGGCCGTAACGCAAGATGACCGCCCTCTTGTTGCTTCCGTCTTTTATAACCGTCTTAAACAGGACATGGCCCTGCAGTCGGATGCTACGATGGGCTATGTATTGGATAGGGAAGTGACGGCAGAAGATCTTAAGACGCAGAGTCCGTATAACACCTATCTTAACAAGGGTTTGACTCCTACACCTATTTGTACACCCAGCACCGCTTCACTCAAAGCTGCATTGGAGCCTGCAAGTACGGACTACCTCTACTTCTTTATTGTAGAAAATGGTAGTTACTCCAACCATAGTTTCTCTAAGACCTACGAAGAGCATCAGCAGGCTATTGAGACAGCAAAAAATGCTCAATCGTAGCCGTGTATACCTGTTGTTGTGATAGCCATGAGTTTGCTGCAGGCCTCAAAATATGTGGCGTCGTTGCCTTTGGTGGATATAGACGAGCTTGTTCATGCAGGTATACGCTGTATTTTGCTTGATCGCGATAATACCTGCGTGCCAAAAGACAGCAAGTATCTACCCTCTGACATTGTGGCGTGGGTACAACGAGCAAAGCAAGCGGGCTTACAGATCTGCTTGGTATCCAATAATTTTTTTGCAGCTCAGGTAGCACAGACGGCACACGAGCTTGCTGTACCAAAAATAGATCATGCTCTAAAACCGGCACCCTTTGCGCTCTGGACTGCGCTTAAGCGCATGGGCGTTTCGCGCCATCAGGCTGTCTTAATTGGTGATCAGGTATTTACCGATGTGGTGGCAGGTAATCTAGCAGGCATTTCTACCATCCTTGTTAGACCGCAGTCATCCACCGATTTGTTCTACACCAAACCCTTGCGCATGGCTGAACATAGAATCCTCGACGGCATTAGTTTTGAGGGAGAGGATGTGCAGCCGTGATAGCAGCTATTCTTATATCGTTGGTGGCCTCGGTCCAAGATATAAGAACCCGCTGTGTTGCTAATGCACATTCGTTGTTGCTGCTCCTGTTGGGGGTAGCGCTGCGCCTTGCTTATGCACCTTCTACCTTTATGCTGTATGCGGGGTTTACCATAGCATTAGCCTTTGTTTTAGTGGCAGTCGAGCTTTTATTTCGTAAACGACAAAACCATGCCGCTCTGGGTATGGGCGATATTAAATTTATTGCAGCGTGGGGTATGTGGTTGGGACCTGTTACGGTTATGGCCGTTGGTATAGGTTGTGCACTAGCAGCAGTGTTTGGTGTTGTAGTCCAGCAAAAAACAATAGCGTTGGTTCCTTGGCTTACCATAGGCTTTGTGTTCGTAGTTTTGGTAGTTCGGTTTGTGTAGGAGCTTTGGGTCCTGCTGTGACCTGCCATTGGATGATAAAATCTAAAAGTTAGATGCAAAAGCTAGCTGCTTATGCAAAGAGCAAAGGAAGCGTGCTGGGAGAGTAAAGGCGCATATACCTAAGGCATACGAGGAGTGCTGTGCAAAGGCCGGAGCGTGGATATATTGTACACAAGGGCTGTGACCACGTCTTTTTTGTGGGCTTCTTTGGTGCTGGCAAGTCTACCTTGGCACGCAATATTGGCCATATGTTCAGTCGCTCATTCACGGATACGGATCGCATTATAGAGCGCATGTATCACTGCTCACTGGCGCAAATGTATGCAGATGGCGGGGAGAAGGCCCTGCGTCAGGCAGAAACCAGCGCCCTCCAGAGTTTGCAGTCACAAAAAAGTCTGCTTGTAAGCTGTGGAGGCGGTATCGTAGAAAGTGAGCTCAATTGCCAGCTCATGCATGAGATGGGTATCGTTGTGTATCTAGATGGCACCTTATCGGATTCCCTCAAACAGATTCAACGCACTGATCGCAGGCCTGATTTGACACTGTGTTCGAGTCCTGAGGAATTGTTTGAACGGCGTCGTCCTCTCTATCAAAATGCAGCTGACTATTCGATTTGTATTACGGACAAGACATTTGATGAGGTTGCGCAAATAACCGCACAACTCTTGTGGGAGAAAGGCCTGCTATGAGTCAGGAAGAAGCTCAGCAATCAGTTATTCGCCAATCAATCACCTTGCCTGGCGGCTCGTGCGATATGCGCATAGGCAGGGATGCTCTCTACAATATGGGTCGTGAGCTCCGTTTATTAGTGGGTAAACCGCGTAAGGCTGCACTCATTTGCGGGGCAGATGTTTCTGATGCCTTAGCAGAGGAGCTGCGCCGTCAGTTGGCGGATGGCGGTTTTGTTGCCGTGCAAGCAAACCTACCCGATCAGGACGATATAACAACCATAGATCTTGCCCACGAGCTGTATATCTTTTTAAGCAATGAAGGTCTTACAGCAGATGATGTTCTTATCTTTGCTGGTAATGAGCAGTTGGCTGGTTTGGCTTCCTATAGTGCAAATGCCTGGTGCGCTGGGGTGGAATATGCCTTTGTTCCCACTACCGCTCTTGCTGCGGTACAGGGTATTACTACACCACCCGCTTTGCGTGCTACACCAGGTGCTTTTCCTGTTATAGCCACAAAAGCACGACCTCGTATGGCCTTTTGTGATTTGACCTATATGGAGCTATACGAGCAAGATCAATTTCAAACCATGCTGGCCTACGCGGTTTCTACGGCGGTGTGTGACAACACAGATGCCTTTGGCCGTCTTGCCTCAAGAGCCAACAAGATTATGGAGCATGACGAACAGACCATCGTGGATCAGCTGGTAGATACCGTTAAATGTCGTGGTCGTATTGAGGCGTCCACTTCCCTGGCAATCCGTCAGAGCAATTCCTACGGCTTTATCTTTGAGGCTGCTCTGGATCGCTTATTCGAGGGCATTCCCCGTGCGCTTAAAATTGCCGAAGGTTTGCGGGTAAACGCGCGTCTTGCGGTTGGTCTTGGGGAAGCGGATATGGATTTGATGTACAGCCAAGATGGCCTGCTGGACAGCTTGGGCATTGGACAGATTGCGTGCGACGTGCAAGCGCAAGAGCTTATCGGCGCCCTTAAGGCGGTATGTTTTGCAAGGACCAATCGTTTCTTATTGCCGCTTCCTTTAGCTTTTGGTCGTGTGCGGTATACAGCAGTGCCAGATGAGCTGCTCAATGAGCATATTCAGGCTTGGTGTATGCTACACAAACAGCTGCTAGAAGCTCATCAGGCAACAAACTAGCCAGGCGATACGAGCATATCCATTGGGAAAGGATTACTTATGGCAGATACACAGGCATGTGCGGCGCGTGTTGCGCGTTTGCGCGAGGTTATGGCACAGCGTGGCTATGATGCGGTGATTTTGAGAAACAATGCAGATTTGCGCTGGCTTACGGGTTCTGAGCGCACCTTTGATCATGAGGTTGCTCATACCGCATTTATTACGGCTACTGGTCAGTGGCTGCATACGGATTCTCGTTATTACAACACCTTTATAACGCGTATGGGTACCGACCATGCTTGGATTATAGATATGGACCTGGTGGATCCTGCCTGGTGGGTTGCTGGGCTTATCGTTCAGACACACAGCCGCATGGTTGCTATTGAGGATAGCTGTGATTTGGCCTTTTATGATGAGCTAAAAGCGTGTGTGCATCAACAATCTGCTGCCTGCCTGCTGCCACGCATACATGGAGATATTGCCTCCTTGCGCATGGTAAAAGACGCAGAAGAGTTGGAGCTTATGCAGCATGCACAGGATATTACCGATGCTGCTTTCGAGTATATGTGTAGCTATATTAAACCCGGTCAGACCGAGCAGAACCTTCGAGTGGCACTGGAAAACTACATGCTGACGCACGGTGCTGATGCGTTGTCATTTGACACGATCATTGCAACCGGCGCAAACGGTGCAAATCCCCATGCTCAACCCGGTTCTGCCATAGTGCAAGAGGGCGATTTTATCGTCATGGACTACGGTGCTGGCTATCATGACTATCATTCTGATATGACGCGCACGGTATATGTGGGGACGCCTTCTCAAGAGCAAAAACAGGTCTACGACATTGTTCGTTTGGCTCATGAGACCTGCGCAGCCTATGTAAAACCTGGCGTTATTGGCAGCGATGTTCACAATCTTGCTGTTAAGGTTATTACGGATGCCGGGTATGGTGATTTCTTTAAGCACGGTTTGGGGCACGGTGTTGGTTTGGAGATTCACGAGAAACCCAATTTTAATCGCCGGTATGATCTGCTCATCCCCGAGGGTTCGGTTGTTACCATTGAGCCTGGGATTTATTTGCCTGGTAAATTTGGTATTCGCCTGGAAGACTTTGGTGTGGTAACGTCAGATGGCTATAAACCCTTTACCAAGTCTACGCATGAGCTTGTTTGTATCTCCTGTTAAGTCTGCATAGGTATTCTCGTTAAGAAGACAGACAACGGTATACTAGAATGCATCTGTGAATATGTTGCTTCAAAAGGCATAGATCAAATAGAAAGTGAGTTGTTGTGGCAAGCATTAGCACCGCAGATTTTAAGAACGGCATGGGTCTTAAAATTGATAACAAGTATTACACCATTGTAGAGTTTCAGCATGTAAAACCTGGTAAGGGCGGCGCATTTGTTCGCTACAAGCTCAAGGATTTGCGTGACGGTCGTACGATTGATCAAACCTGCAATGCTGGCTCCAAGTTTGAGAGCGTCCAACTCATCACCAAGGAAATGCAGTATCTGTATAACGATGGCGATGCATACAACTTTATGGACATGGAGACCTACGATCAGATTCCTGTCTCTGATGACTATATTGGCGATAATGCCAAGTGGCTTAAAGAGAACGACGTGTGCCAGCTGCTGTATGCAGATACCGAGCTTTTAGGCGTTAATCCTCCTATGTTTATTGAGGTAGAGGTTACAGAAACCGATCCTGGTTTTAAGGGTGATACGGTCCAGGGTGGCACCAAGCCTGCCGTTATTGAGACGGGTGCAACTATTCAGGTTCCTATGTATCTTAACCAGGGTGAGCGTGTAAAGGTTGATACCCGTACTGGTAAGTTTGTACAGCGTGTCTAGCCAGCTGTCACCCCAAATGTGAGTGTGGCTCGTAGCGTGAAAGGAATTCCCATGGAACAGACTGAGATTCTGATCTCTGGCATCGGTATTTCTAAGAGTGTTATTGGCACCGTGGTTACGGCTGCCGTAAACAAGGTAGAAGGCGTTGCTCGCGTAGGCGGCAACGATATTACATCGAGCCTGATCTCTGTATTTACCAGTAAGACGGTGCAATCTGGTCGCGCGGTAGAGTGCGAGTCTGATGAAAACGGTCTTATTGTGACGGTTCATTTGGCGGTCTTTTTTGGCTATACCTTTACCAAGCTGGCCGAGCAGGTTCGCATTGCGGTATCTCAGGCCATTACCGAGCAAATTGGCGTCAACGTAAGCGCTGTTAATGTGTGCATTGATAGCCTCGTATTTCCCAAGGAGTAAGTTTGAGCACTCCCGCTTATCAAACTCGTAGGCTTGCGCGCAGCCAGGCGCTTCAGATTTTGTTTCAGGCTGAGGCCACTGGTCGTAAGGTGTGTGATGTCCTGTCGGGTGACTATGCTTTGTCCGACGGTCCTCTCAACCCGTATGCACAGACCCTTGCTTTAACAGCAAGCGATAAGATCCCTGCGCTTGACGGCATTATTACGCGCTTTTCCAAGCGCTGGGAAGTTATGCGCATGCCTGCAGTGGACCGCAACCTCTTGCGTCTTTCCATTTGTGAAATGCTCTGTATTGCTGAGGTAGATACCGCTGTTTGCATCAATGAATCCGTGGAGTTGGCCCGCGCCTATGGTACGGATGAGTCCTCTCGCTTTATCAACGGTGTGCTGGGTGCGATTGCTGCAGCTACGCAAGCAGGGGAAGATCTGTTTGCTACCACTCCAGCGGTTGAGGCAAACGCTCCCAAACCTGCAGACCATGATGTAGATGCGGTAGAGGAATAGCTATGGCAAGGGTTGATACGTCTGCCTACCAGTCCTTTGATGACATTGTTGGTCGTTTGGACGAGATCGTGGGCACGGTTCGCGATAAAGACACCTCGCTTGAGCGTTCTTTGGATCTGTTTGAGGAAGCTATTAGCTTGGGTTCTAAAGCGGTAGACATGGTAGATAAGGTTGACCTTACGGCCCAGGATGCTGCTGCCGAGAAACCCGATAAGCCCGTTGCGTCCGTTGAGGCTGATGAGTCTGGTTCTGACTCTGACACGAGCTCCGACGCGGACGCCGATACAGGCTCCGACGCGGATGCCGCTACGGGCTCCGATACCTCTAGCTCTACCGCAGCTGAGTCTAAGTAACTCATATGGCTCGTGTGCGTTTGGACACAGAGCTGGTACAGCAAGGCTTTTTTACCAGCACCAGTGATGCTCTCCGTGCAATTATGGCTGGAGAGGTATCCACTACCAATCGAAAGCTTACGAGCGCGGGCGAACAAGTTAAACCTGGTATAGAACTGCATGTTCGTGGAAAAAATCCTTATGTAAGCCGCGGTGGGCTCAAGCTCGACTGCGGCTTAACTACATTTAAGGTCAATCCGCGTGGCTGTGCTTGTGTAGACGTTGGTTGTTCTACCGGCGGCTTTACCGATTGTTTGTTGCGTCATGGGGCTGCGTCGGTTTTATCGGTAGATGTGGGGTATGCCCAGTTTGCGTGGTCTTTGCGTAACGATACGCGCGTTACGTTGCTGGAACGTACAAATATTGTGGATGTTGCCACGCCTGAGCGTGCTGGTACCATCGACCTGGCTGTTTGTGATGTTTCCTTTACTTCAATAACCACCATTGCTGGTGCTGTTTGGGATTTACTGCGTGAGGAAGGAAGCTTTCTTACGCTGGTCAAACCCCAGTTTGAGGCAGCGCGTGAGCAGGTGGGCGAGGGCGGCATTGTACGTGATCCCGCCGTGTGGCTTGCCTGTTTGGAAACGGTAAGCCAAAACCTTTCGCACAGAGGCTTTGCGGTGCAGGCTGTGTGTGCAAGCCCTGTTGTAGGACATAAGGGAAATCATGAATTTTTGCTGCTTGCACGTAAAGGTGGACAAGCAGATCCCGTAGATTTTTCTCAAGCAATTGCGCAGATTACCACTTCTTAGTGCTCGGTGATACACTTTGTACAATCTATCGTGTAGCTGAGGAGAAGCCTTATGAAGGTCCTTTTGGTGCCAAACTATTCTCGTCCCGTTGCTGTGCAATCTGCTACGGAGCTTTCCAACTGGCTTGAGTCACAGGATGTCGTGGTAAGCTGGGCTCACGATAAGAAAAAATATCCTCAGCGCACCACCTCTGCAGAGGGAAGTGACCTTGTCGTTTCTTTGGGTGGCGATGGCACTCTGTTACGTGCGGCAAAGATCGTTGGCTATGCAGAAATTCCTTTACTGGGGCTCTCGTTTGGGCACCTTGGATTTTTGACTGCTGGCGATTCGGAAAATATTGTGGGTAGCGTGGCCAGCGCATTAGCTGGAGAGATGCACGTTTCTCGTCGTACTGCGCTGGATGTTGAGTTGCATATGGTGGATAAAGAAACGAGTGAGCCAGAAGTGGTACATCATTTTGCCCTCAATGAGCTTGCAGTTACGCGTGGCGCTGATGGCGATATGATCGAGTTTGATGTTGGTGTTTCGGGCAATCATATTGATCGCTTGCGGGGGGATGGGGTAGTTGTCTCCACCGCTACCGGATCTACGGGGTATTCACTGGCAGCTGGAGGTCCTATTGTGCATCCAGACTTTAAGGGGATGCTTATTACGCCTATTGCTCCCCATACCATTTTGGCGCGCTCGTTTATGACAGGCGCTTCTGATGTGGTAGAGATTGCTACTTCACATAATCGTCCAGCAGATCGCTCTGCCTTTGTGGATGGTCAGCTGGCAAGTAAGGGCAAGTGGCTGGAATTAGCTTGTGTGCGCCGTGGTGTGGGCGACATTGTTTTGCTGGATGGTGGCCCCTCAAGTTTTTATAATTCTGTCTCCCGTGTATTTTACGGAAGGACGAGGAAATAAATGATTGACCAGCTGCACGTTCAAAATGTGGCGCTCATCCAAGATGCATCTCTTGAGTTTTCAGATGGGCTTACCGTGCTTACTGGCGAGACGGGCGCGGGCAAAACAGCGCTTCTCGGAGCACTTAAGCTGCTTATCGGGGAGCGCGCGGACAGTTCCTTTATACGTGAGGGTACTGAGGAACTACTGGTAGAAGGCCAGGTTTTCTCGCCAGATGATCCTGATGGGCATGTGGTAAGACGTCGTTTGAGCCGCTTAGGTCGCGGACGTATAGATATTGATGGCCAGATGGCTTCCGTGCGGGAATTGGCCAGCGGCATTGGTTCAACGGTAGATTTGTGTGGTCAGCATGAGCATCAGCGCTTGCTTTCACCCTCGGCTCATTTGGAGCTGTTGGACGGCTGGGCCGCGCAGGAGATAGCTCCTGCAAAAGAAAAATTTTGCGAGGCGCTGGCTGCCGCACGCGCAGCGGCCCAAGAGCTTGAGCGTGTTCAAACCGCGGTACAAGAAAGTACCAGCCGTTTGGATGAGGCTCAGTTTGTGTTGGCGCGCATTGATGAGGTGGACCCGCAGGCAGGTGAGCTCGATCAGCTCCAGACCACGCTTGACCTTGCAGAGCATGCGGAATCCTTGTTTACAAGCGTAGAAGCTGCGTATGAGGCCCTTTCTGATGATGACGCGGCGCTCGATCAGTTTGCACAAGCGCTTACCAATCTGGAAGCCGCTGCGCGCTATGACGCGTCTTTGGCAACCAAGATTGACACGCTCAGAAGCTCCCTTCTGGATGTGGAAGACGTGGCTCATGAGCTGCGGGATTATCGCTCGTCCATGGAATTTGACCCCGCACAGCTCAATGCCCTGCAAACGCGCATGTCTCGCTTGCAGGGCCTGATGCGCAGCTATGGTCCCCAGATGGAGCAGGTGTTTGAGCGTCGAGCGTGGGCGGCTGGAATCGTAGAGGCTTCGGGCGATACGGGCCAGGCACTTTTGGAGGCTCAAGCAGCGGTGGATGCTGCCGAGAAAACCTTGGCGCTTGCAGCGGATGACTTGGAAGCTGCGCGTCTGGCTGCTGCTCCCTTGTTGGCGCAGCGTATTACCGAGCAGATGCATCGCCTGGAAATGGGCACTGCGCAGCTAGACATTGAGGTTGTGCGTCTTGCTCGCAATCAGTGGACCAATGCAGGTCCTCATAGGGTAGAGCTGATGTATAGGCCTGCTGCGGGTATGAGCGCTCGTCCGCTGCGCCGCATTGCTTCTGGCGGCGAGATCAGCCGCGTTATGCTTGCGTGCAAGGTGGTTTTAGGCGAGGCAGATGCCGTAGAAACCCTTGTTTTTGACGAAGTTGATGCAGGTGTTGGCGGCATGACAGCAAAGGCTTTGGCATCAGTGCTGTCAGATTTGGCGCGCACCCATCAGGTGGTTGTGGTCACTCACTTGACGCAGATTGCTGTTGTGGCAGACCGTCAGTATGTGGTACGCAAGACCGAAGGAGATACACCACAGGCTGTTCCGCAAACCCACATTGATGAAGTTGTAGGCCAGGATCGTGTGGTAGAAATAGCTCGTTTGCTATCGGGAGATGCCAGCACTGCTTCCTGTGAGCACGCCCGTACACTGCTTGATGAGGCTTCTCGTGTGCGTTAAACCGCTTGGCACACCTGCTTGCTTTAAGGAACTCCAATGGATCTTTCTTGTGCCCTCAAAGAATATGTGGCATACCTTGCAATAGAGCGGGGAAGTGCGGCTAATACCGTTCAGGCATACAGGCGGGATCTGTTGCGCTATATACGGTATTTAGCGCAGCAAGACATCACGCAGCCGGATCAGGTGACTCGCACAGATGTTGAGCATTATCTCCAAGCACTGAGTTCTATAGAGCTCGCATCTTCATCTATAGAGCGAGCCACTTCTGCCATTAAGGGCTTCCATCGCTTTATGGTGGCCGAGCAAATCTGTGCGTCTCATCCCGCTGTGGATATCCCGCTGCCTAAAAAACCCGATCGCTTACCCGATGTTATCTCTCCAGAACAGGCGGCAGCCCTGCTAGATCAGCCTTTCTTACCAACCGCTACCTCTCAGCGCGACCGCACGATCTTAGAAGTGCTGTATGGTTGTGGTCTGCGTGTGTCTGAGCTGTGCGGTTTAGAGCTGCAAAATGTTTTGCTCGCCGATGAGGTACTTCGCGTGTATGGCAAGGGCTCCAAGGAACGTATAGTGCCCATCATGGGAACAGCTGCAAGCACCCTGCAGGAGTATCTGGAGCTGTGGCGTAGTAGCTTGGCACGTCCAAATGCATGTCAGGCCAGCGTCTCTGCTGTCTTTTTGAACGCCCGCGGCGGACGTATTTCTCGGCAGTCTGTTCATAGCATTGTTGAGAAGTACGGGCGTATAGCTGGTCTTGCGGGCCTACATCCCCATACGCTGCGACATAGTTTTGCAACGCATATGCTGCAGGGTGGTGCGGATTTGCGTGTGGTTCAGGAATTGTTGGGACATGCTGACATTTCTACCACCCAGCTGTATACCCACGTAGATCGCACGCATGTGCGTATGGCTTATATGGGAGCTCACCCGCGCGCTCATTGATTGGGTAGGCATTCCTACATGATTACATCACTAAATTTTTAAGTTACTCACTAGATGACCCACCATAAGACCCACGCTGTATTCGTACAGGTAGTGGGTCTTTTGCTTTGTTACCACAACATGTAGTGGTTGGAAAGAAGGGCGTAAATTTTCTTTTCTGAGAAGTGGGAAATTAGGGGATAAAGTGGGAGAAAGTGTTGAGAAATGTTGCAAAAGCACGTATAGTGGTTGGTACGCAACGTGGACACGACTCCACGCAGACCGCAAAGCGAAAGGAGGGTGAGCATGTATTTGACCGACCACTACAATCGAAACCTAGACGTCAAATCCCGCCTCACCCTTCCTGCGGATTTCCGCAAGCAGTTTGCTAACAAGGTTTGTTTGGTTCCGTTTCACGGTGCGCTGTGTGGGTTTACCCCTGAAGGACATCAGGAGTGGATGCAGAGCTTTTTCCCCGAGGGATTTGATCCAAAGGATAAGGCTCAGGACGCTATCCGCCGCAGGCTTTCGGCACTTACCACCACGGTTGATATTGACACCGCTGGTCGTATTGCCCTAAGCAAGGTCTCGGAACAAATTCGCGAGAAGTTCGGACTCGGTCGCGAACTCGAGATCGTGGGTAACGTAGATCACTTTGAAATCTTTAGTGCATCCAAGTGGGAGCAAATGCAAGCAAGCTTCCTGGATGAAGATTTCGATTCACTGCTGTTTGGCTAGTAAAGGGGAAGCGCTTTGACAGAAGAATATTGGCACGTACCCGTAATGCTTAACGAGGTCCTTCAGGAACTGAACCCTCAAAAAGGAGACGTTGTATGTGACTGCACGCTGGGTGGCGCTGGTCATACCATGGAGATGGCAAAACTGGTAGCTCCAGAGGGCTTATCGATAGGAATCGATCAAGACGATATGGCCCTAGCAGCGGCAACGCAACGCTTTGAGAAAGAAGTTCCTGGTGCTCGCCACGTTTTTCTTAAGGGAAACTTTGGCGACCTGGACAATCTGCTCTTGCAAGCTCGTGTTTCTGGCGTGGATTGTTTCCTCTTTGACCTTGGCGTTTCTTCTCCGCAACTCGATATTCCTATGAGGGGTTTTTCGTATCACGAGGATGCCCCACTCGACATGCGTATGGATCCGGGTAATAACACTCTAACCGCAGCAGAGGTCGTAAACACCTATAACGAAGCAGATCTCGCTCGGATTCTTCGCGTATATGGGGATGAGAGTTACGCAAAAAGCATTGCCAAACAGGTGGTTTCCCGCAGAGCAAAGGCGCCCATTACCACAACACTGGAGTTGGTGGACGTTATTAAAGCAGGTATTCCTGCGGCGGCTCGTCGTCACGGTGGACATCCGGCACGCAGAAGCTTTCAGGCGCTGCGTATTGAGGTTAACCATGAGCTTGAGATGCTTGAGCAGGGCTTGCGCGCAGCTATTCGCTGGGCAAATGAGGGTGGTAGGATTTGCGTTATAAGCTATCACTCGCTTGAAGACCGTCTTGTTAAGCATATCTTTACGGAGCTTTCACAGGGATGTACCTGTCCTCCAGATCTTCCTGTTTGTATGTGTGGCAAGGTGCCAATACTCAACGTCATAACGCGTAAACCACTTGTTGCAACGCCTCAAGAGATCCAGGTTAATCCTCGGGCTCGCAGTGCAAAGACACGCGCGGCAGTAAAACTGTTTGCTCCGCGTACCAACAAGTAGATTTCCCACCACAAAGCATGTATTGATACTATCAAGGAGCACGTACATCATGGCCTATCCACTTACACAGGCGCAGAGCCTCGGGGCACAGGAGAGCAGGCGCGCTGGCGCGCATCAAACTCGTCCAGCCTTTGAGATTGTAGAGGGCGCCGGCCTTGATGCTCGCGTACGCCAAGGTGTCTCCGATCTTTTCTTGTCTCGTGTTCGCATGGCAGTACTTGCGATCGCTGTTTTTGCGGTACTGGCTATCACGCGAGTAACGCTGTATGCCGCTACTGCGAGCGCTTTGCAGGCAAATGCTGAGCTTCGCGGTCAAATTAAGACGGCTCAAAGCCTGGAAAATGACCTCAAGGTGACGACTTCTACGCTTTCTAACAGCTCGCGTATTGATCGCATCGCTACACAAAACTATGGCATGGTTCGTGCGTCTCAGACCGAGATTATTACCCTAGGCGGCAGTGCCCAGGATAGTTTTACGGCTTCTACTGGCGATAATGACAAGCAAATTGAGGGCAGTAAGAAAGCTAAAGATGCGGCTTCTGCTCCCGAGGGTACCGCTTCCGCTAAGCAGGCCAAGCAGGCCAAGCAGACAACCAAGGCCACTGACGCTACGAGCAAGTAGTGCCTTTTCTTTGTTGTGGCTGGTTCAAATCGACAGAATGGGAAACGACGTGTTCGTGGCTCCTCCTACGATGAGGCGCCACGTACGTCTCATAAAGGCTTAGAGTCCAAAGGCCCTTCAAACTCCTTTGCCTCCACAAACGCATTTGGATGGCTTCCTTTTATTTTTGTAGGACTCTTTTTGCTGGTGGTTTTGCGCTTGCTCTACCTGCAGCTTATTGATGCACCGCGCCTGTCTGCTAAGGCACAGGCCAACCATACCAATGTCATTACTATTTCTGGTAAGCGCGGCACGATTTATGATCGTAACGGTAATGTGCTGGCTACCAGTGAAGAATGCCAAACCGTCTACGTTAATCCCAAAGAAGTTGCAAATATAGAAACTACCTCTCAGATTCTTGCTCAGAATCTCGGCGGTAAGCAGGATGATTACAAGACCGTTCTTAGTAAGAACACCACCTTTGCTTACATTCAGCGCAAGGTGGATATGTCCGTTGTAAAGCAGCTCAAAGAAGATCTCAAAAAAGCAAAGCAAACCGGCATCTATTATCTTGCAGATACCAAACGAGTGTATCCCTATGGGGCTCTTGCAGGGCAAATCCTTGGCGTGGTAGGTACCGATGGCAATGGTCTTACCGGTCTTGAGCTGTATTACGACAAAATCTTGAGCGGTACCGATGGTCAAATGACCATGGAGGTAGGTGCTGATGGCACACCCATTGCAGGTGGTGCCAGTCAGATTACCGAAGCAAAAAATGGTCAAGATATTGTTTTGTCCCTGGATGCAAACGTTCAACAAGTGGCAGAAAACAAGATTACCGAAGCGATTGAAACCTACGGGGCAGAGTCCGGTATGGTTATGGTTACCGATCCTAAATCCGGAGAGATCCTAGCCGCTTGCTCTACGCCGCTTCTTAACATCACCGATCCTGCGTCCTATACCAATGATCAACTGGCCTTTAAGATGGTTTCCAGCTCCTATGAACCGGGCTCCATGTTTAAGGTGCTCACTATGTCCATTGCTATTGATAATGGCACGCTCACTCCGGACTCCGTACTTACGGTGCCTGCAGGGGTAAAGGTTGGAGACGACACCGTAAGAGATGATGATGGCCGTGATTACACCATGGACATGACGCTTACAGAAATCTTGAGACGCTCTTCCAACACAGGAGCTATTTTGGTAGGTCGCGCCAGCGGTGCCGATGCTTTTGCAGAGGGTGTAGAGAAGTTTGGCATTGGCTCTAAGACCGGCATAGACTACCCGGGTGAGGTAGAAGGCTTGGTTACTAAGCGCTCTGAGTATACGGGTGCAACCTTGGGGGCTATGTCCTTTGGTCAAGCTACATCAATGCCCATGGTCCAGATGGTGCGCGCCATAGGTGCCGTTGCAAATAAAGGTGTCCTTACCACTCCTCACTTCCTTATTTCTCAAGGTGGAGAAAAGGTTGATTGGTCAAGCAGCAACAAACAGGTTATTTCTGAAGACACCGCCCAAAAGATGACAAAGATGATGCAGGTAGTAGTAGACAAAGGTACTGGTGTTGCCGGTAAGGTTGATGGCTATGCCGTTGCGGGTAAGACAGGTACCGGCGAGCAGGCGGGCGAGAATGGCTATAAAGAAAATGTGTATCTCAGCTCTTTGATTGGTTTTGCAAATGCCGATGATCCTGCGGTTATGGTGTATGTCGGTCTTAACGGTACAAGCTATTTGGCTTCTAGCTCTGCTGCACCGGTCTTCTCGTCAATCATGAGTGAGGCGCTTAGCGATATGGGCGTACAGCCTGTTTCCTAAGGGCATGGAGGATAGTATGGTTACTTTGGATGTTGCTTCTATTTGCTCAGCTACCAGCAGTATTTTGGTGGCGGGGGATCCCAACCGCATAGCAAAGGGCGTGGCAATTGATTCTCGTGCGGTAGGTACGGATGGTTTGTTTGTAGCCTTTGTCGGTGAGCGTACTGATGGCAATGCCTATGCACCTGCGGCAATACAAAACGGTGCCGCCTGTGTTGTACTTACAGCAGATCCTACAGAAGAGCTGCTTGCTTTGGCTGCCGAGAAACACTGTGCTGTTGTTCGTGCAGCTCATGATGATGGAGAAGAGTTTTTGCTGCGTCTTACACAAGCATGGCGCCAAAAACATGCAGAGTGGCTGGTTGTTGGCGTAACGGGATCGGTAGGGAAAACCACTACAAAGGATATGCTTGCAGCAGCAATTTCTGCTCAATATAGAACGCATGCTACTAAGGGTAATTTTAACAACCTGATTGGCCTGCCCCTGACATTGCTTTCTGCGCCCGAGGATACACAGGTTATTGTGGCCGAAATGGGCATGAATCACCCCGGTGAGATCGCGCGCCTAGCCGCTGCAGTACGTCCAACTCTGGCGGTTATTACTAATATTGGAACAAGCCATATTGGCTTGTTAGGTTCACGTGAAAATATTGCAAAAGCTAAGGCAGAAATCGTTTCTGGAATGGCTCAAGCTACACTTGAAAGTATGCAAATTGAGCCCTGCCTCTATTTAACGAGTTCTGATGACTTTAGTAGCTATATTGATAGTAAGTATGCACAAGTAAATTCGATAGCTACCTCGTATGTTGGTATATCTTCTCATGATAATCTCAGCGCTCAAAACATTAAGCTTACAGATGAAGGTTATGTTTGTTGTGATGTATATTATGAAAATGGTGATATACAGCCTGCACAACTACCAATTCCTGGAAAACATCTGTTAAATGACTATCTTTTAGCGTTAGCTGTTGCAGATAAGCTTAATATAAACCATAAAGCTAGCATTGAAGCTATACAAACTATGCCTCAGACACATATGCGCTTAGAAATTGTCGGTGGTGGGAATAAACCACGCATGATTGATGACAGTTATAATGCAAGTCCCAGCTCTATGGCAGCTGCCCTAGACGTGTTGACTTCGTTGCCTTGCACAGGCAAGCGTGTGGCCGTTCTGGGCGAGATGGGTGAGTTGGGTCAGATGGCCCCACAACTTCACAACTATGTGGGTGCGTATGCTGCCGGCAAACCGTTAGATATGCTTGTTCTTATCGGTAGTGAATTTGTGGGTGGGATGCGTGAAGCAGCTATCACAATGGGCATGTCTGACGATAAAATTGAAATGTTTGATTCTGTGGACAGTGCGGTTGCCGCGCTCAAACCCATCTTGGACCCTCAAGATTTGGTGTTGGCAAAGGCCTCAAGGTCCAGTGCGCTCGACCTATTTGTAAAGGGGGTGCTCGCATAGTGTTTGGTAAGCCAAGCTATCCGAGCTATCAAGTCTTTTTGGCAATGGGACTTTCTGCTGCTATCGTTTTGGTGCTGATGCCGCTTTTTATTAAGCTCATGCGTCGCAAGGGAGTAGGTCAGCAAATTCGTGCTGACGGTCCCCAGCGTCACCTCATTAAGCAGGGAACCCCCACTATGGGTGGCTTCATCATTTTGGTGGCCATGTCTCTTACCTGCATGCTTCTGGCGCGCTGGTCTGCCAATCTTATTATCGGCTTTGGCGCAACCAGTATTACAGCCTTGCTTGGTATTGCAGATGACATAGAGTCTGTGGCACACGGTCGCTCGTTGGGCCTTACCCCCAAACAGAAGATGATTGGCCTGTTTATCATTTCTGTTACCTTCGGTTTGCTTGCCGTAAATATGTGCGATATCGCTCCGGTACTGCGTTTTCCCGGTGGCCTTGATCTTAACCTTGGGTTCTTAACCAGTACCTTTGTACTTAATGGCATGGCTATTTCCGTGCCTTGGCTGTACATCTTTTTTGTTTTCCTTCTGATGGCGGGCATGTCCAATGCCGTTAATCTCACCGATGGTCTTGATGGTCTTTCCGGTGGAACGGTGCTTGTTGTCATGCTTATGATGGCTGCAGTTGCCTTTAGTTCTTCCGAAGTAAACCTTGCGGTGTTTGCTGCATCTATTGCTGGTGGTCTCATTGGATTTTTGTGGTTTAACTGCTACCCCGCATCCATCTTTATGGGGGATACGGGTTCGTTGGCTTTTGGTGCTGCCTTTGCGGCGCTGGCTGTTCTTACCAAGACCGAGGTAGTCTCGGTAGTTATGGGTGGCCTGTTTGTGGTGGAAGCATTGTCGGTCATGATCCAGGTGTGCAGTTTCAAGCTTACCGGTAAGCGTGTCTTTTTAATGGCTCCCATTCATCATCATTTTGAGAAGCTTGGCTGGAGCGAAACTAAAGTTGTTATCCGCTTCTGGATTATTTCGGCAGCGTTTGCAGCCCTTGGCTTTGCGTTGTACTTCCAGCTTAAGTAACGGTTAGGTTTAATATGGCTGTTTGGAATTTAGGAAATGTACTCGTGCTTGGACTGGGCAAAACGGGTTTTGCCGTCTGCGACTACCTCCTTACCCTTGATCCCAGCCGTGTATCTTCCATCACCCTGTATGGTGGTGCCTCGTCTACTGCAAGTGAGAAAACCGCACAGCTTGAAGCTTATGGTGTACGTGTTGTTGTAGGCTGCGACAGCGTTGAGGGCAGCTATGACGTGGCCATCTCTTCTCCGGGCATCTCTGAGTTTTGCGATTTTTTTCTCAGTGCTCAAAACCATTCCAGCCAGATTATGGGCGAGCCTGAGTTTGCCTTTCGTGAAAGTCCTGCCAAGTGGATTGGCATTACGGGCACCAACGGTAAAACCACCACCACCACACTTACCTGTACGATGTTGCAGCAGGCTGGTCTAGCTGCTCAAGCAGTGGGCAATATTGGCACACTGAGCATTAGCTGTGTACCTTCTCGTCAAAAAGACGAGTGGTTTGTAGCAGAGCTTTCCAGCTTTCAGTTGGCTGGGAGTTCAACTCTGCATCCGCGTGTGGCCGTGTTGCTTAATATCACCCCCGATCATCTGGCATGGCATCGTTCGCTTGATAACTATAGTGCCGCCAAAGAACGTATTTTTGCCAATCTTGGTCCGAATGACCTTGCCATTGTTTCTTCTGATGACAACCTCAAGGATCTGGTACAGCGCCTTGCTGCTCGCAAGATTCGTACTTGTGTGGTAAGCAGCTCTGCAGACCCTCAGACGCCAAGCGCTGCTTTTGTGCGTAACAATTTGCTGGTGGTACGGTTAGATGGAACAGAGGTTGAGCTCATTTCTGTGGATGAGCTGTTGCTCAAGGGTGCGCACAATATACAAAATGCCCTAGCTTCCGCTGCTGCTGCACTGGAGGTGGGAGCTGCTGCTAGCAGTATTGCACAAACGCTTGCCAGCTTTAGCCCTCTGCCGCATCGCATTGAGACGGTCGGCCAGCTTAATGGCGTTACGTTTATAAACGATTCCAAAGCAACCAATCCCGACGCTGCACTCAAAGCCTTAAGTGCCTTCCCTCCTCAAACCATTGTGCTTATGGCAGGTGGACACGATAAGGGCACGAACCTTGCAAGCTTTTGTCAAGCTGCTTTGACAAGCTGTAAGGCTGTGGTGTGTTTTGGCCAAGCTGGTGAGCGTTTTCAATCTGCTCTAGCTGCGGCCGCTGTGGCTGCTCATATGCCTACGACGCCCAAGCTTGTGCGTGCAGAACATTTGGCGGATGCTCTAGAGCGTGCCTGTGAGCTTGCTGGGCCGCAGGACACCGTATTGCTCTCTCCGGCCTGTTCATCATTTGATGAGTTTTCCGGATATGAAGAGCGTGGTTGCGTCTTTAAGCAGCTTGTTGCAACTAAAATTCAGGAGCGCTAAGTATGGCATCTCCTACTCGTGGTACATCTCAACAAGCTAAACCCAATACACGCACCAAGCGTGCGTCATTGGATACAACAAAGCGCAGCAGTGAGCGCACCGATGCTTCTGGCAGACGCGCACAAAGCAAGAAGTCCTTTTTGGAGCGTATAGCCGCTGGTGTTCCTGCACGCTTTATGGAGCCTCGTCTGATTTTGTCGCTTATCGTGGCTGCACTTGTGGTATTTGGTCTGGTCATGATTTACTCGGCCAGCTCTGTGAAGGCGCTGCAGTCTGCAGGAGATCCTGCATATTTCTTTAAGCGTCAGCTCGTTTATGCAGCGATTGGTGTTGTTGTTGCTGTGCTGCTCAGTATGATTGACTACCACACCCTGCGTAAAGGACTGTTCTTAGCCTGGGCGGTGTCGATTGCGCTGTTGTTATTAACAGCTGGTTTGGGTATTGCTACTAAAGGCGCAGTACGCTGGCTTAATCTTGCGGGATTTTCATTCCAGCCATCCGAATTTGTAAAGGTCGTTATTGTTTTGTATACGGCAGATATCTTATATAGATATTTTGCAGAGCAATCAATGACGGATCGTCAGTTTTATCAAGCGGTTGCTCTCCACATTGTGGCGCCTGTAGTACTTATTTTGTTTCAGCCGGATAAAGGCACGACGCTTATTTTGAGTGGCACCATCTTAGTGATGGCATACCTTTCCGGGTATCCCATGCGTCCCTTATTGCTTGCTGCGGCAGCTGTCGCTGCGTTTATGCTTGTATATATTTTGGTGGACGATTATTCACGTGCCCGCGTTTTTACCATGTTCAATCCTGAGGCAGATCCCTATGGTGCGGGCTATCAGATCCTTCAAGGGTTTTATGCCTTTGGTAGCGGCGGTTTTATGGGCGCGGGTATTGGTATGTCACGCCAAAAGTATTCCTATTTGCCCGAAGCGCATAACGATTTTATTTTTGCAGTTATTGGCGAGGAGACCGGTCTTATCGGCACACTTGCGGTTATTGCAGGCTTTTGTGCGTTTCTTTACTACGGCTATCGTATTGCTAAGAATGCACCTGATCTGTGCGGCAAGCTTATTGCTGCTGGTTGTACCTCGCTTATTATTATCCAATTGTTTGTAAACGTTATGGGAATCTTAGGTATTGCTCCCATGACAGGAAAGCCCCTGCCGTTTTTGTCCTATGGTGGTTCGTCTATCATATCCACGTTGGCGTTGGTGGGTCTTATTTTGTCGGTATCCAAGCAAAGCGTTTTGCCTGAGACCGAGTTTGATCGTCGTCGTAGCCAGATGAGCTTGGCAAACGATCAGAAGGGGAGTGCGTATCAGGACTCCTCAGACTCTGGGGTGGTTTCTGTCCAAAGACGCAGTGCTACTCGGTCCTCCGCACACACCAGATCCAATGTTTCTGCTGCTGCCCAAGAAAACACGCACCGCACCGTGTTGAGTTTTCGGAGCAAAGCAGCTGCGGACAAGGCGCGCGACGTGCAGACAACGCGGTCTTCTCGCTCGGAGCGCTCGGATCGTACGACCCGTAGCGAGCGCACAACCCGTACTGATCGTGCGACCCGTATAGACTTGGGGCCCAGTCCGGCGGAGCGCCTACGCTCACGCAGATCGGACTCGTCAAAGGATAATCGCAGGAGGTAATCCAATTGACAACTACTACTAAGCTTGAGATTGCTCTTGCTGCTGGAGGCACTGCTGGTCATGTAAATCCTGCCCTTGCTCTGGCAGAGGAGCTTGTGGCACGTGGCCATCATGTTACGTTTTACGGTCAGCCTAATCGCCTTGAGGCAAAACTTGTGCCCGAGGCTGGCTATGATTTTGTTCCTTTGCAGGTAACCGGTTTTGATCGCTCTCGTCCTTGGACGTTGGTAACGGCATTGTGGCGTATCCGTAAGGCACAGGCGGAGCTTGGACGACGCTTTAGTGCTACTGGCGCGCCTGATGTAGCGGTGGGATTTGGTGCCTACGTGGAGCTGCCCCTTGTTGATTGGTGTGCTTCTCATAAGGTGCCCGTTGTATTGCATGAGCAAAACTCTGTCCCAGGCCTGGCCAATAAAACATCTGCAAAAAAATCCGCTGCCGTATGCGTTGCTTTTCCCGCTGCACAAGAGGCCTTTCAAAAAATTCTAGGCTCCGATGAGCGCATTAAAGTTACTGGTAATCCAGTGCGTAAGTCCGTGGTTCAGTCCACACGTACAGCGGGTCGTCAGGCCATACACGTCCCTCAAGATGCACGCTTGGTAGTGGTGTTTGGTGGCAGCTTGGGTGCCAAGCACCTTAATAGTGCGCTTGCGGCGCTTAAGTCTGAGCTTTTGTCCAGGCAAGACCTCTATGTTATCCATTCTACGGGCGCAGCAGATTACGATCAAACGCTGCTCGAGCTGGATCTGAGCGATAAAGAAAAACAGCGTTATCATGTTATGCCTTACATTGCCAATATGGGAGCTGTATTGGCTGCAGCGGATCTGGTTGTCTCGCGCGCCGGTGCTTCTTCCATTGCAGAGATTGCTGCACTGTCCGTTCCTTCCGTGCTGGTGCCCTATCCCTTTGCAACGGCAGACCACCAAACCACCAATGCGCGCTTGCTGGTAGATTGTGGTGCCGCGCGCATGGTAGCAGACGATCAGCTGGGCGAGAAGGTCTTCTCGCAGACGTTGTTATCGCTTATTGACAGCCCTGCTCAGCTAGCAGATATGCGTGAATCTGCCAATGGCTTGGGCTCGGCAACCGCTGCGGCTCTTCTCGCCAATGAAGTGGAGAGCGTGTCAAAGAAGCGTTCGTAGAGGCTTTGCTCCCTTCAAGATGGGGTAGAGTTATAGTGTCCTTTTTAGACTCCTAGGAGATACTATGTCCCAATCCATAACTGCCCTGCCCTTCTCGAGCGCCCACTTTGTAGGTATTGGTGGTGCTGGCATGAGCGGCATTGCATTGGTGTTGCATCAGCGTGGTGCTTGTGTAAGCGGTTCGGACCTCAAGCAGTCGCATTACGTGCGCAAGCTCGTGGAGGCCGGTATTGAGGTACGCATAGGCCACGAAGCCCAAAACATTGATGACCTCATGCCCGATGTTGTGGTCGTTTCTTCTGCTATTCCAGAAACCAATCCCGAGGTCATTCGTGCTCGTGAACTTGGTATCCAGATTTGGCCGCGTGCAAAGATGCTGGCTGCTTTAGGGCGTGGCCGCACGGAGATTGCTGTAGCCGGTACGCATGGCAAGACCACTACGTCTTCCATGGTTGCTTCCATGCTTGATCACATGGGAAAAGATCCCGCGTTTTTGATTGGCGGCATTGTTGAGGAGTACGGCACCAATGGCCGTGATGGTAAGGGCGGCTACTTTGTCTGTGAGGCGGATGAGTCCGACGGTTCCTTCTTATACCTCGAGCCATCCATTGCAGTGGTTACCAACGTAGAGGCTGACCATCTGGATCATTACGGTACTATCGAGAATGTCGAGAAGACCTTCTGCCAGTTTATGGATTTGGTAGGAGAGGCCGGTTGTATAGTTATTAACGGTGATGACCCGCATTTTATTGAACTTGCGCGCAATACACACCGTCGCTTTGTAACCTATGGCTTTGCCGATACCAATGACTACGTGGTGTGTGCTGGCGAGCGTGGCACGGGCATTACAAGTAACCTGAGCGTCACCACGCCTGCTGGCAGTGTTGTGCACGTTACTCTGAGCGCCAACCCTGGCCGTCATAACATGGCAAACGCTACGGCTGCACTTGCGGTAGCAGATGTGCTTGGTTTTGATGTTACGCAGGCGGCCGCGGCACTATTGCATTTTGGTGGGGCACATCGTCGCTTTACGCAGGTAGGCACCATAGCTGGCATTACTGTGGTGGATGACTATGGTCATCATCCAACTGAGATTGCAGCCACCCTTGCTGCAGCTAAACCGTTGGGCTTCAAGCGCATTATTGTGTGCTTCCAGCCGCATAGGTATTCTCGTACGCAGGCACTGGCGGATCAGTTTGGAGTAGCATTTAACGATGCAGATGTGCTGTTTGTGGCAGATGTATTTTCTGCTGGCGAGATGCCCATTCCAGGTGTTTCTGGCAAAACAATTTCTCAGGCGGTGCGTAAGTTGGGCACGGTGCCACAGGTTAGTTTTGTGCCAGTTCACCATGGCTTGGTAGAAAAACTGTGCGATGTTTGCCAGGAGGGCGATCTGCTTATTACACAAGGTGCTGGCGACATAACCTTGCTGGGGCCACAGTTTATTGAGGCCATGCAGGCACGTCTTGATGGCGCTGCACAGCAGTCATAACATCAACGAACGGGTTAGTACGCATGGCAGCCGATTCAGATCGCAAGAAGGTAAAGCCTACACCTCGAAAAAAGCCAACAAAACGAGAGACGGCGCGTGCTGTTAAGCAGCTTAAGAAGCGTGGAGCAAGCCCTGCGCGTATTGCTGCTAAACAGTCCATGCAGCTGCGCATCGAAAACGCAAACAAGCGTGAGGGTTCGTCGGGCTCTGGTAGTACTAGCACAGCAAAAAGCGCGAAGTCCTCTAAGGGTTTCTCGCTTAGCTTGTCCAAGCTGTCTGTTTCTCCGCTCCGTGTTCTGATTGGCATTGCAGCAGCAGCTATTTCTTTAGTGTTGGTGCTGCTGGTTTTGTCTCAACTGCCGGTATTTGTGATTGAGTCTATTGATGCGCAGCCAACGCAGCATATGGATTCCGAGTCCATTGCTAAGCTTGCTGCTGTTCCTGCGGGAACTACCTTGCTTAACGTAAATACTTCAGAGATTGCTCAAAACATCCAAAAGAATCCCTGGGCAGGTGAAGTACACATTGGTCGCTCTTTTCCTAACAAGCTTACGGTGCAAGTGGAAGAGCGCAAAGCGTCCGCTATTGTCCTTATGAGTTCAGGCGATATTGCGTGGTATATTGGCGATGATGGCGTGTGGATTGAGCCGTTTAAGATCACCACCTCAAAGGATGAATCTGCAACAACGGTAGCCCTGCAACAAGCCAATCAACTGGGCTGTCTGTTGATTACCAACGTACCTTCTTCTATTACGCCCAAGGCCGCAACTAAGACCTCTGATGCCACAATCTTGGCAGTGTTGAAGTACATCAATGGATTTAGCAAAGACTTTTCCAAAGATATTGTCAGCTATTCCGCTGCAAGTACTGAGTCTATTTCTTGCGTGTTGTCCAGTGGGGTAGAGGTATCTTTGGGTGCCGCTAGCGATATTTCCACCAAAGAGAGTGTGGTTTCACAGCTCCTTACCCAGTATCCTAACCAAATTACTTACATTAACGTGCGCGTGCCCTCCAAACCAAGCTATCGCAAGGTAGGCTCTGAGTCAGTCAATCCTGGTTCGGGTGGTCGTGTGACCGATGGCACAAAAAATCCCCCTTCAGACGCGGATGAGGCTGCCGCAAAGAAAAAAGAAGAAGAGAGCGCCCAGCAGTCTGAGGATGGCAAAAATAAGGACGCTGATACGTCCCCTACAACCAACTCTCAAGCTCATTAGGTTCATGTAGAGGGTTACATAAAGGCTAGAGAAAGTGCATATCTACCCGATAACTATACAAAGCCTGAGGTATCCCTTTAAGGTTGAGAAAAGCATATAGCAAGCAATCTACCTGTGGTTTCCATCTTTTATACAAATTGGTTGCATCTGAAGCCGAGCTATGTAAATATTACGCGCTTTACCTTGTGCTTTGAGTTTAAGTTGAACTTTAAGGTTTGCATACTTCATGGTGTGCGCAAGCTAAATGAATGAGGAGGAACCATGGCAGACGTAGATACTCCAAACAACTACCTTGCAGTCATCAAGGTTGTTGGTGTAGGTGGCGGCGGCACCAACGCTGTTAACCGCATGATTGAAGAGGGCATCCGTGGCGTTGAGTTTGTGGCTATCAACACAGATGCTCAAGCTCTTGCCATTTCTGAGGCAGATATTAAGGTACACATTGGTACAGATATTACCAAGGGCCTTGGTGCTGGCGCTAATCCTGAGGTTGGTGCAGAGGCAGCCGAGGAGAGCCGTGATGATATCAAGCGTGCTCTTGCTGGTGCAGACATGGTATTTATCACTGCCGGCGAGGGCGGTGGCACGGGTACAGGTGCTGCTCCTATTGTTGCTAACATTGCAAAGAACGATGTGGGCGCTCTGACCGTTGCTGTGGTAACCAAGCCCTTTACCTTTGAGGGTCGCAAGCGCGCTGGTTCTGCTGTAGACGGTATCAAGAATCTTGCAGAAGCAGTAGATACGCTCATTGTTATTCCTAATGATCGCCTGCTTTCCATCTCTGAGAAGAAGACCACGATGCTGGATGCATTCCGTATGGCAGACGATGTTTTGTGCCAAGGCACCCAGGGCATCACAGACCTCATTACCGTTCCTGGTTTGATTAACCTCGACTTTGCAGATGTGTGCACCGTTATGCGTGGTGCTGGTTCTGCCATGATGGGTATTGGTTTGGCTTCTGGCGATAATCGCGCTGCAGATGCAGCTCAGCAAGCAATTTCCAGCCCCTTGCTAGAGAGCTCCATTGATGGTGCAACGCGTGTGTTGCTGTCCGTTGCTGGCAACAAAGATCTTGGCATCCAGGAGATCAACGAGGCAGCAGACCTTGTCGCTTCCAATGTTGATCCTGAGGCAAATATCATCTTTGGTACGGTGGTTGACGAGTCCTTGGGTGATCAGGTTCGTGTAACCGTCATTGCAACTGGTTTTAATGATGCTAATGCAACACAGATGCCTGACCTGCTCAGCCGCATGCCACAAAGCCGTCCTGCAGCTCCTGCACCTGCTGCGGCTCCTCGTCCGGCTGCAGCCCAGCGTCCAAGCCGTCCTGCCAATGACTTTGGTAACCAGGCATTTGACATCCCTGAGTTTCTCAGGAATTCTCGCGCATAAGGGGCATCAGTGTTTCCTCGCGTGAGCGAATATACCTCATGTGGCGTGACCTTGCTGGGCGATACCTCTTGCCCAGCTGGGGTCACGCTTGCTTTTACTCAGCGCAGTGGTGGGTTTTCGGATAAGCCCTATGCATCTCTTAACGTGGGTTTGCACGTGGGGGATGACCCAGAGGCGGTACAGAAAAACCGTGCGCTGGTATGTGAAGCGTTGGGCCATAAGGAGCTTGTCTCAAATTTGGTAGTACCACATCAGGTACACGGTAGTGAGGTTTGTACCATTTCGAGCGCCGATCAGCTGCCGGCTTTTCGTGCACGCATCGCTCAGGGCTGCGATGCTATTGTCTGCACGGCGGCTCAGATACCTGTGCTGTTGTGCTATGCAGACTGCACTCCCGTTATTCTTGTGGCAGAGGGTGGAACTCGTCCAGGCTTTGCGGTTATTCATTCTGGTTGGCGCGGAACCTTTTCGCGCATTGTAGCGGCGGCTTTGCAAGAGCTCTGTGCTCAAACCAACGCTGCACCTCAGCAGGTTTTAGCATATGTAGGTCCTCATATTTCTGCCGCGGACTATGAGGTATCGGCTGAACTTATCCAGCGTTTTATAGATGAGTTTGGTGAGTTTGTGTGTGTGGGCGAGCGCAATTTGGATATGAGTGCTGCCATTAAGGCATCGCTATTGGAGGCGGGCTTGCAGCCTCAGCATTTTGTAGATTGCCAGCGCTCAACAGCAAGTGAGGTAGATAAGTTTTTCTCGTACCGTGCCGAGCAAGGCATATGTGGTCGCCACGGTGCTATAGCGTTTTTGGTTGAGTAGCTACGATAGTGTTTCGTGGCTGAGGTGTTTGTAGAACGAGGGGAGGTATGTTGGAGTATTCACAGTTTATTGCTGCTCGACGTGAGCATATCATGGCAGATATAGAGGCTGCTTGTGCGCTTGCTGGTCGTAAGCCCAGTGAGGTGAGCGTGGTTGCTGTGTCTAAAACGGTGGGCATTCCTGAGGTACAGGCAGCTATCCAAGCGGGTTGGAATCACTTTGCAGAAAATCGTCCACAAGAGTTGGTCCGCAAGACGGCGGAATTGCCTTCTGTGCCGTTTGACATGATTGGTAATCTGCAAACTAACAAGATTAACCATGTGCTTGGTTGCGGTCAGCTCATCCATTCTGTCTCGTCTTTTGATCTAGCCGCTGCTATCAATAAGCGTGTGCTTGCATCGGGGGATATGCAAATGGCGCAAACAGCGGCTGCAGACACAGGTCAAACAGCTGCTGGGCGTCAACAACCCGTGTTGTTTGAAGTTAACGTTTCTGGCGAGCAAAGCAAACAGGGTTTTAGCTCCCGTGAACTGTACCAGTCAGCGCAGCAACTAGCTGCTATGGAAGGCTTGGCATGGCAAGGCCTTATGACTATGGCTCCAGCAAACAATCCCGAGGCAGCAAAGCGCAGCTTTGAAGGCTTGCGAGAATTGCGTGATGAGCTGCAAACACAGATAGGCCATCAGCTACCTGTATTGTCTTGCGGAATGAGTGATGATTTTAAGATTGCTATTGCGCAGGGCTCGACACTTATTAGGCTGGGTAGGATTGTGTTTGATCCAAAGTATGCAAAGGGAGTAACACGATGAGTTTTTTAGATACCATTAAAGATAAGCTTCGTATAGAGCCTCAAGATGATTACTACGATGATGTCTATGATGAGCAAGATTACGATGACACCCCCGATGCATACGATCAACCTCATGATGTAGCTGCAAATACAGGTACCGGTCTGTTGGGTAACACTCCTCGTCCCGAGGCAGACAGCGTGTCTGTGTATACGCGCTCTGGTCGTCCCTTAGGTGGCAATAGCGGTTCTGTCCCTGCAACTACCTATACGCGCGATGATGACTACGAGAGTGCACCTCGTGCAAGCTATGTTCGCTCTACTCCGCTTTCTGAACGTGCTGCCGTTCCTCGTTCTGGTAGTCAGCTTCCTGCTTATGTGCTCACCCCTCAGTCCTACGATGACTGTCAGACGGTTGTTCGTCGTGTTCGCACCAATCAGCCTGTCATTTTGTTGTTCCGCAACACCAATATGGACGCAGCAAAGCGCATATTTGATTTCTGCGCAGGTCTGGCTTGTGGTGTGGGCGGTCAGATTCAGGAGTTGGGTGTGCAATGTTTTGTTGTTTTGCCCGCCGGCAAGGAGCTCTCTCAAAATGAGGTCGATAAGCTCATTGCAGACGGCACGATTGTTCGCAAGGATTAAAACGTATGATTGCAAGTGGTATTGCTGCTCTTTTTAGGTTTTACGAGTTTTTGATACTCGCCTGGTGCATCTTCTCGTGGTTCCCTCAGCGTTGTGAGTGGTTCCAGGATTTGTGTGTTGTACTCGATAAGCTCGTGGCTCCGTACATGAATTTATTTAGGCGCTTCATTCCTCCCATAGGAGGCATAGATTTTTCACCAATTGTGGGGCTTATCGTCCTGCAATTACTTGCACGTTTTGTAGTCAATTTCTTTGTAGGTATACTTTAACAAGCACGGCTATCTTTGCGTAGTGGCGCTCACATGAAAGGAACTAACAATGGCTATTACTCCAGCAGACATCGATCAGCTTACCTTCTCGCCATCCAAGCATGGTTATGACACAGAGGAAGTGGATGCTTTTCTCGAGCAGCTCTCTGGTGAGCTGGATGCAATGTTGCAAAAGATTGCAGACCTTAAGGGCCGTCTGAACAATTCAGAGCAGCAGCTTGCCGCAGCTCAAGAGCAGGTGGCTCAGCTTACCGAGCAGGCCGCAGAGGCCTCTGCCTACGCAGCTCCAGAGGCAGCAGTCGTTGTGAGTCCTGTTCAGCCTGACACCAGTGCATCTGAGGCTCAGATTTCCCGCGTTCTTATCATTGCTCAGCAGTCTGCAGATCAGATTGTTGCCGATGCTAAGGAATCTGCCGAGAAGATCCGCACCGAGGCAGATCAACGTGCCCGCGAGGTCATTCGCGCTGCCTTAGCCGAGAAGCAAAATGAGCTGGATGAGATCGACCGTCTTAAGGCTTCCCGTGAAGAGTTCCGCTCTGAGTACAAGACGCTGTTGCAGCACTTCATGGATGATGCAGATGCTGCCTTCCCCAATCAGGTGCTTTCTAACGCAACGTCGTCTGAGTACCATGCCGTTGCTCCTTCTGTAAGCGTTCCCAATGCTGTAGACGCAGCTTCTGTTTCTGTACCTGAGCAGACACCTGCCATTAGCTTGGACGACCTTGACTAAGCAAGCCGACTAAACCGGCCAAGCCTACTAAGCTGGTCAAACCGGCCAATCCGGTCAAGCCGACCAAGCAAACATATCTGGCACCAATTGATGATGGGGTCCCTGTAGCCAATGTGACTGCAGGGACTTTTTATGGTTCCTAGGGCTTCTATGGTTCCAGCTCATGCAGACCATCCCAAAAACGTTTGGGCATCCAGTGCATGCGTAGGTCATAGCCCCGTTCAGCTTTGCCTCTTTGGCTAAACCCAAGCTTTTTGTAAAAGGTTTTCCACAGAGCGCGAATATAGTGCTCTTCATCAGACGGCTGTTTTGCATCCAACAGTTCTTGCATCAGTACTTTATCCAACAGCATGACACCACAGCGTGCATCTCCAGCATTGTGTATGAGTGCCACTTCATGAGCAGGATCAACAAGGGCAAACGTTTCCGTCCGCAAGCGACCTGCAAAATGGGATGCCACCAAGGGCAGTACATTAGCTTTGCCGCTAAAACGCGCAAAGTATGATCCATCTTCCATCTTACTCATACGAATAAACTGCCGCGCGTGCTCACATTCATTGCTTGCTTTGCGAGCAAAATGTAAAAAGGCTTCTGTTTGTGGAGCGGACAGCAGTGTCTGTGACTGGTTCTTATAGCGCAAAACCATGCGTACCCATTCATATACCGCTTGAGGCATGGCAGGGTCATCATAACTACAGGCACACGCAAGAAGGTAGTTTGTTGGCTTTCCATAAAAGCGTTGCAGTTGAGTGAGGAGGCGCTTGACTAAGGCCAAATCCTGCAGTCCTTTTATGGGTGCAATGGGTGTTTCACCTAGTTGCAGCTGGCAAGCTTTCTCTAAGCTAAGTCGGAGCTGCGAGCTGTGTAGCTTTGCATTCCCGTGCCGTGCATAGTAGGTGAGTGCAATAGTGGTGAGGATTGACTCAAGCGAAGGCTTGCATAGCAGAACCACGCGTTGCTGTTTGCTCATACAGTTCTGTATCTCTGTAACAAATCTCTGAGCTTCTTCAGATAAGCCCTGCGTACCTGAGGTTTTAGAACGGGTTGTTTTAGAACAAGCTGAGTTGCTGTTCTTCAAGCTCTTTTCTTTTTTGGTTGTACTTGCTATATGTGGCATCGCTCACCACCCGCTGCCTAATGAGCTGCTCATCAAGGGGGCTTTGAGGATCGCGTTTGCCATTACAGCTCAAGAAGTGACGTGCTCGTTTAAGGGTGACATGCATACGTTTAAGATCATCAAAGCTTAAAAGGGTTGTGCGGCGTGCTTGTATGATGCGCCGAGCACCAACAGGCCCAACACCAGGAACACGCAACAAGAGCTCAAGCGGGGCATCCATTACCTCCACAGGAAAGCGATCCATATGGTTGAGCGCCCAGGCAAGCTTGGGGTCCACCTCTAAATCCAGCCATGGCGTATGGGGGTTTACCAGCTCATCAGCATCAAAGCCATAATAGCGCATAAGCCAATCCGCCTGATAAAGCCTATGCTCACGTCGCAACGGAACAGGCGTGCCCAGTTCCGGTAGATGCTCATCTTCCAACATGGGCATATACGCCGAGAAAAACACGCGCTTTAGCTCAAACTTTTTATACAGCGAGCTCGACAGCTTGAGAATGTGATTATCATCCTCAGGACTTGCTCCTACGATTATTTGCGTAGACTGTCCAGCTGCAGCAAAGCTTCTCAGAGAATTTCTTACGCGAGCAGGTTTTTGCATGGACCTGGTGGGTAGGGTATAGCAGGCTCCATTGGAGATAAGCGCACGCTCAGAGTATTGACGGGTTGTTTTCTCAGGGGCAGCAGTAAGGGTGCGCGCCTGTTTTGCGCTTGGGTTGTGCGTAGTGTTAAGGAATAGTGTTTGCTCTTCCTCCATGCGTTTGTTATGAATAAGCGCCATGGGTGCTAAGAGGGAAGAAGGGGTTTTATCAGGGCAGAGAGTAGATAAAGAAGCGGCACTTGGTAATTCTAAGTTTACCGATAAACGATCCGATAATCTGCCAATGACATCCACGAGTTCAGGACTGGTTCCTGGGATGATTTTAGTATGAACATACCCGTTAAAACGCAGGTCCTCACGTAAGATGCTCAAGCAGGCAATCATCCGCTCAGATGTGGCATCTGCCGTGCCCAAAACTCCGGAAGACAAAAACAGGCCTTCAATGTAGTTATGCTTATAAAATTCAACAGTAAGTTCTGCCAGCTCGCGTGGAGTAAACGTTGCTCGAGGACAAGAAGCGCTTTTACGATTAACACAGTACGCACAGTCAAAACTACAGTTGTTTGACATGAGTACTTTAAGCAGAGTAATGCAACGGCCGTCTTCCGTAAAACTATGACAACAGCCAGCTGCACGAGTGGCACCTAACATACCAGCCTTAGAGCTTTTGTTAGAGCCAGATGAAGTGCAGGCTACATCAAAGCGCGCAGCTTCTGCAAGAATTTCAAGCTTTGACATGGTATCCACAGTGCACCCCCGTACAGAACATATGTTCTAAAAAAGAATACCACAGGGACGGCAATAGTACAACTGTTCGATATGTCGGAGCGTTATTAAAAGTAATAATGCACCGACATAGGTCAGAGAGCTATGAGAGCTATACAAAAGCTGGTATTTATGGCTGTAGAGGCATGAGGCTATAGAAGCATGAAGAAAAAAGCGAAGTGAGCCTATGAGCCGGGTTCTGTCGAGGACGATCATTTATCTACGAACGTTGTTACCAACGCCCTCTAGCACGCAACCCGAACGCTCTGCGGGCAACATCATAGCGTTCCTATTTGCGCTTGCTCCGGATGGGGCTTGCCAAGCCGCCGTATTACTACGACGCTGGTAGTCTCTTACACTACCGTTTCAGCTTTTCTCTTACTCACCTGCCTGTACGCAAGTGAGCAGTGGGAGTCTTCTTTTCTGCGGCGCTTTCCGTCGGGTCACCCCGCCTGGCCGTTAGCCAGCATCCTGCCCTGTGGAGCCCGGACTTTCCTCATGGGCAGCTTGAGCCACCCCCGCAATCGTCGAGCTCACTTCGCGTTAGCGATTGTACCACGTCTTGCGGTATCCTTCTTGTGTTTGTCATGTGGCTTAACCATAAAAAACACCTGTCTTCTTTACCACGACAAGTACTTAGCGTTATCTAAAGACCAGTGCACATCACGAATGTATTTTTGCAGATCACTGCCATCGCGCTTTTTAAATAGCGCCACTATATGGGCATGCTCTTTATTAGCTTTGCGAGCATTAGCTTCAAGAACCTCTGGATCTTCTTGCAAATACGCGCGCTTCATAAAAAAGCGGTTGAGTTCTTCTATGTAGTTGGATAGGCGAGAGTTACCACACTTAAGCACATACGTCTGATGGAACTCACGTTGCAAGTCATCGTATCTGTCATACAGTCCACTGTTTATAGCTAATTGCATGCTATTACATAAGAAGCTCAGCTGCGCAATGTCATTGTCGCTCATTCGTCCTGCAGCAAGAAGGGCTGCTCGACCATCCAAAGGACCAAGGATTTCAAACACTTCTCTGGCAGCGGATTCGTCAAAGCCACGAACCACAAATCCTTTACGAGGAACGCGTTCTAAATAGCCCTCATCACTCAATTGCATAAGGGCTTCTCTAACGGGGGTTCGGCTTACCGAAAGAGCATCTGCAATGCTTTGCTCGCTAATATGCTCAAACTCGCTGAGCATGCCCTTGTTAATGAGGTTGGCAATGTGAGCATACACATGGTCTTTGAGGGAGAGGTATCTATCTTGTGGCACGTCCGCGCTCACCTCCATTGGATGTATATAAACGCAAATTGTATACAATCAACATTTTTGTTTATATAAACAAAAAAGTAAAGGTAAATCATAGTATTTAAGCCGTTTACAGCTCAAATTATACCGCTCAAGTTCACAGTGTACATAGCAGTTGCAAGCTCACGATATGTTGAACGTGCAGATGTAATGTCTACGCGCAATCCAAACATAACGTGGATGCATGAGGACATTAGCATCGCAGTTTGAAGTCATTCTTATGGTAGTTCTTGAGGAAAGGGGTTATAACATGACCAAGTTTACGCACTGCATTGTTCGTCGTCCGAGCCACTCTTTGCTTGATGGTATTACCTCTGCTCCTGAGTTGGGCAAGCCTGACTATGATCGTGCCCTCGAAGAGCATAATGACTACATCGATGCGCTGACTCGCTGCGGTGTAGACGTAACGGTTTTGCCGGCATCTGAGGAATATCCAGACAGCTGCTTTGTGGAGGATACCTGCGTTATTACGCGTTGCGGCGTTATTGTAGATAACCCTGGTGCGGATAGCCGCCGCGGGGAAGCTGCGCTTCTTGAGCCCGTACTTCATCGTTTCTTTGACTATGATAAAATCCGTCACATTACTTCTCCCGGTACGCTTGAAGGCGGAGATGTCATGATGGTTGGAGACACCTTCTATGTTGGTAGGTCTAAGCGCACCAATGAAGAGGGCATTCGTCAGTTTGCTGCCATTCTAGAAGAGTGGGGCCTTACATGCGTAGAAGTTCCTCTCGAGAAGGTCCTGCATCTTAAGACGGGTGTTAACTATATCGAAGATAACAACATGCTGGTTTCCGGCGAGTTTATCGATAAGCCCGAGTTTGCGCAATATAACAAGATTGTGGTTCCAGAAGAGGAAGCCTATGGTGCCAACTGCATTTGGATGAACGGTACCGTTATTGTTGCAGAAGGATATCCCACGGTGCTAAAGGCTGTTCAGGATGCTGGCTATAAAACCATTGTGGTGGATACTTCCGAGTATCGTAAGCTCGATGGTGGTCTGTCCTGCCTTGGTTTGCGCTTCTAATATGAATTTGTAATCCCCAAGAGCTGCATGGACCTTTGCTTGTGAGGTTCGTGCAGCTCTGTATTACAGAAGGGGGCTTTACGATGGAAAAACCTACTACGACAACACATGACGCGACTGAACTTCTTGTGGATGAGCAGGGCAATAAGATTATTGACCCTCACGGAATGGGCTTGTTGCGTCTGTCTATGATGGTTATTACCGCCAGTATTTGCGGTGGTATATTCTCGCTTGCAGGAGATTTGGCAGCTGGAGGAGCTCATACCGGTGCTGTGCTGGTAAGCTGGGGCATTTGTTTTGTGGGTGTGTTGGCTTTGGCCATGTGCTTCTTTGGTTTATCGCGCGCTCGTCCTGATCTTACGGGCGGTATTTATGCCTATGCTGCCGCTGGCTTTGGTGACTTTGTTGGGTTTATTTCTGCCTACGGGTACTGGATTTCTGGCTGCCTATCCAATGTCTCATTCGCTTTATTGCTTTTCTCGGCATTAGGATATTTCTTTAAGCCATTTGAGAGCGGTAATAACTTGCTTTCCTGCATATGTGCGTCTGCGTATTTGTGGCTGTTGGTATGGTTGGCAGCTAAAGGCGTTAAGGAGGCAGCAAAGCTCAATATTTTTGTAACCGTGGTAAAGATTATCCCGCTTGGCTTGTTTATTGTATCCATTTTGCTGCTTGGCAAGTTTGACCCGTCCATTTTTATGGACAACTTTATGGGTGAGCCTGGTGGACCAGGCTTTTACGAGCAAGTTGTTTCTACTATGGTGGCATTAGTCTGGATTTTTACGGGTATTGAGGCTTCTGTTGTTATTTCTGGCCGCGCTCGTTTAGCAAAAGATGTTGGACGCTCTACCATCATTGGCTTTGTCTTTATTTTTGTGCTGTACATGCTCATTTCTGTGCTCAGTATGGGCGTGGTGCCTCGTGCGCAGATGGCGGAGCTGGCAACGCCTTCTATGGCGGGTGTGTTGGAAGCCGCTATTGGTCCTATAGGCGCCGCCGTTGTTAATTTGGGCGTTGTGTTGTCCTTGTTGGGCGCTATGTTGGGCTATGTAATTATTAATGCCGAGACTCCCTATGAGGCAGCAAAGATGGGCACGTTTCCCAAGGTATTTGCACGCTCAAATACGGCGGGATCTCCTCTTGTTACCCTGATTGTTTCTTCTGGCATTACCCAGCTGTTCTTGATTTTGGCTGTGTTTGCTACGTCTACGTATCAGTTTATGTACAACTGTGCGGTCTGCACAATTCTTGTTCCCTATGTGGCATCTACCTTGTATTTTGCAAAGATTGCATGGCAAAACAAATACATGGGGGATGACGGTGCTGGCAGCGTAGCACAAGCTCGCTTCTTTGGTACCTTGGGCTGCGTATACGCGCTCTTTTTGGTGTGGTCTTGCGGTGTGACGGGCATTATGATTACCACCATTTTGTTTACGCCAGGCATATTGCTCTATGCTTGGGGAGAAAAGACACAAGACAAGAAGATTTTGCCTACCATGGCGGATAAGATTATTGCCTTGATTATTGTGGGTACCATGTTGGTTTCTGTGTATCAGATTGCAACAGGAGCTATTTCTGTAATCTAGAGCACATATCTCATTACATACCTTATGGCAATACGCGTTATAGTAAACCGTGCATGTACTTTAATTTGGCATATGCACGGTTTTAAGATGGTGGTACTCACAGCGCTGCCAGGGTAGACACTGGTGATAACAATAACGAGTAGGGTTAATTGCAAATGAAGCAAGAATATAAGACACTTGTTTCTGACGTAGTGCATACGGCGGAGTTTGTAGATCGTCGTAGTCGTTTTCTTGCGGCACTTACACACTTATCTTCAGAAGCTGCTGCTGAGGAGTATATTGCTTCTTTAAGGGCTCGCTATCATGACGCACGCCATACTGTTTTTGCGTGGATATTGGCAGATGGGCGTGAGCGTTTTTCTGATGATGGGGAGCCATCTCGTACCGCTGGTATGCCGGTTTTTGATGTCTTGCATGGTGCTGGCTTAGCAGACATATGCTGTGTTGTAACTCGATATTTTGGTGGCACTCTTTTGGGCCCTGGTGGTTTAGTTCGTGCTTATACCGCAGCGGCACAAGCTGCGGTAGCAGACGCTCAAACTGCAAACCATATAGTTGTTATGGGACTTACTACCTATGTAACGTGCTGTATTCCTTATGCTGCCTATGATCGAGTTTTGCATATGGCACAAGCTGCTGGCGGCAAACAACATGAGGCTCTTTTCACCAATGAAGTGCAGCTTACCTTGAGCTTTGCCTCTGGTTTAGAGCAACCCTTTGTGGCGGCTCTGCGTGAGTTTGCTCATGGGGAAGACCTTTGCACAATTGCAGAACCTGTCTTTACTGCACGATAATCTGGCAACTTTCCAGAGCACCAAGTGCACGTTCATGGCTTTGTGGCGTAACCCCTGCACAACAGTTTTTCTTTACAACGATAGGAACTTCAGGTACGGCAGCTTTTGCGAGCAGCGCATTAGAGATAACGCAAATGTCTGTGCACAGGCCAATGAAGGTAATCTTTTGAAGAGGTGCCTTTGCATTGAGCTGTGTAAGGTATGCTGCGAGTTCCATGCTGCCAAAACTGGGCTTATCAAAAATGCGTACATCTGCAGCATTGGCAACCTCTGCAAGCTCGGGAATAATTTGCCACCCCTCGCTGCCATATAAGCAATGTGGTACAGGTAGATTGGTGCCTTCTTGTGTGGATAGATAGTTGCTGTGATGGGTGTCACGCGTAAAGATAATCTTCTCGTTAGTTTGTTGAGCGGTGGCAATGCGTGCCATAACAGCAGGTACGATAGCGCGTGCTTCGGGTGTGCCCAGCGCATGGGTTACAAAGTCATTTTGCATATCTACAACAACCAAGACGTTCATGAGCGCTCCTTATCGTACAAAATGATTGACTTGCTTTTGGGACTTACTTGGTTTTATGCAAGTTCTGAGTACCTCTATTGTATCTACGGCGCAGGTTGTAGGAGAAAAAACATATCCTGAGCATGCTTTTTGATGACAAGGCGAGTAAAATTATATAGATGCTAAACAAACTTAAAATGCAACAAAGCAGTAAGGAGCCTACTATGAAGGCACGTTTTGTTCATCGTTGTACCCATGTGCTTGATAGAGATGCTACGGTAGCGTTTTATCAAAAGGCCTTGGGGTTAGTTGTGGCGCGTGTTTCGGGTCCTGAGGATGGGAGCTGGTCAAACACCTTTATGGTTGACCCTCAGTCTGGTTTTGAGATTGAGCTTACTTGGAATCGTGGTCGTACAACGCCCTATGAGAATGGCGGAATGGATATCCATATTGCCTTTAGGGTGGACGATATTGAGGCAGCTCATGCTTTGCATGAAGAGATGGGTTGCATTCAAAAAGAAAATCCCAAGATGGGTTTGTATTTTATTGTAGACCCAGACGGACAGCGCATAGAGATTTTGCCCGAGAACTAGGGCGTGTTGTTGCCTTGCATTATAGGGGATGGGGCATTGTATACATGGTATAAAAAGTGCATGGTATAGATACGCACATACAACAAGCCAGAGTTAGCTGAAACCTAAGAGCATACAGTTTTGACTTTGTGTATAAAATGTTGACCTTCTCTGTAATTATCGGTCTGTATAAAGTTAGCGCCTGGTTACTTATGGCAGTTGTACTACGCGATAAATGACTGCAAACTATAAGCCCTGAGATTGTGCATAGTTGCTGTGTAGCATGCACATTAGATTCGGAGCGTTATGAAGTATTTGGAAAGACAAGCTCGTAATAAGATGCTGTGGACAGCGTGCTCGCTCATATGTGGCGTAGCGTTGCTTGTTGTGCTCAGCGTGCCTAGTGTGGCACGTGCCGCTACGGATTCTGCTGCTCAGCAGTCCGCGGCGGCTGCACCAGCTGCACAGGCAACACAAACCGTGCAAGCAGATACAACCACGGTTCTTGCTGAAGCGCAAAGTAAGGATGCTGTGGCAGACCAGAGTGACTCTGTAGTGGCACGTGCAGTTTCTGTAGCCGAACCTTTGCTTGCTTATGAGGATGCAAACAAAGCTGATGACACTAACAGTACCAACAGCACTGATGGTGCTTTGGCAGCTCAACAAGATGAGCAGGCCACCGCAAAAAAACGTGCAGCAGCTCCTCGTGCCGCTGCTGCCGCAAACTATGATGATAATTTGGTTGAAGGGGATGTGTACTACATCCACTCTAAGGTAGCGCCCGATAAAGTTTTAGACGTTGCCTGGGGCTCTAAGGCAGATGGTGCTAACGTACTGCTCTGGAAAAAGAATAATGGTGCTAACCAGCGTTGGCGTCTTATTCGTAATGGCGAGCATTACCTGTTTATTAACGAGGCAACCAATAAAGCTTTAGATATAGCTGATGGCCAACCTTTTAATGAGGCTAACGTACAACAATACCAACCCAATTATACCGATGGACAAAAGTGGATTTTGAATCGCATGGCTGATGGCAGCTATTCCATTGTGTCAGCTGTAGATCCAACATTTTCACTTGATTTATATGCAGGCAAGACAGCTAATGGTACCAATGTGCAGCTGTATACCAATAACGGCGGCAACAATCAAAAATGGGTTTTAGAAAATGTAACGGGTGCCTTGCGTGAGGCTAAGCAGGCTCAGGACAATAATCGCCTTCCCGAAGGCGATTACCTGATAGAGACCAAGGTAACTGATGGCAAGGCAGTAGATGTGGACTATCCTACTGCTGAGTCTGGTTCTAACGTATTGCTCTGGCAGACCACTCGTCATAAAACGCAGGTCTGGCATGTGTCGTACGATAAGGACGGCCTGGCAAAACTTACCAACAAGTATTCTGGTAAAGCACTTGATGCAAATGGTGGTATGGCTGCTAACGGTGTAAACGTACAGCAGTGGGACGCTAATGATTCCATGGCACAGCGTTGGCTTATTGTTAAGATGGCTGATGGCACCTACAAGATTTTATCGGCAATTAACCCCAAGTTTGCAGTTGATTTGCATGCGTCTCAGACTAATAACAACGCAAACATTGAGCTGTACGGCGTTCATGATGGCGCTAACCAGCGTTGGCGTTTTACGTCATTGGACATTCACGTTCCACAAACAGACCTAGAGGTTGCACACTCCCTTGATCCAAATGCAATGTACCGTATTGTTTCATCTGCCAATCCAAGCTATGCAGTAGATGTGTACGCAGGTAAGACAGCTAATGGTACGAATGCCCAGTTGTACACTAAGAACAACGGTGCTAACCAAGCATTTATGTTTGAGCCTGCCGCCAAAAATGGTTACTTCTTACTTAAATCGTTGCGAGGCAATATTGCGTTAGCCTCTAATGGTGACAACCCAACCTCTGGCAATAATGCACAGTTCTGGGAGACCCACGCCGACGATAAGAACCAGCAGTTTGCCATTATTCGCAATGCTGATGGCACCTACTCCTTTAGGAGTGTTTCGACTGGTTTGCTCCTAGACATTAATGGCGATCCTGCCAATGAGGCAAATCTGTATCTAACCAGCTTTAGCACGTATCCTTCCGATACTCAGAAGTTTAGGATAGAAAAGATTACTGACATCATTCCCAGTGGCTTATATTCTGTTGCCGCAGCTGGCAGCAAGACTATGGCACTTACTACAGATGGTGCATCTCTAACCATTGCCTCTAATGCTAAGCGTCTTAATCAGAAATGGGCTATAAGAAAAGTTGGGGGCAAGGATAACACCTACACCCTGCAGTCTTTGGATACGGGCGCCTACGTAAATACCCTGAATGGCAAGGTGCACTTAAGTGCTTCTTCCACCACGTCTTCTGCTCATTGGGTAGTGAGTTTTGTACAGGGTAACTTGCAGTTTAAGAATGAACTTTCTGATACTGTCTTAGATATTACAAACAATGTGTATGCCTCTGGTACCTCTGTAGGTATGTGGCTTGCTCATGGTGGCACCAACCAGCAGTGGACTTTGTCTCAGGCAATTGAGCTGGAAAACGGTACTTATGAGATTAACGCTGCTGTAGGCAATAACATGGCTTTGGACGTAGATGGTGGTTCATCCCAAAACGGTGCAAACGTTCAGATTTATACGCGCAACCACTCTGCTGCTCAAAAATGGACCGTTCGACGCCTAGCAAGTGGCGCATACGTATTTACCAATGTTTCCTCAGGTAAGGTACTTGACCTGTATAACAATGAGGTCAAGAATGGCTCTAATATTTTGCAATACGCCTCCAATGGCGGTTCCAATCAGCACTGGTATGTAGAGTGGAATATCAAGGGCTATTTTGTGTTGCGCTCCGCCCTTAACCCCAACTATGTTATTGACGTGACTGGTGGTCATGCAGTTAACTCAACCAACGTAGAGCTGTATGCCTATCATGGTGGTGTTGCTCAGGGTTGGAACTTTTTCCGGGTAAGTGCTGCTACTCAGCAACATACTGGTACATTCCGTTTGTATCTTGATGCTGGTCACGGTTACAGTGCCCCGAACGGCTGGGATCCTGGTGCTACCACCCCTAACTATCGTGAAGCGGATCTTACTCATGAACTCGTGGACCTTATCGCTCTACGTTTAGATAAAAAGGGTATTGCGTATCGTAAGTCCCAGGATGACGGCGTTAATTTTGATCGTCGTCAAGAGGCTGCACGCGATCATGGTTGCACAACGCTGCTATCCATTCACTTTAATGCTTCACCGAATGCTACTGCCACGGGTTTTGAGAGTTTTAGGCATGCCTGTAATGCCGAGCCTGGTTCTCTTGAGTTCCAAAGTGCTATGCATGAGGCCCTCAAGGCTTCCGTTGGCCTAAGAAACCGTGGTATGAATACACAAGAAATTGCTGTTATTAGTGGCAAGAAAGGCCATCTACCTGCAACGCTTCTTGAGATTGCATTTGTGACCAATGCAAACGATATGTATGTATACCAGCAGCGTAAATTTATAATTGCAGATGCCTTGGCAAACGCCATTGAGCAGTATGCAAAGGAGTACTATGGCGGCGGTTCTGATACTCCTCATGCTGATGAATCTCAAAATGACGTTCCATTTACCCCTGATTACCAGTCTAATTCCGAGAACCCCGTCGACCCTAACCCGGATTTGCCCAATCCTCCTTCCGTAGACGAGGACATAAGCTCCGAGACATACACCATTATGGGCAATTCCACGGTCACCGCACGTCAGATGGTTGCTCTGTATAAGCAGATAGGCAAGCAGTATCCCAGTTCTGTGTACAGCGCTTATGGCGCCCCAACTATCGAGAAGTTCTGTCAGCTTGTTATGGAAGAGGCAGCTGCTGAAGGCGTGCGTGCCGAGGTAGTTTTTGCACAGGCCATGCATGAGACAGGCTGGTTGCAATTTGGCGGTGACGTAAAGAACTGGCAGTGCAATTTTGCTGGCCTTGGTGCTGTTGGCGGTGGCGTCCGAGGTGAGGACTTTAGCGGCTACGGTGCTGAAGGTGTGCGCTATGGTTTGCGCGCCCAAGTCCAGCATCTTAAGGGCTATGCAAGCACCGATGCACTTAATAATGCATGTGTGGATAATCGCTTTAAGTACCTTACGCCAAAGCGCGGTTCTGCACCAACCATCTCTGGTCTTACGGGCACATGGGCCATGGATCCTGCCTATGCAAGAGGACTGTTTAGTATTTTGAGGGAACTTAAGGAAACGCCTCAGTACTAAGCGGTGCAAAATATACGCTGCTCTTGGGTTACAGAGCGTCTTATATGGTAAAAAAATCAGCCGTCCCTCATCTGAGAGACGGCTGATGTGTATGAATCCGATAAGTAACTTACTTACCTTGTCCCATGCCTAACGCAAAGCCGCTCCAAGGGTCGCACTCTTCGGCAGGAGCGCTGTCCCACAGCTCACGTATTTCTGCGGGCAAGTATTCACGGCGTACCACAACTTCACCACCGTATATACGGAACCATTCAGCACTCATGTACAGGTATCCGTCTTTGCCAGAGTCCTTACCCCAGCTGTTTTCTACACGCCAGGCAACAAGTTGGCCTTTATCGTTAAGCTCTACGCCCTGGAAGGTCATAGCATGGGTCAGGCATGTCTCGTGTATGTCGAGCATATCCGTGCGGTCCATGCTCAAGTCCATACCAAAGAGACCGTCTAAATCTACGCCATCCATAGTTAGGATGCCTTTGAAGTCCTCAATATGGCGAGGATATTCCTGCATAACATCGCATGCCATACTTACAGGCTCACCAGCCTTAAGCTGGGCAATGGCTGCTTGCTCTAGTATGGATTGCTCAACATTAAGGAAGCGGTTAGGACGGCCGCCCTCTACGCTGTCAATAGCGCGAACATGATAGGGGGTATTGAGTTTAGAATCGCTGGTAGGTATGCAAACAATCTCTGCGTACTCATAGGGATTGAAGGGCACATAGCGCTGCGCAAACTCCTGAGGAGTAATGTTAATGTCGCGAAGTAAGCGCTTTGTGTCCTTGTCATCTGCATACTCAGAAGCAGGAAGAATGTTACTAAGCTTTGTGGCATCTACCTTGCATTTTTTGCCTACACGCACTTCAAAATCAAAGTGGGTGGGAGGCTCACCTAAGCAAATGGAGAGCATCTTGTATACATCTACAAGCATCTCTTGCTTATGCTCTTGGAGTTGCTGGCGTGAAGCACCTGCAGCAAACTCTTTACGCAAGATGGAAGCGTCCTTGCGCAAAAGGCGCTCAAGCTGCGCATCCATTTGAGCAGAAGATTTGGTGCATGCAGTTTCTGGCATGACATCTTTAGGAACAAGACCCCATTTGGCAATGAGGTTCATGGCAAAAATCCAGTAACCACCGTCATCCATACCAGTGGACAAAACGCTCATGAGCTCACGGTCATCGCAGGGCTTATCGGCAAGACGAATGATGTTTTCCAACATGGCGTTTGCCTTCTCAAGCTTGTCATAAAACATGCCATAGGCCTGGGAAAACTCAAAGGTATCCACATCAAGAAGTTTCATGGTGGCTACACGAGCTACGTTATAAGCGCTAAACATCCAGCAGCGTCCGCTGTGGCACTGGTTGGTAATGTTGGCAGTCTTGAGCTCTACGCTGTAGGTATCGTGATAGGTGCGCATGCGATTGTAGTCACGTGCAGCAGCCATGACATCCATACTGGTAACCGCATTACGTGCCACACGGTTGGCGCGGTCTGTAGCAAAGGATGCGTTTTGAGAAGTGGCCCAATCTGGGGTAATAGTTGATAAGCTCATATGTTTGTCTCCTTAGTGAGCGAGTGAGCCCATGGGGTCCCAAGGCGCAAGCTCTATGTCGTCGTGAGCATCGTACTGTGCGCGCTGCTCGTCTGTTAGATACTTCTTGTCTACTACAACTTGGTATACATACTCATCAAACCAGGCATCAGAGATGGTGTCAAAGCCGTCGCGACCATGGTCTTTGCCCCAGCTGTTTTCTACCTTCCACATGGTGGGTTTGCCATGAGCATCAAAGCGCACGCCTTCCAAAACCATGGCATGGGTCATAAGAGATTCGCCGTAGTCTAGGCGCTCTTCTCGATTAAGGGCTGCTTCAACGGCAAAGCCAAATAGGCCGTCTACGTCCAAAGCGGCGGTATCCATAATGCCTTCGTCTTGCAGATACGACTGCATGACATCGCAGCCAAACCATACAGGTACGTTGTCTTTCATCTGTGCTATGGCTACGCGCTTAAGCTGATTAATGGGAAGGTTGAGGTGACGAACTTGACCAAACTCAACTATGTTACCAAGGCGAGAAACAGTAAAGCTGCGATTATAGGGCTTGTCTGTCGTTGCAGCAGAGATTAAAGAGACATAGTCATCCACCTTGATGCGAACGGCTTTCTCAAAGAACTCTTGTGGGGTAAATGTGCCAGAAAGTACGAGCTTATCGTCTTTATCACGCAAACGTACCTCAAAGTGTGTGGGAGGCTCGCCCAAAGCAATGACGAGCATGCGATAAATCTCGCTCATCATTTCCTTCTTCATAGCAGTTAAATCCTCTGAAGAAGCGCCTGCGGCGTTGGTTTCGCGCAAGCGTTTGGCACAGCCGCGTAAATAACGGGTAAGGTATCTGTCTAAATCACGCGTGTTACATGAGTTAGCAGTTTCTGGCATGGCCTCTTTGGGGCATACACCATACTTCTTGACAAGGCCCTTAAACATGTCCCATTGGCCACCGTCACAAATTGGATCAAACAAGAGATAGTTCACCAGACGACCCTCAAGAGGCTCATCTGTGGTGTCTAGGATGTTCTCTAAAAACCAGTTGCTTTTCTCGAGCTTGTCCCAAAAGAGGGGATAGGCCTGCGATAGTTCAAAAGTCTTAAGGTTATAGTTTTGCATAACCCGAATACGGAAGGTGTTGAGCGAGGCAAACATCCAACAGCGACCAGAGCGCTCTTGGTTAGTGCGGTCTCCCTGCTTTACCTCTACATCAAAAGCTAAGGCATTATTGGCAATGGCTTCAGGCACGCGCGCAACAGCGCGAATACCTTGAGCAGTTGCGGCATTTTTGGCTACGCTATTGGCGCGCTCAGCAGCAAAGTCTTTACGGGCTGCAGCAATATCATCAAATGTAACCGACGTATCTTGGTTCATAATAACCTCCCTGCAAACGTGTTGTACCATATGAAGAATAGCATGTACTTGATGCGTTCTATGCCCGTTACCACGCATTTGTTATACGCGGTATACTATGTACATACTATCTTCGTTTGTTGTTTGAGCTAAGGGTGCGGGTATGAGCCACCACATTTTGCCAACTGATGTGCCCGCCTATGCTTGGCGTGTGCTGTCCGTCTTGGAACAGGGCGGTTATGAGGCTTGGGTGGTTGGTGGCTGGGTACGCGATGCTCTTTTGGGAATGCCCTCACATGATGTAGATGCCTGCACTAATGCGCCGTGGCAAGAGTCTGTGCGCCTGCTTAAAGCAGCACATATAGAGGTGCATTGCACGGGTGTTCAGCATGGTACGGTAACAGCTGTGGTGCAGGGCCACCCCATAGAAGTAACTACTTATCGCGTAGAGTCTGGCTATTCTGATTTACGTCACCCCGATAGCGTTCAGTTTGTAGATTCTATCCTCGATGATCTTGCCCGCAGAGACCTTACTATTAACGCCATGGCCTACCATCCGCAACGCGGGCTTCTTGACCCCTATGCTGGCAAGAAGGACCTCGAAGCTGGTTGTATTCGTGCTGTAGGTAATCCACGGCGCCGTTTTACCGAGGATGCTTTGCGCGTGTTGCGTGCCGTGCGTTTTGCCGCGCGCTTGGGCTTTGAGGTAGAACCCGCTACACAAGGTGCACTGCAAGCATGTGCACCTGAGCTTGCTCATATTGCGCGCGAGCGAATTGGTCATGAGCTTGACGGTATTATCGCCACTGGGCATCTTGCATGGGCTTTGCGTACTCAGCGCAGCGTGCTGTTGGAAGCTGTGCCAACGCTTGCCCCTATGGTGGGGTTTGAGCAAAATAGCCCATTTCATTGTTATGACGTCTATGAGCACACCATACAGGTAGTTGCTGCCATGGAATGCTTTGCAGGTGGCATTGCTTCTAAACGGCTGCGTTGGGCATCCTTGTTGCATGATATTGGCAAGCCACATACGTTTACCATGGACGAGAAGGGCCAGGGGCACTTCTTTGGCCATCCTTCTGCTGGTGCTCAAATAGCCGAGTCATTGTTGCGTATGTTTGCGCTTCCCACCAGCTTGATTGTACCGTGCGTAAACCTTGTGCGATTCCACGATAGGCCCGTTAAGGCTACGCGTCATTCTGTGTTGCGTATGATGAGTGATTTGGACAGTCGTTGTCCTGGTCAAGCTGTTCCACTGGCGTTTGAGCTGCTTACGCTTAAGCGTGCGGATGCCATGGGCAAGGCGGCTCCTTATCGCTCGTATGCGTTGGAAATCGATAAAATCGAGCGCGTATTGCGGGAGCTGGTGGGACAGCACGCACCGTATCGCGTAAAGGATTTAGCGGTTAACGGCACCGATGTTGTAAAGCTGTTAGGAGGCCGTCCCGGGCCATGGATTGGCACTATGTTGGAAAGTGTGTTGCGTGAGGTGGTACATGGCCGCCTAGACAACTCGCGAGAAGCCCAATTAGCTTGGATACAGGGAACAACTTCGGTATAACAGATGCTTAAAATGGCATTGAGACAGGTATGAGACAGGTATTCAAGAAGTTGGCTTTATCGCTTGGCATGAAACTTGTCATGGAATGTGACCTGCGGTCTTAATAATTTTTCCAAAACATGCCTATTTTTTTCAAATTAGGACTTGCACAAATGGTGTATATCCCGTAAAGTATGTTCTCGCGTCAAGGCGCGTAGGACGTATCCCTTGGGACGTCGTCTAATGGTAGGACAACGGATTCTGGTTCCGTCAGTGGGGGTTCGACTCCCTCCGTCCCAGCCAAGAGTCCTACCTCACAGTTTGGCCCGTTCGTCTAGCGGTTCAGGACGCCGCCCTCTCAAGGCGGAGATCACCGGTTCGAATCCGGTACGGGCTACCAAGCATTTGCAGGGCTGGTTATCCAGCCCTTTTTCTTTACCCAGACCTGCTAAAACATAACAATATTTCAAATATACTTTTACGGTGGACCCGCCCTTTTTCGGGGAGGGGGGTAAGGTGATAATGTTTATCACATATAGTTATATACGGCAGAGTATAGACGGTAGTTATGACGATGAGTCCTTGGCAGAGTATGAAACCCTAACAGGGACGGTTGGAGAAAAAACAAACGCGGTTGCCAATCGTTCTTATGATGGCTTTCAAGCACTTGTTCCAGAACAGGTAGAAATTGGACAAAGTGGCGCTCTAACTGTGAGTGTATATTATGCACGCAAGTCCTATACCACGTATTTTAAGACGGGCGATGCTAAGCAAGACTTTCATGAAGCCTATAGGTATCAAGAGCAGTAATCCATGCCTGCCGCGCCAAAGATTCCAGGTAAAATCTTTAGTCATTGGACCTATAAAGATGATTCTGGTGTATGGCAAACCTGGACTCCAGGTGCACAACCTGCTAAGGATATGACGGTATATGCACAATATGACACTCCTATACAGGCATCCTATGTTGTAAATTACTGGTATCAGAATGTAGGTGATGAGCTGTCATATACCGATGCAGAGAAAACGTATTCCCTGCTTGCAACTGAGACAAAAACACAAGACATCAATACCGATGTAGTTTCTGATAGCTCAAAATATGAGGATACCTACCACAAGTATAACCAAAGTAAAACAGAAGCAGCTAATGCGAATAAGCTTGTAAATCCAGATGGTACAACCGTTGTTAATGTGTACTATGATCGACCAGTAATGACGCTTACGTTGGTGTATTACAACCTTACGGATGGAACAGAAGATCATAGAGAAATATTCCAGGCAATCTATGATCATACCGCTGATGGCATAGTCTCACTTGATACTACTTACAGATGGACAGCAGCAAAAGACGCACACAGGGACGTTAGCATAAAAAGTTTTAATAGTGCTGATCCTGATTCTATGATTGATTCGTATCATATAGAGTTTCATGCACGTGAGCTCGCCACAACTACTGCACAATATAAGGTCTATGGTATTAAACATTACCAAAATCCCGATGGCAGTTGGACAAATGGAAAAAGTATTACCAAGGGAGTTAATACATCCGATTACAAAAATTATTATCTATATTTTAGTGAATCCACTGGTAACTATGCCTCATTTTATTATTGGGCAAACAGTGCCGATGATTTTACTACTGATGTAAGCGCTTCTAATCCTGAGTTAAATAAATATACGGCTTATGAACATGTAGATGTGCTTAAAGACGGTAAACCCATTAATGATTATGACGATGATGGCATAAGCTACCTCCATGTTTATATTGCAAAAAAGTCCTATCAATTACATTTTGTTAATACCGATAATGAGCCTGTTACCTTGTTGTATGAGGCACCCTTAACGTATGCCAAAGACAGTCTTGATCATCCAATCAAACCTGCCTCTGTGCCCAGCAGCTATGTTTTTGGCGGCTGGTACACCACGGCTGATTTTCAAGAAGGTACGGAGCTTAACGCACAGGCAACTACCATGGAAGCACAAGACAAGTTTGTGTATGCCAAGTGGGTAGAGCCAAATGTTACGGTAACAGTTGAGGGTAACGGGGCTACATCTCAGCTTCCAGACACTATTGTTATCCCCATGCATTCTACTGTACATAAGGATCTTCCTAACATTCCATCAAAGGATGGCTATTGGTTTGCTGGGTGGTATAAAGATCCCGACTTTACCATTCCCTTTGATATAGATGAAGCGGTAGATGAAGACACTACTGTCTATGCAAAATGGACCAATCGAGCACAGACAAGCTGGACGGTAAGGTATCTTGACAGCAAGGGAAAGATCCTTGCAGAAACAGAAACTGGATCTGCAGATCTGTATTCCGTGTTGCTTACCTATCTCAAAAATATTCCTGATTATACCGTGGATTATGCAAGTAAAAATCTTACCTTAACGCTTGCAACAGCTACGAATCGTTTGGATTTCATATATATCTATCGGGTAAAAACCTTCTGGATTACCGAGGATAAGACCACGCTCAAAGATATGGAGTATGGAACCCTAGAGCCAGAAACATTTGCAGGGTATGAATTTGTTACAACCTATACATCAGAAAACGGTGACACCATACATATCTATAGGGCAACTAAGCCTGCAGATAACACAAACAATGGTTCTAAAAAGACGGCAACAACTAAGCCTTCAAGTAATACAAACGACGGTTCTAAAAAGATGGTAGCAACTCAGTCTGTAAGCACAGCCAAGCAGACCGTAGCGGCTGCCTTGCCCAAAACGGGAGATACGACCCATTCTGAGCTTTATCTGACCGTCGGTGTTTTGTCAGCACTGTGCTTGGGACTTTTCTTTTTTAAAAGCAGGGAGAACTCCTTAGAGAGCTAAGCAAAAGGACAAGCTCTTACAGCACAACAAGGTACGGTAAAAGAGAAGTCGTTACGGCTTCTCTTTTTATATACAGGCTCTGTACTAGTAAAATGACAGTAATAACTATGCTATAGTGCTTTATACAACGTTCAAACATCAGCGGTTAATACGAAACAGAAAGTGCGACTGCATTTTAAATACAACTTAAACGAAGCGTACCGTTCTATCAACCGGAGATCCATGTCCAACAAGCTTACTCATACTTCTGAATCTCAGAAGCCCACCACACAGGTTGGCTCAAAGCCAAAGACGCGCGTTACGTCTAAGGATGAAGAGACTTCTAGCGCACGAAAAGGCGCTCAGTTTCTTGCTGTGGTTGTGGCTGCTTACATAGTTTTTCTTATTGTTACGGGGCAGATGGCAACTTTTGTTGATGCGCTTGCACATGCAAATCGTGCTTGGATTTTTGGTGCTGTTGTCTGCTTTGTACTCTACTTTGTGTTTGGTGTTATTGCGTATGCCATTGCAGTGTGGCTTGATCCTAACTCACCCGTTGGCATCCGTGATCTGATGAGCGTCGAGGCATCGGGTATTTTCTTTGGCAACCTTACGCCTATGATGGCAGGTGCCGTTCCTTCTCAGATTGTACGTCTTACCCGTACGGGATTGGATGCAGGAGAAGCATCGGCTACGCAATTTACGCGCTTTATTATGTTCCAGTTTGGCGTGGTACTGTTTGCAGCGTTAGCACTGTTGGGTAAATTTGAGTTCTTTTTGCATACCTACGGTGACATTGTCATTCTCAATCTGTTTGTCTTTGGTATGCATGCGATAGAGCTGATTGTCTTGTTTGTGGTGTGTCTGTGCCCGGGCTTTGTCAAGCGTTTTGGCAATGGCTTTTTGCGTTGGATTCGTAAGCGCAATTTGGTTAAGGATAGCTCACGGCTTGATGATCTTATCAACCGTCAGGTGGATGAGTTTGCAGATGCCTTTAGGCGTGCTGCTGTTCATATCCCCAGCATGGCGTTGACTTTGCTTGTTACCATGCTGCAGTTAGCTGCGTTTTATACCATTCCATGGTTTGTTTTGAATGCTTTTGGCCAGTCAGCAGATTTTTGGGCCTGTCTTGCGGCGGGTTCCATGGTACAAATGGTTGCCACTGCGGTACCCTTGCCGGGTGGAACTGGTGGCGTAGAGTCTGGTTTTGCGCTGTTTTATGGTCCGTTATTTGGTGCATCCGCAACAGCTGGATATCTGGTTTGGCGTATCGTTACCTTCTTTGCACCTACCATTTTGGCCGCTCCCTTGTTGGGCTTGCGCTCCAGTAATCCCGTATCTATTCGCCATCGTTGGGATCGTATGATGGGTAAGTACTCAGGTACAGAGTCTGGCAATAAGCGCAGCTATGGCGGTGTTGGTATGAGTGGTGCGCGGGCAGCAAGGCTGGCTGCAAAGGCACATAAGGGATTATTCTCTTCCGCCAAGAGTGAGTCTCAGGACAAGCAGGACAAACAGCAATCTAAAAAGTCTTAAACCAGCACGTAGCTTTAAAAGCTTAAAACAAGCCCCCAAAGAGCTTAAGTCTTAAAGCCTAGTGGCAACCACTGCAGGCAAGACAGGATGGAGCTTGTGCAAGCCCGCCAAGAGCGGTTTCTCTCAGTGTTGTAGGAATTGCTTTGCCTACGGAGTACATAACGCTTACAGCCTCGTCAAAGGGAACAGGGCAACCCACATTGGAAAGTGCCAGCTGAGCTGCACTAAAGGCATCAGAAACACCAATAGCATTGCGATCTTGGCAGGGGAATTCCACCAAACCGCGTACCGGATCGCATACTAAGCCCAGTAAGTTAGCAATAGCAATAGAAGCTGCCTCTAAGGCCTGTTTGGGAGTACCGTCGTGCAACTCCACAAGCGCCGACGCAGCCATAGCTGCTGCAGCACCAACTTCTGCCTGACAACCACCTTCTGCACCGGCAACCGTTGCATTGCGAGAAATAATGGCACCAATAGCAGCGGAGTTCCACAGTGCATTAAGAAGGTCTTGCTGACTTGCTCCCTGAGCCTTGGCGCTTGCTAATACAGCACCGGGAACCACACCTGCAGATCCCGCTGTCGGTGCGGCAACAATAACGCCCATAGCAGCAGAGCGCTCAAGTACCGCCATAGCACGAGCTACCGCACTGCTTAGGGTTTCGCCCAATAGTGTAGGAGCATAGCGTGCCGTATGGTTGGCAACTGCCTTTGCTTGGCCATTGAGAAAGCCTCCCAAAGAAAGTTGGGGTTCTACCAAAGGTTTGGTGGTTTCTTCTTCCATAACATCCGCTACATGCGCCATACGCTGCTGTTGAGAAGCCAGATCAGCATTATCTAGCTCTGCTTCACGCAAAGCCATAACCTCTCCGATGGTCTTGTCGGCCTTCTCGCACAAAGCAAGGAGCTCAGCACCATTATCAAAGCCATAATGGAGCTGTGCATCAGGGGCAACCTCACTGGTGCCAGGCACTTTTACGAGGGCGGTTTCTACCACATTATCCATGCTGCGGATACTGTCCAAAGCAGACTCAGGCAATACTTCGTCTGTCTCTATAATCGTATAGGCACGCCCGCCCTTAGAGGTACGATAGGTGCGAATAGTAGCGATATTGGCCTTGCTGCTCGCAAAAAAGCCGGTAAGAGATGCCAAAACACCAGGTCGATCCCAATGCCCCACAAACAGGGTGGGGTAGTCTCCGGTCAGATCAACCTCAACACCGTTAATGGAACTAAGGCGTACACGCCCACCGCCCAAAGACTCGCCGCGCACCTCTAGAGTGTTGCCATCAGTGCAGGTCATGCAGATGTCTACCGTATTGGGATGCAGGCCAGGATCATCCCCAGCCTCTACAAATTCCACGGCAACCTTTGCTTCTTCTGCAAGGGCAAAGGAATTGCGCATGCGGGTGTCATCGGGCATAAGTCCCAAGATGCCAGCTACAAGAGCACGATCGGAACCGTGACCGCGGTAGGTATGGGAAAAGGAATTGTGCAAAATAAAGCGCACGCTTTTGAGAGGCGCATTAACAAGCGAGCGAGCAACTAAGGATAGGCGTGCAGCGCCAGCTGTATGAGAGCTGGAAGGGCCAACCATAATAGGACCAAGAATCTCAAATGCTGATGTTGTCATCATGATGCTGGGATGTCCTTACTATCCGTTGTGTATCCTCGTTATACGCGTACGTTTGTTGCTTACGCTTGTCTTGTTATGCTTGCGCCAGGGTGTAGGCTTGCTCAAGGCGGGTGAGTACCAGCTCTTTACCCAGCAGCTGTAAAGACTCGCCCATAGGAGGAGATACCTGATTGCCGCATTCCGCTACGCGGATAGCAGCGTAAAACTTACGCTTGTTTGCCTCAAGCTGCTCGGGAAGGGGCGCTAAGGCCTCATCCAAATGAGCGGCAGTCCAGTTTTGTGGCTCGATGGCTGCTAAGGCTTGGTAAGCGGCTTGCAAATAGCCAAGTGTGCCTTCTTTAGCGAGGTTTTTAGCCACGCTTTTCTCGTCATACGATAGCTTGGTACCCTCATACAGGAAGCGAGCCTTGTCCACTACCTCACCAGCAAGCTTAACGCGGGGCTTGAGGATGGAAGCCAAAAGCTCATACCAAGCGCTGTTGTGAGCAAGCGCGTTATCCTTTTCCAAACCAGCAGTTATCAGTTGGGGGATAAGAACGTCTGCGGCAAAGGCTGCATCCGTTTTTGCGGCAAGGTATTCCCCGTTAATCCAGTCCAGCTTTGTCTGATCAAAGGTGGCAGGATTTTTGGATACATGGTCCAAAGAGAATTTCTGAGCAAGGACCTCACGAGGAATAAGGGTAGTCTGTCCATCTAAAGCCCAGCCTAGCAGCGCCAAATAGTTTACAAAGGCATCGGCATCATAGCCGCCGTCACGATACTCCTCCACGCTGGTTGCGCCATGGCGCTTGGACAGCTTCTTGCCGTCTGCACCCAAGATCATGGAGATATGAGCAAAGCAGGGAATGGGAGCGCCCAGTGCCTCATATACCATAACCTGGCGAGGTGTGTTAGAAAGGTGGTCATCGCCGCGGATAACGTGGGTAATGCGCATGTCTGCGTCATCCACAACGGTGGCAAAGTTATAGGTGGGAGTACCGTCGGAACGGAAGAGGATAAAATCGTCCAATTCCTTGGCGTTAAAGACTACATCACCATGAACGGCGTCGTGGATGGTGATGTCACCACGATCTTCTGGTACTTTAATGCGAATGGTATAGGGCTCGCCGGCTTCTACGCGTGCGCGCGCTTGCTCGGGATCAAGATGGCGACACGTGCGTTGATAGCCCTGGAAGGGATCGTGACGCTCTTGAGCAGCTTTGCGGTCTGCCTCGAGTTTCTCGGGAGTGCAGAAGCAATAGTATGCCTTGCCCTCATCTACGAGACGTTGCGCCGCAGCACGATATATCTCAAGGCGCTCGGTTTGCCAGTAGGGACCATAGTTGCCGCCTACCTCGGGACCCTCATCCCAGTCCAGGCCCAGCCAGCGCATGGCGCGCAAGATGATCTGGGTGTTCTCATCGGTGGAACGCGTGGGGTCAGTATCATCAATGCGCAAGATGAACGTACCGCCGTTTGCGCGTGCAAATGCCCAGTTGTAGATCGCTGTGCGAGCGCCGCCAATGTGCAGCTTGCCCGTGGGCGAAGGTGCAAAACGTACCCGAACCGCTGTGGATGTGGTCATGCGTAACTCCTCTAATGATAAAAGCGGCCGCTGGAAGGCATGGGTTTCCAGCGGCAGTTGTATAGCTTATTGACACAAGCCTAGCCGGCTCATTATACCGCTTGACTTGGGCTGTGTGTGATGCTTACGACACGGGACAGATAAACGGCATGTGCCCTACAAATGCACCTTGCAAACGGCAAATACGTTACCTCTTGCAGATAGCATGCGCCCTACATGACCTTAGCCTGTTCCAGCTTTTGTTCCACCCAGGCCGTAAGACGGAGCACCGGCTTGCGCAGGAAAATGCCAAGTATGCATGCAGGGATAAGGAAAGATGCAAGTTTGCCAAAACTTATCCAATAATCTTGAGCATATATACCGGCAATAGCTGCGCGGAAGGCGTTTTCTGCATGGACAAAGGGCAGATAGGGATACAGTGCCTGGAAAGAGCTTGGCAACATCTCCTTGGGGAAGGAACCGCCCGAACCTGCAACCTGCAGCACCATAAGAATAACGGCAATCGCTTTGCCCACATCTCCAAAAGCAGTGGTCAGTGCATAAATTATGTTGACAAACACAAACGATGCCAACCAGCCCACCAGCAAAAACAACCCAGGGTGTACGCATTGGATGCCCAAAAAGTACAGATCACCCAGCAAGATAATGCTTGCCTGTAACAATCCAATAATGACAAAGTATACCAAGCGCCCCAAGTACGCCTGTGTAGGGGTGAGCTGCAGCTCGTGGCTAAGCTCCTCGTCGGGAGAGGCCTGAGCAATGGCGCACAAAATGATGCCACCAATCCAGATAGCAAGAGTGGTATAAAACGGTGCCATAGCAGAGCCATTGTTGGCTACCGAGAAAACCGGCGTACGATCAACGCTTACCGGAGCAGCAATAAAGTCTGCCAGCTTGCTGGGGTCGGAGCCCAAAATCGTGCGTACACGATCCATATTGGAAGAAGCCAGTGCCTCAGAGAGCTGTGCATGCAAGTCTGCTAGGTTGTCTGCTGCGGCGTTGATTTTATCGGCAGCGCTCTGCAAATCTTGTGCTGCTGCATCAAGGTTGTTGGATGCATTGGTGGTGGCTGCGCGCACGGTTTTTTGTGTATCGCTCAGGCTCTCAGAAAGTCCCTTGCTGGTTTGCGCGGCCTTGTCGATAGCTCCAGAAAGCTCGGTTAAAGAGCTGTGAACCTCACCCTGTACCTTGGTAGAAATGGAACTGAGCTGCTCCTTTGAGCTGCTTACCAAATCTTTGAGCTGCTGCTTTGCGGTATTTGCATCAGTTACGCTGGTGGTTATATCGCTTTGTGTTTTGTTAAGGGCATCGGACAGTTCTTGCATCTGTTGGATGGCATTGCTTACGCGCGCATGCAGCGCCATAAGATCCGCGCGGATGTTTTGCACCGAGGTCTTGGCCAAGCTGGAATCAGGCAGGCTGTCCTCTATGGTTTGCAACAGCTGTTCTTGAGAAGCCAGCTCGTCAGCCAGGGTTTGGAGGGGAACAATGCGGGCATCCACAACCGTTTTTGCTTTTTGTAGAGCCGCAGCTAAGTCCTTAGACTGGCTGTTGGCAGTGGAGTATGCAGCATCAATGGCGTCAGAAACATCATTAAGGCTGTCATTGCTTTGTGTAACAACCTCTTGCAAGGCACTGTGTGCTCCATCAAGAGCGGAGCTCACCCCATCAATGCCTTTAGATGCGCTGTTTAAGCTAGAGCTGGCATCTAACGTTGCACCCAAAGATGTATTTGACGCAGCGGTGGAGTCTGAAACTATGGTGTGTAAGGAAGCTACGATACGTGCATAGGCATCCGTATCGGTAGCAAGATTACGCAGGGTATTCTCACTATTGTCCAGGGCTTTGTCCAGACTTTGGGCAAATTGTGCCAGGTCGCCGTCGCTCAGTGCGTTATCCAGCTCCTTAAGCGCTGCGGCTCCAACCGTGGTAACGGACTGTGCAAACGAGCTGTCAATGTCTTGTTGCACTGCGGCACTTGCCTTATCGGTTACCAAAGCGCCAATAGCGCTGCGCTTTTGATTTTGATAGAACTCCACTTCGGGGGTTTGGGTGGAAGTGGTCAGCGAGGTTAGCATCCGAGAAGAAAAATCTTGGGGGATAATAAGCGCTGCATAATAGCGACCTTGGGTAACGCCTTCCTTGGCATCCTCTGTTGAGGTGATCACGTAGTCAATAGATTTGGATTTGCGCAAGTCTGCGATGACGTTGTCGCCAAGATTAAGCTTGACAGGTACCAAATTTGATTGATAGCCCGCATCGTCAGAAGCCACCGCTATTTTGAGGTTTTTGGTATTGGCATAGGGATCCCAGCTGGCTGCAATGTTAAACCAGGCATAAAACGAGGGAACCACAATCAAACCAACGCTTACGATAAGCACAATGACGTTGGTACGCACCATGTGAGCGTCGTGTTTAATGAGCGCTAGGAGTTTCTTCATGAGTTGCTCCTCATCTCTGCGTCTAACAAGTCATACAGCTCATCGCTGGATTTGTTGAGCAACGATTGTCCTAATTCAATGCGTGAGTGCAAGAACTCAACTACCAAGAGGTAGGTAAGGGTTATGAGCAAAGAAATAATCCATGCCACTAAAGCTACCATCTTAAAGGGCAGCACAAACAGACCTGCTAGCAGCACCAGTGGAATGACCAGAAGAGCAATCACACCCTTGCGGATCCTGCGCGCATAACCAGCTTCAAACTTTTGTGCGCGACGCACCATAAAGTCTTGGTAGCTGCCGGGCTCTCTAATGGCAAGAAGCAGCATGCGAATACGGTAGTGGTGCAGGGGTTTGACTTCATGTTCGGGATACATCATATGAGATTCCCGCAACTTTTGATCAAACAGCGCGTTAATGTTAAGCAACCAACGGCGCAAACCAACGCCTACGATAAGCGCTGGGATCAAAAAGGCTACCAAAACAAGCAGGTAAAAGCTATAGTCGGCGCCATTCAGTCCTGCAATGGCTTCTCTCATGGCATTGATGCCATAGGTAAAGGGCAAAAATGGATTAAGGAAGCGGAAGAAATTAGGCATCATTTCTATGGGATACAGGCCGCTTGAACCAGGAATTTGTAGGACTACCAACAAAACGCAGAGTGCCTTACCAATATGCTTAAAGGCCACGGACAGCGCGTAGATAAAGCCTACATAGACAAACGATTCTACTAATCCGGCCAGGATAAAGAGGGCAGGATAGATGCATTGGATCCCCAGCATGAGGTCGCCCACACAGCAGATCAGTGCTTGCAACAACCCCAAAAGGCCCAGCAGCAACCAACGACCAAAATATGCTTGTGCGGGAGTGAGTCCCTCTATCTCTTCTGAGTCTACCTCTAGCTTGTAGATGGCTACCAGCACAAATCCGCCAACCCAAATAGCCAGATTGGTATAAAACGGTGCTACGCCCGAGCCGTAGTTGGCTACCACAAAAATGGGTTTGCTTACCATCTGAACGGGGGAGCCGACAAACTCACCAAACTGTTCGGTATCCAGCTCAAGGATGTCCGATACACCCTCTAGGTTTTTGACACCCTGAATTGTGGCAAGGTCATTGGCAAGCTCATCCGTTCGTTTGCTTGTGCTTGTAAGAGCATTTTTGGTGCGATCGAGGGCCCTGGAGCTTTGGTCAAGCACCTCATCAAGCTGAGAAAGGCTGGTATTTGTTTGCTTAAGAATACTAGGCAGCTGCTGGAGGGTGCCAGAAATATCGCCAGAAACAGAGGCAAACGAGTCAAGTGCGCTGGAGAGCTGCGGATAGCTGGTGCCCATGAGCTCCTGAGTAAGCTTATTGGTGGCATCTGCTCCGTTTTGAAGAGCGCTGTTAAGCGTAGAGGACAAATTGGCTACATTTTCATTGCCCTGACGCAGGCTGTCGGAGCGTGCTTGCAGGGTATCAAGACGACCCTTTTGGCTGGTATACAAATCCTGTAGAGCACTGATTTGGGCATCCAATGAAGCAAGAACCTTGGCCTGTGCTTGTTGGCTGGTAGGGAGGATCAAGCTAAGCCGTGCGATGGTGTCACGTATGCTTTGGAGCTCTTGCGTAATGCTGGCTACGTTTTGGTTGGCGCTGCGCAGCTGTGCGAGAGCGCTGTCCATCTTGCCTTGAGCCCAGCCCACATCTCCAGAAAGCTGACCTATGTTGTAGTTTGCCTTGCTCGAAATGCTGGCAATGGTGGTGCTTGAGTTGTTGAGTGCACCAGAAAGTTGTGCCATCAGATCCTGAGACGTCTGTCGTGTTGCTGCCAGCTTGCCGGAAGCCTTGTCTAAGGTAGTGGCTAAATCATCGGTTGTACCCTCAAGGCTCTCAAGGGTTTTTTGCGCATCCGCCAGCACCGCACGACCTTGCTCAATGGCGTCTTGTGCGTTGGTGGTTTTGCCGGACAGCTCATCTAAGGTGGAACTGAGCTCGCGCAGATCACCTACGACGGTTTGCTGAGCGGTATCCAAGCCATTGGTGCGCACTTGCACCTTTGCCTTGAGTTTATCGGCAACGGTCGTGCCAGCAAGGGTTACAAATTTGCGTGAGATTTGTGTTTCAAGTGTAGTTGCGCCCGAATCAGTTACCTTAGGAGCCACTGCGTTGAGCTTCTCATTTACCAGATAAGTGATGTGTGCGGGTTTGGTGTCTCCGTCCAAAACGTCACCCAAAGAGGCGGTAAAGTTTTTGGGGATGATAAACGCGGCGTAATATTCACCAGATTTTACTCCCGTGGTGGCTTGTTCTTCTGTTACGAACGTCCACTTGAGTTGGTCATTTTCTTTCAGCTTCTCTTCAATGAGATCACCTGCGTTGTTAAAGCCCTTATCGCCTACAACCGCGCCTTCGTCTTGGTTGACAACAGCTATGGGAATGGTGCTGGTGTTTTTATAAGGGTCCCAGTTGGCTTTGATGTTAAACCACGCATATAAAGAGGGCAGAATTAACACACCAATTGTGACCAATAAAGCCACAGGATTATGTACAATTCTCTTTACGTCTCGGCAAAATACAGCCAAGCTGTTTTTACTCATTGTGCAGACTCCCAACAACCGGAGTTTTGATACGGGCAAAAGCGTAGCACTGTTGTATTTTTTGATCCGACGTTAATTTTTATACTTGCAGGATTTTTAAAGTTCTGGAGAGTTATATGACAGGAGCTATACAGCAAAAAACGGCTAAGAGTATGCGCACGCGTAAACATATTCTGGATGCGGCCGCACAGATCATTTCTGAGCGTGGGCGCGTTGAGTTCCAAATGACAGAAGTGGCACAGCGTTGTAATATCACCAAGGGTGCCTTGTATTACTACTTTGCAGATCATGATATGATCGTGGATGAAGTTTTAGATAACGCGTTTGCAGGATTTTTGAAGCTGCTCGATCAAGCTGCCAAAAAGGGCGACGGCTCGTTTGAGTCCCTGCGCAATCTGTGTCTTGTGTTTTGTGAAAAGCTCTATGAGAGTCCTACCACGGCCATTGCATTGGCAGGTGATATAGAAGAGTCTGATGCACTCATGCGTGACCCCAATTCTCGCTTTGCCTTGGCATCGAGGATCATTCAAGATACGCTGGATAAGGGCAAAGAGGCCGGTAGCGTACGTACAGACCTTAACAGTCAGCTTACGGCAGACTGCCTGGTAGGAGCCTTTTTCTTTTCTGCTCGCAGCATGGCAGAACGGAGCAGTAGTATCAATGCATCAGAATTTGCGCGCAGAGTCGTAGACGTTGTGACTAACGGAATTACTGAGCAAAAAAAGAAATAAGGTGTTTATATGGCTAAGAAGAGCTATTTGTTTACGTCAGAAAGTGTGACGGAAGGTCACTCTGACAAGATGTGTGATCAGATCTCCGATGCAATTGTGGACGCTATTCTCACCAAAGAAGCGCAGCTTGAGGCAGAAGGCTATGTGGATTGCGATGGCGTGCCTGCACGTGTAGAAAATGTGCGCTGCGCTGTGGAAACCTTTACCACTACAGGCACGATTGTGATTATGGGCGAGGTCCGTACGCAGGGTTATGTGGATATTCCTGCCGTGGTGCGCAAGACGGTGCGCGAGATTGGCTATGATCGCGCTAAGTATGGTTTTGATTGTGAGACCTGCGGCGTTCTTAATCTCATCCATGATCAAAGTCCTGATATTGCCCAAGGTGTCGATGGTCTTTACGCGCAGGGCGATGGTGATCCGCTGGATAAGATTGGCGCGGGAGACCAGGGCATGATGTTTGGCTATGCCTCAAATGAGACGGATACTCTGATGCCCATGCCTATATATTTGGCTTCTCGTTTGGCGGCGCGTCTGGCTGACGTGCGTAAACAGGGCGTGGTGGACTACCTGCGTCCCGATGGCAAAACACAGGTGACCGTGCGCTATGAGGACGATACACCCGTGGAGGTAACGGCGCTTGTTATTTCCACCCAGCATGACGCTGCTATTAAGGATATGAATATCGTTCGCAAGGATATGATTGAGCAGGTTATTACCCCTGTTTTAGACCAGGTGGGCATTGCGTGGAACCATGCTCAGATTTACGTTAATCCTACGGGTAGGTTTGCTATTGGCGGACCCATGGGAGATACGGGTCTGACCGGTCGCAAGATTATTGTGGATACCTATGGCGGCATGGGTCGTCATGGTGGTGGCGCCTTTTCTGGTAAGGATTGCACTAAGGTAGATCGCTCCGCTGCGTATGCGGCTCGCTGGGTTGCTAAAAACGTGGTGGCTGCTGGTTTGGCACAGCGCTGTGAGATCCAGCTGTCCTATGCCATTGGCGTTTCTCGACCCCTGTCCATTATGGTGGATACCTTTGGTACGGGCAGCGTGGATGATACCCGCATTGAGCAGGCTATCGAGAAGGTATTTGACTTGTGTCCCGGAGCTATTATTCGTGATCTGGATTTGTTCCGCCCCATCTTTAAGAAGACGGCTGCGTATGGTCACTTTGGTCGTGAAGATGCAGACTTTACCTGGGAGCAGACTAACCGCACGCAAGAGTTGCTTAACGCCTTGGCTTAAGCTGTCTTTATACTTTGGCTTAAGACTGGGTTAAGACTTCTGTAAGCGTGTATACTGCTATCAGCTAACTGTCAGGTTTCGAACAACCATTCGGACAACCATATTTCTTTCTCTCTGGTGTGAGGGCTCATACCAAAGCCAGGGGGAGGGGGGGGATTCATGGACCAAAAAAATCGTCTGATAGCGGGGCTTATCGCCATAACGGTAGCGATGGGCGCCATACATCAGGCCCCTGTACTGGCATGTGCTCAAAGCACCCGTGAGGCCGCCTTGGATGCGCAGGCTACAAGTACTGCAACCACCACCGATCCTGTGCAGCCTCAAACTGCACCCGCATCCATACCACCACAACAGCACAGCTATGGCTGGGAAAAAGATGAAACAGGATCATGGCGCTTTTATACAAAAGAGGGAAGCGCGGTATCTGGTTGGTTAAAAAGCCCTGTTAGTGGCATTTGGTACTACTTAGATCCACAAAAGGACAACACGATGGCTGTTGGTCCATTTAAAGACGCAACGGGTACCAGCTATGTTGCTAACAATGAAGGCGCTTGCCTTGCTAACCGCTGGGTTTACGTACAGGGAAAGTGGTACCTTACCAGCCCCAGTTGTTCGGTGTATACCGGTTGGCAATACAGGAAAGCCTGGTACTTTTTAGATAACGATACGGGCGCCATGTATACCGATGTTATTGCAAATGCAGGTAAGTTTTACCTGCTTAATACCTCCGGCGCTATGGTTGTTGGTTGGGGACAAGATACCCAGGGAAGCTGGCATTATGCTAAAGCTTCTGGTGAGCTTGTAAAGGGCTGGTTTAAAAGTCCTGTAAGCGGCCTGTGGTATTGGCTTGATCCAAGCAAAGAGGGGTATCCCATGTATACCTCTGGAATCGTTACTCCTTCTAGTTCAGGACCAGAATATTATCTACATCCTAACGGTGCCATGGCATACAACGCTTGGGTTACCATTCAAGATGGAATTGAGAGATATGCCACCGCTTCTGGTGCGCTTGCCCCTCAGCGTAGCATTCGTGACGAGAAGGGCTTTAGGTATCTGCTCGACAGTGAAGGCAGGCATCTGTACGGCTGGCAGCAGCTTGGAGCCACTCGACTCTGGTGCGATCCTAACCATGGTGGGCGTATTGCACAGGGTTGGGTAAAAGAGGCTGATGGCTGGTATCTTTTCTCATCGCAAGGCGCAGCTCTTACTGGCTGGCAAAAACAAGGAGCTTTGTGGTATTACCTCAAGAGCAATGGAGCTATGCAAACAGGATGGCTCCAACACAACGGTCATTGGTATTGGCTCGATCCAACTTCGGGTGCCATGAAGACAGGCTGGTTGTACGAGTCCGGTCATTGGTATTGGCTTCATAACTCTGGCGCCATGGCTACTGGTTGGCATGTTATCAACGGATATTGGCGTAACTTTACCTACTCTGGTATTTGCACCAATGCAAATTATCAAAACCCTTCGTATTACTATCCCATTAACGGACAAGCGGTGAGTCCTAAATCGAGCACCTGGCCTTTCTCGTATGTTGCTCCTTTGGGGATTGGTTATAACGCGACAAGGGATGAATGCGTAGAAGCGTTTATTGCTACTGCAAATCTGTATATTGGTACACCGTATATCTGGGATTATGCGTGTGCTCCTGGCGTTGGTGTTGATTGCGCCGGTCTTGTTTTGCAATGCATGTATTCCGTGGGCATGGATCCTGCTGGATACTCACCCTATGATCATTACTACAGTTGGAACCACGATCACTATGCCAATGATATGAGGGCAGATCCTAAGATTCTTAAAGTATCCACGTCGGATATGCGTCGCGGAGACCTTCTTTTTTGGCCTGGACATGTAGCAATCTATATTGGCAACGGACAGGTAATTGAGGCAGCCTCCGGATATGTAACCAAGGGTGCGCCCAGCATTCCTCTGTACAAGGTAACAGCAGTTGGCAGACTTTTTGTATAAGCCTACAGCTCCATGCGTAAGCCTATTAAGCTACATTTCCATGAGGTAGTAGTACATATTGCTGAGGAGAGAGTCTACCGTTATCTCGATTGAATCAGTTGCTATAACGCTTTGAGCAGTAGGAACGTCATCGGTAATGATGTTATCTACACCATTTTCTAAGGCACGCTCCATATTAGCGGGCCTGTTAATAGTCCATGCCAAGACTCGTTTGCCATTATCGTGAGCATACTGTACAAAGCGCTGTGTGCAGCTGTTTTCTTCTACGGAGTAAATATCAGCTGCATTGAGCTCATTAATCTTGCCGTATACCAAGCTTATGATATAAGCGCGGGACATATCGGGGGCAACCTGTGCAATGTTTTTTACACAGTCATAGCTTTGTGAAGCAAGAATAACGTTGTTTGTCATGCCTGCATCGCGAATTTCCTGGGCAGCCTGTGCTTCAAGATTGGTGTAATGCTTATTGGGCTTAAGCTCAACATTAAGGCGCATATCATTAGCTTTTGCCCAAGCAAGCACTTGTTTAAGGGTGGGGTAGCGCTCACCCTTGTATTGTTTATTCAAAAGACCGCTGGCATCGAGCTTGGCAATCTCTGCGTACGTCAGCTCCCAGGCGTTTTTGTTAACACCAGAGATACGAATAAAGTTAGAGTCATGAGAGATAAACAGCACGCCATCCTTGCTTTGCTGAACATCGAGTTCTATCCAGTCTGCTCCCTGCAGTTTGGCACCACGAAAAGCGGCCATTGTGTTTTCTGGATACTGCTTGCTGGCACCACGGTGAGCAGTCACTTCAACGCGAGGAGCAGGTTCGCTCTCATCTAGGTCTTCGGTGCTAATGGAGTACTGTGAATATGACGCAGCACTTACGCACAACACCAGGTAACTCAGGGCAGTAATGCCAATAATCCAGCGATTGGTTGGAGAGGTTGGGCGCTTTATCCATTTGGGAGGTTCAGGATTGGGGATCTCTTCTCCCACTTCAGTCAGGCGATTCCAATAGCGCGTGCATACAATTGCATAACTGGTGGCTGAACCTAAAATAAAGGTCAAGAGCATGAGAGTAATTGCGGTACCAGCAACAATGCCCACTACAACCGACTTGATAAACACGCCTGCATTGCTTAAAAATGCCAGCACAGCAATCATGCTGGGAATGGCCACAATAACAATGAGTAAAACATCAAACAAAAGCTTGAGTCCTACAATGGAAACCAAGTCACCCCAAAAATGTTTTCTCGTCAAGTGAATTGAGTGCCTTGCAGACTTAACAAACGATTGGCCTTCCAATAAAAAGCTGGGGAAGGTGTAAATCAAGCGGATAAAACCGTAGCCCAAAGCCAAGGCAAGCAGTACATAGATAATGGTAAAGGTCTGATTTTCCAGAATGTAGTCCAGGATAAATTCTGGAATAGGAATCGAGTTAATGATGTTTGAGGTAATGCCTAAGTTGAGGAGCGGCACCAACAATAAGGCATACAAAGGCAAAAGGATGTTGCGCGGATAAAAGGTGCGTATGGATTGTTTAAGACCAAAGCTCAAGGCCTCGCGCATGGTGATGTTTTTATCTTCTCTCGATTGATCAAAGATGAGAAGAATGGCAGAGACATCAAAGATAGAAATGGCAGAGAGCACCAACAAGAGAAATAGGATTGCTACAACAACACCTGGATGTGCTAAAAATGCGGGCAGGCTTTCCAAGGTGATAAAGGAATAGCCATAAAAAGCCATCAGACGATCTAAAAAGAATTGAACAAGTGGTACCAACGCAAAAGTGGTTATCAGTCGCAAGAGCGCTTCAAAGCCAAGCAAGGTCCAAAAGTTACGCGCCAAAAGATGAAGCGTATAGCGAATAGTTTTCATATCTGCCTTCTCGTCAAAAATATAACGGGTATAGTGTAGCAGCACCACTCTGGATCTTTGCCAAATGGGATAACTATTACGAATTTGTAAGTAGAATAGAAGAGGCTGAGTAAGGAGGGAAACATGTATGCATCGGTAGTGTTGGACATCCCAACGCGTTCCTTGAGCACTGCATTTGATTACCGCATTCCTGCTCAGTTGGAGCCTTCGTGTACGGTGGGAACAACGGTGCTCGTGAGCTTTTCTCATCGAGCGGTAGTTGGATATGTCATTGCTGTGGTGGACCGAGCGCCTATAGGTGTTGCGGACAATAAAATCAAGCCTATAGAGCGCGTTCTTATGCCCGCTGCCTTTGATGAGAAGGCCGTGGAGCTTGCGTGGTGGATCTGTGAGCACTACGCAGCCCCGCTTTCTGATTGTCTGCGTTTATTTATTGCACCTGGTCAATCCATGCGCGTGCGCAGAAAAGATGCCTCAAGTCCGTGGGAATTGGTGTGTGAAGCCACGGGTGCGGTGGACGATAGGTGGATTGAGCTTGCACCTGCTGCTCAGGAATTTGTCCCTCGTAAAAATGCTGCCCGTCAGCGTGCGGTGTTAGCAGCGCTTACTTCAGGCTCAATGCGCATGTCCGAGCTTAATGCCACCATTGTGGGAGCAGCCAGTGCTGTGCGTGCGCTGGAGGCTAAGGATGTAGTGCATATATATACCAAGCGCCGGGTTCGTGGCTATGACAACACCACGCTCTCCAGTGCCCATGCTGCTCGGCCCAAGCAGCTTACTTGCGGCCAGCAAGAGGCGCTTGCGGCCATTGATGCTGCTTGTGAGGCGGGCAAGGGAGATGTAGTTTTGCTGGATGGCGTTACCGGTTCTGGCAAAACCGAGGTGTATCTTGCGGCAATTCAAAAGGTGCGCGAGCAGGGCAAGGGTGCTTTGGTGCTCGTGCCAGAGATTTCGCTTACTGCTCAGACGGTTGGTCGCTTTCGCTCTCGTTTTGGTTCAGATGTGGCAGTGTTGCACTCCCGTCTTTCTGCTGGTGAGCGCTACGATCAATGGGATATGGTGCGCCAAGGCCAGGCTCATGTGGTGGTGGGTGCACGCTCTGCCTTGTTTGCTCCCTTACACAATGTTGGTCTTATCGTGATTGATGAGGAGCACGAGAATTCCTATAAACAGGACTCAAGTCCACGCTATCATGCACGTGAAGTAGCGGCACAGTTAGCTCAGTTGCGTGGGGCTGCGCTGGTTTTGGGAAGCGCTACGCCGTCATTAGAAAGCCTTGCGCGCACACAGATGGGCAGCTATGCGGGTGCACAGTGGACCCGTGCTGTTATGAATGAGAGGCCGGGTAGCTCGGTGTTGCCGCGCGTGGAGATTGTGGATATGACGCAGCAATTCTCGCAAGGTAACCGCTCTATTTTCTCACAACCGCTGGTAGCAGCCTTGCATGATGTGGTTACTCGGGGCGAGAAGGCCGTACTGTTGCTTAATCGCCGCGGCTTTGCCAACTTTTTGATGTGCCGTGAATGTGGCTGTGTTCCTACGTGCCCGCACTGTTCAACTTCGCTTACCTATCATGAACGTACCCATGAGCTCATGTGCCATAGTTGTGGCAACAGCTGGCCCATCCGCGCATTTCCCGATCCCTCTACCAAATGTCCCAATTGTGGGAGTCGCTATTTGGCACAGTTTGGTGTGGGTACGCAGCGGGTAGAGGATGAGCTTGCCATGCTGTTAGGACCCGATGTAGACATTATTAGAATGGATGCGGATACCACTAAAGGCAAAGGCGCTCATCAGCAGCTGCTGGAACAGTTTGATGCAAGTTCCTGTGCGGTACTCATTGGTACGCAGATGATTGCAAAAGGTCTTGATTTTCCAGAGGTTACGCTCGTAGGTGTTATCAATGCGGATACCACGCTTAAGCTGCCAGATTTTCGTGCTGCAGAACGGAGCTATCATTTGCTGGAACAGGTAGCGGGGCGTGCAGGGCGTGGCACCAAGCAGGGTCGTGTGATTGTGCAAACCTACTGGGCCTTTCATCCAGCAATTCGGGCGGTGGCTTTGCATGACCGTACGGTGTTTTTAGAGCCTGAGCTTCTCGACCGCAAAGAGGCAGCCTATCCACCCTATACGCGCCTTTCCAATGTGGTGGTGTGGGGAAACCATGAACGGGACGTTAAGCAAACTGCAGCTGATTTTGCTGCGGTGCTGCGTGAGGAAGTAGAGGATTTGGATGGTTGGCATATTTTGGGACCAGCAGAATGTGTAAAAGCTAAGGTTAAAGACCGGTTTAGGTTCCACATTCTTGTAAAATCACCTCTTGATTCCCATCCTGGTTGTGTGTTGAGTACCTGCGCCGCACAGATAAAGCCAAAGTTGGGTATGAACATGGCATTGGACATTGATGCGTACGATTTGCTGTAAGGGCTGCCAGCAGCTGTTTATGGCTGTTTGCTAGCATGCTTATGTGTAAGGTCGTACGTGCAACACATAAGGAGATACTATGAGCGCCCTTGATGACATTGTTTTGTCACCAGATCCCCGTCTTAAACAGGAATGTGCTCCCATTGAGCACATAGATGACAACATCAAGAAGCTGGCTAAACGCATGTTGAGGGATATGTATGCGGCTGATGGCTGTGGCTTGGCTGCTCCGCAGGTTGGCGAGACCATCCAGATACTTGTGATTGATGTGGATTATGCAGAAGGGAAGAAAAATCCTTACGTTTTAATTAACCCAGAGATCATTACAGCAGATGGTGCTCCCAAAGTATACAACGAAGGCTGTTTAAGCTTTCCTGGTATTAGTGTGCCGGTAGAACGTCCTTCTCATGTGGTGGTTCATGCGCTTAATTTGGATGGCGAGCTTATGGAGTATGAGGCAGACGGCAATCTGCTGGCTGTCTGTTTGCAACATGAGATTGATCATTTGCATGGCATAACCATGGTGGATCACCTGTCTATTGCCCAGCGTGCGGCCGCTATGCGTGAATATGAGCAGGCCTTAGCCGCTGGTGCTCGTCCTGGTGATACAGAGATTGACTAGGAGTCTCATGCGCATTGTTTTTATGGGTACACCCGATTTTGCTGTTCCGTCGCTCGAGGCTGTTGCGGAGGCTTTTGAGGTCACCCTTGTGGTAACACGTCCGGATGCAGTGCGCAAGCGTGGGAAGAAGCTTGAGCCTTCTGCCATTAAAAAGCGTGCCGGTGAGCTTGGTTTGCCGGTATTGGAGACTGCTCGTATGACAGATGCTGCTTTGGATGCCATTCGAGCAGCTCGTCCGGAGATTATTGTGGTTGCTGCTTATGGTTGTATTTTGCCCGATGAGCTGCTGGCCATTCCCACCATAGATTGTGTTAATGTCCATGCGTCTTTGCTGCCTCGCTGGCGCGGTGCTGCCCCCATCCAGCGCGCCATTTTAGCAGGGGATAGTCGTGCCGGTGTGTCCATTATGCGTGTGGTACATGAGTTGGATGCTGGTGCGTACTGTGCTCAGGCAGATCTAGAAATAGGCAACAGCAATACCGCGGAGCTTACGCAGCGGCTTGCTTCTTTGGGTGCTCAAACACTGGTAGAAGCACTCCCAACTCTTGCAGAGAGAAGTGCTGTGTGGCATGAGCAAGATGAGTCCCAAGTTAGCTATGCCCATAAGCTTACAAAGACCGAGATGTTTTTGTCGCCTCAGGTTTCTGCTGCACACAATGCCTTGCTGGTACAGGCTTCTTCCGATGCCGCTCCCGCCCGTGTAGCTCTTGCCGATAAAAGCGTGCGTGTGTTACAGGCTCGTGTTGTTTCTGAGGCTCAAGCAGATACGCTTGCTGTTGCTCCTGGAGAGCTTGTGGCGGCACAGAAAAAGGTATATGCAGGCTGCGCTGAGGGTGTGCTTGAACTTATCGCCATTCGCCCTGATGGCAAGCGTGATATGGCTGCTTGGGCATGGTTTGCAGGTTTGCGCGGTGAGGGACATACGTGGGCAAAGCTATAAAGCAACGTGCTGGTCATCCATCTGCTGGTCATGCAACCCAAGCGCGTACTGTTGCCCTTGGTATTGTGGGAGAAGTGCGTCGTCGTGCGGGATATGCGCGTGATATAGTGCGCTTGTCTCCAGAACTTCGTGCTATGGACGCGCGCGATGCTGGTTTTGTTCAACGCCTCGTTTTGGGTGTTACGCTTTCTTGGGGCCTGTTAGATGAGTTTATAAACAGTCACGCTACTAAGCCTGCCAAAATCCAACCACAGGTGCGCGATGCACTGCGTATAGCAGCCTATGAGCTGTGCTATTTACAAACTCCTGCCAATGCCGCGGTTAATCAAGGTGTGGAGTTGGTGCGCAGCGTGGTTCCTCGTGCTGCTGGTATGGCCAATGCGGTGTTGCGTCGCATTGCAGAACAAGATGCACCACGGGTGGCTGCTGCGCTCAGAGCGGTGAATAGTGCTTTGTTGCAGTTGGCTCCAGCACAGGTAGCCTCAGTGCAGTCGGCTCCACCACAGGTAGCCTCACTGCAGCCGGCTTCGCTGCAGACAATTCCAACAATTGAAGAGCTCTCACTGGTGATGGCTGCACCCAGCTGGCTTGTGCAACAGCTGGTAGATTCTCTCGGTTTGCAGAACGCCTGCGAGATGGCTTTGTGTGCTCATGAGCCAGCGCCGCTGTGGCTGTCTGCCAATGTGGGTAAGCATAGCCCTCAAGAAGCACGTACATTGCTCAATAAGGAGCATATCAAGGTAGAAGATGCATCCCTTCCGGATGTATGGCAGCTGTGTAATGCTGCTGCTCTTACCTCATCTCAGTTGGTAAAACAAACGGATGTTGTGGTGAGCGATCTTGCTGCACGCATGATTTGTTACGCTGCCTCTCCAAAGCCTAGTTCTCGCATTTTAGAAATTGGTCAGGGCAGAGCTACCAAGTCTCTTTTGCTCCAAGCACTTGCTTACCAAGCAGGTGGCCCTGCACAGCTGGTTGGTGTGGATAGCTCTTCTTTTAAGACCAACATTGCAAATCGTCGTTTGCAACAAGGATGGGCTGGCTTTTGTCAGTCTGTTTGCTATGACGGCTGTGCCTTGGGTGTCCATACACACAAAGATGACCTGTTCGCTCCAAGTCAAACCCTGCCCGAGCCGCTGCGTCATGCGTTTGATGTAGTATTTGTAGACGCTCCCTGCTCAGGCACGGGTACTATGCGTCGTCATCCAGAACGTGCTTGGACGCTTACGCCAGAAGCAGTACAGCCCAATAATGCACAGTCCATTGTGGCTCTTCAACTGAACATGCTTATCTCTGCTGCAAGCCGTGTGCAAAAGGACGGTACTCTCATATATTCCACCTGTTCTGTACTCAAGCAAGAAAATGAAGCAGTGGTTCATGCTTTTTTGCAAACAGAAATTGGCCAGCATTTTGAGTTGGTTTCACCCTTGGATGCCCCTGCTGTTCGTGCTCTTAAAGAGCAGTATAGGCAGGCGTACGAGTTGTTTGCAAATTGTGTAACAGATGAGGATATGTTCCGCTCACACCCAAAAATGGGGTCGTTTGACGGTCATTTTTGCGCGCGTTTTGTGAGACGAGCCTAACACTTGCACAAGTTCGTTACGCTGCATGCATGGTAAATCCTGCACAACAAGCGTGAGGAGTGTGGCCGTGCGTCAGAGTTTAATTTCTAATTTTCAGCGTGTGTGTGAGGCAACAGCTATCGAAGCCTCCAAGTGGGCGGGGCGTGCAGATAAAATTGCGGCCAATGCCGCTGCCATGAAGGCGGTGCGCCACGGCTTAGGTGCTATGAGCATGTCGGGTCATGTGGTTATTGGTCAGCGTGTGCTTACCGATACACCGCTTGAGCAAAACGATACGGACAACAAACAAAAGCATGATGGTCTGTTGGTGGCAGGGGAGACCCTTGGCCGTGGTGGCGATTCTTTGGATATTGTCGTCGATCCCATTGAGGGCACTAATCTGGTTGCCAACAATCAGCGCAATGCGATTTCTGCCATAGTTTTTGCGCCTCGTGCAACCTTACTCAATGCTCCGGTTAAGCGCATGGCAAAAATTGCCTGTGGTCCTGCGGTTCACCCCGAGGCGGTGGGCATCGATAAAACCCCCGAAGAAAATATTGCGGCGGTAGCTCGTTCATTGCATAAGCCTGTCCATGATGTCATGGTATGTATTCTCGATCGTCCCCGTCACAAAGAGCTTATCGAACGGGTTCGTGCAACGGGTGCACGGGTTAAATTGGTCTATGACGGTGACGTGCAGGCCGCACTTGCAACAGCTATTCCCAACACGGGCGCAGACCTCATGTTGGGAGAGGGTGGCGGACCAGAAGGTGTTTTGGCTTGCGCTGGTCTTAAGGCTTTAGGCGGCTTTTTCCAGGCGCGTTTTCACTTTACAGAAGAGGGAGAACGCGAGGCAGTGGCAGCTGCCTGTGACTTTGATACCGATCAAGCTATTACCATGGATGAAATGGTGCGTACCAACGATATCCATTTTGTTGCGACGGGTATTACGGATGGCAGTATGTTGGCTGGTGTTAAGCACAATCCTGACGGCTCAATCCAGACCCATTCCATTGTGGTGAGTTCTATAGACAATACCACGTCATATACAACCCGTCTGTATCGTGATGGCTCATTTGGCTCATCCATTTCCGAACCGGGCCTGCATGACTCTATTTTCTAATGCAAGGAAATGCAAGGATAGCTTCTCGTGCACAGTCTCGTGCACAGATAAGGGTAACAATAGTGCGAGGGCGTGGCTTATTTCTTGCCGGATAGGCTACTGCCCTTGCTGCGCTGATCGGTATTGTAAAAACCCGTGCCTTCAAACTTAATACCGCTTGCCGCAAAGACTTTCTCGGCCGTATGACCACAACGAGGGCAGGCTATTTCTGGTCGTTCCGACATGGGATGCTCAACCTCAAATGTGTTGCCGCAGGATGGGCAATGATAGTCATACCGAGCCATACAAAAAGCCTCCGAAATTATGCAAAGATACTACTGCGTTGGTTACTGTACCCTAAGTGTGGGCTAAAACCTCTCGACATTGTACGCAAAAAGGCTTTACCATGAACCCTGCACGCATTTTATTTGATGGAGGAACTTGTATGGCAATAAGCGGCGCAATCTTTGACTGTGACGGCACGCTGGTTGATTCTATGTATATGTGGTGGGACGCCTTTCCCCGCCTGCTTGCCAGCCATGGCTTTGCTATGACGCCTCAGATCGAGAAAATCTTGCATGAGTGTGAGGCGGTCAGCTTGGATGAAGAGATCCATACGCTGCGCAACGCTCTTGCTATTCCCGCTTCTGCCGAGCAGCTAGCACAAGAATTATCCCAGAATATTAGCAATGCGTATGCCTCAGAGATCAAAGCATGGCCTGCCGTTAAGCCGTTCTTGGATCAGCTCAAAGACGCAGGTATCCCCATGATCATTTGTACTTCTACCGGAGCCAAAGAAGTTGGTCTGTGCATGGATCATCTTGGTTTGTCCAAGTTTTTTGTAGATATTGTCAGCGCGGAAGAAAACAATTTCACCAAAACTGAGCCAGATATCTATTACTATGCGCTAAAAAAGCTTGGTACCACTAAAGAGACAACCTGGGTATTTGAGGATGCTCCGTTTGGCCTTACTACCTCTGAGCGTGCAGGATTTCCTAATGTGTGCGTCTTTAATGCGCACGATAAGCGCGATGAGGACTTTTTGCGTCTTCATGCTACGTTGTTTACGCACATATATGAGGATATTTCCCTTGCGGATTTGCAGTCGTACCCCACCAAGTAAACCTCGCGATAAAAACTTTGAGATAAGAAGTCTACAATGCAGCAGACCACACATACCGTTTTATTGATAGCTGGTTCTCCAGAACCCAGTTCTGCGGATCTTATACGCAAGCTTTCCCAGGATGCTCAGTGCATCATTGCCGTAGATCGTGGTGCCAATGCGCTCATACGCGCTGGTGTAGTACCAGATTTATTTGTAGGGGATGCGGACACCATTTCTGCTGAGGCGCGTGCGTGGATAGAGGACAAGCGGGTTCCCGCAAAGCTTTTCTCGCCAGAAAAAGATTACACAGACCTCGACCTGGCCTGTAAAGCTGCTGCTGCGTACGGGCAGGACAATCATGTGCGCGTGCAGTTGGTGGTGAGCTGTGCCACCGGCGGCAAGCCAGACCATGCGCTGTGCGTATACGGCGTCATGGCACACTATGCCCAGCTTTGCCCCACGCTGGTAGAGGATGATTTTATCTGCAAGGTGCTCTCTGATACAGGGACTGCGTCATGGACGCTTACAGAAGATGCGGTAGGTAAGAACTTCTCGGCAGTAGCGCTTACTCCTCATACGGTGCTGAGCGAGAAGGGCTTTGCTTGGGAAGTGGAGCAGTTGGAGCTTCCCGTGTTGCTCGATAGGGGAATCTCTAATCGCGTACAAACAGCGGATGCCTGCATTAGCTGTGCACAGGGCGTCGTAGCTGCCTTCTTGCACACAAAGCCATAGGGTAAACAAAAAGCCTCCCGAAGGAGGCCTGTAAATACAAAGTACACGCACCTAGACGGTGCGCTTACAGTTATGAACGAGCAACTTTGCCAGACTTGAGGCAGGTGGTGCAGACGTTCATCTTTTGACGGTGACCATCAACAACAACGTTAACGGACTGAATGTTTGGCTTAAATTTACGATTGACGGTGCGGTGGGAGTGGCTAATAGAGCGACCAGCAACAGCGTGCTTACCGCAGACTTCACATACCTTCGACATGGTTACTACCTCCGTTGGAGTGCACGCGCAGGTGCACGCAATGACACAAAGCTGGATTATATTAGCACAGCAGCAGCGTTTTGCAAAAAGAAAAACCCTGATGATGTGTTGGTTTCGTAGTGGTGCGCCCAAAGTATTGGTAACAGCGTGGTGAGGCTTTGTCATTTTGTGAGTAAAATCCTTGGTGGTCTATACTTAATGAGGTTAAAGCGGGAAAATATTTCAACGCATTCGGCGTTTTTATCGAGAGGAGAGGGCATGGCAGATTCCGTACCCGGTACCTTGAGGGTCTCTAATGATTGCATTGCGGATTTAGCAGGGTATGCAGCACTTGAAGCATATGGCATCGTGGGCATGGCCTTTATCGACGCAAATGAGGGCGTAGCGCGCTTGCTTCCTAACAGTCGTTTGCGCAAGGGAATTGACGTAGATCTCAAAGATGGTCAGCTGGCAATTGATATGCACGTCATCGTAGAAGAGGGCGTAAACATGTCTACCGTGTCTGCCAATCTTAAGGATAACGTGGCATTTCTTATCAAGAGAATTGCCGAGATTGATTCCGTACTTGTCACTGTCCACATCGAGGGTATGCGTACTCACTAGTACAGCCCCAGCGTCAGACCGTTTATAGAACCGAGGATCTAACCCATGATTTCTTCCGTCGTCAGGAAATGCTTTCCTGTTGCTGCACAAGTAGTCGCCGCCAAGGCTGAGGACATTAACAAACTCAACGTGTTCCCTGTACCAGATGGGGACACCGGTACCAACATGTCTCTTACGTTGGGAACGGTTGTGAATGAGCTCAATGCGCTTGATACAGATGCTTCTATGGATGCTATTGCAAAGGCCATCACTCATGGTTCCTTGATGGGCGCCCGCGGCAATTCTGGTGTTATCACCTCCCAAATTTTGCGCGGTGTTGCAGAGGGTCTGGTAGAGGCTGACGAGAATAACCTCAGCTCTGCAGATATTGCTCACGCCTTCCAACGTAGTCAAAAGGTTGCCTTTCAGGCGGTTCGCAAGCCGGTAGAGGGCACCATTCTTACCGTTTTGCGTGACATAACCACCAAGGCATCAGAGTGCGCTGCTGCCAAACTATCCGTAGAAGATACGCTTAACAGCCTGGTGGTAGAAGCCTATGAATCCGTGGCACGTACACCAGATTTGCTTCCCGTGCTTAAAGAGAACGGCGTGGTAGACTCAGGTGCTTTTGGCTTTGCAACCTTTTTAGAAGCCTTTGTTAACTGCGCGTTGGGCAATAACACCACCTTAGAGTTCTCTCCCACGCTTGCAAGCCCGTCAGAGGCCGAGGCTCAAGCTAAGGCGCAGGTAAGCGCACAGGTTGCTATTGAGCTTAATGATGACTGGGAGGGTTCGGAGTTTCGTTATTGCAACGAGTTCTTGTTCCAGGCAAATGATGAGACGTTTGATGAAGCTGCGGCACTCAAGTTTTTGTCTACCATGGGCGACTGCGAGCTTTTGGTAGGCGATAACCCCACGTATAAGGTGCACGTTCATTCCAATACTCCAGACCAGGTCTTGAAGTACATGCTCCAATATGGCCAGGTATTTAACGTATTTATCCACAACATGGATCTTGAGGCCCAGGAGCGCACAGAAAAAATTGCCTCCGACCAGCAAGCATCTCATATGCAGCAAACACAAGAGGTGTTGCAGGAGGACCAGCCTCTTCCTCATAAGGAGCTTGGTTTTGTGGCGGTAGCTGCTGGTGCCGGAGAAGCAGATATTCTCAAGTCCTTGGGTGTAGACGTGGTGGTATCTGGTGGCCAGACCATGAATCCCAGCACTGCAGATATTATTGCTGCTGTGAATAAGGTCAATGCCGATACGGTCATTGTGCTTCCCAACAACTCTAATATTCGCATGACCGCAGAGGCTGCTTGTGGTGCTTTTGATGAGGGCTGTGTTGGCGTCGTTCCCACCAAGACCGTTCCTCAAGCTTTTGCAGCACTCTTTGCCGTCGATTTTGATGCCTCGCTGGATGACAATATTGCAGCCATGACCGAGGCAGCGGCAGCGGTTCGTGATGGCGAGGTCACCACGGCGGTTCGTGATTCCGCAGCAGCAGATGGTACCCCCATTCACAACGGTGATGTAATTGGCATTGTTCAAGGAGTTATCGAGGCTGTTGGCAGCAGTGTGCATGACGTTACTTTGGATATTATCAATCGCATGCAGCAGCAGGAAGAAGGCGACACGCTTACCATTCTTGCAGGTTCTGACCTTTCCGATGAGGACTTTGAGGCGTTGTGCGCTGCTATCGAGCAGGTTCAGCCGGACCTGGAGATTGATTCCCAGCGTGGTGAACAGCCCCTGTACCCTGTTATTTTCTCGATTGAATAAGCAAAACTTAGAGTAGTTTGAACGCTCTTGTCGTCAGTAGATACTTCACATAAGGGTGTGCCTGCGGTAGCCGATGTTTCTGACCGCATGGGGTGCACCCTTGCTTTGTCTGACAGCGTTTCGCGCTTGCGCTATGTATCTGAGGCGCGTGATGAGGCACTGGCGCGTCTCAACATCGTGCAGCTGCGCGATCTTTTTTTGGCAGTGCCTCATCGCTATCTTGATTTTTCCCACAAGGTAGACATTGCCCGCGCTGACGTTGGTGCTACGGTGACGGTGGTGGGCGTGGTCGATAAGGTCGTGGCTAAACGTCCTCGTCCACGTATGAGCGTGGTTGAGCTGTCCGTCGTAGATGACACGGGCGTCATTATGGCCACGTTTTTTAAGCAGCCCTGGGTAGCAGAACAGGTTCATGAGGGCGATATGCTGGCGCTTTCTGGCAAAATCACCTTTGCCTATGGATTCAAGCAGATAAAAAGTCCGTTTTATGAGGTGTTGGCATCCGCTGGCGAGCAGAGCGACTACTCTCGCATTCTACCCGTCCACCATGTAAGTGAAGGCTTAAGCGTTGCCTGGATGCGCCGCATTGTCTCCGCTGCTTTGGCGGATCGCGGTAATGTGTATGACTATCTTCCTGCCCAGCTGGTGTCTGCACGGGGACTTATGAGCTTTGCTCGTGCCGTGCGAGAAATTCATTTTCCTTCCAGCATGGTCAGTGCTGCTGCGGCACGAACGCGCTTTGCCTATGACGAGCTGTTCTGTTTACAGCTTGCCCTTCAAACGCGTAAGCGCCTCGCTCTACAGGATGTGACCGCTTGCACACATCGTGTGAACGGGTCCCATGTACAGGCACTTGTGGCTGCGCTGCCTTTCTCGCTGAGCTCTGAGCAGCAAAAAGCGGTAGAAGAAATCTTTGCCGATATGGCCTCATCCCAGGTTATGAACCGCTTGTTGTTGGGCGATGTGGGTACGGGTAAGACGGCTGTTGCTGCTATGGCCTTGGCTGCTGTGGCAGACTCCCACACCCAAGCTGCGATGATGGCACCTACGTCTGTGTTGGCACGTCAATATGCCGAGAAGCTCGGTCCGCTGTTGGATGCTGCCGGTATTGGTTGGGCGCTCATTGTGAGCTCCACTCCTCAAGAGCAGCGCAGTCAAGCAACGCAAGCGCTTGCAGCGGGGGATATCTCTGTGGTCTTTGGTACGACGGCTTTGTTGTCAGAAGATGTTGTCTTTTCTCGGCTTTCTTTGGTTGTGATAGATGAGCAGCATCGTTTTGGTGTTGACCAACGCAGCGCCTTGCGCAAAAAGGGAAGGGGCGCAGATTTACTTGCCATGACCGCAACGCCCATCCCGCGCACCTTGGCGCTGTCTTTGTATGGGGATATGGAGATCAGTCGTATTGCACATCGTCCCGTTTTGGGTGCAGGGGTGAGCACACAGGTATTGGCTCAAGAAAACCTTGATCTTGCCTATGGATGCATCCGAGAAGCTCATGAGGCTGGCCATCAGGCTTATGTGGTTTGCCCGCTGATTGATGAGGCAGATTACGGTACAGATATGGCAGATGATGCCCCCCAAACCGATACCTTGCCGCCTCGACTCCATTCTGCTCACGCGGTGTATAAGGAGCTTGCGCGCTCCGTGTTTTGCACTATGAGGGTTGGTCTGCTCACTGGTCGTATGTCTGCGCAGGAAAAAGATCAGGTTATGAGCGATTTTAGAGCAGGAAAGATTGATGTGCTGGTAAGTACTACCGTCATTGAGGTTGGGGTAGATGTACCTAATGCAACCGTATTATTGGTGCATGACTCCGAGCGTTTTGGCTTGGCAACGCTGCATCAATTGCGTGGTCGTGTAGGACGAGGAAAGCATGCGGGTTCGGTGTTTTTCTCGACCAGTGCCAAGAAAGGATCGCCTGCGCGTAGGCGTCTTGCAGCGCTAGAAGCCACAGATGATGGCTTTGAGTTGTCCCAGATGGATTTGCGCTTGCGTCATGAGGGAGAAGTGCTGGGCTTTAGACAAAGCGGTGGTGTAACGTTGCGCTATGTGGATTTAGCTCAGGATGAGCAGCTGGCAGCACAAGCGCGTAAGGACACGCAGGACATACTGGCTCACGACGCGGACCTGAGTGCTCACCCGAGCTTAGCACTTGAGGTACGAGATAGATTTGGTGCTTACTTTGAGGAGGTAGAAGGCTCGTGAGAGTAGTTGGGGGTAGATGGCGCGGCAAGCCATTAGCGGCTCCTGAGGGGCGTGAGGTAACGCGTCCAACCACCGATCGTGTGCGTGAGTCTATGGCATCCATGGTGCTTTCTGCCTGTGGTTTGGATATGAGCGGTCTGTATGTTCTGGACGGATTTGCGGGATCGGGTGCATTGGGCATAGAGATGTTGTCCCGCGGGGCTGCACATGCCACCTTTGTTGACCTGAGCCATAAGAATGTACAGATTATAAAAAATAATTTGTCTGGAGTGGGAGCTGGCCCAAACAGCTTTGCTGTACTCAGAGCCGATAGCTTTGCCTTGGCTCACATGCAGGCTTTTTCTGCCCATCCCTTTGGTCTTGTGTTGTTGGATCCACCATATGCAATAAGCTGTGAGCAGGTTGCAGATATGGTGAGGACACTGTATGCATCTGCGGCTTTGACGCCTGATGCCTTGATTTTGTATGAACACGCTGTCAAAACACCAGGGCTGAGCTTGGATTTTGCTCACAGTCTTAAGCAAAAGCGCTATGGTACTACCCAGGTTGACTTACTACGAGTGGAGTGCACAGATGAATAAGCCTCAGGCAGAACAGGACGTTATTTCACATCTGGTCGTGCCGGGTACCTTTGATCCTGTGACCTATGGGCATTTGGATGTTATTAGGCGTGCACGAAGAATTTGTCCGCGCGTAACCGTTGCTGTGGCAGCATCGGTGAGCAAAAACGGGAGCGGTCCGGTCTTTACGCTAGAAGAGCGCGTGCAGATGGTACGCGATGCCCTACAAGAAGCATGGATTGAAGAAGGGGTGGATGTAGCACCCCTCAAAGGACTTCTCGTTGATTTTTGTCGTGATGTTGATGCGAGCGGCGTGGTAAAGGGTTTGCGCGCTACAACGGATTTTGAGTATGAGCTTCAACAGGCAGATCTTAATGCACGCTTGGCACCTGGCATCGAAAGCATTTTTGTGATGTCAAGCCCTGAGCTGGGTTGCGTGTCTTCTTCTGTGGTACGTGAGCTGACGAGTTTTGGCTCAGATGTGCACCTGCTTGTTCCGCCAAGCGTAGAGAAAAAATTGGATGAGCGCTTTAGGCAGATATAACTATCTTTAAGCATTTGGATTACGTTACGTTTGGATTATGGTATTCATGTACGTATGAGTAAGCTTGCCGTTAAGCTTGTGTATAACACATGGTAGTTGGCGTGTATTACCAAAAACCTGTATACTTTGCTCATTAAGAATGCAAATTTGTGGCCTGGGCGCCTCTTTGGGGTACCAGAACAGCTTGTCCTCACGAAAGGAGACCCTTATATGCAGCCAGGTGAGGAAATCGAAAGCTTGGTAGACGAGCTTGAAGGAATTGTGGCAGATGCACGCGCCCCCTTTGGTGGCGGTGGCCAGAAGAAGATCATTGATTCTGGTGACGTGTTTGAGATTTTGGATGAGATTCGTGGACGTTTCCCCGAAGAGTTCCAGAATGCTCGCCGCATCCTCAAGGAAGAAGACGAGATTTTGTCTCGCGCTCAGCAGCAGGCCGATTCCATTATTGCAGATGCTCAGCAGCAGGCAATGATCCTTGCTGGGGACCAGGAGATTGTGCGCTTGGCTCAGCAACAAGCTGATGATATCCGTGATCAGGCTCAGCAGTACGAGCGTGATACCCGCTACAATGCAGAAGAGTATGCAGAGTCTGTTCTTGCTCACCTTGAGGATAATCTCAAGTCACTTACCAGTACTGTTTCTCGTGTTCGCCAGACCTTGGATGAGAATTCAGGGGCACGCAATACATCCAATAACGTACCTTGGTAGTTAGTGTGAGTCATACCGTGAGCCAACTAGAAGCACTTGTCGTTAAGGTAGATGATCGCCTTGCCAATCTAGGCGATACACTTTCCTTAGACGGTCACATAGATCAAGAGAGCTTTTCTCTGGGTGATCATACCTTTATGTTGCCAGAAGGCATTAGCTACAATCTGGTGCTTACCAATGCCGGTGAAGGTATTTTAGTCACCGGTATTGTTAAAGCGCAGGCAGAAGGTGTATGTGATAGGTGTTTGGATCCTGCCCATCTTGATCTATCTGCAGAGGTAGATGAGTATTTTTTGTTTGAGGAGCCTCAAGCAATCTCTGAAGAGCAGTCAGATGAAGAAGAGGGCGTGGACTTTTCCTTGGTTTCGGATGAGGATACCATTGATGTGTCAGAGGCGCTCTTGTCGGCACTTTTGATGGAAACCCCTTATATTGTGTTGTGTCGTGAGGATTGTAAGGGGCTTTGTCCTAACTGCGGTGCCAATCTTAATGAGCAGGATTGTGGTTGTGTCGCCAAAAAGGAAGAACAGGCAGCTTTGGAAGGTCCGTTTGCTGCTCTTGGCAAGCTGGATCTGAATGACTAAAATTGTTAAATTGTGATAAAACGACAGAGACAGCACAAAACACAGGTTTTGTAGCTATGATGTGGTACTATCTGCATTTGTGATTTGATACGGGCGGTGGCTCGATATCGTAAGGACGTAAGAGAGGCAACCATGGCAGTACCTAAACAGAAAAAGGGCCGCGGCGCTACGCACACTCGCCGTTCCGCCAACAGCAAGCTCGCCGCACCAGCACGCTCCGTGTGCCCACAGTGCGGTGCCGTTAAGCTTCCGCATCATGTGTGCCCTAATTGTGGCTACTACAAAGATCGTGAAGTTATTGTAACCGAGTAGCACCTGTTCTTTGATCGGCCTGGGAGGCTGGCTCTATTTGGGGCCGGCCTCCTTTTCATAGCTCAGAATGGACAAGCATGATTACAGTTTGCGTTGATGCAATGGGTGGGGATGAGAAACCCGAGGTAGTACTGGAAGGTATTGCGGCTGCTTTGAGCTGTGACAAAGACCTGAGTGTACTCGTGGCTGGTAATGAAGAGTACGTTCGTGACTTTTGTGCATCTCACGAGCGCGCCCGTGCGCTCATAACCACCCAAGAAATTGGTATGGATGAACATCCTGCAGAAGCCGTGCGCAGCAAGAAGGATTCCAGCATTGTGCGCGCCTGTGCTGCTGTAAAAGCTGGGGAGGCGGATGGATTCTTTTCCGCCGGTTCTACCGGTGCTATTTTGACCGCTGCAACTCTGGGCATTGGTCGCATTCGCGGTATTAAGCGCCCGGCAATTAGCGCAATTTTTCCTGGTCGTAATGGTCACCAGACCGTGTTTTTGGATATGGGAGCCAATGCAGACCTGCGCCCCGAGATGATCGTGCAGTTTGCACGCATGGGAGCAGCTTATGCACACGTTGCTTTGGGGACTACTCAGGCGCGTGTGGGTCTTTTATCCAACGGGGAAGAGGACACCAAGGGTTCTGAGGTTGTTTTGGCCTACCATGCAGCTCTGCGTGAGGGTTTACAACAGGATAGTGCTTGTACTTTTATGGGTAATTGCGAGGGCACCGACATCCTTAATGGCAGTTTAGACGTTATTGTGTGTGACGGATTTACCGGCAACGTTGCTCTTAAATCCTTGGAGGGCACCGCGGGCTATCTCATGCATGCCATCAAGCAAGCCGCTCAGCAATCACTGCTAGCCAAGCTTGGCGCAGCACTTCTCATCCCAGCACTACGTGGTGTGGCAGGTGCTTTGTCTGGAGACGAGAACGGCGGTGCTATGCTGTTAGGCCTTAAGGCTCCGGTGCTTATCGGCCATGGTGCTACGAGCGTACAAGCTGTTAAGAACGGTACGCTGGCTACTGCACGCTGCATTCGAGCAGATTTATGCAACAAGATTGCTCAAGATGTTGCCTAGCCTTTAGACCCTAGGTAGTATTAGCTATGGCGTGTGTAAGTATGCAACTATGAAGGAGGACTGTCATGGATCGTGCAGCCATTCTTGAGAGGGTTATTGCTCTTGTGTGTGAGACGCTGGAGGCCGATGAGGCAGACGTAGATGAGACCACTACCTTTGATGACCTTAATGCAGATTCGTTTGACAAGCTTGAGCTGGTAACAGCATTTGAGGATGAATTTGACCTTACCCTTGATGACGAGGTTATGGCAAGCATTAACAGCATTGGCGATGCGGTTGATGCTATCGAGAATGCGCAGTAGTTGTGGCTGGAGCAACTAAGCAACAAATAGAGGCTGCCGAGAAAATCACCGGGCACGTATTTACCAACAAACAGCTGGTACGTAGTGCCCTTACCCATCCTTCTGCAACAGAAAACAAGCCCATTTCCGAAAGCTATGAGCGCCTCGAGTTTTTGGGTGACTCTATCTTGGGTGGGATGGTTGCAGCAGATTTGTTTTCTCGCTTTCCTGACATGGACGAGGGTGGTCTTTCTCAGATGAAGATTGCTCTCGTTTCTGGCGCAACGCTTTCTCGTGTGGCAGACGAGCTGGGGCTTTCTGACTGTATCTTTTTTGGTGAGTCCGAGCGTGGTACGGGTGCCCGTGGTATGCACTCTGCATTGGAAAATGTCTACGAGGCCCTGGTGGCTGCTTTGTACTTGGATGCTGGTTTTGATGCTGCGCACAGCTTTGTGGTGCGTACGTTATCCCCCCATATGTCGCGTGATCTATCCGTGGTTCCGGTGAGTTCTAAATCTCGACTGCAGGCAGTTATTCAAAGCGATGCCCACCTGCAGCCGGAGTATAAGATTATCTCGCAAGAAGGTCCTGCTCATCAGCCTACCTTTGTAGCTGTGGTTATGGTTGATGGCAAACACATTGGGCGCGGTTCGGGTCCGTCAAAAAAGTCCGCCCAAACCGCTGCTGCACATGATGCGCTCCAGCGTATGGGTATAGCCGATACCGATGCTTTGTAACAGACATGCCTTAGGAAAGGGTGCGCGCGGTGTATCTAAAGTCGCTCACGCTCAAGGGCTTTAAGTCCTTTGCCGATAAAACACATATGGTGTATGACCCAGGTCTTACCGTTGTGGTAGGACCAAATGGCTCCGGAAAATCTAATGTTTCCGATGCTGTGCTATGGGTTTTGGGCGAGCAAAGCGCTCGTATGCTGCGTGGGCAGGCAATGGAAGATGTTATCTTTTCTGGTTCCAGCGCGCGTAAGCCTGTTGGCGTCGCTGAGGTTACCTTGGTGTTGGATAACTCTGACCACACCATTCCGGTGGACTTTACGGAAGTGGGCATTACGCGCCGTATGTATCGCTCTGGTGAATCGGAATACCTTATCAACGGAGCACCGGCACGCTTGATGGATATTCAGGACATCCTGCATGATTCCGGTTTGGGCAAGGATACGCATTCCATTATTTCTCAGGGCAAGTTGGATGCTATTTTGCAAAGCCGCCCTGAAGAGCGCCGCCAACTCATTGAGGAAGCCGCTGGCATCTCTAAGCATCGTCGCCGCAAGGAGCGCTCGGAGCGCAAGCTTAAGAGCATGGATGAGAACCTGCATCGAGCTAAGGACATTGCTCGAGAGATCACGCGTCAGCTGCGCCCTCTTGAGCGCCAGGTAGATAAGGCCAAGCGTGCTAGTGATTTGCAGAATCGTCTTTCTGAGCTGTCTTGCATTTTGGCAGTGGATGATCTGCGCGCGCTTAAACATGAGTGGGCACAGCTCAGCTCTAAAAGCAATGAGTCCGATGCAGAGCTCGAGCTTGCACGCTATCGGCTGGATGAGAAGCAAGCAGAGCTTGAAAAACTCCAGTCCATGCTTGAGCAAAAAGGCCTGTTTGTAGGGGATTTGGGAGATCAGCGTCGCCGCATGCAGGATGCGCTGGGGCGTATCAATTCTGATATGCGTCTGTTGGAAGAGAAGGGCAAGAACATGGTTGCCAAGCTCTCTGACATGCGTATGAACCTCTCGTCTTTAGAAAAACAAAAAGCGGATCGTACCCATGAGCTCGAGCACAATCGTGACGAGTTGGCCGGTCTTGTCGCCCGTTTTGACCAGCTGGATCAAGAGGTGAGCGAGCTTGGTCCTCAGGCCATGGCTGCCCGAGAAGAGCTGCGTGACGTGGATGGCAAGATTGCACAGCTTACGGCAGAACAGCGCGCTGCTCAGCGCATCAGCGATCAGGAAACCCTGGCGTATGCCCGCCTTAAAGAGCAGATTTCCAACGCGGAGCTGGAAGATTCCATGTTTGTGAGTCGTCTGTCTCAGCTGGATGAAACCATGGCGCTTTGCTATGAAGCACTCTCGGAGCGTACGGCCAAGCAAAAAGAGCTTACGGATGCGCTTGCCGCGTTAGATGAGCAGCTACATACTGCTGCTGTACGCATTGAGACAAAAAAGCAGCAGCTTGTACAGGCATCAGAGGCAGAAGAAGTGGCGCGCCGGGCTTTGAGTGAAGCCAAGGCGTCGCTGAGTGCCCTTGATGCTGTTCAACGCGCCAGCGATACAGCAAATCCGCTGGTAGCACAGTTGCTCAGCAATAAAGAAAGCGCGTCTGTAATAGAAGGCCGCCTGAGCGATTGTATCGAGGTTCCGCAAGCACTGGAGGCGCTGGTAGAGCGTCTGCTTGCCGATGACCTTTTTGCTCTGGTGACCTCTGCCGAGAAGGACTTGGACCTGCTGCTTAAACAGGCTCTACACGCCGCTTCTGATACCAGTCATGCAACGCTGCTCAGCAAGGACTTCTCTGCCGTCTCTGTTGGAGGAAGCGCACAAGAAACGCGTGTGTCTGCACGTCCTGAAGACGGCACCATGCTTCTGGACCAGCTTACCATTGCGCCTGGTGCCCACGCTTTAGTATCTGCCCTGCTGGGCAACGTGTGCGTTTGTCCCAGCGCCACACAGGCCCTGGCTGCACATAAGCACAATCCGCAGCTGGTATATGCCACCTTGGATGGTACAACGGTGCTGCCCGATGGCCGCGTGCTGGTAGGCAGTGCCGCGTGCACCGAGGCTGGTTCATTGGAGCGCAAGCGTTCTATACGCCAGCTCCAAGAGGGCATGGACGGTTTGGAACGCGCGCTAGCACAAGCGGGCGCTCTGGTAGAACAAACGCGCTCAGAGCTCAGCACTTCTCGAGAAGAGCTGGACGATTGCAAGAGTGCTGTGGCGTCGCGCAAAGGCGAGCTGTCAAGTGTGTCTTCTGAGATTGGGCGTTTGCAGGGTCAACACGATCAGGCGCAAAACGAGCATGCCCAGCTTTCCAAGCGTCGAGAAGAAGCACGACAGCGTGCAAGTGAGGCACTCTCTCAACTTGATGAGCATAGTACTCAGGCTCAGCAGGCTACGCAGGAGGCTGATGCCATTGCACAAAGCCTGCAAGAGGTGGTTGCTTCTCGTGAGGTGATTGCAGAGCATGAGGCTCAGCTAGCAGCCCAGTTGTCTGAGGCTCGTCTGCAGCTTGCGTTGGTGCGCGAACGCAAGCGTCATTTGCAAACCAGTGTAGCGGAGCTTGAACGGCGTTTGCGTGGTTTGGAAAGCCGCCACAGCTCACTGGAATACAGTGCACGATCCCTTGAGGTGGTACGTCTGCGCGTGCAGCCCTTGCATGAGCGCTATTCTGCTATTCATGAGCTTGCTATGAGTTGGGCTTCTCGCCTGCAGGATCGAGCCAGTTTGGCGGAGGCAGACTCCGAGTCTTTGAAGAAAACCATCAATGATGCCCGCGCACAGGTAGCGGAGGTTCAAAAAGCCTACGAGCAGGCACAGGCACAGACCAGTGATCTTAAGGTCAGCATGGGCAAGCTTGAGGTGCAGGTACAACAGGCAATCCAAGCCATTGTGGCAGATGGTGCCTATACCTTAGAGGAGGCGCTTGAGCTTCCTGAGCCCGAGGATCGCGAGGCCGCGCAGCATGAGGTTTCTTCCCTTAAGCGTCAGCTTGCAGATATTGGTCCGGTCAATCAAGTTGCTATGGACGAGTACACCAAGCTCAAGACGCGTTCTGATTACATAGCGGCACAGGTACAGGACCTGGAAGCCGCACGCAGTGCGCTGGTAAAGATTACCGCTGCTATCGAGCGTAAAATGCGCAAGCAGTTCTTACTTACGTTCGACACCGTTAATATGCATTTCCAGCAGGTGTTTGCCATGCTCTTTCCGGGTGGTAAAGCATATCTAGAGATGACCGACCCCGACCATCTGTCAGAAACAGGCATAGAGATCGTGGCGCAGCCTCGCGGCAAACGCATTACCAAGATGATGCTTATGAGCGGTGGAGAGAAGTCACTTACGGCTCTGGCCTTGCTTTTTGCGGTATATCGCACGCGTACTGTTCCCTTCTACGTATTTGACGAGGTTGAAGCCGCGTTGGATGACTCCAATCTCGACAAGCTCTTGGGCGCCATTGAACAGCTCAAGCAGACTACGCAGCTTATTGTTATTTCTCACCAGCGCCGCACCATGGAGCAGGCAGACGTCTTGTATGGTGTGTCTATGCAGGCAGATGGCGTAAGTCATGTTGTTTCGCAGCGTTTGGATCACGCAACAGGAAAGGTGGTTGACGCCTAAATGAGTATTGCAGATCGTTTGCGAGAAGGACTTTCTCGTTCGCGTGAAGCCTTAAGTGAGCTTTTTTATCTGGGTGGCGAGGTTGATGAGACCTTTTGGGAAGATCTTGAAGACACCCTGGTTATGGGCGATATTGGAGCAGAAGTTGCCCTGCGTGTGACCGATGAGTTGCGCCAACAGGCCGCTAAAGAAAATCTGCGAAGTGCTCCAGCATTGCGCCGTGCACTGGCTACTAAACTGGCGGCAACGTTTTCTGTAGCGCCGCGCGATCCCTTTACGGATACACCCAGCTGTGTGTTGTTTGTAGGCATCAATGGTGCTGGCAAAACTACCACCGTGGGTAAGCTTGCTGGTAAGGCAAGGTCACAGGGGGTAAACGTGCTCATCGGCGGAGCGGATACCTTCCGCGCTGCAGCAATTGAGCAACTTGAGGTATGGGGCAAGCGCGCGCAGGTGGATGTGGTTACGCGTGAGCGTGGTGCCGACCCCGCAAGTGTGTGCTATGACGTTTTGGAGCAAGCCGAGAAAACCGATGCCTCGCTTGTGCTTATCGACACCGCAGGACGTCTTCATACCTCTTCTGATCTGATGCGCGAGCTGGCTAAGGTGGTAAATGTCACGCGCAAGCGCGCTGCTATGCCCGTGTCTGTGGTGCTGGTTATTGATGCAACAACGGGTCAGAATGGTCTGTCTCAGGCTAAAGAGTTTAACGATGCCTTGGACATAGACGGTCTTATCGTTACTAAGCTTGATGGCACCGCAAAAGGTGGTATTGCCGTTGCCATTTCTCACCAGCTTAACTTACCCATTTACCGTATTGGTGTGGGCGAGGGGATCGAGGATTTGCAGGTATTTGATCCACAGCAGTTCTGTGAGGCGCTGGTGGGCTCTACGGAAGGGATGTAGCAGATGTTTAACAACCTGTCTGACAGGCTTCAAGATACCTTTGATAAGCTGCGTGGTAAGGGCCGTCTGACCGAGGAAGACATCACGCTGGCAATGCGTGAGATCCGCATGGCTTTGCTGGAAGCAGACGTTAACTATCGCGTGGTTAAGGATTTTGTCGCTTCGTGTAAAGAAAAGTGTCTCACGGCAGAAATTCTGAGTTCCCTCAATCCCACCCAAAATGTTGTTGCCATTGTTTTGGAAGAGCTCACAGAGTTGCTTGGCGAGACTGAGTCCAAATTGGTGCTTGCACAAAATCGTACGCCCAACGTTATTATGCTGGTTGGTCTGCAAGGCTCCGGTAAGACCACCGCTGCGGTCAAGTTAGCGTATTTGCTCAAAAAGCAAGGTCACACTCCGCTATTGGCCGCGTGCGATACCTATCGTCCTGCTGCAGCAGATCAGCTTGCTACCCTTGGTGGGGAGATTGGCGTTGCTGTGTATCGTGGTGATGGTGCTCATCCCGTAAGCATTGCCACCGAGGCCATCAATGACGCTGTCAACCGTTTGTGCGACATTGTGATTGTGGATACCGCGGGCCGCTTGCAAATTGATGAAGCCATGATGCAGGAGGCCGTGGATATCAAAAACGCTGTTCGTCCTGATCAGGTGCTTATGGTTGTCGATGCCATGACGGGTCAAGACATCGTAAACGTTGTGTCTGAGTTTGCCGAGCGTACGGACTTTGATGGCGTTATCATGTCCAAGCTCGATGGTGATGCTCGTGGCGGTGGCGCCCTGTCTGTTCGCGCTGTTACGGGTAAGCCTATCAAGTTTGTCTCGCTTGGCGAGAAGCCCAGTTCCCTTGAGGTGTTCCATCCAGATCGTATGGCCAAGCGCATTCTGGGCATGGGCGATATGTATGGCATCATTGAACAGGCCCAACAGCTTGCTAATAAGGAGTCTATGGATGCTGCTGAGCGCATGATGCGTGACGGCTTTACCATGGATGACATGCTTATGCAAATGCAACAAATCCGTAAGATGGGCGGTTTATCTAAACTTGCAAGCATGATCCCCGGTGTTGAGCGCGCTATCAATCAATCTGGTGGTGCTGCTGGTCTTGACGATAGTGCTATTACTCGCATTGAGGCTATGATTCGCTCTATGACACCTGCAGAACGCCTGCGTCCTAAGACGATTAACGGGCAGCGCCGTAAGCGCATTGCTGCAGGTTCTGGTCGCTCTGTGCAAGAGGTCAATGGTCTGTTGCGTCAGTGGGGCGAGATGAACAAGATGATGAGTAGAATGAAAGCCATGACCAACAGCGCTAAGGGCGGCAATAAGGCAAGCATGCGCCAGATGAAGGGCATGATACAGCGCATGGGAATTGATCCGCGTACTATGAAGTTCTAGCTCTGATCTTATAGGTTTTGCATTGCAAACAATACCGATACAACTAAAACAAGAAAAACATATGGATATCGTCCATATGTTTTTGTTTAGCTCACAAAAGCTCTATACTCCTAAAACACCTTTATTTTTTGTAAAAGGATTCTTTAAGGAGGGTTATTGTCTTTTCAAGTGTAGAGCGCTTGCTTAAGCAAATAAAGAGAGGAGGGGGGGGGACTGTTCCTTGCTCTGCTTGTTGCGGCATCGCTTGTTCCTTCTCCTGCATTTGCAGAGTCAACAGTATATTCCAATAATATTTGGATAGCTGATCCCCTACGGTATGGCTATCGCTACGAAAAAACGATAGATATGACCAAGGCACCAGATCGCACCAAAGTTCCTGAGGCAAAGTTTAGTTATACACTTTCTACTATACCTGCAGAGGATTACAGCGCCATGGGGATAGGTACGCGTTATACCTCTTTTGATGATGGAACTACCACTCCAGAAAGCATAGTAAGAGCTGGTAGTCTGCTTGATGGCCAGTCTTCTACACCTTTTTCTACTGTTACCTTCCGCAATCAGGATCACTACTGGCCCGAACTTGAACACATGATTGATAACAATGAGACTCAAGCAACGCTTGATTACATCATTACGCATGCTTGGGGCGAGATGCGTTCCTCTGACCATATCCAAAGCGTTATTGTTAGGCTGCCAACTGATGATGAGCGTGCAGACCTACGTTATAGTTCGTATATAGGTGCAGGATGGTTAGAAGATATGAGTCCATGGCGCAGCTTCTACACGATGGATGATCCATCCCAATATCTGACGCCTGAAGGATATTATGCTTCTGATACGCCCGTGGGTTACGATACTGGAAGCCAGTCTCTTTGGGATTATGCTGTGCCATTTAGCTATACAGAGATGTTTAATCTTCATAGCAATCCTGCTGTAAACTATGTCGCCTATGCTATACGTGCTCCATATGTATCACGTGAGCGTATAGATAGCAATGGTCTGCTTACTTCCGTTTCTAAACCTTTGTTCTCACCTGAAGAACTTGAACATATCCAGCAAATGTTTAAGGATATTGTTGCAGAGGTTCAAGGCAATGGTCCCATCGATGCAGATGATGAAGCAAATGCAGACGTTCCTCGCATTTATCGCTATGTCCTTACGGAAGACGCCGCTTCCGAAGAGTTTACTCCCAATACTCAAAAGCTTATCGTTGATTATTTTGTAAGGTCTAGTAGTGCAGACAGCGATGGTACTCTGTTGATTTTTGAGAGTCCTGAGCAAGCTGATGAGTTCTATAAAGGTGTGTTCACAAAAGATAGTAGTGGTCAGTATTCCAATCAAGAAAATTTGTTAGCACACGGACTTCCTCAGGCTGCTCCCAAGGCTGGCTTTACCAATACCTATGCTGAGTCAAAGCCCGAGCCAACTCCCGAACCCACTCCTGAACCCAAGCCAGAACCTAAATCTGAGCAAACGCCTACAACACCTACGTCTCATTCAAACGTGAAGGGATCGGGTCGTTCAACGGCCAAGCTCCCCAAGACTGGTGATGTTACGAGTGTTGCACCGCTGATTATGTCTGCTGTGGGTGTCGGAGGCGTTTTGATTGGCCGCCGCATTCGTCGTCGTAAGTAGTAAGTAGTTACGAGCACGTTACTATAGCTGTTGGAAGAAATCTCCTCAGGCTCGCTTATAAGCAAGTCTGAGGAGATATTTTTAGCTTTTATCTCGGTTAAGAACGAGTATCGTTTACCGTTTTATTGATGTACCACCACTACGGTACCAACAGGAACAAGCTTATACAGCTCAGCAGCCTTATCGGGAGGCAAATTAACACAGCCGTGACTGCCGTTGTACTGGTAAATGGTACTGCCAAATTTTCTACGCCATGGAGCATCATGGAAGGCAACTACGTTGTCAATAAAGGGAATCCAATAGTCAACATGGCTCTTATAGTCAGGCTCGCCATCATGATCTTCATCAAAGCCAATAAGCGTTTGATTAGTGCCTTTATTGCCATTTACCGCATACACGCCAGTGGGGGTGCCGTGATTGGTTGAGGTATTGCCGCTTACCAAATAGCTTTCCCAGGTAAGGGTGCCGTCAACATAGTAGCGTGCATACTGCTCACCAAGACTTACGTCAATGTAGCTATTGCTCCAATCCTGACCACCAGTACCTGTCCATGCCTGAGCCGATTGCTTAGCAGGGATCTCAATGTCTGCAGTGGATTTTGCCTCAATCTGTGCAGCGATTTTCTCGGCAAGGGTAGCGCCGTCAATAATCCAGCCGTAGTTACCACCGCTTACAGAAAGCTGGACCCCATCGGGACGGGTGTAATTTCTGGTTGTACCAACGGTGTCAAGCTGCTTTGACAAATCTCCCTTGGCCCAGGTAGTAATGGCATTGGTGTCAAGGCTGGCATCGGTATTGTTTGAGAGGAGTACCCACTGTGCAATATCCTCGTTGGAAAGCGTGCGGACCTCTGTGCCGTTAAAGGTAAGCTTGGTACTGCCAATCATAAAGCTGTTGGCTTTTTCTACCTGCGCCTTGAGATCTGCATTGTCCGAAGTGATGGCAGGCAATGAAAGAGATTCTTCACCAAGCTTGATGTTGGATTGTAAAGCAACAATCTTGCTGCCCACATAGCTGTTGAGTGCATCCTCATTGATAGCCGTGCCATATACTTCTTTGGCAACAATAAACTTTTGCTCATTCTTATCAAACTGAGCTGCAGCATCTTGGGGCTGCGTTGCATCTTTGTTGATAGCGGCAATATCTTCGGTGAGGGCATCGTGCAGTTTGTCCTTATTAAAGCTGGCCTTGTATTGCGTGTTGAGCGTATGCGTCTTAAAAAGTTCAAGAGGCCAGGCCCAAATGTTTTGCTCAGAAAGTGCCTCGGCAACAAAGGTCTTGGTATCTAGCTGGAGGTCTATATCGTGGGTAGACAACTTCTTAGAAATGCCATCTCCGGCAATAGAGACGGTATAGCTATCAAGGTTTGCGTTGAGATGATTGGACACGTCAGCAGCAGATTTGAGAGAAACGTCTTGGGCTTGCAGCGTGGTTTTAGGATAAAACCTTCCCGAGAAAACCAGTGCTCCAGCGCAGTATATGCCAGCTAAAATTGCAACGATACTCGCCGTAATGATATAGGTACGCTTCTTGTTACGAAGATGTTTTTCTGGGTGTTGCTCATCAGAGCCTGCGGGGTCTACCGGATCTGCGGGATCCATGAAGCTTGATACAGTATCTGAAGAAAAATCATCAGATGACAGAGACTCAACCGAAGGAACTGTGTGGGAAAGAACGGTTGCGTCTAAATCCTCCGATACGCTATCCGATGAGTTGTCGGATGAATCAAAAAAATGCTTTGGATTAGACATACAACAAAACCACTCTCTCCAAGATACGCAGGCAGCGCAAAATACAAACCGTTCTCATGATACCCTGTTCTTGATTAGCAAAGTATGGCATTGCGTTTTACAAAGAAAGAGTACTATGCCAATTATACGAGTTCAAAATTTAGATGACCCACGCCTTGAGGTATATACCAAGCTTACGCAGCATCAACTCAGAAATGCTCTGGATCCCAAGCGTGGCATTATGATCGTTGAGTCAGAAATTGCAATCAGGGTCGCTCTTGCTCATAAGCTAGAGCCTCTTTCTCTGTTGCTGGACGAGAAGAAGCTTGCAGCTATGAACGATGTGTTAGCTACGCTTGATCCCGAAGTGCCTATATTTGTTATGCCTCATGCGCTTACAAGTGAGCTTGTGGGCTATAAGGTCACCCGTGGTAGGTTTGCTGCTATGAAAAGGCCTGTCCAGGCAGAGCTCACAGAGGTCTTGCAGCATGCTCGGCGTGTAGCGGTGCTGGAGGGGATAGTAGATGCCACCAACGTGGGCGCGCTTTTTAGATCTGCTGCAGCACTCAATGTGGATGCTGTTGTGTTATCTCCCGATTGTGCCGATCCATTTTCTCGTCGATCCATTCGCGTGTCCATGGGTAATGTCTTTTTGATTCCTCATGCTCGTTTTGAGGGTAGCTGGCCAACAGAAGGCATAGCACAGCTGCATGACGCAGGCTTTACCTGTGCAGCTCTCGCATTATCTGATGATGCCTGCAGCTTGGATGATCCTAGCCTCAAAAAGCATGAGCGTCTCGCCTTGTTTTTTGGTACGGAAGGGGATGGCTTAACCCATAGCGTTATCGAGGGCTGTGATGTAGTAGTGCGTATTCCTATGGCGCATGCGGTTGATTCTTTAAATGTTGCCGCAGCATCTGCTGTGGCCTTTTGGGAGCTCTGTCGCTAACCCGTAGGGCAAGCTATGCACACTCAAGCAAGGACTACCTTGTTATGCTGGCGTATTTTATGCAGGACTTGTAAGGCAGATAGAAAGGATAGAACATGGCACAGAGATTTCCCGATGGTTTTTTCTGGGGTGGCGCTACGGCTGCCAATCAGCTTGAGGGTGCGTGGAATATTGATGGCCGCGGTCCAAGCGTTGATGATCACTTAACCGGCGGTACCTATGATCGTGCTCGTGAGATTACGGTGGATATCAGGCCAGACATGCTCTATCCCAACCACGATGGCATTGATTTTTATCACCGCTACGAGGAGGATATTGCGCTGTTTGCCGAGATGGGCTTTACGATGTTTCGTATGTCTATTTCCTGGAGCCGTATCTTTCCTAACGGTGACGATAAGACCCCCAATGAGTCTGGCCTTGCCTTCTATGACCGCGTTTTTGATTGCCTGCGTGCACATAACATTGAGCCGATGGTAACGCTCTCACACTATGAGATGCCCTATCACCTTGTTGAAACGTACAACGGTTGGGCTTCTCGTGAGCTTATTGGCTTTTTTGAACGGTATTGCGCTACCGTTTTTGACCGTTACCAAGACAAGGTACGGTATTGGCTTACCTTTAATGAGATCAACTGCGGTACCGTTCCGTTTGGAGATATGCTTGAGACGGGACTTATGCAGGGTTTTGAAGGCTCAGCTTCAGATCTGGAAAACTCGCTGCAAAACCGCTATCAGGCACTGCATCATCAGTTTGTGGCTGCGGGCCGTGTTACGCGGCTGGCACATGAGCGCTATCCTCAGTTTAAGATTGGCAATATGGATTGCTTTATTCTGTCCTATCCGGCTACCTGTGACCCTACTGACATCATGTTAAATCAGCAGGCAATGCGAAAGATGAACTGGTTCTGTTCCGATATTCAGGTACGTGGTGCCTATCCAAGCTATGCTGCGCGCTTCTTTGAGGAGAACGACATAGCTCTTGTGATTAAAGACGGAGACTTGGACGATATTACCGATGGTAAGGTGGACTTCTATACCTTTAGCTACTATATGAGCAACATAGTGGGCGTGCATAAACTTGAGCAGATTCCCGGTAATCTAACCCAAGGCGGGAAGAACCCCTACCTTAAGGCTACGGACTGGGGCTGGCAGATTGATTCTGAGGGATTACGCTTTAGCTTAAACGAAATTTACGACCGCTATCAAATTCCGCTTATGGTGGTTGAAAACGGCATGGGAGCGTATGACACGGTGGAAGAGGATGGCTCTATTCACGATCAGTATCGTATTGACTACCTGCGCTCTCACGTGCGTGCCATGCGTGAGGCTGTAGCTGACGGTGTAGATCTTATTGGCTACACCTGGTGGGGTCCCATTGATCTTGTTTCAGCTGGAACGGGAGAGATGCGTAAGCGCTATGGCTTTATTCACGTAGATAAGTACGACGATGGTAGCGGTACGTATGAGCGTCGTCGCAAGGATAGCTTCTTTGCATACCAAAAGATCATTGCAAGTAACGGTGCCGATATTTAAACCACGATCTCGGCTGATCTTAGAATCTTAATAGCGCTATAAAACGCTATGGTACTGGCTGTGCTAAGACAAAAATTTGCGCGTAGGACGTCCTTGATCGGAAGTCCTACGCGCTTTGGTCTTAGTTCTTGTAAATAGAACGTATGGTTACTTTTCGTAGGCAGAACCTACCGGAGCAAAGCCATCTTCGCGCTCAAAGATGCGCATGAACTCTTCACCGGTGATGGTTTCCTTCTTTTGAAGATAGCGTGCAAGCTCATGGAGCTTAAAGCGGTTGGCGGTAAGGGCATCCTTTGCTGCCTGGTGGCCCTTCTCGACAAGACGAATAACCTCTTCGTCAATCTGTTGTGCGGTGCCTTCAGAGCAGTTGAGCTCTGCGCCGCCACCAAGGTAGCGATTGCGCACCTGACCAAGGGCGACCATGCCAAACTTATCAGACATACCATACTGGGTAATCATGTTGCGGGCAATTTGCGTGGCCTTTTCGATGTCGTTAGAAGCCCCTGTAGTAATTTCGTTAAAGATGAGCTCCTCTGCTGCACGACCGCCACACAAAACGGCAATTTTATTCTCGGCTTCCTCGCGGGTAGTGAGGAATTTTTCATCCTCTTCTACCTGCATGGTGTAGCCAAGAGCACCAGAGGTACGAGGAACAATCGTAATCTTCTGCACGGGAGCGGTACCCTTTTGAGACGCCGCAACAATTGCGTGACCAATCTCATGATAGGCAACAATTTGCTTTTCATGTTCGGAGAGTACGGTGGATTTGCGCTTCTCGCCAGCAATGACCACTTCTACGGATTCCTGGACATCCTCTTGGGTTACGCGAATACGACCCATACGAACCGCGCGCAGGGCTGCCTCGTTGATGATATTAGCAAGGTCTGCACCCGAAGCACCAGGGGTTGAACGAGCAATAACATCAAGGTCTATGCCGGGCTCCATCTTTACATCGTTGGAGTGCAGCGTAAGGATGGAAATACGACCCGCAAGGTCAGGGAGCTCTACCGGAATACGGCGATCAAAACGTCCAGGACGCAACAGGGCGGGATCGAGGGAGTCTGGCCTGTTGGTTGCCGCAAGCACAACAATGCCCTTGTGATTGTCAAAGCCATCCATCTCGGTAAGGAGCTGGTTGAGGGTTTGCTCGCGCTCGTCGTTGGTGGAAAGACCGGCGTCACGACGCTTACCAATGGTGTCTACCTCATCGATAAAGACGATGCAGGGAGCCTTTTCATTGGCCTGTTTAAAGAGGTCACGGACCTTAGCGGCACCGCGTCCAACAAACATCTCCACAAATTCAGAGCCAGAGATGGAAAAGAACGGAACGTTTGCCTCGCCCGCAACCGCTTTAGCAAGCAGGGTTTTGCCCGTTCCTGGAGGGCCTACCAACAAAGCACCGTGGGGAAGCTTTGCGCCAATAGCAGAATATTTACCAGGGTTTTCCAGGAAGCTTACGATCTCCGCAAGCGATTCCTTGGCCTCATCTTGGCCAGCAACATCTTTAAACGTAACTCCGGTTTCCTCGCCATTAACCACCTTGGCACCAGATTTACCCAAACCGCCGCCAAAGGGGCCGCCTCCAAAGGGATTGCCGCCAAAGGTCATGGAGTTATCTCCACCCATTGCCTTTTTGAGCTTACGATTAAGCCAAATACCTGCAGCAATCATAAGAATGAGAGGCAGGATGGTGGTAACAAGGTAGTAGATGATAAGCGTTTGGGAATCATTGGTTTGCGTGGTGGCAGAATACTTGACGCCCTTCCGGTTAAGGGTTTCTACCAATGAGGTATCGCCAGGGAACTGTGTGGTTACAAAGTCCTGTTCCTTATTATCTTTGGAAGCGGTGTAAAACAGCTCACCAGAATTGGTGTTGAGCTTTACCGAGGTAACGCTCCCATTGTTAAGCATGGTAGAAAACTCGCTGTAACTTGTCTGGATAGCGTTGCCCGAGCGCATGCTGGAAAACGCAGAATTGAGAGCAAAAATTACAGCCGCTGCCAGAAGCGCATACAACAACATCGATTGATGCTTTTTGCGCTTGTTCATTTCCATTAGGTACTTCCTCTCTTAGAGCATGAGCAGCAACAATGATAGGAAAATACCCCTTAGCATGGTAGTTCATACGTACACATTTTGATTATGTATGCACGGTGAGCTTTGCGCTTAGTGCTCTGCAATTTCTCCCATACGATAGGCAAACAACAGCGCTTCAAGTGCTTCAATGCGTGTGGCAATGGAAGCGCCAATATCGGTATTGGCAATCTTGAGAAGTTTTTCTTCTCGCTCAAAGCTATCATCGTCCGACTCAATATCCGCGTTGTTTACCAGTGCATAGGTAACGCCTTGGAAGGGGCGGTGAGCCTTTATGCGCATGCCATAGGCACTTGCAATAAGGGTGTAGCCAGCAATGCCCGTTTTGGCGTGGTAGGCCTTGCAGAAACCACCATCAATAACAAGCAGTTTTCCCTGCGCGCGAAGGGGCTTCTCGCCCTTAATGGTCTTTACCGGGGTGTGTCCATTAATGATGTGACAATGGGGGCCAACCAGGCCAAATTCTGCCAATATGCGCTCACATACATGAGAGGATTCGGTCAGATTGTAATAGGCATCTTGGGGCTCTACCCAAGAGCTTTTATCGGCAATAAAACTTCGCTCGAAGGTTTTTACGACACGGCCGGAGAGAGGGGAGTACTTGCCGCACCACAAATACCACATCCAGTCCAGTGCAGCCTGATCATGCTCATGCCATGCGCGTCGTGCAATACGATCGCAAAAGTCCAGGTATTCCTTGCCGGCATAGTGTCTGCCCGCACAGGTAACCGGCCTAAAGCTGCCATACAGGTGCAGCGGGATGCAGCCATGAAGCAGCAGGTTGTTGTTGTAGGTTAAGTACAGCGAGCCATGTTCGTACAAAAAGTTGATGTGCTTTTGCAGGCGCTCTGACTCTCTAAAGGACTTACGCAAGCCCTGCATAATGTCACGCTCTTCTGCACACAAAGCGTAGGGGTCTGTGGGGTCTATAGTGGGGAAGTCCGTGGTGATAAGGTCATAGGTTTTGCCACCAACCTGTACAGTACCAGCTGTAAGGTCCATCTTGTCCAAGAAGAGGCGGTCTGTCATAGCAAAGTCCGGACTGCGCTTAATGAGCTGACCTTCCAGTTTAAAGAGCATGACGGCAATGGCCTTATTGATGGGAGTAATAACGTCATCTGCTCGATAGGTTTTCTCGGCAAATAGCGCGAGCTCACGCAGAGAAATTCCGTAGGAACGCTCGAGAAGTTCGTAGGAGTTGTAGCGGATGTTGTTGCGCACAACCGAAGCAATACAGGCATCAGAGCCTGCGGCTGCTCCCATCCAGCAGATGTCATGGTTGCCCCATTGGATGTCCAGGGAATGGTAGGACATCAAACGATCGATGATTTTGTCGGCATGCGCACCGCGGTCAAAGAGGTCACCGACGATGTGCAGATGGTCCACGGCCAGGCGTTTAATGAGCGCGGACAAAGAGACGATAAAGTCATTGGCAGAGCCGGTGGCAATGATGGATTCTATGATGTGTACATGGTAGTCATGGCGGCTCTCCTCCCCAATGGAAGAGGCACGCAAAAGCTCATCAATGATATACGCATAGGGTTGTGGGAGCGCCTTGCGCACCTTGGAGCGAGTGTAAATGCTGGAAAGATGCCGAGCAATGCGGACGAGCTGCAGCAGCGTGTTGTAATACCACTCGTTGTCCTTCTCGTCCATAAACGAGAGTTTTTCACGCGGGTAGTAAATCAGGGTACAAAGATCGTCTTGTTCTGTGGCCGTGAGCTCATGTCTAAAAATGGCTCGGACGCGCTCGCGGATAACGCCTGAGCAGTTGTTGAGGATGTGCTCGAAGGCCTCCGCTTCTCCGTGTACATCACTCATAAAGTGCTCGGTTGCCTTAGGCAGATTGAGAATGGCTTGCAGATTGATGATTTCGGTATACACGGCTTGTGACGTGGGAAATTGTTCAGAAAGGAGGTTGAGGTACTTTTTATCGTAATACTGTTCTGCTCTTTGGTGCTGCACAGCACTGCTCCCTTTGGTAGTGGCTACAAATAGCTGGTTTTTATGCATCACTATGGCGTACCTTGCTTTGATTGTACGGGCGGTGCCGTCGGGCGGGGCTAAGGCTTAGGTAGGCGTATGATGGACAAAATATATTCATGAATCCCCGACGTATTATTCATAAAATAATTTTCTGAAAAAAATATTTAAATGTACTAGAGAGTCGTAGACAATAAGAGGTATGTTCACGGCTCAAAAAGTGTTTAAGTACACTTGAGTACACATGTTTGCGTACAAGGGTTTATGTACAAAACTATACGGTTTATTGCCGCAAGGAGGAAGTATGGTTATACGCCATATGGCATCACCAACAACCTTGGATGATCAGTGTGAGACAAACAGCGCTCAATCCTCAGATTTTAGCGCTGGCATATTGGGGATTTCGCTTATAGGAGCATTGGGTATTTTGTTCCTTATCTTTATGGTGCAGATGCCCAAGTATGCAACCCCCGATGACTTTGTACAGGCTTTATATGCGCGCGGTGCATTTATGGGTGACTCTCATGGCCTTATGCCGTACTCATCAATTACGTTTTCTGCACCAATATATGGTTTATATCAAATAGTCCCTGCTATCCCTTGGTTTTTAACCTCGTTGTGCGGGCTTATCGTAGCTGCATTTACAACACTGTATTATCTGACACTTAAGCGCTCGTCTCCTCTCCAGATTAAGGTACTACTTATGGTTGCCTTAGTGGTAGGAGAGATTATAAGTTGTATTTATTTTACCTATACGGCAGTTGCATTCCTGAGCGTTGGCGCAGGCATCAGTTTGTTGTTGGTGCGCGGCGCTTTTAAGAAACCGGCAACCTGGATTACGCTTTCTGATGTTGTGGGCTATGTGCTTATTTTTGCCGGAGCCGGGCTTCGTTTGGAATCAGCCGTGGCAGCCGTTTTGTTGCTTGTGCCCTTTTTACTGTGGTGTTTGTGCTGCAACCGCAATGCAAAAAGTATGGTTATGGTCCTTGTGGTAGTCCTTATGCTGGTCATTCCTGCTGCAAGTGGGCTGTATTCCAAAGACCATACTTCTGGCTGGACTCAGTACAATCAAATGTCCACAACTGCGCGGTCCATCGCAGACTACCCACCACTCAGTTCTCAGACGGTACAGAAGCTTGAACCTACCGTTTCTCAAAATGATGTAAACATGATCTATGAGTTTTTGTTTGCTGATACCTCCACCTTTAGTTTTGATACGCTCCATATGCTGAGCGAGCAGGTGCAAAAATATGGGGTCGGCATTTTTATTTCTGCACTTTTAGCTCGTAAGGCGTTTTCTGTCTTTGTGTTTGGCTTAGTGGTCTTGATAGCATTTCTTGCAGCAATGGTGGTTTGGCTGTGCCGTATACGCACACGCTCTGCTCGTCTCTTAGCTGCTGGCGTGCCCAGTATGCTGTTGCTTGAATTTCTGCTTCTTTTCTTGCGAGCCCGTCCAAAAATGCAAGTCATACTTCCCGCATTTATAGTTGCCCTTTTTGCCTTGGTAGTACTTTCATATATGCATTCAGATACAGCTAACGCTTCGAGCACGACTGACACTTCTAATACGGCTGACAGTTCAAATGCGGTCAGCGCCTTTGGTGCTCGTGTTTGGGCTGTGGTGTGCATAGCAATTCTCGCACTCGTAGGAATTGCTGGGTTTGTTGAGCGTGTCTATGCGCAGCCCAATCAGCGCTCGTTGTCGGTAGAGGTGAGTAAAAATGCCACGCGCTACGTAGCTAATAATCCTTCTAAAGTGATCGTATTTGCTCACAACCAAGGCGTCATCCTTAATATGGATGTGGTACAGATTGAAAAATGGGAGTTTCCCAACAACATCTTGCCTATTGCTGGATACGAGCAATACACGGGTACTTGGGATGAGCTGCTTGCTCGTCAGGGTGTCCCGCTTGATGGGTTGTATTTACACTTTTTGGATTCGGATACCTTCCAGATTGTGGGTTCTGAAGAGCAGGCTCAGCTGTTTACCACCTATTTACAAGAGCATTCCGGCAAGCAGGTTGTAGCCCATAAGGTGGAAAATCTTGGCTCTGGAACCCAGACTCATGGAGACTTGTTTGTGTGGTCTTATAGCTCACAAAGTCCTGAGTCTGCTCACTAAACAAGCATGCTATCATTGCTATTTATATCTATGCATTCATGTGCATACCAGAAGAACCTGTGTGGTGCAGGTTCTTCTTTTACGCGGTACGAAAAGGGGTACTTGAGTGGCAAACGAGTATAAGAAGACAATGAATCTTCCAAACACTGGTTTTCCTATGCGTGCAAGCTTGGCTTCTCGTGAGCCTGAGCGCCGTCGTGCTTGGGATGAAGAGGGTGTGTATGAGCAATTGCTCAAAAAGAATGAAGGACACGAAAAGTTTGTTCTTCATGATGGCCCTCCTTATGCAAATGGTCCAATTCACCTTGGTCATGCTCAGAACAAGATTTCTAAGGACATCATCAATCGCTATTGGTCTATGCGCGGTTACCAAACGCCGTATGTTCCTGGTTGGGACTGCCATGGTCAGCCCATTGAGCATAAGGTTGAAGAGATGCTTGGTACTGCCAAGTTCAACGAGCTTCCTGTCGAGAAGATCCGTGAGCTGTGCCGTAAAATGGCGGTGGAGCAGGTAGATACCCAGCGCCAAGGATTTAAGCGTCTAGGCGTTTTGGGCGAGTGGGACAATCCTTATCTCACTTATGTGCATGACTATGATGCTACTGACATAGAGATCTTTAAGGCCATTTTTGATAATGGAGCTGTATATCGGGGGAGTAAGCCGGTACACTGGTGCAGCCATTGCCACACCGCACTTTCTGAGGCAGAGATTGAATACAGTGATGAGATCTCTCCTGCAATCTTTGTACGCTTTGAACTTACTACGACTCCCGAGGGTCTTGAAGCCCATGCTGGCACTATTTGGGTAGATATCTGGACTACCACCCCTTGGACTATGCCTGCCGACATGGCCGTCATCCTTCATCCAGAGGCCAGCTATGTTGCCATCAAGGTTGATGGATGCGTTGAACTTATGGCAGAGGCGTTGGTTGCTAAAAACGCTGAGCGCTTTGGCTATACCAACTATGAGCTGGTTCACAACCAGGACGGTACGCTGTGGTCTCGCACAGGCGTTGAGCTTGCGGGCAACGAGTACAAGCAACCCATCTTTGGCGATCAGGGCATCCGTGGCAAGTTTATCTATGCAGACTACGTTACGCTTGATGACGGTACGGGTGTCGTTCACTCCGCTCCTGGTCATGGTGTGGATGACTATAACGCTGGTCAACGCTTTGATATCCAGCTTGTTATGCCAGTGGACGATGATGGCTACTTCTACAAAGGTGAGAGCCTAGGTACCGGCGGCCCCTTTAGCGGTATGGAAGTCAATGAGGCCAATCCCGTTATTATTCAGTGGCTGGATGAGCATGGGCTTCTTATCATGTATGAAGACATCTCTCACAGCTATCCTCACTGTTGGCGTTGTAAAAATCCAGTTATCTTCCGTGCAACGGATCAGTGGTTTGTCTCTATGGACAAGACTGGATTGCGTGCAAAGGCAACGGATGAATTATCTCACGTAACGTTTTATCCTGCACATTCTCGTAATCGCATTGGATCTATGGTCGAGGGTCGCCCAGACTGGTGTATTTCTCGCCAGCGTAACTGGGGTGTACCAATTCCTGCGTATACCTGTGCGGACTGCGGCGAGACGGTCATAAATGATGCAACGCTTGATCGTGTCATTGAGCTGTTCCGTCAAAAGGGTTCTGATGCTTGGTTTACCGATGATCCTGCAAGCTATCTGGGTGACGCACAGACCTGTCCTCAGTGTGGAGGCCACCACCTTAAGCCCAACACTGACATCTTGGATGTCTGGTGGGATTCTGGCGTGAGCCATACGGCGGTATGCAAGCATCGTAAGAACCTGCACTTCCCAGCAGATATGTATCTTGAGGGTTCTGACCAGCACCGCGGTTGGTTTATGAGTTCCCTTATGACCTCTGTAGGGGCTTATGGTAAAGCTCCTTACAAGGCCATTGTGTCTCAGGGCTTTACCCTGGATGGCAATGGTCGCAAGATGTCTAAATCTTTGGGCAATGTTATTGACCCCAACAAGGTGTGTGATACACAGGGTGCAGATGTTTTGCGTCTGTGGGTTGCTTCGGTGGATACCTCTACGGATGTGGCCTGCGACAATGACATTCTGTCCCACGTAGGCGATGCCTATCGTAAGATTCGCAACACCATCCGCTTTTTGCTGGGTGAGCTTGAGGGTCAGTTTGACCTTGCGTCTGATGGCCTTGCCGTAGATGAGCTGCTTCCTAACGATAAGCTCGCGCTCGCTCGTATGTGTGAAGTTCACAGCATTGTGTCCGAGGCATACGAGAATTATCGCTTTAACGTGGTATACCGCACACTGTATGACTACATCATCACCGAGCTTTCCAATGATTACCTCAATGCCACTAAGGATCGTACTTACTGTGGTGGCAAGGATTCCTTTGAGCGTAAGAGTGCCCTTACTACCTGGTCTTATATCCTTGGCATGCTCGTTCATGATTTCCAGCCCATCTTGGCATACACCACTGATGAAGTTATGGACTTCTTGCCCGAGTCTTTACGTGACGGCCAGACCCATGCAGCACTGCTTGACTGGTTTGAGGCTCCCTTAGCAAAAGAGCAGTACCAAGCATACTTGCCCGTATATGCTGCCGTGAGCGCTGCTCGCAGCAGTTATACTCGTGCCTATGATGCCGCATTGGCTGCCGGTGTTATTACCGAGAAGACCACTCAGGCTACTCGCGCAGAGCTCACGCTGACACAAGATTTGTATGATCTGATTGTTGCTCATAAGGTGGATCTGGCGGAGTCGTTTGTCTGCTCTGACGTATGCATTCATGTGGGCGACGAGCTTACCTGTGACGTTGTTCCAGCGCACGGCGATAAGTGTCCCCGTTGTTGGAATTGGCGTACTGTAGGTGAGGATGGTCTGTGCCACCGCTGCCACGATACCATCGCTTCAGTGAATGAGTAAATTGACAAAAACATCAACGCCTGGTGCACGAATGACCGCACGGACCAAACTGTTTATTATGACAGCGGTGGTCTGTGCGGTTGTTGCGCTGGACCAACTCAGCAAGGCGTATATGCGCCAGTATCTTGCTGCTGGTCCTCAGCCCTTGTTGCCAGGCGTTATACGTTTAGTGCTGGTGCAAAACAAGGGCGCTGCTTTTAGCATTGGAGAAGGTGCATCTTGGGTGTTTGTGCTCTTTGCACTTGCTGTCGTGATAGCTGCCTATTTGTGGGTACTTCTCGATAAACGCCTCCCTTTGAGTGTAGTTCTTGGTCTGGGCGTGGTGTGTGGCGGCGGTATAGGTAACCTTATTGACCGTGTGGTCTTTGGCGCTGTTACAGATTTTCTCGCTACAGAATTTATTAACTTTCCGATTTTTAACCTGGCAGACATTGCCGTTAGCTGTGGCATTATTGGGACCTTTTTGTTGGTGCAGCGCGCCGATGGCGCGGTGTTGGCCTCTGACACAAGCCGTGATGCCCACGATGGATCCTCTGAACAAGGACAAGCATAATGGCCAGCCAAAGGTTTGAATTTTTGGTAGACCCCGCAACCGATGGTCAGCGCCTTGATACTTTTATTACGCAAGCAGGAAACTTTGCTTCACGCTCTGCCTGCGTCAAACTGATAGAAGCTGGTGCCGTAACCATCAATGGCACCGTTGCTCAGAACAAGTCTGAGCGCGTTGTGCTGGGTGATCGTATTTATGTATGTTATGACGCGCCAGAGGAGCAAAATACCGGTGTCTTGCGTCCCAATCCGTATATAGATCTGGATATTCGCTTTGAAGATGAGTATCTTATCGTGCTGTCCAAACAGGCCGGTTTGGTTTGCCACCCCAGTCCTGGTCATGTGGATGATACTCTTGCCAATGCCCTTGTCGCCCACTGTGGCTATGATCATTTGGGACTGCTACAAGGAGATGACCGACCAGGTATTGTGCATCGTTTAGACATGGATACCTCGGGCCTTATGGTCGCTGCCAAAGACGATGCAACCCAAAAGTATCTACAGGATTTGATTCGCCTGCGCACGCTGGATCGTCGCTACATCGTTTTGGTGCAAGGCTATGTTTCCATGGAGAAAGGCACTATTGTGACGGGCATCGCCCGCTCTACCCGCAATCGCCTGTCCATGACGGTTTCCGATGATCCCATGGCACGAGAAGCCATTACCACGTTTCGCACGCTTGAGCGTTTTGAAGCGGGACCCAAAGATGAGGGATATTCCTTATTGGAGTGTCATTTGTACACGGGGCGGACGCATCAAATCCGTGTACACATGCGTCATATTGGCCATCAGGTGGTGGGAGATCCACTGTATGGCAGGGGTAGCTTGCAAAGAAATCTCAACCTCAATAGGCAATTCTTGCATTCTTGGCATATCAGCTTTTCCCACCCCGTTTCGGGAGAGACCATAGAGATAGCCGATTGCTTGCCCATTGATTTGGTGACTCCTCTACAATCAATACAAGATCGCTCACTTGGTAGGTCTGAGGTGGGTGAGAAAATCATTCCACAACTCTTTACGCACGATTGGATAGGGTAGTGTACGAGTTTAATCACATGGCCATTACACCCATTGTGTTGTTTAATGGCATCTTGTTTTTGTTTTATACCTTTGCCTATCTTTATCAATTTTTCTTTATTATTCGGGTACTTATTAAGGGCGATGTCAAACTGCCGCCTGCAAAAAAGCAGCATACATACGCGTTTTTTATTGCAGCTCACAATGAGGAAGAAGTGATCGGCAATCTTGTACGCTCTATCAAGAACCAAAATTATCCTGCTCAATATATTGAGACCTTTGTTGTAGCGGATGCCTGTACCGATGATACCGCCCGCGTTGCCCGCGAGGCGGGAGCGGTGGTGTATGAGCGCAATGACCTTGCACGCAAGGGCAAGAGCTGGGTTATGGATTACGGGTTTAACCGCATTCTTAATGAGTATGGCAACAAGTTTGAGGCATTTTTTATTTTTGATGCCGATAATATCGCTTCTCCTGATTACGTAAGCATCATGAACCAGGTCTTTGATATGGGCTACTTGGTTTCTACGAGCTATCGCAATTCCAAGAACTTTGATTCTAACTGGATTTCTGCTGGATATGCTACCTGGTATTTGCGCGAGGGGAAATTCCTTAACAATGCGCGCATGCAAAGCCATACCAGCTGTGCTGTTTCCGGCTCTGGCTGGATGGTGTCTGAGAAGATTATTCGTGGCATGCATGGATGGGATTTCCATACCCTTACGGAAGATATTCAGTTTTCCACCTTTTGTGCTGCACATGATATTTGCATTGGCTATGCGCCGGCAGAGTTTTTTGATGAGCAACCCACTACGTTTAAGGCGTCATGGATTCAGCGTATGCGCTGGACTAAGGGATTTTACCAGGTATTCTTCTCATATTGGAAAGACTTGCTACGTGGCATTGGGGCTCGTAAATTTAGCTCATACGATATGATGATGACCATTGCCCCTGGCATGATTTTGACGCTGTTGTCCTTCTTTGTGAATGCAACCTATTTAATAGTGGGCAATTTATCCAGTGGATTTTTGGCAAAGACCAATGAAATTGCCATGGCATCTGGCTCGTTGGTTATGACCTTTACCTCTATGTACAGCGTATTCTTTCTCTTGGGGCTTCTCACCACCATTACGGAGTACAAGCATATCCATTGCGATAAGAAGATAAAGATCATTACCAACCTGTTTACCTTCCCGCTATTCATGATGACCTATATTCCTATTACGGTTGCAGCCCTGTTTAAAAAGGTCGAATGGGTACCCACAAAGCATACAATCGCCGTTTCGTTTGACGACGTTGTGAATACCAAAGCTGAGGCACGGTCTTCTGAATCAGCTCAGTCATAAAGTTCAGAGAGTGCGTTACAATCGTTCAAACTACTAAACCTGCGGCCTATGGGTCGCCAGAAATGAAGGGGGAGCAGCTTATATGGCAACGTTTTTCGAGGGGGAGTCTCACACTTTTTCCGAATACCTTTTAGTCCCTGGTTATTCCTCGTCGCAAAATGTCCCTGCTAACGTCTCTTTAAAGACGCCGCTCGTTAAGTTCAAGCGTGGTGAGCAATCGGCTATCACCATGAATATTCCTATGGTTTCCGCCATTATGCAGGCTGTTTCCGGTCCCCGTCTTGCTATCGCTTTAGCACAGCAAGGCGGCATTTCTTTTATTTATGGCTCTCAAACCCCCGAGGATGAGGCCTCCATGGTACGTGAGGTTAAGTCTTACAAGGCTGGCTTTGTTATTTCTGACTCCACCCTTACGCCTGCAATGACGCTTCAGGATGTGCTGGATATACGTGATACTACCGGCCACACCACCATGCCGGTTACCGAGGATGGACAGCCCTTTGGTAAATTCTGCGGTATTGTAACCAGCCGTGATTACCGGGTTTCTCGAGATGATCGTAACCTTAAGGTGAGCGAGTTTATGACTCCCGCATCTGAGTGTGTAACGGCAGATCCCAGCGTGTCTTTGAAGGAATGCAACGATATCATCTGGGACAACAAGGTCAACACGCTTCCTATTGTCGATAAGAACGGTAACCTGTGCTCTTTGGTGTTCCGCAAGGATTATGATTCCCACAAGGCTCGTCCGGAAGAGCTGCTCGATGAGCATAAGCGCTACATTGTTGGTGCTGGCATCAATACCCGCGATTATGCCGAGCGTGTTCCTCTGCTGGTGGAAGCCGGTGCAGATGTTTTGTGCATTGACTCCTCCGAGGGCTTCTCGGAATGGCAAAAGCTTACGCTGGACTGGATTCGCGAGCACTATGGTGACCGCGTAAAGGTTGGCGCGGGTAACGTGGTGGATGCGGAAGGCTTCCGTTATTTGGCACAGTGCGGTGCAGACTTTGTTAAGGTTGGCATTGGCGGCGGTTCCATCTGCATTACTCGTGAGCAAAAGGGTATTGGTCGCGGACAGGCTTCTGCCTTGATTGATGTCTGCCGTGCTCGTGATGAGTATTATGAGGAAACAGGTGTCTACGTTCCCGTTTGTTCCGATGGCGGCATTGTTTATGACTACCACATGACCCTTGCGCTTGCCATGGGCGCAGATTTCTTGATGCTTGGTCGTTACTTTGCTCGTTTTGATGAGTCTCCAACGCGTCGCGTTAATGTCAATGGCTCTTACATGAAGGAATACTGGGGCGAAGGCTCTGCTCGTGCGCGCAATTGGGCACGTTACGATTTGGGCGGCTCCAAAAAGCAGCTTTCCTTTGTTGAGGGTGTAGATTCCTATGTTCCGTATGCAGGTCCGCTTAAGGACAACGTGGATGGTTCGCTTACCAAAGTACGTTCTACCATGTGCAACTGTGGTGCCCTTGATTTGGCAGAGTTGCGCGAAAAGGCAAAGATTACCTTGGTCTCTGCAACCTCTTTGGTAGAGGGCGGCGCACATGATGTTATGCTCAAAGACAGTCCTGCCGAGAATAACTTCCGCTCATAGGGCAGAGTAACCCCACCAGAGCTTCTCGCTCTTATCGGGAGCATAAGAACTAGTTCGTAATAATTGCGTAACGACACTTCAAAGCTTTGAGGTGTCGTTTTTATTTATTTAAAACTGGGTTAAACTTTATAGCTATCTAACCAGTATGAGGGGAGTACACGTGACAGACACGAGCACACCAGATGAAAAGAATTCCACCATCCCTTGGTATGACGCCAAGGAGATTGAAGCTAAATGGCAAAAGGTATGGGAGACCGAGAAAACCTTTAAGGCTTCTGATAAATCGGATCGTCCCAAAAAGTATGTGCTGGAAATGTTCCCGTATCCTTCGGGTGACCTGCACATGGGCCATGCACGCAACTATTCTATTGGTGATGCTATGGCGCGTCAGGCACACATGCGTGGTTATGATGTGCTACATCCCATTGGCTTTGATGCCTTTGGTCTTCCTGCAGAAAATGCTGCCATTAAACATAACACCCAGGCGGCTGAGTGGACCTATCAAAACATTGCTCAAGCGGTGCAGACCATGCATCGTATGGGTTTCTCGTATGATTACGACCGCCTCTTTAACACCTGTGATCCCGAGTACTATCGCTGGGGTCAGTGGATGTTTATTAAGATGTGGGAGAAGGGCTTGGCGTATCGAGCCACCAGTCCAGTTAATTGGTGCCCTCAGTGCAAGACTGTGCTTGCAAACGAGCAGGTAGTAAATGGTGTGTGTTGGCGCTGCGGTTCTATTCCTGAGAAGCGCAATCTTTCTCAGTGGTACCTCAAGATTACGGACTATACCCAGGAGCTGTTGGATGATCTGGATACGCTTGAGGGCTGGCCAGAAAATGTAAAGGCTCAACAGCGCAATTGGATTGGTCGCTCTGAGGGTGCAGAAATAGACTTTACGTTGGTAGATGTAGATGGTGTGACCCCTACTGATAAGAAAATTACCGTCTTTACTACGCGTGCAGATACCGTTTTTGGCACCAGCTTTATTGTGCTTCCTCCAGAAAGTGAGCTTGCGGCACAGTTGGTCGCCGGCACACAGTACGAGGATGCGTATCGCAAGCTTAAGGCAGAAACAGAAAAGATTTCCAGCGTTGATCGTCAGGGTTCTGGCTTAGAGAAGAACGGCGTGTTTACCGGCCGTTATGTTAGCAATCCTGTCAATGGTCGTCTTGCACCTATCTGGGTTGCCAACTATGTCCTGCTGGACTATGGCACCGGTGCTGTTATGGGTGTTCCCTGCGGAGACCAGCGCGACTTTGACTTTGCAAAAAAGTATGGCTTAGACATTGCACCCATTATTTGTACAAAGGATGATCCGCTGTATGAGCAGCTCAAGGATGAGAAAGACCTGCGCGTAACCTCGGTAGATTGGGATAGCGCGATGGCTACTGAGGGCTATCTCATTCAATCCGGTGAATTTACTGGGCTTAAGGGTGGCAAGCATTCCGAGGCGGTAGAGGCTATTACCACATGGCTTGAGCAGCATGACTGTGGCCGACCTAAGGTCCAGTTCCGCCTGCGCGATTGGTTAATTTCTCGCCAGCGCTATTGGGGCAATCCCATTCCCATGATTCACTGTGATGATTGTGGTGATGTTCCTGTTCCAGAAAAGGATCTTCCCGTCTTGCTCCCTCAAAATCTGGATTTGGGCGCTGGAGAAACCCTGGCACAAAACGCCGCATTCTATGAGACAGTCTGTCCGGTATGTGGCAAGCCCGCCAAGCGTATTACGGATACCATGGATACCTTCACGTGCTCAAGCTGGTATTACATGCGCTATACCGATCCTCATAACACCGAGTTGCCCTACGCGCGTGAGAAGGTCAATCATTGGATGCCGGTAGATAACTACATCGGCGGTATTGAACATGCGATTTTACACCTTCTATATTCTCGCTTCTGGACTAAGGTTGCACGCGACTTAGGCATGGTGGATGTAGACGAGCCGTTTACCAACCTGCTTACCCAGGGCATGGTTAAGGATGCCAATGGCGATACCATGTCTAAGTCAAAGGGCAATGTTGTTCCTCCCTCAAGCGTTATTGATCCATATGGCGCGGATACTATGCGTCTTGCCATTTTGTTTATCGCTCCTCCCGAGAAGGACTTTGACTGGGACGAAGAAGCTGTTGGAGGTGCCAATCGTTTTATCAAGCGTGCTTGGCGCGTGGTGTGGGGCCTCACGCAGTCCGCAGACTTTAATGCAGAGCTGAGGCTGGATTGTCTGGATAGCAAGGCTTTGGAGCTCAATCGCTGTCTGCATGAGCTTGGTATTCGCTGCACCAATGACTATGATCGAGGGCAGTTTAACACGGCTATTTCTGCGGTCATGGAGCTTGTTAATGCTGCAAGCAAATATCTGGTAGATACTCAAGAGGCTCCTCAAAGTCGCGATGCGGCTTTGTGCGCACGGGTTGCTCGAGATATTGTGGCCATGCTGGCACCCATTTGTCCTCATTGGGCAGAAGAGCTGTACCATGAGGCATTTGGCCTGAGTGGCTCGGTGTATGATGAGAAGTGGCCTGAGTTTGACAAACAGCAGGCTATTGCTGCAACGCAAGAGATTGTTGTACAGATTATGGGTAAAGTACGTGCACGTATTGCCATTGCCACGGATGCCACTAAGGAACAAATGCAGCAGCAGGCCCAAGAGGCAGTTTCTGAACTACTTGCCGGAAAACAGGTTGTTAAGGTAATAGTTGTGCCTAATAAGCTGGTAAACTTTGTAGCAAAGTAATCAGCGGTAGTACATAGTATGTAACGGAGGAAGTATGTTGTGTCCAAATTGCTCTCATGATCTTGGAGATGGCATACTTCCTGTTCGTTGTCCTGAATGTGGACATAGTCTTGCCAACCTATCTGACATTCCCGATGTGGCAGAAGGGGCAAAGCGCGCAGAAGAACGAAAAAACCTTTTGCGAGATTCTGTTGCCATCCAGCGTATGAGCCATCCTTGGGACGGTCGTAGCAAAACCTTTGGTATAGCTATTTTTGTGCTTGCGCTTGCTGGTATTGTTTTTGTTCTGTGGCATTTGCAGGCGTGCGGGGGAGTGACACCTCACAATGTGGTTGGCTGGCGTCTTGAGCGTGCACAAGCCGCTTTGGAGCAAAAAGGGTTTATCGTAGAGACATCAGAAGAATTTGATGATGGTGAGCCAGGGTTTGTCCTCAGTATGAGTCCCAACTATACCGATAGGATTGCGCCAGGTGCCACCATCAAGCTGGTGGTTTCCAAAGCTCGAACCATGCCTGATATTGTCGGCAAATCAAAAGATGAAGCCAAAAAGCTGCTGGATGAAGCCGGGCTGAGCTATGAGTTTGTAGATGTCATAGACGACGGTGATGAGAACATCGTGCTTTCTGCAAACATAGCTGCTGGTAACAAGGCATCCTCCAAAAATAAGATTACGGTTGAGGTATCAAAGAAGCGTACGGTACCCGATGTCCTTGATAAATCAGAGGCGGATGCCACTAATTTGTTAAGTATGGCGCAGCTTAAAGCCAAGGTCGTTTACGTAGCTGCTCAAGCAGACCAAAAAGAAGGAGTTGTTGTCGCAGCAGATCCGGTCGTTGGGACTGCCGTAGAAAAAGATGCGGTCATTACCATTTCTGTTACAAAAGGGCATATCAAAACCATTGAGGATGCTGCTAAAGCAATTCTCGGTGCTGTGTATAGTGGAAGCCCAGCAGCTGATGGCTATGCCTGTGGCGGAACCATCAAGCAGTATGTGGATAGTTCCATCACTATAGGCGGTAGGTCCGCCGCCTTAGCTTCTAACAAAGATGTGTATTATGCGTTTGTCAAAAACGGTAAGTCGTTGCCTGCAGGTGTGGATACTCGTTTGGGAACCTTACCTCGTACGCTGGTAAGTATCGACAACTTACGTGGAAACGAGAAGGGCCAGGTAAGCGCTTCGGTTACGGTACGCTGGGATTGGTCTGTTTTAGGTGAGGAGTACGCAGGGGTGAGCTCTACGGATACTCATACGGCAACTTTGAGCTTTAATAAAGAAAGAAAGCTCACCGCGTTTTATGATCCACAAATGGATGTACCGTCGTACACCGTAAGCTAGCTTGCACGGGCGGCTTTCTTGTAGTATAGTTGCTCAAGATAGTGAAGTTTTACTGCTAAAGAAGTGGGGTGCACGTCCGGCCCCGCTTCTTTCTTGTATGTATACAGAAAGGAGGGCGCTATGGCTAACGAGGCAGTTGTTGCAGGCATTCTTGAGGCTTTGGAACAAGCTGGAGAACAGCACAACATTGACATTGTGGACGTAGAGGTTGTGGGAGCTACTAAAAACCCAACCGTACGCGTACGCATTGATTATCTTGACCCAGAGGCACAAGCCATCTCTTTGGATGAGGTAGCAGCTCATACGGGTTGGATCGGGGAACTTATCGATGAGGTTGATCCTTTCCCCGGCACCTTTACGCTCGAAGTTTCTTCTCCAGGACTTTCTCGTCCTTTGCGTCGTGCTAAGGATTTTGAGCGTTTTGCTGGCGCTACCGTAGCGCTGAATACCACCGCCCATGAAGGTCGCCGCCGCTTTACCGGTGAGCTGGTGGGCATGGAGCATGAGAAGGTCGTGCTGTTGTGTGATGGCGAGCGTTATGAATTTGCGCTGGAAGAGATTGGCCGTTGCACTATTAAACCTGATTTTGATTTTTCGTCTTCTTCATCCAAGAAAAAGTAGTTAGGGGAGAATATGGCATCAGAAATGATGGAAGCATTGATGGCGCTGTGTCAAGAAAAGCATATCGATCAGCTGTATTTGTTGGATCGCTTAGAGCAGTCTTTGGCTAAGAGCTATGCAGATGTTATGCACCTGATTGATGGTGCTAAGGTAACCATCGACCGTGCAACAGGCAAGATTTATGTGTATAAACTGGTTCCTCGTGAGGAGTCGTGGGATGATGAGACCGGTCTATACACCGAGTTTGACGAGGTAGATGTCACTCCTGAGGACACCAGCCGTATTGCGGCGCAGCATGCTAAGATTGAGATTAACAACATTGTGCGCAACGCTGCTCGTCAGCAGATTTACGAGGAGTTTTCTGAGCGCATCGGTGACATCATTAACTGCACCGTGTTACAGATCACCAATGACTTTACGATCGTAAAGATTCGCGAGGGTGTAGAGGCAGAGCTTCCTTATTTTGATCTGCGTCGTTATCCTGAGGAGCGCAACGAGCGCCCTGCAGGGGAGCGCTACGTGCACAACCAGCGTCTCAAGGCCATTATTGTGGATGTGCGCGATCCATCCAGCACCGCAGCTCCTGTCCGTGGAGAGCATGTACGTCCTTCCATTGTGGTAAGCCGTACCCATCCTGATCTGATCCGTCGTCTCTTTGAGGCAGAAGTTCCTGAGATTTACGATGGCATTGTAGAGATTCGCTCTATTGCTCGTGAGCCAGGTGCTCGTTCTAAGATAGCTGTGTATTCCGCAGATGAACACCTTGATCCCGTAGGTGCTTGCGTTGGTCCTAAGGGCAGCCGTGTTCGCGCTGTGGTAGGTGAGCTTCATGGTGAGCGCGTTGACGTGGTTCTTTGGAGCAATGACCCGGTACAATGCGTGGCAAACGCGCTGTCTCCCGCAAAGGTCAGCCGTGTGGTAGTGGACCCAGAGACTAACTATGCAACCGTTATTGTTCCGGATGATCAGCTGTCCTTGGCAATCGGTAAAGAGGGCCAAAATGCCCGTTTGGCTGCTCGCCTTACCGGTTTGCACATTGATATTAAGAATGAATCGTTGGCTGCTAATGTATTGGCCGGTATGCCAGTACAGCCCGTTGTGCAGGCAGAGGATCTTCTCGATGAGGAAGATGAAGAGCATCGTTGTGAGTATGTCTCTCCAGCCGGTGTTCAGTGCCGCAACATGGCTCGTCCTGGCTCTCGCTTCTGTGGCGTTCATGATCGCATGACTTCGATGGCTGATATTGAGGTTTCCGACGATCCAGATTCTTTGATTTAGTCTGGGCTTTGTCCTGTAGGTTTATGATGTGAGAGAGGTAGAGTCTATGGCTAAAATTCGAGTACATGACCTTGCCAAAGAATATGGCATGACCAGTAAAGAGATGCTGGGGCACTTAAAGGAAATGAAGATCCCCGCTTCTTCTGCGTCATCTTCATTGGAAGATGCGTACCTATTCATGGTGCGCAAAAAGCTTGCTCCCATTATGGAAGCTCGCGCTGCAGAAATTGAGGCCGCCAAAGCTGCGGAAGAGCAGGCAAAGGCTGAGGAAGAAGCTGCTGCAAAGGCCAAGGCAGAGCAGGAGCGCATTGCTGCAGAGCAGCGTCGTGCTGCCGAGCGCGCCGAGGAAGAGCAGCGTCGTGCTGCCGAGCAGGCGGAAAAAGATCGTCTTGCTGCCGAGAAGGCCGAGGCACAGCGTAAGGCTGCCGAAGAGGCTGAGAAGAACCGTGTAAAGGATACCGCTCCTAAGGCCGTACCCTCTATGATGAGCTTGCTGGATCAAATTACGGCACAGCAAAAGGTTTTGGAGCAGCAGAAGGCCGAAGAGTCCGCTAACAAAAAGGAGCAGGCTGCTGCTAAGAAGCAAGCCAATCGTCGCAACAACCGTCGTAAAGCTGCTCCTACAGCTGCGGCGCAAACCACTCCGGACGATGTGGCTGCTGCTCAGGCTAAGGCCGAGGCTCAGCCCACCAATTCCAAGCGCAGTCGCAGCCGTAAGGCTCGTCATGAGCAGGAAGAGGATCGCTATACGCGTATGGCGCGTGAGGCAGAAGAGTACAATCGCGATCACGTATTGGCTGCTGCTCGTGCTGCTGTTGAAGAGGCGAGTAAGGAATCGACAGGCCGCCGCAAGAAGCGCAAGGAGCGTCGTCAAAAGCAAGCCGAAGAGGCTGCCGAGCAAGCGCGCATTGAGCAAGCGCTGGCAAACGACCAAGACCTGTCTCAGCTCGATACCGTTAAGGTGCCGCAGGGTGCTACGGTAGCCGAGCTAGCAGAGCTTCTCGGCGTATCCGCTAATGATATTATCAAGCGCCTGTTCTTGCTGGGTACCCCCCTTACGATGACCCAGTCTATGACCGATGAGCTCATTGAGCTGGTGGCGGACGACTTGGGTGTAGATGTAAAGGTTATGTCCAAGGAAGAGGAGAATTCCTTTACCTTCTACGATGATCCCAAGGATTTGCAGCCCAGGCCTCCCGTGGTTACGGTTATGGGCCACGTCGATCACGGTAAGACTTCGCTTTTGGATGCCATTCGTCACACCGGCGTTGCTGCTGGTGAGGCGGGCGGCATTACTCAGGCAATTGGTGCATCGCAGGTTAAGATCAAGGGTCGTACCATTACCTTTATTGATACCCCTGGTCACGAGACCTTTACCGCCATGCGTGCTCGTGGTGCTCGCGTAACCGATATCGTTATTTTGATTGTTGCTGCGGATGACGGCGTGATGCCTCAAACCATCGAGTCCATCAACCATGCCAAGGCGGCGGACGTACCCATTATTGTTGCGGTCAATAAGGTCGATAAGCCCGGTGCGGACCCCACTCGTGTACGCCAAGAGCTTACCGAGCATGGCGTCATTCCTGAGGAGTGGGGCGGCTCCAACATGTTTGTAGACATCTCTGCCAAGCAAAAAATTGGCATTGATGACTTGCTTGAATCCATCTTGCTTGAAGCAGATGTTTTGGAGCTTAAGGGCAATCCGTCTACCTTTGCTTCCGGCAACGTCCTTGAGGCCAAGCTTGATCGTGGTCGTGGCTCTGTTGCTACCGTTCTTGTCACCCGTGGTACGCTGCGCGTTGGTGATGCTCTTGTCGCTGGCATGTCCTTTGGTCGCGTCCGCGCTATGGTGGATTCCAAGGGTCATACCGTTACAGAGGCCGGTCCTTCCGACGCAGTAGAAATTCTGGGCTTGCAAAGCGTTCCTATGGCAGGCGATGAGTTCCGCGTGTTCCCCGATGAGCGTGATGCGCGTGATCTGGCAGATCAGCGCGCCCTCAAGGCTCGTATCGAGGAGCAAAATCGCGTGAAGCACGTAACGCTGGAGAACCTCTTTGACACCATGGCAGATGCCGAGGTAAAGGAGCTTAACCTCATTATTAAGGCAGATGTTCAGGGCTCCATTGAGGCACTGCAGGATTCTTTGGATAAGATGGATCAATCTGAGGTCCGTATTAACACCATCCACTCTGCAGTTGGTGCTATTACGGAAACCGATGTTGTTCTAGCAGACGCCTCCAACGCCATTATCATTGGCTTTGGAGTTCGTCCCGAGGCAAAGGCTCGTGCAGCTGCGGAGCGCCAGGGTGTGGAGATTCGTTCCTATAGCGTTATCTACAAGGCCATCGAAGATATTGATGCTGCGCGTATTGGTATGCTCAAGCCTACCGAGCAGGAAGTGCAGACCGGTACTGCCGAGGTTCGCGATACCTTCAAAGTACCCAAGGTTGGCATTGCTGCAGGCTGCATGATTATCGAGGGCGAAATTTCTCGAGAAGACCAGGTACGCCTGGTACGCGATGGTATTGTTATCTTTGATGGTAAGCTTGCCTCGCTGCGTCGCTTTAAGGATGACGTGAAGAGCGTTAAGTCTGGCTTTGAGTGCGGTATTGGTCTTGAGAACTACCAGGACATTCACCCCGGCGATCTGATTGAGGGATACAAGATTGTCCAGGTTGCCCGTACTGAGTAAGACACAGGCAGCATAAGGAGTAACTATGAAGCAAAATCAGAACTCAAGGCGCACTAATGAGAGAGCGCGTGAAAAGCTCGCAAGCATTTTGCTGTTTGAGATCTCTGATCCTGATCTGGAGCTCGTAACCATTACGGGCGTGGAAGTCTCAGTTGATCGTTCGTTCATGCGCGTGTATGTAAGCTGTGAGCCCGAGTCCTATGACAGGACCCTTGCGGCGTTTAATCGTGCTAAGGGACGGATTCGTTCTTTGCTGGGCCACAGTTTGGGCTGGCGTGTTACGCCAGAGCTTACGTTTACTATTGATAAGACCACAGATGAGGCGGACCGTATTGCTCATGCCTTAGAGCAGGTACCTCCCACCTTATCTGTCGAGAAGGACGAGGAGGGTTATCCTGTTGTGGATAGCTCCAACTCGTCTGCCGATAAGGGAGATGAGTAGTGGCACCTCACTACACAGAATCTTTTTCTGCACAGCCAAAAATGTTTGATGCCATCGCCGAACTCATTGACGAGGCACAAACCATCGTAATCTGCGCCCATACCAACCCCGATGGCGACGCCTTGGGGTCTGGCTTGGGCTTAGCTATGCTTATTGAGCGTGTTTGGCCTGGTAAAGAAGTTGTAAATCTCTTGGCTGACGATAAGCCCATTCCTTCGATTTATCGCTTTATGCCTCAGTCAGAGCGCTTTGTGCCTGCTTGTCAGTATACGGGTACGCCCGATCTGTTCTTCATGATCGATCTGCCGCATCCTTCACGTCTTAATGAGGCACAGGCCATTTATGAGCGTGCTGTTAAGCGGGTAACTATCGATCACCATCCCAGTGACGACGCCTTGGGTGATGTTTGCTTGTCTCGTCCGGAGGTGGCAGCAACAGGGGTCATGATTGCGGAGTTTGCGCTTAATCGTAAGCTGGCACTTACCCCCGATATTGCAATCTGCTTGCTTACAGCCATCGTAACCGATACCGGAAGTTTCCAATATCAAAATGCCGATTCTGAGGCATTTGAAATTGCAAGTTTGCTGGTGGATGCGGGTGCAGATCCAGCACTTATCTCACTTAACGTGTATCAAAGCTTTAGACTGGAATACTTGCATCTTGCCTCATTGGTCATGGGCCGTATTAAAACCTACGGTAATGGCCGTATAGCCTACAGCTATGCCTTGCAGGATGATTTTACCGCCATGGGCGCGCTGCCTGAAGAGAGCGAAGGGCTTATCGACATCGTACGAAGCGTAGCAGGAGCGCAGTTGGCCTTGTTTGTAAAACAGGTGGATGCACATACGGTGCGCGGTAACCTCCGCTCTAAATCCGACCTGGATGTTTCGCAGGTTGCTGCCAAATTGGGTGGTGGTGGTCATCGTGCCGCAGCGGGCTTTAGCTGTAGCGGTACCATCGAAGAGGTCCTAGCACAAGCGCTTCCCCTGTTGACGGCCTTGCTTGAAGGGGAATAGAGGTTTGCTGAGGTGAAACGTTCTTCATCAGGGTTGCATGCGCTGTTGGCAATCGATAAACCCGTGGGTATGACAAGTCACGACGTAGTAAATAAGCTGCGTCGTGCTTTGCATGAACGCCGTATTGGCCATGCGGGAACTTTGGATCCCGATGCTTGTGGTGTGTTAGTGGTAGGGGTTGGTCAGGGCACCCGTCTTATGGGCTTGCTTTCTGCAGAGCGTAAGCGCTATCAGGCACGTATCTGTTTTGGCTCACAGACCTCTACGGATGATGCTGCAGGTAAAGTCATTGCTACGGCTCAGGTTCCTGAGCAGCTTTATGATCCAGACTTTGCCGCGCACACCATATTCGATCTTGTAGGAGAGCACCAGCAAGTGCCTCCCGCATACTCTGCCATTTCTGTTAATGGTAAGCGGGCGTATGATTTAGCGCGCAGTGGTAAGACGGTTGAACTTGCTGCGCGTACCATTCATATTTATGAGGCGTCACTTATCGGCATAAGTTCTGTACAGCCCCTGATTTGGGACGTAGATATTCTTGCTTCTAAGGGGACCTATATTCGCAGCATTGCTCGTGATGTGGGGCAACAGCTTGGTACGGCTGCTCATATCTGTGGCTTGCGTCGCATACAAAGCGGTAGGATCTCCATGGATGCGTGTACCCAGCTCGCCCAGCTGCAGTCCTTGGAAACACGTACAGAGGCCGAGCGCAAAGCAGCGCTGGAAGCCTTATGGCTCAATCCCCTGGCTGCTCTTGGGTATTATGTGCGCAGCTTGGACGATACGCAAATGGAAGCGGTGCGCTGTGGTCGTAAACTCTGGCTTACCCCTCAGGAATATAGCCTGTTACCAGTGGATCATCAGCGTGCCAGTTTAGTTTATAACAACAAGCTTGTTGGTGTGTGGGAGCGCGTGGGTAAGCACCTGGTCTGTGTGGCTAACTTTCCCGATGGTATAGAAGGAGTGCGTCTGTAATGCAAAGCTATCCTTTGGATGCGGATACGCGCACTCATCTTATGCAACGGGCGTTGCTATGCGATGCTCCGACACCGCTTAGTGTAGAAAGACAAGCGGACGCGCAAGTATATGTCTACACTGACGCGTGGAATACGCCAGAGATTGCTCGCTCGTATATCATTGGCGCTTTTGATGGCATGCATGTAGGTCATCAGGCTTTAGTGCACGATGCTTGTGCCTATGCACGGGCTCATGATACCTTGGCTGTGGCAGTGACGTTTGACCCCGATCCTTCTGCTTTGGTAGGAGCTGCGCCACAGGCCTTGTTGCTTACGCTTTCTGCTCGTGTACGGGCGTTGGCGGCTGCGGGTGTTGATGCGGTGGTGGTGCTTCGTTTTACCCCCGAGCTTATGAAAACGAGCTATCAGGATTTTTGCTCGAAGGTCTTGCAGCGCTTTGGAAAGCTGGCGTCACTACATGTGGGTGCAGATTTTGCGCTGGGTGCTCAGGCGCAAGGCACGGTTGAGGCACTTACGCATCTGGGAAAAGAGCAGGGGTTTGTCGTTATGGGGCATCCCTTGGTGGAAGTTACCAATGGAACAGTAACCGCAACGCGCATTCGAGCTCTCCTCCAACAGGCACAGCTTGATCAGGCTAACGAACTGCTGGGTCGCTGCTATTGTGTGCACGGCAGGGTAGAGCACGGCAGGGAACAGGGTGCTTCATTTGGCTTTCCAACCGCCAATGTGCATTGCGATAAGAGCTGGTGCTTTCCTCAGCAAGGGGTGTATGCCTGCATGCTGCACTGCGATGGCCATGCATGGCCTGCAGCGGTAAACGTTGGTGCTCCGCCAACTTTTACGGAAGAGAAGCAGAATTTTTTGGAAGCCCATTTGCTGGGCTTTGAGGGAGATTTATATACCAAAGAGGTGGATGTTGCGTTCATTTCTTTTTTACGACCGTCTAAAAAATTCCCATCACTTGAGGAGTTGAAAAAAACGGTTGTGGGGAATATCCAATGGATAGCAACAAATATTGGCACGGCACCTATGGAGGTTAGTTTGTGATTGACAACAACGATAAGGAACGGGTGCGCGAGGCTACAGATTTTGCTGCGTTAGTTTCCGAAACCGTTGTGCTCAAACCTCGCGGCGGTGACCTGTGGGGCTGTTGTCCTTTTCATCAGGAAAAAAGTCCTTCGTTTAAAATTACTCCCTCCACCGGACTGTGGCATTGTTTTGGCTGCGGTAAAGGCGGTGACGTCTTTGATTACGTTTGCGAGCGAGAAAACCTTGATTTTCCAGATGCCATTCGTTTTTTGGCGGATCGTGCAGGCATTGAACTTAAAGAAGAGCGTACGGGGCACGCTGCCGGTCCTAAACGCAATCGTTTGATTGAATGTTTGACTGCTGCGCAAGAGTTTTACAACAAACAACTTATGCGTGTAAGGGGTGCTGCCTTCCAAGAAGCACGTAGCTATTGTGCGGGACGTGGTTTTGGTTCTGAGGTCTGTAAAAAATGGATGCTTGGCTTTGCTCCTGGTCATGCCCTGCTCGTGCAACATCTTCAAAGCAAGGGATTTACAAAGGCAGAAATGCAGGCTGCCAACCTTGCAGTGGAGCGCAAAGGATATTTGCAGGATGTGTTTTATGATCGCGTGATGTTTCCTATCCACGATGAACTCGGTCGTTGTATTGGCTTTGGTGGGCGTGTTATGGGTGATGCAAAACCAAAGTATCTTAATACGCGAGAAACGCCCGTGTTTCATAAAGGGAAGTATCTGTTTGCCTTTGATTATGCAAAGCAAGCTATTACTACCACAGCAGTAGCCATTGTCTGCGAGGGCTATACAGACGTGATTGCCATGCATGAAGCGGGATTTTCTCATGCTGTAGCAGCACTGGGTACTTCGTTTTCTCTTGATCACGTTAAGCTGCTCTCTCGTTTTGCAAAGACGATCATTTGTATGTTTGATGGGGATGCAGCGGGTCAAAAGGCTGCAGAGCGCGCGCTACAATTTGTAGACAAAACAAAGGCTGATATTCGCTGTGTTGTCTTGCCCCACAATCAAGATCCGGCAGAGTTCTTGGCAGCTCATGGCGCTCAGGCACTGCAGGAACAGCTCGATGCCTCACAGCCGTTGATCGATTTTGTCTTTGCTAAGCGTCTTTCTACCTATGACCTTTCCGTGCCTGGTCAGCGTGTTCATGCATTGGATGAGCTTGCTTCAGTGCTTGCTCCGCTCAAAAACTCATTGTTGTTAGACAGCTATGCTACGCAGCTTTCTGATGCATTGGATATGGACTACGAAGAGACCAAGCAGCGCATTAAACATGCTAAGCTGCCAGGGGATACGCTGGTTAGCACGGCGTCAGATGAGTATGAACCCTATGAGGAAGCTGTGGCTTCTGCAGAGACCGCGGCAAGCAGCCAAGCCGCTTTGCTCGATAGCTCGGTTTTATCGTTAGATGACCGCCGCCAAATATATATCGAGCGTGAGCTTCTTTCCTATATGGCAGAACATATGGAGAAGGTCCGTCCGTTTGATATGAAGATAGGTGCGTTTTCATGGGCAGACTCTCGGCATGAGGCCCTTGCATGGGCAATGCTGGCAACACCTGTGCAAACCCCACCGGCTCAAGTTGTTGCCGCTGCAGAGGCGGTGGTAGCTGATGCCCGTCAGATTTTATCGTCAGGTCGCCTCTCTCATGTCTGGACAGGCAGTGAAGACAAGAAGTTGGATTTTCTGCTCAACCAAGTTGAGTACTTTTCGACTAAGCGCCAAATTAGACAGATTCGCTCACAGCTGCGTGGTGCGCCTATGAGCGATGAGGCAGAGCGCCTCTTTTGTGAGGCCACGCAACTGCAACAACACGTGAATGAGCTGAGTAAAACGCTTTCTCAACTGTTATCTCCTGAAAATAATGGGTAGAATGGAACAATCCGTGCGTCGAAAGGACTTTTGTGGCCGCTAAAAAGCAAAAAGCCGACGTCAAGCTTTCCGAGGAACTCGCGCAGGTTGCTCAAAAGCTTGTAGATGCTTCCGTTAAAAGTGGAAGTATTACAGAAGATGATATCCAAGTTGCCTTACGTGATATCGATATTGAAGATGACGAACTTTCCGATTTGTATGATGCTGTTCGTGCTCGTGGCGTGGAAGTAACTACTGCTGGTGATTCTGAAGCTGCAGGTAGTTTGATGGACGTTTTGGGCGCTGCGGACGACGACGATGCTTCTGTATTTGATGATCTTGATGATGAGGACAAGCGTCCTGGTCTTGATGAGATCAAAATTGCAGATGAGGAGCTTCGCAGTGTTTCTCGTGCCAAGCCCAGCAAAAAGCGGACCACTACGCGTGCTAAGAAGCATGGCAAGTCTGATGCCTCTACGGTGTTGCTTACTGGAGATCCAGTACGCATGTATCTAAAAGAGATTGGTAAGGTAGACCTTCTGAATGCTGCAGAAGAGGTACATCTTGCCATGAAAATTGAGGCAGGTTGTGAAGCTGCCGATAAGCTCGAGGCTGCCGAGAATGGCGAGGTTGAGTTTACGCGTGCACAAATACGCCGTCTTACCCGTGTTGAGCAGGTGGGTCTTGAGGCAAAGCAGGCCCTGATTAGCGCTAACCTGCGTCTGGTTGTATCCATTGCAAAGCGCTATGTTGGTCGCGGCATGCTGTTCTTGGATCTGATTCAAGAGGGTAATCTTGGTCTTATTCGTGCGGTAGAGAAGTTTGATTACACCAAGGGTTTTAAGTTTTCTACCTATGCTACTTGGTGGATTCGCCAGGCTATTACCCGTGCCATTGCAGATCAGGCGCGCACCATCCGCATTCCTGTTCATATGGTTGAAACCATCAATAAGCTTGTTCGTGTCCAACGTCAGCTTCTGCAGGATCTTGGTCGCGATCCAACCCCTGAAGAGATCGCTGAAGAAATGGGCATGACGGCGGATCGCGTACGTGAGATCCAAAAGATTAGCCAAGAGCCTGTTTCTCTGGAAACACCTATTGGTGAAGAAGAGGATTCTCAGCTGGGTGACTTTATCGAAGATGCACAAGCTGTGGCTCCTCCCGATGCAGCTTCTGACTCTATGCTGCATGAGCAGCTTGATCAGGTGCTTGATGGTCTTGCAGATCGTGAGCGTAAGGTTATTAAGCTGCGCTTTGGTTTGGAAGATGGTCATCCTCGAACCCTTGAGGAAGTGGGCCGTGAGTTTGGGGTTACGCGTGAGCGTATTCGTCAGATTGAGTCCAAAACTCTGGCAAAATTGCGCCATCCTTCCAGGTCAGGCAAGCTTAAGGACTATATGGAAGATTAGCCTTAAGTTTTTTAAAAAAATGCTTGCACACAGATACGAGTTCGCTATACTTAGTATTCGTTGCTTGCAACATTCCCCGGTGGCGCAGTGGTAGCGCAGCTGACTGTTAATCAGCGTGTCGCAGGTTCGAATCCTGCCCGGGGAGCCAGTTAGAAATTGTGCGAACCCGTGAGATGCTTACCTCACGGGTTTTTTGTTTCTCGCCCTTTCCCTAAATCTTCATAGAATATCACAAAGTCTTACGCCATTTGTTTGGAATTTTCCCGTTGGTAGGGTGTACATGGTAGGATTTACAAGAACGTAAACACCATAGACAGCAGCAAGAAAGCGTTTTGTCTATGCAGGTTACGAAAGGATTTGGGGAGCTAAATAGTGAGTATTTCTCAATCTGTAAATCAAGATCAAATAATAAGTCGCAGGGATGCATGGAACGCTCCGCTTAAGCGCGATTTTTCTATCTTACAGCAGCTGGTTTCTAAGGATTTTAAGCTCAAGTACCGCCGTAGCCTTTTGGGCGTAGCGTGGAGTGTTTTGAACCCACTGCTTATGATGATTGTAATGGCAGCGGTGTTTTCTTCATTTATGCGCTATCAAAACGCGGATCTTGGCAATTACCCTCTGTATTTGATCTTGGGTAACACGGCATGGCAGCTGATGGCAGATTCTACTTCTCAAGGAATGGTATCTATTATCGGCGCGGCATCGTTGCTCAAAAAAGTAAGGGTTAATCGCTTTGTATTCCCAGTGCAAAAAGTTCTGTTTGCTATGGTCAATTATGCATTTTCCCTGGTTGCTGTTGCCTTGGTTATGCTCTTTTTCCGCATACCGCTAACCCCCTTGGCACTCTTCATGCCCATTGCCTTGCTTTTGTTGGGTATTTTTTCTATCGGTCTGTCCCTGCTTCTCTCTACGCTCTCTGTCTTTTTCCGTGACGTTATCCATCTGTGGAGCGTTTTTCTTACGGCATGGATGTATGCCACGCCTTTGTTCTATCCCTATGCTAATTTGCCTGAATGGATGCAGGTGGCAGAGGCATTTAATCCCATGTATTGCTACATCACGCTTATTCGTGATGCGCTTTTGTGGCAAGAGATGCCAACCATCGGCTTACTTGTTCGTTGTGTTGTGTTTGCGTTTGCTGCGTTGGCGCTTGGCTGGCTGGTATTTCATAAAAACGAGCACAAATTTATTCTTTATATCTAACAGGGGAGTAGCTCTTGTCAGACACTACATTACATAAACCCAATGGATGGACCGCTCAATTTTGGATTGAGAAGTCCCAGCTGCTTACGGAAGAAACCGCCGTAGTTAAGCCTCGCATTGAGGGTATTGATCATAAGGAGCTATGGCTCAATTATACCTGGTCATTTGAGGGTCGTTGGGATGAAGGTAATTGGGATTCTGTTTACAACCAAACCGGTTCCTATACGCAAGAGACCTCTTGGGTTTTTGAGCCGCCACATGAGGGTCGCTACCAGATCTTTGTAGATATCAATGACTCCAATAATGGGACCATGACGGTTTCTGGCTGGGTAACCGTGTCTGCTCCTGATGGCTTTAAGCGTCCTGATCTTCCTGCTCCAGATGCGCCAACTGTTATTGCCGTGGACGATGTTTCCATGATCTTTAATATTGCTTCGGAGCAGTTTAACTCCCTTAAAGAGTACTTCTTAGCGCTTACCAAAGGTGAGCTCAGCTTCAAAGAGTTCCGTGCGCTTGATCACATTAGCTTTGAGGTTAAACGAGGCGAAGCGTTTGGTTTGGTTGGCACCAATGGCTCCGGTAAATCTACCATGCTTAAGATTATTGCTGGGGTACTTGAGGCTTCCGAGGGTAGCTGTCGGGTAGCAGGCACCATTGCACCACTCATTGAGTTGGGTGCAGGCTTTGATATGGAGCTTACAGCTACAGAAAATATCTACCTCAACGGCGCGCTTCTCGGCTATAAAAAAGAATTCATAGACGATCATTTCGATGAGATCGTTGAGTTTGCAGAGCTCCAGAACTTTATGGACATGCCTCTTAAGAATTATTCCAGCGGCATGGTTGCACGTATTGCCTTTGCCATTGCTACGATTACCGAGCCGGACATCCTCATTGTTGATGAGACGCTTTCCGTTGGTGACTTCTTGTTCCAGCAAAAGTGTGAGCGCCGCATTAAAGAACTCGTTGAGTCGGAAGGCGTTACCGTATTGTTGGTCAGCCACAGCATTGATTTGGTAGAGCGCATCTGTGATCGCGTCTGTTGGATTGAAAAAGGCAAGCAACGTATGCTCGGACCTACCGATGATGTTTGCGAGCAGTACAAGAGGTTGGAGGTTTAACGATGCCTACGGTCTCTTCAGAAAACCCGAGCCTGAGTATTTTGGTTCCCATTTTTAATGTCGAGAAGTACCTGCGACAGTGCTTGACATCGCTTATGGCCCAAGACTATCAGGACTTTGAAATCATCTTGCTCAATGATGGGTCTACCGATGGTTCTGCGCGTATCGCAGAGGAATTTTCGGCTGCCTACGAGCATGTTTCACTTATCAATAAGGAGAACTCCGGTTACGGCGCCACTTTAAATCTGGGTATTGATAAGGCGCGCGGTGACTATATTGGATTTCTTGAATCAGACGACCTGATGTATTCAGGCGCGTTGCGTGTGCTTATGGATGCAGCGGTGCGCTATGATGCGGATGTTGTTCGCGGAACCTATTCGTATTATTGGTCGCTGGAAAATAGGGATGAGCTACAGCATCCCTATGCTGCAGATTTGATAGGTCGTCCCAAGGACTACCGTGCAGATGTACGACCTTTCTTAGCGCAGCATGCCATTTGGGATGGCGTGTATCGTCGCCAGATGCTTTTTGATCAAAACATCCGGTTCTTAGAGACAGCTGGTGCTTCCTACCAAGATACATCCCTTGCTTTTAAGACCTATGCTGCTTCTCAAAAAACGGTCTTTTTAGATACCCCCATCATTCATTATCGTCAGGATAATGAGGGCTCTTCTGTGCGTTCCCGCGGCAAAGTATATGCCGTGTGCCAAGAATATGATGAGATTGATCGTTGGCTGGCCCACCGCAACAATCAGTCGTTTGAGAAAAACCTCCAAAGGGCTGCGTTGATCAGCCGCTATAACGCATACTTGTGGAATGTAGATCGCATTGCTCCTGAGTTTCGTGAGGAGTTCATTTGTTTCATGAGTAAAGAGTTTTCTCTTATGGATGATGCAGGCAGGATTGACTGGACTCATTTAGATGAGTGGCGCACCCTTAATTTGCGCAAAATCATGCTCGATCCCAAGGGCTATCTTACTATTCGTCAACGCTTGCATGGAAAGTCAGCAGTATCTAAAGCGGCATTTGCTTTGGAATTGGGTGGTCCCGCAGCGCTTTTCTCTGCGATTAAAGAACGAAAGACGCGATAATGACCAGCTGTTCTTCCGTTTTGCCTTCTGCCGAATATTCCGAGCATCCCGAGCACCCCAGGCGTTCCGAGCATCTTGCATGCCCTGATCGTGCTGAGCAACCCGCGCAACCCGAGCAACCTTTAGTCTCTCTTATCGTTCCCGCTTATAACGCACAGGAGTTTTTAGAGGACTGTCTGAGTTCTTTATGTGCGCAAACCTTGCACAACATCGAAATTATTTGTATCGATAATAACTCTACGGATGCCACCGGTCAGCTTCTCGAAAAAGCTGCTGCTCAGGATAGGCGTATTGTCGTACTGCACCAGCAACATAGGGGTCCTGGCCAAACTCGTAATGCCGGACTTGCTGCTGCGCGCGGCCAAATACTTATGTTTTGCGATGCGGATGACATGCTTAAACCCCAGTCTTGTGAGCAGGTATATAAGCAGTTTGCTAACACCAAGTGCAGCGTTGTGGTCTTTGGTTTTGAGGTATTTCCTGCGCGTGCCCTGCACCCTTCCATGGCTGGTCAGCTGCACCCGCGTGACGCAATTATCGCCCAGAGCAAGCACGGCGTGGAGCAGCTGCTGTTTGAGGAGAAGGCGCGTCCCTTTGGAGCGCGGATTGCCTTGCGCGCGAGCTTTGCGCGTGAGCACAACATTCATTTTCATCCTGAGCTTACCTTAGGCGATGATCAATACTTTTGCTTTGCCGTGTATCCTCGTTCAACAAAAACGGTGCTTATGAGTGATCAGCTGTACCTGTATCGCATGAATGATCACTCCATAACCCATACCATTGGCTCTGATGTAGATGCTCGCCTCAATAAGCTTTCCAAGCATCTGGCGTGTGAGCATGCCATTATTCAGGATTGGACAGCTGCTGGGTTTTTAGGCATCTGTGACGAGAAACTCATTGAGTGGTGCTTGGATCTGCTGTTATTAGACGTTTCTAAATTACCAGTTTGCGCGCAAACATCATTTTGGAGCCAGTGGCGCGCCGAAGTGCTCGATGCCTTCTCTTTGCAAGACCTCTTAAGCTCCCACAAGCTTTTTCACGCTGCAAAAGCCTGTCTTGTTGATATTGCATCCGATGCGGGTATGGTGTCAAAGTGTCACCTTACGATGTTTTATCTGCGAAAACGTGGGGTGGTAAGCAGCATGAAGCGCGTGGTATGGGGCCTTACCCACACCAGCTAGTCAGCCGTATATAGCTGCTGTTACAATGGGAACACTCAAACAAAGGATTGCCATGGCCTCTTCCAATCAAACAGCTCCACTTATCTCGGTATTAGTGCCCATCTATAATGTGGAACGCTATCTTGAGGAATGCCTGGACTCCTTACGTGCCCAAACCTTGGACAATTTTGAGGTGCTTTGCATCAACGATGGCTCTACCGATGGGTCACGCACGCTTATCCAGCGCTATGTGGATATGGATGCTCGTTTTAAGCTTATCGATAAGCCCAATTCTGGATACGGTGCATCCATGAACCAAGGTCTTAATGCCGCGCAGGGTAGCTATATTGCAATTTTGGAATCGGATGATCTGTTTATCCCGCAGGCGCTTGAGCTGCTGTATCGAGCAATAAGCACCAATAAGGCGCAGCTTGCAAAAGCAAATTTTATGCTGTATTGGTCCGTACCCCAAAAGCGTACGGAGCCCTTTGATGTGGTGGGGACCTTTGCTCAAAAGGTGCTTTGTCCTGCTCAAGAGGCACAGGAAGTGTTTTATCAAAAGCCCTCCATCTGGAGCGCTCTGTATAGCCGTGCCTTTTTGGACGAGAAACACATTCGCTTTTTAGAAACTCCGGGTGCTTCCTATCAAGATGCTTCCTTTAGTTTTAAGGTCTTTGCTTCGGCAACACGAGTAAGCTTTATTGCCGATGAGGTTGTTTGGTATCGACAAGACAATGAGGCCTCTTCCGTTAACGCAGCTGGCAAGGTGTTTTGCGTTTGCGATGAGTATGCAGAGATGCAAAGCTGGCTCGCGAGCCAAGCTGAGTTAGAGCCGCAGCTTAACCAGGTGTTGGCTCGGATGAAGCTCAATACCTATCTATGGAACTATAGTCGCCTGTCGCCTGAGCTGCGCAAAGAGTTTTTCCCAACTATGCGTGCAGATTTGCAAGCAGATTTTGATCAGCAAAAGTTTGATGAGCAGAGCTTGGGTTTGGTTCGTACGGCAGAACTAAACACGCTTTTGTATAACCCCAAACGCTTTGTGTCTGCCTGGCGCAATGGGGAACCCAAGCCTGGTGTCTGGAATACCTGCAAGCATTTATATGCCCTTGGTGGTCCGCTGCTCTTGTTCTTTGTGGCGGGCAAAAAACTCATGAGATGAGTGTCGTATGGCAAAGCTAAGCGTCATAGTGCCTATGTATAACGTGCAAGCGTATTTAGAGCAGTGCCTCGATTCCTTGCTTGCCCAAACGTTTACTGACATTGAGGTTATCTGTGTCAACGACGGTTCACCCGATAATTCTTATGACATTGCCCAAACATATGCTGCCCGTGATCCACGCTTTACCCTTATCGATAAACCCAACGGTGGTCTTTCAAGTGCTCGTAATGCCGGGATCTTGGCAGCTCACGCACCTTACGTATGCTTTTTAGATGCGGACGATCGCTTTAAGCCACAAACCTGTGAGCGCATAGTACAAGAATTGGATGCCACCCATGCCGATGTGCTGGTCTTTGGTGGGGAAGCGCTGCCTTTGAGCGAGTCATATGCATGGCTGGAAGAGGTGTTGTCTCCGCGCACCATTACCTATGAGACCTGTACGCCAGAGCTTATTTTTACTGAGGCAGTCAAACCGTTTTCATGGCGTCTTGTCTGCAAAAAAGCATTCTTGCACGAGCAGCATATCTTGTTTAATGAGACGGTCCGTTATGGAGAAGATCAGATCTTTGCCTTTGAGCTCTTTCCACGCTCAAACAAAACAAGGCTTATTTCTGACAAATTGTATGAATACCGCATTGTGCACACCGCTTCGCTGCTTAATACTATGTTGCAAGATAGAACAGATATGTTGTTGGAACACATTAAACTGCAGCAAATCATTTTTGACTCATGGCAGCGTATGGGCATTTTACAGCGCTATATAAACTATCAGCTCGAGTGGCTGATAGAGTTTTACCTTCTCGATGCGCTCATGCTTGATACCCAAGGTTTTCTTACGGTATGGCAAGCAGCACATAAGCAGCTGCAAGATACCTTTGAGCGCTCACAGATTAAAAGTGCCCAGATCAGGCGGCCCTCAAAGAAAGTGTTACTTGCTTGCTATGAGAACAAGCCCTTGTCGCCCACCCGGCGTAAGCTGCTTAAACTGTACTATTTGGTGGTAAAGCGCGGTGCCAAGGGAATTGTGAAAAGAATTCTTCGTGGACGAGCAAAAGTTCATAGCTAAACCTAAGGGCTATGGTATAGTGCTCTCAGACCTTTAAGTGTGGTACGAGATACCCACAAGGCGTTCCATAGATTCATATGCCTTTTCAGATGTCTCGTGTCACATGGTGGCAGGGACATCTTTTTTTGAAAGGGGTCATATGGAGCAGAAGGCTAAGGCAGTTCTTATGGACGAGGCTGCCATGAACCGCGCCATCATCCGTATTGCTCATGAGATTGTGGAGCGCAATGAAGGCGCCGCTCATCTCGCGCTCGTAGGTATTGTGCGGCGTGGTGTCTTTTTGGCTGATCGGCTGGCGGACCAGATTGAAAAAATTGAGGGAGTGCGTCCTCAAACCGGTTCGTTGGACATTAGCTTTTATCGCGATGATGTTACGCGAACCATTGCACCAGTGCTTCATGCAACCAATATTTCCTTTGGCGTAGATGATATCGATGTCGTTTTGGTAGACGACGTACTTTACACCGGACGTACGGTTCGCTCCGCGCTTGATGCGCTTATGGATCTGGGTCGACCCAGTACCGTTCAGCTGGCGGTTATGGTGGACCGCGGCCATCGCGAGCTTCCTATTCGCGCTGATTATGTTGGCAAAAACGTACCTTCTTCTCATGAGGAAGACGTGCGTGTGCAAATTACCCCATTTGATGACGAGGATTCTGTTGGCATTTGGGATATTCCATCCAAACAAAACTAGGAGGTGCTTGCCAAGATGCTTTCTGTCAAGAATTTAATCGACACCAACAGCTTGACTGCCGATGATATTACACAAATCCTTGATACCGCTGCTTCGTTTGAGCAGGTAAACAGCCGTGCTATCAAAAAAGTTCCTGCGCTTCGTGGTCGTACCATCGTCAATTTGTTTCTTGAGCCCTCTACGCGTACGCGCAGTTCGTTTGAGCTGGCCGAGAAACGCCTGAGTGCTGACGCCTTAAACATGGGTGGTTCTACCAGCTCTGTCGTAAAAGGTGAAAGCCTAGCGGACACCATTCAGACTATCGACGCCATGAACGTAGACATGTTTATTTGTCGCGCTCGCTTGGCTGGCACCCCTCAAAAGATTTCCGAGAATACCGATGCGGTTGTTATCAACGCAGGCGATGGTAAGCACCAGCATCCCACACAGGCCATGCTTGACCTGTACACCATTCGCAAAAACTTTGGCCATCTCGATGGCCTGAAGGTTGCCATCGTGGGTGACCTCAAGCACAGCCGTGTATGCGGTTCGCTTGCGCCTGCGCTCAAAACCATGGGCGCAGAGGTTACGCTGGTAGCACCTCCAACCTTCCAGGTGGATGATCCGCAGTGGTTTGGTTGCCCTCAGACCTCCAGTCTGGACGAGGTACTTGAGGATATGGATGTCGTGTACATGCTGCGCGTGCAGCTTGAACGCATGGAGGGTGCTGCAATTCCTTCTCGCCGTGAGTATAACCGTCTGTATGGATTGGACGAGGCGCGCGAGAAGCGCATGAAGCGCGATGCCATTGTGTGCCACCCTGGCCCCATGAATCGCGGTATGGAAATCAATACAGAAGTTGCAGACTGTGCTCGTTCGAGGATTTTGGACCAGGTAAATGCTGGTGTTCTTACGCGCATGGCCGAGATGTACCTGCTTTTGGGAGGAGAAAACAATGGCGTTTCTGCTTAAAGCTGCTCACGTAGTAGATCCCTCAGTTTCGCTGGATGAGATCTGCGATGTTTTAATTGAAGATGACAAGATTGCCCAAGTGGGTCAAAACCTTACCGCTCCACAAGATGCCCAGGTCATTGATGCCACAGGGAAGTATTTGGTTCCCGGTTTGGTAGACATGCATGTGCACTTCCGTGATCCTGGCTTTGAATACAAGGAGACCATAGAGACGGGTTCGCGCGCGGCGGTTCACGGCGGGTTTACCGATGTAGCAACCATGCCCAATACAGACCCCATCACGGATTCCGGTGCCGAGATCCGCTATCAGATTGACCGTGCTCGTGAGGCGGGCTATGCGCATGTACGTCCTTTGGGCGCACTTACCCGTGGCGAGAAGGGCGAGGCGCTTGCAGAGATTGGCGACATGGTCATGGAGGGCGCTTGCGGCTTCTCTGATGATGGACATGGTGTTCAGTCTGCCGGTATGATGCGCACCTGCATGGAGTATGTCTCCCAGTTTGATCGTGTGGCCATCGCGCACTGTGAAGATGAGTCATTATCGTCCCACGGTGTCATTAACGAGGGCTTTACCTCTACCCGTTTGGGCATGTTTGGCTGGCCCGCCTTGGGCGAAGAGCTTGAGATTTATCGCGATATTGAGCTGTGTCGTCTTACTGGTTGCCCCTTGCATATTGCTCATATCTCCACCAAAAAGGGTTTGGATCTTGTCCGCGCTGCAAAGGCAGAAGGTCTGCCGGTAACCTGTGAGGTTACCCCGCATCATCTGTTCTTGTGTGAGGACGACATTACGGATACCTACGATACCAATCTCAAAATGAATCCACCGCTGCGTCTTGCTTCTGATGCCCAGGCCCTGCGCGAAGGGCTTCTCGACGGCTCCATTGATTGCGTGGTTACCGACCATGCGCCCCATGCAGCTCACGAGAAGGACTGCGAGTGGGAGATTGCGTTCTTTGGCATGATTGGTTTGGAGACTTCCTTGCCCCTCATGCTTACCAAGCTGGTACTTCCTGGCAAGATGAGCTGGTCTCAGCTGGTAGAGGTGATGGCTATCAACCCGCGTAAGATTTTGCGTCTGGCTCCTGTAAGTATTGCCGAGGGCAGCGTGGCAGATCTCACGCTTATCGATCCTTCACAGACTCGCGTGATCACCAAAGAATACTTTGAGTCCAAATCCAAGAACTCAGCGTTTTTGGGCGATGAACTCACGGGCTTTGCAAGTGATGTGTTTGTTGCAGGAAAACAGGTAGTTGTCAACGGTGACGTTGCATAAACGCGTGCCTATGCCGTCTTCCTAGCGTAGTATTTTGCTAGGGAGACGGTTTTTATAAGGAAGGAGTTGCGTTTATGAGAGCACGTTCGCGCACGCAGCTACATGATTTTACGGTTGTGGAAAATGTATCGGTAGCTGCGGGTCTTAAGAAACTAGTCATCAAATCAGACCTGCTTGCTCAAAAGATTATTCCTGGTCAGTTTGTAAACATTGCGGTTCCGGGAGATCCTTCGCACATTGTCCGCATTCCGCTTTCGTATAGCGCTTCAGATCCCAGTACTGGTACGGTAGAAATCGTATACGCACTGGTAGGAGAGGGTACTCGGCGCCTTGCTGCCATGAAGCCTGGTGATAGTTCCAACCTCGTTGGCGCATCCGGTAATGGCTGGCAGGTCCATGATGACGATACACGCGTGCTATTGGTAGCTGGTGGCGTGGGAGTAACGCCTGTGATTGGTCTTGCCCGTGAGCTGGGAGGTTCTTCTACCACCTTTGATGTGGTCATTGGTGCTCAAAACCAAGATCGTCTGTGGGGAGCAGATGAGGCGCGAGCAGCCGGTGCTGACCAGGTGATCATTACTACCGATGACGGTAGCTGTGGCCTTAAAGGCTTTACCACGGACGGCATGAAGCACTTACTGGCATCTCATAGCTATGATCGCGTTTTTACCTGTGGTCCTCAAATCATGATGAAGGGCATTGCCCAGTTGGCTCTGGAGCATAACATTGTTTGCGAAGCCTCGCTTGAGCGCATGATGACCTGTGGTTTTGGTGCCTGTCATGTATGTAATGTTGCTATGGTTGGTGGCGGCTACAAACGCTGCTGTACGGAAGGTCCTGTCTTTGATGCAACCGAGGTGGTGTGGTAATGCAATCCACTCACACAATGAACCCTACACAGTCCAACGTCGATATGTCTGTGACGTTTGCAGGCATGTCTCTCAAAAACCCTATCAATACGGCCTCGGGAACCTATGGACAAGGTTATCAATTTGAGGCCTTTTATCCGGTTTCTACTCTAGGAGCCATCACCACTAAGGGCTGTTCTGCAGAGCCTTGGGAGGGCAATCCACATCCCCGCACCGCAGAGATTACCAGCGCAATTATTAATTCCGTTGGCTTGGAAAACCCCGGTGTAGAAGGCTTTGTTAAGGCCTATGGCACATACCTTACCAATCTTGGTAAGAGCGGTACCCGCATCATCGTGCAAGCTGTTGGCCATACGATTGAAGAATACATTGCATCTGTCGAGCAGTACGAGCAGTTGGCACCGTTTGCGGATGCTATAGAGCTTAACGTAAGCTGCCCTAATGTTTCTGCTGGTGGTGCAGCCATGGGCGGTACGCCCGAGGGTGCTGCGGGAGTTGTGCGTGCAGTGCGTAATCGCACTTCTCGACCGCTGATTGTTAAGATGGCGCCCGTTGCTGTGGGGGAGATCGCCCGTGCCTTGGAAGACGCTGGTGCAGATGGTCTTTCTTTGATCAATTCCATCCCTGGCATGGCCATTAACGTTCATACGCGTAAAAGTAGGCTTTCTAGGCCTACAGCAGGCATTTCTGGTCCTGCAATCCATAACATTGCTGTTCGCATGGTATGGGAGGCCCACAAGGCCTGTAAGCTGCCTTTGTGCGGCATTGGTGGTATTTCTACTGGTGAAGATGCTGCCGAATTCATCTTGGCTGGTGCAAGTGCAGTTTCTGTTGGTACAGCAAACCTTGTTGATCCTAGCTCAGCACCGCGTATTTTGTCTGAGCTTTGCGATTGGGCGGCATCTCAGGGTGTTTCGAGCATCACCGAGCTGATTGGAGCTTTTGAATGCTAACTGCTTCCGAGCGCATTATTGTGGCATTGGACTGCGAACGAGAAGAAGCCATACAGCTGGCACAGCGTCTGCGGGGCCATGCTCAGTGGGTTAAGATTGGCATGACCTTATACTATGCCTGTGGGCCAGAAATTGTCCAAGTAATGCATGAGGCTGGTCTTAAGGTGTTTCTCGATCTTAAACTGCATGACATTCCTCATCAGATCAGGGGGGCTGCACAGTCTGCTGCACGTGCTGGTGCAGACATTTTGTCCATCCATGGACTTGGTGCTGCAGCTATGATTGCTGCAGCTCGTGAGGGTGTACAGGCAGCTGCTCAAGAGCAAGACGAGCGCACCAAGCTTGTAGCTATTACGGTACTTACCAGCATGAATCAAGAGTCCCTTACCTCCATTGGAATTGAGTTGTCTTTGCAAGAGGAAGTCCAGCGTTTAGCAAGCCTTGCTTGTTCCAATGGCTCGGATGGTATTGTGTGTTCACCTCAAGAGGCATCTGCTATGCGTCAGTTGTTGGGTCCCGATGCACTTATCGTAACGCCTGGCGTTCGTCCTGCTGGTGCGGATCTGGGCGATCAGAGACGTGTGGCAACACCTGTCCAGGCGCTTGCAGATGGCGCTTCCATGCTTGTGATTGGACGTCCTATTACCCAAGCAGCAGATCCCGTCCAGGCGTTTGATGCTATCGTTGAGGAGATAAAAAATGCCGATTAAAGGTATTCTTTGCCTAAAATGTGCAAAAATACCTGTTAGTTGTGTAAAGTGAGTGGTACTAAACCATAGTTTAGCTATTCAAGGGTTGATTTTAGTGCTGTGTATTGCCAAACTATGGTTTCGTTAACGTGTTAGAGCACGTTTTTATGCAGTTTGCATTGACGATATATAAGATGTTTTGTGTTTGGAGGAAAAATGGCTCTCCCTAACCTCACCCCAGAGCAGCGTAAGGCCGCTCTCGAGAAGGCAGCTGCTGCCCGTCACGCTCGTGCAGAGCTCCGTGAGAAGATTAAGAATGGCGAGGTTTCTCTCGATAGCGTTCTTAATTCTGATGATCCCATTGCTAGCCGTCTGAAGGTTTCTGCTCTTATCGAGTCTCTTCCTGGCTACGGCAAGGCAAAGGCTGCTAAGGTCATGGCTGAGCTTGGTATCTCTGATTCTCGTCGCGTAAAGGGTTTGGGTGCTCGTCAGCGCGAGCAGCTCCTTGAGGCTCTTTCTAAGTAAGTGTCGGCGAATCCAAAACTTTTCGTCGTTTCGGGACCGTCGGGTGCAGGTAAGGGCACTCTGCTTGCAAAGTTGCGTGCAGAGCGCCAAGACTTGGGCCTGACGGTTTCAGCAACTACACGCAGTCCGCGTGACGGCGAAAAAGACGGCATTTCTTATCATTTTCTTTCCGAAGCACAGTTTAATGCTGGTATTGCTGCGGGTGAATTCTTGGAGTGGGCGCAGGTGCATGGTCACAAGTATGGCACTCCAAAATCTGAGGTAGATACGCGTTTGGCGTCCGGCCAGTCCGTCATTTTGGAAATTGATGTCCAAGGCGCACTTATCGTTAAGCAGCGGTATCCTAAGGCAGTGCTCATTTTTATTGAGCCACCTTCGCTTGACGTTCTCGAGAAGCGCTTGCGAGATCGGAAAACAGAGGATGAAGCTTCTATTAGGCTTCGTATGACAAATGCCGCCAAAGAACTTACGCTTGCCTCACACTATGATGTACGCATCGTAAACGATGAGCTTGACGTGGCAGTTAAAGAACTCGATGCCACCATCAAGCACTACGAAATGATATAAGGAGTGTGCTTAATGTCCGTCATTCAGCCACAGATTAACGATCTTCTGGATAAGACCGAGAATAACCCCTTCCTGCTGTGTTCTATCGCATCAAAGCGTGCGTGTGATATTAATGATATGCTTCGTGATCAGCACCTCCGCGTTACGGCTGTGCAGGCTATAGATGACATTACTACCATTGCATCTGGTAAGGATTCTATTGGCATTGCTATGTCCGAGATCTCTGAGGGCAGTTTAAGCTTTGTAAAAGATGCCTTTGATGAGGATATCAAGGGTGCAAATAGCAAATATGATCAGATTGACTAGTGTTCGCATATGATCTCGCGCGTTTGTCTTGTTCATTATCATGAGATTGGTTTAAAGGGCAAAAACCGTTCTCGTTTTGAAAATCAGCTGGTTACCAATCTGCATCATGCGCTGCATGCGTTTCCTGTGGCAGATATTTCGAGGATCTCAGGCCATATACTGGTGTCGGTAACGGATGATTCTTGCATTGAACAGCTTGCCCAGGCTATTGCTTTAGTACCAGGAGTTGCACGTACTTCTCTTGCCTTTAAGACTGCCCAGCATGAAAAAGAGTTTTGTGCTGCCGCTATTCAGGCATTGGCTGAAGCAGGGGAGTTTACGAGCTTTAAAGTGCACGCTCATCGTGCAGCTACCAACTATCACCTCCATACGCTGGAGCTTAATAGGCTTGTTGGATCTGTTTTATGCGAAGCCTATCCCTCTAAAAAAGTTGATGTACATAACCCCGATGTAACCGTTTATGTAAACGTCGTTCAGGGTGCGGTATTTGTGTATGCTGCCTCGTTGGTTGGTGTGGGTGGTTTGCCTGTTGGAACAGCCGGTAAGGTGGTTTCACTGCTTTCCAGCGGTATTGATTCTCCTGTGGCAAGTTGGATGGTTGGGCGTCGCGGAGCCAGCGTTATTCCCGTTCATTTTTCTGGTCGTCCTATGACGGCGGATACCAGCGAGTATCTGTGCCAAGATATTGTCGAGAAGCTCAATGCCGCAGGTATGATTGGCCGTATGTATGTGGTTCCCTTTGGAGAAGTACAGCGTGAGATTTCCCTTGCGGTGCCACAGGGTCTGCGCATTATCATGTACCGTCGCATGATGTTCCAAATTGCAGAGCGTATTGCTCGTATTGAGGGTGCACAGGCGCTGGTTACAGGCGAGTCTTTGGGACAGGTTGCTTCCCAAACTTTGGAAAACATTACCGCTGTTAATGAAGTGGTGGAGATGCCCATTTTTCGTCCTTTGATTGGTACGGATAAGCAGGAAATTATCGCACGTGCTCAGCAAATTGGTACCTTTGATATTTCTAGCCAGACAGCTCCTGACTGCTGTACGCTGTTTATGCCTCGTCGTCCTGAGACGCGCGCACGGCTTAAGGATGTACATGCAGCGTGGGAGCAGTTTGATCATGAAGCCTATATCGAGAAGCTCATGGATGAGCTTGAGTACCTTGATTTTGAGGGCAGCCCCTCCTATAGACCTCCCAAAGCCATGCGAACGTATCACGCTACGCTTGGTCCTGCAAGGTCAAGTTCTGAATAGCATATAACAGCAGCTCATAAGCGTGCTTTTTGTGATGTAAGACCTCTGTTTGAGTTTTGTTAGATCCCTGACAGTTCAAACAGAGGTTTCTTTTTTGACTCTAAGATGTGCGGTACCGCATGTACATACTTAAGAGCAAGGAGGACCTATGGCACAAATGCAATCACATTCCATTGCTCGCAAATTGGCTGTTTTAAAACGACGCTTTCATCTGACAAAACCCAAATGCCTGGCAGCGGGGCTTATCGTTATGGTGCTGGTAGGAGGCTTGGTATTTGCTCTGGTGTATTTGAGAACGCCAGGTTTTATGATTGGGCAATCAGACGGGAAAGCTGCTCCTTCTATTGAGGAGAGCAAGCTAAAAGAGTTGGCAACACAGGCCGATACAAACGTTGAACAAGCAACAACAAGCTCACAGGCTCAAACATCAGAGGCCGCACCATCTGTGGTAGTGCATATAGATGGCGCTGTAGCAAAACCAGGGGTTTATACCATAGTACAGGCTAAGCCGCGCATTCGAGATGTGGTAGATCTTGCTGGAGGCATGACAGAAGAAGCGGATAGCTCTACTATCAATTTGGCCGCCATGGTAGAAGACGGAAGTAAAATCCACATTCCAAAACAAGGGGAGACCCCTTTGGTGGAGGGTTCCACTGCTGTAGCAGAGGGAGATGGCTCGGCGAGCATGGGTGTGAGCTCCCAGAACGGATCTGCTCAGGGGCTTATCAACATTAACACAGCCACGGAGCAAGAGCTTATGAGTCTACCTGGTGTAGGAAAATCGACGGCACAAGCCATTATTGAAGATCGCAGAACAAATGGCGTGTTTACTACTACAGAAGACCTGATGCGTGTATCCGGTATTGGCTCTAAGAAGTTTGCAAAACTGCAAGGAAAAATTCGTGTATAAAGATGCGGTGCTTCCCAGCAAACCGTATATACCAGAAACCTTATTTGTTCTGGCTTGTTGTTTGGGAAGTGTCAATTGTCTTCTTTGGGTGAGGTTTTCTCTTCCTGCGGTGGCATGCGTGCTTATGATAGCTGTCATAAGTACGGCTGCTTTGTGTTGGCAAAGAGCAAAAAGCAAACGCTATACGCTGTTGTGTGTAAGCATGGTGCTTGCGAGTGTTCTGAGTGTCTGCATACAACAACAGCAGGTTCTTGAGACGGCACAACTGCTGCAAGACGTCTCTGTTTCTGCTTGTGAATATGAGCTCGTGAGCGACAGCACGCAGACGCGCTTTGGCTGGAAAGCACGTGCGCAATGCCGGTATAGCGCTTCCAACAAGCAAGCACCTTATCTACGTGCACAGGTATGGCTTTCTAGTAAAGAGTCCCTGCAGTACGGAGAGCTTATTCGGATTGTTGGGCGCTATAAAGAAAACTCAGATGATTTGCAGGGACAACAAAATGCCGCGCGAGGTATTTGCGGCACCGTAACGGTTTTACAAATCAAACAAACGACTCATCTGCCAGGAGTACAAGGGTTTGTGCTGGCCTGCCGAGAAAAGCTCTTATGTCGCATTGATCCACTTCTCAGTCCCTCACGAGCGCTCTTAGCGGGATGTATATGCGGATACAAAACAGGACTCTCACAGTTTGGAATTTCTCAAAGTTTGGCTAGTTGTGGGCTGGCTCACATGGTTGCGGTATCTGGCGCACACCTGTCCATAGTGGCAAGTATCTTGTCGGTATTTGTGGCTAGAACACGGTTTAAACCTGCATTGCGCTTTGGAATTGTCGCATGTGTAGCCGGTGCCTTTGTCGTGCTGTGTGGCTGTCCCGCCTCTGCTATACGCGCCTGGCTTATGTCGATAGTAGGACAAACGTCGGTTTTGTTTGGGAGACGTTCGTATGCGCTTTCAAGCAGCTGTTTGTGTGGTATAGGCATGCTGATAGTCGATCCCTTTTTGGGGATGGATGTGGGGTTCTTGCTATCCCTAAGCTCTGTTATAGGACTGTGTTTGTTTAGCTCCTACGGCAGCTATGTAGCAAAGCTGCTAACGCCTCAGCTGCCTCTTCCTTCTTCTCCAGTAGTACATCGGGCTGTGCGGCTTATACAACCGCTTCAAAAGTCACTCCGTTCATCTGCGATAACCTGTTGTGTGGCGATGATATGCACCTTTCCGCTCACCTCACAGGTATTTGGACGCTTGCCTTTGGTAGGACCCTTGTCTAACTGTGTACTTGGGCCGATCTTTGTATTCTTTATTTTGTTTGGATGCAGCGCCGCTCCCTTTTTATTCATACCGCTTGTTGGAAGCGCACTTCTTACAGCATTGGATGTAATAGGAACGCTCATCTTAGAGCTGTCTGGAAGGTTTTCTCAGCTGCCGCTGGCCTGTATTGAATTGGATTTGGGCTGGTTGATGAGCATTGCTATAGGAGTTCTGCTTGTTTTTGTGGCACTTGTTTGGCCACGTTTGTCTGCTTGTGTTATCCGCCGGATTGCGTGTTTGCTTACCGTTTTACTTGTGCTGTGGTTTGTACGCGTGCGCTATTTTGCGCCGCCGCGTATGGTGGTGCTTGATGTGGGACAGGGCGATGCAATCGTGCTTCAAGATGGGCCGTACGCCTTTTTGGTGGATACTGGTCCCAAAGGAGCTATTGTAAAGGCACTTGGACATAAACAGGTTGTGCATCTGGATGGAGTACTTCTCACTCATCTACACGATGATCATGCTGGTGGTGTGGAAGATCTGGCACATACGTTTCATGCTCAGCAGGTGCTGGTGGCACAGGGTACAAAGCAGTCCATCTCTTCAGAGCTTGGGCGTGCTATTCAGACGATGACCGGTATTGATGCGCAGGAACTTGTCTATGGCTCTGTGATTCAAATCGGTCGTTTTTCTGTACGCTGTGTGTGGCCACGTAAGCCTTCTGATGGAACGCACAATGCAGATTCCGTTATGTTGCTGTGCAGCTATCAAGATGGCTCATCTGCGCAGACGTCTGTGACGTTTTTGCTCACGGGAGATGCCGAGAAAGACGAGCTTAAAGCTGTGATGCAGGCGCACGATGTGGGAAAGATTGATGTGCTTAAAGTGGGCCATCATGGATCGCAGGAAAGCCTTACACAAGAGCAAGCACAAGTCCTTGCGCCCAGCTATAGCCTTATTAGTGTTGGTGCACATAACAAGTATGGGCATCCTACGCAAGCCTGTGTGGATGCGTTGGAACAGGCTGGCTCACAGGTTTTGTGTACTAAGGATTACGGAGACCTTGAGCTGCGTCCGGATAAGAGGGGAGGCTTTGCTATTATGGGAACACGCAAAGGAGGTAGTGATGGCTAAGATGAACAAAGAGGATTTGCTTGCTGCTTACTTATTGGTAGGTGCCGATGAGCTTAAACAGCAGCGTTCAGTTGCTCGTCTTAAGCAATACCTTACTCCTGAGTTTGTAGATTTTAACTTGGAAGAGCATGCTAGCGCCTCCGGCTTGGAAGAAGAAGTCCTGATAAACTCGTTACAGGTGCTTCCTTTTGGAGATAGCCGAAGGTTGGTTATTGTATGGGAAGCCGATAAGCTTCCCAAAGAGGTATCAGAAGCTTTGGTACGGTATTTGAACAATCCCAATCCTTCCAGCATTTTGGTGCTTATCGCTCACAGTTTAGCTAAGTCAACCCGTCTCTATAAGGCTGTCGCTCAGATTGGTTCTTCGGCAGTTATTGATTGCGGTGCCAAGAAAAAATTTGCCCTTGCCACCGATGTGGTACATATGGCTCAGGTGCATGGCATATATCTTGATACAGCAACCGCACAAAAGCTCATTTTTAAAGTGGGCGAATCAACCATCATGCTGGATAATCAACTTACTTCTTTGGCTGAACGCTTTGGAGCAGGGGCAACTATTCAGCTGGCAGATATAGATGCGCATGTGGCACAGATTGCAGAAGTGAGTCTCTGGGATTTTTTGGACGTGCTTTGTAACAGGGATTTTGCCCAGGCTATGGATCTGTTTTGTGTGATGAAGGCCAATGGATACGTGGCACTTCAAATGTTTATTACCACTCGCTTGCGTGAACTCATTTGTGTAAAGGCATTACAAGCGCGTGGCAATATAGCAAATATGGCTCATGAGCTGGGTAAGCAAGACTGGCAAGTCAAAAAATATCCCAGTTTTGCTCGTAACTTTGCTCCAGCTGAGCTTGAGGAGCTTCTTAAAAAAAGTAAAGAGCTTGAGTGGACGCTTAAAAATTCAAGTGAAAAAGATACGGCGTTTATCCAATTTATTGCTGCTGTTTGTGGAAAATAACGCAAAAGCTAAAAAAGACCCCGCCAGCACGCGGGGTCTTACACACAAAGATTACTAAGAAAAGCGCTTAGTTATGCAATGGTATTTACAAGCTTAGCAACGCCGCTCTTACGCTTGGCTGCCTGATTCTTGTGGATGATACCCTTGGAAGCTGCCTTATCAAGGAGCTTACCTGCATGTTGAGCTGCCTGCGTTGCTGTTGCAACGTCATTTGCCTCTACGGCAAGACGAACGTTCTTTACAGCAGTCTTGAGCTCGGAACGAACTGCCTTGTTGCGAATGCGAGCTTTCTCGGCAGTTTTGATGCGCTTCTTCTGAGACTTAATGTTTGCCACGTGTGTTTCCTTTCAAAAATAATCTCTGTGAGGCCTCTGACGTTGAGACACGGTGAGGTCAACAAGGAAGTATAGCATGAATGGGGTGGTATACGCTATTATCTCTACTATGACTACATTTGATACCTTACATATCCGCAACTTCTCCGTTGTGGCACACATCGATCACGGTAAATCAACGATTTCTGACCGTATTTTGGAGCTTACCCATACGGTTGAAGAGCGTGATATGGAACAGCAGTTGCTGGACTCCATGGATATTGAACGTGAGCGTGGCATTACCATCAAGTCCAACGCGGTACGCGTGGTGTATGAGGCGCGCGATGGCCAAAAGTACCAGTTTAATCTTATTGATACGCCAGGCCATGTTGACTTTACCTATGAAGTGTCTCGCTCGCTTGCTGCCTGTGAAGGTGCCATTTTGGTTGTTGATGCAACACAGGGTGTAGAGGCACAAACCGTCTCTAATGCCACTCTTGCCATGAATGCTAATTTGGACATTGTGCCTGCTATCAACAAGATTGATCTTCCCAGCGCACGTCCTCAGGAGGTTAAGGAAGAAATAGAGGAGGAATTGGCCATCCCCGCAGAGGATGCCGTGTGTGTTTCCGGCAAGACGGGCGAGGGCATCCAAGACCTTCTCGAGAGCATTGTGTATCTTGTTTCTCCTCCTTCTGGTGATCCCCATGCTCCGCTTAAGGCGCTCATTTTAGATTCCTATTTTGATGAGTATCGCGGCGTAGTCGCCACGGTGCGCATCTTTGATGGTGCCATGAAAGCTGGTCAGAAGCTTAAACTTATAGCTGTAGGGGAGAACTTTATCTGTGATGGCGTGGGCTGTAAGCGCCCTGTTGAGGTGAGCTTGCCTCAGCTTGGCGTGGGTGAGGTTGGTTTTGTGGTGACCGGTCTTAAAGATCCAAGTCTGGTCAAGACCGGCGATACCATCACCTTAGCGGACAACCCTTGTGCACAGGCGTGCCCTGGCTACCACGAGGCTAAGCCTATGGTCTATACGGGCTTGTTCCCCATAGATAACAAACAGTATGAAAATCTGCGGGATGCTCTTGAGAAACTCAAGGTCAATGACCCCTCTCTTACCTGGACTCCGGAAACATCGGTAGCGCTGGGCTTCGGTTTTCGTGTTGGCTTTTTGGGCCTTCTTCACATGGAAGTGGTAAAGGAGCGCCTGGAACGTGAGTTTGATCTGTCTTTGATTGCCACCTCGCCTTCGGTAAGCTATCACGTATTTCTGACGGATGGGGAGCAGATTTCTATTACCAGCCCCCAGGATCTCCCCGAACCCACGCGTATTGATCATATTGACGAGCCCTATCTTAAGGCCAAGGTTATTGTTCCGCCTGATTACATGGGTGCAGTCATGCAGCTGGCGGTAGAGCATCGTGGCACTATGCAAGACATGGTGTATCTAAGCGAGAAAAGCGTGGAAATGCACTTTGATATTCCCCTTGCAGAGCTTATTTTGGACTTCTTTGATCAGCTTAAAAGCCGCACCAAGGGCTATGCCTCTCTCGACTATGAATTCGGAGACTATCAGGCATCTGACCTGGTTAAGCTGGACATCCTGCTTGCTGGCGAGGTTGTTGATGCCTTGTCCTTCATAGTGCACAAGGATAAAGCTTATGATATGGGACGTGCCTTGTGTGACAAGCTCAAAGAAATTATCCCTCGTCAGCAATTTGAAGTTCCCATCCAAGGCGCGCTGGGCAATAAAATCATTAGCCGTTCAACGGTGAAAGCCATGCGCAAAGACGTTCTTGCCAAGTGCTACGGTGGCGATATTTCGCGTAAGCGCAAGTTGTTAGAGAAACAAAAAGAGGGCAAGAAGCGCATGAAGCAGATTGGTTCGGTTGAGGTTCCTCAGCAGGCCTTCCTAGCGGTGCTTAAGGTGGACGACGCATAAATGAGCATGTCTGTAGCTGAACTGCTTAAAACCTACGGACCTCCCGCGGGCTTATCGTCAGAGATACTTCCTGCTCCACGTGAGACCTCCTTTGCCCAGCGTCTGGCTCATAATCCGTTTTTGATGGCGCCTATGGCCGGTGTATCCGATGCGGCATATCGCATTATGGCCCGTGCGGGAGGTGCGGCTTGGGCTGTCAGTGAGATGGTTTCCGTTGCTGGTCTGCATTACGGTGGCGAGAAAACCTGGGAGCTTGCGATCCCCCATGATGCCGAGCCTGACCTTGTGGTGCAGTTATTTGGCAGCAAACCAGAACAGTTTGCTGAAGCCGCACAGGCGGTGACGGAGCGGCTCGGCAAGCGTTTAAGCGCTCTTGATGTCAATATGGCGTGCCCGGTGCCCAAAGTGACGCGTAAGGGCGAAGGTTCGGCGTTGCTGGATGATCCACAGCGCGCCGCAGATATCATTGCGAGCGTGGTGCAACATACCAATGTTCCCGTTACGGCAAAAATTCGTATAGCTCGTGTACCCGAGCATATTGTGGGGCCAGAGTTTGCAAAAAGATTAGAAGCTGCGGGAGTTTCTGCGCTTGCGGTGCATGGGCGCAGTGCTTCACAGCTCTATCGTGGCCAGTCGAGCTTGGATCAGGTATGTGCGGTTGCAAATGCGGTGTCTACTCCTGTTATTGGATCAGGAGATGTGTTAACGCCCGAAGCTGCTGCCTTGATGGTTGCGCAAACACCCTGTTTGGGAGCGTATGTGGCGCGAGGCAGCTATGGTAATCCGTGGCTGTTCCATGATGCTGCCCAGCTGCTGCAGGGCAAGCCAGCTGCCAAGCATGACATTATTCAGCGCCTCAATGCCTTTGAGCTGTATGTTCGTTTATTGGTTGCAACGGGCGCGCATCTCGCTCGTGCACGAAGCCTTGCCGGTTGGTACCTACGGGGCATTCCACAGGCAGCTGCCTGGCGACAAAAAGCGGTGAGCTGTAACAGTGCTCAGGAATACTACGAGCTCATAGCTCAGGTGAAAGATGAGCTTGCTGTACACGCAGTGCATGCAGCACATGACGGCGTGAGCTAAGGATATGCTTACCAGCACAGACATGTCTTTGCCGTATGGCTTTGCTCAGGATCATTCTCAAGAGCTGCCGTACGCGTTGTATCTACATGTTCCCTTTTGCGCACAGCGCTGTAAGTATTGTGACTTTGCAACATGGGCTGTGGATCGCGGCTCTGCCAGCATGAAAGACTACGTTGATAGCTTGCTTGCAGCACTTCACCATTGTGCCTCGGTAGGGTTGTTGAGTGCTATTCAAACCGTCTACATTGGTGGTGGAACCCCTTCGATTTTAGGCGAACAGCTTCCTAGTCTTGTACGAGCAATTCGTCAGCTCTGTACTCCTGTAGAAGTGAGCTGTGAGGCTAATCCGGAATCATTTTCCCAGGATTTAGCGTGTAGCTTGGCTGCTTGTGGGGTCACCCGTATTTCTTTGGGCGTGCAGTCTTTAGTAGACCAAGAGCTCCGTGCACTTGGAAGGATTCACAGTTCCTATACTGCGCTCCAAGCCCTTGGATATGCTTGCAAGGCTGGTCTTGATGTATCCGCAGATCTTATGTGTGGTATTCCTCTGCAAAGCTGCGAGAGTTGGGAGTATTCTCTTGAACAGCTTATGGACTGCGGGGTTGATCACCTAAGCATCTATCCGCTCATGATTGAAGAAGGTACCCCGTTTTGGAAACAGTGCCAGAAAGGATTGCTGGAGTGGCCCGATGATGATCTCCAGGCACATATGATGCAGTGTGCTCAAGATATGCTGCAGCAGCAGGGGTTTTCTCGCTATGAAGTAGCTAGTTATGCGCGGGATGGGAAGCAGTGTAGGCACAATTTGGCGTATTGGTCTGGTTTGCCCTACCTTGCTCTAGGAACTTCGGGCTCTGCTTTGCTATCCAGTCAGGCTTACGAGAAGTTTTGTGCTCTTGTTGGGAACTTTCCGCAGCTTGATGAGGATATTTCACGAGTTAGATACCGCATGGTAAGCGGATATACACAGCTAGCAGCTGCAAAAAATCTAGCTGATCTTTCGTATGAGCTGGAGCTGCTCACTGATTGCCAAGCGGCGGCAGAAGATTTGATGTTAGCAGCGCGCACCAAGTATGGCATTGCCCCTGCACTGTACAGACGTGCTTGTACGGCAATAGGACAATCAGAGCTGGATGCGGCGCTTAAAAAAGCGCAGGAGCTGGGGTTGCTTAACCAGCGTGCACCCATGCACTGGATGCCAACGCAACAAGGTTGGCTGTTGGGTAATGAGCTGTATGGTCTGTTGTGGGACTTAGCGCAGGGGCATGTTGCATCCTTGCGGCTGGATGGCACCGAGGGGTGGCATTAGCGCAGGTAGCGAGGGAACATCTCTTTGAACTTCTCGGCACACAAGGGCGTGGTAAGCAGCGTGAAGCTATCGTTGTGAGCCTGAATAAGCCCCACAGCTGCATTAGACGTTTTGACCGTGCGGCTTTCCCATGCGCGGGTAAGGTAGCTGCCTTCCATAAACTCCCATACCAGATAGCGCACTAAGGCACCGTGAGCAACCACAAGAATCTTATCCCCATCACACGCTTCGTGGTACATGTGCTTAAAGACACGCAGGATTCGTGCGCGGACCTGAGCGGCGGTTTCTCCACCAAAGCGAGAAAAGTCTTGCATAAGGTAGCTGCTGAGAAAAGCAAAGCGATGCTCTTCATAGGGCGTACCGTCAAGGGAGCCAAAGTCAAATTCACGCAGGTCTTCCGTGAGCTGAAGTGGTACGTTTTGGTCGCGCAGCACCAAGCGAGCTGTGTCCTGGGCGCGCTTAAGGGGAGAGCACCAGCAGGCGTTAAACCGTATGTTTTTGAGGGCGTCGGCCGTATTGTGAATGAGGTATTTGTACTCATCTACCAGCGCAGAATCAACAGAGCCACCCTGAATAATGTGGTCACGGTTAAACTCTGTTTTCCCGTGGCGCACATAATAAAACGTAACCGTTTTATCCGTTGGGGTGTTTGCGGTAAGAGATCCGTGGGACATTGCTGCTCTTCTCTGTCAACATAGACGTAAAAACGCGTGTAAGAACCTAAGCTTGCGCGTTTATTGTTGGTACTGTGCCATAGCATGCTTAAGATGCGCGTAGGATGGATATAATCTCGCACGTATGAATTATAGTATTGTAGGTCACTGCAGACCCTGTGGATAGGACTGAGCCTTGGCTTCCATGAATGAGAAAGACTATTACGAGATTTTGGGTGTCTCGCCTCATGCAACGGTGGATGAGATCCGTAAGACATTCCAGCAAAAGGCTCGTAAGCTACATCCCGATGTCAATAAAGCGCCCGATGCGGAAGAGAAGTTTAAAGAACTGTCTGAGGCATATGCTGTGCTTTCCGATGAGACCAAGCGTAAGCGCTATGATGCCATGCGTTCAGGCAACCCCTTTGCCTCTGCAGGTAATTGGAGCTCTTCGACCTCTGGTGATGTAGATTTTGGCTCGTGGCCTTTTGGTGGCTGGGGGACTCCCTTTGGCTCTTCTCCCTTTGGAGGGGGTAGCTCCACAACAAGGACGCGGGCGCGTGCCTACAATCCTAAAGCAGGTGCCGATGTGGTGTATCAGATAGATTTTGATGCAGAAACTGCCAAAAAAGGCACTCGTCGTGGCGTAACCTATAACCACTTTGTGAGCTGTGATGTGTGTGCGGGTAAGGGATCAGTGCACACGGATCACGCTCAGGTTTGTCCTACCTGTAATGGTAGTGGTCATATTAGTGTTGACCTTACAGGTGTGCTGGGTTTTGGTGAGATCAACATGGTCTGCCCTGAATGCGAAGGCACTGGTAAGGTAGTAGCAGATCCATGTGAGCACTGTGATGGCTCGGGTCGTGTTTTAACGGCCAGTGAGATCGTGATAGACATTCCTGCTAACTCACACGATGGCGATATTATCCGTTTGGCTGGTAAGGGAAACGCTGGCACTAATGGCTCTTCTGCTGGTGATTTTGTTTGCAGGGTTGGTGTGCCAAGTGAGCGCTTGGATCCCTTGCAAGCGTTTGGTTTTAGGCTTGTGGGCGTTACGCTGCCGTTTTTTGCGTATGGTGTTATCGCCAGAACGTTGTTAGGCTTTAGTTTTACCTTCTCAATTCCTCTGTTTATTGGCCTGTACCTCGTATTTTCTCGTGGGGTTGTAGGCAGGCGCTCCATATGGTGGAAAAACGCTGCACGCTACTTGGGTAGCGGCTTGGCAAACGGTCTGATGGTTACCTTGTTCTTACTGGCAATGGTATCGTGCGTTTCCGGTAGGCTCTTCTAGGTATACGGGCCTAAAAATCTGTTGTAACGGTTCGATGTGATTGGTTTTGGTGTGGCTGCTTCAAAGGATTATTACGAGATCTTAGGTGTTGATCGTGATGCGGATGCAAAGACGATTAAGCGTGCTTTTTTAAAATTGGCGCGCAAGTTGCATCCTGACGTATCAAATGAACCTGATGCGGAAGAAAAATTTAAAGAGGTCAATGAGGCGTATTCCGTCTTATCTGACGAGAAGCGCCGCTCTAATTACGATACCTTTGGCAATCCCGATGGTCCTGCTGGCTTTGGCGGAGACTATGTGGATATGTCCGATATCTTTGGCGGCTTTGGTATGGGCGATTTGTTCTCGTCCTTCTTTGGCGGCATGGGCAACTCCGCTGGCGCTCGTTCCGCCCGTACCCGTGGTCGTGATATGGGCCTAAACCTGCAGATCACACTGGAAGAAGCTGCCGCTGGCTGTACCAAAACCCTTGCGTATGATCGTTTGGCTCCTTGTGATGACTGTAACGGCAGTGGAGTAGGCGCGGGCGGTAAGGTCACAAACTGTCATCGTTGTCATGGTACGGGTCGTGTGGTTACGGTTCAGCAGACCATCTTGGGTCAAATGCAAACACAGACTACCTGCCCTGGATGTGGCGGTACGGGCAAGATTGTCGAAGGCGCCTGTGAGACCTGCGGCGGTCAAGGTCGTACGCCTTCGCGTGAGACCGTTGAAGCGGACATTCCCGCTGGTATTCACTCTGGTCAGTCCATCCGCATTAAGGGCCGCGGTGAGGCAGGCGTGCGTGGAGAGTTGGCGGGTGATCTGATCATAACCATCAACGTATCGGACCATGAGCAGTTCCAGCGCCAGGGTGATGATCTGTACTACGTGTTGCGCATTGATGCATTTGAGGCCATGCTGGGCGCTACTCACACCATTGATGGCATTTTGGCTGACGAGAAGGTCAGTGTGGTTGTGCCTGCTGGTTGCCAGTATGGTCAAAGGATAGTGGTTTCTCGTCATGGTATGCCGCGTTTGCATAGCTCGGCACGCGGTAGTTTGATTGTTGCAGTTGAGGTAAGTATTCCTACTGATTTGACCGATGAGCAGCTGAAGACTGTTCGTGAACTGGTAGCACAGCGTGGTCAAGAGGATGAGCTGCACAGCCAAGAGGATGAAGAGCAGAATAAACAGGATGAGTCGCAGCCAGAGTCTGAATCTGAGCCTGAGCCTGAGCCTCACCATACCAACAATCCTTTTCGCAGGCCACTAGGCAAGAAGAAGCGTCCTCGTAAGGGTCAGCGTAAGTGAACGGCGTCACTCCCCGTATTGCGTTTGTCAATTTAGGCTGCCGTGTTAATCGATTTGAGCTTGATGACATGGCCTATACCGCCAAGCTGCTCGGTGCACAGATTGTGTGTCCAGAAGAAGCAGATTTGGTTGTTATCAATACCTGTGCCGTAACAGGAGAGGCCGAAGCAAAAACCCGTAAAGCCATCAGAAAACATGCTGTTTTGGCACAGAGACCGTTGGTCATGGCTACGGGCTGTGCAGCAAATCTGTTTAGCGATGAGCTTACCAGCTTAGGAGAGCGTGTTCTTGTCGAGACAAACAAGAGCTTGGTTCCGCTGCGTGCAATGCACGAGCTTGGATTTACCGTTGACCAAGAGCTATTAGCATCTGCCTATAGGATGGATGATCCTACTGCTCAGTCTCAACCATCTTTGGCAGCACGTGGTGTAACGCCAACAGGCCGTACTCGTCCTGGGATCAAAATCCAGGATGGTTGTGATCATCGCTGCACCTATTGCATAGTTTGGAAGGCGCGTGGCACCGGGCGTTCCTTGCCTGTGGACCAGATTATTCAGCGCGTGCAGTATGAGTGCGCACTGGGTGCTCAAGAAGTGGTGCTGACAGGTATCAACTTGGGCTGTTATGAGGACACCAGCACCGGTTACACCATCAACCTTGCAGAGCTTCTCGATACTATCTTAGAGCGTACGGATATTTCTCGCATTCGTCTTTCGTCCATTGAGCCCCAAGATGTGAGTGCGGAGCTGTTGGGTGTGATTGCTCAATCCAAGGGTCGCATTGCACCGTACCTGCACATTCCGCTGCAGTCGGGCTGTGATCAGACGCTTAAGCGGATGGGGCGTGCCTATAGCTTGGATGATTATCTGCGCACTATTGACCTCACCAAATCAACGCTGCCATTGGTGTTTTTGGGCTGTGACTTGATTGTTGGCTTTCCGGGCGAGACAGACGATGAGTTTGCACAAAGCCTGCAAAGCTGCATGAAGGTGAGCTTTGCAAAAATGCATATCTTTAGATATTCCAAACGTCCTGGGACACCTGCGGCGCGTATGCCCAATCAGGTTGATGCTCACGTAATGGCCGATCGCGCAAAACAAGCTCGTGAGTTGGCACTATCTATGCGCAAAGAAGTGGCTGCCGCGTTGGTAGGTACTACGGATATGATCATTTCACAGATGGATGGCAGGGGCATTTCTTCCGGTTTATTTGACGTGCAGTTTAACCATCCACTTCCTCTTGGCATGCATACCTGCACAATAACTGGGGTGCAGGGTACAACGCTTATGGCAGCTGCTTGCAAAAATAGCTAGAATAAGGCTATAAGCGTTCGCATAAAGCGGGATTACCTTGGAGGGCTATGGATCCCACGCAACTTCGTTTAAAAATTCCTGATTCAGTGGACCTTACCTTGTTGATGGGGCCTGCGGATTGTTTATTGCGTCATATTGAGCAAGCGTTTGATGCCATTATTACGGTACGTGGAAATCAAGTGAGTGTAAGCGGTGCTCCTTTGGAGGCCAATGGTGCTATACAGGTATTTTCGCATCTCATAAGACAGGTGCTGGATGGTGATGCACCTACGGTTTTGGACGTAGACGTGCTTATCAAACAGGTCAAGTCTGGCACCACGCCCGTGGCCTCTGGTTCTGATGACATTTTGTTAACCTATCGTGGACGTGCCATCAGACCAAAAACAGCTGGTCAGAAGGCGTATATCAATGCTATACGTACCAATACCGTTACCTTTGGCATTGGGCCTGCTGGTACGGGTAAAACCTACCTTGCTATGGCAATGGCGGTAGCAGCGCTTAAACGCCATGAGGTGGGGCGCATTGTTTTGGCTCGTCCTGTGGTAGAAGCGGGGGAGTCTTTGGGATTTTTGCCAGGAACCCTGGAAGAAAAGCTCGATCCCTATGTACGTCCGCTGTACGATGCGCTGTATGATATGACGGACATGGAAAAGGCGCATGCGCTTATCGAGCAGGGTGTTATAGAGATTGCTCCCTTGGCCTTTATGCGTGGACGCACCTTTAATGACTCGTTTGTGATTTTGGATGAGGCGCAAAACACCACGCCAGAACAGATGAAAATGTTTTTGACACGCTTGGGTTTCTCGTCACGCTTTGTGGTAACGGGAGATTTATCTCAGCGTGATGTGCTAGGTAGAAATGGTTTGGAATCAGCTCGGCGTGTGTTGTCCAACGTTGCTGACATTGACTTTGTAGAGCTCACGCGCGCGGATATTGTTCGTCACTCGCTGGTGGCGCGCATTGTAGATGCGTATGCACAAAGCGAGGAGCATATCTCGTAGGGACAAATCTCATTTGTAGAGGCTTGAGGCTTAGCTTGAGTAAGAAAAACGGACCGGATTTTCACCGGTCCGTTTGCCTATGAAGCGTATGTGCTACCGAGAAAAACGTTGTGTTATTTACTGCGGCGCTTACAGAGGCTTCCGACTCCCGCAAGGGCAGCACTCATTACTGACGCAACAGCAGCAAGGGCCGAGGAAGCATCTCCCGTATGAGGCAGTTTATTGGAGGACGTAGTGCCCTTCACAGTCTTTGATGGGTTGGCATGCTTCGTTTTATCTTGCACTTGAGACTGATTGTTGTTATCAACGGTATTGTCATCTGATGGGTCTGTTTGATTAGGGTCTTTTCGCGTGTCGTCGCCCTTCTCATACTTTACATCCAATTCGGAGTTGAGCTCTGCAGCAAAGGCAATGAAAGAGCGACCGTTTCTATCGGTAAAGACGTGTACTTTACCAAGGCTGCTGTCATCGGAGCCATAGAAAAACGTTGTGGGCGTAAAGCCAGCAAAGCGCTTGATAAGCTTGAAGTTATCAAGGTAAATTCTTTGCTCAGAACCTGGGATAACGTTTTCAATGACTTCTTTTATAGGTGATCCGTCTGCCTCAAAGTACTCATCGATCAAAGCCGAAGGAGCTGAATCGTTGTGATGACGATAGCGAATACCTAAGGTAAATGGCTTATATTTTGGCTTTGTGGTATCCAGCTTTGTCTCTTCGAGAGCCTTTGTGGCTGTTTGAAGTTGGGAAAGCGCGCTGTCTACATCGCGTTGCTCGGGATACAGGGTGTTCAACATGATCTTTGCATGTTCGAGTGCTTCGTAAAAAGCAGTGCGGGAAGCAGGTGTCCACCCAAAGCCTTCCTGCGGCATCACATCAAGGGCATTGAAGTAGGTCTCGCGAAGACTATCGGTTTTGGCAAGATCCATTTTGATTGGATTAAGAGCCTGGGTAAGACGATTGAGTTCATCTGCAGTCGTATCAAAGTCGCGCTGGGTCTTAAGGGGGCCTCCCTCATGGGGACCAATGATAAAGGCAAGGTCTTCGAGGGCGTCCAAATCCTTTGCTGCAAGATAGGAACGATAAAAGGCATCAAAGCCGCTCTTCTCAAAACCCATACCGTCTTTGGCAAGCTCCGGAATGCGATTAAGTGCTTTTTGTGCCTTGTCAAGAGCAGCTTTGAGGGCAACTCTATCATAGGGTAGTGGCTTGAGTGCACCAAACGCTTCGTTCAGTTTTTGGCGCTGAGCAGTAATTTCGTCTTGTGTAACGGAAGAGGGGCCATCCTGAGCCTTTTTGAGCAGGGCATCGCAGGCGGCCACCTCAGCCTCAAAAGCCTTCGAGCTTTCCTCAGAAATCTTCATACCGTATGCCTTAGCAGCCTCATACTGGCTTTTATGCTCGGTAAGAGCATCTTGCAAAGGAGAGGTATCCAGACTTGAAAGATCGGCAGGAACAGCAAGCTCAAAATCTTCTCCGTTCAGTTGCATCTTGAGTACTCGAGTTCCCTTTTTGACAAATACGGGGAGTTTGTTTTGAAAGACGGTACGGTCATACGTCCCAACAGAGGGATCTGTTGGTGACCATTCAAAGAACGACTTGACGTATTCGTTGGGCTTAAACCAGTTTTCGTCTTGGTTGTCCAGGTCAATATCTTGAGAGGTATAGGGGAGTTTAAGCTCACCAAAAATCTTTAGTTCAAGATTATTGGTATGATCGGTTTGCTTTACAGCAACAACGTACATGCTTCCATAAGCACCCACATCGGTTTTAGTGCCTATGGCTTTTGCATCGGCAAGGGTTATTTCCGAGGAAGCAGTGGTCTGAGCAAGAGCGGGTTTTGCTTCAAAGAGCTGCGGTACAATTCCACAACTGCCGGTAAGGGCAAGCGCCAAGCCGGCGGCTACGGCAACATGACGTTTTGTTTGTTGCATAAAACACACTTCCTTCATTCACACACATCCTTCATGCTGGGAGTTTAGGAATCGAGATAGTTCGTATTCCACAGAAATTAACCTAGGTTGACTTTTATCATACACAAAGATTGAAAATTTGCACGAAAGTATTTATATAATTTGCTTAGACCTCTGATACGCAGGGAATACTTTTGTGTTAGCGTGATATACATGCGTATAAAAAGACTGGCGCTGTAACAGGGAGAACTGAGCATGGCTGCAACACTTGATATGTTTTGCGAAGACAACGTTTGTCCTGCCATAGATCAACAAGAGTGTCTTTCCATTTTTAATACCGTTTTGGAAGAGCGCAGCATTTCTCGTGAATGTTCTATTTCTTTATCGTTTGTTTCTAACGCCAGTATCGCAGAGCTTAATGAGGAATGGCGTAGCGTAGCGGCTCCAACGGATGTTCTTTCTTTTGAGATTGAGCGCCCTGATGATCCGGACTTAGTTGCCGGTGAGGTATGCGAATTGGGCGACATTGTTATTGCACCAGAGTATGTTGCCAATCAGGCACATGACTTTGGTACTACGCCTGCTGACGAGACACGCCTGATGTTGGTACATGGTCTTTTGCATTTGTTGGGCTACGACCACATGGAAGAGCATGATGCTATTATCATGCAGCGCATCGAAGATAAGCTTGTGCAGATGCTTGCTACAGATGGCACGTTAAGCAAAACGGTTCTTACGCGTCATCGTGAGGATGTATAAATGATTCCTGGTTCTACGCATAATCACCCAAGCTTCAAAAAAAGTTTTGGTTTTGCCATTAAAGGCTTTGTAACGGCATTAAAAACCGAGCGCAATATCTGTGTGATGGTCGGCGTTGCTTTGGTGGCAATCCTTGCTGGTTTTACAGTAAAGCTTGATCCCCTTGGTTGGGTAGTAGTGCTGTTGGGTAGTGGAATGGTCCTCTCCGCAGAGCTTATCAATACGTCCATAGAGACCGTCGTTGATTTAGCTTCTCCAGAGCTGCATCCGTTAGCCGCGCGTGCTAAAGATATTGCTGCCGCCGCTGTTTGGATCCTGTGTATGTTTGTAGCCTGTGCGGGTCTGCTTGTGTTTGTACGCGCACTGTTTTGTTAGGAGTAGGGTATGGCTGCTGAGTCTTCCGATGTGTTTCATAGTGGATTTGTTGCCTTAGTTGGCCGTCCTAACGTGGGTAAATCAACGCTGCTCAATGCCTGTTTAGGACATCGGGTTGCAATTACCAGTCCTGTTGCACAAACCACGCGCAAGCGTTTGCGTGCTGTGATTACTACCAATAGCTCTCAGCTTGTTATCGTGGATACGCCCGGTTTGCACAAGCCCAAGGATGCTTTGGGCAAAGAGCTCAATCGAGCGGCGTTGGGTGAGCTTGCCGATGTGGATGTGGTTGCCTTACTCATTGATGCTACAAAACCGGTGGGTACGGGAGATGAGTGGGTGGCCTCACATATGGCTGCTTCATCTGCGTTTAAGCTGTTAGTGATTACCAAGGCAGATTTGGCGAGCGCCGAGCAAATGGACGCACAGCTTACGGCGGCGCAGGCTTTGGCAGATTTTGATGACGTTCTGGTGGTTTCGGCAACGCAAAACTTTAACGTAGCCGCCTTTGTCTCGCTGGTGTCTTCTCGGCTGCCCGAAGGTCCCAAGTGGTTTCCTGATGATATGCAAACCGATGCAACGGATGAAGAGCTGGTTGCAGAGTTTGTTCGCGAGAAGGTCTTGCTTAACTGCAGGCAGGAGATTCCTCACTCTGTTGGTGTGCTGTGTACAGAGATTGTTTGGGCAAAGAACGGACATGCCTCTATAGAAGCAACCATTTTAGTAGAGCGAGAAGGACAAAAACGCATTGTTATAGGTCATGGTGGCCAGATGATTAAGACGATTGGCATGCAGGCAAGAAAAGATATCGAGCGCCTGCTGGGTGCTCCGGTATTTTTATCACTGGAAGTGCGCGTTCGTCCTGCATGGCGTCGTGATCAAAATGAAATTCGCCGCTTGGGTTATGACGCTGGCCAATAAAAGATCATGCCTCAGCGTCGGACCTTTCGCACAAAAGGAATTGTGCTTCGCAAAACAAAATTAGGTGAACAAGACGTCATTCTCACCCTTTTAACTGAGGATGGCTCGCAATGTCAGGCAGTGGCTAAAGGAGCTCGCAAACCAGGGAGTCGTTTGGCTGCGCGCTGCGACCTGTTTTGTGAGGTCGATTTTTTGCTGGCGCATGGTCGGTCGTTGGCGGTGGTGGCGGAGGCTTCTTTGATAACGCCGCACCAGCTATTGCGTATGCAGGTGGAGCATATGAGTGCTGCTGTCTGTGTGTGTGAGATTGCACAACATACCTCGTTTGAAGATGCTCAGGATGGGTTTTTGTTCCCCTTGCTGTCACGCGTGCTCTTGGCAATTGAGCAGGCAACTGTCAGCGAGCAGCTCGATCTGATTGTGGCTGCCTATACGTTTAAGGTGTTTGCTCATCAAGGATGGCGGGTGCAATTGGATAGTTGCGTTGCCTGTGCAGATCCAGCACCTTCGCGTTTCTCGGCAGCTATGGGTGGCGTTGTGTGTGAAAGTTGTGCGGCAGCTTTAGAGGGTGCAGAGCCCATTTCCCACACAGAAATCGAATGGCTTGATGCTCTGTTGCATATGACCTTTGATCAGATACTTGCAGCTCAGGTTGATAAACAAACAGCGGCCTATATAGCTTCTTTGGCACATATTTGGGCGGTCACGCACCTGGATTGTCGGCTGCGTGCCTTTGAATATTATCTGTCAGTGTAGTGATTTTTGTAAAACCCCAGCTTTTGTAGGGAGTTTTTGCTATACTTTCTGGGTTGTATTACCCAAGCTTTGTTACCACGTACCACCTACATGGTTACGCAGCTATGGGCGTATTATCCAGCGGTCGTAGGCCGCGCTATGGTGTTTGACACCAGAAAGGTGGGACAGTCTTATGGCTACCATCACAAATGAGCAGATTGTTGACATCATTAAAGAGTTTGGTAAGAGTGAGAAGGACTCCGGTTCTGCACCTGTTCAGGTTGCAATTCTTACCACGCGCATCAAGAACCTTACCGAGCACATGAAGTCTCATCCTAAGGACTTCCACACCCGTCGCGGTTTGTTGATGCTTGTAGGTCAGCGTCGTCGTTTGCTTGGATATATCAAGCGTAATGACATTAACGAGTACCGTGAGCTTATTGCTCGTCTGGGCATTCGCGACAACGTCCAGTAAATTGGCAAGAAGGGGCGCTGCACAGCGCCCTTTTTCATATGAGGCCCGTCTGCAATGGGGCAGGCGGAGTTAAGGGGAAATATAAGATGACAAAAGTTACCCACGAGTTTGATCTTTATGGCAAGCATTACGTTTTGGAATCCGGTGAGCTTGCAAAGCAGGCTACGGGCGCGTGCTTGGTTTCATGCGGCGACTCAACGGTTTTGCTCACCGCTGTTGTATCGGATGAGCGCAAGGATTATGACTTCTTTCCACTGACCGTTGATTTTATCGAGAAAATGTATGCTGTTGGGCGCATTCCTGGCGGCTACCTCAAGCGTGAGGCACGTCCTTCCGAGAAGGCTACGCTTACGGCTCGCATGATTGACCGTCCTTTGCGTCCAAGTTTTCCAGAGGGCTTCCGCAATGAAGTACAGGTTGTAGCTACTTCGTTGGTTGCAGATCAGATTCATGCGGTAGATACCATTTGTATCATGGGCGCATCTGTTGCTTTGGCAGTGGGCGGTGTTCCTTTTGAGGGTCCGCTGGCTTGTGTTCGTATTGGTCGCTCTAAAAGCACGGGTGAATTCATGGTTAACCCAAGCTACGAGGAGCGTGCGGATTCTGATTTAGACCTAGAGCTTGCAGGTTCCGATGGCTTTATCTCCATGCTTGAGGCTGGAGCGGAAGAAATTTCAGAGCAGGATATGCTTGCTGCTATGGCCTTTGGTCAGCAAGCAATCGCGGCATTTTGCGAGGAGCAAAAGAAGTTTCTTGCAAAATATGAAGCGGAGAATGGCCCCATTGAACAGCGTGAATACATCCTTGATGAGCCTATTGTGGAAGTTCATGAGCGTATCTTTGCTCACTATGATGAGATGAGCGCTGCGCTTAAAAATGAGGACAAGCAGTCTCGTATCGGCTGTGTTGCTGCACTTAAAGAGCAGATTAAGGCCGAGTTTAGTGATGAGGAGCTTGAGGAGTGGAGCCGCGCTATTGCGGTAGAGCTCAAGAGCCTTGAGAAGCACGCTATGCGCATGATGGTTGTAGAGACGGGCGAGCGTGTGGACGGCCGTGTCGCCAATGAGGTGCGTCCTTTGATGGTCAAGCCGGACTACCTGCCTTTGGTTCATGGTTCCGGTTTGTTCCAGCGTGGTCAAACCCAGGTTTTGTCGGTAGCTACCTTGGGCATGCTCAATGAGTGGCAGCGCCTGGATACCATTGAGCCTGTTGAGGGCAAGCGCTATATCCATCACTATAACTTCCCGCCTTACTGCACTGGTGAGACAGGTCGTATGGGAAGTCCTAAGCGTCGCGAGCTTGGACACGGTGCCTTGGCAGAGCGTGCCCTGTTGCCCGTTTTGCCTTCCGAGGAAGAGTTCCCTTATGCCATTCGTGTGGTGAGTGAGGTCATGGAATCTAACGGCTCTTCTTCTATGGCTTCTACCTGCGGATCTACCCTGGCATTAATGGATGCCGGTGTGCCTATTAAGCGTCCTGTTTCCGGTGTGGCCATGGGCCTTATCCAGGAAGAGGGCAAGACGGTAGTGCTTACGGATATTCAGGGTCTTGAAGACTTCTTGGGTGACATGGACTTCAAGGTAACCGGTACCGAGCGTGGTATTACCGCCATGCAGATGGATAACAAGGCAACCGGTCTTACTGCGGAAATTTTTGAGCAGGCCATGAAGCAGTCTCATGAGGGTCGTATGCATATTTTGCAGGCCATGCTTCATGAGATTGAAGCACCTCGTGCACACACAAAGGAGACCGCTCCTACCATTTTGAGCCTCCAGATTCCTGTTGATAAGATCCGTGATGTTATTGGTTCTGGCGGCAAGGTTATTCGCAGCATTCAGGATGAGACGGGCGCCACGATTGACATCCAAGAAGATGGCACCGTCTTTATTGCTGGTGTTGGCAGCGCTGGTACCGACGCGGCAGAGCGCGTGAAGGCTATCGTCAAGGTACCCGAGCCTGGTGAGGAGTACACCGGTCGCGTGGTTGGCATCCAGGCATTTGGTGCCTTTGTTGAGCTGCTGCCTGGTAAGGATGGCTTGCTGCACATTTCTCGTGTTGCTCAGGGCCGTGTTAACAAGGTTGAAGATGTCCTTAACGTTGGAGATGAGGTTAAGGTTAGGGTACTTGAGGTAGACGATAAGGGTAAGATTTCTCTTGACCGTATCGATAAGCCCGAGGTCAGTACGGGTGATTCCAAGAATGGAGATGCGGGCAAGCCGCGCGCTTCTCGTAACGATAAGCGCCGTCCTGGTGACCAAGGCTCTAACACTACCCGCAAGCCCCGTCGTCACCATGAGGCAAATTAGCCGTTGTTGTCATAAGGCTCACTAATAAGGGTTATCACTCTTTGAGCTCTATCAACTTGTTTAAGAAGCTGCTTTCTTACAAGAAAGTGGCTTCTTTTTTTGGTTTTGCAACCTGCTCGTGAACGATATGAGAAGACGGGCGCTATAAGCCGATATAAGAAATATGCCCTTTTAATTGTGGGTATAGTGCAGGTAGCTCTATTAAAACTGACTTTCTATTACAATAGATAAGTTACAACGTTTGTACCGTTCAGCACCATGGTGCTGTGTTTTTCATACAAAGCTAATGAAAGGATTTCCTACTATTATGGCAAAAAAGAAGCCACCTCTAAAAATTATCCCTCTGGGTGGTTTAGACGGCATCGGTAAAAATATGACCGCCTTTGAATATGGCGATGATATGGTGCTTATCGATGCTGGTCTTATGTTCCCAGATGATGATCAACCAGGTATTGATCTGGTACTTCCTGATTATACCTACGTTCTAGAAAATGAAAATAAGCTCCGCGGTATTATCATCACGCATGGTCATGAGGATCATACGGGCGCTTTACCGTATTTGCTGCAGGATCTTGTCCCTAAGGTACCTATTTTTTCCAGTGCTCTTACCCTTGGTTTTATCGAGGGCAAGCTGGCAGAACACAAGATTCGCAATCCTAAGTTCCGCACCGTAATGGACGGGTCTCACATTGACTTAGGCGCCTTTTCCATTGATTTTTTCTCTATGACGCATTCCATTCCGGGCGGTTTTGGCGTGTTTTTACAAACGCCTCAGGGCAGCGTTATGCATACGGGAGACTTTAAGTTAGATCAGACGCCTATTGATGGCGTGCTGCCCAATTACTATGCCATTACCAAGTTTGGACACCAGGGCATTGACCTGCTGCTTTCAGACTCCACCAACGCCATTAGACCTGGCTATACTCCTTCTGAAGCAGAAGTTGGTGCCTCGCTGCGTCATATCATCAAAAACGCTACGGGCAAGGTTTTTGTCGCTTCCTTTGCAAGCCACATCCATCGTTTGCAGCAAATTTGTGACTTTGCAGTGGCGTCTGGCCGTAAAGTGGTGGTTACCGGTCGTTCCATGGTCACCAACACTAAGATTGCTCGTGAACTGGGCTATTTGCACATCGCGGACGAGGACATTATCGATGCCTTTAATGTGGAAGAGATTCCTGACGAGAAAATTGTTGTCTTGTGTACCGGCAGCCAGGGAGAGCCTTTGAGTGCGCTTGCTCGTATGGCAAACGGCGAGCACAAATCGCTGACCATTACAGCAAATGACACCGTCATCATTTCCGCAACACCTGTTCCGGGCAATGAACGTTCCGTTCAGGGCATTGTTAACTCGCTCTCTAAAATTGGCTGCACCATTTACGATAAGAGCAATGCTTTGGTGCATGTGTCCGGCCATGGCTCTCGAGAAGAGCTTAAGCTCATGCTGGCCATGACGCATCCCGTTAACTTTGCTCCCGTTCATGGTGAGGCCATCCACCTGCGTGCACATGCACAGCTTGGACGCGATATGGGTGTAAACCCGGATAATATTTTCCTCTTGGATAACGGCGACACCTTAGAAATGCGTGGCGGAAAGGTACGCTTTGGCACTCCCGTCGAATCAGGTATTGTATATGTTGATGGTCTGCGCATTGGCGATACGGAACCCGCGGTATTGCGCGATCGTCAAAAACTTTCGGAAGACGGCATTGTTACCTGTTTTGTGGCGATCTCTACGCGGAGCCACAAGGTTTCGGAGATTGAGATTTCCATGCGTGGTGTTTCGTTTGCAGGAGATGATTCCTTGTTGTCCGGTGCGCAGGATTCTATCCGCGATTCGATAAATCATGCTGCTAGCAATACGGGTTCTTCTCTTGAGACCCTGCGCAAAACTGCTCGTAATAACCTTTCTAATTATTTGTGGAATAAGACTCACACGCGCCCGATGGTTATTCCGGTCGTGATGGAGGTTTAGGATTTTCATGCCCAATCGCAGCTCAAATACATCCCGTAAAGGCAAAAAGTCCAATGCTCGCACTAATCGTGGGACAGGCGCTCGTCGCGCCGATGCTTATTTGTTTGCTTCCAGTACGGCAGTCAATGACATTGTAGGTGTGTTGATTGCCGTCATTGCGCTTGCATTTGCCCTTGCGCTTCTCTCTCCTTCAGAGGCGCCGGTCACTCACTTTACCGGTCAGATGCTTATGCAAGGGTTTGGCGCTGGTGCCTTGTTGGTGCCCATCGCATTGTTTTTGTATGCACTTACCTACTTTATGTCATCCGACGGACCCATATCTCAGCGCATTGCCCTCGGACTGACCCTCATAGTCGTGGCCATATTGTCCATCTTGTCAGTATTGGTGCCCGGCGTAGAAGCTAATCCAGCTATCGTTTTTCAAGAAACTGTTTTACCGGTAGCTGGTGGATATGTTGGCGGCGGCGTTGCCTGGGCTTTGGTTTCACTCTTGGGCAAGCTGGTTTCTTTGGTGGTTTTAGCTGGCATTATAATTGCCGGCGTCATTGTTTGTGGCTTCTCGATAAGCGCCGCTGTTGCCAAGCTGCAAGATCGGGCAACGGAGTTTTATGAGGCCGCCGCTCGTAAAAGAGAAGAAGCGGCCAAGCGTGCTGCTCAAAATAAGCTTACGCGCAATCAGGATGTGCAGCCACAGTCCAACAGCAAGCGTCAGATGGCTGTTGTGGGGGAGGAGCCTGCAACCACCTTTATTGGTGCTCGCAAGACAACGGTTATTAAGCGTGGTGAGACCCCACAAGAGCAAAAGAGCTCTGCCCCTGCAACCACCTTGCTTAAGCGTAAGAAAAAGACTGCGGCTGCAGATAAGCCAGCGGAGGGGTCTGCTGCCATGGCTGAGTCTGAAAACACAGCGGCTGTTGCAAAAGATGCTCCAAATGGCACAATGGCTATCCCTAGCTTTTTGCAAAAGGCAGCTTCTCAGGACCAAAAGCGTAAAAGCCCGGCCGCACCAAAGGCAGACCCCTTGCGTGAGCGTACTGGGGATCTTGATGGTGCGCTGCCCCCCCTTGACATGATTAAATGTACAGAGGGTTCTTCCACTCATACGGTGAGTTCTGACGAGCTTGCAGGCACCGCTGCAAAACTTCAATCCACCTTGGAAGAGTTTGGTCTGGTAAGTAGGGTAGTGGGCTGGACGAGTGGTCCTGCTGTTACCACCTTCAAAATTGAGATGGGTGAGGGAGAGCGTGTAAACAAGATTCGCAATCTTGAGGACGATATTGCACTTTCGCTGGCTGCAAAGTCCGTGCGTATCTTTGCCCCCATCCCAGGTACTTCATTGGTGGGTATTGAAATCCCCAACAGGACAACGCAGTCCGTTTACTTGGGCGATGTTTTATCGCATGTAACAGGAGGTCCACTTGAGGCGGCGTTTGGTCGCGATTCTGAGGGCGCGCCGGTTGTGGTAGATATTGCTGCGTTGCCGCACTTGCTTGTGGCAGGTACTACGGGATCTGGTAAATCCGTTCTTCTCAACAGCATTGTTATGACCATGCTTATGCGCGCAACCCCCGAGGAATTACGCCTTATTATGGTTGACCCCAAGCGCGTAGAGTTTACTTTTTATGCCGGTCTTCCGCATCTGTATGTGCCTGTTGTTACGGAGCCTCGCCAAGCTACCAGCGCTCTTCAATGGGGTGTAACGGAGATGGAGCGACGCCTCAAAGTGTTTGAGCACTATAAGGTTCGTGACATCAAATCCTTTAATAAGCAGGTAGAGAGCGGTAAATTATCCGAGATGGACAATCCGCCTCAGAAGATGCCCTATTTTGTTATCGTTATAGACGAGTTGAGCGACCTTATGATGGTTGCTGGCAAGGATGTGGAATCGTCTATTGTTCGCATTGCGCAATTGGGCCGTGCCGCAGGTATTCACCTCATTGTCGCTACGCAGCGTCCTTCTGCAGACGTGGTAACCGGTCTTATTAAGGCCAATATCGATAACCGTGTGGCCCTATCTGTTGATAACAGCATCAACTCGCGCATTATTTTGGATCAGACGGGTGCCGAGAAGCTCTTGGGTCGCGGTGACATGTTGTATAAGCTTCGTGGTCGCAAACCAAAGCGTGCTCAGGCTTGTTTTGTGTCCGAAGCAGAAGTGGAACAGGTTGTGGAGTTCATTAAAGAACACCATGAATCCGACTACCATGAAGATATTTTATCTGCGGTAACACCAGGAAAGCCCAGCGTTGGTGGGGCGGAGGCTGCCTCTGATGACGATCCTTTGATCTGGGAGGCTGCACAGATAGTTGTGGATTCCCAACTTGGTTCTACTTCTGGTATTCAGCGCAGGCTTAAAGTTGGTTATGCTCGTGCTGGACGCATTATGGACATGCTTGAGGCAAAGGGTGTTGTTGGTCCTCCTGATGGATCAAAGCCTCGTGAAGTACTTATCGACGCAGACGGATTAGAGGAACTTCGTGCTGCAGAGTCTGAATATAGGGAGGTGTAGTCATGGCTTATCCACGCTTTAGCGAGCTGTTGCGTAATCGTCGCATGCAGCTTGGACTGTCTATTGAACAGGCCGCTCGAGTGCTCAAACTTAAAGAGCAGGCACTTATCGCTTTTGAAGAAGCGGATTTCACGTCCATTCCTAAGTCTGGCTATGCACAAGGCATGCTTTCCTCGTACGCTCGCTATCTCGGCTTAAACCCCCGTGAAGTGGTAGATCAGTTCCAAGAAGATTTGTATGAACATACCAATGGGGTTATGTCTCATGAATTGCGCCGTCGTACGCGCGATGGTGTGCATGGGCGTGGGCCGATGGAAGCCTCCAGCTATGAGCTGCCCCTTGTTGGAAAGCGCTCATTCAATTCTCGCTTGCCCGAGCCGCCACATTTGCTTCCTGAGAATCCCGTGTTGGGTCGTACTGGTTCCTTTGATACCACCTCTCAGGCGCGCTCGCGCTCAGAGCTGTATCAACAGGGTAGTTCTAGCCTGCGCAACTATGAGTCCACCAGCACCAACCTGTCGACTCAGCCCAACGATGCATATCCACAGGGTCGTCCCTATACCAGCAGCTCTGCCTCCTCGGCGTATACGAGTCCTCGTCGTTCTTCTCGCCGTTCTCGTAGCGGTGCGGGATCGCAAGCTGGTCAAAGTCGCTCTACAACGCCGCGTACCGGTGACGTGGTTTCTCGCCGGCCGACATCAGATCAGTATACGGATGACCTGCGCATTGACAATAATGCCCGCAGATATGAGGCTGCCTCTTCTCGTCAGGGCAGGCATTCCTATCGCAACATTGCTTCTACCAACCGTCCTTCGGTTAAGCGCAATGATGAGCTCAAACGTCAACAGCTGCGCAACAGGCGTTCCCGTACAGCGCCTCAGCAACCTGGCGTCATAGGCTTTTTGAGCTACTTTTTTTCTGATCGAGTTCGCACCATAGTAACCATTTTAGTAGCCTTAGTACTCGTGCTTATTATTTTGATTGCTACAGCTGTTCGTTCCTGTACCAGTCGCGTTACCGATAGCAAAAAGACGGTAGCAGTAGAAACAGCAACACCCGCGACAACCACTTCTACCACGGATGCTGCAAGCACCGCTGCCTCTACCGAGGCTACAGCGGCTACCACTACCGCTCCGGTTACTGAGACTGTGGTAAAGGTGGCAGTAAACGATGGTGCTGTTACCTGGCTAGAAATTATCAATGATGGAACTTCAGAGGTTGCCCAAACCGTTACGGGACCGTGGTCAAAGACGTATACCGTTACCAAGGAAATCACGGTACGCGTAAATGACACTTCTGCGGTAAGCATTACTAAAAACGGGGAGAATGTACGTTTTGACGAGCATTCAAGCGGGGTAGGCACCATTACCATTCAGGGCACTAATCCCAATGCTGCTACCGCTGATGCTGCGGATGAGAGTTCTAGCACCAACGATGCAAAGAGCACAACAACAGGCTCTGCAAAAAAGAATAGTTCTGACGCTTCGTCCAAATCGTCTTCCAACAACAACTAAGGAGAATCGCCATGGCTAAAGACTCTAGTTTTGATGTGGTATCTACCGTGGATATGCAGGAAGTTGACAACGCTTTCCAGCAAACAGCGCGCGAGCTCACGCAGCGCTACGACCTTAAAGATACCGGTGCCACGATTGAGCTTTCTAAGGCAGAGAGCACCATTACTGTTCATGCGCCTTCCGAATTTACCGCTTCTCAAGTAACCGATGTTCTTGCGAGCAAACTTATTAAACGTAAGGTTGACCTTAAAGCTTTACGCTGGGACAAGCCTCAAGCGGCAACAGGATCTTCTGTGCGTATAGTTGGTCATATCGTTCAGGGCATTGAGCAGGAACTTGCTAAAAAGATCTCCAAGGATATTCGTGATCAAAAGCTTAAGGTTAAAGCTACAGTAGAGGGTGATAAGCTTCGAGTTTCCTCTGCCTCAAAGGATGCTTTGCAGCAAGTTATTAGCTTCCTTCGTGAGAAGGACTATGATCAAGCTCTTCAATTTGTTAACTATCGTTAGGATCAAGCGTTTATGCCGTCTGTTTGTTATGTCACGCTCGGTTGTGCAAAAAATGAAGTAGATACTGATCGCATGCGCGCTTTGCTGCGCATGAGCGGCTATGCCGATGCTACTGGGGTTGAGGATGCAGATGTTGTTTTGATCAACACCTGTTCTTTTCTCGCCAGTGCTACTACAGAAAGTATCGAGACAACCCTTGAGCTTGCAGAAGGTATGACTTCTGGTGTACGTAAAAAGCCCATTATTATGTGTGGCTGTGTTCCATCTCGCTATGGCAAAGAGCTACCTCAGGAACTTCCTGAGGTTGCTGCCTTTGTGCGTACCGATGAAGAGGATGGCATTGTTACGGTGGTTTCAAGCGTACTGGGCATTGATCAGCAGACCTGTGTTACTGATTATTCTACCTATGCGTTGCGTACCGTTGAAGGTGCAAGTGCGTTTGTCAAGATTTCTGATGGCTGCGATCGTTTTTGTGCGTTTTGCGCCATTCCCTATATTCGTGGGCGGTATGCCTCAAGGTCCGCGCAGGAGATTTTGGATGAAGTTCATGCTCTGATGGAGGGTGGCGTTCGCGAAATAGTGCTCATTGGCCAAGATACCGGTGTTTGGGGTAAGGACATCAAGGGTTCTTATAACCTTGCATGGTTGTTGCGTCAGGTTGGCAAAGCTGTACGCCCGTATCAGGCTTGGGTTCGTGTTTTATACTTGCAGCCAGAGGGTATGACGGACGATCTTATCGCTGCTATTCGAGATACTCCTGAGGTTTTGCCTTATATTGATATTCCCATTCAGCACTGCTCGGGATCTGTTCTTAAGGCAATGAACCGCAGAGGTAACGCAAGTGAGTATCGCAAGGTGTTTGATCGTCTGCGTACAGAGATTCCCGGTATGGTTTTGCGCACCACGGCACTCACGGGGTTTCCAGGAGAAACCGAGCATGATTTCGATGAGCTCATGGGCTTTTTGTCCGAGCAGGAATTTGATTACACCTCCGTGTTCACCTACTCGGCAGAAGAGGGTACGCGCGCTGCAACGATGCCTGATCAGGTTGATGAGTCAGTTAAACTTGAGCGCACGCAGGCTCTGATTGATGTGGCTGAGCAACTTGGCTTTGCGGCCACTGCCAAACATGTGGGCGAGCGGGTGCCGGTTATTATTGACGGCATAGAAGAGGGCGACAAGGGCGCTGAGCTGATTGGTCATACCTGGTTCCAGGCACCGGATTGTGACGGTGCAGTGCATATTGCCTATGGTCAGGCGGCTGTGGGCGATGTAGTCATGTGTGATTTGGTTGATTCGTTTTGTTACGAGCTTGTTGGTGAGCTTGTGAACGCTGCAGATGAGGAAGCATAAGGTATGAGTACAGACTCTTCTACGAGCAAAAAGGCTGGTTCTGGTATTCGTTGGACAGCTGCCAATATTGTTACTACTATTCGAGTGGTACTTATTCCTCTATGGATTTTGCTAGCAGAGCTTATCTCTTCTAAGAGTGATGGCACCACTGTAAACTGGGGCGGGTTTGTCGTCTTTGTATTCTTTGCTTTTTTGTCTCTTACCGATAAGATCGATGGATATCTCGCTCGCAGCAGGGGAGAAGTAACCGTTTTTGGTAAGTTTCTTGATCCCATTGCAGACAAACTGCTTGTCGTGACGGGCATGATTTGGCTTTTGGAACAAGGCTTTGTTCCTGCTTGGAGTATTGTTCTAGTTATTTCTCGTGAGTTTTTAGTATCTGGCCTGCGTATGGTGGTTGCTTCTAAGGGTACTGTTGTTGCAGCAAGTAACTTAGGAAAATGGAAAACCGCAACTACTATGCTTGCCTTATGTGGTTACATGCTGGCCCTTACCCTTCCTGCGGGGACGCTCTGGCTTGTCATCTTTGGTATTTCTACCTTCAGTTTTTATGTAGCAATGATTCTTACCGCTTGGTCTGGCATTGATTACTTTATCAAGTCTTGGAGTTCTTTAGGCGAGGATTAACTCATGGAAACACCACGTTGCGTGTGCAATCAAGATACGTATGAGCTGGCAGCTAAGGTTGTTCAGCATGCCTGTGCCCACAATCAACGTCTGGCCACGGCAGAATCTTGTACCGGCGGCCTGGTAAGTGCCGCACTTACTTCGGTAAGTGGATCGAGTGCTGTTGTGCGTGGGGGCATTGTTAGCTATGCCATTGAAGTTAAACATGAGGTACTTGGTGTAGATGCGCAGACACTTTCTGATGTGGGTGCTGTATCTTCTGAATGTGCCCAGCAAATGGCTCAAGGTGCAGCCAGGGTTCTTAAGGCTGATTTTGCGGTATCGGTTACCGGCATTGCTGGACCTACTGGTGCAGAACCCAACAAGCCCGTGGGTACCGTTTGGTTTGGCCTGTGTACACCATCTGTAGTTACAAGTTTTGTTAAATACTTTGATGGCAATAGGGATGACGTGCGTCAACAGGCTGTCTTGACGGCTCTTCAGGCTTTGCTGGATGAACTGGTGCGTTGCTAGACCTCTGTCAGGCCTCTGTTTATGGTTGTTTGATTTATGTTGGCTGCTTCTTGCAAAATGAGTAGTATCAATTGACACAGAACAGGTGTTCGTATATTCTCTTTCGTGAGAGAAGGGAAAAATCCTATGGCAAAAAGTAAAGGTCCAGGTCGCGAGATTCACGCTAAGACAACGGGTGAAGAGCGCGAGAAAATGATTGATACTACTACAGCAGAGATTGAGAAGCGCTTTGGTAAAGGTGCAATCATGCGTTTTGGCGACGGTGGCCCAGACCTTGAGGTGGAGGGAATTCCAACCGGTTCTGTTGCCTTGGATGCCGCTTTGGGTATTGGTGGTGTGCCACGTGGTCGTATTATTGAGATTTATGGACCTGAGTCTTCTGGTAAGACCACGCTTTCTTTAGAGATTCTTGCAGAGGCACAAGCGCTTGGTGGCGTTGTAGCATTTATCGATGCGGAGCATGCGTTGGATCCTGGCTATGCTGCACGTATTGGCGTTGATATTGACGATGTTTTGATCTCACAGCCGGATACAGGCGAGCAAGCCTTGGAAATTTGTGACATGCTTGTGCGCTCAGGCGCTATTGATGTTGTGGTTGTAGACTCCGTAGCTGCTTTGGTTCCTCGTGCAGAAATTGAAGGAGAAATTGGCGATACAACCGTGGGCTTGCAAGCTCGCCTGATGAGCCAGGCCCTACGTAAGCTTGCTGGATCTTTATCTAAATCCAATACTACCTGCATTTTCATCAATCAGCTTCGTGAGAAGATTGGTGTAATGTTTGGTAATCCAGAAACGACGCCCGGAGGTCGTGCACTTAAGTTCTTTGCATCCGTACGCATGGATATTCGCCGTGTTGATTCCATCAAAGAAAGTGGAGAGGTTGTTGGTAATCGCGTGCGCGTAAAGATTGTTAAAAACAAGGTAGCGCCACCTTTCAAACAGGCAGAATTTGACATTATGTATGGCACCGGTATCTCCAAAGAAGGCTCTATCTTAGATATGGCCGTTGAGTACGATATTGTTAATAAGTCGGGCGCTTGGTATACCTACCAAACCGAGCGTTTGGGGCAGGGTCGTGAGGCTGCTAAGGAGTTCCTACGAACAAATCCAGAGCTCTGTCTTGAGATTGAGCATAAGGTTCGTGAAGCCTGTGGCCTTGAACTGAGTGATGAGCCTGTAGGTGCTCCCATACTGGATAAAGAATAGCTATCGTGCCTGCCGAGACATTTTCATGGGATTGCGAGCTTCCTGATAGGACTGCTTCTGTTTTGGGCGCTCGCAAACCTAAAGCACAACTGCGTATCACTTCGGAAATAATGGGAGAAGAAACATTTTATATTCCCATTGTGGTTGCTCGGAAATTGCTTAGTGCTCACAAAAAGCATGAAATTGTTCCTCAATCACGTGCCGAAGTGCTCTATGAGCTAGGCCGTCTCTCAGAGCACTGCGCTTTTTTGCGTCTTACTAAGCTCGTGGATAGAAGGGACTATTCCAGCAAAGAAGCTTCTGACAAGCTTCGTTTGGACGGCTATTCTCAAAAAAGTATCGAGTATGCTCTTGCACGTGCTATTAAGCTTAATTTTATTAATGATCAACGCTTTGCAGAGGTCTTTATTCGTTCAAAAGTATCTATGGGCTGGGGTAAGCTACGCATAGAGCGAGAGCTTTTAGCTAAGGGTATTGATATAGCAGAAATTTCTGGTTGGCCAGATGATTTTTATGAAGAACAGAGTGAGTCTGATCGGGCTTATGCCTTTATTTGCACCAAGGCTATTCCAGAGAAAAATGCCTATCAAAAACTTATGAGAAAACTCGTCTCACGGGGATTTTCTTATGAGGTGGCTTCTCATGCGGTAAAACGTTATCTGCAAGAATAGGGTTTTCCCATATTTTTTTAATAAAGTTCATGAATTACTGCATTTACGCAGGTAGGTTAAATAGAAAGATTTGACAAGTTCAGCTTATCTACCTACGATTAGAAGGTCACTTGAGTTTACTTGCGTCTGCCATAGGTTGACGTTTTATATATGTTTTGATGAGTTTTGCCAACTATATAGCGGTCCTAGGTGCTCTTTTGACGGGTTCAATCCGTAAAGATTGATTCCTGAACTAATTCATATACTTCTTAGGAGAGCAGTTTTATGGAACCGATTTCGATTTTGATTGGCATTGTGTGCCTCATTGTAGGTGCTGCTGGTGCCTATTTCATTGCAAATAGCGCTCATACCAAGCGTGTGCAAGAAGCCCAAGCAAAAATTAAAGAAGCAGAAGATAAGGCAAAGCAAATCCATGTAGATGCTCAGCGTCAGGCAGAAACTTCGCGTAAGGAAGCTGTGCTTGAAGCTAAGGAAGAAATTCTGCAAATGAAGCAGGCTTCAGAAAATGAAGAGCGTCAGCGCAAGAGTGAACTTCGCAGCATGGAAAATCGTATTATGCAGCGCGAAGAATCTCTTGATCGCCGCAATGACGCACTGGATAAGCGCGAGCATCATCTCTCTAGCCTGCAAGGTCAGCTTGATCGTAGGCGTAATGATTTAGATGGTATTATTTCTCAGCAAACCATAGAACTTGAGCGTATTTCTGCATTAACTACGGATGATGCTCACAAAGAATTGCTTGATAGGGTTCGTAAGGACACCATCAAAGAAGAAGCACAGATTTTGCGTGAGTCTGAGACGCGCGTACGTGCAGAGGCAGAAAAAACCGCCCGCAAGATTGTTTCCATTGCCATCCAGCGCTGCGCCTCTGATCAGGCCGGTGAGATCACGGTTACTTCAGTGCACATCCCATCCGATGATCTTAAGGGTCGCATTATCGGTCGAGAAGGTCGTAATATTCGTACCTTTGAGCAAATCTCCGGCGTTTCTCTGGTTATTGATGACACCCCAGAAACCGTTGTGCTTTCCAGTTTTGATCCTGTCCGTCGTGAGACCGCTCGTGTTGCGCTAGAAAACCTCATTGCGGATGGCCGTATTCATCCTGCACGTATTGAAGAGATGTACAAGAAGGCAGAAGAACTGGTAAATCAGCGCGTTCAGGAGGCGGGCGAGCAGGCTGCATTTGATTGTGGTATGCATGATTTGCATCCAGAAATCATCAAAATCCTTGGTAAGCTTCGCTACCGTACGTCTTTTGGTCAAAACGTGCTGCAGCACTCCATACAGGTTGCAGAGCTCTGCGCCATTATGGCTTCTGAGCTTGGGATTGATCCCATTCCGGTGAAGCGTGCTGGTCTGTTGCACGATATTGGTAAAGCTATCGATCATGAGGTTGAGGGTCCTCACGCTGTTATCGGCGCAGATTTTGCTCGTCGGTATGGCGAGCGTGCCGATATTGTGCATGCTATTGAGGCACATCATGCTGACATTGAGCCTAATACCATCATGGACCTTCTCGTCCAAGCTGCGGACGCCATCTCTGCGGCGCGTCCGGGTGCTCGTCGTGAATCTGCAGAGAACTACATTAAGCGTCTAGAGAAGCTTGAGACTATCTCCAACGCACATGAAGGCGTTGAGCGCACCTATGCTATGCAGGCCGGTCGTGAGCTACATGTCATGGTAGAGCCTCAGAAGATTTCTGACTCTGAAGCCACCATTTTGGCTCATGATATCGCTCAGCAAATTGAGGATGAGATGGAATATCCTGGCCAGGTTCGTGTGGTTGTCATTCGTGAGTCTCGCGCCGTGGACATTGCTAAGTAGGATATGAGCACATCTGCTCAGCAACATAACGATTTGCTCGACTTTGTAGAAACACTTTCGGGCGATAAGACCCTTCGCGTTGAGGAAAACTTGGGCGAGGGGTTTGTCCGTCTACGCGTAGCAGAAGCGGAACGTCGCCAGGCTAAGCATGATATCCGCTGCTCAGAGGATGTTATTGTTGAGATGCTGCGCAACTCGCGTGATGCCGGTGCTCGTCACATCTACGTAGCTACTGCTCGCGAGAAGGACGTGCGCACCATTGTTGTTCTTGATGATGGTCGGGGCATTCCTGACTATATGCATGCAAAGGTCTTTGATGCGCGCGTTACTTCCAAGCTGGAATCGATGCATATGGACCGTTGGGGCGTGCATGGACGTGGCATGGCGCTTTATTCTATTAAAGAGAACAGCAGTAAAGCCTGTGTTATGTCTTCTGACGTAGGCAAAGGTTGCTCCATTCAAATTGTGACCAATATCTCTCAGCTTTCAGAGCGTGCAGACCAATCAACCTGGCCACAAATTGGTGTGGATGACGGCGGCAATCAAAGCGTTATTCGTGGCCCGCACAATATTGTGCGAACGTGTTGCGAGTTTGCACTAGAGGAGCGCCCTGGGGTTTTCGTGTACCTCGGTTCTCCTGCAGAGATAGTTGCAACTATCCGTGCGCGGGTTCGTCCTGAAATTGATGATGCAAAGCTGCTGTTTATTGACCGTCTTGATGCATTGCCCGTGCTACACAGGCTGTATGCTGCAGCTGATGCACTTGACCTGCAAAAGGTTGCTCAAAGCCTTGGTTTGGATATCTCAGAGCGTACTGCCCATCGTATTCTTGCAGACCAGATCAGGCCACAGCGCAGCGTTGTTGCACAGCTCACACACGCATCAGATGCAACAGCAAATCATGAAGTAGATCTGCTTAAAGATTGCCGAGGTCTTAAGCTCTCAAAAGATGATCTCGATGATTTTTCTCGCCTGCTTGAGCGCGATTTTGAGCTGATCGCAAATCGATACTATGTTTCGCTGGCCGGTCAACCAAAGATCAGGGTCTCAAAAAATAGGATTTCAGTCAGTTTTGAAATAGATAAAGGCGATTAGTAACATTTTTAATCTTTCATGTATTTTGTCCAAGCGGTATCGTACAATGAACCCGCATAAACGCAGTACACATACGCTTACATACAACAATTTGCAGGAGTCATAGCAATGGAGTTTCTAAAAGTATCAAGTAAATCCTCGCCAGCCTCTGTCGCGGGCGCCATTGCTGGTATGGTTAAAGACGGAACTCCGGTAAACATGCAGTGTGTTGGAGCGGGTGCTGTTAACCAGGCAATTAAGGCTTTGGCGATTGCGCGCGGTTTTCTCATCCCCACGGGCATTGACATTTCCTGTGCGCCTACGTTTTCTGATATTTCTATTGGTGGAGAAAATCGTACCGCTATCAGGATTGCTGTATATGTGCATCGTCTTGCTGCACCTTCAACAGAAACTTCTGCTGAGTAATTTTTTGGAGAGAAATTTTTAATGGCTGATTTTCCTGTTCTTGTGGGCAAAACCTACTCTATTAAGACCTTTGGCTGCCAGATGAACCTGCATGACTCAGAGCGCGTCTCTGGTCTTTTGGATTCTATTGGCATGAATGAAGCACCTTCAATGGAGGAAGCCGATACAAACGTCTTTATGACCTGTTGTGTGCGTGAGAAGGCCGATACGCGCCTGTATGGTCAGGTTTCTTCCTTGGTAAGTGCCCCGGTTCCTGCGGCTGGCAAGCGCGTTGTTGCGGTTGGTGGATGCATTGCCCAGCGTGACGGTGAGAATCTGCGCAACAACATTCCCAATGTAGACGTCGTTTTTGGCACCCAGGCCATTCAGAATTTACCTCACTTGCTTGTTGAGGCGTTCAACTCCCAAAGCAACAGCACGATCTATGCCGATACAGAAGAGTCCTACAAGAATTTCTCGACAGAGCTTCCCAGTAATCGCGCGCAGTCATTCCACGCCTGGCTGCCCATTATGACGGGCTGTAATAATTTCTGCAGTTATTGTATTGTCCCGTACGTACGTGGCCGAGAAAACAGTCGTGACATGGAGGACATTGTTATAGAAGCAGAGCACCTCGTGCACGATGGCGTTCGCGAGATTACCCTGCTTGGTCAAAACGTCAACTCATATGGGCGCAATCGTTATGGCAAGCCTCGCTTTGCGGAGCTGCTGCGCCGTGTGGGCAATACAGGCATTGAGCGCCTGCGCTTTACCTCCTCGCACCCCAAGGATTTGTCCAGCGATACCATTGCTGCTATGGCAGAAACTCCAGCGGTTATGCCGCATCTTCATCTGGCGGTACAAAGTGGCTCTACCAAGGTACTGCGTAAGATGAATCGCCATTATACTCGTGAAGACTTTTTGCACTTAGTGGACAACCTTCGTGCCACCATGCCCGATATTGCGCTTTCCACAGACATTATCGTTGGTTTTCCCGGCGAGACCGAAGAGGACTTTGAGCAAACACTTTCTTTGGTAAAAGAGATTGGATTTTCTTCGGCGTTTACCTTCATTTATTCTAAGCGTCCAGGTACTCCTGCCGAGAAAATCGTTGATTCTACTCCTCATGAGGTAATTCAGGAACGTTTTGAGCGCCTTGCCCAGTTGGTGAGCACGCTTTCATATGCGTCTAACCAAGCTGACCTTCATACGGTCTCTGAAGTGCTTGTGGAGGGTCGTTCTAAGTCTGATGAGAACGTTATGGTGGGCCACAGCCGCAAAAATCAAACCGTACACTTCTCGGTGCCCAATACCATGCAAGCCCAGGATCTTATCGGCAAGATTGTAGATGTGCGTGTGGATGAGGCGCGTACTTGGTATCTGCGCGGGCCTCTGATTGGTGCCGTGCGATGACAACTCCCGTTGTCTGCATAGTTGGGCCAACGGCATCTGGGAAAAGTGCTCTTGCTGAGGTATTGGCGGAGCATTTTTGCGTTCCAGTCATTTCTGTAGATGCTATGCAAGTCTATAGGGGTATGGATATTGGTACCGCAAAAACCCCGCCTGAGCAGCGCCGGGTAGAACTGCAAATGGTGGATGTGTGTGACGTTAATCAAAACTATTCAGTTGACTTGTTCCAAAAGCAGGCACGTCGCTGTGTTGATGCACTTTTACGTGAGGGTCGTCAGCCCATTTTATGCGGTGGTACGGGGTTGTATCTCGATGCTGTCATCGATGAGATGGAGTTTCCTGCTGGCGACATACAAAGCGCTTCTCGTGAGCACTATACACGGTTTTTAGAAGAGCAAGGCCCTGCGGCGCTATATGAACTGTTGTGTCAAAAAGACTCCCAGAGCGCTCATGAAATACACCCCAACAACATGCGTCGTGTTATACGTGCGTTAGAGCTGCATGATCAGGGCTTGTCGTATGCCTCAATCCATAGTGGGCTTCTTCAAAGAAAGGCGCACTATCCCGTGTTGATCTTTGGTCTTACGCACAATCGAGAAGAACTGTATGCTCGAATTGATACGCGCGTTGACTGTATGTTTGAGCAGGGTCTTGTGGATGAAGTGCGCGCGCTTCTTAAGCAAGGTCTTTGCAATGCTCAGACGGCTCATAAGGCAATTGGGTATAAAGAGATTATTGATGCACTTGAAGGGCGTATCTCACCGGATGAGGCGCGCGCTTTGATCAAGCTTCATACCAGGCACTATGCAAAGCGTCAGCTTTCTTGGCTTAAGCGTGACAAAAGAACCATTTGGGTTTCTTTGGACGACATGACGCAGCAAGAAGCTGTTACGTTCATTACAAGCTCGATCGAACAATGGAAGCAAGATCGGTAGTACTATGGCTAAACCTCAGCGCTTTAAACCGCTTTCAACTGCGCCGGTAGCAGAACGTGCGATTTTGGTCGGCGTAGATTTTGGAAAAGGGGAGTGGAGCATTGATGAGTCCTTGTCTGAGCTGGAGCGCCTTGCTCAAACCGATGGAGCAAAGGTTGTTGGGCGCCTTACACAAAGGCTTGACCATCCTGTTTCAAAGACCTTTATTGGATCCGGCAAGGCACAAGAACTTGTAAGTATGGTTAAGCGTCTTGAGGCAGACGTTGTCATTTTTGACGATGAGCTTAGCCCTTCTCAGCAGTCAAATCTCGAGAAGATCATTGGAGAGCCCACTAAGGTCATTGACCGCACAGCCCTTATCTTGGATATCTTTGGTGTTCATGCTAAAACGCGTGAAGGGCGTCTTCAAGTGCAGCTTGCTCAGCTGCAATATCTGTATCCACGTCTGCGTGGTATGTGGAGTCACTTGGTAGGCGAACAAACCCGAGGAGGCATTGGCAGCCGTTTTGGACAGGGAGAAAGCCAGCTTGAGGTAGATCGTCGTTTGGTGAGAAAACGTATTGGCATGCTCAAGGAAGCGCTTGCACATTTAGATGTGCGTCGTGCCACACAAAGTAAAGCGCGCTGGGAGTCTGGAGTATGGCGTGTGGCATTAGTGGGTTATACCAATGCAGGTAAGTCAACACTGCTTAATGCGTTAACCGGCGCAGAGGTCTATGCGCAGGATGAATTGTTTGCCACGCTGGATCCAACAACGCGCTCTCTTGACTTATCTGAAGGTAGGAAGATTACCCTGACAGATACGGTAGGCTTTATCCAAAAATTGCCTACTACCTTAGTTGAGTCCTTCAATTCAACGCTTGCAGAAGTTAAGGCCGCAGATCTCATAGTAAAAGTGGCAGACGCGAGCGATGTCCATCTCATAAAACAGCTACAAGCTGTTGACGAAGTGCTGCAGCAAATTGATGCGCAGGATATTCCGTATATTGTGGCTCTGAACAAATGCGATTTAATTTCACCAGAGCTCAAGCGTACGCTGAGGTTTACGTTTCCCAAAGCAGAGTTTGTTTCTGCTGCTCAAAAGACTAATCTGGATGGTCTTTTGTATCGCATTGCCAAAGAAGCATCTGCAGGAAATAGCGTTATTACCGTTAGGATTCCCTACGATAAGGGCATCTTGCTCAAAATGATTCATGAGCAGGCGCAAGTTATCCGAGAAGAGTATACCGAGCAAGGCCTTCTCGCCACCGTAAGCGTTGCCACACGTATGGAGCAGACCCTTACGCCGTACAAGATTGTTGCAAACTCATAAGAACAGGAGTTGTACTAATCCTAAGAGCAGCGGCTGATGTAAGACGTATATCAGCAAAGCATGCCGGCCGACAAGCTCTAGTGGCTTGCATTGCATATTGATAAACCAGCTTGGGATTCCAGTTTTTTGCCAAGCAGTGCAAAAAGACCATGCTGCAAAATAGATAAGGCCATAAGGGAGTAAAGGGTAATAATCGCCCGAGGCAAATCCAGGTCCTGGTAGTCCAAGCCAGCTAAAGTATGGAGTGGAGTACAGCTGAGAAGGAAGCATAAGTCTCATGCCAAGTATGTCTATATAACCACTTGAAAGAGGAAGTAGACAGAAAAATACTACAATGCGCAGCGCGCCTAGCTTATATCCGTTGATTTTAATCTTGCAATGTTGAATAATCCCAGCTAAAAGTGTAGATACGCCAAGGCAGTATATAATTCCAAAGTTAATGGGCGTATCTACAGCAACAATACTGGTGACAAAATAAATAATGAATGCGAGCAGTAAAAGTTTGCAAGAACGTTTGATATTGTTTTTTGAATAGCATGCCATGCAGCCTGCAATGCCTAAAAAAGTCCATGAAATGCTATTACGCCAGAGGTCTTCAAGTAATCCATCAAACCAAGGCAGTGCAAGAGGAGAGAAGCTTGTTAGGTCGTAGCAAAGGTGAAAGAACACCATAGATACAACAGCAATGCCCCTGAGAACATCAAAGCCATGAACTCTTTGAGTCTGGACCTTTTTCATTAGGAGATAGAACGAATAAGTGCGGTTACCCTGCCTAAAATCTTAGGATTTTTGACATAAATGGGATCCATGGTGTCATTTTCTGGTTGTAGACGAACGCGGTACTTCTCACGATAAAAGGTTTTTACCGTTGCAGAATCATCAATAAGCGCAACAACAATCTCTCCGTTATGGGCATCTGCCTGCTCTTTTACTACAATAAAGTCTCCGTCAAAGATACCGGCATTAATCATTGAATCACCGTGAACACGCAAAATAAATGAGCTGTAATCACCAACAATGCTTGTAGGTAAAGAGAGGTTTTCTTCTACATTTTGCTCGGCTAAAATTGGCTGCCCAGCAGCAACTCTTCCTACAACAGGAAGAGAAATGAGATTGTTATTAACATCAAGCGATACCGTGGCCAGCTTTGAATGGGCTGCTGGTGTAGGCTGTGTATCTTCTTGCTCCGTTACAACACCGATTGCACGCGGCTTCTTAGAGTCTCGATGGATAAAGCCGTTATCTTCAAGGTATTTCAAATGCATATGAACAGTGGAAGGTGATGCGAGACCAACGGCACGCCCAATTTCACGAACTGAAGGCGGAAAGCCATGCGTTTGAGAATAGACACAAATATAGTCATATATCTGCTGTTGACGCGCGCTGAGCTTTGCTGTAGCCATTTCATCCTCCTTGTAGGTATAAAAAGATACTACCTCTGTTCTAAAAAATATGCAAACATTTGTTCGTTTTTACTTGACAAGAACATATGTTCGTAGATACTTAAGTATAAGAACACTTGTTCTAAATCCAATACTGTCTGAGCACTCCTCTATAAATGACTCAGAAGACACAAGAAAGAGGAGAGGGATATGAAAACTGGACGTGAATATATACGCTATAGCTCCGATGGCTGTGCTGCTCGTCAACCTGAAGTTATTCAGTTTACCGTCTATGAAGGCGGCCTTAGTGCACTAGATTCTGATGGAGCTTCGTCTGTACAAAAGCCTCAATCTAAAAGTCAGAAAGTCGTTCATACCCAGCTTGCTATCCGTATGGCAAGCATCATCGCTGTTATACTTATCGCTGCGGTCATGTTTATTGATAGTACGGCAGCGTGGCAGCGTAGTACTGGCTTTGACTCTATTCAAACAACAGAGATTTATGTGCAACCAGGAGAGTCTCTTTGGTCTATTGCAGCATCTCATGGCGTTGAGGGGCACTCTACAAAAGATGTTGCGAGCTACATCTCTAACAAAAATAATTTGTCTGATTCAATGCTAACTATCGGTCAAAAATTGACCGTTCCTCTCGTGCAGTAAATTCTTTTGTTTTGCTTGTGTTTGTACCTGTAAATTGACAACTATATAGCGTTTCACAGGCTTTTTATGCTATCGTCCTTGTATCTAAAATCACTTGTAAAGATAAAAAGGATATGCCCATGCGTTGTCCAAAGTGTGGCCATGAAGAGTCACGCGTGGTAGATTCACGTTCATCCGATAACGATGCTATTCGTCGAAGGCGAGAGTGTGAAAAGTGCCATCATCGTTTTACTACGTATGAGCGTCGTGAAGAAACGCCCCTTACCGTTATTAAGCGTAATAGTATTTGTGAGCCATTTGATCGTCAAAAACTCATGCGAGGCCTTATTGCCGCTACGGTAAAGCGTAATATTTCTACCGATCAACTCAATGAATTTATCGATAAGATTGAGTCAGAAATTCGTGACACTGGCAAAACAGAGATCCAGTCTTCTGAGTTAGGCAGTCTTGTTTTAAAGAAGCTTCTTTCTTTAGATAAGGTTGCCTATGTTCGTTTTGCATCAGTCTATCGTGACTTCAAAGACCTCGAAGAATTTAGTAATGAGCTGAGGAGCCTTTCTGATGAGCGTTAATCACATTACGTTAGCTATCAAAAAGCTTGATCCAACTGTTGAGTTGCCTGCCTATGCGTATGAGGGAGATGCCGGCCTTGATTTACGCGCTAATGAAACGGTGACTCTTCAACCGTTTGAGCGTCGTCTTATTGCTACTGGTTTGGCAATTGCTATTCCAGATGGCTATGCTGGCTTTGTACAGCCTCGCAGCGGTTTAGCCTTGCGTGAGGGTCTGTCTATGGTTAATACCCCTGGTCTTATTGATGCGCATTATCGTGGTGAGCTCAAGGTGTGTGCTATTAATCTTGATAGCACCAATCCTATTCATATCGAACGCGGAGAGCGCATTGCTCAATTAGTTATTCAGCAGATTCCTGTAGTTACCCTTTCTGAAGTAGACGAGTTGGATGCAACGGATCGTGGAACTGGTGGATTTGGTTCTAGCGGCGTTAACTAACGCTGTGGAATAGCCTGTTACAGGCTTTTATTGTCCGTCTTTTTGACGTAGAGAGGGTAATTTTCAATGGAAAAGTTCTTTCACTTGGAAGAGAGGGGAACGTCAGTAGGACAAGAGCTGCGAGCTGGTCTTACTATCTTCCTTGCAATGGCTTACATCATTGCAGTTAACCCAGCTATTTTGGGTAATCCAGAGGTACCTCTTCTGGCTTCTATTCCAATGAATGCACTTGTTACTGCCACGTGTGTTGGTGCAGGTGTCATGACCATTTTAATGGGCTTGTTCGCTAACCGACCCTTAGCCTGCGCCTCTGGTCTGGGCGTAAATGCCATGATTGCTTCTGCTGCAACCGGTATTACTGGTGGCGACTGGCATGCTGCTATGGCAATTATTTTTGTTGAAGGCGTTGCAATTTTGGTTTTGGTTCTTGCGGGTCTACGCGAGAAGATCATGGATGCAATTCCCGTTTCTTTACGTCATGCTATTTCTGTAGGTCTTGGCCTGTTTATTGCCATGATTGGCCTTGTAAATGCCGGTATTATTGTCCCTGGTGCGGGTACCATTGTGAGTTTTGGTGACATCCACAGTGCATCTTTTCAGGTTGGTATGATTGCAATCATAGCCACTCTGGTTTTCTCTGCACTTAATATCAATGGTTCAATCTTACTGGGCATTTTGGTAGCCGTTGTAGCAGGTATTCCTTTAGGGGTAACCATGGCACCCACCGGGATTGTCTCTGGCCTTGATTTTTCTACCTTTGGAGCACCGTTCCAATCTGACGCACAGGGTGTTATGGGCATTGTTAAGGTTTTAACCAGTCCCAGCCTTCTTATTTTTGCATTTTCTCTTATGATGTCTGACTTCTTTGACACCATGGGAACGGCTCTTGCGGTTGCAAAACCCGGTGAGTTCCTTACCAAGGATGGTAATGTAGAGAACATCAAAGAGATTTTGATTGTTGACTCCTGTGCTGCTGCTATGGGTGGTTTCTTTGGTGCCTCTTCCATCACCACCTTTATCGAATCTACGGCAGGTGCTGCAGATGGTGGTCGTTCTGGCTTAACCTCTATCGCAACTGGTGTCCTCTTTATTTTGGCTGCGTTCTTTGCTCCGCTTATTTCTGTTGTAAGTACTGCTGCTACCTGTGGTGCTTTGGTTTACGTTGGTTATCTCATGATGACTGAATGCACAGAAATTGACTGGTCTAACATCCTTGATGGTTTCCCTGCATTTATGATTGTTGCCGGTGTATGTATGACCTATTCCATCTCTGATGGCATTGGCATGGGCTTTATCTCTTATGTCGTTATCTCACTGGTAACAGGTAATGCAAAGAAGGTTAAACCCATGATGTGGGTTGCTGCCCTCGCATTCTTGGTTTACTTCCTTATGCGTTAAATGTAACTAAGTGCACCTAAAAACTATAGTCAAGCTAAGAAGAGGCTCGGGATTCCGGGCCTCTTCTTTAAAAGGGGAAGAGGAGCGCAGCAATCTCATGAATAAATTGTGTACAACTTAATTCTACTAAAAGTGGGGTAGAAGAAGGATCGTATAGATACGAATGCTTACAAAGGAACTACTATGGCAACTACCGAATATCATGATCTAGTTATAATTGGCTCTGGCCCCGCAGGTCTCTCTGCTTCAATATATGCAACACGTGCAATGCTTGATGCCATTACTATCGAGCAAACAACTATTGGTGGGCAAGTTATTACTACCAATGAGATTGATAATTATCCAGGAGTTCCCAATACCACTGGCTTTGAGCTGATGGATCTTATGGAAAAACAGGCTCGTGATCTGGGCGCTCAAATTGTGATGGACAACATTGTTTCTATCGAGAAAGATCAAGCATCTGGCATTTTTACTATTGTCGGCGGTTCAGCAAGCTATACGGCTAAGGCTGTAATTTTTGCTACTGGCGCAACGCCTCGTCATGCTGGTTTTGAAAATGAGGAAAAATTTGCCGGCCGTGGTGTTTCATATTGTGGTACCTGTGATGGTATGTTTTATCGTGGTAAGCATGTTTTTGCTATTGGTGGTGGCAATACTGCAGTGGAGGACGCCTTATTCCTCACACGCTTTGCAGATAAGGTAACCATGGTGGTTCGCAAAGATCATTTCAGGGCACAGCCTGCATTGATTAAACGCCTTGAGGAAAATGAGAAGGTAAACATTAGGTATCAAACTTCTATAGTCAAGGTTGACGGCAATCAACTGCTCAATGAAGTAACTTTCCGTAACAACGTTACAGGCGAGCAAACGACCGAGAAATTCGATGAGGGTTCCTTTGGTATCTTTGTTTTTGTGGGACAGCAGCCTGCATCTGAGGTTTTGGGAGACCTTGTAGATAAGGTAGCTAATGGTGCAATCATTACCGATGAGCACATGGCCACCAAGACTGAAGGTCTTTTTGTTGCGGGAGATGTTCGTGCAACACCGTTGCGTCAGATTATTACGGCTGCTGCAGATGGTGCAATTGCAGCGACAAGTGCATCATCGTTTTTGGGTATTCCTGTAGACTGCTAAGGTGCGTAAGAGTCTACAGCGAGGTACTAATCTTACAGTAGTTGTTTGGTTCATATATAGCTAAGATGTTTCAAGCCAATAGCCGTTCTTAGAGACTATTGGCTTGTTTTGTTATCAAAAGAGAGTGCGTAGTCCAGCAGTCTTTACCTTATTATGGGACTAAGTCTATCTGCTTGTCCCTAAAAATACGATAATATATCTTATGTAAACTAAAAACATATCAAGAATACCGTTCAGGATGATCCAGTACTTCCCTCATACGCGTAAGTTTCAAATTCTGTATGTGGCTGTTTGAGCTCAGCGCCTCTATTAGATATCGCCACTTTGATCAGGTACATAATCTTCAGCACAAATGGCACGAAGCTTACGCTGTGAATCCGTTTCGGTTTTCTCGTCCATTAATACTATGAGTCGATCAAGTGGCTCAATGCGCGTGTGTCCAGACGGAATAAGCTCAGTTCCCGCTCGATCAATAGATACAACCAAGGTAGATTCGGGCCAGGATATCTCACTAATGAGTTTATGTGCCGCCATACTATTGGTAGAGACAATATGACTTCTCAAGAGCTTCTCAGAGGAATGAATCCGAGAATCGTAGTCATCTCTATTGTGACGACCAAGCATTTTGGCAAAGAGATGCTCGTAAAAAGCGTCAACATTCATCTGATCTGCTACAAGATATGCAACGATGGAGACCAGCACAGCCGACAAAAGCGAGCTAAAGCTGCCAGTGAGCTCAAATACCAACACCACACCGGTGATAGGAGCTCTAATAACGCCTGCAAAAAGTCCCGCAATGCCCAAAGCGATGTAATTGGTAACATAGGCGTAGCTGACACCAGTCATTTCTGTAACTACCCTACCAAAGATTGTTCCAGCTAATGCACCCATAACTACCAGTGGAAACAATGTTCCACCCGGCACGCCAGAACCAAAAGCAAGAGTTGTGAGGAAATATTTGCCAATAAGGAGCGCTACTAACAGTGTTAAGGGCTCAACGTACGGGTCTTGAATAATCTCAAAAAGTGCGTCTCCACCATCGAGCAATGCTGGTACCGTAAATGCCACTACTCCAGCCGCTAAAAATGGAATAAGATAGCGACTAAAAGGTGCCTTATAGGTAAGTTTTGTATAGAGGTCTTGCGCAAAAAACATACCAACATTATGCAGTGCACCAAGCACTCCCAGGCAGATACCCATGATTATAACAATGATATAATCAATATGAGGCAAATGGCTTACAAAATGAAGCGATAATACAGGCTTTACGCCCAGTACTTGGGATACAAAGAAGTCAGAGGTAACAGCTGCTGCCATAACCGCTGTAATAAGTGGTGCCGAGAAGATCTTTTGCATCTCTTCCAGTGCAAATACAATACCTGTAAGCGGTGCGTGAAATGCTGCTGCCATACCAGATGCCGCACCGCAGGTAACTAAAATATGCTCTTCTCCCCTTTTGGTTTTGAAAAACCTTGCAACACCTTTGCCAGCCATTCCACCAAGTTGAACAGAAGGACCTTCTCGGCCCATAGAAAGGCCTGCAAATGCTACCAGCGTGCCTTCAATAAACTTTGCAACAATAATCTTATGCCAAGGCAAATTATAATGTCCTGCAACATCGGCCTGAGTTTGAGGAATGCCAGAGCTTGCCGTATATGGTTCCCACCGCACCAACAAAGAGACGACAAGAGCAAGAAGAACAAGTATTCCAAACCAAAGGGCAATAAGGGCGTAGTTTTGTGCAATAGCTGTCGTAATAAAGCGCAAGAGCTTCTCGGCATTGCTCAGAGCAAGTCGGTAGAGTGTGACAAGAGCGCCTGCAAAAAGGCCAACAAGGGCACCTTTACCAACGATTTTGAGCCTAAAACTACGGGAAAGCCTCCGCTCTACAGCTGTTCTTGTGTCTGCTTGCGTACTCACATACCTCTTTTCCTTGTAGTCTACTTTTCTACAATAACAAAAAGACGTTGCTTGTAATCAAACAACGTCTTAGCACTTATAAACTCAGCATATTTTTAGATATGTTAGTAGGAGCCACCGCCATAAAAGGCCCAGACCGTGGTTTCGGTTACCCTACGTCCCTCTGCTGGTGCATGAATCATCCTATTATTGCCAAGATAAATACCTACATGGCCAGAAGAAGTAAAGATAAGGTCGCCAGGATTCAATTCGGAAATGCTGGTTTTCCAATCTCCAGAAGCCTTAAGCGAGCTGATCATCTCATAGGTGGTACGTCCACGACGTGTGCCATAGGAGTAAACAACCAAGCCAGAGCAGTCTACGCCACCATCTCGATTAGGGTCAGAGCCGCCCCATTTATACATAACACCAATCAAAGAGCGTGCGGACTCAATGCCAGCACCAGAATAGCTGTTATACGTCTCTTTAGGTTTAGATTGAGTAGTAGTTTTTGAGCTGTTATTTTGTGTGCTTGAACTGTTTGTGCTAGTGCTCTTAGTCGTGCTGGATTGAGAACTTGTAGAGCTGCTCGTAGAAGAAGAGTTTGAGCTTGAGCTTGAACTAGAGCTCGAAGTATTGTTCTTGATGGCATGTACTACTGTAGATACAGAAGAGTTTTGAGTTGAGCTTGAAGCTTGACCAGAGCTAGAACTTGCAGCCTCATCTGCAGCTTGAGCCTTACTCTCAACCTGTTGTTGAGTCTGCTCATCCAAAGAGTTGAAGTAAGCTTGAGCCTCATCAACCTTTTGTTGATAGTCGGCAAGTTTAGCCTGTGTAGAGGTAATAGAAGCCTCAAGTGACTGTTTACGAGCTTCAAGCGACTGATTTTGAGTAGCAAGATCAGAGCTTAATTGCTGTACTGCTGCAATAGCGTCTACATTTTCTTTAGAGGCCTTATTCATATAGTACATACGATTAGCAAGGTCTTCAAAACTTGAAGATTCAAGAATGACATCCAAAACAGAACCGCTACCAGTTTTATAGTTTGAACGGGTAAGTTTTGCAAGCGTTTGCTTTGCTACATCAAGCTTTTGAGTGGTCTCGCCAATCTGAGCTTGGGTTTTATCGATTTCTACCTGTGTATCTTCCATCTGCGCAGTCTTAGTATCCAGCTCACTTTGGATGGAATCAAGCTCTGCACCAAGGGACTGTAGCTTGTTGAGCGCCTGCTCTTGTGTGGTGGGCTCGGCTAAAGCAAGGGTAGGCATATATGCCTGGAAAGAAAGAGCTACAACAAGACTAGCCGAGACAGCTATATTTTTGTTGAACATACCATAACCTTTCGTTGCGTGAAAAACGCATGCTGTTTACTATACCCTTTGCCACACAACAAAAAACGCTACTTCACAAAACATGAAGTAGCGTTCACATACATGGATAGTCTGTGGGGATACTTAATCCACCGTAATAAGCGAGAAGATCTCTTTATCAAAATCTTTCTGTACAACCTCACGGGGCTTAAGGAAGGCCAACTCAAGCAAGAAGGCAAACCCTTCTACCTCAGCACCAGTTTTCTCGACAAGCTTGCCGCTTGCAACGCAGGTACCGCCCGTGGCCACAAGATCATCTACGATCAGGACTTTATCATGGGCATTGAGTGCATCCTTGTGGATTTGCAGCTCATCGGTACCGTATTCCAAGGCATATGGTTGCGAATAGACTTCACGAGGCAGTTTACCAGGCTTACGAGCAGGAACAAAACCTGCGCCCAAACGATATGCCACAGGAGCGCCAATCAAAAACCCGCGAGCTTCTGCGCCAACAACCTTGGTAATACCCTTCCCCATAAAGTGAGTAGCAATGGCATCTACCGCTGCCGATAAACCCTGAGGATCCGCAAAGAGCGGAGTAACATCTTTGAAGATAACACCAGGCTCTGGATAGTCAGGAATATCTACAATGAGGTTTTCATAAGCAAAATTAGACACAGTTGTTCCTTTCACTGAATGCACAGCCTGATTAAGTGTACTTGAACTTAACTGGTGTAGACACCATTTGTTCTATTTGTGACGGATTTCCGTATAAGCGTGCTTCTGAGCGCATTGGTAAGCGCAAGCATCTGATCAAAAGCCGCGTCAAACGCCGCCTGGCGCTCTTCATCACTGTTTTGGCGTGCCTTGCCATAAGCGATAAGTGCTTGTTCAAACATGGTAGACTCACGATTTGCAGCGGTTACATATTGGCGCAAATTTTTTGGTCCAATATTGTAGCGGCCCAGCTGCGATGCAATACGAATGATCGCAAAATCATGTCCATCAACAAGATCTCTCCCATGGGGGGATCGCTTAAAGGCAATGATGCCTGCCTCTGCTAACTGGCGCACAAAACTTACCGAGACGCCCAAAAGATCAGGCATGCGATCAATGGGATGCAAGCGATTGACGGTTTGCTCATCATCAATATCAAAGCGCAACTCAATGTTTTTCTCGCTTGGTTGCATGGCAATATACTCAGAGTGTTTGAGCTCTTCTTTGATCACAGACAAGGGCAAAAAACGATTCTTTTGCAAATATAAAATATCCTCTAAGCGCTTAGCATCGCGTGCAGAGTACAGCCTATAGCCACCAGGAGTGCGAGAAGGATTAAGCAGTCCCTCATCCTCCAAATAGCGAACCTTAGACACAGTGAGGTCAGGATAGGTATCCTGGAGCTTTTTTACAAGCTTTCCAATCGTTAAATAACCAGCGTCTGGCATGAGTATCTACCTTGCTATACGGAAGTATTGCTATGGAACACCATGTAAAACGTACCAATTTGGATGGAGGCACCGTCGCAGATTTGTGCCTGAGACACAATAGCGCCGTTTACCCAAGTACCATTAAGAGAGCTTAGATCCTCAATTGTGGCAAATCCAGAGGCGATATTGGACAGGTCAATACGGGCATGATGACGCGACACCGTCATATCGTTGAGAAAGACGCTATTAGAAGGATCACGACCAATGGTGATGGAGTCTTGATCCAGCTCAAACGACATGCCTGCTTGTGGACCTTTTACAATGCTCAAAGAGGGGTTAACGATAGTGCGCGTACCCATCAGATCGGGCATAGTGGCATCCTGAGAAGGAATGCGAAACATTTTAGTTGCGTCCCCATCCTCTGGGGTGGTAAATCCTTGTGCCATCGTATGCTCCTTAAAAAGTATGATGTCTACAATTGTACCCGTCTTAATTGGAATATGTTCAATCTATACCTAAACTTTATGCCAGACGGTATGTTTCCTCAAATAGACTCCCTTAAGCTCAAGTAGATATTCCCTCTAGCTACCTTTACCTTTAGAGAGAAGTTTTCCTCAAGCTCAAGCAGACCCTTACTTAAGGCTCCTTGAAGTACATTGAGGCATATGGACGTATGTAATAAGAACTGTGGCTCTTACTGAGCAAGCGCACGAGCGCCGATAAAATCATCTGAAGTTCTGCAAATATGCCAATCTGTAAGCATACTGCGGGTGGCGCTTATACGATCAGAATGAGATAGCGCGCTTGTCCAGGGATTTTGTTTACGTTCCAGCTCTTGTATCACATCGTAGCCCACAGGTTTAACCTCTGCAAAAGACAAAAAGCTTCTCCAAAATACTGGAGCAGCAGCTGGTGGAAGCAGCACCGTATAACAATCTTGTTGAGCAAGACTGTTATGCAAAACAATGCTCAGTGTAGTGTCGAGAGTAAGGTTAGCCACACAGTGCATCTTGGGCAGGTAAGTGGCTTGTTCTACATAATCAGATAGCACAGCGCCTGCTTGTGGACCAGCAAGCTGCAAAGGAACCAGGGCAGAAGATTCATTGCTCACCGACGTGTTTGCATAAGGAGCAATGCCGTCTTGCTCCACACAAGACAGCCATGAGATCCATTCAAAGAGCAGCTCAAAGCGAGAAGAGCCATCTACAAGTAAAAACTCAGTATCTCCGGTACGAACTACCAAAGGAACACTGAGCAAAGCAGCATCGCCAGAGAGAACAGCCCCGTACGCACAGGATCCCACCGCAGGTAATTCACAGGCTATAGCAGCCTGTATAAGCTGTGGTGCATCTGAGCCACGTACAAGCATCATGCCCAGATCGGAAAGATGGGTAAGACCACAGGATTGAAGTAGCGCAGTTTTCTCGTCAGAAGTGGAATGGTAGTGCAAAACTACCTGAGTTCTATATCGTTGAGCCATTACGCCGCCAAGCAGCAGGTGCTCCTTATCAAGGTTCATAGGGTGTCCTTAGGCATGGTAGAAGGAAGGTGTTGTAAAGATGTCGTATGAGGGTACGCCCAGCACCGGGGTACCTGCGTAGTAGGAACAAATCGCAACCGTACGCTCCCCTTGGTACCAGCGAGTGACACCATAAGCATCCTGAGCGGTCACTAAGGTATTGGTACGATACTGCCATGAATCATATGAAAGGGTTGCACCGTCAAAAACCGCACCCGTTGCTTCAGACGTATAGATGGGACACTTAAAGCTAAAGTTGTAAGCAAACGGTGCCCAGCGCACGACGGTATCCTGTGTTGCGAGCGTTTGTTCCTGCATGTGAGAAAAACCCCAGTCCAGAAGGGCTGCACTATCTGCAAAACGACCATCATTTGTTTGGCAGCCGAGCACGGCAGCATACAGGCGCACGCCTCTACGCTGAGCAGCCGCTAAAAAGGTGGTGCCAGACTCAACGGAACCGGTTTTGATGCCCAAAAGACCCTTATATGTTTCCATGAGCTGATCGGTTGACTCAAACGTTTTGTTTTGGTTATTAATAGAAACGGTTACCGAGCGTTTGGTAACGACCTGAGCAATGAGTGGATAATGCAGCAGCGCATAGCGCCCCATGATTACCATGTCATGAACGGAGGAATAGTGCTTTCCCGCATCCTCCAGTCCATGTACGTTAGTAAAATGCGTGTGTGTCATGCCAAGCTCTTGTGCCTTTTTGTTCATGAGCTCAACAAATTTATCCTCATGACCAGCTACAATACGTGCAATCTCTGTAGCAGCATCGTTAGCCGAGAAAACCAGCATGACATCAAGCAGATCAGAAAAAGTAGCCTGATCATTTTCTTTGTATCCAGCGGTTTGAGAATAGGGACCAAGATCTACAGCAGTCATGGTATAGCTTGCATTGAGATCTATTCCGGAATCCAAGGCCACCATAGCAGTCATAATTTTGGTTACAGATGCTAGGCTCATCTGCATATCCTCATTTTTTGACCACAGTGTCTGTCCAGAAGCATCAGCAATTATGGCAGCTTGAGCTTCAGAAAGCTGAGGTTCATCAGATGTGGAGGCCTCTGCAGCAAAAGCGCTGGTAAGCGGTGTGAGACTAACGCTTATGATAACGGCAACAACAAGAACCGAAGTAAGAAACTGTTTTGCCCTACACATGTGATACTGAGTCCTTTTGATCTGAACGAGCTGAACGAATGATGGAAACGCCGGTTTTGGTGTACATAATAGCTGTAATAAGAGAACAAACCACACCTATATACACGGCAAGCATGCCAAGTGGCGCGGGTGTCTCGTTAAGAAGCGGCAACCAGTTTATGCTCACAAGATGCATGCCTTTTAGCATGGGAAGTCCCAAGAGCAGATCACTAAAACCAAACATAAGCAGTGCGGTGGTTATCTTGCCAATAAAGATAACATCTACCGGGCGTCGCCGATACTTTTGTACGATTTGGGCACCAATAGCAAGATAGGTATCTCGACCAATGACAAAAATTGCAGTCCAGAGGGGCAACTCATTGGTAAGGACTAAGCCCAAAACACCCGTAAAAAGCAGCACACGATCCATAATAGGATCCATAATCTTGCCAACCCAGCTGACCGTTTGAGTACGACGGGCTACTTGACCATCGACAAAATCTGTAAGCGCCGCGGTGACATAAAAAATGAGCGCAAGATAGCGATTCTCATGTGTCACAAAAAGGTAGAGAAAGATAAGCGTAAAAATCAAACGCGTAAAGGTAATAGCATTTGCAAGCGTAACAATGCGGGTGCTGGGATTATCTGGTGTACCAACGGGACTGGTGGTATTACCGGTCTGTTGTGCAGTTAACGCATCATGGTCAGCCTTATTTTTAAGGTCGTTCTTAACACGTTCTTTTATGTGGCGATTCTGGACCATGCACTACCCTTGCAAAGTTTGAATGACAGATACCTGTGTAGCGATAAACACGGATTAATCCTACCCTATCAATCGTCTAAAAACGCCTCTTTGATAAAGCGCACATACTCCCTAAGATTGTAAAGTGTATGGCGTGAAGCCTCCGTGTAATGAGAGAAGTTTTTGAGTTAAAACAAAAGTTTTGCTTGAAAGCATCTCTGATGAATGGTAAGTTATTCCTCGTGCTCAATGAGCATATCTTTACGGGTGGTGGCGCAGTTTGGTAGCGCACTTGACTGGGGGTCAAGGGGTCGCTGGTTCGAATCCAGTCCACCCGACCAGTAACATAGGAAGCCAGACGGGTTTTCTCGCCTGGCTTTTTTGTTAGCTAGACTCTTTGTTTGTGGTGACCGCAACGTCTGTGGGCCTGATGGTCAGGCTTGGGTGCTACAGGTAGTTCTCAGGTAGTTCTCAGGTAGTTACCTATGGGAACGTAGACGATACAAACCATACAGTGTCAGCACGAGTACGAGCGGGGCAATTCTTACAAACACCCACTCAAGCGCATGCAGTCCAACAGCTACAATCATCAGCTCTGGATCTGCAGAATCCCAGTTGAGATAGGAACCATCAAGCGTTATAAAGAAAATAAAGAGCAGTACCACAAGGGTGCACAGAGCGATAAGCGCAATTTGAAGACGCTTTTGTCGATCGTGTTTTTGGTCTGCAAGCTGTTGATTGATTAGCTCCAATTTAGTGGCAAGCGTTTTAAGTTCATCTGCTTGTTGTTCTGGAATATCCTCACCAAGCAAGGTGCTTACGGATGTATCCAGCACTTCTGCAAGTACTAGTAGCATATCCGCATCAGGAACAGAGAGTCCCTTTTCCCATTTAGAAACGGTCTGTCGTACGACATGAAGCTTCAAAGCAAGTTCTTCTTGCGATAAGCCCTGTGTTTTACGAAGCATCTTGATATTGGTGCTGAGCATAGCGGTACTCCTTTGCTACAAAACTGCTACAAAAACGTATGCAACCCTTTATCTAGCACCATCGTATGCATATGCGTTCGTTGCTGGTAGCAATGCAAACTAACAAGGCTTTTGAACTGCAGTTCTTTTACGCATTTTCAAACTGGCTCTGATACAACGTGGCATAAAATCCATCTTGAGAAAGAAGGTCATCGTGGGTGCCGCGCTCGATGATTGTGCCGTTGTTGATAACTAAAATGCAGTCGGCATTGCGGATCGTAGAGAGACGATGTGCTACCACAAGTGACGTACGACCCTGCATCATGCAATCAAAGGCATCCTGTACTTGTCGTTCGGTACGGGTATCAATAGAGCTGGTAGCCTCATCCAACAGCAAAATGGAAGGATCTGCCAACATAACACGAGCGATGCACAACAGCTGGCGTTGACCTTGGCTTAACAGGCCACCCTCTTCATCAATCAGCGTATCGTAGCCTTTTGGAAGCTGCTGGATGAACTTGTGTGCATGAGCCATTTTGGCAGCCTGTATGATTTGCTCGGTCGTTGCATCAGCTTTACCATAGGCAATGTTTTGTTTAATCGTTCCCTTAAACAGCCAGGTATCCTGTAAAACCATGCCAAAAGCCTCCCGGAGACTTTCTCGCGTGGTCTTTGTAATGTCCTGACCATTTACCACAATTTGCCCGCTAACGGGATCGTAAAAGCGCAAAAGTAGGTTGATGAGCGTAGTTTTGCCACAGCCCGTTGGTCCAACCAATGCAACGGTTTGTCCTGGTAGCACATGGAAACTGAGATCATGCAAAAAGGGTTTCTCGCGCGTGTAGGAAAAGGATACGTTTTTAAACTCAATTTCACCCTTTTTGCTGGTAGGCAATGGCTGTGCATGAGGATTCTCGGTGCTTTCTGGAGCATCAAGAAGCGCAAGAATTCGTCGCGCAGATGCAAAAGCCGTTTGAATTTGTGTTACTACAGCAGAGATCTCATTAAAGGGTTTCATATATTGGTTGGAGTACGCCAAAAAACTTTGCACCTGACCAGCGGTAAGGACGGATGGCACACCAGTAAGCATGCAGACAACGCCTACCACAGCCACCACGGCATAGGTGATGTTGTTAACCAAACGTGTGCTGGGATTGGAAAGTGAGCTTATAAACTGCGCTTTCTCCCCTGCAACGTATAGATCTTGATTAATATGGCCAAACTGCTTTTGTGCTGCTGTTTGATAGCCAAATGCGGCAACCAGGTTTTGATTACCAATGAACTCCTCTGCATAGCCACCAAGATTACCCTGCAGTTGCTGAGCGCCCGCAAAATATCGTGCCGAGAAACGCGCAATAAGGCTTGCCGCCACAATGGACAGCGGAGTGATAAGTATCACAATAAGTCCTACGGGAATAGAGATACTAAACATAAAAACCAGCGTACCAACGATAGTTACCATTCCCGTAAAGAACTGGCTGAGTCCCTGAAGCAAGCCGTCACCCAGCTGATCAACGTCATTGGTAATGCGAGAAAGCAAATCACCATGAGCATGAGAATCAATATATGATAAAGGAAGGGTATTAAACTTGTCATATGCCAGGGTACGCAGGTCTCGCACGGTTGTGTAAGACAGCCTATTGGTACTGTAGCTGGCAACCCACTGTAACAGTGCAGCACCAGCCATGACAAAGGCACTTTGCTGCAAGAGGGTAAGCATTGGTTTGTACAATACGACACTAGCGCCAACAAGCAAATCTATGCCTCGTCCAATAAGAATGGGAACATAAAGCTGCAAGACAACCGATCCAGCGCTTGCAACAAACGCTATCAAAACCAGCCATATATGAGGTTTTATAACCGAGAAAATCCACCACAAGACCTGTTTGACCGAATAGGAGCTGGCATCAAGTTGGTAAGCGTTGTCGTGCGGTTGCTTGGGATCGGTATTACGAATGGTAGAGATAACCGCCGCTCCTCCGCCGGCACCAGTATATGCATTTGCCATCTGCGCTACACCTCCTCTTTGCTTAACTGAGACAAACAAATCTCCCGGTAGATTGGACAGTCTCGCAAAAGCGTTTCATGGTCTCCCAAACCGGCAACACGTCCATGATCAAGCACTAAAATGGCATCAGCATGCATAACGGCGCTGACGCGCTGAGAAATAATAATGCTTGTTACCTCCTCACCCAGGTTGGCAAGTGCTGCACGGAGCCGAGCGTCCGTTGCAAAGTCCAATGCAGAGGCTGCATCATCCAACACCACTATGCGTGGCATCTGCACCAAACTACGTGCAATGGTTAGGCGCTGGCGCTGTCCTCCAGAAAAGTTTTTTCCTCCAGCTTCTACCACGCTGTCCAGCTGATTAGGTTTTTGTGCAACAAATTCTTGCGCTTGAGCCACAGTGAGCGCATCCCAAAGCTGCTCATCTGTTGCCGCAGGATTTCTCCACAGTAAGTTGGAACGAATGGTGCCACTTATCAATGAAGTCTTTTGAGGCACATATCCTACGAGTTCATGAAGCTGTTGGAGCGGATAGGCTTGAATATCGGTGCCAAACAAACTAATAGAACCACTGGTCATATCGTATAGGCGGCATATGAGTTGTGCCAGACTGGATTTACCAGATCCGGTACCACCAATGATACCCAGGGTCTGACCAGCCTGAATGGAAAAACTTACGTCATGCAGTGCAAGCGCTTCGTCATGCGTGGCTGCGTTATAGCTAAAGTTTACGTTTTCAAAGCGTAGAGCAGCTGCGGTGCAATCAAGTTCTACGCGGGTGCTGGGTACCGTAATGCTCAGGTGGGTGTCCAGCACCTCGGCTATACGCATGGAAGAAGCCCAGGCACGCAAGAAAACAATGACCAAATTAGCCAAATATCCTATGGAGATCAGCGTTGTAGTCATGTAGGAAACACAGGCAATAACCTGGCCTTGTGTTAGCGTGCTGCCCGGAAGTGTGTCTCCCGAAATCCATACTGCTGAAATCCACAAAATGATAAGGATCGCACTATACATGACAAAAAACGTAGCGGGATTAAGCAGTGCACTCAGTTTACCTACGCCAATGGCTATTTGTGCTTGGTTTTGTGCAGCTGCCGAGAAACGCTTGGATTCATAGGCATCTTTTCTGAATGCGCGGATAACACGCACGCCTGAAAGGGCTTCTCGCGTAATTTGAGAAACCGTATCTAATTTGTTCTGCATATCCTTATAAAATGGAATTGACGCACGCATAATAACAAAGAAAATGACGCTTACGAGTACCGTACTTATCAGCGCCACAGCACCAAACGCAACGTTTAAAGAAAAACAGGCAATGATAGAGCCGATTGCTAACAAGGGCCAGCGTGTGAGCTGACGTATGCCTAGAGCAATGCCAAGTTGGATTTGATTTACGTCATTGGTAAGACGGGTAACCAGTGAAGGTGTACCAAAAAAATCAAGCTCGGCAGCAGAGAACTGTGAAATATGTTCATATAAGGCATTACGAATGTCCGTACCGATACCCTGGCTACAGACAGAAGCACACTTTTGGCATATCAAGGTAAAGCAATAACTTACCGCGGCAAAGAGCAAAAGCAAGGCACCCAGGCCTATAACCGCAGCTACATTATGGGTATGTACGCCATGGTCAATCATGCGCGCTATCACAAGCGGTGTGAGCACCTCAAACACAACCTCAACCATTTTGGTAAGAATGCCCAAAATAGCTTTTGAAGTGTAGGGTTTCATAAATTGTTGCAGAAGCCTACGCATTGCGCTGCTCCTCCAATAGCTCTTCAAGCTCAAGCCACTGCGTTTCCAGTTCCTCTACCCTTGCCTGTGCTTGTTCTAGCTCCTCTTGTAAGGCTTGGAGCTTGGCAAAGTCCGTTGGATCTGCCTGATGCATTGCTTCAACAATCTGATGAGACTTTTCAGATGCAGTAGCGAGCTTACGTTCCACAGAGTCATGACGCTTGCGCAGCTCACGCAGCTCCGCATTGGAACGTTTTTTCACTCCAGAGGGACAGGGCCTCGCTGTGCTTGTCTTGGTCTGCTCAGCAGAACCCTGTTGAGCATCCTGAGGCTTTGTCACAGTGTTACTTGTACGAACAGGCGTATGCGCAGCCAGCAGCTGAAGATACTCAGCTACGCCACCAGGTACATGGCGTATGTGTCCATCAATGAGGGCAAACTGATTATCTGTTACACGCTCCATCAAATAGCGATCATGGGTAACCACCAGCATCGACCCGGGCCAGCTGTCGAGAAGATCCTCAAGAATGGTCAGCATATCGGTGTCCAAGTCATTGCCCGGCTCATCCAATACCAGTACGTTGGGCTCTTCCAACAGTACGCACATAATTGCAAGTCTGCGCGCTTGCCCACCGGAAAGGTCACATACACGGCTCATAAGCTCCCGCGTATCAAAGCCAAGACGCTCCAGCAAACGCTCCGGGGAATACGTCTTGCCATCAATGTAATAGCTGTTTTTATACTGACCCAGTACCTCGCGTACGCGCCACGTTTGTTTATCTGCCAAGGCATCCATATTTTGTGTCAAAAAGCCAAACTGTACGCTTTTTCCGATGCGTATACTGCCCTGTGTTGGCTGTATGGTTCCCGTCATGAGTTTGAGAAGCGTCGTTTTACCAGCGCCATTCTCGCCTAAAATGCCCCAGCGATCACCAGGACCAACCAGCCAATCTACCTGCTCTATAACGGGTTTATCGGCATCAGCATATGAAAACCCGGCGTTTTTCATCTCTATGACCATCTTGCCTAAGCGCGCCACTGCTAAATGCTTGAGCTCTAAGGGATTGCGCAGTGGAGGATCATTGGCGATAAGTTCCATTGCGGCATCAATTCTAAACTTTGGTTTAGAGGTTCGCGCCTTAGCGCCATGTGCTAACCAGTTAAGCTCTTTGCGCAGCATGTTTTGACGGCGCTCTTCACTTACCGCTTCCTGGCGTTGACGCTCTACACGCTGCTGAATATAGGCAGAATAACCACCCTCAAATGGATCTACCACACCGTCATGGACTTCCCACATGCTCAGGCATACTTCGTCCAAAAACCAACGGTCATGAGTAACTACCAGCAGCGCTCCCTGACCTGTTTGCCAGCGGCGCTTGAGATGAGCGGCAAGCCAGCTAATAGCGGCCATATCAAGGTGATTGGTAGGCTCGTCCATGAGCAAAACATCCCAGTTGCCAATCAACACTCGTGCCAAATCCACTCGCCTGCGTTGACCACCAGAAAGTGTACCCACCAAGGTTTCCCAGTCCATATCGGACAAAAGTGCAGCGATAATCTCACGGATAGCTGGATTGGATGCCCATTCATAATCAGGCATCTCCCCTACCACCGCTTGATGTATGGTTAGCGCATCGTCAAGGGCATCTTTTTGGCTTAGGTAGCCAACACTTACGCCACCACGCCAGGTAATCTTGCCTGCATCAGGCTTAAGTTCATGAGCAATGAGCTGCAGCAGTGTGGATTTACCATAGCCGTTTTTACCCACAATGCCTATGCGATCGCCCTCGGTAATTCCCAGCGTCTGATCAGAAAAAACCTTTTTACCAGGCCATTCATGAGATATTTTTTCACAACCAATAAGAATTCCCATGGGCTTAGGCCTCCTGAGCGGCTGCACGTAATAGGGCGATTTCGGCTGCATAGCCATTCAAGGATGCTTGGGGCGTCTCCAAAATCATAGGCAAATGAGCCACGCGTTTGTTGTTTACTACCTGCTTAAAAAAGGGCAATCCCAAATACCCCTCACCTATCTTCTCATGCCGATCCTTGTGTGAGGCGCAGGGATTTTTAGAATCGTTGAGGTGCAGTGCCTTAAGACGAGAAAGGCCAAGCACTCGATCAAACTCATCCAGCACTGCATCAAAATCTTGTACAACGGCATAGCCGCCATCATGGACATGACAGGTGTCAAAACAAACACTCAGCTGATCACCATGGTGACAGGCATCAATAATCGTAGCAAGTTCCTCAAAGGTTCTGCCAAGCTCAGTGCCTTTGCCAGCCATAGTTTCCAACAACACCGTAGTATGCATGCCTTCAAACAAAATGGAGTCAAGACCATCTGCGATGAGTTGCATACCTAAGGTAGCTCCCTGTTTGACATGGGAACCAGGATGAAAATTATATAGATTACCTGGGAGTTGCTCTAACAATTCAAGGTCTTCTCGCATGGCTTGTTGTGCAAAGTTACGCGTGTGTTGCGTTGCAGAGCAGAGGTTATAGGTATAGGGTCCATGTACCACAAGCGGCCCAAAGCCCTGCTCTGTTATAAGATTGCGCAATGCTGTCACATCAGCCTCAGGAACATGCTTTCGAGAACCGCCACGCGGATTGCGCGGAAAGAAGGCAAAGGTATTGGCGCCAATGCTTAAGGCCGTCTGACCCATTGCAGCATACCCATCTGAAGAAGAAAGATGACATCCCAGATAGAGCGTCATGAGCCGGCCTCATTCATGCGTTGTATCAACGCGTCTATAATGTGCGCTGCGACTTTGTCCTTGCTCATGGTGGGCAGCTGTTCAACTGCGTCTTTGGTAATCAGGGCAACGCGATTGGTGTTAGACCCAAAGCTTGAATCGGGGCATGAAACATCGTTTGCCACAATCATAGAACACCCCTTTTGCGCCAGCTTGGCCTGAGCATGTTCTATCAGTTGATCCGTTTCTGCCGCAAAGCCAATCACCACGCGGCCCTGTGCTTGAGCGCTTATGTGGGCGAGAATATCTTGAGTCTGCACCAAATCCAGCTGATCAAGCAGCTCATATGCCTTTTTGAGCTTATGGTCCGATGGATGCGCTGGTGTATAGTCTGCAACTGCTGCAGTAAGAATGGCGGCATCAGCGTCTGAAAACGCTTCTACAACTGTGTCATACATCTGTGCAGCAGAGGTAACCGGAAGCGTTGTTACACTCCAAGGTGCTTCTTGGGTAACAGGACCAGAAACCAACACGACGTTTGCGCCAGCATTGCGTGCTGCGCGAGCCAAAGCATATCCCATCTTGCCAGACGAAGCATTGGAGATGTAGCGCACGGGATCGATGGCTTCATGGGTGGGACCAGCTGTAATAACTACTGTCTTGCCTTTTAGGGGCATGCCAGATGTGGCTTGTTCTAAGCTGCAGCATACGGCATCTACAATGGTAGAGACTTCAGCTAGTTTACCCGTTCCCATCTCTCCACAAGCAAGCATGCCAGAGACGGGATGGACAAAGCGCACGCCCCTATCCATGAGCGTTGCTACGTTTGCGCTCGTTGCAGGATTGTTCCACATGCGGGTATTCATAGCAGCAGCTACCACGATGGGCTTCTCGCAAGCTAGCAAGGTGGTGCTCACTACCTCATCTGCAAGACCGTGAGCCATCTTGGCAAGGATGTTTGCCGTGGCCGGAACCACTACCACCACATCGGCCCAAGCACTCAGATCAATGTGAGGAATACGCGACTCAGGATAGTCATACAAACCCGTGGCAACGGGATGCCCCGAGAGCGCTTCAAAGGTGGTGGTGCCTACAAATTTGCAGGCATCGGCTGTCATGGCAACGCGGACATCCATTTCTGCCTTTTGGAGGCCGCGCATGACTTCGATAGCTTTGTAGACCGCTATGCCACCGCTAACCAATAAGAGCACATGGCGCTGTGCTGTATCTGATGAAGAAGCAAGCATGGTACACCTACTTGTTTTGAGCAGTATATGAGGGATCAACGACCACTAATATCCTATGACAGTAGGGACAGGTGGTGATATCTGTGTTCTGAGCGCGAATATCCGCGTATGAGCTGGGCTGCAGAGAAACGCGACAAATTGAGGGGTTGTTGCCTATAAGTCGCTCCACCGCAAGACCCTCAAAGCGCTTGAGGGCGTGCTCATAGGTATTAAGTAGCTCAGGATCCAGTTGAGCTACCAACTGTTCGCGCTCCTGATTGAGTTGCGCGATGGTGGCGTTGTTCTGCTCACTTGCTGTTTTATAGGCAGCTGCTTGGGCTTGAGCTTCACTTTGTAAGGTACGACCCAGCGTACGAGCTTTTGCCTCGGACTCTTGAAGCTTTGCAAGGTCTTTATCGAGCATTTGCTTTTCAAAATCAAGGCGCTCAATGCGCTTAGCAAGATGCGTAAGCTGAGACTCGAGGTCTGCAATGGCACGATAATCGCTGGTAGTATGCATCTTGGCGGAAACCTCTTCCACCAAGTCAAGCATGTGTTGATGTGTGGCACGATTGTCTTCCAGCTCAATTTGGACGTCCTTGCGTGCACCCACCAACTTAGTGAGCTCAGTACTCAGGCTGTGAGCAGCCTGCTTGATTTTGCGAATCTTATCCTTTTGGGGAAGAGCGGCGTAAGCCCGCTTGGTACGAAGTAACTCCAAATCGACTTCTTGAAGTCGCAAAAGAGCGTCGGTCTGCGTCATGTAGACTCCTGAATAACGGGTCCGCCTTTATTCGGTTGAAGACGAACAAGATGGTCTTGTTTCTAGTAGTTTCTAGCGATAGGTTTTTACTATCTGTAAAAGCGTATCGCAAAATGCGTCAAGTGCCTCTGGAGAAACGCGCTCATCAAAGGAAATACGAAGAGAGCCAAACGCCAATGCGCGGGGAATACCCATAGCAGTTAACACATGGCTGGGATCAAGCGATGCGGAAGAGCAGGCAGACCCAGCGGATACTTCAAACTTTGCGGCATCAAGCTGTAGTACCAGCGTCTCTGAATCCAGACCATCTACGACGATGCTCACTAAACCGGGCAAGCGATACTGATCCATGGTGGCTGTTGTGGTCGGAAGAATATGGCTGTTCTCTACACACAGGCGGTCATAGACCTTTTGAGCCAGTGCCGCTACCTGCGGTCGCACCACATCCATTTGTTCTACGACCATTTGAGCGATCTTTGAGAAAACATAGGCAGCCTGTACATCTTGTGTGCCGGGACGACGCCCAAGCTCTTGTCCCCCACCAAAGGTCTGTGCTTTAAAGGGACAGTTGCGCCGCAGTGCTAATACGCCCACACCAATGGGCGCACCAATTTTGTGAGAAGCAATACTGAGTGCATCCACCTGATCAAGAACAAGGGGAACACGCCCAAATGCCTGAATGGCATCCGTATGAAACGCTGCCTGATGTGTGTGCGCCACCCGTGCAAGGGCATCCACATCGTTTATGATGCCTGTTTCATTATTTGCATACATGATAGAAACGAGCGCCACTCGCTCATCCATATGTTTTTGCAAATCTTCTGGATGAACGGTACCGTCGGATTGAGGGGGTACCAACACCACTTCAAAGCCACGCTCGCGCATGGCAGGCACCAAATCAAGCACGGAATCATGCTCAATGGCCGAAAAAATAACCTTGGTACGTGCAGGATCTTTCTTGTGTACTGCTTGCGCAATGCCATAGATGGCAAGATTGTTGGCCTCTGTGCCACCAGAAGTAAACACGATGTCTGTTGGCCTAAAGCCTCCTCCCAGCGCTTGTGCTATACGCTTACGAGAAGCCTCGAGTTCTTGTGCAGCCATTCTGCCTAAGCTATGAAGCGAGTTAGGATTAGCCCCCGCAAAAGGTTTTTCTCGATATTCTTGCATTGCAGCATATGCTTCTTTCCTTACGGGTGCAGAAGCGGCATAGTCCAAGTAGGTAAATTCTGATGTCATACAAACCTCGGTTATACCTGCGGATTCATAGCGGTATTACCAGCTGCGCGCAGCTCAGAAATATTTTGAGCATAGTCTCCCTTAAAGACTGCGCTTCCGGCTACCAGCATAGTTGCTCCACAGCTGCAAACCTCTTGTGCCGTTTGTGTATTGATGCCTCCGTCTACCTCAATGAGGGGTGATACACCGGCCGCTTGGCACAGTGCACGAACCTTCTTGAGTTTCTCGGCCGTGGTAGGAATATAGCTTTGTCCACCATAGCCCGGATTGACGCTCATAATAAGAATCAAATCCACATCATGCACCAGTGAATCAAGCATGGCAACAGAGGTACCAGGATTGAGCGCTACACCAGCAAGAGCACCGCGCTCATGAATACGAGAAATAATGCGGTGTGCATGCTTGGCAGCCTCTACATGAAAACAGACAATGTCTGCACCTGCATCCAGATAGGTATCCACCATCTCATCTGGGTTGCTAATCATCAAATGCACGTCTACGGGAAGCTTGGAGTACGCTTTAACCTGCTTGAGTATGGGGATGCCAAAGGAAAGATTGGGAACGTAGTTGCCATCCATTACATCAAAGTGGATGTAATCAGCTGTTGCAATCTTATCAAGCTCAGCACCAAGCTGCATAAAGTCTGCCGATAAGACCGATGGAGCAATTAAAACTTCCTGGTGCATAGGTTCATCCTTCCCAAGCAACGGTTTATCCTTTCCAAGCAAGTGGTACGAGTGTTACAAGCTTACATTCACTACGAGCACTATGAGCGCTCAAATCCGTAAAATTCGCTCCGTGGCTTGCGCCCCAACAGCTCCTTGAGCCCTTGTTCAAGCGACACGCCTTCATACAAGATAGTATAGATTGCTTTGGTAATAGGCACCTCAATGTGCTTATCAAGAGCAATTTCATACACGCTTTTTGCAGCACGCGCGCCCTCTACAATCATGTGCGTTTGTGCCTCATACTCCTTGAGTGTTATGCCTTGAGACAACGCCACGCCAAAGCTGCGATTGCGTGAATGCTTGGAGGTGCAGGTGGCAACAAGGTCTCCCATTCCAGCAAGGCCCATACAAGTAAGCGGGTCGCCGCCGCAGGCGCTTACAATACGGCCAATCTCTGCTAAGCCGCGCGTCATAATAACGGCAAGTGTGTTGTCTCCTTGGCCATATCCTGCAGCCACACCCGCAGCAATAGCAATGATATTTTTAACAGCACCACATACTTCTACGCCAATCACATCAGTAGAAATATAGGTTCTAAAACTTTGCGATAAAACCAAATTCTGAAAGCGCTCGACCACATCCATGCGCGGCCCTGCAATAACAGAGGCTGCCACCTTGCCCTTACAAATCTCTTCTGCATGGTTGGGACCCGATAGCACACATACCAACTCTGGCTCACCCAGCTCTTCTGCAACCACCTCTGCCATGGTTTTGGCGCCTTCATGCTCCATTCCCTTGGTAAGTACCAAAGAAGGCGTACCAGTCGTACGGTAAGGAGCCACTTGCTTAGCAACCTGGCGTAAATGTGCAGATGGAACTACAAACAAAAGCTCAGAAGCGCCTTTTACAGCTTGCTGAATGGAGTTGGTAGCCCATACCGTGCTTGGCAACTCATAATCTGTAAGGTAGCAGGGATTATGATGAGTCGCACAAATGGCCTCTGCCACCTGAGGAGAATGCGCCCACAGCGTGACGTTATCTACATGAGGGGCAACCAACCCTGCTGCGGCGGTACCCCAAGAACCCGCTCCTACTATACAAACGGTATGCGACATAGCTACTACTCCCCATCAGAAGAATGGAAAGAAAACCGCTGCTCTTCCCCATGAAATAGCTTCTCTATATTATGACGATGCGCCCACAGAACCACGCAAGAAGCAAGAACAATACTCATAAGCACATTTGGAAGTGCATGGTACAAAACCGCAATCCATAAAGGCATAGAAATTGCAGCTGCCACCGATCCTGCGGATACCAGTTTGGTGGTAAGTACAAGCGTAAGAAATACTGCTAAAAGACCCACTGCCACTAAGGGTGCATAGCCAATGATGGCGCCAAATCCTGCAGCAATGCCTTTTCCACCTTTAAAATGCAGATATGGCGAGAATACATGGCCTACGATGGCCGCCAAAACCACAATGCCACCAATCCATCCCCAGCTACCGTCTGGCATAGTGGCAGCACTATTGCCTGCTGCAAGCGTTGTGAGCACCACGTAACGGGCAACAACACTGCAAAGAATTGCCTTGCAGGTATCTGCTAAAAGCGTTGCCGCTGCAGCCGCTTTACCCACAGAACGTCCCACGTTGGTTGAGCCAATATTGCCCGAACCCATGGAACGAATATCGGTATGCGTGGTCAGTGAGGTGATGATAAGACCGAACGGAATGCCACAAATCAGATAGGTACCAACAGCTAAGCAGACCGTAATGAGCAGTGGATGTGCCATGTTAGTCCTTCTTGCGAAATCTCAGACGGATAGGAGTGCCCTCAAGCGGATAGGCTTCACGCAAACGGTTTTCCAAATAGCGCTCGTAATTATCGTCAATCAAATCTGGTGCGTTACAAAAGAACGTAAAGGTAGGTGGGTTAACCGTAACTTGTGTAGCATACTGAATCTTTAAGCGGCGGCTCTTATCAACAACCGTATGTCCGGTTTCCCGCAGGCGCACAATGAGCTTATTCAGTTGAGCCGTTGAGATACGAGAAGCACGTGTAAGTGCCACCTGAGAAGCCAGGGGCAAAACCTTATCGATACTGCGACCTGTCAGTGCGGAAATGCGAAGAGTGGGTGCCCATGAGGCAAAGGTAAGCCGCAGCTCCAACGAGTTCAGAACCTTCTCGCGCTGCTGATCATCTTCAAGCAAATCCCACTTGTTAAGCAAGATTGCCAAAGCACAGCCACGCTCAATGGCCAGTGCCGCAATCTTTTGGTCCTGCTCGGTAACACCATCAAGAGCGTCGATGACCAGCAAACAAACATCTGCTTTTTCCATGGCGCGCAGGCCACGCACCATGCTGTAGTACTCAATATCTTCGTGAACCACATGACGCTTACGCATGCCCGCAGTATCTACCAGGCGATATTTTTGACCCGCCTGCTCGACTACTACATCTATAGCATCGCGCGTGGTGCCTGCAACATCAGAAACAATGGAACGGGCTTTTCCAGCAAGCCTATTGGTCAGCGAAGACTTACCCACGTTAGGGCGGCCTACAATGGCCACGTTAAGCATGTCGTCGGTATAGATCTCTTCTTTTTCCTCTGGAAGGACGGCGATAATATCGTCAAGGAGATCTCCCGTACCATGTCCATGGATTGCAGAAAGCGCAATGGGCTCACCAATACCTAAAGAGTAAAAGTCCCAAATCTCACCTTCATGGGCAGGGTTATCCAGCTTGTTGACACACAAAAAAACAGGCTTTTGCGTCTTGCGCAGGATGCGCGCTACCTCTTCGTCCTCATCGGTAACGCCTACCGAACCATCAACCACAAAGATGATGGCATCCGCCTCTTCACAGGCAGCAACTGCCTGTTCACGAATGCGTGAGGCAAACACATCCTCAGAACGAGAAGGCTCCATACCACCCGTATCAATCAGGATAAAATCGCGACCAGACCAGTCTGCTTCATGATAGGAACGATCGCGGGTAACACCGCGCGATTCATGAACAATAGCCTCTTTATCTTGTGCAATGCGGTTTACCAATGTGGATTTGCCCACATTAGGACGACCAACAACCGCAACGATTGGTTTTGTCATGCGTACGTTCTCCTTAGTTGAATCAGCCATAGCCTTAAGTCTATCAGCTGTTAGAGCTGCTCACATAAACTAACAATGGCAGCGTATACCGTTTGAATTTGGTTTGCAGGAGTGGAAGCCCCAGCGGTAATGCCAATGTGCTGTGAGCTGGTAAACCATGCTGCCTCAAGCTCATCGGGTGTCTCGATATGGTGTGTGTTGGCACAGCGTTCAGAACAAATCTCTGCCAGACGAGTGGTGTTGGCTGAAATGCGTCCACCAATCACAATCATCGTATCTACACGAGAAGACAAATCGGCTGCCGCCGTTTGGCGCTCTGTTGTAGCAGCGCAGATGGTGTCAAACACGCGCAGTTCCTCTACCCTACCAAGAAGGTAGGCCACAATTGCCTGTAGATTGACCTTGGATTGTGTTGTTTGCACAACGATTCCAACCTTGCGCTTGAGCTTTACCTTCTCAAGCTGTTCTGGCGTAGTAACCACTAATGCGGAAGGTGCATTTCCACGGGTACCCTCTACCTCTGGATGGCCTGATTCACCCACCACAATGACTTGATAGCCCTGCTCTTCAAGAAACTTAGCTGCATGATGAACCTTTTTGACATAGGGACAGGTTGCATCTAAGGTGGTTTTCCCCAGTTCGCGTGCTCGTACCACAACCTCTGGTGCAACTCCGTGTGAGCGAATGACCACGGTATTGGCGGTGGCATCGTCCACACTGGAAGCCACGCGTACGCCGTCGTGCTCAAGTTCTTGTACAACCTGAGGATTATGAATGAGTGGGCCAAGGGTTTGAACGGAGCCCTTGGCCTGGCAATTAGCTTCTTTTACCAGGCGCAGCGCGCGTTCAACACCATAGCAAGCGCCCGCTTGTGCTGCAATTTCTATGCTTGGCATAGTCATAAGGCTTACGCTACTTCCTTCCGGGATGTTCAGCCATCAGCTGATCGCGCAGCTCATACATCTTTTGTGTAGCTAAGCGCTCCATCTCTACCACTTGCTCTTTTCGTCCCTTTGAGCTGAGGTCATCAAAGGATAAGGGCTCTCCTACCCGACAATACACCTTTTTGGGGCGCGGATAATGCTTTCCGGGAGGGGTAATATCCAAGGCACCCACAATAGCCATGGGCACAATGTCTGTCTTAGCCATTTTTGCCATGAGAGCAAAGCCACCATGGATCTGAGAAACCTGATCAGGCTTGCGCACGCGTGTTCCTTCGGGATAGATTAGGACGGATTCACCTTTTTGTAGTGCACGCTGAGCACGACGCAGTGCCTTAACGTCTGCAGTACCACGAGCAACCGGGATAGCACCTAAGCGTGGCAAGGCCCAATGCAAAAGACCAAAGCGGTTAAAGTCGTCTTTGTAGATAGGACGTAAGCTTCTTCCCGACAAGATCATGGCACACGCAGGGATAAAAGGATCGAGATAGGACACGTGGTTCATAATAATGACCACACCGCGATCAGCCGAGGCAGCCAACAGCGTCTGGAGATTCTCGATAGTCCAGCGATACTTAAGTTTGGTGTAAGCATTGCACAACACCACTGCTACTTTAAGTAAGATGCGGGCATGCAAGGGGAACTCCCGCACTTTCATCTCATAGTAGGATTCCCATTTGTCTTTAGCGGCCACAGGCTGCTGTTCTGCAACAGATGTTGTATTCTTTGCAGCTCCAGCCTGCAGCTCAGAGGCTTTTTTTGCTAAGGCCTTGTCCATAAGTGCTTCAATTTGAGCACAAACCTCATCAACCGACAAGTTTGATGAGTCAATATGAACAGCATCTTGTGCGGGCACTAAGGGAGAAGTTTTGCGTGTGGAATCCATTTGGTCACGACGCAGCAGATCCTCATAAATCTTTTGCTCTTCCGTATGATTGGTAGCAACATCATGTTTGGCAGCATTACCGCCCTCACGCTCTACCGCACGACGATGAGCGCGGGCAGAAGCATCCGCCGTCAAGAACACCTTGACCTCTGCATGAGGAAAGACAACGGTTCCTATGTCACGACCCTCGGCTACCACATCTATCTTCTCGCCAGCTTTACGCTGTAGGTTAACCATGGCCTCGCGAACCTGAGGAATGGCCGCAACCAAAGAGACGTTTTGATCTACCTGGGCGCTTCTGATCTGCGAAGTGACCTCTGCGTTGTTTACAAACACGCGCTGCGCTGTATCGCCCTGCTCAAATCGAATATCAATAGCTTGAGCAACGCCAATAACTGCCTGGCTATCGGTTAGGTCAATCCCCTGCTCAAGACAGGTAAAGGTAACACTGCGATACATAGCACCGGTGTCCAAATAAGAAAGATTGCGCTGCTTTGCAATTTGCTTGGCAACGGTTGACTTGCCCGAACCCGCGGGACCATCAATTGCTACTTTCACGTACGCCTCCCTTAGTAGGAATAAACTCTTGTTGTATACCCATTTTTGTAAGACATGCCAGCTGCTGTTCTGTGAGCAAACGCCAAGCGCCGCTTTTAAGGTTTCCCAAGGTTAAAGGTCCAAAACTTTGTCTATGTAAGCGAAGTACCGGGTGCCCTATGGCTTCAAACATGCGCTTAACCTGGTGTTTCTTTCCTTCATGTATGGCTATTTGCACCACGGTTGTTGAGGTTTGTTCCACAGCAGCACGCTTTTTTGCCTGCTGCAGAGAAGATCGTTTGTTCTGAGAGCAGCCTACTACAGGCAGTGCCTGTTTTGAGCCTGGATCCAGAAGCGCACACGCTGCGGGCGCACACAAACCATCGTCAAGCATAATGCCTTGACGCAGAGGGCCTAACTCCTCATCCAATACGATGCCTTGCACCAAGGCAATATAGGTTTTAGTAACGTGTTTGGATGGATGCAACATGTTTTGTGCTGCTTGACCATCAGTGGTAAATAACAGCAATCCGGTTGTATCCTTGTCCAGCCTACCCACAGGAAAAAGACCAGGATATTGCTGGGTAGGAACCAAAGATGCAACACAGGGTCTGCCTTGGGGGTCTTTCATGGTAGTAAGAAAGCCAGCAGGTTTATTAAGCATCAAGAAGATTGCAGTATTGGTAAGTGAGTACGGTATATCATCAACGGTAACCACATCCACCAGAGGATCTACTTTGGAGCCCAACTCTGTTACCACCACACCATTAACGCGCACGCGACCAGCAGTCATCAGGTTTTCTGAGCCGCGACGACTGGCAGCACCGGCGCGCGCTAAAAAGCGCTGCAAGCGCATAGGAACCATGCGTTGTACTTGTGTTTCTGAAAGCTCGAAGGGTTTCTCGTTAGTGTGTTGAGTCATGGTCTAAGCTTGCCTCAACATCCGTAGTATCTGTCTGGAGCAAATCACGCTCTTCATCAAGATCCTCATCAATATCTTCCAAGGTAGAATCTATGGAGCGGCCGCTTAAGCGCTCACGAATAAACTGCTTAGACTCCTCATCGGGAGCAAACTGTTCTAAATCGGGAAGTGCCTTAAGCGACGTAAGACCAAAGCGCTCGAGAAAGACCTGCGTGGTGCCGTACAAAATGGCCTGACCGTGGTTAGCATCGCGACCAAGCTCACGTACCAGCCCCTTATCTACCAGAGAAGACACCACGCCGTCGGAGTTTACTCCACGAATAGCACGCACGCCTTCGCGCGTAACTGGCTGATGGTAGGCAATAACCGCAAGGGTTTCCAAGGCGGCCTGAGAAAGCTTTTTGGTGTCCCAGGACAGTACAAATTCCTCTACCTGCTCATGATAGGCAGGGTGGGTATACAAGCGCCAACCACCAGCAACTTCACGCAACTGAAAGCCACGATTGGCATCGCTATACTCTGCAGACAGCTCCGCAAGTGCTGCAGCAACTTCTCCGGGTGTGGTGCCTAAAATTTTGGAAAGGGATACCGCAGACACAGGTTCGCTTGCAACCAATAACATTGCTTCAAGTGTGGGCTTAAGCGAGCCAAAATCCATGGCTTGCAAGTCTTGCAAATCTGACATTTATCCATCCTTTTCCACACTGGAAAGCTCATCGCCCGCCTCATAAGCAGGTGCGCCTTCCACGCGCGTAATAGCAATTTCACCAAAAAGTTCTGACTGAGCAACGTTAATGGATCCACGTTTAAACAGTTCAAGCACTGCCAAAAAAGTAACAACAACCTGCTCTGGGGTTGTTTGTCCATCCAGAAGCTCGGAAAAGCTCAGCATCTGTCGGGCGCGGGTTAGCCGATCTACCGAAGCGACGGTAAGAGCTACGGGTAGACGCTTGGGCGCAATATGCTCTGCCTCAAGCAAGAAGCTTTCTTTTCTACTATCGAGGTCCGCACAAATAACAGCAAGCCCGCGCAGCGTAATACCGGCAAGGTAATCCGGCATAAGGTTGAGGAATTGCGGATCTGCACCAGCAGTACGCGGATGCATACGTGCTTCATTTTCCATGCGCATACCCAGCGCCAAGCCGGCGTTTCTAAATTGCTTGTAGGCAATAAGTCGAGCGATAAGTACTTCTCGTGCCTCATCTGGACTCAAATCAGATAAGTCATCGTCATCATACTCATCCGCATCGTGCTTCTTGAGGACCACATCTTTTGGAATGAGCGAGGCAGCCTTCATATCAAGCAAGGTAGAAGCAACCAATACAAAGTCACTTGCAACATCCAAATCCATATCGCGCATGCAATCAATTTCGGACAGATATTGATCTGCCACTTCACTAATAGAAATGGCTCCAATATCTACTTTTTGCCTACTTACCAGCTGTAGCAGTAAATCAAACGGTCCAGAATATGCTTGGGTAGCAACACGATACGACACTACCTACCTCCCATAAGAAGAGGCTGGATGAGGTCTTGTATCACAGAGGCCAGCCGTAAGAGCTGATCGATAACTACGCCTCCAACACCTTGAATGTAGCTACCGATAAGGTCTATGTGCAGCACCGAAGGCATGAGATAGATAACGATCAAAAGAATGGGTAGTGCGCTGCTTTGAACGGTGTAATAGATAGCTTGAGCTTTTTTATTGAGCAAAGGAAAAATGATGGCAGAACCATCCAGCGGTGGAAGGGGGATGAGATTAAACAGCATAAGAGAGATGTTAATCACCAAATAGCTACCCATAAAGTAGATAAAGGCTTGTCCAGCTGTTGTGTCTTGCCAACCAAAAGCAGTGCCAAAGGCAACACAGATTCCCAGCAAGATGGCTGCAACAAGCGCCTGTAGCAAATTGCTTGCTGGACCAGCCAGAGCAACCAAAACTTCATCACGCTTACGATGTTTTAGGTTAAAAGGATTGTAAGGAACAGGTTTGGCAAACGCTACTGCCCCACCACCCATAACCATACACAGCAAAGGTAAGATAACAGAGCCAAAGGGATCCAAATGCGCTAAAGGATTAAGCGTAATGCGTCCTGCGTCCTTTGCGGTCGTATCTCCACAGTTTAAAGCAACCACCGCATGAGAAAGCTCATGCAGCACCAGTGCAATGATAAGAGCAGCAACCTGAAGAAGTAGGTACAAAGGTTGCGCGAACATACTCATAAGTCCAGAAAACAAGGTATAAACTCCTCTATTTCTTATTTATACAATGCATAGAGGCGTGCAAAGAGCCAGTCTAATACAAATAGTAGACTTGCTATCAGAGCAAAATCTCCTCTAAATGCGCCACCAAGCGGGGTGGGAACAACGGCAATCCCGCGTATACCATCAGGAAGAAGCATGGTAATAGCAGTTTGGATTTGCACCAAAAAAGGACGCAAAAAGCCTGTTGAGAAGCACAAAAGAACCACACAAGCAAAACATACATATGCAAGTACACGTGACAGCAGGCTTAGCGCATGGAAGATGCGAGCAGGAGTGCTATTCAAGGTTTACCTCCTCAAGTTTTGCCTGTAATTCCAACCACTCTTCCTCAAGTACAGGAATTTTCTTGGATAGAGCCGTGTATTCACTCATTGCTTCATCAAACTTAGCAGCATCTGCATAGAGTTCTTCCGAGGCCATGAGCTCCATGAGTTGTTTATACCGCATTTGTGCCGGTTCCAACGCCGCTTCAATTTCTCGAAGACGCTTCTTGGTACCCGAAAGCTTTTTATGAGCTGCATTACGCGCCTGCGCTTCTGCACGACGTTGCTCTTTTGTTTTGACGTTTCTTCCCTGTGAAGTGGTAGGTGAGGTTGCCGTGTGCATGGATGGAGCTTGTGCATTTTTAGGAGCAGACGGTGTGCTATACCCTACCGTCCTTGTCTGAGTGCCTGCTGCACGAGCTTCTTGCTCTGCACGTTGAGCTTCAAGCTCTGCCCGTTTAAAGAGATAATAGTCATAATCTCCATCATAGACAGTTACGTTGCCATCTCTCACATCAATTACCTTGTTGGCAACAGCTCGTACCAGGTGTTCATCATGGCTGATCAAAACGATAGTGCCAGCAAAGCTTTTCAAAGCCTCCTCAAGCACCTGCACCGAATCGATGTCCAAATGATTGGTTGGCTCGTCTAAGCACAGTAAAGGATCGGGCGCTACCAACATCTTTGCCAGAGCCAAACGAGCACGCTCCCCACCGGAAAGCACGCTTACGCGCTTGTCCACATCGTCGCCATGGAACAAGAATGCCCCCAGCAAACGACGCTCTTCTGAAGTAGTCCAGCCAGCAGCTACACTGTCCATCTCGCCCAAAACGGTATGAGACTCTGTTAGCGTTTCCAATTGATGCTGTGCATAGTATGCGCTCGTAACGTTTTGACCGAGCTCGATACTGCCAGCTGTTGGCTTGGTATGTGCAGTAATGAGTTTCATAAGTGTAGATTTACCAGCACCATTGGGACCAACCAGCACTACATGGTCTGAGCGGTACAAAGAGAAATCAACGTCTTTGTATACCAGATTAGTGCCATATGACTTAGTAAGATTTTTAACAGCAATAACACAGTCGCCTGTGCGCGGTGGCTCAGGAAAGCTAAAGTGCACGTGTTTAGATTGTTCAGGCAATACCACAAGCTCTTCTTTGATTTTTTCCAGCCTTTTAATGCGCTCCTGAACCTGCTTTGCCTTGGTTGGTTTATAGCGGAACTTCTCGATAAAAGTTTCCATATGGGCAATGTCGCGCTCTTGAGCCGCGCGCTTAGCCCGCAGCTGTTCAAGATTGTCCGAACGCTGATGCAGATAGGAAGAATAGTTACCGGTATACGTGACCAAACTGCGATTCTCTAAAGCGGCAACATGGGTTACACAAGCATCCATAAACGCACGATCGTGGCTTACGAGAAGGACGGCGCCATCATAGTTTGAAATAAATGATTCAAGCCAACGTACGCTCTCCAAATCCAAGTGATTGGTGGGCTCGTCTAACAATAAGAGGTCTGGGTGGCGAAGTAAAAGCTTAGACAGGGCAATACGCATTTGCCAGCCACCAGAAAAATCCTTTGCGGGCTTATCGAGATCATCTACCGGAAAGCCCAGGCCGCACAAAATTTGCCGTGCACGACTTTCTAGCTCATATCCCCCAGCATGCTCAAAGCGATCCTGCGCTCGACCATACTCTTCAAGCATGCCTGCCAGCAGCTTTTCATCCGTGGTTGTCGATATGTCTTGTTCCAGCGTTGCAATACGCTTTGCAAGGGCTTTAATCTCCGTCGCTGAATCCATAACTTCACCCAGCGCGCTTTTCTTACCAGCAAGCTTGTTTTCTTGCTCCAGATAGCCAATGGACGTACCACGAGCAAAGCTCACAGAACCCTCGTCATAGCTTTCTTGTCCCATAAGAATTTTAAGCAAGGTGGTTTTGCCAGCACCGTTGGGTCCAACCAATGCCCAACGTTCTTGAGCGTTCAATTGTAGGGTGGCAGCCGTATAGAGTGTGCGCCCACCAAAGGACTTACTTATTTTATCTGCAAGAACAATCACAGAGTTTCTCCCATATAGATAAATCTTTGCACTATAAAGTATACGGAACCACTAGAACTATGCAGCTCACAGAGCTCTCTTTTATAATCATATAGATTATGACCTGCGGTTTTATAGCTTTCTTGTAATAAAAACTACAAAAGGCGACCTTAAAGCCGCCTTAATACAAGCAAATGGTGGGCCCAGCAGGATTCGAACCTGCAACCCAGGGATTATGAGTCCCCTGCGCTAACCGTTGCGCCATGAGCCCTAATAAAAAATAAAAAGCGACGGCAAATGCCGCCGCCCTTATATACCATGGTGGAGAATAGGGGGATCGAACCCCTGACCTCATGACTGCCAGTCATGCGCTCTCCCAGCTGAGCTAATTCCCCGCGCTTTACGCTTGAATAACTATAGCAGAGCACGTGACTTGGTCAAGTAACAGAACTAAAAAAATTGGTAAGTTCATATCTGTAAGGAGCTCATGAGCTTAATCAAGCTTTGGACCTGCAGCAATGAGTTCTTCAGACATCCCGGGATATTTATTGCGAGCATTATCAATAAACCTGCCGGCAAGGGCTTTAGCCACCTTATCGTACTCTTCCTTATTGCTCCAGCACTCACGAGGATTGAGCAGGCGACTATCTACGCCTTCAACCTGCTGTGGAACATCTAGGTTAAAGATAGGATCATGCACAAAGCTGGCAGCCTCCACAGAGCCAGTCAATGCTGCGGTAACGATGTGTCTGGTAGCAGTAAGCTCTATTCTGTGACCCACGCCATACGACCCTGCTGTCCAACCTGTATTGATGAGGTATACCCTGGTACCCGAGCGCTCAATTTTCTCTCCAAACATATCTGCATACAGAAGTGGAGATAAAGGCATGAAGGGCTCTCCAAAAAGTGTGGAGAACGTTGGCTGAGGCTCAGAAACTCCACGCTCTGTACCAGCAACTTTACTGGTAAAACCGGAGAGGAAATGGTACATGGCACTGTGCTTGCTTAAACGAGAGATGGGTGGCAAAACACCAAAGGCATCAGCTGTGAGGAAAATAATAACCTTAGGATAGCGACCTTGGCCCAGCACTTGGGCATTCTCAATGTAATCCAAGGGGTATGCAAGACGTGTATTCTCGGTAAGGCAACTATCAAAATAGTCAGGTATACGCGTAGCCTGGTTAACTACTACGTTTTCACACACGGCACCAAAACGTACGGCCTTAAAAATCTCAGGTTCAGTTGCAGGGGAAATTCTAATGGCTTTGGCATAACAGCCACCCTCAAAGTTAAAGATAGAATCAGCGGCCCAGCCATGTTCATCATCACCAATGAGCATACGTTGAGGGTCTGCAGAAAGCGTGGTCTTGCCAGTTCCCGAAAGGCCAAAAAAGAGCGCGGTCTCGCCCGTATGTGGATCCATGTTTGCACTAGCATGCATGGGAAGGATCTCTTCTTCAAGTGGCATGAGGTAATTCATGACAGAGAAGATTGATTTTTTGATTTCTCCGGAATAAGAAGTACCTACCACAATGATGCACTTGTCTTCAAAGTTTATAAGTATGGCTGCTTCTGAATGCGTATGATGAAGCTCTGGGTTAAGTTTAAGCCCAGGAGCCACCAATACCGAGAAGTCTTGGGGCACAAAGGTCTCTAGTTGCTTTTCTGAAGGACGTACCAATAGCTGATGAGCAAAGAGTGCCTGACTTGCGCGCTCGCAGACAACCAGAAACTTCCTGCACCAACGCTTGTCAGCTCCGGCTATAGCGTGAACTACATAGAGGTCTCGAGCTGAAAGATAGTTGACGCAGTCATTCTTGATACGCTTATAGTGCTCTTGTGCAAAGGGAATATTAACAGCTCCCCAGGCAATGTTGTCGTGTACGTCAGGCGTATCAACAATAAAACGATCCTTTGGCGAGCGTCCGGTATATGAGCCTGTTTCAACTGCAAGCGCACCGGTATCTGTGAGAATTCCCTCATTTTTGCGTAGTGCTTCTTCAACCAATACTGCAGGAGAAGCATCAACCAACACAGCCCCATGACATTTTGCAATGCCAGCAATATTGAGTTCTATATCAACCATAACTCCCCCTTTGCTCCTGTTTAATCTGTATGAGAGCGGTGCTCTATGGTGAAATGCACTATACCTTATACGGTTGTCGAGTCATCGTAGCTTCTGTTAGTCATTATCTATAAGTCCAATATTTGACTGTTATTTCTTAGATATGGCATATATGTATATAACAAGCGCTATAAATGTGCAGAGCATTATTACAATACAAAAAAGTAGCAAATTGTTTAAGGGGCTACAAAAAGCAATGATAGGAATATGCATAATCACAATATAGATAAGAAAGTTTGGTCTACTTTTTGTATCGGGTCTGAGAAATACACTAATTGTATGTATTGCACTAACACAGAAAAGTATGTCCAGAATGTAAGCTCCGATTAAGCCACCTGCGCCTTGCAACAAAATTGCAAAAGATGGTGAGAAGTATGAGGCTACAATTCCAAACAATATAACATCAGCAATGCTGATACAAAGAGGAATGATGGCCTTAGCGCTTGCATACTCAAATGGTTTGATACCGCAATAAAATGCAGTAGCTCTCGTTCCGTCATCAATGTCACACAAGAGCGCCCGTCCGAGAAACTCTACGCAGCTAGAAGCCCCGAGCAATACGATAAGCACTAGCTGCAAATTGGCGCGCCCAAATAACAATACTCCAGAAGTGTTTACATGAGAAATCGCATAAGCAGCAAAACAGAGACCAAGGACAAGAATTCCGTTCATAAGTAGCATTTTTCCTTGGTACTTTAGAGCTTTGCAATCATGTCTAATGATGGTTAGAAGCATAGGAACGTCTCTGTCTACTCGTAATCAATAAGTACTCATTTTGGAAATCTTTGCTGCTAGGGTACTTGCTGGGTTCTATTTGAGCCACCCTTTTGCCATCCTGCATCACAATGCAATAGTCAGCAACACTATAGGCAAAATCCAAGTCATGGGATACTACCAAAGCAGATCTATGGCTGTGCTTGCAATCTTTTAGCATGTCCTCCAGCAGAAACCTTGTTTCTTGATCTACTGTATTCGTAGGTTCATCCAACAGTACCAGTGAGGGGTTCACACAAAAGCCAGTTGCAAGGCTTGCCCTTTGACGAAGTCCACTCGAAAGACACTTTATCGGCATATCTTTGTGACGCTGTAATGAGAATTGATCCAGCTCTTTGGTGGGATCTATTGATTCATTTCCTAGTAGAGCAAGTCTGAACTCCAGGTTATCTGCCACGGTCATGTCTTCATTAAGTGCAAAGTGCGAGTCTAGGTAAAAGATATCGCGGTAGCTCTGAATGACTTCTTGGTTAATGAGGACCTTTCCGGTGTTGGGTCGCAGGATTCCATATATGAGATTCAGAAGGGTTGTTTTGCCAGCACCATTATGACCAAGGACACATACGATTTCTTCTTCGTAAAGGTCAAGGTCAAATGAATCCAGTGCCGGGGTTTTCTGGTTCTTGTACCTAAAAGACAAACTCTGGGCTAGGATGACCTTGCATCTGAGTTTAGACACTATCGAACACCCCCAACTCACTTAGGGCAGATGCTTCAGCTTCTTTTTGTTTACTATTGTAACTAGCTACTGAATCGATCATAGCATTGTAAGGACTCATTTATTGCAATACTGGCTTTGTGATAAGACCTAAAAATCTATAACGCACTTTGCATATATTCTGCTATAGTAAGAACGCACGGGCGATTGGCTCAGGGGTAGAGCACTTCCTTCACACGGAAGGGGTCATGCGTTCAAATCGCATATCGCCCACCAACGCATGTAAAAGGTCGGAAGAGATTCTCTTCCGACCTTTCTTTGATTGTCAGTGTAAGTTCTGCACTAACGTATCTTATGTAGACGCTTATCGGCGCTGCTCTTCAATGAGTTTGGCAAGTATGCCAGCAATCTCAGAAATAGCAACTTCACTACGCTCGCCTGTTGCACGGTTCTTAAGCTCAACATTGCCGCTCACAACAGCCTTCTTACCACAGATTATCTGATACGGCATACCAATCAAATCAGCATCCGCAAACTTAACGCCTGGACGCTCTTTACGATCATCAAGCAACACGTCCACGCCGAGTTTGGATAGCTCAGAGGCAATCTCGGTAGCTACAGGCCATACGACCTCATCTTGTATATCAAGTGGTATAACCTCAACCTCATACGGAGCAACACTAACAGGCCAGAAAATACCATGAGCGTCGTGGTATTGCTCAATAACAGCAGCCAAGGCACGAGAAACACCAATGCCGTAAGAGCCCATCATAAGAGGCTTCTCACGACCATTTACATCCATAAAGGTGGCGCCCATGGATTCAGAGTATTTGGTGCCCAGCTGGAACACCTGGGCAACCTCAATGCCACGCGCACTCTTAAGCGGAGCACCACAATGAGGACAGAGGTCATCGGCCTTTGCAGAGATCAAATCTACCCAGTTAGTGATAGTAAAGTCGCGACCTTGCTGAGCATGCAAGAAATGATAATCAGGCTCATTAGCGCCAACGGTCCAATACTCAATATCTTTAAGAGTGCTGTCCGCATAGACGGTAACAGTTTCAGGAAGGTTTACCGGTCCCATAAAGCCACGAACCAAGCCAGCCTGAGCCAGCTCTTCTTCCGTCATAAAGTGATACTCACCAAAGTACTTCTCGGCCTTACAATCGTTCAGCTCATGATCACCAGGAATCAAGCACACCACATTATTGTTTTGCTGGTCTACCAAAGCAAGAGCTTTAACCGTTGCCGATGTGGGAACACCCAGCTGCTCCGCCAAATCCTCGATCGTATAGATCTGAGGGGTATGCACGCGCTCAAGCACTCCTGCACCAGAAGACTGCAGACAAACCTTTGCAGTAGCCGCCTCCACGTCTGCTGCCCAGCCGCAGTCGTTGCAATATACAAGCTCTGCCTCACCTGCCTCTGCCAATGCCATGAACTCAACAGACGTATCTCCACCAATTTGACCAGAGTCTGCAACTACCTGTAAGGCGCGCAAGCCTATGCGCTCACAAATCTTTGCATATGCTTCTTTTTCCTGGTCATAGCACTCTTGCAGTGACTCTTGATCTGCCGAGAAGGAATAAGCATCCTTCATAATGAATTCTCTTCCGCGCATCAGACCAAAGCGTGGGCGACGTTCATCACGGAACTTATCCTGAATTTGATACAGCGTTACGGGAAGTTGTTTGTATGAGCGCAGCTCATTGCGGACTAGATCCGTAAAAGACTCCTCGTGTGTAGGGCCAAGCGCGTAGATGTGTTCATGGCGATCATGCATACGCATCATCTCTGGACCATAGACATCCCAACGACCAGACTGTTTCCAGAGGTCTCCATCGGTCAAAATAGGAACGAGCATTTCTTGTGCGTCAATCTCGTCCATTTCTTCTCGAATGATAGTTTCAATCTTAAGAAGAGAGCGCCATGCAAGCGGCAAATAGCTATAAAGACCGGCAGCTCCTTTGCGAATCAGACCGGCACGAAGCATGAGTCTATGGCTGGCAAGCTCGGCATCTGTAGGATCTTCTTTAAGTGTAGGCGCATAGAGCTTACTCATCTTATGAAATGACTTCACGAGAAATCCTCTCTGTTTGGGGTCATCCCCACACTAACGTACTTTGAAATAGATGGATACTAGCTGCATCACTACTATCTATTGTGTTTGCTCTTAGATAATAAACGCTGTATCGGCATTAGCAAAAACGCTTCTGAATCTCCTCAAACAGTGCATCTATAATCTGCTCTTCTGGTACGCGTCTCAGGGTTTTTCCTCCGGCAAAGATTAAGCCTTGTCCACAGCTACAAGCAACGCCAATGTCTGCATCGCGCGCCTCACCAGGGCCGTTAACCTCACAACCCATAACGGCAACAGAAATAGGTGCAGAAATGGTTTGTAGACGACGTTCTACCTCTTCTGCAATAGGAATGAGATTAATCTTGGTACGGCCGCAGGTAGGACAACTTACCAACTCTGGATTACGGCGGCGTATACCCAGTGCTGCCAAAATTTCCCAAGCAACTTTAACCTCTTCTACCGGATCTGCGGTCAGCGATACACGCATGGTATCGCCAATCCCCTGTTCCAGCAAACAGCCCAGACCAATGGCACTTTTGATAGTGCCTTGGAAAGCAGTACCCGCCTCTGTTACCCCAAGATGTAGTGGAATATGAGGCAAGGCGCGTGAGAGTTCTCGGTACGTTTCCAAGGTAGTAGTAACATCATGCGCTTTTGCAGAAAGAACGATATCGGTAAAGCCATGCTCCTCAAAATAGCTCACAAATGACTCAGATGAGGCAACCAGTTTTTGAGGCTGAGTCATGTCCTGACGCACATCAAATTCTTTGGCCAATGAACCGGCATTTACTCCAATACGAATGGGAATATGAGCTTGTGCAGCGGCTTCTATAACGGCATCAACCTTAGCAAACGAACCAATATTGCCAGGGTTGATACGCAACGCACAAGCTCCGCGACGAGCGGCCTCAATGGCCAGCCTGTGATCAAAATGAATATCTGCTACTACAGGCAGCTCGGACCGAGCACAGATCTCTTCAAAGCCACCAATCGCATTTTTATTGGGCAAGGCAACACGAATAATTTCACAGCCCGCTGCAGCTAAACAAGTAATCTGAGCTAAGGTAGCTTGAGGATTTGCGGTATTGGTATTGGTCATTGATTGAACACAGATGGGCGCTCCCCCACCTACTGCTACGCTACCAACCTGTACGCGCTGTGTCTGCGCGCGGTCGTGGCGCTTAGCATGAGTAATTACCATGACAAACTACACAACCTTAGATAAATCGAAGAATGTCGTTCTTAAGCGACAGCAAGAATAGACAAGCAAACAGAGCAATTCCTACAAAAGAGATATAGCTTTGCGTACGCTCGCTGAGGGGTTTACGGATAATGACCTGTATAAACTCGATCAAAATCTTACCGCCATCCAAAGGAGGGATAGGCAGCAGATTCATAAAGGCCAGTGAAAGAGAAATTTGTGCAGCAAATAATAAAAGCGTACCCAGACCAGAAGAGGCAGCTTGAGAAGCCATAACAGAAATCCCCACAATGGAAGATGACTGAGAAACCACATTCATGGTTTGCGTGGGAACTATCAGTTTGGCCGCAAATTGAGCAATCTGTACTGAAAACTTCCAGGTAATGTTAAGAGCTTCTCCAACAGAGAGGTGTGCCCATTTTGTAGGTGCGTATATTCCCAAGGCCGTATCGTTTTGAGCTGGAGTAATCTGCAACGATTGAGCAGATCCATCACGCTGATAAGACAGCTCAAAGGCCTCATGCTTATCAAACTTATCTTTAAGCAAGCCAGCAAGGTCCGTAAAGCTATCTACCTTGTGGTCATCTACAGCAAGCAGGCGGTCTCCGGACTGTAAGCCAGCTTGTTGAGCAAGAGAATGCTCAACAACAGCACCAATCATAGGATCATTTGTTGGCACCTCTTGACCTACCACGCTCAAAGAAAGCACCATGAACAGGACACCGGTAATAAAGCTTGCAACTGGACCTGCAAAGATCATAAAGAAACGAGCCCAGAATTTTTTGCCCACATAGATTTTTGAGCGCTCTTGATCCAAAAAGTCCTGAGCAGTCATGGTTAAGGGCTGTGCCGTACCAGCCTGCATAAGCTCGGTATTTTCGTCAAAGGAATCATCAAACTTGGTGTTAAATGCACTATCACGTAAGGTAGTTTTATATGAGTTTGGTAAGCTGCGCCCTTTGGGTTTATCGCCCTCATGCGACTCATAATCAGGCTCAATGGTAGCCCAATCCACCAAGGTTTCAAAGATGTCATAGGCATCTTCTACGGAACAATCCAGCTGCTGTGCGGCTTGTTCTACCTCGATGCTGCCCTGCGTTTGCACCAATTCAAGACCGCGGGCATATTCAAGCTGGTTAAGCGGCGACATACCACAAATCCTGGTATAACCACCCAACAGGATGGGAGTGATTCCAAACTCGGTACCATGCTTTTTGCTGCGCCACGACCATTTATGACGGGAGGGCATGCCGATAAAAAATTCGGTAACGCGCGCTTTACAAAGACGGGCTGCAAAATAGTGCCCTGCTTCATGAGCGGTTACTAAAATGGAGAGTACTAAGACTCCCCAAAAGATTGCTGAGATCGTAGAAACAAACTGGGGCATCAGATTACCTCACGAATATACTGTTCTGCTACTGTACGCGCATGCGTATCTACCTCTGTGAGCTGCTCTAAAGAAACTAAATCTTGCACGGGTATATGATCCATGACCTTCTCAACAAGCTGCGCAATTTGCAAAAACGAGAGCTTGTGCTGCCTAAATGCAAGGTTTGCCACCTCGTTTGCAGCGTTAAGAATGCAAGGCAGGGTTTTACCTGTGCGACCTGCTTGACGAGCAAGCTCCAAACACCTAAAGGTTTGATCATCTGCAGGTCCAAAATCCAAGCTGGTTTGCTCAAAGAAATTGACAGGCGTTGCAGGGGCTTCCCAGCGCTCGGGATAGCTAAAGGCAAGCTGGATTGGACCACGCATATCAGAAGGACCAAGCTGTGCTATGACTGAACCATCGATGGTTTCTATCATAGAATGAATACGACTCTGACGCTGCACTAACACCTGAATATCATCGATTGCTACACCAAACAGATGGTGGGCCTCAAGAATTTCCAAACCCTTATTCATAAGCGTGGCAGAGTCTATGGTAATCTTTGGTCCCATCTTCCAATTGGGGTGTTTAAGCGCCTGATCTGCAGTGACGTTACGCAGCTCAGCTACGCTCTTGCCGTAAAAGGGTCCGCCGGAACAGGTAAGCCAAATACGGCTCACCTGCTGTGGCTGTGTTCCCAACAGACATTGGAAAATGGCTGAATGCTCAGAATCAACCGGAATGAGTTTGCCTGGTTTGACCAGGGGCATCAAAAGCTCACCCGCGCAAACCAGAGCTTCTTTATTGGCAAGCGCCACTGTCTTGTTATTGATAAGGGCAGTATAGGTTGGCAGAATGCCTGCTGCTCCTACAACACTTACTAAAACAAGGTCAACCTCATCAAGAGTTGTAAGATCAGCGACTGCTTGGTTACCAAACCCAAGCTGCACATCTGAACCCAGCTGATTGACAGCTGCTGCCGTGCGCTGGTTTTCATCTGCAAGGGCAAGATGCTTTACACCAAATTCCTGGGCAAGCTCTATGAGCTCATCGGCAGAACGGGCTGCCGATAAGGCCACAACCTGCAGCCTGTGTGCATGTTTGCGACATACCTCTAATGCTTGGGTACCAATAGATCCGGTAGCACCAAGAATTGCAATGCGAAGTACTTCTGGGCGTTTGACCTCAGGCCAGGGAGCTTCGAAGATACTCAAATGATTCCACCTAACATCAAAATAAAGGTTGCAGCGATAAGACCAAAAAGCAGCGAATCAGAACGATCAAGCATGCCGCCGTGTCCTGGTAAGACATTGCCTGAGTCTTTGACCCCAACCCCACGCTTAATGCGCGACTCAAATAGATCACCAAAGACACCCATAAGCCCTGTGGCTAATCCAGTGCACAATGCAATGGGTAGATCCATGGGAAGTAAGGTTTTAGACAAAAATACCCATATAAAAAGAGAACCAAACATACCTCCAACAAAGCCCTCCCAAGACTTTGCAGGAGAGATACGTGGTGCCATTTTATGCTTACCAATGCGTGTGCCTACAGCGTAAGCAAAAGTGTCATTAAGCCAAATAGAAGACATGGCCAAGAAGGTAAGCACACCACCCATGATGCTGGGGTTTATCGCACGCAAAATAATAACTGAGATAAAGAGCATGCCGGTATATACGGGTCCAAAAATGGTAAGCGCAACATCAGAAATGTTTGATCTTGGTGTATTAACAAACCAAATACCCGTTGCGGTGGCAAGCAGATAAAACACAATTGCTACCCAATAGAGTGAAAAATGAGCAGCTAAAGGAAAACCTACCGCTGCAACAATCCCAATAAATTCATTGGGATTACGACCAGCCATGCGCATCATTTTAAAGAACTCAAAGCAACACAGACCTGCATACAAACAAATAAGCGCGGTAGTCGTCCACCGGCCAATCAATAAAGCGACAAGGGTAAGAACCGCGTAGCCCGCGCCATAAAGCACGCGGATTGCTCGCTGTTGCATCTTTGATTGTGTAGAGACCTGATCAGCTTCTGCAGGGCGAGTGCTATTTGTGGATGCTACATCAGAATCATGAGAGGTTGTCATTTAGGACTTCACTCCCCCAAAGCGTCGGTCACGCGATTGGAAGCTTGCAAGGGCACGTAAGAGCTCCCATCGATCAAAGTCGGGCCAGAACATATCGGTAACGTAAAACTCAGTATAGGCAAGCTGCCATAAGAGAAAATTAGAGAGACGCAGCTCACCGGATGTACGAATGAGCAGTTCTGGATCGGGTAACCCAGCCGTATAGAGATGTTGCGATACAGACATTTCGTCGATCTTCTCGGGAGTTATGTTTCCATCAACAACCTCTTGAGCAATGAGACGAACTGCACGGGCAAGCTCTGCACGAGAGCCATAGTTAACCGCCAGTGCTAAAACCATACCCGTATTGTTCTGAGTGCGCTCAAGCCCCAGTTCAAAGGTCTCACGCGTCTTTTTGGGAAGCGCCGTAAGGTCTCCAAGAAACACGAGCTTGACGTTCTCTTCCTCAAATAGATGGAGCTCCTTGATAAGTGTTTGAGCAAAGAGCTGCATGAGAAGATCTACCTCATGCTGAGGACGCCGCCAATTCTCGGTAGAAAACGCATAGGCAGACAAAACATCAATGCCAAGGCGCACGCAGGAGGTGATGATTTCTTTAAGAGAAATGACTCCCGCCTTATGACCTTGGCTTCTATCCAAACCTTGCGCACGAGCCCAGCGCCCATTTCCATCCATGATGATAGAAATATGACGAGGCAAGCTATCAAGCTTAATGTCTGCAAGTGAAATATCAGAAGGTGCGTTGGCGTAGTAGTCTTGAAGCTTTAAAAAGTCAGGTACCACGCTAGATCTCCATGACCTCGGACTCTTTTGTCTTGAGCATCTCATCAATCTTAGCTACGTAGGTATCGGTAAGCTTTTGGATTTGGTTTTGCTCACGCTTGACCTCATCCTCAGAATACTCGTCATCGCGCTCGATCTTGTTGTTATAGTCGCGGCGAACATTGCGGATGGCAATACGAGCCTCTTCTGCTAGTGCACGGCACTCCTTAGCAAGCTCACGACGACGCTCCTCTGTGGGAGAAGGGAAAGGAAGCCTGATGCAAACGCCATCATTGCCAGGAGTAATCCCAAGATCAGAGCTCTCGATTGCTTTTTCTATTGCATTGAGGGAAGACTTATCCCATGGCTCCACTACCAACATGCTTGCCTCAGGAACTTTGACAGCAGCAAGCTGAGTGATGGGAGTGGAAACACCGTAGTAATCCACCATAATGGGGTCAAGAATATGAGGATTGGCGCGACCAGTACGTACCTTGGAGAAATTTGACGCAAGAGCGCTTATACACTTCTCCATATTAGATTTAGCCTTATCGGTATACTCGCTCATTATTCGCTCTCCTCTTCTACAACAGTGGTACCAACGTTTTTACCCTTTAGGGCATCGTCAAATACACCAACCTGATCAATATTAAATACAAGCATTGGCATGTTATTGTCGCTACACAGTGCCGTTGCCGTTGCGTCCATTACCTTAAGATTGCGCGTTAATACCGTATGATAAGACACCTCATTAAAGCGCTTAGCATCGGGATTACCAACAGGGTCCTTATCATAGATGCCGTCTACCTTTGTTGCTTTCATAAGAATCTCTGCATCGATCTCACAAGCACGGAGTGCAGCTGCGGTATCCGTTGTAAAGTAGGGGTTACCGGTACCAGCCGCAAAAATAACCACACGACCCTTCTCAAGATGGCGAATGGCACGGCGGCGGATATAGCCTTCTGCTACCTCATGCATCTCGATAGCAGTCATAACACGGCACATCATGCCATTGCGTTCAAAGCAATCCTGCAAGGCAAGGCTATTCATAACCGTGGCAAGCATACCCATGCTGTCTGCCTGTGCGCGGTCCATACCAGATGCAGCACCCGCAAGACCGCGGAAGATGTTGCCGCCACCTACAACAATAGCAACTTGAATTCCATGATCGTATGCCGGCTTAATCTCCTGAGCCAAACGGTCTAATACGTCTGCCTGGATCCCATACTCACCAGATCCCATGAGTGCCTCACCGGACAGCTTGAGCAATACGCGCTTGTACTTGTAATCGGACAAAGCCTACGACCTCCTTGATTTGTGGTAGTCGGCCGAAGTGCTGCACCCAAAGGCGTTTACCACGACCTTATCAATTCTACCAAAGCAAGCTCCATAAGGAACAACACGCTTGATAAGCGAACACTTTACATAGAAAAAGAGCCGACATCAAAGACGTCGGCTCTTGATTGGGTTAATGAGAAAACTTAGTCCTCATCACCAAAGGCAAAGCGCTCAAAGCCAGCAACCTTAATCTCATCGCCACAGGACTTAGAAACCTGCTCAGCAAGTTGAGAAACCGTTACAGAGCCATCCTTGATGAAGTCCTGCTCGGTAAGGACATTCTCCTTATAGAACTTCTCCAGTTTGCCCTGTGCCATACGCTCCTGAATTGCCTCAGGCTTGCCAGACTCTGCAGCCTGTGCCATATAGATTGCCTTCTCACGTGCAACAACGTCTGCATCTACATCCTCGCGGCGTGCTGCAGCGGGGTTAGCAGCAGCAACCTGCATAGCCACATCGTGAGCAAAGGTCTTGAACTCATCGTTTTGAGCGGTTGCGTCATTGTTGAAGGTAAAGGTTACAATGTCACCCAACTTGCCACCCAGGTGAATGTAGCTTGCAAGCGCACCAGACTCAACGCTTACGCGCTTAAAGCGATTTACCTTCATGTTCTCACCGATGACGTGGATCATCTCGGTAAGCTCTGCCTCAACGGTAGAACCGCCAAGCTCAAGGCTCTTCAGCGCATCAACATCGGCAGGATCATTCTTTGCAACAACCTCAGCAAGCTTGGCAGCAAAGCCGGTGAACTTAGGATTGGTTCCTACAAAGTCAGTCTCACAGGTGAGTTCAAGCAATGCGCCCGACTTACCATCCTCAGAAATGTAAGCAGCAACGGTGCCCTCATTTGTATCGCGACCAGCACGCTTAACGGCCTTGGCAATACCCATCTTACGAAGAACGTCTACTGCTTTTTCCAGATCGCCATCAGCCTCTACGAGAGCCTTCTTGCACTCCATCATAGGAGAGTCGGTCATCTCACGAAGCTGCTTTACGAGAGCTGCGGTAATAGTAGCCATGTAAATCCCCTCCCTTGGGGGTTAAGAATGATTAAAACAAAACTGCTAAAAGAAGCTCAGAGAAATTAACTACTCAGCAGCAGGTGCTTCTGTAGCCTCTGCAGCCATCTCGGCCTCAGAAATCTGCTCCTTGCCAGAACCAGCAAGAACGGCATCTGCCATAAGCTCGCACATCAGAGATACAGAGCGGATAGCATCATCATTAGCAGGAATGCCGTAATCAATCACATCAGGATCAGAGTTGGTATCCAAAAGACCAACAACAGGGATGTGAAGACGGTTTGCCTCACGAACAGCCAGCTCTTCACGCTTGGTGTCCACTACAAAAATAGCCTGAGGTACAGCCTTCATATCACGAACGCCGCCCAAGTTACGCTGGAGCTTATCGAGCTCTTTGCCGAGAACAGCCTGCTCCTTCTTAGGAAGGGTGGCCATACGACCATCCTCTACCATAGCCTCAAGTTCTTCCATACGATCAATACGAGAACGCATGGTAACAAAGTTGGTAAGCATACCACCGAGCCAGCGCTGGTTAATGTAGGGCATATTGCAGCGTGCAGCCTGAGTAGCAATGGGCTCCTGAGCCTGCTTCTTGGTGCCTACAAACAAAACAGTGCCACCCTTAGCAGTGATGTTCTTGAGGAAGGTATATGCCTTATCAGCGCCCACAAGAGTCTGCTTAAGGTCAAGAATGTAGATGTCATTGCGCTCACCAAAGATGAATGGCTTCATCTTAGGATTCCAACGACGAGTCTGATGACCATAGTGGCAACCAGCCTCAAGCAGCGTCTTAATGCTAATCTTTGCAGCCATAGTAAAACCTCCAGTTTGGTTTGCCTCCGTGCGGTATCAGCCCTATTGAACCACCCAAAACCTGGCTTAGTCTTAGGCACCATGGCAAATAGGTAGCCACACGTGTGTAATAGATAGTTGTGCCTTTTACACAACTCGATGAAGTATATCAGCTCTTTAGCTATTTAGAAAGCACGAGTTTTACGTACATAAACCCATCGTATCATGTGTATAGAGCCACCGGACTAAGCGCGCGGATGTGCTTGTTTTGTCGCTTCTTTTAAGCGCGATACCGATAAGTGCGTGTAAATCTGTGTCGTAGATAAACTCTTATGGCCGAGAAGCTCCTGAACACTGCGCAAATCCGCTCCTCCATCCAACATAACCGTTGCAAAGGTATGCCTCATAGCATGTGGTGTAAGCGTTGGATCTAATCCTGCCTGAACAATGTGTCTCTCAAAGACCTTTCTTAATGCTGCCGCAGACATTGCTCTGCCTCGTGTTGAGATAAAGAGTTTTTCATGAACGGCACCAGAATCGTTTGAATGTGCTCCACGGGCTTTGGCTATAAGCTGTGGACGTGACTGTTCCAAATAGCATTGCGTAGCATTAAGGGCATGACTATACAAAGGAACAATTCGCTGCTTGGATCCCTTTCCAAATAGTGTGAGTTGTCTTTGTGTAAAATCAACATCCTTAATGCAAAGATTTGCCAGCTCAGAAATACGTGCGCCACTTGCATAAAGCAGTTCAAGAAAGGCTGTATCTCTTATGGATTGTGCATCGCTGCCTTCGCAGGTTTTAAAAAGTTGGATCACCTCAGTGTGTGACATAACATGCGGTAATGTCTTAGGAATCTTAGGACTTACCATAGCTGCTATGGCATTCTCTTGTATGAGCCCCTCACGCATAAGCCACTTATACATGGAGCGAAGGGCCGAAAGATGCCGGTTAATAGTTCTCTCAGAATAGCCAGCGCGAGTAAGCTCAAGAAGATATCCACGCAGTTCTCTGTGACTTACTTTGAGAGGATCTACTGCCTCACGCTTTAACCACTCTGCAAACGCATGTAGATCTGTGGCATAAGCTCGCAAGGTATTGCTCGATAGATTTCTTATATCGTCATCAAAGGTAATAAACTGCTCGATATAGGTTTTAAACCGTTCTTGAGAAGCACTGCGTGTACAAACATCCGTATCAGACATAACAATTAGTCCTCAAGTACAGGAAGTATGTCTTGACCAATCCCGTTGGGGAACAGATCTGGTCGAGAAGAAATGTAAGCATGTAAGTCATTCGTAGCACGTGCAGCATAGGCAGCATATCGTTCTTTTTTACTGCGTATCTGCTGATCAAGAGGCTTGATGATTCCAAAGTTTACATGCATAGGTTGATAGTCTTGTGTTTGAGGATTGGTAGCATAGGCTACCAATGAGCCAAATGCACCCGTATTGGGAAGCTGTACCTGCTGTACCCCAGAAAGGTCTGCATAGGTATTAAGTGCTGCCAACAAGCCAGAGGCAATTGCCTCAACATATCCCTCGGTTCCTGTAATTTGACCTGCAAAGCGCGTTTGCATACCCGGAAGCGCAAAACTTGAGTCAAGTACATGAGGGCTATCCAAAAATGAATTACGATGCATAACACCATAGCGGAAGAACTCTGCATGCTCTAATCCTGGAATCATACGAAAGACACGTTTTTGCTCTCCCCAATTGAGGTTTGTTTGGAAGCCAACCAGGTTATATGCAGTACAGTCTTTATTTTCAGGACGCAGCTGAACTGCCGCCCACGGACGTTTATTAGTACGGGGATCAGTTAAGCCTACAGGCTTCATCGTTCCAAAGCGCAGCGAGTCTATGCCAGTACGAGCAATCTCTTCTACCGGCTGGCAGGCGTTAAACAGATCGGATTGATCAAAGTCTTTAGAAATGGCACGCTGAGCATTGAGAAGTTCAGCAATGAACGCTTCGTATTCTTGCTTATTGAGCGGGCAATTAAGGTAGTCACCTACACCAGATACACCATAGCGCGACTGCTCAAAAATAATCTCCCTATCAAGAGAGTCAGCATCCACAATAGGCGCGGCAGCATCATAAAAGGCGCTGCCCTCGCTTCCTACACAAGCCGTAAGCGCGCTAAAAAGCTTTTCTGAACATAAGGGACCAGCAGCAATAACACAAAGACCTTGAGGGATGGAACAAACTTCCTCATGGACTACCGTAATATACGGATTGGATTGGATTGCTTGTGTGACAAGAGCGGAAAATATATCTCGATCAACAGCGAGCGCAGCACCTGCCGGAACTCTTGCTTGCACAGCCAGTTTGATAAGCTCAGATTCCATATACAAAAGTTCACGCTTTAGTAGTCCTGCTGCGCTGGTTTCACGCATGGACTTAAGAGAATTAGAACAGACAAGCTCAGCGAACTTATCGCTATGATGAGCAGCAGAATGAACTAACGGACGCTGTTCATACAAATACACCTGTACACCGCGTTTAGCCAGTTGTAACGCACATTCACTACCCGCTAAACCTCCGCCAACAACCGTAACAGCATGATTATTTGACATACAATCGCTCACAAAACCTATCCTTATCCTAGGGTCTTATGTGTTTAAGTATGACTGTTCTGAAGCCGAATAACGACCATCAGGCAATCTTTTTACAAGGCGCTTCGCTTCATACTCTGATAGCGTACGAATTATCGTCAGAATATTACCATCTAAACGCAGTGCCAGCTCATCGGGACGCATGGGATTAGCCACCAGCGCCTCAATAATTCTTCCGCGCATAGGAGTATCTCCGGACGACACAAGCCTGCTTTTACCAAAATCAAGAGAAATAAGCGTTTCAAGGGCAACTTCGTCAGAAATTATGGATGCGTTCATTTCAATAAGCCGATTGGTGCCACGAGATTGTGGTGAGAAAATCGATCCAGGTGCGGCATATACATGTTTGAGTAGGTTGTCTGCCGTCTGTGCAGTACTAAAAGTACCCGAAGGCATGCCTGCTTCCGTCACGATCAAGCTAGTGCACAACCCTGCAATGATCTGGTTGCGCTTGGGAAACGCATAGCGTCTCGGACCTTGGTGCCACGCCTCACAGGAAACAATGACTCCCCTACCAGCCTTTGCTGCAGAAAAAATATCTTCAGAACTGTGCGGATATACCACATCTGCGCCGCAGCCAGACACAATTATGATCTCACCACCGGCATCAAGAGCAGCTTTAGCTGCAGCATAATCAACGCCCATAGCTCCACCAGATACAACCACAATGTCGCTTTCTGCCGCAATACGCCCAGCCATTTGTGCAACGGCAATGCCATAAGGAGTTGCCCGACGAGCGCCGATAATAGCAAGAGAGGGCTTATATAAGATATCCAAACAGCCAAGGGTGTACAGGCGTTTATATGATGCATCCAAAGAATTTAAACTTGCTGGCCAGCGCGGATCTTCTCGGCCAAACTCTGCACAAGCTGTCTGGTGAGTCATACAACATCACGCATCCTATATGCTGCAGCTTCAATAACATCATCACCATCAACACGCTCACGCTGGGCTATATCAGCAATGGTTCGCGCAAGAGCAATGGTTTGAGCAATGGCACGACCTCCCAAACTATACGAATCAGAAAATGATTCTAGAGCGTGTCGTGCTTCTGTCGAGAAGGACATGAAGTCATTTGACTTTATGTTGTTCTGCGAGCGAGTTGGATGTTTGAGAGCCATGGCTTGGCGATCTTGTCTAAATGATAGTCCCTCTAAAACAAGCTTTTTCATATCTTGGGTAGATAAACCAGCATGCTGACCAAGTACTTGAGCTGCAGATGGACGAGGAACATCCACATATAACTCAATTCGATCCATCAGAGGGCCGCCAATCTTACCGAGGTACTTATCGATAGCTGCCTTAGAACAACGACAGGTATGGCCGCTGTCACCAAACCAGCCACAAGGACAGGGGTTCATAGGGCTTCTCACTCAGATACCATTAAACGATAGTCTAAAGTTTGCACCCCCTGATGCATCCCCTGAAAAGGGTTGAAATCCTGCGGTTTTATTCGATTTTGCGCTTAAAACCGGAGCTGCTTTTTCTCTCAAATTTTATATACATATCATGCCAGATTTAACGTATAGATGTGTACATATCACTCATAGCGGCGATGGAGGTGAATCGCTATAAGCTTAAATCCCCGCTGACCTATTGTCATGCGAGGATTTCTCAAACCGTCTTATTGCCTTATTTTCAGATCATCTGTTGTTATTGATGGTAAATTCTATTTTTATACCTGATCAAGCTCCATTTTTACGATAGAGCCGTCTTTAAAGACGTAGCGGATATCGTCTCTGCTATAGACTTCAACCTCAGACAGGAGAAGCCCCCACATGGTTTCGCTGAACCTGCCGTCCGGCTTGAGCTTTTTCAAGGTATCGATGAACAGCCCCGTCTCAAGGGCATGAGCCTTGTTTGCTTGCACCTGGCTGAGCAGGGATTTGTACTCAGTCTCTTTGGCATCGTAGCTTTTAAGAAGATGCACTTCACGCTCGTTGCCCTTTCCTTCCCGTCCGCTTTCTCTGATTGCTTCCTCGAAAGCTCTCAACGTTATCTTCATCTCATCGTTTAAGGCTTCTGCGTGTTCTTCAAGCGATGACGTGTCTTCAAGCTGACTTTGCAAAATCCTCGCGTCCTCGATGACGGAATCCTTGACACCCATGAGCTTATCGATAGCCTTGACAAAAAGGATCTTGATGCTTTCTTCGGGAATTGCCACCATGTGACAGTTCCTCGTGCCGTGATAGATATTGGTGCACTGCCAGACGACTTTTCTGCCTTTGTCGTTTGAGTGCCAGATGCGCCGCCCGAAGTATGCTCCGCAGTCCATACAGTGAATACGAGATGAGAAGATAAACAGTCCGTTATAGCGCGACATGGAATTCCGCCTTTTTACTTCTTCTTGAACGATGTCAAAGATGGTGGGGTCTATTATCGGCTCATGGTCGCCCTCAACGTAGTACATGGGAAGCTCTCCGGTGTTCTTTCGCTTTTCCTTTGTGAGGAAATCAACGGTGTACTCCTTTTGCAGCAGGGCATCTCCTCGGTATTTCTCATTTACCAAGATCCTCTTGATTGACGTAAACGGCCACTTCTTTTTCCCTGTTGGAGTAAGATCGCCATCAGCTTCAAGGCGCTTCTTGATGCCGTGGGCAGAATATCCCGTTAAAAACAGGCGGTAGATCTTCCTTACAACCTTTGCCTGCTCTTCGTTAATTACCATTTTGCCATCGGGACCTCTGTCATAGCCTAAAAAGCGCGAATAGCCAAGCGAGACCTTGCCGTCTGCCATCTGTTTGCGTTTGCCCCAGGTGGTGTTCTCGGATATCGAGCGGGATTCTTCCTGCGCAAGACTGCTCATGATAGTGATGAGCAGCTCACCTTTGGCGTCAAGGGTATGGATGTTTTCTTTCTCGAACCATACCTCGATGCCTTTTTCTTTCAACTTGCGTATGGTCGTCAGGCTGTCTACGGTATTTCTTGCGAAACGTGAGATGGACTTTGTGACGATGATGTCGATCTTCCCGGCAAGAGCATCGGCGATCATGGTGTTAAATCCATCTCGTTTCTTTGTGTTGGTGCCGGTGATGCCTTCGTCTGCGTACATGCCGGCAAACTCCCAGCCGTCATGCGCCTGTATGAAGTTGGTATAGTAATCGAGCTGTGCCTGATAGCTTGTGAGCTGTTCTTCGTTGTCCGTAGAGACACGGGCATAGCCCGCGACCTTCATAAGATAGTTCTCGTCGGTGCTGCTTATAATTCCGCGAAGTTTTGGCTTTGCTTCAATTTTCTTGACGGTCTTCATGTTTCACCTCTCGTTTCTTTTCCACGTGCACACCACGGTTTTGCCGCTTTTGAAAATAAAGCTGACCTCACGCGCACCCGTTATCACGATGTGGTCGATTTTATTTTTGAAGAGATACTCGTTAAACTCATCTGTCCTAAGCACCTCAGCAGCAAGCCTCCTCAACACTTTCTCGGGGACGGGCTTGGATGCGCATCTTCCTCCGCGACGTTTTTTTACCGAGCAGTCCCAGAACTTTCCGTTCGTGTGGGTGTACGTCTTGCCGCAGATGCCGCAGATGATTTTTCCCGTAAAGCAGTCGAAAGTATGGGTGCGCGCACCTTTGATGCTGTTCTTTTTTATGATCTCCTGAGCAAGAGAGAAATCCTTCTTGTTGACCAAAGCTTTATGGTGATTTTCGATCAGATAGCTTGGTCTGTCGGTTTGATGCCTGACGACATGCTTTGTTATCGGATCTTCGATATAGCACTTTTGAAGATGAAGATCGCCTGTGTAGGTTAGGTTTTCCAATATGTCTTTTATGCCGTCACCTCGAAAGGCTCTGCCTGTGATGGTTGTGTAGCCGTCTTTATTTAAGCCGTCCGCTATGGCATAAAAAGACCTGCCGCCTAAATACTCGTCAAAGATGCGGCGGATGAGCCTCGCTTCTTCGGGGATAGCAATAAGCTCATCGTCTTGCCATCTGTAGCCTAAAAGCCGCTTTCGACCGCAAGGGATGCCTTTCTCGAACTTCTTCATTATCCCCCACCGCACGTTTTCCGAGATGCTGACGGATTCTCCCTGAGCAAAAGAAGCGAGTAATGAGAGCATTAATTCGCCTTCGGAAGAAAGCGTATGAATACTCTCACGCTCAAATCTGACCTCGATATTAAGCGATCGCAGATACCTGACCGTCTGCAGAAGATCGACGGTATTTCTTGCAAAGCGTGATATGGACTTGACCAGAATAACGTCGATGAGTCCTTTCTTACAGTCGGAGAGCATGCGCTCAAATTCATCTCGCTTGTCCATTCCCGTACCGCTGATGCCAAGATCGGCATATACACCGGCAAAGATCCACTCAGGATTTGACTTGATGAACTTGCTGTAGGCATCCACTTGATTTAGAAGTGAGTTTCTTGTTTCGTCCGTATTGACGGAAACTCTCGCATAAGCCGCGACACGCTTTCGTTTTGGTGGCTCTTTTCGTCTTTCAAATTTGCTGATTGTTGCCAATGATTACCTCCTTTCTTCATGTCTATACATCACTCTAAATCGCCTGTTTATCAAGTAATTTCAGCGAATAGACGCGCAGCTTGAGGTCGGTATTTCTCCTTCATAGTCTCAGCAAATCGCTCGTAGTCATCCTCGGTAATCGTGCCGTTTTCAAGAAGCGTTTTCGCCATTTCGATAGCGCCGATGTAGCGCGCCTCACGCTTAAGCTCTGCCTTATTCATCCAAAGCACCCCCGAAGCGGGCTTTAATGTAGCAGTAGCGTGAGCAGTAGGTCTTACCGTATCCGTGAAAAGCCGCGCCACACACAGGGCATACGTGCTCTGAGGATTTCGTGGTATGAATCTTGTCTCGGTTATGGTTCCACCAGCTGCTTCTGCAGCTATCTGAGCAAAACTTCTTCGTTTTGCGGCCTTTGACCTGCTCGATTTTCTTGCCACAGTTCCGACAGCGTGAGGTATGCTCATGCCGTTTGAGATAAGACTTTATGGTGTTTTCGGAGATGCCGATCTCTTTGGCGATTTTCTTATAGCCCAAGCCTTCGGAGCGAAGCCTTATCACTTGTTCTTGTTGCGTTATGTCCATCATGTTTACCTCCCACACCTCTCTGGATGTGAGAAGCCGAAACGGACGGATTTTTAGCAAAAAAATAAGCCTGCAAAGCTATGGGGATTTCTCCTCATAACCTTGCGGGCATATAGATGGAGCTCATTTAGAGCAGTTGATTCACTCGTTTTTGCACAGCGCTGTAATCATAGCCGGCGCGGGTCAAGCGATTCTTTCTATCTTGACCGTTACCCCAGTTGCCTCGGATGACCTCGCGGGCGAGCTGGTCGATGGACTTGCGGGATTTTACGCCGAGCAGCTCATTGACCTTATCTTGTACGGCATCATAGCTATAGCCGGCTTCCGTCAGACGTTTCTTTCGCTCGTCTCCGTTACCCCAGCTTCCTGAAATGACCTCGTGCGCCAGCTGGTCGACCGACTTTCGAGCGGGCGCGCTTCCTTTGCCGTAGCCGTTAAAACCACCCTTGCGGATAATCGAGGGGTAGTCCACGTAGGCCAAGTCCATATCGCATCTTCCGGAAATACCTGGAACAGAACCGCTTGAGGAATACTGCCAAAGGCCGTAAGCGCCTTGATAGGTGCAGTAGCTGTTCCACTGTGCGATCCAGAAGGCGTAGCGGTTGCGCACGTCAGAAGAGACGTTGTTTAGCGCGGACGAAAGCGAGGTGTAAAAGCCCGCGAAATAACCGCCCGCTTCCATCTCGTTGCAGAAGGCGCGAATGAGCGAATCGCAGAAGACTCTGCCACGGGAAAGCTGTGACTTTTCCTCGATGTCAAAGTAGATGGGATAGTCAAACTGCTTGCCGGAAAGCACCTGCTTGCAGACTTTTGCTTCCTGTATGGCTTGAGCGGCGCTTTTCGCATAGGAATACCAATAGGCACCGATGTGAAGACCTGCCGCTTTGGCTCTGGCATAGTTTTGCTCGAAGCACTTATCTTTTTGCGAGAGCGCCGAGCCGTAGCCTGCGCGCATAATCACAAATTCGATGCCACTTCGTTTTACCTTGTTAAAATCAATCGATTTTTGCCAGACCGATACGTCGATTCCCTTAACAGCCATTTACTTTTCCTCCTTTGCTGATACAGATGTTTCTCTGTCTTCGGCGCGGTCATGAAGCTGCGCCAAAACTGCCTTGAGTTTCTCCGGGACGGAAAGCCCCAGATGGACAGCGTTTTCGATGATCGAGAGTCCTTCGTTTGAGAGATAGAAGAAGATGACGGCGGTGCGAAGGACGGCTCCCTGCGTGACGACGTTCACGTCGATGATGTTGGCAACGGCGACCAGAATGAAGATGACGATCTTCTTGGCGATGCCCTTGAAGCCGACTTCGCTTGAGAGCTTCTTGTCCGCCACGGCGCACATCACGCCCGTCACGTAATCGCAGACGACGAAGGCGATCAGCGCGTAGAGCAGACCGTCAAAGCCGCCCAGGTAGTAGCCGAGCCAGCCGCCGACGGCGGCAAAGATCAGCTGTATGGTGTTCCAGAATTCTTTCATAGGTATGTTCCTTTCTGCCTTCAGGCATAAAAAATGCCGCTCTCAGGCGGCTAACGAAAACAAGTAATACGTATTGCTTATCCGACTGGTGGAGGTGCGGGTTCTGTCACGAAAACCATGTCGATCAAAAATTGACCCGGGAATGTCAAGCGCCCCGGCATTTCAAGGTAGATGTCCCCGTTTTCAAAGACGATGGGAATAATCTTAAAGCTGCCCTCATCCGTGAGGGAGAAAAACAAAGCATAGGTCATAATCGGAATTGGTGAGCTAATCGGAGATTTACACAGGTAGAGCTGACCGAACTGAAGCGCCGTGTTTTTTTCGATGGTACCGATAGCACGAAGGACTCCAACCTTTCCGCAGGTCATTAATGAGCTGTACCCATCCATTAACGTGACGCTGTCTGATGCGGGAGTCAGATCATACGATTGAACAGCAGTCCTTTCCAATGCCACACTCAGCCTGTCTCCGGTCACATTTGCATCGGCGGCCTGTCCTTCTTGGGTCAGCGTTGCATCGATGACGATGCTGCCGCTTCCTTGAATAGCTTGATCCATCTGCTTGAGCTTCGTGTCGATGTCGGACTTGAGTTTCGTAAAGGTCGTCTGGCGGCTCGTCTCCTGCGTGGTTCTTGTCGTCTCATTTTTCTTGCGGGTATCTTCCTGTGAGACTCTCGTCGTTTCTGCTTTGACGCGGAAATTCTCCGCAGACGAGCGCTTTTCTTCGGCTGCCGAGCGTTTCGTCTCAGCGTCAATCCTGCTTGTTTCTGCGCTTGTACGAGCCTTCTCGGTATTGATGCGAGAGGTCTCTGCACTTTCTCTGGCTTTTTCTGCTACCACTCGTTTGTTCTCCGAAGCAATGCGGCTGTTTTCCGATTGGTATCTCGTGGTCTCTTTTTTTGCTCGGTCCGCCTCAGCGTTAACTCGCGCTGTTTCCGCTGCTGATCTTCCTGACTCGGCAGTCTTTCTGGCGTTTTCCTGCGAGACGCGGGTCTTCTCGGCTGAGACTCTGGCGTTTTCCGCCGCCGTGGTGGTTTCCACTTGCTCGTTGATGGAATCGATGGAGTCGTGGATGGCGCCTCGCACATCCTTGCCGTAGACAGCGGATAAAATTTTATTGAGATACGTCTTCACGTTTGCCATGCGGATCATCCTCCTTTCCTTCGGCCAATGTGATCTGTTCACTCATAAGCGCAATGCGCTGTCCTTTTTCCTCCGAAAGCAAAGCTTCCAGAATGAGATCGAGCAGGTATCCGGGAATCTCGTATCGCGCCGCCGCTTGGTTTAAGGCATACCTCAGGTCGTTTCTGGCCTTTTCAACCCGCAGGATGAGGGGCATCTCTTTTTCCATCACATACCACCTCCAAAGAGCTTCACGAAGAAATCAATGATCTTTCTGAAATTACGTGCTGCCGTGATGAGATCAGATGCGTCCTCGTCTGAGATTTCCTCGTGTTTGTCGATGCCTAAGATGATCTCGACAGCTTTCTTCCATTCGTCGTCTTTGATCTGAAAAATCGTCTCGGACGGTTTTTCGGCTTCCTGTTCGTTGGGTTTTCCGTTGATGAGTTCATGTTCTTCCATTTGACTGTTCCTCCTTAGAATCTTCCGTCGATAAGAATTCCGTTTTTGAATGTCATGTAGCAGTTGTTCGACCAGTTCGCGGCTGTGCCGTCCGAGCTCATCGAGTTGATCTTCACGAAGTTTGCGGTGCCGGAGATGCCGCCGCCTTCAAAGTTCACGTTTTTTAAGGTGTAGTTGTGCATGTCGATGTCGCAGCCGGCGTTTAAGGCTCCTCCGGTAAATCCGCTGAACGAGGATCTGGCATAAGTCCATACCATGTTGTAGTTGCCGCCTGAGGCAGGTTGTGCGGCCCAGGTCATGTAGTCTCCGGTGTTTTCGAGGTCGAAGTTCAGCCCTGCGATGGAGTTTGATTGCGCAAAGCTGTTTCCGCCAATCAGTCCAACCTCTTTGTCGTTGTAATAGATGGAAAGGTGTCCATAGCCCACACGAACTTTGGTGTCTCCGGAGCTTGCCGTGATGGAGCCGTCGATGCTTGCGCCTTTTGCCGTCATGTAACCGTAGGTCGTGAGCTTGAAGTTTGGGGAGTCGATCGATAGCTTCTTTGCTGTGAGTGCTCCTGAGCTCATGTTCCAGCTGATGTTTCCTTGTTTGTCTTTTAAGGTTCCCGCCCGAATGAGGTCAGCGTTTAAGGTGCCGGTCGTGATGAAGTCGGCGACGATGGCGCCGTTCATGGTGATCGCCGTACCGTAGGTGCCGTTGTAGCCCGTCTTGGAGTAGCCGAGCCCGTTTAAGTTCCAGCGCCAGACCTTCTTTGCCGTCGCCTTGTCCGCCGTGTCCATGACGAGAATCTCGTTTTTGCGGGTCACGACGTGACCTGTCGTGGCTGCGGTGATAAGGGCTGTGGAATTATCTTTGGCAAGACGAAGCGTCTCCGACTGTGTGGGCAGCCGCTCGATCTTTTGCACCAGCGCCTTGTTTTCTGAGACACTCCTTTCAGAGAGTCCCGCCTTCACCTTCGTCCCGAGCGTCACAGTGGAAGACTCGGGGTGGTCGAGAGATATCTTTAGCTCCGTCAACGGGTAGAACCGATCCATGCCATGAGGCGGAGAAATCACACGGATTGAATCTCCAACCTTCATCGCCTCGATATCTGCATGAAGCAGGTGCAAATCGACAGCTGTAAGCGTCAAGGTGACATCGGCAAACTGCGTATCCTTGAGGTATTCTTCGCCTTTCTTCTTGAGATTGGCAGGTATCGTCACATCTTCAAAGTGGACAGTCTTCGTGATTACGCCATAGGTCTTTATTGCCGCAGCTGACTCCACATAGTTTTTCCGATTGTTGACACTGCCGATGGTGGTGTAAGCGTCGAGCGTCTCGATCGGTGAATCGTCCAGTCTTTTGCCGAGCGGAATGACGCGGGTGGCGATGTCTTCGGCGTTCAGGTTTTCGGTGTAGTCGAGCAGGTTTTCTCCGAACTCGATCACCTGCGTATTCGTGTTATCAAAATCCTCGATGTAGTCCAGGTATCTGGTGGTGCCGACATGGCGGATACGAAGATGCCCGCCGAGACGGTCGACAAGTTTGTCTGTGATGGCATCAAGTGTGGTCTCCCAGTTGGTGTAGCGGTAGATGGAGTCGTTGGGATCTTCCACCGTGACCTGTCCGACTTTAAAGCACTTCTTGCCGCCCGTCATCTGGTTGTTGTGCTTGGTGATGAGCGTCTCAAGGAAGGCGCGCACAGAGATGTCGTGGTATTCAGCGGGTTCCTGCACCGAGTCCAAGAGATAGGCAAGCTCGCCTTCGCATGTGATGGTCTTCGTGCCATAGAAGTCCCTCTCGACCGAGAGCACCCGCCCGTAGAAGATAGCGGTGCCGTCGCGTTTCACGCAGACCTCAGATGCCAGTTCCTTGACCGAGTCGTAGAGCAGATTGGTGATCGGGATCTTGGCGGTAAAAAAGCCGGATTTCGAATCAGCCATTTCCAACACCGGATCGATGAGGAGCGCATTTTCATCTCCCGGCATATAGAGGACTTGATCGTCTAAAAATACTTGATACATCAGAGGCTTCCTCCTCTCACAGATACGGTCACGGTATAGGTGCCATAGAAATAGAAGAGCTGTCCATCCGATGGGATTTGCCACTCCGGGAAGCGATTAGCCCCGTTCTGGAGGGGTTTTGTGCCGTCCCCATTCATAAAAACCTCTGCTTCTTCTCCCTCTTGAATGCCTGAAACGATAAAGGTGGGTGTCATGGGAATTGCAGATCCCGTAATATAAAGAGCAGCGGATTTTTCAACCTTGATATTTTGGTAATCCCGTATCACGCCCGTCTCAAAGTTGAACGTGTCCCAGAGCCAGTCCTCATCACTTGCCGTGATCTCCCATTTGTAAGGGTCGCAGGTAACTTCGAGGGTAATCTCGCCGATTGCGCGGGTGCGCTCGAAGCCCTTCACCTCGGCTCTGCCTTCGAAGTAATACTCGAGCTCGGAGTCGAGGACGACCTTCACATGCTTGCCGTGGATGTCGTTTAAGAAAGCACGAAGCCTTTCTGCCCAGGCGTCGATCCTGCCGATGCCGCCCAGCGTGAAGCTGAGCGTTCGCTCGGAGAACTCGCACTTGCCTGTTAAGGCTTCAGTTAAGTCGAGCCGCTTGGAGGAGCCGGGGATTTCCACGATGAGGGTCTTGGGTTTAGGCATGCCGACCACATCGGTGTTGCCGACAACGAGGCCGTAGTCTTTCCAGGTGTGTTTGCCGTTGATGGTGGCGCCAAAGCCGATGTTTTGGTTCATGTCATCCTCCTTCCCACATAACTTGCGCGACGACCTAAGGCTCCATCCAGTTTTGGAGCCAATGCTCCAACGAGGAGTCCTGAGTCGAGCACGATGTCTTTTTCTGAGTTTCCGGCGATCACGGAGAGGTATTTCTCCATGAGAGATGTGTCACGCTGAGCAAGCATAGTTTCCAGCTTGTCGTAGAAGCCTTTCAGAGGCAGGATGGCTTCTGCTCCGGCTTCACCTCCTGCCATAAGCGATGAACCGTTCATGCCGAAAAGTGTCGGGCGAGCCATGATGCCGCCTTCCTTGTACCAGTCAATGGAAAGGTGCGGCACTCTGGGCGGCACGATAGAAAAGCCGCCGGAGATCGAAAAGTGCGGCAGCTTGATATGCGGAAGTTCGATGTGAAGGCCGGAGAAGAAGCCTTTGATCTTGTCCACGATGCCCTTGATGGTGTTTTTCGCGGCTTCGATCGGGCGCGTGATAGCAGACTTGATGCCGTTCCACACGGAGGTGGCCGTGCTCTTAATTCCGTTAAAGATGTTTGTCACCGTGGACTTCACAGTGTTAAACACATTTGAGACCGTCGACTTAATCCCATTAACCACACCGGAAATCGTGTCTTTGATGCTATTCCAGATGTTTGATGCAGTGGTGCTGATCACCGTGAAGACCGAGGAGACCGTGTTGGACACAGCACTTACGGCTCCCGTGACAACAGACTTGATTCCTTCCCAGATGCCGGTGAAAAAGGAGACGATCCCGTTCCAGGTGTTCTTAAAGAAGGTCTTGATCGCCGTCCAAACCTCGCTCCAGTTCGTGCCAAACCAGCCTAAAACGGTGTTGGTGACACCGACCAGCGTCTCCCACGCGGCCGTAAAGATGCCCGCAATTGCTGTCCAGATACCTGAGAAGACTTCCTTGATGCCGTTCCAGAGCTGGCTCCAGTTGCCGGTGAAAAGCCCGGCAAAGATATCGAAGATACTTGTCAGGATGTCGAGCGCTCCTTGCAAAATGGCCGCAATGGCAGTGAAGGCGTTCTGAAAGACCGGAGCAAGCAAAGCGGTGAAGCCGTTCCAAATCGCAGAGATCAGCTCACCGAAGGACTGGAAGTTAAAGCCTAAGGCGTTCACCCGCTCCACGATGCCGTCCGCAAAGGCAGTGAAGCTTTCCTTGATCTGATTCCACGTGGCGATTATGGAGTTCCGAAAGTCTTCCGAGGTGTTCCAAAGGTGCACGAACGCCGCGACAAGTGTAGCGATCACGGCGACGATGGCAACAACCGGAAGCGAGATTCCACCGATGGCGGCTCCGAGCTTAGTGAAGATACCCGATAAGCCTCCGGTCTTTGCCATCAGACCGCCGATGGTCTTGCCGACAGCTGAAAACGTCGTAATAAGAGAGCCAAGACTCAAGACCACCTTTCCGACGATGAGAAGTAGCGGTCCCAAGGCGGCAATGAACACACCGATCTTAATAATCGTGTTTCTCGTGCCTTCGTCCATGCTGTTCAGCTTGTCAACAAGTGCCTGAAACCAGGAGACGATGTTTCTTATGGTTGGCATGAGGGCATCTCCGATGGAGATGGCAAGTTCCTCCATCGCAGACTTTAGCTCCTCGATCTGTCCGGGGAGGTTATCCTGCATGACCTTCGCCATCTCCTCGGCAGCACCCGTGGAGTTTGTTAAGGCATTCCGCATCGTGTCGATATCTTCAGGGGCTGCGTTCATGAGGGCAAGGAAGCCTGACATGGCGTTTTTTCCCACGAGCTGCTCAGCAGCATGCACCTTTTCGGACTCGGTAAGTCCCGAGAAAGCTTCCCGGCAGTCGCCCAAGATGTCGTTTAACGATCTCATGGAGCCGTCAGCGTTCGTGGTCTTTACCACCGCATCGCCGATCGCATCGCCTGATATCGTCACATCCTTCGATAGCGAGTTAAAGATGGTGCGAAGCGAGGTACCTGCCTGAGATGCCTTGATGCCGGAGTTTGATAAGAGTCCGATGGCTTCCGAAGTGTCTTCGATGGAAAAGCCTAAAGCACCTGCAACAGGTGCGGCATACTCGAAGGCCTCACCCATCATATGAACGTCCGTGTTGGAAGCCGCAGCCGCTGCGGCCAAAACATCCGCAAAATGAGCAGCGTCTGAGGCTTTGAGGCCGAAGGCGGAAAGAGATCCCACGACGATATCAGAAACTGCCGCAAGATCCTCACCGGACGATGCGGCGAGGTTCATCACGCCGTCGATGCCGTCAAGCATCTGCTCGGTCGACCAGCCGGCCTGCGCCATGTAGGACAAAGCGTTCGCACCGTCGGTGGCGGAAAACTTCGTGGTTGCGCCCATCTCACGGGCTTTATCCCGTAAGGCTTGGAAGTCATCCCCGGTGGCGCCTGATACGGCGGCAACCTGACTCATGGCGGCATCAAAATCCCCGGCAGTTTTTACTGCAGCCACGCCAAGTCCGCCAACGGCAAGAGAAAACGGCATGACCTTTTGTCCTGCGGTGGTGATGGAATCTCCCGCTTTGGTAAAAGCTGCTCCCGTTGCGTCCATCTTGGAGAAGACTGAGTTGGTGTTGACCGCTTCCTGCTGGAGTCCCCTGAGCTTTTCTTCGGTTTCTGCGATCTCACGCTGGAGCGCGTCGTATTTATCCTGCCCGAGGTCGCCGGACTCAAGCTGCGCCTTAGCCTGCTCCGAGGCAGTCTTTAAGGTGTCGAGCTTCTCTTTGGTTGCGACAATCGCGTCCTTTAGCATCTTCTGCTTTTGAGCCAGAAGCTCCGTGTTTTTGGGATCGAGCTTTAGGAGCCTATTCACATCCCGAAGAGAGGACTGCGTGGTGCGAATCGTCGACTGGACATTCTTTAAAGCCTTGTCGAGACCTGTGGTATCTCCGCCGATTTCCACGGTAATGCCCTTAATGCGTGATGCCATAGCAATCCTCCTTTCTTGGCGTAAAAATAGCGAAAGGCACCAGATTTCTCAGATGCCTTAGAAGCGGTCGTAGTCTTCCTGTGTGGCAATCCGCCTGTAGCTTGCCGAGTCGTTTGCTTTCTCCGTCCACATGTCCAATAGCAGCCCTATGGAGATAAGATCCATGTCCCGTATGGGCACGCCGATCTCACAGGCGCGAAGCATCAGAAGCGGCGTGGTCATTTCTCGTTCGCTTCGCGCTTCCCTTTTTTTGGCGTGACCTCGGTTTTGATGTTTTCTCCCCAGAGAGCGAGAATTTCCGGCAGCACCTGATAGATGGAAAACATCTCGAAGCCGTCCAGCCATTCCTCAATGGAAGACGGAACCGTGCTGTCTGCGTGAAGGGCCATGATGTAGGCGACGTTTTCGAAGATCTCGAGGTCTTCAATGGGAAAGCCGCCGTCCTCGTCCTTTTTGCCTTGATAGCTTTTCTCGAGCTTGGCTAAGTCCTTGAAGATATCCCGACCGAACTTGGCGCGATAAAGTCTCGGGATCGCGGCAGACGATCTGAACTTTACAGGCTTTCCGGAAACAGCGATGGTTTTCTCGATCATTACTTGCCTCCCGTGCTCTCAGCACTCATAGTCGGCACGTAGACCGCCTTGTACCAGTTGGTATAGGTGGCAGAGTCGGTCGCGTCTCCGGTCTTGGCTTTCACAAGACCGTCGGCTCTCGGATCTGCCGTCATGGAAAGCGTCTCAGTACCAGGCTCTATCGTGTCTTCCTTCGTTTCCGACTCAATCGAAGGGCGAGATGCCGTGCAGTTATATAAGGCATGTCGAATTGCCTTGACGTCGCCGTCAAACTCGAAAAGCAAAGCGAACTTTACTGACTCTGCGGTATTGGAGTTTTCGACCAGCACGCCTTTGGAATCGAGCGTCTCCTGCAGGATCTCGGTGCGAAACCACTCCGGGATGAGCGCGATCTCAAGGTCACCGGAGTAACCGTTGTTCGTGACGGTACGGAAGTAGACGATGCCGTCTGCATAGAACGGTGAGGATTCACCTTCTGCATCGAGTGACAGAGACACCGCTCCGGGGATCGCCTTCGGGGTTTCGTAGGTAAAGGTGGATACGCCGTTCGAGACGGTTTCTGCCATCTTGGCGGCATAGACGTTTTTAATGTTGTATTTGACTTTGTTGTTTTTATTTGCCATATTTCATCATCCTTTCAGCTCAAATGAATAGGAAACCTCGTAGAGGTCTTCTGCGTTGATATAGACTTCGGCCTTATCGAAGAAGAGCCCATGCGAAGTCAAACAGGCCTCAACTCGTTCTTCTAAAGCAGGATTCTTCTTGTCCGTGTAAAGCTCCACGTAGTAGAGATTCACGGGAAGATATACACGACCGTCTGCCGCAAAGTTATGCGACTCCGGTGTTACGTAGCAGATAAAGGGCGGATCAGGTGCCTGGCCTTCTTCAAAATGGTCGTAAGCAAAGGGAAGCGCGATCTCTTTCAATATTTCTATGATTTCATCCATCTTTGATCATCCTTTCGATCTCTTTCATAAGCTGCTCTTCACCGATTGTCTCGGCAGGCGCGATATGAGGAATTGCCCTCGTCCTGCCGCCGTTCCGTTTGGCGTGGCCGTGTTCCAAGAGGTGTGCCAGCTGGTAGCGGTTACGAGAGTAGACCGTCACCTGCAGGGCATGGGAGGACTCGGAGGTTTTCTTTTGCGTCCAGCTTTTTTGATAGTCGCCGTGCTTCTTTGGCGCATGCGCCTTGATTTCTTTTTTGGTGGTCGTTGCCGCTTTGGTGACGGCTTGCTTCATGCCTTCCGTTGTTGTTTTGGCATAGGCGTTGAGTTCCTCCATCACGGCATCGGCAAGGCCGGAGATTTTGATTTTTCGGCTCATCAGGTTCTCTCCTTTACGCAGAAAAACTTGATCGCCCGCTTTCTGAAAGACAGGTGGTCAATTTTTTCGATGTCGTAGGCGCAGCCCTGAAAGACGATGCGAAAGTCTGTCGTGTTCATCGCTGCCGTTTTCTTACACCACCTGACCGTCACCGCCATGTCCGCCTTATCCACTTCAGAAGCTGCGATAAAGACCTCACGTCCGCCTTCTCCTGAGATGGTGGCGGCACAGGTGTAGTCGTCTTTCCACGTTTCGATTTGGTTTCCGATGGCATCGGATTCCACGGTTCTTTTTTGGAAGGTGACGGTGACATTGAGCAAAGCGATATCCATATCAGAAGCTCACCTGCCTTTCTCCGAAAAGAAGAGCGCGAAGCGTCAAGGTGAGCGCATGGTGATCGGCTTCTTCTCGGTGTTCGTAGAGATAGGCCACCGTAAAAAGCACGGCAATGCGCCCGTTTTCAAAAGAAGAGAGATCTTCGGTTCGTGCCACGTTTTTGACCAGCTCGGTGGCAGAGGGTATGAGCGACTCGATGAGTGCGTCATCGTCGTCAAAATCCACGCGGAGATAGTTTTTCACGTCTTCAAGGCTCAGCATGCTTCCTCCTTTCCTGCAAGGAAAAGGCGGCTCCCTCGTATAAAGAGAGCCGCCTTATGGCTAAGACGTTTATTTTTACGCATCGGCTTTGAGAATCTGCACGGCCTCGGGCAAGATCAGTTTTCCGTCCACACGTTCTTTGGCAACGTAGCCCACCATGCCGTTTCCGGCAAAAAGCTCACGAAGTTCCTGAAAACTCCTGGTTCCGCGGTCTCCGATGTTGTAATAGGAGAAATCCCCGAAAGCCACGCCGGCTTTTCCTGTCTCCAAAACAGGGCAGAAGGCAGAGGTCTTAACCGGATAGCCGCAAAGACGGTCCGGTTCTCCTGCCTGATAGCTCGGCTGCCAGATGTAGGCCTGATTGTTATCCTTGAGCTTTCGAAGGGCGGCAAGCGTTGCGTCATTTAAGATAAACGCGGCGTTTTTGCGGTATGGGCGCTTCAGAGAGTAGATGAGCGTCAGGATATCGTCAGTTTTAAGCGCGGTACCCGTGAGTGTGACGGAAACCTCTCCTCCGCCGGTTGCGGCAAAGATGCCAAGCGGCTTGTTTTTGCCGTCGCCGTTTAAGAAGGCATCTTCTTCCGCGTTACCGAGTGCTTTGCCGAACTGGTCGATGATGTAGCTTTCCAAATTGAAAGCATTGTCGTAGAGCAGTTCTTCGGTAACCTTGATCGCTACATGAAGCTTATGGGCATCGAGCACCACCTGATCAAAGGTCGCCTCGCCGAAACTTAAGGCCTGACCTTCCTCGATCCATGCCGCGGCAGGCTTAGTAGCCGCGATATTGATCTTGTGTTCGCCGGACGTGGTGATGGTCGTGGCGAGGCTTCGGAAGATATTCTCTTCGGTCAGCTTGTCAATGAGGCGGCTGTCCCATTCTTCAGGTACCAGATAGCCGCCGTTTTCGTCTTTGCCTTCTTCCAAGATGTTCGAGACGCGCTTAAAGCCGCTTCGCAGGGCAACGAGCATATCCTTGGCATAGGAAGAGGAGGCGCGTCCGCGCTTTTCTTCCGTCTCTGTGGAAAGCACGGCCGGTTTTGCCGTAAGCGGCGTACCGAGCGGCTTGCTCATCTTGTCTTCGATGTCCTTTTGACGGGACATGCGGTCAATTTCTGTGCTATATGCTGCGATCTCGGCTTCCATCTTGTCGTAAGCCGCTCCGTCTTCAGCGCTAAGCAGTCCGTCTTTGTCCCGGTGGGATTCCAGAAAAGCCTTTGCGACCTCCCACGTCTTGGCACGTTTGTTCAAAAGTTCAGTAATCGTCATGGTAGGTTTCCTCCTTAAATAAAGTGTTTGATAAGATCAAGGCGTGTTTCCAAGTCCTTGACTTTGTAGCTGTGGGTAATCGGTTCTGCCGTTTGGTCAGGTGTTTTTGCCTCACAGGTCGCCGCATAGTCACAGAGCTTTTTGTTGATGGCGGCTACGACCTTGCGGCGTGAAAAGAGCATCGGTGTCTCCGTGAGGCTTTCATATTCTTTTCCGTTTAGCACGGCACTCTCACCATTTACAGGATCTTCTTCGTTCTCGCCTTGCGGATAGAGATCCTGCCTTGATGTGATGCGGTCGGCAAAGTGCAGCTCTACTGCCTTTTCCGCGTTCATCCAGGTCTCTTCATCCATGAGTGAAGCGAGCTTTGCATGAGAAAGACCGCTTTTTTGCTTGTAGGCACCGATGATGGATTCTTTGACCTCGGATAACATCCCGATGGCACGCTGCATATCCTGTGTATCGCCGATGGCCACGGTGGATGGGTTATGGATCATGAGCATGGAAACAGGACTCATGAGAATCTCATCTCCCACCATCGCAATGACTGATGCGGCGGATGCCGCAAGACCGTCAATCTTGACCGTCACCTTGCCTTGATAGTTCAAAAGCAGGTTATAGATCTGAGCGGCCGCAAAGCAGTCGCCTCCCGGTGAGTTGATCCAGACGGTGATGTTGCCTGTGCCGTCATCAAGTTCGGATTTAAAAAGAGCCGGTGTGACTTCATCGTCAAACCAGCTCTCCTCAGCAATCACGCCGTCCAGGTATAAAGTTCGTGTTTCATTTTCGTTTGGATCGGGTCTTTTGTTTTTCGTCCATCTCCAAAATTTCTTCTGTCGGTTCATCGGTATCCTCCTTGTTTTTCGTATAAGCCGATCCCGCATCGGCAAGCTTCACGACGTTGCCATTTAGCACGTGCAGGTTTCCGCCTTCCTCATCGGAAAGTAAATCCATGTCCTCGAGACGTCTGACGTCGTTGACCGAGAAGATGCCGTTTTGTATGGCTGTGGCATATCCGTTCATGCGGCTTTCATAGTCACCGCGCAAAAGACCATCCACGTTAAAGCGAATGAGATAGTCTTTCTTCTGCTCAGGCAAAAGCAGCGAGTGCGCCATCGACTCTTCGAAGCGCACCAGCCAAGGCCTCAAGGTATAGGTCACAAACTCCAGCGACTGGTGCTCGATATTGGAAAAGGTCGCATGTTCGAGATCTCCGATCATATGGGGCGGCACGCGGAAGATGCGGGCAATCTCATCGATTTGAAACTTACGCGTCTCAAGAAACTGCGCGGCTTCCGGTGAGATGGAGATCGGCGTGTAGGTCATGCCTTCTTCCAAAATGGCGACCTTGTTGGAGTTCTGCGATCCGCCAAAGCCCTGCTCCCAAGACTGGCGGATCTTTTCCGTGTCTTTCACCACGCCGGGCATAGATAAGATGCCGGATGGGTTTGCGCCATTTTTAAAGAATGCCGCACCGTATTCTTCGGTGGCCATTGCCATGCCGAGAGCGTTTTTCGCCATCGCAATCGGGCTGTATCCGACAAGACCGTCAAAGCCGAGGCCCGGAATATGAAGTACCTCAGAAGGAGAAAGCCTTACCCGTCCGTTTTTAAGCGTTGGAGCATCGCTTTTACTGACCTGATATTCGTAGTAAAGCGTGCCATTTTCATCCCGATCAACCGTCATTTTGTTGGCCATGAGCGGGTATAGGGCGACAACTTCACCTTTGCCGTTTCGGATAATCTGTGCGTAGGCGTTGCCCCACAAGAGCAGATGGCACATGAGGGTTTCCCGGAAGATAAATGAGGTCATCTCCGGATTCGGCTCATCGTGCAGCAAAAAGTAAAGGGGGCTGTCCGTTGCTTTCTCTTTGCCGGCATTTCCTCTGAGGTGAAAGAGATGGAGCGGAAGACCGGCGACCGCCTCAGCTAAAACTCTTACACAGGCATAGACGGCAGTAATCTGCATGGCAGAGCGCTCCGTCACCGCTTTCCCCGATGTGGTGTGCCCAAAGTAAAAGCGAAAGGCAGAGCCGGCGGTTTGATCTTTCGGCTTATCTCTTGAATGAAAAAGTGATTGTAAAAATCCCATAGGCAAAATCTCCTTCACAAAAATAAAATGCCGCGCTCGTCATAGACTGACTCGCTCGTGTCGCATCCCATGCGAATCGCTCGGTCAAGTGCCATTACAAGTGCAACGGCACCGTCGACTTTCTCGGTGGATTTGGCTTTGTCGATTTTGATATTTCCGGCAGGATCGGTTCGGATGAAGATGTTATCCATCATCCAGCGAAGGACGGGTTGTCCGCCGTGTGCGAGGCGCTTGGAAAGCACGAGGTTCATCAGTTCCTTGGTGGGAGGCGACATCGAAGCAAAGCCCTGACCGAAAGGAACGACAGTAAAGCCGATGTTCTCTAAGTTCTGCACCATCTGAACGGCTCCCCAGCGGTCAAAGGCGATCTCCCGGATGTTGAAACGCTCGCCTAAGCGCTCGATGAATTTTTCGATAAAGCCGTAGTGGATGACGTTTCCTTCCGTAGTCTGCATCACACCTTCTTTGATCCAGATGTCATAGGGCACATGGTCACGGCGCACTCTTTGTTCTGCATTTTCTTCGGGAATCCAAAAGTACGGAAGGATAGTGTATTTCTCGTCTTCATCACGGGGCGGAAAGACCAGCACAAAGGCGGTGATGTCGGTGGTGGATGAAAGGTCAAGGCCTCCGTAGCAGATTCTGCCTTCGAGTGCCTTTTCATCCACATCAAAGGCACAGGCGTCCCATTTGTCCATCGGCATCCAGCGGATCGACTGCTTTACCCACTGGTTCAGGCGAAGCTGACGAAACAGGTTCTCCTCGGCAGGGTTTTCTTTAGCCTGCAGGAAGGCGGCTTTCACCTTATCCAGTCCCACCGTGATGCCAAGGGAGGGATTGGCTTTCTTCCAAACCTCAATATCTGACCAGTCGTCGCTTTCTTTGGCACCGTAGATCACCGGATAAAAGCTCGGATCATGCTTTTTGCCGCGCAGGATATCCAGCGCTTTTTGATGTTGTTCATAGCAGATGGAATGGGTATCGGTTCCTGCCGTGGTAATCAGAAAGTAGAGCGGCTGCATGCGGGCATCGCCCGAGCCTTTGGTCATGACATCGAAAAGCCTTCTGTCGGGAGCGGCGTGAAGCTCGTCGTAGACCACGCCGTGAATGTTTAAGCCGTGCTTGGTATAGGCCTCAGAGGAGAGTACCTGATAGAAGCTGTTGGTCGGCTTATAGATAAGCCGCTTTTGTGAGGCTAAAATCTTCACGCGCTTGGCAAGAGCCGGCGACATCTTCACCATATCTTCTGCCACGTTAAAAACAATCGATGCCTGCTGACGGTCGGAGGCACAGCCGTAGACTTCGGCTCGCTGTTCACCGTCCCCGCAGCATAAAAGAAGTGCTACAGCTGCAGCAAGCTCGGATTTTCCCATCTTTTTGGGGATTTCGATGTAAGCGGTGTTGAACTGGCGGTAGCCGTTTTCCTTCACGGTGCCGAAGAGATCCCTTATGATGCGTTCCTGCCAGTCGATTAGCTCAAATGGCTTTCCCGCCCAGGTCCCTTTGGTGTGCGAGAGGCACTCGATAAAGGAGACGGCATATTCGGCTTTTCTCCTGTCATAGTGAGAAGTCTCTGCCATGAACTTGGTCGGCTTATAGTCTTTCAGTTTTCGCATGCCAGCCTCCTTTCTTCAGGACATAAAAAAAGACCGCTTCTTGCGATCTCATATATCCTTTATTTCTACGAGCAAAAGAGCCTTGCCAGCTCTTTTCTCGGGTAGGTTCGTTTTTAGTTATAGTTTTCAAGCAAAATGGCAAGCACTGTCTCGGCTTCCTTGCAGGTCGGCTCGATGTCCCAGCCTCTGTCGTAGTTTGCGGCATCTTGCCCGTTTATCCTGATTGTGAGCTTTGAAATTCTTCCTTCGTTGATGCCGTATTGGCTTGGCTCCTCAAAGTGTTTGACCCAGTAGCGGCAGGCGGTGTATTTCGTTTTGTCCTTGGCATCGGGAATGCCGATCGTTCCTTCGCTCCACATTAGCATGCCGCCTTTCCTGCCGCGTAGGCTTCTTCCAGCATGGCTTTGAGTCCCCAGACCGAAACTTCGATGAAGTCGTCACCGTCGTTATGCCTGGTTTCAAGGTCGCCTCGATCTTCGATTTCCCAGTTGTTTTTCTTTGCGATCTCCAGCAGTGTTTTTTCAATCTTCTTTGTCATGGCTTTTTCCTCCTTTACCTGTGTTCCTTTTGGCATGTACATATATCACTCTGTTTGGGAGGAATAGCAAGTTATTTATCGATATAAAAGCGCATTTTTTGAAAGAATTATTCGCCCGTTAAGATGAAGTGAATGTAGGCTTTCTTATCTTCTTCGATGAAGTTTACAAGCTCGTAGAAGTCCCGCTCAAAGGCAAGCCGCTGCACAGTATTGACGTCAAACATGTTCGTAAGACCGCTGTCCCTTATGGCAAGGATCTGTTCTTTTACTTTTTCGTCCATTACTGAATCCTCCTGACTTCATCAATCCCGAAGATGACGTTTAGACCGGAGCCGTTATCCCAATCCACGAGGATGGAGCCGGTATCATCGACTCCGGTGACGGTGCCGCGTGTTCCTGCAGGCGGTGCCTGTACGTCGTCCATGTGAAGAAGCTCCACACGGCAGCCTTTAGGAAAAGTAATCCGCAGCAGTTCCAGCGTTTCTTTCGTTGGCATTTTCATTTTTCTGCCTCCTTCTGGTACTTGAAAGCGGAGGAGCCTTGAAGACGGCTGAGCAGGATTTTCCTTGCTTCCTTGTAGGAATCACCGATCATGCCGAGACGCAACAGAAAGCAGCGAAAGTAGTATTTTTCGTTTTCGACTGCGTGGTCTTTGCCTGTGATGCGCTTGGATTCCTTTGCCGCCTTGCCCAAAAGGGAGATAAAGGCGGTATAGGCGGAAAGCTCTGCAGAACTTGGCATCTCGGAAAACCACGGGAAGCTGATCTTTTCTTCGTCCACCTCAAAGGCGACGCTTTCAATGCCGAGTGCATGTTTGATGATACCTTCCTTGGACAAAAGAAGCTCGGAGAGCCTTTCGAGGTCCTCATCGGTGAATTTGTTTCTTGGAAGTGAGATCGTCACCGCCATGTTTTCCTGTTCCTCCGGCACAAAGCCGTGTTCCGATAAAGCAAGCAGGATGCTGTTTTCTTTTTCCGTATCATTGATGCTGAGCACGCCCTGATTGTCCAGTGTGATGTGCTCGCCAATGTGGTAGCAGAAGGTCGGCGCTTTGGTGCAGGTGGATTTCTCTTTTGTGAAGTCTTCCAAGGCTTTCACCAGCGGCCGCCTTGCCGAGCCTGTTAAACTGAAGTGGTAATCCATGTCTTTATCCTCCTTTGCAGGTGTTTTCTTGGTATGTCTATACATCACTCTTACCGGGAGGAATAGCAAGTTATTTTTGCAGGTAAATACCACTATTCTTTTTGATTGCAGCAAGTACAAAGACGGCGCACGGAAGCGCGATGCCATTTCCCCAGAGCTTGTAGGCCGCACTGTCCGAGTAGGGATTTTTAAGCCACTTTTTGATCTGCTTGTCGCTTTTTCTCTGGATGGACATCATATCGGTGTAGCGGTCAAAAATCTCACGCCAGAAGGTAAACTGAGCCTTGCTCGGATTTTCTTCTGCAGCTGGCATTCTTTTTCCACGGCAAAGTCGTAGGCGGCGTTTTGCCCCTGATTAAAGGAAGCCCGGTCAAGCCCGTAGGAAAGAACCGCTATGCCGCCTTGATTGCAGACGGGATCGGAGCCTCTCGTATCCAGCGTGCGGGAGGTCTCGGTTATCTGGCTGTTGTCTTTGATGTCCGAAAACATCGCCTTGTTCTTCTTGGAGCAAAGCGAATAGGCGCACGGCAGATCAACAACAAGCGGCCGATTGTTTCCATCTGTACCGAAGCGGGAGACGATGGTCTGCGCCGTATCATTGGAGCCTGTGTATCTTGCGTCCTGTCCGTGGTTTTCAAAGATCAGCGGAGGATGGCTTGACTGAGCACGCAGGGTTCCCGTGACATCTTCTGAGATGTCCATGCGCGATCCTCCCTGATCGTTTAGAACAAGCCTGCCTGTTTCATAAGCGCCTCTCTTAGGATTTCCGGCAGGTCTTTTCCTTTTGTCTTGGCACGCCTCAAGATCCCCAAGCACGCTCTCGGACTCAAATAATATTTTTCCGGCACGTGTGTCTCCAAAATCTGCGACAAGAAAGATTCTCTTGCGTCTTTGGGGGACTCCGAAGTGCTGAGCATCAAGTACCCGCCATGCGAGAGAAAAATGATCTGCCACGATCTCTCCGGCTGTATGCCACTTTTGAGGTCGAGGCGCATCAAACGTATATCCTTTGACGGAGAGGAAGGCTTCAAGGACTTTTTCGAAGTCCGCTCCTTTGTGGGAGGAGAAAGCGCCCGGGACATTTTCCCAGAGCGCGTATTTTGGGTAGTTCCCATTGGTTTTCCACCTCATTTCTTTGATGATTCGTATCGCCTCATAGAAAAGTGACGAGCGGGAACCTTCAATCCCGCTTCGTTTTCCGGCGATGGATAAGTCCTGACAGGGACTGCCGAAGGTGATGATGTCAACCGGCGGCAAATTTGCTCCGTCAAGGTTTCGCACATCTCCCATGTGAGCCACGAAAGGCAGTCGTTTGGATGTCACCCGTATGGCAAAAGGCTCGACTTCCGATGCCCAAAGCGGCTTGATGCCGACGGAAAGTCCCGCTAAGGGAAAGCCTCCTGAGCCATCGAAGAGGGAGGCGAGGGTAAGCTTTTTATTCATCGGCTGCTTCCCTCTCTTTTAGAAGGTCGGCATAAGGGGTGTCTTTGCCGTCTCTGTGACAGATGATGCCGTCCGTTGTTCCTTTCAGCTCGGCATAACGAGCACAGGCCACATCGACGTATTTCGGTTCCAGCTCAATCCCATAGCAGATGCGGCCAAGCTCCTCGCAGGCGATGAACGTCGATGCGCTGCCTAAAAAACCGTCCAAAACAAGAGCGTTGGTTTGTGTGGACTGCTTGATGAGGTGCGCGATCAGAGGCACCGGCTTACTTGAGGGGTGTCCGAAGCCTTCAGTTTTGGAGTTTTTCACCGAGTCAAAATCAAAGCAGGCTTTCTGCTTCTGGTCACCGTACCATTTGTGTTTTCCGTCTTTTCGCCAGCCATACAGGATCGGCTCAAAGTTAAACTTCCAGTCGGTACGCATGAGCGGCGCTCGTTCTTTTCGCCAGATAAGGCCGGCTCCGAGCTTGAAGCCCGCATCGTCGAAAGCGTCGTAGAAGATGCGAGACTTACTCGTCGCATAGAACTCGTAGATCGAGGCATCTTTTGCCATCGCTTCCTTGAAGCAGGTAAAGACCTTCATGAGGAAGTCGTAGGCTTCCTTGTCCGTGAGGTCATCGTTTTTTATCTTCCCTGAGGCACTTTCAAGATTTACGAAGTACGGTGCGTCCGTGCAGACAAGGTTCACCTTGGTATCGCCGAGCAGTGCCTTGTATGTCTTGGGATCGGTTGAGTCTCCGCAGATGACGGTGTGCCTCCCGATCGTCCAGATGTCGCCGGGTTTTGTAATGGCAGGCTTTTGAAGCTCTGCGTCTACATCAAAGTCATCTTCGGTGATTTCATCTTCGGAAATGTCCATCAAAGCAGAGAGTTCCTCGTCATCAAAACCTAAAAGGGATAAATCAAAAGCTTCACCTTGAAGATCGGATAACTCGACCGAGAGCATGTCCTCGTCCCAGCCGGCGTTAAGGGCGAGCCGGTTGTCTGCCAGAATATAGGCTCGTTTTTGTGCCGCGGTGAGGTTTTCCGCAAAGACACACGGAACGGTCTTATATTTTTCTTCGCGGGCAGCTGCGATGCGTCCATGTCCAACTAAGATGTTAAAGTCCTGGTCAATCACGGCAGGGCTCACAAAGCCGAATTCCCGAAGCGACGAACGAAGCTGGGCAATCTGCTCGGGACTGTGGGTACGGGCATTACGAGCGTATGGGATGAGCTTTTCGATATCCACTTGCGCAAATTTCGTCGTATCCATTTAGGTCAGCCCCCATTCAGCAAACTTCTCAAATCCGCCAACCGAATCGATATACCGGCGAGCGATCTCTACCAGCTCGCTATAAGGCTTTCCATCCACTACTTCGTCACCGATCGCACAGGAAAGAGAAACAGGCATGCCCGTCTCTTGCGCTTTGAGATGGGTGTAGATGTTGAGCGTCACATCTGCTTTGGAGAGGTCTTTGCCGTGAAGACCTCCGCCCGTGACAGCAGAGCCCATGTCACTTCCGAGCTTACGGTTCGTCGCTCCGGTATCGACATTCGTTCCGCCAATCCAGTCGCCTAAAGGATTCACCACAGCGTTTGGATAGAGAGCCTTGAGGTCATCACTGTCTGCGCAGGATTGGCAGATGACGAGACGTTCACCGTCGATCAGGTACTTTCCATCCGTGGGATGGGCGGCATAAATATCGCGGGCAATCTCTGAAAGTCGTTGTTCCTCATCGGTGATAGGGAAACCTGCAAAGATGCCGTTATCCCCGCAGCGCATCTTCCTGCACTGATTTTTTGCAAGATGTATATCTTGTGGGACGAGGCATACATCTACAGCTACATCTCCCGCCAGACGATGCACGGCGAACTCGATATCCGTCTTTGGAATCAGTGTGCCGGTTTCTGCGATGATGTGGCAGACGCTGTGACCGAGCAAAACCTCAACCGCAATCTTCGGGTTTTCTTCTTGACTGTATGCATGGTCGACCAGCGCTCCTGCGATGCGGTCGGCAATTTTATCCGGGTGTGCCGGATTCACTTTTTCAAACATGTCTTCACCTCATTTCCTCGCCCGAAGCAGGCGTTCCATCGCGTCATCCTGCGGATCGCCTTCGAAAGGCTCCGTGCAGTTTTGCTTTACGATGTCGTAGATTTCGTACCAGAGAAGGTTTGCCTGCTTTTGAAAGTTGAGCGAGAGCTGCACGAAGGGACTCGCAATGGCAGCTCCGGTCGTCGGGTGCTTTCCTAAGAGCCCGTATTTGCTGATGGCAAGCTCACACTGGATGAAGCGCGCGAAAGCCGTCGCGTAGCTCTCAAGGAGCCTTCGGTTGATGAGCTTCTCGCAGTGTCTTGCTTCGAGCCACTCCCATGTTTCTTTATATATTTCGTCCGCACCGAGAGGTTTGCCGTCCCGCTGCGTCGCGGAAAGGTAATCGGAAGGCTCCGGCATATCCGCACCCTCCAGCTCCACGCCCTCGCCGATATCATCGGCATAGAGTTCCGTGACGGGATAGTCAGCGTCCTGAAACTCTATGTGCGTCGCTTTTTGTCCTTTGCTGATTTTGTCGGCAAGCGCATCGGGTTTATGTCCCGCTTTGACACGCCTGCCGCCTCGGCTGGTTCCGTCTTTTGCCACAGGCCTTCCTCCTTTCCTTGGTTAATAGGGCGTTTGAATCGGCGTTTTTGCACGCGTGACCCCCGCACCGTTCCCAGCCGGAAGCCCTGTAGAGATTCGACCCGCCCCCGGGGTCACAGAATTTTTTATTTGTATTTCGTCGGCTTTTTGTTATGCCAACGATCTCCCATGAGCGCTGTGATTCTCGAATGGCACTCGTGACAGAGTGCTTCGAGGTTCTCTTCCTTGTGCGTTCCTCCCCACGAGAGAGGGACGCGGTGATGAACCTCGGTCGCTTGGGTGTAGCGTCCTTCTTTTAAGCACTCCTCACAGAGAGGATGCGCCGCGATATATCGGTCGCGGATTCGTTTCCATGCGTGTCCATATTTTCTTTTGGCGTGCTTGTCTCGGTAATATTTTTCGTAGTCTCGGTTGTATTTCTTTTGATGTTCCTTGCAAAACCTCTCCTCGGTAAGGTTGGGACAGCCGGGATAGGAGCAGGGATGCTTCGGTTTCCTCGGCACGTCGTACCTCCTTCGGGCATGAAAAAAGCCCTGCAGGACGAATCCCTGCAAGGCTTTCTTCTTAGATTTCTTCTGACTATATAATACCAGGTCAGAGGGGTGGACATGTTAGGGCAAAGTCGGACATTTACGGCATCTTTTTATAAAACGATGGGCGTTTTAGGCATCTCCATATGAAGAAGCGCTCGTCCGTGCCAACGACGGATTGTTCGCTCGTCGGCGTGTAGTGCTGCTCCGATGGCTTCCCATGTCATTGCGTTGATATATCGATACTGCAAGACAAGCTGCTCATCAATATTCTTGACCGAGGCGATTGCGTCTTTGATCTGTTCCTTGAGATCGTAGAGCAGCGAGAGCTCATCGGCTATGCGCTGCTCAATCTCCCACGCTTTCTCAAGCACGCGGACGAAAGGCGCATCGGTCGAGCGTGTGGTCTGGATGGGATCTTCTTGGAAGCGAAGCGAGGAGACACTTTCTGCCGTCTCTCTTAGGTTTCTCACTTCTTCGATGTTGGCGTCGATACGCTTATCAAGCCTGTAGGCCTGACGCAGATATTCTTTTGGTGTAAGCATTTCATATTCCTCCGTGAAAACAAGTGATGGTTTCCCTCGGATTGACGGAGGTTGACTCTGATTGTCTTAGAATTACTTTGTTTGGCTTAAGGTTGCCTTGACCGCGTCGATCAAAACTTCTTGCGTTTTGTCTTTGTTTTTCAATACTTGAAGGATGCGCTCGTCGATGGTGTTCTTGCAGACGATGTGGCTGATCACGACCGTTTTTGCTGCTTGTCCTTGCCGCCAGAGGCGGGCATTGGTCTGGCTGTATTGCTCAAGACTCCACGGAAGCGAGAACCACACAAGCGTTGAGCCACCGGACTGCAAATTCAGTCCGTGTCCGGCAGATGCGGGGTGAATCAGCCCGACAGCAACTGTGCCTTCATTCCATGCTTTAACGGAGCCCGACTTATCCAGTTTCCGATAGTTGACCTTAAGGTGTTTTAACCGCTCCTCGATACGCGAGAGGTCGTGCTTGAAGTTATAGGCCACAAGAAGCGGCTTGCCGTTGGCTGCTTCCACCATGTCCTCTAAAGCGTCCAGCTTATGGCTATGGAGCTTTACAACTTTACCGTCATCGGCATAGATCGCGCCGTTTGCCATCTGCGTGAGTTTTCCGGTTAAGACTGCCGCATTAGCAGCTGTGATCTCGTCCTCTTTAACCGACAGCACCAGTTCCTTTTTGAGCTTCTCGTAGGCGTCGTACTCGGTCTCGCTCATCTCGACTTCCTGCGTCACACTCAGAAGCTCCGGCATCTTGAGGTAGTCGCCGGACTTCATGGAAATCGTGATATCTGAAATCACGTCGTAGATGGCACGCTCTGCATCCGGTTTCGGCTTGTAGGAGAAGATGACCTGCCCGTTACGCTTGTCGGGAAGGAAATACCTCTCCCTGTAGTGAGAGATGAACCTCCCGAGACGTTTTCCAAAGTCCAAGAGCTTGTATTCTGCCCAGAGATCCATGAGCCCGTTTACCGCAGGCGTACCTGTAAGTCCCGCGATACGTTTTATCTTGGGACGGACTTTCATGAGAGCCTTGAAGCGTTTGGTTTTATGGTTCTTAAAGCTTGAAAGTTCATCGACGACAACCGTATCAAAGAAAAACGGCAAACCGGATTCTTCAATGAGCCAGCTGATGTTCTCACGGTTGATGATGGTGATGTCTGCTCCTTGAAGCACAGCAGCCTTCCGTTCAGCCGGTGTGCCGACTGCCACGGCATAGGTCAGCATCGAGAGGTGATCCCATTTCTTGATTTCAGATGGCCATGTCTCCCTTGCGACACGAAGCGGGGCTATGACCAGCACGCTGTGTGCAAGGAAGTAGTCAAAGAGAAGATCCAGCATGGCTGTTAGGCTGATGACCGTCTTGCCTAAACCCATATCCAACAGGACGGCAGAAACATCGTGCTTCTCGATATATTGAATTGCATATTTCTGGTAGTCGTGGGCAATAAACTCCATCAGGCATCACCTCCGATCTGTTTAAGAGTTTTTGAAATCTGCTCTTTGTCGTCCAAGACGAAAACGTGAAAGCCTAAGTGCCGTAGTTTCCTATGCCTTGCCACCTGTAACGGTCGTGGCATTTTGCCGGGAGCTTTCACCTCGACAAAGCCGATATGTCCGTCAGGAAGAAGTACAAGCCGATCCGGCATTCCGGCAAAACCGGGACAGACAAGCTTTAAGCACAATCCGCCTTTGGTCTGAGTTTCTTTCACGAGTTTTTGTTCTATTGTTTTTTCTTGCATTTATCAGTACTTTCACCTTTCCTGTGACGGCCGGTGACGCCCTAAACCTAAACTCTTCTTAAGGGATTTTTTGACAGAAAAATCACCCTAAAGGGGGTTTATGTTTCAGGCGTCACAGAGCGTCACACATCAGTCTAAAAAGTCATTGACCAGCAGCTTGAAGCCCAGTATGAAACGGCCTTCACGGTTTTTTACTTTCTCAAACCCGCGCTGCTCCAAGGCAGCCGTGAACTCATTGTTGGTTCTGCGGAATTCACCGGTTCGCTCGCAAAAATCACGGTAGGCTTCATAGGTTTCTCCTGACGGAGCGTGCGCATGTGCATCGATCTCGCAGCACTCGTCTAAGAAGTGCGTCAACCAGTCGTTGTCGGAGCGATACCTTTTGATGGCTTCCTTGACGCAATCCGGCATGGGAAATTTGAAGTCAGCGGCGATGGCTTTCTTTGCGCCTTCCATAATCCACGTGAGCACGTAAGACGCTGCGTGATCGATGAGAAATTTCGAGTAGTTCTTGATGTCGCTTTTCGCATCGATGGTCGCCGTGAAGGGTATGACAATAAGGCGCCGCCAGATGCCGGTGTCCATTGCTCCCACTTTCGGCAGGTGGTTTGTATAGAGTACCAACGTATGCGAAGGCGTGAAATCCGCCGGATCTTTATACTTCTTTTCCGCCTTGATCTTGTCCGTGGAACAAAGCTGCTTGACCACGGAGGTGGAAAGGCGCATGCCTTCCTCAAGCTCCGCCGCAATGAGGAGCCGTTTCCCTTTGGCTTCAGCAAGCTCGGGCTTCACGTTGCGTCGGACGTTAGCCGTGAGCGTATCAGCTGAGATGGTTCCTGAGTAGCTCCCCAGCACCTCGGCGACCGTGTTCCAGAAGGTCGATTTGCCGTTTGAGCCTTCGCCGTAGGAGATGATGAGTGCTTCAAGCTCTACTTGACCGATGGCGGAAAGCCCTGCGATCATCTGCACGTAGTCGATGAGCTCCGTGTCCCCCGAAAAAGTTCGGTTCACGCAGTCCAGCCAGAGCTTCTTTCCTTCCTCGCCGGGAGAAACTGACGTGACCTTCGTGATGAGATCCGAAGGATTATGGTCACGTCTTCCCCGCGTTCCTTTGGCAAGGTCGTAGGTGCCGTCCGGGCAGTTTAGGAGTAACGGGTCTTTGTCCAGATCTTCATAGGCGACTTCCAGCATGGGCTTTGCCGCCTGCAAGGCGGAGGTCACATACTTCATGTCTCTCCGTTTCATGACGAAGTTGAAATACGATACGGCGGCAAGATGAGCGAGATATGCCTTGGTTTGATCTGCCTCGATCTTCTTTTCAAGCGTCTTTCCGCCGGAGCGGATATCCTCCTCATCGACGCCTGAGTCCAGCAATGCCTTCCTTGCCTTGCCCACCGAATCTTTTGCGTCCTCGAGCTGCAAATCCAGAAATTCTTCCATCGCACCGACCGCTTTTTGCTTGGATTCCACCCAGCTCGTCCCGTCGTAGCGTAGATAATCGGTGGCGGGCGTGAACTTTAGCTCGTTGCCATATTGGGATACGAGTGCTTTAGCCTGCCCAATGTCCGAATAGTCCGGAGGTTTTAACGCGCCGCTCTTGTAGTCCTCCGGTGCGACATAGCCCGGCTCTTTTTGCACCTTGTGAAAGAAACGGCAAGCAGAGTGCCAGATGCTGCGCAACTCCGCCTTCTCAAGCGGCGGATCGCATTTATCCGCTTCTTCAAGAAAGATGGCCTTTGAACGGTCGGTGATGCCGTAGCGCTTAAGCACCCGTCCGGCAAAACGGGACAGCGTCGCGTTGCGGCTGCCCTCCGGAATCGTGCCAAACTGAGCCATGTTCTTGTCGAAGTCTTCGCCGTCCAGATACTCCGTCAAAGTCATCTTGCTTTCGTGGATTTCCACATCAGGGTCTTTCGTGCCGAAGAAGAAACGCGCAGCATCGAGTGCCTTTGTGTCGAAATATGGGAACAGCAAGGAAATCTGCTGCTTTAGTTCTGCATAGACCTTTGCGTCCGTGACTTCTTCGATGGGAAAAAGGACATGGAACTTTGGTCTCGCAGCCTTGCCTGCCTTCGAGATCATGTTATGGCGGCTAAAGTGAATTGCAAAAGAGACGCCGGGAAAGGCGCTCTCAATATCAGAGGATGCGATCCAGTCCGAGGGGTTTTCCGAGTGGTCGTTATCGCACTCCACCGGAAGACAATCCGCATACAGAAAGTTATCGTTTGAGCGGTAGTCGCTCTTGTAGGCGGCGCAAACATAATCCTTCGATACGGCGGCTTTGAGGCTTCCCTCATCGGTGACTGTCACTTTATGTGGATAGGAGCAGTTTGAGGGGACGCCGATCACATCGGCCGTATAAACCGTCATCTTCATGCATGCACCTCCTTTAAATCTTCCGTGAAATAGCGGATGTTTCGCTTGTGCCGTCTGGCATAGGCGATCTCTTTGGCCATGCCCATGCTCTGTTCTCCGAAAGCCCAAAGCTCGACGCATTTGTCGATTAAGACCAGTCCAAATTGCAAGGCCAACTCTCGCTCGGTTTTCTCGTCCATGAGCTGGGGGTATAGGAGGTGCGGCACCATTGGAATAAAGCCGCAGTCAATAGCGAAGCGGGCGTAACGCTTGGCGGCTTCGGTGTTTTTATCGACATCTCCCGTATATGCCGATGCAATGTAGACGAGCGGCATGTATTGAAATTTCTTTGGCTTATAGATCGCCTCGTAGGCGGTCGGATCAGCGTAGCCTTCGCTGTTGTTATACAGATTTTCCATTAGCGCACCTCCTGTTCAATCTGGGGATAGATGCCTCGGTCTTTGAGGGTTTCGTAGATGAACAGGCGGCCTTTTTGCGTCCACTTGGTATGAACGGCTGTATGCTCTCTGCCTTCCTTATCCTCATAAATCGTGGTGTTGGTTTTGGTGTATCCGCACTCAGCGAAGGGCTGGTATAAAAGCCAGATATTTCCTTGCTTGAACTGAATCCCCAGCTCATGTAGGAGCTTGTTCATGCGTTTGGCACTCATGCCGTAGTCTTTGGCAATCACCGAGATATTGACTGCGTCCTTGCATTTGAGGACGATGTCGCAATAGGTAGCCTTCGGCTGAAGCTCCGCAATCTGCTGCTTCTGGATCGCGGTCGTGACTTTAAGCGTCTTTGTTTTCTCCCGTTCCGCCTTTAGTTCCAATAAAGCTTCAATCAGCATGTCGGGATCTGCCAGCAGCTCCTTCGTAGCGTATACGCCATGCTTTCGGATAGCTGGTAGGACTTCTGCGGTTACCCAGCGTTTGAACTTTTTCGCCTTTGGCATGTGGCTTGAGAGGATGAGGCTGTAGAGACCGGATTCGTTTATGAGTAGTCCCATTGTTCCGTTAACGGTGAACGATTCATTCACCGTCCGATCTTCCTCGTCCACGTGATCGCGGATTGCCTTTTGAGGATTCGAATAGCAGAGGACTTCCGCTACATCCTTTCCGACAAAATATGGCACGCCGTCGATGGTGGTTGTTCGGATGCTCCCGAACTCACTGTTTTGAAATACTTGTAGATTGGTCATATCAAACCTCCGTTTATTTACTCGGAGGGAGCACGATTGCTCTCCTCAAACCTCTCTGGATGTGAGAAGGCAAAACGGACGGATTTTTTGAAAAATATTTTTTATCGCTGTCCAAAGTCGGGCAGTCACTGCTGATAACTCATGAATAAAGAGACCTTGAAACGCATGTTGCTTACACACCGAAAAATCAGAAGATCATCCGTGCAAAAACAACAAAGGGAGTAACGAATCGTTACCCCCCTTGAAAGAGCTGAATTTAGATTTGAGCCGAGTCCAAATCTGGGCTCAGTCTTTCTTGTAAAACGCACACTCATAACCATCTGCTTTAAGAGGAAGACCTTCTGCCCAAGGCGGCGTGAGGCTCATCTGCTCACAGACGGCATCAAGGGACATCCGAGGGTTGGCTTCAATCACGACTTCATCGTGGATATGCATCACGATGGAGCAATTGCGGAGCGTCCGCATGGCATAAGCCAAAATATCACGGGCGGTTGCCTGCACAATGTTTTCCACGAACTTTGGACCGTAGGAATCGATGCGAGACCATTTCTTTCCTGTGGTGATGCCCTCATAGGTGACACAGGGAGAGCCGAAGCGATTCTCCCCCATCTTCGGCTTCACATAGGCAAGGTTTCTGCCTGATGGCAGCGTGATAAAAAGCATGCCGTGCTTGCAGGTAAAGGTAAGCCCGTGCGTCTTGGTGGTTTTCTTATGTCTTACGGCTTCAAGAACAGCTTTATCCACGTCCCACCAGAATTTGACGATGTTCGGATTGGCAGAGCGCCATGCATCGACCAGAGGCTTGAGTTCTGCTTCGCTCAGCCCCATCTCGAGTGCGCCCATTGCTTTTAGCGCTCCGACTGAGCCGCCGTATCCACAGGCTAAAACAGCGATCTTTCCTTTTTGACGAAGTTCTCCGTTGATACCGTGTTTAACGACAGGGACACAGAACATTCGGGATGCCGTTTCGCAGTAGAGGTCTTTACCGGATACAAAGGCATTGAGGGTATCCTGTTGTCCTGCGTACCAGGCAATGACACGAGCTTCAATGGCGGAGTAGTCGGCGACGATGAATTTGCAGCCGTCTTGCGGAATGAAAGCAGTACGCACGAGCTGAGATAAGGTGTCCGGCACGTCGTCATAAAGGAGTTTCATAGCATCAAAGTCTTCTGATTTCACGAGTGCTCTGGCAGCATCCAGGTCAGGCAGGTGATTTCTGGGGAGGTTTTGCATCTGAACGAGTCTTCCTGCCCAGCGTCCGGTGCGATTGGCACCGTAAAACTGAAACATGCCTCGCACTCGTCCGTCTTTGCAGGCTGCGTTTTGCATTGCCTGATATTTCTTCACAGACGATTTTGCAAGCCGGCTACGAAGTACGAGTGCATCTCGGAGTTTTGGCGGAGCTGTTTGGATCAGCTCTGCCACTTGCTTTTTGCCGAGAGACTCTGTGGGCATGCCGTTTTCGGCAAGCCAGTCCTTCATCTGTGCCACAGAGTTGGGGTTCTCCAGATTTGTGATGTTCTTCATTTTAGTGATGAGTTCATTCTTGGAGCGCCTGTCCATCTCCACGGCGACATCGGCCAGTGCAAGGTCGACTTTCACGCCTCGGTCATTGATCTCTTGGTCAACAGCATATTCGTCCCAGAGAAAGTCAGGCATCTTATAGTTTTTGAGCCTATCTTTAATGGCAAGCTCTACTTCTACGTCACGTCTGTTATAAGCCTTGAAGGTTTCCCACTTATCAAGTGCTTCGGATGGAAGGTGTCGTTTTCCTGTTTGCTTATCCGGCACACAGAAATAGCGGATGAGGTCTTTACCTTCCTTGAGCTTCTGATCGGAAAGGTTCAGGACTTTGCCCACTCCTGCAAGGGAAAGTGGAAGCCCCAAGGTTGCTGCCCAAACCATCGAGCAGTGCCAAGAAGAAGGATTCAAGAACCTGGCCATTTCGGTTGAGAGCGAATGGCGGTCATAGAATGAATCAAGACTTATGCCGAGATCGGATAGATAGCGTGATAAACAGACTCTCTCGAAATTTGCATTGTATGCCCACTTGATGATGTCATCGTCGGTCAAAGCATCAAGGATATCTACAGGAATTTCATCGCCCTGCGCAAGGTCAATGACCTGAGGCTCACCGCCGTCAACAGAGTAGCCAAAAAGCAGAATCTCAAAATCCGGCGATTCGGCATATCTATATACGCCTGCTTTGGAGAGGTCAACGGACGAAAAAGTCTCTAAGTCCAGTGACAAAGTTTGCATAATTTTCACCTCCTCAAATAGGCAGAGAGACAGACTTCTGTCTCTGTCTGCCTCTCTGCGTCATTTTTGGTTTTACTGAACGTCGTTCTTTTTCTTCTCACGCTTCTCGAGTCTTGCGATAAGCACATTGGCAAAAGCAGCTCCGAAGGTAAATCCGACCGCCAGTGCGATGACGAGCTGAGACATGAAATCAAGTAGATAAGTCATGACACACCTCCTTAGCTCAAGAAATCGTCGTCATCGTCGGCTGCAAAGTCCTCAGCTGCTGAGGTGTGACCGCCCAGAGGCTCGCCATCACGAATCTTCTGCAGGTTGTTGAGTCCGCAGGCGATTCCTCGATTGCCGTTACTATTGAATGCGTAGAAGTTGATAGACGCACGACCGTACACACCGGAATAGACCTCGGAGCTGTCAATGATCTCGTTTCGATCGCTATCTACAATGCCAGGCCTTGAGGTGGAGTTGGCATTCAGGAAGTAGCTGTTCGCATAGGCTTCGTCGTCCGGACGTTCCACGTCTCCGTCACGAAGTGGCGTTTTGATTGCAGAAAGCGCCGGCACGGAGCGACCGTTGCCCTTGAGCTTGGCTTCGCCTTCCTTGTAGGCGGCTTCGATTGCAACCTTGATCTTGTTTAACGTGACTGTGTCGGATTTCGGAATAATGAGTGACACGCTGTATTTCGGCTTGCCTCCGTTGATTGATTTTGGCTGCCACACATTTGCGTAACTCCAGCGTGTATCAGGACCGGTTATAACTTTCATTGGGTTCTTATAGGTTGACATTTAAATTTCCTCCTTAAAATCGTCTTTTGCTGTATGAATAGCCGGGCGTTTATCCGACTCCGGCACGAGTGTTGGTTTGCCTTGCGGCTTTTCGATAAGCCCTTCGAGCAGTTCGTCAAAGCGTTTCTTGCCCATGAGCTTTTGCATCGCGGTGATGCCGAGCAGCTTCTTCTCGAATGGATCGAAGCCCGCGTCTTGGACTTTCTCTGCAACGGCATCGGCACTCACGTACTTTCGATTGCTGCGACCTTCGACGAGCTTGTAGCCGTGCCACGTTTTGCCGGATAAGGCTTTCGTCAGCGCATAGGCTTGGATGTCTTCTGCCCAAGCGGTCAGCTCGTCAAGAACAGGTAAGATGGCTTCGATTTCTGCATCGGTTAAGGTCGGCGGTAGCGCGAAGTCATACTTTGCCAGGGCAAGATTGGCTTCGGCTCGGGCACGACAGTCGTTCCTTGCTTTGCAGAAGCGACAATGCTCACCGGCTTTGAAGTCTCCTTCACCTTTTGAGGCAAGAGCCGCCTTTGGCTTCAGCGTGTTCTCCGCCCAGTCAAGCAGATCGGATACGGGTAGCTCATAGGTTGAAACGTTGTCGCGCCTCGGCTGGAAGATCGTCATCGTGATCGTCTCGATGTCATAGAGTGCGGAGAACATTTCGAGTGCGCCGAGGGCATAGCACATCATCTGAGGATTGCGCTTAGCCTCAACGAGGACACCTTGTCCGTATTTAAGGTCGATGACCGCCAAGGCTTTGTCTGAGACGATTAAACAGTCTGCCGTGCCAAAGCCTTCCGGCACCCAGCGAGAGAAGTCCACTCGCTGTTCCGCGAGCACAACCGGATCAGGCGTTTCCTTCTTCGCAGCCTCAACATGCTCTGCCACATAGGCAGCGTAGCTATCCGTCGCTTCGTCCATCTCTTCGTTAAAGTAGTCAAGGTTCTCCGTCGGATCGGCAGCATCTTTTCCCAGCGCCTTCAGCACCTTATATTCGGCAAGACTATGCGCATCCGTGCCTTCTTTTGCGTAATCCGAAGATGTGTCCTCGTACTTTGCCGAAAGCAATGCGGAAGGCGGGCAGGCAAGCCAGCGCTGGGCGCTTGATGCTGAGAGAAGTGCATGCTTAGTCGACATGGAGCACCTCCGCGTCATGAAGCAGGGCTTCATAGTTTTTTGGATCAACCTTGGAAAGCCTGTCTGCCCCATACTTTTCGATGAGTGCTCTGACTTCTGCGGTATGTCCTATGCGGGAGATGTCTGCCAGCACAGCTCGCACATCTTCGAGCTTCAGCTCCTGCTTCTTAGGTGCCTCTTCTTTAACGGGTTCTTCATGAGGTGTTTCCGTCCCATACATTTGTGCCAGTTCTGTTGCGAGTCCGTTCAAGTAGTCGCTACAAGCATGTAGGTCGTCTATAACAGACTTCATTTTCTTCATCTGTCCCATAGGGATTGTCTCCTTTCTGCAATAGTCGTCTGGTTAGGTCTTTGGTGATAACGGATATGGCGCAGAGCACTTCGATAAGCTCTGCCTTGCTTACGCTCGGCGATTTGTTCTTCATGGTCTTCTCCTCCTTTCCGAGGGCTTTGCCGTCTCCCTCCAAACCTCTCTGGATGTGAGACGGCAAAACGGACGGATTTTTTTAAAGAAAATCTTCGAGATCGGAAAATTCGCGAGCGAGGCGAGCTAAGAGCTTTGTTTTCCTGTCACGATAGGTGGATGCGGGTATTCCCAAAATCTTCGCCATCTGGCGTTTTGGTTTGCCTTGCTCGAGACCTTCGATGATCTTCAGTTCTTCATCAGAGCAGCGCTCTTTGATTGATTCGATGCTTTCTTTCAGAACTTTCTCGGCAAGAACTGCCTCGGGCGAGGGGGCCGTGTCCGGCAAAACGTCTGATAGAGTCAGCCCCTCGGTTCCCGGTATTGGAGCATCAATGGAATCGAAGATCCCGTTTCTGTGATACGGACATCCGACGCAGTCGGTATCACATAGATTGAATCGCTCACGCGGGCAGACGCATTCATGGCGTCCCTGCATGCGATGGCGAAGATTGTCCCGCTCTTTTTCGAGAAATTTTTTAACATCGGGTGTGACTTCGATAAATCCGCAGTCACGGTAATAGATCAGATTGTCATAATTCTTAGCCATAATTTTTCCTCCGTTGGTTGACTGGCCCGAACGGAGGAAAGCGACCTAAAAATGAGCGCAAGAAAGCAATCACAGGTCTTCGGATTTCTCCGAACGGACGTGTGACCGCACTGCTCATCGTTTGGTCAGAGTTATTTACTTGTTCAATGGAAGATGTGAGCCACTGCTGATCAGACGGTGCATCTTGCCATTGAAAGATCAAGATTCATGCAAAATTTCTTGATCTCATCCTTAGAATCTCATGTAATAAAAAAAGGTGTATGACTTGAAAAGTCAGGATAAAAAGCCTTGTAAATAAAGGTTTTCGGGAAAAATGGCATAAAAAAAAGCCCATTTTCAGGGCTCTGTATGACTCAGTGAGTCAGATTATTTTTTAGGATCTCGATTTTGTTTTGAGAGAGGTGATTCCGGCAGCCTGCAAAAGATTATTAAAATCGTCGATGCTTAAATTGGGATATCGCTGCAGAATTCTTATGTACACACTGTCAGGTGGCTGATAGGGATTTAGTGCGAATCCCGCCTTCTCCATCAACGTGCTTGTGACAAGATAGCTCAAGGATAGACCGACGCAAATTGCGAGTAGGGTCTCCTTTTTCATATTGTTTTGTCGATTGTTTTTGATTTTTGTGTATAGCTCCTGGTACAAGTTCGTTTTTCTGAGAAATAGCGAAGATGTCCATTCCTTTTGATTCATAATTGACCTTAAGGCATTACATAAGGTTAGGGTTGGATCAGAAATAAGTTTTATAAGCTGACAATCATTATCGGTATCTGCAAGAATCTCGTTGATTGCATTGTGATAGGCCTTTTCATCACCCGATTCAATTTTGGAGCGTTCTTGATATTTTGGATCAAAAACTTTAATGCGTTTATTTGTCCCGATAGACGAGAGTAGGTAACTTGTTCCTGTTAAGTCTTTTTGAAGTCCGCCGTAATCTTTGACGGTGACGTCTTGTATGAGCAGGACGCATTTTTCCAGATTCTTTTTGGCATAAGCATTGAGTCGAAGCATTCCGGAGGCATCTCTTCGCAGATATTTTGTGCTGTTGCGAATGAAATATCCGTCGACGAATACGTAATCCTCCGACTTTATCCAGGCAGCAATTTGTGGATGGTTAAGCAGGAGTAACAGTGCTTCTTCTTCGGAAAGCTTGGCGAATTCTCTATTATCTGACAGCAGGGTTGTCGAATAAACGTCCTCAAAGTCAGCGTAGTCTTCGATCTGTTTCTGTAGGCCTACTTCGAGCAAGCGATATTTAACGGCGGAACGTGAAGCGATAAAGAATTCGCTGAGGGCATCGATCAGGCTGTCGCATGAGCCGATGTCGTTTTCCTCATCTTCAATAAGCTCCATTGCTTTTAATTTGAATGTGTGCAGGGGCATGAGCACTCGTGGTGCCAGTCTGTGACATTGCCATTCGAGCCATTTGACTTCATTGTCTTTTCGTTGCGCAGATGATGGAGTAAGGAAAGTTTCCGATTGTCTGCCTAAGATCGGTGTGAATTCTTCTCCGTCCCCAGATTCCCGTAATGCTTTAATGTCAAAGTATTTTTTGTCTTTTTCCCAGTGCAGGGCTTCATGCATCAGAGTGTTTCTTTTTGCCCCCTCACCATAGATCAGGCCGTAATCCGGATCAATCAAGATGGTGCCTTCAGGGTAGAAGTTTTCTTCATAGGTATAGGTATCCGGGTTATAGATCTCAACGGTTCCATCTAAAAGAAGGCAACAGCCGAACACATCCAGCGTGGGAGAAAGTTTTGCCTCAACAACTGTGAGATTTTCATTCTGCAGGATTTTTTCAACCGGTAGCGGCATAGGGGTTATTAAAGCTTCCAGACAGTGCTTACTCAAGTATTTCGTCGCATACTCTTCCAGCCTATTTTTACCGAGGATAAGAGCCCCAGTTTTCTTGTTGACATCATAGACATCGCTTGTGTTCAACTTTTTACTCCTCATTTTCGGCTTCCTCAGCGTCTATATAATCCAGCGGCAGCTCTTCAAGCAGTTTCTTAGCGTCCCGCCAGGTCGGATAGAACTGCTCCACTAAAGCATGAAAACGATGCGTATGATTTCTTTCAAGCAAATGCACCAACTCATGGGTGACGACATACTCCAAGCACTCCGGTGCTTTTTTGACCAGTTGAAGATTGATCCAGATGCGACGTTCAGAAATGTTACAGGTGCCCCATTTGGTTTTCATGTTTTTAACACGGTATTCATCGGCGTGTAACGACATGCGCTGTTCGCAGCGTTTGGTGACGGCAGGTAAAGCTCTTTTAATCTCTTTCCTGTACCATTCCGTCATTAGTTTTTCCCGCTGATCCTCCGTTGCATCTTCAGGTACAGTCATCACGATCTTTTTTGGCATCTTTGCGATGCTGCGCTTTGTGCCGTCATGAACCACCTGCAGGCGATACGGTTTGCCCCATAGATAATGGGCTTCACCGGACACATAGCGTCGTTTGCTTTGCCGATTTTGTGTGAGCATTTTCTCGCGAGTTTTTGTGATTGAGGGCATTTTTTTTAACACAAATTGCGTGATATCTTCCGTTGACAGGGAGGCAGGCGCACTGACACCGACCTCGCCGTCGGGCGGATAAATCCGTATATAGAGGTTTTTGAGGTTCCTCTTTCTTGTAATGGTGATAGAAATTTTTCCTATCTCAAGTATTTCCTTTTTCATAAAGCATATTCGTCCTGTTTCTTCACGAGGTCGAAGATGCGTTCTGTCGCCTCGTCTATCTTGTTTTCGTCATATCCATATGCCCTCAAAAGCTGATTAATAGCAAGTTCTATTTTGCGTTGTTTTTGCAAGTTGCTGCGCCAATCAGGCTGACGTGCTCGAAGAATCGCTCCGTCAAGGGCAACACTTAAATCAGTATCTCCATCCATCAGGTCGTAAAGAGCCCTCCTGGCTTCACTGTCGCGAATCGCCTCAGGGTATTCTTCACTTTCCTCCGGATGCAAAATCGACTTTGCCAGCTCCACTACCTGACGCAAATACTCCTCATAAGTGATGGCTTCGATCTTCCTGGCGTCAATTACTTTTTTGAGCATCTCCGAGAGCTTACCGTAATGTATTTCATTGGTGGACATCTTTCGTACGATCTCATGGGTCAGGTTGTTCTCGATCGTTTCCGCCTTGGCTTCGTTACTGCCCGGCAGACCATCAATAATTTGTTCGATTGGTGTTGTCGTTGTTTTATCCAAAAGCAACTGCACTAATGGAATATCGTCAAGAGAGCTAACGACCTTGCTGTCTTCGGCACGGACATAGTTATCCAAAATGAAACGCATGTCCTCTTCATAAGGTTTTAGATCAATAAAGTCCGCACTAGCCAGTTTGATCATGTCTTTCAGGCGGTTGTAATTCAAAATAGTGGAGCGTAGCTTTTGCACATCATCATGGGTGTAGTCAAAGTGACTCTCTAAACGGTCACAGCACTCGCCAAAAGAGCGAGTCAGGCTGGCAGTTAAGCTATAGAGGGTGTCACGCTTAGCGGCGTTCTCATCAGTCTGAGCATCATCATCGGAATCCCCGCAGAAAAACTGAATATATTCTGCGTCTTCTTCCGGTTCATCAACGGGAGAGAGCAGGTCGTCCAAAGAGTGAAGTGCGCCCACCATTTCCGCTTTAGCTTCGTTATAACGGTTCTTAATCAAACCGTCCACATCTTCCTTGGCGTAGTCATCAAAAGCACCGGACGTGTATTCGTCAATAACCAGTTGCACGGAACGAAACAGGTCTTTGTAATCCACAATAAAGCCGTAGTCTTTACTGTCATCGTCCGGTCTATTTACACGGCAAATCGCTTGGAACAGATCATGGTCACGCATAGATTTGTCAATATAAAGATAGGTGGCGCTCGGCGCATCAAAACCGGTCAGAAGTCTATCCACTACAATGAGGAGTTTCATCTTAGCCGGTTCTTTTTTGAACTCTTCCTTGACGCGAGTTTCAAAATCTTGAATAGATTCTCCGCCCAGCATCCGGCGATAAACGCTTTCTTTGTATTCAGCCTCACCGGGTTCATCTAAATCGCTTGTTGCCGTGCGCACATTAGAATCCGAAGGAACATAAGAGGTGACGATCGCGCACTTATTAAAACCGCTCGAAGTAAACAGATCATAATAACGGCAAGCCTCATAAATACTTCCGGCCACCAACATAGCCGTCCCACGATCCTGTTTCAAGCGGGGTAAATTCACCATATCTGCCATAATGTCAGCAACGATCCTTTGCAGGCGATCCTTTGAACTGTACAGCTTTGACAGGGTTGCCCAGCTGCGCTTGAGTTGGGCTTTCCCGCATTCCGTTAATCCCGCAGTCTTAGCCTCAAACCACTGATCAGTTTTTTCCGCACTCGATAAATATTGATCAACGTCTCTAGCCTCATAACGCAGATCCAAGATAACGCCATCACGCACGCCCTCATCAAACTTATAGGTATGAATATATGGACCGAAAACCTCCAAACTTGTCTTCTTATCCTTCTGCAACAGTGGTGTCCCGGTAAAACCGATGATCGTCGCATCCGGCATCAGCAACCGCACTGCTTCATGGAGCTTGCCGGAATTCGTCCGATGACACTCATCGATAAACGCCACAATATGACCTTTAGCTTTATAGTCAGCAGGCAGATTGTCCAGCAGCTGCTTGCGATACAGCTCTATATCCGAATCCTTGCCGGCGTTATAGCCATACTTATGAATTAGGGAACATATAATGCTGTCCTCATTCTTGTTTAGAAGGTCACGCAAATCCGCGCCACTCTTCGCACGTGTGATTGTTTCGCCCACGTCAAAAAAGAGATCTTTGATCTGCTCGTCCAGCTCCTCACGATCCGTGATGATCACGACGCGACTGTTGTCAATATTTTCAATAATCCACTTGGTCAGCCAAACCATGATGAGGGACTTGCCGGATCCCTGAGTATTCCAGATAATCCCGCCCTCATTATTTTGAATGTACTTTCTGGCGGCAACATTAGCGAAGAACTGATTGTGGCGGGCAGTCTTTTTCCTGCCGGCATCAAAAATCATGAAATTCTCGACCATTTCCAGAAAGCGCTCTTTTTGGCATAAAGAAATCACGCCGGCACGCAGCTTGTTCTTATCACTACCAATCAGCTCTCGAATTTTCAGAGAAAGAGGATTGGACGCTTTTTCGTCCTCACTCCACTGCAGATAGAACTTTTCCGGCGTCTCAATCACACCATAAAACAAACCTTCCGATTCATTTCCCGCAAAAAGCAGCTGCTCGGTAGAAAAGAAACCGGGAATGTTCTCGGACTTCTGATTGGTTAAAAGCTGACGGATTCCTTCACCCGCACTCACCGAGGAGCGTTTCAGCTCAAACATGCCCAAGGCGATCCCGTTCACATAGATCACGACATCCGGACGCTTATTTCGTTCTTCCACGTTACGAGGCACCGTCACTTCTTCGGCGACAGCGAAATCATTCGCCTCCGGATCATCCCAGTTAATGTAATGAACCGTCACGTTTTTCGAGTTCGGAGTCTCCTTCGGTTTGTCCCCGTAGCGAAGCAGGGAATACATCTCTTTATTCAGTGCATAAAGACCCATGCTCTGATTCTTACTTAAGGTCACCATCCGCTGGATAGCACGCTTAATCAAAGCATCCGAATAACCTGCCTTTTCCAAATGTGCGCGCAGCAAGTCAGGCTTCACCGGGTCATTGTATTCATCATGAAGATTGCCCAGATACCGATAACCCAGCTCGTTTACAAGCCAAGACTTCAACAGCTTCTTTTGGGTTTCATATTCTCTACTGACCATAGCTACACCTCTGCGTTCAAACGCACACGACCTGTAAGCAGATCGTCCATCGCGCCAAGTTTTATCTTCTCTATTTTCTCGCGTTCCTCTTCCAAAGCCAGGATTTCCGCATCCATAGAAGAAAGCGCATCTGCAATCGCTTGCTGCTCCTCAACATGCTTTGGAGCATCAAAATAAAAATTCTTAAGATCTTTTTGATATAAGTGTTTAATCGTTGATCCTGCTGACAAATCTTCAATAAATCTGTCAAATATTGACGAGCGTAAAATCCAATATAAAAACTGTTTAGTCAACTGTCCGTTCGGTCGAAAAACATAAACCCCGCTATTTAGTGTTGCTGGCTTGTCAATCTTGGGAACGACTGCCACTTTTCCAATCGTTCCATCTTTAGTTACAAGAACATCACCTTTAGAGACCTGAATGAACTGATCCATTGCATATCTTTCTTTGGTTACAAAGTTGCATGCTGAAAGATCTATCGTTCCGTTACTGAAGTCTGTACCTCCGAATATATAGCTATATCCCACGCTTAAATATTCATCTGTTCTAAGGTTTTGCCATCCGATTCTTGCTTTAGGAGTGACAGTTTTTTCGAATGAGAGATGTCCCCACTCGCCATCAAAGCCTTGCAGGCGTTTCTTGCCGCTGACCAGTTCCTCGAGCGCACCGTCACGAATGGCTTTCTTCTTGGTAATCAGTTCATCCAAATTCGCCAGATGCTCATTAAACGAGGACAGCACCTTGGCGATCTCCCGCTGCTCTGGAAGAGGCGGTATCGTTATCTCCGTGTTTTTAATATCTGTTTTTGATATCGAAGATACTTTGATGCCCGTGATATATGGCAGCAGTTGATCATGAAACAACCTTGAATTTAGGTAGTATCCTAAAAATCCGGATGCTGTTTCTATTTTTGGTCGGCATGGAATCGTATGAAGCCCAGATATAAGTTTTCCCTTAAAGTCACCAATCTGAATACATTTGCCCACAGTGTCATCTTCAGCCGTATCGGCAAAAACTACATCGCCATTTCTCAGCAGTTCAAATGCTGAGGTATCAAGTGCAGAGCTCAGCTTCGGTACATCATTAACATTGTTCAGATTCTCCCCGTATTTAATTAACACGTCTCCGTAATGGATATTGCTGATTTGACCTGTAGCTGACTCCATTGCTCTTGGATAAGTATTATTGTTCAATATCGCAAAATAGTCATCAAAGTTATAAGTTTTCCAATCTTCTGGATAGTTCACCATGTGTAGCCCATCCTTTCGAGGTTTCTCATCACCGCATCTCGGGAGGTCTGCACTTCTGTTTCTATTTCGGGCAGTGTCTTCTTGTAGCGTTTGGCAATCTCGGTGATTTTTTGAGCATACTGATTGATGACCTGCCCAAACTCTGCTGTGATAGAGGTTTTCAGGCGCAGCATCCATTTGCGATCAAAGAGGAGATGCTTGATTTCTTCCTCAGTCAAGACCGGGTATCTTTCGAGCAGTTTTTCATCCAGTGCCTTTTGTAGAGCCGTAGCTTCTTTTTTGAGTGCTTTCAGCTCACTATTTTTCTCTGCATAGTCAGATAAAGCTTCGTATTCGTCCTTGACGCTGTCAGGGACTGGCAGTGAGTCTGCCAGTTCTTTGCGTGCGGCTGTGACTTTTGCTTTGTTCGGTTTGCCTGTTTTGGTGCACAGGTCAAGAACGGCCAATGCCTCATTGCTGTCAATGATGGTTTTGGCTTTTTCTGTGTCTTTCTTTGCTAAGGCCACTAACACGGAGTCAAGATCATAAAGCTCTTTGGATTGTTTCTTTCCTTCCAGTACTTTAATACGGTCATTCAGCAGCTTGTCAGTGACTTTTCCGGTGTTACTGAGGACTTCCTTGAACAGGTTTTCTTCTTCGTCCTGATCTTCAACGGTTTCCGACATTTGGGCTTCAAGAGCGGAGGCCCGCTCGTTCAAAGCTTCGATTTCTTTTTTGTCTTCCGAGAAGAACTCGTCTTCCAAAAGACCTATTGGAATGAGCACACCGTCAAAGCCATTGACTTTGCTTTTGTCTTCCACGGTGACGGTTTCGCCGTCTTGCTTTTCTTTTTTCGTACCGTATTTATACTCAATCTCGCGCCCAGCAAGATAGCCAGATGCCTTGATGATATAGACATCGTCCTGCAGTTTTTCGTTCCAGTAGTTCATGAGAACGTCAAACACGTCATAAGCATCCAAAAGTTTGGCATCTTGATAGTCGTAGAGCAGTTTTTGGCTGAGCCTGCGTATAAAAAGGCGCGGGTCGATGTCACTTTGGATATTCATTAGTTTGTCCTTAGCAACTTCTTTCCATGCATCAAAAAGATCGCAGGTCTCCACTTGTTTTTGTGCATCCAAAGCTTTATCTTCTGCGATAACAGAGGCTATCTCATCCTGTTCCTTCAATAGGTCAAAGCGATCATGAGCACCAGCCTTGAATAGCTCTGCTTTTAGATGGGGCGCAATATCCCAGAGCGCATGCAGAGAGTTCAGGTCTTCACGCGGAATACCACCTTGCAGATGCGCGGCAATGTTTTGTGGCAGCGTGTCATCAATGGGCTGAATATAGCGTGGAACGTTAAGATTGCCGTCATTTTTCTCGTTGATCTCTTCGTAGGAAACCATACGGGAATAGCCCTCGATCTCCTGCCGTTTCGTGAAGGCTTGCACGATTTTTTCGATGTCTTGTTCACGCAGGCGGTTCTTTGCGCCATCCTTTTTGAATCCGTGACTGGCATCGATCATGAAGATGCCTTCATGCTCTTCCGCATTTTCCTTGTCTATCACGATAATGCACGCAGGAATACCGGTTCCATAGAAAAGGTTAGCAGGGAGACTAACGATGCCAGTGATGTATTTGCGTTTGAGGATTTCCTTACGGATACCCTCTTCGCTATTTCCTCTAAACAGAATGCCGTGCGGCATGATGATGGCGGCTTTCCCGTCATCTGTCAGCGATTTTAAGACATGTAAAAACCAGGCATAATCGCCGTTCTTTTCCGGAGGTATCCCATAACCCTTGAAGCGTCCATATTTATCATGTTCTGGATTAATCCCGTCCGACCAAGACTTGTCGGAAAAAGGCGGGTTCATGACCACGAAATCAAACTGGCGGAGCTGACCGAACTCATCTAAAAACTGTGGTTCGTAGAGGGTTGAGTCGGTTTTGATTTCTCCCGTGCCCTTTTGATGCAGGATCAGGTTCATTTTGGCAAGACCTGCCGTAGCGTGATCTTTTTCTTGACCATAAATCGTGACGATGCTGTCGCCGTTGGCATCCTTTGGAGCCTCGTCGGCTGCCCGAATTAATAGACTCCCTGAACCTGCTGCTGGATCGTAGAGCGTCCATTTCTTATCAACAGACTGCTTAATGTGACTGATTCCCAGCAGCCGAGCTATCGTGCGAGAGACTTCGCTCGGTGTATAAAACTGGCCTTTACTCTTGCCGGACTCTTGGGCAAACTTCATCATGAAGAACTCGTAAGCGTCTCCGATAATGTCGTCCCCGCTGGCACGGTTATTTTTGAAATCGATCGCCGGGTTTTGGAACACACCAATCAGGCCGGAAACCTTGTCGACCAGTTCCTTACCTTTACCAAGCTCTGCTTCATCATTGAAGCTCACCTCGGGAAGAGAACCCTGCAGTTGGTTATCTTCCAAGAACTTGGACAGGATGGTGTCTACTCGCTCACCGACATCCTTTTTGCCTTTGGCGGAAATCAGGTCATCAAAAGAAGCTCCCGGACTTACAGTGAACTCACCATATCGGGTCCCCTTATACCTGTCTGATACGTATTTGAAGAACAAGAGCACAAGCACATAATCCTTATACCTTGCCGGCTCTACGCCACCTCTTAATTTGTCACACGCTTCCCATAGAAGCGAATATAGCTCTGTCTTTTTCACGGCCATTCAACAATCCCTCTTTGCTTTTAATATTCTAAAATATCAATACCGGCTGCCAGCAGCCTCTCATAGCGTTCGTTGGAGATAAGAACAGCCAGCGGTTTTCCGTTCTTCAAGATGAAGGCGGCATCGTCATCTTCGGACAATGATGTGATGATTTTGGAAGACTGTCCCTTCAAAAAAGCGGACATATTGTAAAACTTCATTACTTTTTTCTGTTCAGAGTTATTCATAGTTACCCCCAGACTAAACATCATTATACCAGCTGATGGGCATATTGTCACTAATATTGTAATTACTTTTTTGATTATACAAATATGTATGAGGGAGGTGACTACCGCCACGAGGAATTTATGCCTCATAATTTAATTTTGAAATAACCAGTCTCCCATCGCTCGGTTCAACAACAACATGATCGCCAATTTCAAAGCCCGCTGCCTCCAGCCACCTGCCTTGAAGGAGAATTCTTGGTGACTCATTTTTCCAGCTGTTGCCAAAACTGTAGACCTTTAAATTCCTATTTTTGAATTCACTCATCTGCTCCTCCTTATCAGTAAACGATTGAATAGCTATCGTTTACTTTTATGCACACCCCCATTAAGTGTGTACGACTTTCTATCACAAGTTCCCAAAGTGCTTCTAAGACGGCAATCAATAAAAGCCGAAAAATAGCTGAAATGCTGGGCTTTTGCAGGCATTCTGTGCTATGTATAAGTATCAAGCTCAGAAGGATTACGTTAGCAGCAGCTATGAGTAAGAAATCGGACGGAAATTCGTAGACACCATCTGCACGAACAAGACGTACCAATTTTTGTTCAATAGGTTGCCGTAACACTTGGAGTGTATTGGAGGCAAATTCTGGTATTTCATCCAAAAAAAGTACGCCTTTGTGTGCTAAAGAAATTTCACCGGGCATAACAGGTCGTCCTCCACCTACCATTCCTGCCATAGAAATGGAATGGTGTGGTGCTCTAAAGGCTGGTATTCCTTGAGCGATTTTATGTGTTGGCAATCCTGCAACGGAGTGGATAAGCAACGATTCTTGTCGTTCTTTTTGAGTTAAGGGTGGCAAGATTTGAGGAAGACAACGTGCAAGCATAGTTTTGCCTACGCCAGGTGGTCCAACCATGAGCAATCCATGTTTACCCACTGCAGAAATGACAAGCGCACGTTTGACTAACTCTTGTCCGTACACTTGATTGTAGTCCCCCACCTCATCTATCTCAGAAGTAAAGTAACTATCAACTGCTGCAGAGGAATGCGTAAGCTCTTTGGCTTTGGCAGGACTGCGTAAATCTGCAAGGGTATGAACACTCCACCCATAGGAACTTGTTTGCAACGCTCCACATAAATTCATAGTATTCGTTTGGCAGTACCGTTCATAGGCAGACTCTCCACGCACGGGACACACCTTACCATCCAGTGAAAGTTCTCCAACAACTAAAAACTCATCAAAAGCAGAACAAGGAATTTGCTGTGTCGCGCAAAGAATTGCGGCAGCAATGGGCAGGTCTAAGCCACTTCCCGATTTGCGTATATCACTAGGAGATAAATTAACCGTCACATGCATCCGTGGAACGGAAAATCCCGTTGCGCGCATGGCACAACGTATACGTGAGCGCGCCTCCAACACCGCAGCATCGGGCATTCCAACAATAGTAAGACCTGGAATGCCACCAGATAAGCCAACCTCAATCTCTATGGGAATAGCCGTAATACCTCTTAAAATTGCTGCATGAATTGTCACTGCCATTGCTGTTCATCTACTTCAAAGGCACCAATACTATGATGAATGCGTGCAAGATTGTCGTTCATAAGCTGAATGGAAATAACGTCAAAGCGTATGGGCCTACTGTAATCAAAACAGCTTTCAAACGCCTGCGCTGCCCTTGCATAGCGCGCTTGCTTGCGCCTATCGACAGCATATTCGGGATAGGTATCTTCTGTGTCCTTGCACAGGCACACGCGTGTCTTTACCTCGATAAGGACAAGCTCTCGTGCTTCTCCCACATTAACAAGTGTGTCATTTTGGTTGCTCTGTGCAACGATATCAATCTCTACTCCCGCAATCTTGAGATTGGTGGCGCGGATAGTGTATCCACGTTTAATGAGGTATTGCTGGGCGATGTTTTCTCCCTCACGCCCAACCTCTTGGGCTGAGTAATCTGTAATAGGTTTGGTATATATGCGGCCCTTAGTTTTTTCTTGCGCTTTTGAAGAACTATCATGCATGCTGCCTCCTTTAAAGAGTTCTACACACACAGCATGACAAACAGGCCTTACACAAACCAAACAACTAACAACAAGAGACAAACACTACCAGTTGCAATGTTAAAAGAGAGGTGGCGTCTCTAAGAAATTGCCGCAAAATGAGACGCGATGGATGGGACATAGGCCCTTTGCTTTGATAGCAGCAATATGTTCTGAAGAGGCATACCCTTTAGATTCTGCAAAATGATAGCCTGGATATTCTGCGTCATAGGCAACCATTAGAGCGTCACGCGTAACTTTTGCAACAATGGAGGCAGCAGCAATACAGGCAATCGTAGCGTCACCCTTAACAACACAGCGCTCTTTTGGATGTACCTGTACGGGATTGCCATCAATCAACACAGCGTCTGCCTGCACACCCGTATTTTTAATTGCGCTTGCCATGGCCATACGAAGTGATGTGGCCATGCCTGCAGCGTCAATGGAAGAAGGCTCTATATGTGAAATGCCAATGGCAAGTGCGTGTTGTGCTATTTGCGCTGCAAGGGCTTCTCTGCGTGCAGCAGTAAGCTGTTTGGAGTCATTAATGCCCCAAATGATGGGCTCTGCTGGAAGTGCCACAGCACACACCGTAAGTGGACCTGCTACCGCGCCACGACCCACCTCATCTACGCCCAGTACCATACCCTGGCCGCCATACTCTTGCATCTTCTGATACATAGTTACTACGCGCGTACGCTCTGCAGTTTCCTTCTCGTAGCGCCGTAAAGCAACGCCAACAGCATGCTTGACCTGCGTACGGGGATCCTCGCTATACCGCTGAGCTAAGACAGGGATTTCATCAAAGGGAGCATCGGATAAAAGAGCACAGATCTCACGTGCCGTACCTGGACGCGCCTGACCATATGCCCCCATAAGAACCCCTTTACTACTATGTGAATTGTGTCCTGTATCCTATACGCCACAGGATACCCTATTATCTGGATAAGTAAAAAGCCGCCCCAAAAGGACGGCTTTATAAACAAGCTCATGAAAACCGAGCGGTCTAGCGCTTCTCGCGAATACGAGCTGCCTTACCAACGCGATCACGCAGGTAGTAAAGCTTAGCACGACGAACATCACCATGACGTACAACCTCAAGCTTAGCAATCTTGGGGCTGTGTACGAGGAAGGTACGCTCTACGCCAACACCAAAGCTGAGCTTACGAACGGTAAAGGTCTCACGAGAACCAGCACCAGAAAGGCGAATAATATCACCCTGGAATACCTGTACACGCTCACGATCGCCTTCCTTAATGCGATAGTGAACCTTTACATTGTCACCAACCTGCAGCGTAGGGATATCCTCGCGGATCTGCTGACGCTCAATAGCACGAATGTAATCCATTAGAATCCTCGTCTCTAGAGGTGCCGGCGCACAAGCGGACGACACATAGTTTTACACACAGCTGTCCAGTATATCTAAGCAACTTCAGAGCGCAAGTGATAATTGGTTTTTAGCATCTAAATGCAAAAACCCACCACAACACCCAACTGCTCATTAGGAGCAGAATAAGCATAGGGGTAACCAGTAGGAAGTACGTTATAAAAGTAACGATGCTCCAAACCTTCATACACAAAGAAGAAGGCCGAGCGGTACCACCATGCAGACTTCTCACTTTGATAATTCTTAATCAAAGTACCTGACGGATCAGAATGAGGCGTAATTCCTTCACTGGTATAGCGTTCATACTGCGTGCCTTCTGCATTAACCACGTCATCAAGATAGGCATACTGGTTGCCATACTCATGTGCAAACCAATCAATCTTGCCACAGACTTCCGTTGCCGATAAAAGCCACAGCTTGTCATCAGTTGTGCTCACCGTGGAAGCATCACGAGTATTGCCTGTATTGTTCGTAGCTTTTTTAACAGAAACAATCGTCGATTGAAGCTCTGCAGGGAACTTGGGTAGCACGGTTGACGCTAACCAACTGCGCATTTCTGATGCTTCCCAACCGCCCGCGTTATCAGCAGAGGCATTCATACTGTGCTGATCCAGCGCCTGCTTTGTTACAAAGGTCAAACCCGCCTTACCTGAACCATCTGACATATCATCATGACGAATACCTACCAGTTGAGCGGACGCAACGCTACCATCGCTGAGTTCAAGACGAACCTCTTCATCGCTTAGCTTGCCCTGCTCGTCCACCAACTTATATTTTTGCGCAAGAGCACGTGCCTGATCATCAGTGGAAGCCGCAGCTATCTCTTTAGAAATCTGAGACAGTTCAGCCCAGCTGTAATCATCAAGACTTTTTTCCTGAGGGGTATCTTGCTCCTTAAGCGTATCCGTGCTATTTGCAGACCCCTGAATAAACGGAAGCGGTGTACCGGTGTAAGCAAGATAGACCGCCGTCGCACCTGCCGCTACAATGAGTAGCGACATCACAATACGAATCACTTTTCCAAAACTCATAAAGAACCTCCCATTCGCCATGCGCGGGGAACCATAAGGTTTTGGAAGGTTCTAATGGCATAGCGGTCCGTCATACCAGCGATAAAATCAGCCACTTGAATCTCAGGTTTGTCCTGATCATGAATACGATACTCCGCAGGAATTGCATCAATATGCTCTACAAAATAGAAAAAGAGCAGATAAAGCAGTTGATTTGCCTTAGGTTCTTCCACCTTGGCATCACTTTTTGTATAGATATTGTCATTCAAAAAGCGACGCAGCTCCATCATAGCCTCAAACACCTGGGGAGACATGCAAATATCGTTTTGTGCCTGACTGGTGGCAATTACATCTTCAACCATCGTGGCAATGCGTTGTGAGGAACACGTTCCCAGTACTTGACGTGGCCCGTGAGGTAAATCCTCTTCGAATAAAAGACCTGCACGCGTTGCATCATCAATATCGTGGGAAACATACGCAATGCGATCTGCTAAGGCCACAATTTGACCTTCTCGTGTCATGGCTTTTTGCTTGCCAGTGTGGCAGACAATACCATCTACAACCTCACGCGTAAGATTAAGCCCTCGTCCGTTTTTCTCGAGTAAATCAACAATACGTGCACTTTGCTCGTTGTGCTTAAAAATAAGAGACTGCTGTGTGAGGCCTTTTTCGTCTGCAGGCTGATGCCTAAATTCCGCAAGCGCCCTGGAAAGCGTGCGCTCCCCCGTATGACCAAAGGGCGTGTGACCAAGATCATGCCCCAGAGCAATTGCCTCGGTTAAGTCCTCATTAAGACGCAAAGGTCGAGCAATAGCACGGGCAATTTGCGTGACCTCAAGTGAGTGCGTCAAGCGCGTACGATAATGATCGCCTTCGGGCGCGAGAAAAACCTGCGTTTTATGCGCTAGACGTCTAAAACTTTTGCAATGCAAGATACGATCACGATCACGCTGGAAGCTCGTGCGGTACAGATCGGGCTCCTCATCGTGCAGACGACCCACGGTCATGTCAGAAAATGCTGCATACTCAGACAGGATTTCGTGCTCGCGTTGTTCAAGCACTTCTCGATAAGCCAACTGAGTTTGATTGGACATACTTTCTCCTTTCTGCTAGCAGTGTAGCAGCAACGCTGTGTATGCAGCAAAAAGGGAGGAGTTTTACAACCCATCCCCTCACAAAGCTTCCTACATATGCTTACACGTCGCGCTCTACAGCGCCGCCATTTGCCAAAATCTTTGCCTGAGCAGCTGTCAGACGTGCAATGGGCACACGATACGGCGAGCAACTGACGTAGTCCAAGCCATCCTCGTAATAGCTGTGAATGGACTCAGGATCGCCGCCGGTCTCACCGCAAACGCCGCAAACAATCTTAGGATTGGCAGCGCGACCGCTTTCAAGTGCAATCTTGACCAGCTTGTTTACGCCGCTATCAAGCGTCTCAAAGGGGTTGGAGGCCAAAATCTTGCGACGGAGGTAGGTTGGGATAAAGGCACTCTCAACGTCATCGCGAGAAAAACCAAAGGTTGTCTGCGTAAGGTCGTTCGTACCAAAGCTGAAGAAGTCAGCATACTTACCAATTTCATCCGCCTCAAGAGCAGCGCGCGGGAGCTCAATCATGGTACCGATAGGAATATCCAGATCAATACCATAGCGAGCGCCTACTTCTTCAATGTCCTTCTCAATCTGAGCACGGAGCTGAATAAGCTCTTCTGCGGTGGAAATCAAAGGCACCATGACCTCGGGCTTAGGATCAAGGCCACGACTCTTAAGCTCTGCAGTAGCGGAGGCAATAGCGCGAATCTGCATGTCAATCAGCTCAGGATAGACAATGCCCAAACGGCAACCGCGCAGGCCAAGCATGGGGTTGGCCTCAACCATGGCATCAATACGACGCAGCAGGCTGCGCTTCTCGGCAATTTGAGACTTAGGAGCACCCTGCTCCTCCATGTGAGCAAGCTCTACCGCAATGGCGCGTGGATTGTCCAAGAACTCGTGCAGAGGAGGATCGAGCAAACGCACAATAACGGTGCGTCCGTTCATGGCCTCAAACATACCCAGGAAGTCGCCCTTCTGGGCATCCAGAAGCTGACCTAATGCATGCTCCTTTACGCCGTCAGACTCAGCCAAGATAAAGGATTGAATGATCTGCTTGCGCTCACCCAAGAACATGTGCTCGGTACGGCACAGACCAATTCCTTCTGCACCAAAGTCACGAGAAAGCTGGGCATCATCAGGGTTATCCGCATTTGCACGGACGCCAATGTTGCGACCGCGAGAAGCATCCAGACGGATCTCATCCGCCCACTCGAGAATAACCTCAAGATCACCACTAAGATCAGGGCGAACCAGTGCAACCGAGCCAAGAACCACACGACCGGTGGTACCGTCAATGGAAATGACATCGCCCTCATGCAAAACAACATTGGTGCCAGAAACACGCGCTTCCTTGCGTGTAGCATCTATCTTGAGCGCTTCTACGCCGCACACGCAAGGAGAACCCATGCCACGAGCGATAACGGCTGCGTGGCTGGTCTTTCCACCGTGGCTGGTAAGGATGCCCTCTGCGGCAACCATACCCTTGAGGTCATCGGGGTTTGTTTCCCAACGAACCAAAATGCAGGGACGATTTTGCTCTGCAAAGGCAACGGCATCATCAGACGAGAAAACAACCTCGCCAACAGCGGCACCAGGACTTGCGTTAAGGCCGGTAGCCAAAACTTCAACCTTGGCACTGGGGTCAAGCTGTGGATGCAGCAACTGATCCAGCTGAGAAGGATTCACGCGAAGTACAGCCTCTTCCTTAGAGATGCGGCCCTCGCGCTGCATATCAATGGCAACCTTAAGAGCAGACAGAGCGGTACGCTTACCAATACGGGTCTGAAGCATCCAAAGCTTGCCCTGCTCGATAGTAAACTCAATATCCATCATGTCGCGGTAGTGATCTTCCAGCACCTCAAAGATATGGAAGAGCTCCTCGCCAGACTGCTTAAAGGCAGGCATCTTGATAAGGTCATCAATGGGCTCAGTATTGCGAATACCTGCAACAACGTCCTCACCCTGAGCGTTAACCAAGAAGTCACCATAGCGCTCATTGGTGCCATCTGCGGGGTTACGTGTAAAGGCAACACCGGTAGCAGAGGTCTCACCCTTATTACCAAAGACCATGACCTGTACGTTTACAGCAGTACCAAGATCATCAGAAATCTTGTTCTGTTTACGATACAAAATGGCACGGCTGTTCATCCAGCTGCCAAATACTGCCTCGATAGCAAGCTTGAGCTGCAGCTGAGGATCTTGAGGGAAGGAGACTTTACCGGAAGCATCCACAACCTCGGGATGCTCCTTAGCATCCACATGCTTGGAGAAAATCTCCTTGAACTGACCAGCCAGATCCTTTAGGTCATCAGCGGTCAAATCTGTATCGCTTTTAACGCCCTTAGCCAACTTACGGGAGGTAATGGCATTCTCAAACAGATCCGCATCTACACCCATAACAACATTGGAGAACATCTGGATAAAGCGACGATATGAGTCCCAACCAAAGCGAGGATTTTCAGTCTGAGCGATAAGACCATTGACGGAAACATCGTTAAGACCAAGATTGAGGACGGTATCCATCATGCCAGGCATGGAGAACGGTGCACCAGAACGAACGGAAACAAGCAGAGGATCCTTTGGATCGCCCAGCTTTTTGCCCATACGCTGCTCAAGATCTTCTCGTGCGGCATCAATCTCATCCAAAACCGCCTGATCAGTCCAGGTATTGCCAGCGCTGGAATACGCTACACAGGTCTGGCACGTAATGGAAAATCCTGGAGGAACCGGAAGGCCAATACGAGCCATCTCGGCAAGGTTTGCACCTTTGCCGCCGACAATGTACTTGGCTTCATCGACTGTTTTTCCTGCTGCTTCAGTAACATCAACGCCTTCGGCGTTTTTACCAAAGCGGTAAACATGTTTTGTATCAGCCATTTACACTCCTTGGGTCCATGCACACAACGTATGCAACCAGCTCACGCTCTACACGTAAAGTCTTAGTCCAATTGTTACCAATAGGGACAAATTTGGGACAGCGAAAACCGCTCATAGGCTCATATTTTCCGTAGACGGACGAAAAAGAGATGCAATATTGGTGCTGAGTTATAAAAAACAGGAGATGCTATGAACATCTCCTGTGCATCCTATGTATATTCGAGTAAGCCTTTATACGGCCAGCTAAGACTGCCCCACACTACTCTGACAGGGCGGCGCGCGTCTTACGAATAGATTCTATATGCTCGATAATTTCTGATGCGGTTTCTTCCACTGCTTTACCCTCAGTATTAATGATAATGCAGCCTAAACGCTTCATAAATTTACGCGCCTCATCCTGCTCTACATCAATCTCTTGGGGATCTGCGTAGGAGCCAGCAATGGCAAAGGCAGCATCATCAGACAGGCGGCGCTGGCGAATAGCGGCCAATACATCCGTAGAGGACACTAAACCAAAGACGTTGGAAGGACTGACATTCAAAAGCTCCGCAGGGGGCTCAACACCCAAGGCCAGAGGTACATTGGCCACCTTAAAGCCCAAAAATGCAAGATACATGGACAGTGGTGTCTTAGAGGTACGAGAAACACCCACCAAGATAACGTCCGCCATACCCAAATCCTGTGGATTGCGGCCATCATCATGCTCAACAAAGAACTCCATGGCTTCAACGCGACGGAAATACCGATCGTCGGTGTTGTGGATAACACCAGGAATGTTCTTGGGCTCCTCACCCGTCAAGCTTGACATAACCGTGATGGCAGGACCCATCAAATCAATGGAAGGAATGCCCCTGTGATCAAGCTCGCGGCGGACATCGGCACGCAAGCGGGCATCAACAATGGTGTGGAACACAGCGGTTTGCTTGTCGGGATCATCCAGGCTGTCTAAATACTCACGGACCTGCTCGATATTGGAAACTTTTGCCAAACGCTCAATACGAATGGACTCATCGGGGAACTGACAGGCGGCGGCATTTACTACCTCACTTGCGGTATCACCTAAAGAGTCCGACAAGATATGTACGACAGGCACGTCCTCACAGGCTGTGTCGTCAACAAGATCAAAGTTTGCCTTCACGTCATGCATTCCTTTCAATAAGCACCTAGTTCTTGCGAGCCAGGGCTCCAATATTAGCTACGTCAGCAAAGACGTTGCAAAAACGATTCAACAGTCTCAAACGATTATTCCTAACTGTATCATCCTTGTCCATGACCATGACTTCATCAAAGAATCGGTCGATGGGGCCCTTCAGTTGGGCAAGCGCGTGTAAAGCTTCGGCAAAGTTGCCCGCCTCCATCGCTTCTCCAACGTTTTTCTCGGCAGAGCTGATGGAATGAAGCAACTGTTGCTCGGGATCGGTCAGAATAGAAACATCAACCTGGCTGCCCAGGGATGCATCGGCCAAGTGAGAAGCACGGGCAAACGCACCGGCCAGTGCCAAAAAGAGCTCTGGGTTGGTTGCACGCGCCTGATCAAGAGCGGCAACGCGATTAAGAAACTCTTGCGGATCAATGATGCCAACGGCACTAACCGCCTCAATGGTATCGGGCTTGGCGCCTTCATCTTTGGCAATAGTTGCCAGGCGGCCACCAAAGAAATTGGCTACCTGCACCGCAACATCGTTCTTATCAAAAGATATACCCTGCTGTGCAAGCCCATCAAGAGCGCAGTCGATAAGAGCACGCAGCTGCACTGCAGGCAATGCGCGCAAAAGCGCAATAATGCCAATGGCAGCACGACGCACCGCAAAGGGATCGGATGAACCCGTAGGAGGCTCCCCTATCGCAAACAGAGCAGCAACGGTATCTAACTTATCCGCTAAAGCAACCAGCTTACCATAGGTATTTTCAGGCAAAACATCACCAGCAAAGCGAGGGCGGTAGTGCTGTGCTACTGCAATGGCTACCTGGGGATCCTCTTGAGCTGCCTGCGCATAATAGCCACCCATAACACCCTGTTGGCTCGTGAACTCAATGACTGCTTGACTTACCAAGTCCGCCTTTGCCAAATGAGCCGCACGAACAACCTGCGTGGTTTGTGCCTCATCCAGCTTGATGGCCTGAGCTGCAGCGCGTGCAATGCGCTCCATGCGCTCAACCTTTTGCAAAACGGTACCAAGCTTTTCTTGGAAAACAACGCGGTCCAAACGCTGGACAAATTCATCCAGCTCAACCTTAAGGTCCTCTTCATAGAAAAACTTTGCATCGTCCAAGCGGGCGCGCACTACGCGCTCATTGCCATTAACGATGGTCTTCTCGTATGTAGGATCTCCATTGGAAACAACAACAAACTCGCGCGTAAGCTTGCCCTCTGCATCATAGATGGGGAAATAGCGCTGATTGGAAAGCATGGATTCACAGATAATCTCGTGAGGAACAGCAAGAAATTCCTCATCAAAGCTGCCGACCATAACCGTAGGCCACTCGCACAGATTAACTACCTCATCAAACGTGCGCTGAGGGGTGTCAACATGACTGCCTGGACGCGCCGCTTGCACCTGTGCAATCTGCTCACGAATACGCTGAGCACGCTCTGGTGCATCAAGCACATGTGCCTCTTTAAGAACCTCTTCATACACAGCGGGAGAGGCAACCGTATAGGTACCCTCAGAAAGCACCCGATGCCCGCGCGTAGTATTGGAAGCACTCACATCACCGTAGTGTACGGGCACAACTTCAGAGCCCAACAGTGCACAAATCCAACGAATAGGACGTACAAAAGACTCTCGAACACAACCCCAACGTTGGCTGCGATAGTTAGGCCACTCAATCGTGCCGATAAGATCGTGGCACAGCGAGGTCAAAATAGGCTTGGCAGGACGAGAAGCGATGTTAATTTCTGCAAAGACATACTCACGGCCATCATCGTCCATCTTACATACCAACTGAGCAGGTTCAATCCCGCATTTGTGGGCAAAACCAGCGGCAGCCTTTGTATACGCACCGTCTGCATCAAGCGCAATTGCCTTTGCAGGACCACGCTTAACCTCATGGATTTCCTCGGTTGCCACCGAAAGATCCTCCACCAAAACCGCCAAACGGCGAGGACTGCTAATAACACGAATGGCACCGTGCGCTAGACCGGCTTCATCAAGAGCCTTGGTCATAAGCTTACTAAGCTGAGTGCAGGCATTATTCAAGGGTGCCGAGGGCATTTCCTCTGTACCAATTTCGAGCAAAAAATCCTGTGTTTGAGCCATTAGGCTACCCCTCCTACCTGCTTGACATCACTAGATGCACAAGCAACCTCTGCCAAATAGCACTCACAACAACGTTTGGCTATGCTACGAACACGTAAAATATAATTTGCACGCTCCGTAGCAGAGATAGCACCACGAGAGTCAAGCAAATTAAAGGCGTGGCTGCATTTCATCACGCAATCATATGCAGGAAGTGGCAACTTGCGATCAAGGCATGCCTGACATTCTGCCTCATACTCATCAAACTTACGACGCATCAAAGCCACATCTGCTACTTCAAAGTTGTACTCAGAAAATTCCCGTTCATTTTCTAGGAAGACTTCACCATAGGTCATGGGAGTTCCGTCAGGAAGATAGCTCCATACAATGTCATATACCGAGTTAACACCTTGGGCATACATTGCAATACGCTCCAGGCCATAGGTAATCTCAACAGGAATAGGATTTACTTCAATGCCACCTACTTGCTGGAAGTACGTAAACTGTGTAACCTCCATGCCATCCATCCAGACTTCCCAGCCCAGACCCCAAGCACCAAGCGTAGGGCTTTCCCAGTCATCTTCTACAAAGCGCACGTCATGCTGGGCAGGGTCAAGACCAATGGCCTTCAGTGAACCCAGATACAAATCCTGAGAATCTGCAGGAGACGGCTTGAGAACTACCTGGAACTGATAATAGTGCTGCATACGATTGGGGTTTTCGCCATACCTACCATCCGTAGGACGACGGCAAGGCTGCGGATAGCAGCAACGCCACGCAGCAGGACCAAGCGAACGCAACAAAGTTGCCGTATGGAAGGTACCAGCACCTACCTCGCTATCATAGGGTTGCATAACCGTGCAGCCCTGTTCTGCCCAATAGTGTTCTAGTGCCAAGATCATATCTTGGAATGTAAGGGGCGTATTGCTCATATGCCACATACCTTTCCTTATGGAATGACCGCGTACGTGCTACAGCGTACTTGCGTCTTCAAAGGGCCAATAAATAAACAGACAGTGAGAAGTAATATTAGCTACCGAAACAGCACCAAAATAACGAGAATCAAGTGAATTGGTACGATTGTCCCCCATGACCCACACATATCCTTCGGGGACGGTGTACGGATAGGACAATCCACCTTCTACAATAGTCTTATCCAGCGGATACGAAAGCTTGCCAGCCGTATAGGGCTCATCCAATGCTTTCCCGTCCACTAAGACTTTGCCATCTTGCATGGTAACTGTTTGACCGCCTGTGGCAATAACGCGTTTGACAAGGATGGTGCTGTTGTCTTCCGGGCTTTTGAACGTAATAACGTCTCCTGCTTTGGGCTGGGTAAAGTGATACGTGATTTTCTCGCCCACCAAACGATCACCCAGCTGAATGGTTTGAAGCATGGAACCCGAAGGGACGATAAAAACTTCCGCTACAAACACACGGATGAACACAGACAATATCAGTGCAGCAACCACTATACCTATCGTTTGCACATACCACGGTGTGCCCGTTTTAGGTGGTTCTGTCTTTTCGATTTTCTCGTCGATAGACTCATTGGTCTTATCGATAGTGTCGAGACTCATCGCTCTTCTCGTTCTCCTTTATCTGAGCATCCAATACCTGTTGAGCAAACAGCTGCTCCTCCTTAGATAGAGTAGCGTGCTCAAGCAAGTCGGGACGACGTAAAACGGTACGCTCCAAAGCATTTGCACGTCTCCAGGCTGCAATCTTGCCATGATCACCCGACAATAGCACGTCGGGCACATCCAACCCACGATAGCTCGAAGGTCTGGTGTATTGCTCGTATTCAAGCAGTCCATCAGAAAACGATTCATCCTGTGCACTCGCTTCATCTCCAAGCGCTCCAGGAAGCAGGCGCACGATTGCATCGACCACAACCATGCAGGCAAGCTCGCCACCCGTCAGAACATAATCCCCTAACGAAAGCTCCTCGTCCGCCAAGGAATAGGCGCGCTGATCCATGCCTTCATAACGGCCACACATAAAGATAATGCGGGGCTTCTTGCTCAGGCGCTCAGCAACCGTTTGCGTAAACGGAGTACCTGTAGGTGTAAAGAACACCACATGCGGTTTTTCCAACGAGACATCACAAAGGCTGTCCAGCGCTTCAAAAATCGGAGCAGGCTTCATAAGCATGCCCGCGCCACCACCAAAGGGGGCATCATCTACTGTTTTATGACGATCATGCGTCCAGTCTCGCAAATTGTGCGCCGTAAAAGAAAAAATGCCACGTGCCTGGGCCTTGCCTAAAATTGAGGCTGCAAAATAGGAATCAAAAACTTCTGGAATTACGCTCAGAGCTTCATATGAAGGCGTCACTCTTGGCTCCTTTAATCCTCAATAAGACCATGAGGCGCATCCACATGAAGAGCACCCTGCTCATCAAAACCTATAATAAATTCTGCAACCGCTGGCAGCAGTACCTCACCAAAGGGACCGTACATAACCCAAACGTCCTGGGCAGGTCCGCGCATGATCTCTTTTATCATGCCTAGGTAACCAACTTGCTTGTCATACACTTCTTTACCGAGAAGCACATCTGGATCTTGCAGGTCTATGTCTTTTGGCAAGTCCTGAACACAAGCCATGACCGTCTTGCCCACAAGCTCCTCAGCGTAAGACATGTTTGATACTTCTTCAAACTGCACCAACTGCCCAACGCTGCTATCGCTTGCAGCCTGCACGGTATACCATCTTTTACCTTTGAGCTCAGGCGGCAGTATGCACACACACATGCCAACATGCAGAAGAAGGGGAAGGCCGTCTGCAGGAACACATACGACCTCCCCCTTTTTACCATGTGTTTTTGCCACACGAGCTATGGGTTTAAGCTCTTTAAACACTGTAAGATGCCTAACCTAGAACTTCTACCTCAACCGATGTGCCAACACGCTGACCCAAGGCGCGCGCAAGGGTACGAATTGCCTTAATGGTTCGCCCGCGCTTACCAATTACCTTGCCTGTGTCTTCTTCAGAGCACGATACCTCGATGAGCGTTCCATCGTCGCTATCGGTAACATCAAGCGACACGGAATTGACGTCGTCTACTAAACCACAAACAACATACTCAACAAGATCTGCCACTTGGTCTGATGGCAAACCCTCAGAGGCACTTCCCTCATCAGCAGTAAGGGTGTACTCCTCTTCCGCATCAAAAGACATAATTACTCTGCAGACTCTGCGGCAGCAGCAGCTTCCTCAGCAGCGGCGGCATCCTTTGCAATCTGCTTCTTGGACTTTTTGTCCTTTTTGGAAGGCTCTGGAGCGGCGCCACGAGCAATATCAATAAGATGAGCAACGGCATTGGTGGGTTGTGCGCCCTTTGCTACCCATGCATCTACCTTCTCGAGATCAATCTCGATGGTCTTAGGGGTGGTAAGGGGGTTATAGCGACCAACCAACTCGATGTAACGACCATCGCGAGGCATACGGCCATCTGCAACAACGACGCGATAGAAGGGACGCTTCTTGGCACCATGACGGGCCAAACGAATCTTGACTGCCAAAGTAAAACTCCTCTTTAAACGAATGCGGCACGGGTAATCAGAATTGGTTTGCCGCAAAGCTACATACAGCAATAGATAATAATATGACATAAATCCGCATCTGAAAAGCACGTCTGCAAGTTCGTAAAAAATATTAAATAAATTCTTACGAAAAGCACTTTTTTTAGGAACCTGAAAGTGTATATTCTTGTTATACGAAATAAAGGTTCATACAACAGTATGAACCAGCTATAACAAAGGAGGTTCCCAATGAATATTTTGGTATGCGAAGACGAGAAAAACATGTCTGATGCAATCTGCAAAATTCTTGAGGACAGCGGCTTTAAAGCAGAGGCTGCCTATGATGGTCAGGCTGGTCTGGAAGAGGCAAATAGCGGCAGATTTGACGCAATAGTACTAGATATTATGCTTCCCAAAATGGATGGCATGACCCTCGTATCCAAGATGCGCGAGAAAGGCAACTCCCTTCCTGTGCTCATACTTACGGCACGCACGCAAATCGCCGATAAGGTCGAAGGCCTTAATGCCGGTGCGGACGACTACATGACCAAACCGTTTGAAGGCATAGAGCTTGTCGCCCGCGTTCGTGCGCTTACGCGTCGGCAGGGAGACGTCGTCATTGATGAGCTGAGCTTTGGTGATCTTATGCTGGACCTCTCCACCCACGATCTTCGTTGTGGAGACAAAACCGTGCACCTTTCTCAAAAAGAGTACGAGGTTATGTCCATGCTCATGAACTCAAAGGGCAGAATTATCTCCAAGCAAGATCTTCTCACCCGCGTTTGGAACATTGATGGCGATGCTTCCGAGAATTCGGTGGAGGCATATATCTCCTTCTTGCGTAAGAAGATTACGCACCTTAAGTCTACGGTTCATATCACTACCCTACGCATGCTGGGTTATCGTCTTGAGCAAATTGTCGGAGCCTAAGATTTGTAGGTAACGTTACATGATAAAAAGACTTAAAAGGAGCTACGTCATCCTGACGAGTACCTTATTGGGTGTTATTTTGTTCGTTGTGCTTGCTAGTTCCTTTTATAACACCTATACGCTTATGAACAGCTCCCTTGACCTAACGTTTGATTATGGCGTAAGTGATGTATCCGTTGTTCAGCTGGTCATTGGAAAGACGGATTCCAGTCCCTCAGATCAGCGCAGTCTTTCAGATCAACGTATTGCTTTGCAGATGTTAGTGGCCCGTGCAATTTACAACACGACCACCGGGGAGCTGTTGCAAGAAAAAAATGACTTTTCCCAGGTCGAAACCAGTATTTTAAAGTCAATTGTTTCTGAATACACGCAAACAGGCATGACCTCGGGAAAACTTCCTTCCTCTCACCTTAGTTGGCGCATCAAAGAATTGCCCAACAAAAACATCCGCATTGCCGTTGCCGATACATCGAGCATAGACATCGTGTTGCAGCGCCATTTAATTGCGAATGTCTCTTTATTCATCGGAACCATGCTGGTGCTCATCATGCTTGCGCATGCGGTGGCTAACTGGGCTGTTAACCCCATAGAGAAGGCCTGGCTCAGTCAGCGTCAATTTATTGCCGATGCCTCGCATGAGCTCAAGACTCCCCTTGCAGTGATTCTTGCCAACACACAAATTCTTTCCACGAACCAAAGTGCCATTCCTGCAGAGGACAAACGATGGATTGCGGGTATTTCTACCGAGGCCCAACGTATGCAAGCCCTAGTGCAGGCACTGCTTGACCTGGCACGTATGGATGCAGCAGAGGCAGAGGGTACAACTGCACATCCTCACCAAGATGTTGATTATTCTTCCGTAGTCGAGAAAACCGCACTACAGTTTGAGGCTCTTGCTTTTGAGCGCGGTATTGAGCTGGTAACCAATATCGCTCAGGGAATTCACCTCCATGGAGATGAAGAAAGCCTTGAGCGTATGGTTGGCGCTATCGTGGATAACGCGTGCAAGTATGCCTCACCAAACACGGCAATAAGCATTTCGCTTTCTGCCCATTCTGGCCACTCATACCTGCGTGTTAACAATAAGGGTAGCTACATTGCACCAGAAGACATTCCTCATGTATTCGATCGCTTTTATCGCAGCGATAAGGCTCGTACTGCCAAAACCACAAGTGGCTACGGCCTTGGTTTAGCTATAGCCGCTAACATTGTTCAAGAGCACAATGGTCGCATTTGGGCAGACAGTTCTCCCGAAGAAGGAACAACGTTTATCGTAAGTATATAAACCTCATTTACGACAGCTATAATTGATAAGCAGCAATGAGTGATGTTTTTAACATATCTTCTGGTGCTGCACACCGCCCTTGGCAAGGCTGTGCTATTGGCTTGTTAGACCTTGATGCCTTTTTTGCCTCGGTAGAGCAGCTGGATCACCCTCAATGGCGTGGTAAGCCTGTTATTGTGGGTGGTTCTGCCGATAAGCGCGGCGTGGTTTCTACCGCATCCTATGAGGCACGTAAATTTGGTGTGCACTCTGCTATGCCCTCTGCCCAAGCACGTCGTTTATGCCCACAAGCCATTTGGACCTCTGGGCACTTTAGCAGGTACCGTCAGGTAAGCCAGCAAGTTATGGCCTGTATCTTGGATGAAACTCCCTTAATAGAACAGGTCTCTATTGATGAGGCGTTTTTTGACATCACTCCCGGACGCTATTCAAAAGAATCGCCCGAAGCTATTTGCAAACGTATTTCACAGCGCGTCTCACAGCTAGGAGTTACCTGCTCCATTGGCTTGGGTGCCAACAAAACCATTGCCAAGATTGCCTCTGAGCGCAAAAAACCCTGTGGACTGTACTTGGTTTACCCCGAGGATAGCGCTGCGTTTTTAGCTCCTCTACCCGTAGAAGCCATGAGTGGGATTGGTAAAACAGCAGCAGACAAACTACACCACTTAAAAATCTTTACCTTGGGTCAACTGGCCCAAACGGACAAGACCATCATACTAAAAGAATTCGGGAGCTTTGGGCACACCATGCTACTGCGTGCTGCTGGTAAAGAGGTTAGTTCGGTTACACCGTTTGCCCAAAAAGATGAGCCAAAGTCTGTCTCGTCCGAACGTACCTTTGCACAGGATTTACTCTCACCTGTACAGATCTATGCTGCTATAGACCACGTAGCCGAACTTACGGCAGAGCGTCTGCGCGCCAAGCAGTTGGCAGGACATACCATTACGCTCAAAGTAAAGTTTGACTTTGCCCATCAAAAGACGGTGCAAACTCAGCTTTCTTCCACCACAAACAGTCAATCTATATTGGCTGAAACCGCCAAAAAACTCTTGCATAAGATATGGAAAGAGGGCATGCCTATTCGTCTTTTAGGAATAGGAGTAAGTGGCTTTTCTGAAACTGCGCCTGCACAGCTTTCACTTTTTGATTCTTCTGATTCCAAAAAGGGTCAAGTTCAGTCCAACCAAAAAGAAAGTCCCGACAAGCAAAAACTTGCCGAGACATACGATCATCTGCGAAAGCGATTTGGCTCACAGGCGCTCTCTTATGGGCACGATCTACGTTTTGAACGTCATACCACCGATACCAAACCAACGGCTGGTAAGGGCAGCATCTCTTAAGACAACCGAAAGAAGAGCTGCTTTACTCTTTGTCAGCCTACTCTTCTATGAATTGACTCTTTAGTCAAACCTAAGCTCTACCCGTGGGGCATCTCCCCACAGTTTATCCAAGCGATAAAAATCACGCTGCTCCGGTAAGAACACGTTAACCAAAACAGCACCATAATCCATCAAAATCCAGGTTTTATCTTCCCTACCCTCAATGGAAAGAGGCTTTTGCGCACAATTAATGCCGACTTTTTCTTCCACCTCATCAATGACGGAATCCGCAAGGCGACTATTGGCAGCGGTGCAAATCAAAAAGTAATCACAGATGTCTGAGGTTTCGGAGACATCAATAAGCACCATATCCTCGACTTTTTTCTCGTTTGCAGCGGCTGCTGCAACTTTTGCTAGCTCTAGTGGGGTAACGCTCATGCACGCTCCTTTGCGGTGGCACGTTGTAAAACAAGGGTATTGTATATTTCTAATGTTCTAGGATACAGGTAGCGATGGGTGCTAAGCACATATAAAATTCCTTCTACAAAGGTTTCCCAGAACAAGCTGTCAAGTGATACCACACCCACCTGTTCGCGCAGCTGCTCCAAAGGTTGTGCAGATGGCCTGAGCGGCTCTATTGCATCGGCAACAAACACGATCTTATCGAGGTCGGACATCTGTTCATGTGCAACGGTGTGACGTGCTATAGCCTGCAAGACATCTTCTCCCAGCTCTGGATATCGCTGTGCGAGCGTCCTTTGGGCGATAGGTCCATGCAACAGAGCGCCCACCAGCTCCAGATCCACACCAAAATCCAAATTGAACTCACGCGCCCGTGCAAGCTGGACCGACAAGGGATTAACCTTTTCCCAGTCATGCAAAATACCAGCTACCCGTGCTTTGTATGGATCAATCCCATACACCAGTGCTAAATGCTGCGCTGTTTTTGCAACGGACATACTATGAGCCAATCGGTGCGGATTTTTTTCCATATGTGCACATAAATCTGCTTCATAGCCACGAATTGCAGCCAGCTGCTCTGAACTATAGTGGGGCTCTAAATCTAGAGCTGCAGTACTATAAACGAGTTTGTGGTCCATACAGGCCTCGCTTAGAAATATATCCGATAACCGAATCTGGTGTTAAGTACGCTAACGACTGACCAGCCATAATACGTCCCCGCAAATAACTTGAAGAAATAGCCAATGCCGGAACCTCAAGATACGTCACATCAAAATCAATCTGAGACTTAAATATGACGTCTGTTGCATTATCCAGATCATAGCCAGGTCTCGTAGCGGCAACTAAACGTGCTAAACGCGCAATCTTTTTGGCATCATGCCATTTTACAATGTCGATAATAGCGTCCGCACCCGTAATAAAGTACAGCTCAACATTGGATGGATACAACTCCCGCAAGGTACTGAGAGTATCTGCGGTATAGGTAATACCCTTACGATCAATCTCAAATCGACTGGTTACAAAGTGCGGATTATCAGCTGTAGCAAGCAATGTCATAGCATAGCGATCTGCTGCAGAGGTGACGTTCGCGTTCTGCTTAAAAGCAGGGCTTCCGGCAGGCATAAAGACCACCACATCGAGGTCCAGATCTCCCAATACCTGCTCTGCAGCTACCAGGTGCCCATTATGAATGGGATCAAAGGTACCGCCCATGATGCCCAAACGATACGTTTTTGCACTATCGGCTCCAAGCAGCGGAAGATCGAGATCTTCAAGTACTTGTGCGTCCACCTTTGACTCCTCATTCACTCGTGGCATGTTACTCACACCAACACCGTCGTAGCACTTGGTTCTTATGACAACAGACGATCATCATCGGTGAGGTTTTCGTCCTCTTCATCAACAAGCTCGGCAAAGTCGTCATCATAAAATCCATTGTACTCAAAGGAGTAGCCTAAAATACGAACCTCATCACCGTTCTTACAGCCAGCCTTTGCAAGCTGATCATCTAAGCCAATGCGCTCAAAGCGGTGTTGCAGGTATACGATTGCCTCATCGTTATCCCAGTCAGTCTGAATAACCATGCGCTCAATAGCCGCACCCGTAACATGGAACACGCCACCGCCTAAATTCTCGATACTAAACGCCTTGTCACGGCGACGACGCCGCTGTTCCCAAATGCTATCGTTAGGCGCAGTGGAGCTGTCTATCTGAAGTTGCTTACGAAGCTGAGCTACCTGGCTGGCACAGTGTCCAATGAGCTCATCAAGACCCTCACCTGTTACGGTAGAAATTGCAAAGAATGGATGACCATCCGCAAGCGCTGCCTCGCGCAAACGAGCAACAGCCTCTTGGGTATGGGGCATATCAATCTTGTTTGCCACAACAACCATGGGACGTTCAGCCAACTCAGCTGCGTAAGCCTGCAGCTCATTGGTGATGATACGATAGTCCTCAAGCGGATCTCTCTCTTCAAAACCGCCGGTCATATCCACTATATGAACAAGCAGTGCTGTACGCTCAATATGGCGTAAGAATTCATGACCTAAACCCTTGCCCTGGCTGGCGCCTTCAATTAAACCAGGAATGTCTGCCACAACAAAGGAAGACTCGTCGTGTGCACGAACTACGCCCAGATGAGGAACGAGTGTGGTAAAGGGGTAATCCGCAACTTTAGGCTTTGCAGCACTGATACGGGAAATCAGTGAACTTTTGCCAACGGAGGGCATACCCACCAAAGCCACATCTGCCATGAGCTTCATTTCCAGCTCAATCCAATGCTCAATTGCAGGTTCGCCCTTCTCGGCAAAAGCGGGAGCACGACGTGTTGAGGTTACAAAGTGAATGTTACCTTTACCGCCCACACCACCAGGACCAACAATAACGCGCTCGCCGGGGTGTGTGAGATCTGCAATGTCATATAACGGTTGCATGGTTTGGGGATCAAGCTCACGCACCACAGTACCAAGAGGCACACGCAAAATAAGATCCTCGCCATCGCTCCCATGCTTACGTGCACCCTGACCGTGGGTACCACGCTGAGCCTTAAAATGATGCTTATAGCGATAGTCAATCAACGATGATAGTTGTGGATCTGCCATAAGAATGACATCTCCACCACGACCACCGTCGCCGCCATCAGGCCCACCCTTAGGAACATGGGCTTCTCGGCGAAAAGACATACAGCCGGCGCCGCCATTGCCACCAATAACATTGATATGTGATAGATCAGTAAACATAGATAGAGAGCCTCTCTTTGGCGACTCAAAACATCAAATCGCAGGGTTAGTGAAGCATTAGCTCCTACGGACACAAACTGTCTTAGCAGCAATACTACCCCATACGGCACCACTACATACAAAACAAGACCCCCGACTAGGTCGGAGGTCTCGCGGTATCATACAAACGTCTTTTGTTATGCCTGAGCAGGAATAACAGAAACGGTATGCTTGATACCCTTCTTAAACTCTACTGTGCCATCGACAAGAGCAAACAAGGTATCATCCTTGCCGCGACCTACGTTAGCACCAGGAGTGATGTGGGTACCACGCTGACGAACGATAATCTGACCAGTCTTGATTGCCTGACCACCATAAATTTTGGTGCCAAGGCGCTGTGCATTAGAGTCACGGCCATTACGAGAGGAGCCGAGACCTTTCTTGTGAGCCATGTTAACCTACCTTCTACTCAACGAGGAAATACTCGAACTACTCTGCTGCGGACTCGTCAGCAGTAGATGCGGCCTTAGCGGCACGAGGCTTAGCAGGAAGCTTTACGATGGAAAGCTTAGTGAGGTTCTGCCTGTGACCATTAAGGCGATGATAGCGCTTACGCTTATGGAACTTGAAGACAAGCTGCTTCTCGCCCTTAAACTGCTCTACGACCTCTGCCTGTACAGACATCTTAGAGAGCTTCTCGGGATCGACAACAACGGTCTTGCCGTCGCTGAGCATAAGGACGTCAAGCTTAACCTTATCGCCAGGTTGCGCGTCGAGCTTCTCTACGTCGATGACGTCGCCCTTGGCAACCTTATACTGCTTGCCGCCAGTCGTAATGATTGCGTACATGTTTAATGCCCTTCATTGCTATGAGTGAGTGCAACAGCTGGTAACTTTATCATCGCTTGACAGCTTGGTCAACAAGAAAATCCAGCTAACTACTGTTATTCACTACAAAAACTCATGAACTACATTTTTACTGAGTACGATCCTCTTGCTCAAAACGAGCTGCTAGGACTCGACCAGTGGAAATAGTTCCACCAAAACCCACGGATGCCTTTACTACAGCGCCAACAACAGGAACAACGCTTAATAACGCGCGGGCTGCACCACGATACACCAAACCTGCACCCACTACAGCGACGATATCACCCACACGAGAAAGATCTTGCTCATGCCCATACACGCGGGCTATATCAAGTGCGAGACGCATTTGATTGGTAGTCATAACAGGCATATCTGCACCAGGAATGAGCACCAGAGCACCTACTGCAGCATTTTGGAGAGCACAGCTGTGAACCAATTGGTTTACTTTTGCCTTACGCGCAAAAGTAAAAGCACGGGCAAATGCAATGCCCTTCTCGGCAAGTGCATCTACTACCCATGAAGCCAGCTTTTGTTTGAGTGTAGCCGCATCTGCAGCAGTGACAAGCCCCACCGCGCTGCCATCAGGATCGGATGCACAATACGGTGCCTCGACACTTGAGCGGGCAATCACCGCACAGGGCAGATGAGCCTGTTGGTACTGGACAACAACATGCGCCGCTGCCTGACTATGGTGACCACAGAGTACAAAACAAACATCACAATCTGTTTCAAAACGCATGCCAACAGGACTGTCTACTGCCGAGTCGACGTTCAAAATACGCAGCTGAGCACTAGGATCAGCAGGAATAAACAGCTCTTTAACCGTGGCGATGATAAAATCTGGAGCTGTAGTATCCACATACAGATGCACACGAATAGGATCTGTTGTATTTGCTGTCATAAAAAGCATGGCGGCATTTTTAAGCGTGTCTACTGACGTTTTTGACCTACGCATACGTGCTCCTTATGCCACTCTTATGCCACCTTTGTCCGATGTAAGTAAACACTTTGGACAATACCAATTGACATAAGCTGGACCACCATGGACGACGAACCAAAGCTAATAAACGGTAAAGGGATGCCGGTAATAGGCATGATACCAATACACATACCCACGTTTTCTAAGAGCTGGAACGACCACATGGCAACAATACCAACCAATACCAGCTTACCAAAGGGAGACTCCAACTTAAGCGCCAATCGGATTGCCGAGAAGATCAGCACAGCAAACAGGGTTAACAAAATAACAGCCCCTACAAAGCCAAACTCTTCTGAAAGCAAAGCGAACACAAAGTCTGTGTGTGCCTCGGGCAAAAATCCACCGCCCGCTTGCGTAGCATTGCCAATACCCTTGCCAAAGAAACCACCAGAGCCCACAGCAATCTTGGATTGTAATAAGTTATAGCCATCACCCGTAGGGCTCACGCTTGGGTCTACAAAGACAATAAGACGATTAAGCTGGTACTCCTTAAGCAGGTGCGGAAGACCGGGCGTCATAGAGGTAATGATGATAAACGCCGACCCCACAATAATCAGCGCAATGGTTACCAACACCCAACTTCGTCGTGCTCCCGCACATATAATAATTGCAGCACCAGAAACCAAAATAACAAGACCGGTTCCCAAGTCTGGCTGTGTAAGGATAAGGACAAATGGAATAAGCAGATAGATGCACAAGCGTACGTAGTCACGCAAGGACTCAATTTTGCCGTTGTATTGCGCACTCAGCGACGCCATAAGAGAAATAGTAACCAGCTTTGCTATCTCAGACGGCTGCATGCGTAGGTGGATAAAGGGGATCTGTACCCAACCCGTAAGACCTTTTGCGGAATAGGAAAGCCCTGGAACCTTAGGCATGAGCATCAAAACAATATCTATGGCCAGCAGTATGTTGGTCATATTGGCAAGATTTCGATAATCATAGCGACGAATGAATGCGGCACCGGTAAAACCAATGCCTACACCAAGCATCTGGCGGGGCCATGAAGCCTCAGGAATGGTCAAAGAAGCGGACCAAACAACTAACAGTCCGTAGACACACAGCAAAATAGCAGGAACGAGGTTAGCCAAATAGTAGGCACCAAAGCGCCGTTTGACTGGTCTCATGCGAGCATGGGAAGGCGATTTTCCAGCATCGCCTCCAAAGAGAGAAGACAAGATGCTGCCAAAACCAACATCTGACAGACTTCCTTTTGGTGTCTCGATAGCCATTCCTCCCCCTTTCTGAGCTGTGTTAGTGAGTCTCGGTATCTGAAGAATCACCCGTAGTGTCAGGTGAATCATAGATGGCACCTAAGGTATCACGAACGGCATACATTGCAGATGTTGCACCAAAGCCGCCCTTCTCGACAACCGCTGCGATGGCATACTTAGGATCATCTGCAGGAGCATAGGCACACAGCCAACCGGTTGCTGCCTCACCTGCACGTTCGCCAGAACCCGTTTTACCTGCTACCCGTACGGGAAGATTGGTAAAATGTGCCGTTACGGATCTATCTTCCTCGTAGATAACACCTTCAAGCGCACGATGCAACATATCGTATTGCTCGGTGCTTTGCTTGGGCTCCAAACGCTTAGAGGAATCGGTTTCCAGAATAGTACCATTACCAGAATGCGACTGTACGCTCTTGAGCACACGAGGCGTCCAAATAGTTCCTCTATTCGCAAGACCCATATAAGCACTTACCAGCTGAATAGGCGTTACCAAAAAGTCACCCTGACCAATAGCCAGGTTGGTGTTGTCTCCGCCCTTCCACTGACGGTCTGCCTCAGAACTGGTGGTGTAGTAATTCCACTTCCAATCCGCATCGGGCACGCGACCTTCTCCCTCACTCGGAAGATCAATGCCTGTCTTAGAGCCAAAGCCCCATTTTTTCATGGTATCCTGCATGCCCCATTTGTGTGCATCATCCGCAAGCCAGAAGCTCTTACCGATTTCATAAAACACCACGTCACAAGAAAAAGTAATACCTGTTTGCAGTGTCATGTATCCATGTCCACTATGCTTCCAACAGTACTGACCAGATGCCTTGCCAAAGCCTGTCCAAAAACCAGTACAGTTATAGCCAGAATCAAAACCTGCCAAGCCACTGTCCATAGCAGCCAGGGCATTGATAGGTTTTATAGTGGAAGCGGACATATAGGCACCGTCTACCGCACGGTTCATAAGCGGGTAGCTATTTGACTCATCGGAAAGCTCAGACCAATCGTCGTTAGAGATACCGCCGATAAACACGCTTGGGTCATAGGTGGGCGCACTTGCCATAGCAAGAACCTCACCATTGGTAACGTCCACTACAACCACAGCGCCGGCCTTGCAGTCAGCATTGCCCTTTTGCTGGGACGCTTTAATGGCGTGTGCAAGACCTTCTTCCGCACCCTTTTGAATCTTAGCGTCAATGGTAAGCGTAATGTCAGAACCTGGCGTTGCATCCACTGAGGTGGAATAGTCCACTACCTTACCCGAGGCATCAACATACACTTTTTGTTCGCCATGAACACCTTGCAAAATAGACTCATACTGGTATTCAATGCCCGCCTGACCAACAATGTCACCCAACTCATAGCTGGGAGAACTTTGATCATCATTTTTATGCTTCTTGATAAAATCCTGTGTAACAGAACCCGTATAGCCCAGCAAATGCGCAGCTAAACTACCCTGTGGGTAATTACGCGTAGATCGTGTTTCCACCGTAATGCCCTCAAAGACGTCTGCATGCTCACCCAAATAGGCAACCACGCGGCGGCTCACATCACTTGCCACCACGCGCAGGTTCTGTGCCCCCGCAGAAGCATCTTGAATCTTTCGTTTAACAGCAATTTTTGGCATACCTAAAAGATTTGCTAACAGCTGCAGTTTGATCTCATCGTTAAGAACATCGCTTTTTGCTACCACGGTTAAACTCGAGCGATTGCCCACCAGCTCAACGCCATTGCGATCCAAAATTCGTCCCCGTGGTGCCGAGGTGGCAATGGAGCGCGTACGATTACTTTCTGCTTGCTTGGCGTATTCATCTGACGAGACAAGCTGCATACTCCACAATTTACCCACCAGTGCTGTAAGGATAGCGCCAGAAAACACTGCCAGACCGTAGAGCCGCGTTTTAAACCCGCCCTCGGTAGAATGGTCTTCTCCACCAGCAGCTCGAGGTGTTTGTCCACCAATATCAAAGGTAAAACGCTTGCTACCAGAGCGCATGGTTATAAAAACAATAACCGCAATGGCTATTGAAGCAAGCGCAATAATAAGCAGGATGACAAGAGCTAACGACATAGTAGGTCCTAGAGCTTCTTACCAAAAAAGTGTCCGCTGCTGCGATCAGGGCGCTTGACCGAGAAGGACGAAGCAGCACTGCCCGTACGCAAGCCACTGAGCAGCAAGACGATAACAAAGGCTACGCAGTCCAGCACAATAGCTGGAATACTATGCAGTCCAAAGGTGTACAAAATATTGTGTGAATTACCCGTTAACACCATGGTAAGTCCATACACTAGCTCTATAGAAACACAGGCAATCAAGAACGGCCTCAATACCCCGCCAAAGCCGTCAGCAAACCTATTGCGTCCCTCAAGGCCGACAAAATATGATGCTATCGTAAGCTCAAAAGCCATAAGACCAACGGGTCCTGTGGTGGTCAAATCAAAGAATAATCCCGCGACAAAACCGGCAATAACGCCTGTTTTCCCTCCGGTGCTTAAGGCAATATACAAAGCAACAATCATACAGACATTGATATGCCCATCAAACAGTGCAATGTTTGGAACAATGGCTAAATGAAGCACAAAACAAAGAGCAGCCGCAATAAGCAAGGCTTTACGCGTCTTATTACTATCGTTTACCTGCATTGCCATCTGCTACCTCCTTTGTTTTGCGTTGGATGAGTCACTGGAAGAATCTGTAGAAGCCGCTTGATCCGCATCTTGTGTCGTGGCCGCAGCAGAGGTGGAGGATGATTCTTGTTTGTCTGCCTGCGCAGCCTCTGATGCATCTGCCTGTTGTTCATCGGTAAGCGAAGTGATAACCAGGACCTCTTCAAAGCTGGACGTTGTTGTAAACGGCTTTACCGTAATAACATAGTAGGTGGATCCGGTATTTTTTTCGATAGAGCTTACAGTGCCAAGCGGCAACCCCTTGGGGTAAATACCGCCCAAGCCGCTGGTTACAATCGTGTCTCCTACCGCAACGCTTTGATCGGTAGTTACCAGCGTTAAACGTAAGGTTCCATCCGCAGAACCAACAAGCATGCCTTGAGCACGGCTTGACTGCACCATAGCAGAAACAGAGGATGTCTCGTCAGAAATGAGACGAACCACAGAAGAAGTAGGTCCTACCTCGGAAATCTGGCCGATAACCCCTGTGGAATCCGTAACGGGCATACCAATTTGCATGCCTGCCGCAGAGCCCTTATCGATAGTAATGGTAGAGCTCCAAGAGTCTGTAGAACCAGAAACAACATGTGCCGCCGTTGACTGTAGTTTGTAGGCATTTTTGAGTTCAAGAAGACTCTGCAAGCGTTCTGCAGACTGTTGAGCTTCAGACAACTCCACATTTTTAGCGCGCAAGGCGTCATTTTCTGCCTTGAGCTCGCTTAAGGTTTCTTGGCTGGCCGTCAGATTGGAAAAGATATTTCCCAGTCCCTTAAACGGCGCTGTGATAAACGACCCCACACTACGAACAGGGGTTGTTACCACACTAACCATGTCACGCGCCGCAGTTATAGGCCCGTGACCTGTTTCTCTGCAGCTCAAGGTAAACACGACAAGAGCAATAACGCATAAAACTGTTGCAAGACGACCACCGGTTGCGCTTTTGCGTGGCATTGTGTTTGTGCGAGCAGAATGGGGCGAAAGTAAAGCCACGATTTACTGGCCTGCACTCTGAATAAAGCCACCCGACAAAGCATTTGCATCAAGAACGCGAGCGCAACCATTAACAACGTTCTCAAGAGCCGTGGGGCTTACGTTTACTGGAACACCCGTCTCATCACGCAGGCGAGAATCAAGGCCGCGCAACAGTCCGCCACCGCCAGTGAGCAAAATGCCATAGTACATAAGGTCACTTGCCAAATCTGGAGGGGTAACGTCTAAGGCATCCTTAACGGCTTTGGTGACCTCATCCAAAGGTCTATCCAACGCACGACGAATCTCTTCGGACTCAATACGTACCGACTTGGGAAGACCATTGATAACATCACGGCCATTAACCTCAACATCAAGCTCTTCTCGCAAAGGTGCGGCAGAACCAACCTTAATCTTGATATCTTCTGCAGTGCGCTCACCAATAGAGAGGTTATAGGCATCCCGAACATGCTCAAGGATGGTCTGATCAAACTCATCACCAGCGGTTCGGATGGACTGTGACACAACAATACCGCCCATGGCGATAACGGCAACTTCGGTTGTGCCGCCACCAATATCTACCACCATAGAACCCGTTGGGTCTTCAATGGGCAGGTCTGCTCCAATAGCTGCTGCCATAGGCTCTTCTATAAGATACGCCTGACGAGCACCAGCAGAAATAGTTGCTTCAAATACTGCGCGCTTCTCTACCGAGGTAACGCCTGAGGGAACGCAGACCACTACCCGTGGGCGCGGAGACCAAGGATACCGGCGAGAGCCACGGGCCTTCTCGATAAAATAGCGGAGCATGACCTCGGTTACATCAAAGTCTGCAATAACGCCATCCTTAAGTGGACGCACCGCCATGATGGAGCCGGGCGTACGACCAACCATGCGCTTTGCATCCGCACCAACTGCCAAAACACGCTCAGCGTCTTTATCAATGGCAACAACAGAGGGCTCATTGAGAACAATCCCCTGACCGCGCACGGATACCAGCGTATTTGCAGTACCAAGGTCTATGGCAAGATCGCCGCCATACTCACCAAATAATGAATCGAAAAAGGACATGTCGTTGTATCCTTCAGACGTATTTTACAAACGTAATTGCCCTAAAGCTACAGGCAATACAACTTTACTACTTGTTGGAGCTTGATGCCTGAGTATTTGCACTATCAGCTCCTGTTGCCTCGGTGCTTGCTGCAGAAGTAGAAGCAGTATCTGTCTCTTTGGTAGCAGACGTAGCAGCATCGGTGCTGGAGCTGGTGGCAATGTTGTTACCATTGCTTGCTTGAGAAGCATAGCTAGCACTCACGGCAGTTACCTTCCAAGAAATACCGTCACGGATAAGATCAACGGTATAGTCCTGGGTACCACCCTGAGCAAGGGTTGCGGTAACGTACACCTTAGAAGAGCTTATGGAGCGATCCACGCCGCCAATGGAAACTTTGGCACCCACGGGCAAGCTCGAAATAATCTCTGCCTGTTGTTCTGCAGAAAGTGAACTGCTGAAATACTGGTTTGCTTGGCCAGCATTAGAGACAGATTCAAAGAGCTGCGTAGCAACCGTTTCCTGCGTAGGATAGCCATAGCCTTTATAGAAGGCCGCACCACCCGCAGCGGCAAGCAAGAGCAGTATGATAAACAGGGTGATAAAAATCTTGCGCCCAATATGCCTATGCTTACGACGCACCTTACGATTACCCTTTTCTGCCTCGATAAGATCGGACTCGCTTACCGAGAAGAAACCAGTATCCTCGGGAGAAGGGATCATCTCGCCCGATTTGCCCAAAGGATCTAGCGGATCATAGGAGCCGGTGCCGGCATAGCCAGCTGCCTCCAAAAATGCATCGGTTTCCGAAGGCTGGTTGCCAACAAACGCGATCATAGCCTTCTGAGCAGCAGCATATGCTGCTTGCTGTTCATTTGTAAGCTCATAGCTTCCATCTGCAAGAGCATGACCAAAGGCATCGAGAGCCTCAGACATGCGATTGGCAGCAACGTATGCATCACCGAGCTGAGCATAGATTGCATTTTGATTGACCATGGGTGTAGAAAAATCAAGAGCCGTACGATATGCCTCTACGGCATCAATGGGACGACCAAGCTGCATAAAGCAGCCACCCAAACTGGTAAGTGCACTTGCAGGGTTGGGGTTTGTCTCGTCAATTGCAGCGTTACGGTATGCAATACCAGCATCACGAACATTGCCCAAAGCAAGCTGTGCTGCACCCAGTGCTACCTGTGCTTTATACGGAGTAGCATAGTCAGGATCTTGCAAAGCATTGGTCAAGACCTCTACTGCCTCTTGACTGCGTCCAGCAGCCAACAAAGCACGTCCTTGATTGCACAGCAAGGCACCACGCTTACCATATGCTTCATCGCGCAGGGCATCAGAATATGCCTGGGCAGCCTCATCAAAACGACCCAGCTTCATGAGCGAATTGCCCTTAAGGTGATCCGCTGCACCAAACAGCTCACCCGGATCCTTAACAGCTGCCATTGCAAATACAACAGAAGACCAATCTCCACGCTGATATGCAGTACGTGCTGCTTCGAATGCTTGCTGATCCATATTGCTCCTTCGATTATGCTACAAAAACAAGGATAGAGCGCTATGCCTTGTCGTGTTCAATACGAACAGACTCAATGACATCTCCTGCACGCAAAGCAGCAATGACATCAAATCCATCGATTGTTTGACCAAAAACAGTGTACCCGTTATCTAAATTATGTTGGGGGCCCAAGCAAAAGTAGAATTGAGAACCAGCGGAATCAGGCATCATAGAACGAGCCATGGCCAAGGCGCCATCCTCATGGCTGTTACGAGGATTTGTATCATACTCATGCTTGATGCAATAACCAGGACCACCCGTGCCAGGCATACCAAACTCACCGGATTTACCAGCAGCTACTTCCTCACTGCTAAGATCACGGGTGTTGGGGCAACCGCCCTGGATAACAAAACCTGGAACATAGCGATGAAACTTGAGATCATCATAAAAGCCAGACTCTGCCAACTCACAAAGGTTTCCCACATGAATAGGGGCACCTTCACCATCGAGCTTAACGCGGATTACGCCTTTGCTCGTGGTAAATACTGCAACCTCATCACCAGCGATTGTGTACTGGGGTGTATGCAATGGATCTCCAAGAAAACTCATTTGGTACCTTTCTTCATTTTGTCTATCTGAATTAGTTTACCAGCACATAAAACGGTTCACAGTTTGAGCAGAACGTCAGCTTATGATTCTGGATTCCAACTTTCATAGTTTTGCTCAAAGAGTGACTTGTAGGCCTCTTGGCTTGAGCCATTTTGCGATGAACGAAGAATCGACATGATGTCGGATTTATCGGAAGACGGATTATCTGACGCCAAGACTTTCTTCCACGCCTTGTTGATAATATCCAATCTATTACGCAGATAATTCCCTAAGGTAGCCATATGATTGATCTGCGTTACATAGGTACCTGTAGTGGTGTCCAGTGACTGAATTTCTGTAATCAAATTGCTGGTTTGATATGAAAGAGACTTTGCCTCATCCGCTGCTTTTGCACGAGCATCAGAGTCAGAACCAAACGCTATAGAGCTGAATGACTCAACGTTCTCATCGGTTTTTTGAGCAAGATCGCCCAGCTTTTTATACGCTTCAACCAGCTTCTTGTAGGTTTGCTCGTCACCTGATTCCACCTGCGTTGTGGGCGTGGTATCTGAATCCTGCCCTGTAAGCTTTTCTTTAACACCAGGAAATCCTGCCTTAGAGATATCCATCTGTGTTGTGTTTTGCGCAGAAGATCCCTGTGGCGCCCAGGGATGTGTAAGGTACAACACCGCGCAGCCCACTAACAAAAGTGAAGCTATAGCAGCAGTAACAACGGTACGTACGCTCGGGAGATTTTCAAAGGCATAACCGTTGTTGGAATTTGCAGGAAGCGCGCTTGCAATACGAGGAATAGCATGCGTTTGCTCTGCCTCGCAGTCCGATGAATCATCAGCCTGATCATTGCTTTGATCGTCTACATCATCAGGTTCCTCCAACATGTCATCCAAGGATGGAATATCCTGTGGCTGCAAAGTATGTGAGGCTTGTGGTTGAGGCGGGGTTGACTGCTCTAATGAAGGCAGATCTGCCAGCAAAGAAGCAACATCAGCTGGCGCTGCTACATCAGAATCCGATGCAGCATTGCGCGTTTGGTTACGCACGGGCTTATCGACAGATGTATCGGGCGGCAGTGATGGAAGCTTTTTCACAGATTTCTTGTGCTCGACAGGCATACCGCAAGAAGGACAAGCCTGTACACCATCTGGAACCAGCGCTCCACAGGTCTTGCAATACGTACCGTCAAGCTTGGGGATACTCATGGTGAGATCCAAGGTAGAGTGGCAGGCCGGACACACCGACGAACCGTTAGCAATATGCGTGCCACAATAAGGGCAAATCACGTGAGTCCTCCAGCAGACCAAGCAAATGGTGCCCTCAGTGGGGATCGAACCCACGGCCTTTCGCTCCGGAGGCGAACGCTCTAATCCACTGAGCTATGAGGGCATGTACGTACCAGTATAACCCGATAAATGTTACACCAACATGTACGATATCTATACCACAACAATTGAGCTTAAAATACGTAGTATTATTTGATACCTATACGATACGTTTTACAGATAGAGAACAGATGACGCAGAGTTCTAACACGCATACCGTAGGCGTTTTAAGCCTTGGTTTAATTGGTGGTTCATTTGCAAAGGCCTTTATACGCGGTGGATACACCGTGTATGCCTATGATGTAGCTAGCTCTAGTATGCACAAAGCACAGGCGGATGGCGTTGCTGGCACACTTGACGACACAACCATTGGAGCCTGTGAGCTTATTGTGCTGGCAGGTTATCCTGACGTATGCAAGCGTTGGCTTGAGGCTCATGCGGCCAGCATTGCAGCTGATGCCTTGGTCATAGACACTGCTGGTGTAAAACGTGCTTTGTGCCAAGCATGTACTAACATCGCGGCAGAGCACAGCTGGACCTTTATAGGTTGCCATCCCATGGCCGGAACTCAATTTTCTGGCTATGGCCATGCTCGAGCAAGCCTGTTTGTCAATGCGCCGCTGGTAGTCTGTTTACCCGAGAACTACCCAGGTACCTCAGAGTTGCTCGGACGCTTGCGTCTACTGCTTGAACCCTGTGGATTTGCCTCCTTTACCTGTGCAACGCCAGAATTTCATGATGAACAAATTGCCTACACCAGCCAGCTTGCTCACGTGGTGTCCAACGCTTACGTCAAAAGTCCTGCTGCTCAAGCTCACAAGGGCTTCTCGGCAGGATCGTATAAGGATTTAACGCGCGTAGCTCGCCTGAATGCAACCATGTGGACCGAGCTGTTCTTAGATAATGCAGACAAGCTCTCCGCAGAGATAGGCACCCTTATCCAAAACTTACAGGCCTACAAAGATGCCCTTGACACCAATGATGCTCATACGCTGCATGCACTGCTGGAAGAGGGCGACCGTCTTAAAAAGGAAGCTGAGGCTCGATGAATACTACGGTTACGGTCACTACCCCATCGGCACGCTACAACGTTTTTGTGGGTTCGGGACTTCTTGCGCAGCTGGGCACCATTACGCGCGAGGTCAATGGCGGTACGCGGGCGTTTGTAATCACCGACAGCACGGTCGGACCCCTATATTTAAAAAAGGTAAGCGATGCGCTTACGCAGGCAGGCTACACGGTTTTCTCGGCAGCGTTTGAAGCTGGCGAGAAGTCCAAGCATTTTGGCACCTTATCTGACCTGTTGGAGAGCATTGCTGCGGCGCAGCTTTCTCGCAAGGATGTAATAGTTGCCTTGGGCGGCGGTGTGGTCGGAGACATAGCTGGCCTGTGTGCAGCCCTGTATTTGCGCGGCATAGACGTTGTGCAGGTGCCCACCTCGCTGCTTGCCATGGTCGATTCTTCTGTGGGCGGCAAAACCGCAGTTGATCTGCAGGCCGGTAAAAATCTTGCGGGCGCTTTTTTGCAGCCACAGGCAGTCGTTGCAGATGTTGATGTTCTGGCAACCATAGCGCCTGAACTGTTTCGTGATAGCACCGCCGAGATTATCAAACATGCCGTGCTAGCGGATAGAGCAATGTTTGATCGGCTGATGAGCAAACCTTTGCTTGGTTCTGATTACAACACGCAAGCGCTAATAGATATTATTGTGCGCAACGTGCAGATCAAGCGCGATATTGTGCAGGCGGATGAGACGGAACAGGGTATGCGTCAAACGCTTAACCTTGGCCATACCATAGGCCATGCCGTTGAAGCAGCAAGTAACTTTAGTCTTGGTCACGGCAGCAGTGTTGCCATTGGCCTGTGCTGCCTGGTGCGCGGCGCTGCCAAGCTGGGCTGGTGCGATCCTTATTTGCTTCAACCCATTACACAAATCATCCAAGCACATGGTCTGCCCACTAACACAGACGTTGATCACGCAACCCTCTTTGAATATGCTACCCATGACAAAAAACGTCTCGCTCAAAGCGTTAACCTCATCGTACCTACCACCATTGGTGCTGTAGAAATAAAACCAATTTCCCTCACCCAGTTACAAGACCTTATTGACGCAGGCTGCGGCAAAGCCGGCTGTAGCAAATAAAAGGAGTATGATGGACGTCAAAATTACCCCGCATGAGCTCAGCGGCTCTGTGAACGCAATCTCATCCAAATCGGTTGCCCACCGCTTGCTCATTTGCGCAGCTCTTGCCGATAAGCCCTGCAATCTTGAATGCGATACAACAAGCGCCGACATCATGGCAACGGTAGACTGCCTACGGGAGCTGGGCGCACACATTACTCGAACACAAACGGGCTTTAGGGTTGTGCCCATCAAGCAGCGTGGACGTCACTTTTGGATGCCTCGTGCAAAACTTGATTGTCGTGAATCCGGTTCCACCCTGCGCTTTTTACTTCCAGTAATCTGTGCTCTTGGTACTAAGGCAGCTCTTTCCATGGGCGGCAAACTGCCGCAACGGCCGCTCTCTCCTTTATATGAACAGCTCATTGCATCTGGTGCTCAAATAACTCCGCAAGGCACGGTACCCATGATGGTTTCTGGTGCTATGCATGCAGGTATTTTTAGAATGCCTGGCAATGTATCTTCTCAATATGTCAGCGGCCTGCTTATGGCTGCCCCGCTCTTATCGGACACCTTGCAGGTTGTGGTTACAGAACCCGTAGAATCTCGTCCGTATATCCAACTTACCATCAATGCCATGCAGCAGTTTGGCGTACCCGTATACACAGAGCGCACCGTTGAATTTGATCAGAAGGTCACCATTTATACGGTTGATGGCTCTGCTCGGTATAGTTCACCGCAGACAGCGTATGTAGAAGGAGACTGGTCCAATGCGGCATTTTGGCTGTGCGCCGCAGCTTTGGGCGGTAACGGCATTGCTGTCAACCAGCTCAATCTATCAAGCGCGCAGGGTGATCGCTCCATCATGGCAGCACTTGCCCGCTTTGGCGCACGCATTTCTCGTAAGGGTAAATCCGCGCTGGCACTGGCAGATCATATTGATGCCTGTGTCTTAGACGTTGCCGATTTTCCAGATCTGGTTCCTCCCCTTGCCGTCGTTGCAGCGTTGGGTAAGGGAACTACCCAGCTCACGCGCGCGGGGCGCCTGCGGCTTAAGGAATCTGATCGCCTGCAAACGGTATGCCAGGGCCTGAGTGCCCTTGGTGCTACCATCCACATTCAGGACGATGGACTGGTTATCGAAGGCGTTGAGCAGCTCAAGGGTGGCGTGGTGGATGCTTCCAATGACCATCGCATTGCCATGATGGCCGCCCTTGCCGCCGTACGCTGTGAGGGCGACGTTATTATTCGCGGTGCACACTGTGTTACTAAGTCATATCCTCATTTCTTTGAGGACTATGCCCAACTGGGCGGGCTTGTTGAGAAGATAGAAGAGGTACAGGAATAATATGGCATCTACGTTTGGCACAAGCGTGCGTATCAACCTGTTTGGACAGTCTCATTCCGATGCCATTGGCGTATGTATAGAGGGTCTTCCTGCCGGGTTTTATATTGACCAACAAGCATTAGCGGCCTTTATGGCGCGACGCGCACCGGGACAAGCTGCTTGGTCTACGCCACGTAAGGAAGCAGATGCACCTCACTTTGTGTCTGGCCTTAATCCCGATGGCTACACCTGCGGCGCACCTCTTTGTGCACTCATCAAAAACAACAATACGCACTCGGCAGACTATGATGAGCTGGTCCGCATTCCTCGTCCTGGTCATGCAGACTTTCCCGCACAGCAAAAATGGCTGGGCTTCCAAGATGTGGCCGGCGGTGGGCATTTTTCTGGCAGACTGACCGCGCCTCTTTGCATTGCCGGTGGTATTGCCCTCCAGATGCTTGAGCACAATGACATTTTTGTTGCAGCTCACCTCAGTGAGGTGGCCGGTATTGCGGATGAGCACTTTGCAGCCTATCACAACGACAGCGCTTCTCGACATCTGCTGTACCAGCAGATGCAAGCGCTTCACGATGGACGTCCTTTTCCTGTTTTGAATGATCAGGCCAGCGCACAGATGCAGCAAGCCATTGCACAAGCACGCCATGATAAGGACTCGGTAGGTGGCATTATTGAGTGCGTGGCTACAGGGTTGCCTGCAGGTGTAGGAGGACCGCTGTTTGATGGCATTGAATCCGCCATTGCACGGATTGTGTTTGGCATTGGCGGCATAAAAGGACTGGAATTTGGCCGAGGCTTTGAAGCAGCATTGATGCGCGGCTCTGAACACAATGATGCCTATCACATGGAACAAAACACTATTGCTCCTCTTACCAATAATGCGGGCGGCAATCTGGGCGGCCTTACTACGGGCGCTCCCCTGCTGTTTAGAATGGCCGTTAAACCAACATCTTCCATTGGTCTTGAGCAGGATTCTGTGGATATGCAGCAAAAACATAACGCACGCCTTGCTGTGGTTGGGCGCCATGATCCTTGTATTGCTCCCCGCGCTGTTCCAGTAGCAGAAGCTATCATGGGTATTGCCCTGTTAGATCAGCTTATTTCCTATCCAGCACAGCAGACCTATGCTTCATTTGCAAAGGCTCTTGCTACTCAAAAACATGTAAACACGGATTTAGACTCACGTTCAAACACAGACTTAGACACGAAATAGGGTTGGTATGCAAGATCTTTCCGACATTCGTCAGCGCATAGACGAGATTGATGACAGTATTATTGATCTATTTGTGCAGCGTATGCACTGTGTTTCTGAGGTATCAGCATATAAAGCTGCACATAACTTACCCATACTGGACCCCAGTCGTGAGCGTGCAAAGCTCGCCTATGTAGCCTCACAAGTTCCTGACGCGCTCAAAAGCTCAAGCCAAATCCTCTTCTCGCTCCTTATGGAAACAGCCCGCGCAGCCGAACATACACAGCTTGATGGTCCCACCAGCAATACGCTTTTGGGCGATAGCATCTTAGCGGCCCAAGCCAACACGCCAGACCTGTTCCCACAAACAGCACTTGTGGCGTGCCAAGGCGTTGAAGGAGCCTACTCTCAAGTTGCCACCGATAAGCTCTTTAGACATCCCAACATATCCTTCTTTAACACCTTTGAAGGCGTTTTTAACGCTGTTGATATGGGCTTTAGTCGCTATGGCGTCATTCCTTTGGAAAATTCAACCGCTGGTTCGGTCACGCAAGTATATGACCTTATGATGAAATACGACTTCCACATAGCCCGCACACTGCGCCTTAAGGTGGATCATTGCGTTTTGGCAAAGCCGGGCACCCGTATGGAAGAGGTGACCGATATCTATAGTCACCCCCAGGCAATTGCACAGTCTTCTGAATTTTTGGACGCCCATAAAGCCATTACCGTCCATGTTGTCGAGAATACCGCGATGGCAGCACAGCTTGTTGCTCAGTCACCAAACAACACAAGCGCCGCTCTTTCGAGCCGCTGGTGCGCCGAGCTGTATGGCCTAGTTACCCTTGCAAAGAATGTGCAGGACAAAGGGAACAACTACACTCGCTTTGCCTGCATCAGCAAAGGTCTTGAGGTGTATCCGGGTGCGGACCGCAGTTCTCTTATGCTTGTGGTTGGCCATGAACCAGGTACGTTGTACAAAGTGCTTTCTCGATTTTATGCGCTGGACATCAATATTTGTAAGCTGGAAAGTCGCCCCATCCCAGATCGTGACTTCGAGTTTATGTTCTACTTTGATATAGAATGTCCCGTTGCTGCTCCCCAGTTTGCACTGCTCATGAACAGCTTGAGTGACGTATGTGAGGAGTTCCGCTACCTTGGAAGCTATTCGGAGCTGGTGTAATGGCAGATCAAACACACGCTTCTGCACACAACAATCCACAAAACCCGGCGACCCTCATCCCCTCTACGCCATATGGACTTGTTGGTCGCACGCTTGCGCACAGCTGGTCTTCCAAAATCCATGCGCAGCTGGGTAGCGCCCCCTATGCACACTATGAGCTTGAGCCGGAACAACTCGAGACATTCATCCATGCTGACGGCTGGCAGGGACTTAATGTAACCATCCCCTACAAGCGTGCCGCCGCTCAGCTGGCCGACGAACACTCTCAAGCGGTACAGGAGCTGGGTGCTGCTAACACGCTGGTGCGTCTTTCTAACAATACCATCTATGCCGAGAATACCGATGTGCTCGGTTTTTCTTGGATGCTTGAACGGTTTTGCACAACCCAGCTTGCCGGTAATGCTACCGACGTGCTTACCAACAAAAAGGTGCTTGTGTTGGGTAGCGGTGGTGCTTCACGCGCCATTTGCTATGTACTTAAGCAGGTACAAGCACAGCCCGTTGTGGTTTCTCGCACGGGCACGACCACCTACACCAACCTGCTGCCACAGCATCAGGATGCCACGCTCATTGTTAATACCACGCCGGTAGGTATGTATCCTCACGACTCCACCTCACCTGTATCTCAACAGACGCTTCAAGCGTTTTCACAGCTCAAAGGCGTATTAGATATTGTGTACAATCCAATACGCACGCGTCTTTGTCAACAGGCACACCAGCTAGCAATCCCTGCTCAAACCGGTTTATCCATGCTCGTTGCTCAGGCCTGGGCCTCCTCTAAACTTTGGCAGCAGCGCGCTCTTCCTGAAGAGTATATTGAGGCCATCGAGAAGGACCTCCAACGTCAGATTTTAAACATTACCTTTATCGGCATGCCTGGCTCTGGCAAGTCTTCTACCGGTAGAAAGCTTGCGCATATGCTTCAGCGTCCCTTTGTTGATCTTGACGATGCAACAGCTCTTGCGTGTGGTATGTCGCCAGCACGCTATATCACGCAGTATGGTGAGGCCGCTTTTAGAGACATAGAGACGCAGGTATTGGCACAGTACAGCCATGAATCTGGACTTATCATCTCTTGTGGCGGTGGGGTGGTTACCCGTCCAGAAAACCATGATCTACTGCATCGTAATTCAGTGGTGGTCATGATTGACCGCCCACTCAACGAACTTTCTGTTGAGGATCGACCGCTTTCGCAAACACAGGGTATCCAGGCGCTGGCAAAACAGCGTATGGACTTGTATTATAGCTGGTCAGACCATGTAGTTCAGACTACGGGATCTCCTCAAACAGACGCTGAAGCTACCAAGAACCTTCTTGATCTCTAACGTAAGGCTTTTACTAAAGAGCGTCACAAAATCCCCACTGCAGCTGCCATTTACGGAGAGCTGAGCACAACTCATAGATATATATACTTGCAAAACAGTGTAGCGTGCAATACTTATCGTTTAACAAAGCATGTAAAAGCACTTCAAAGAGTAAGGATGTAACGGGGATTTCTCGCACAAGCAATCATGAACTATGAAAACGTCGCAGCACACATTTTGGATAACATTGGCGGTAAACAAAACGTGCTCACCAGCACGGTCTGTATGACCCGTCTGCGGCTCAGCCTGAGCAATGTTGCCCTAGTAAATGAGGATGAGCTTGCGGCACTTGATAGCGTTTTAGGGGTTGTTTCTCGTGGGGACCACGGTATAGAAGTTGTGTTTGGACCTACGGTTGTCGAGAAGGTATATCAAAGCTTTACCTTGCTCATTGGTTCAAAAAATAATGAAACTACGCCTCCCGAGCGCCCACGTGGTGCTGTACGCGTTCACATTAGTCCTGCTCGTCGCCAATCCTTTGCTGCTCAAGCGCAAGCACTCATGACTGCAACACAAGACACGCAAGATGCACAGGCAGGTGTGGGTGCTAACGCTGCTGCCAAGACTATAAACGCCAACGATGATATTTCAACACTTGTTGCCGCCCTGGATAATGCACCAGCCACGCGCAAGGCTGTTTCTTTTTCTGCTTCACACAGACCGAGCGCGCAAAACAGACAAGGTACTCAAACAAAACCAGCAGCCCATAAAAAGGTGTTGGTATTGAACGGACCAAACATTAATATGTTAGGCATCCGTGAACCACAAATTTATGGCGCTCAAACCTATGCCGATCTTATCGACCTATGCCAGGATGAAGCCGGTAAACTAGGTTTTGAGGAATGCAGCTGTTTTCAATCCAATCATGAGGGAGATCTCGTGGATGAAATTCAGCATGCCTATGGTATCTATGACGGTATTATCTGTAATCCCGGTGCCTATACCCACACGTCCATTGCCCTACTTGATGCTCTCAAAGCGGTACAAATTCCCTGCATTGAAGTACATATCTCCGCAGTGGATGCTCGTGAGGACTTCCGCCAGGTCTCCTATATTCGTCAAGCATGCTTTGAGACCATTGTGGGACTGGGTCTTGCTGGCTATCGTAAAGCGCTGCAGTCTATGGCCCGATATCTGTCTCGTTAATCCATATTGCGTTAGTCCATGCTATGAGTGCTGTAGACCTTCTCGTCTTCCCATAACACTACTTGCCCTGCCTCAAGCGATTGGGGTACATCTATAAGGCGTTGATTAGAAGACCCTCTAAAGCGCAGGGTAATATCGTAGAGCTCCTTTATAAACATGCCATCAACCAGCACATCGAGGCAGGCCAAAATACGATCTGTTACCTCGGTATGGTGAAAGCCGCCCTCATTGATCTCTTCCCAAGTATCACCTGTGTAGCACCAGATGCTTTTGTTGGGAAATTCTTTGCGTACGCGCTCAAAAAATGCTACCAAACCACGCTGGTTTTCCGGCTCCATAGGCTCGCCACCCAATACGGTAAGCCCTTCAATCCAGCTGGGACGTAGGCTTTCTACAATGGTGTTTGCAACCTCTTCTGTAAATTCCTCACCAAAGCTAAAGCACCAAGTCTTAGCATTAAAGCATCCCTTGCAATGCCTGCGACATCCCGATACAAACAAACAGGTACGCACGCCTGTGCCGTTGGCAATATCCGAATATTTGATACCTGCGTAATGCATGGTGAAATCCTTTGCAAAAGTATACTACGAAGCATGTGTACAAAAATGCGAGCTACCTAGGCAGCCCGCATTAGTTGTTACAACATATACCGCTTAGAGATGAAGTACGCGGTCCTTAATCTCTTCGGTACGGCCCTGATTCCAGAACTGGGTACCAATATAGCCGCAGGTACGACGTGCTACATTGAGCTTATCCTGATCACGATTGCCGCAACGTGGGCATTCCCAAATCAGTTTGCCATCCGTATCTTCGATAATCGTAATCTCACCGTCATAGCCGCATTCCTGGCAGTAGTCACTCTTGGTATTGAGCTCGGCATACATGATGTTGTCGTAAATAAAACGCATAACGCTTACAACAGCTTCCAGGTTATCCTGCATGTTAGGAACCTCAACGTAGCTGATAGCCCCTCCTGGAGACAGGCGTTGGAATTGGCTCTCAAAAGCAAGCTTCGTAAACGCATCAATGGTTTCAGAAACGTGCACGTGATAGCTGTTAGTAATGTAGCCGTGGTCCGTGATATGAGGAATGACACCAAAGCGACGCTGCAATGACTTGGCAAACTTATAGGTTGTAGACTCAAGAGGCGTACCATACAGTGAGTAGTCTATATCCTCAGCCTCTTTCCATTGCGTGCACTTATCGTTCATGTGCTGCATAACAGAAAGTGCAAAGGGTGTAGCCTCCGGATCCGTATGAGAGTGCCCCGTCATAAAGCGTGTAGTCTCATACAGGCCAGCGTAGCCCAAAGAAATGGTGGAGTAGCCGCCATACAACAGCTTATCAATGGGCTCTCCCTTGCTCAGGCGAGCAAGGGCACCGTATTGCCACAGGATGGGTGCTGCATCGGAAAGCGTACCCAACAAACGCTCATGGCGGCAGCGCAATGCCTTATGACAGAGCTCAAGGCGCTCATCAAAAATCTCCCAAAAACGATCCATGTCACCACCAGAAGACAGTGCCACATCGGGAAGGTTGATGGTTACAACACCTTGGTTAAAGCGACCGTAGTACTTGGGCTTGCCGGGAACATAATTCTTAGCATGAGCGATATTGTTAAAGCCGCCCTCAGAGCGATCGGGCGTCAAGAAAGAACGGCATCCCATGCAGGTAAAGGTATCACCCTCACCTTCCTTCTCGCCAGTAGAGAGCTTGTATTCCTTCATCTTCTTCTCAGAAATATAATCGGGTACCAAGCGCTTGGCCGTGCACTTAGCAGCCAGCTGCGTTAGGTAGAAGAAGGGCTGACCAGGCTCAATGTTATCTTCCTCAAGGACATAAATAAGCTTGGGGAACGCGGGGGTAATCCACACGCCCTGCTCGTTACGAACGCCCTCATAACGCTGACGCAGGGTCTCCTCGATGATAAGTGCCAGATCCTTCTTGGTGCGCTCATCCTCAACCTCATTGAGATACATGAACACGGTTACAAACGGTGCCTGGCCATTGGTAGTCATCAGCGTGACCACCTGGTACTGGATGGTCTGAACACCGCGACGAATCTCATCACGAAGGCGCTTCTCTACAATCTCTTGCAGCTTGTCTGCAGCGGGCTCCACGCCAAGGCTATTAAGCTCGTCGATGGTCTGTGAGCGAATCTTCTTACGAGAAACGTCAACAAAGGGCGCCAAGTGAGACAGAGAGATGGACTGGCCACCATACTGGTTAGAAGCAACCTGAGCAATAATCTGCGTTGCAATGTTGCACGCAGTAGAAAAGCTGTGAGGTTTTTCTATCATAGTGCCCGAAATAACCGTGCCGTTTTGCAGCATGTCCTCCAGATTGACCAAGTCACAGTTGTGCATGTGCTGCGCGTAATAGTCTGCATCGTGGAAGTGGATAATGCCCTCATTATGAGCCGCTACTACGTCCTCCGGCAGCAGCATACGCATGGTAAGGTCTTTGGAAACCTCTCCGGCCATGTAATCGCGCTGCACCGAGTTAACGGTTGGGTTCTTGTTAGAATTTTCCTGCTTTACGTCCTCGTTATTGCACTCAATGAGCGACAAGATTTTGTCGTCCGTAGTGTTCTTCTGACGCTTAAGGCTTTGAAGATAGCGATAAATAATATACTTACGAGCCACCTCAAAACGATCCAGAGCCATGATCTCATCCTCAACCATGTCCTGAATCTCTTCTACTGTAACCGTGTGGCCTGCATCCTCACAACGATCGCGTACATTCTCTGCCGCATAGGTAATCTGACGCGGTGTCAGACGCATATCAGAGGGAACTTCATTATTGGCGGCGGTAATAGCGTTAGAGATTTTTTTGATGTCAAAAATAACCTCAGAACCGTTACGCTTAATAATCTTCATGGCAGAAACTTTCTTCTTTATGCAGATTGAGCTACCGAGAAAACCGATAAGCTACGCTGCTTTCTTCGACACCGTCTATCCTACTCTATTTGTGGGCCTTAAGTATGCACAATTTTCCTTAAACCACAAAATATTGTTGCTCAATTTATCTATAACCACAATATATGGTAGACGCTGAACAGGGGTTTTGTAAAGAGCTGCAGGTAGATAATTTGCGTCCAACACCACATATTGCGCTTGCAACCTTTTTCCCACACTCTTATGTCATGCACCACGAACCATGGGACGTTGGCTCCACATAATTTATCCACCAACATCCACCGATGCCGATAACCTTACTGTGCAAGCGCACACACTGACCGCAACCTTTATCTGCTAAATGCACTACACTAAGTAGGTTACCTGTTACATAATTGCACCAATGGTGAAAGGACTATTATGCCCAACGAGGGTAGTTACGAAGTTGCGCTTAAGCGCAGCAATGATATCCATCATGACATTGAATCTGGCAATGTTGCACCCTATACCATGCTTACGGGTGATCGCCCTACCGGACGCTTACACCTTGGCCACTACTTTGGCACCATTGCACAGAGGGTTCGTCTGCAAAACCTTGGTGTAGCCACCAATATTATTATTGCGGATTATCAGGTCATCACGGATCGAGATACCACGGAGCACATCCAGGACAATGTGTACAACATGGTTATGGATTATCTTGCCTGCGGCATTGATCCCAATAAGACTATGATTTTTACCCATTCTGCAGTTCCCGCAGCAAATCAGCTTATGCTTCCCTTCCTATCGTTAGTGACCGAAGCAGAACTCAAGCGCAATCCAACCGTCAAGGCAGAGCAGGCAGCCTCTGGCCATGCACTTACCGGCTTACTCCTTACCTATCCCATACATCAGGCCTGTGACATCTTGTTCTGCAAGGGTAATCTCGTACCCGTAGGGCGCGATCAGTTGCCTCACATTGAAATTACCAGCAAAATTGCTCGTCGCTTTAATGAGCGCTATGGCAAAGTGTTTCCCGAGGTATCCGGTCTACTCACCTCTACCCCACTACTTCCCGGTCTTGATGGACGAAAAATGTCCAAATCTTACGGTAACGCCATCTCTTTGTGCATGACCGAGGAAGAAACCGCCAAGCTTATTAAGAAGTCCAAAACAGACTCTGAGCGTGCCATCACCTTTGATCCCGAGAATCGCCCTGGCGTAAGCGCACTGCTTACCACCGCAAGTATCTGTACTGGCCGTAAGCCCCAAGAAATCGCAGAAGAAATTGGTATGGGCGGGTCCGGACAGCTCAAACGCTATGTTACCGAAGTGGTTAATAGTTACTTTGCTCCTATACGCGAGCGCCGTCGTTCATATGAGCAAAATCTTCCCTACATCAAAGAAATTCTGCATGAAGGCAATAAAAAAGCAAACGCCCTTGCCGAGAAAACCTTGGATGAGGTACGTGAAGCTATGGGTATGACGTACTAACGTTAATAAAATAGTTCTACATGCCGGTAAAGGTGAATGAGAACTTCTTATTCACCTTTTTCTTCACTGATTTTTGATTTAAAAAAACCGCCCCACTTAGGTGAGGCGGTTTATTACTCTATCTATGCGAGCGCGTAGCTTAGAGAACCATCATTGCGATGGTAAGGATGATGATGGAAGCCAAAGCAATGGTTCCAACAACCTTAATAGCAAACTTAACCCATGTACCGTACTCAATACGAGACAGAGCCAAGCCACCCATGATTGCACCATTAGTAGGAGTAATCAGGTTTACAGCACCGGAAGCTGCAGAGAAGATCATGATCATAACTGCAGGGTTGAAGCCAAGCTGCTGAGCCAGAGGTCCCATGATAGGCATGGACACGGTTGCCATACCAGAGGTGGAAGGAATGAGGAAGGACAGCAGGAAGTACAGCAGGTAGCTACCAACAGAGAAGACAACACCCGAAGTGCCTGCAAGAGCTGTAGCCGCAGCGTTCAAAACGTAGGTAGAAAGACCAGTAGAGCTCATAACTACCGATACACCACGGGAAAGAGCAATGATCATTACTACGGACATCATGTCGCCAGCACCGGCCATGAACTCATCAACGATTTCATGCTCGGAAAGGCCACCAACAACACCAATAATAATAGCAAGGAGCAAGAACCAAGTGGTGGACTCTGCAAAGTACCATTGACCAAGAGGGGTACCGGTCAAGAAAGAGGACCAACCAGCATTGTCGGTAACAGAAGTGGTAAGCGTACCCTTTACATCACCATCGAATGCAAGGTCACCAATCTTCTGATCCTTATAGGTGTCAATGAGATCGTCAGCCGTAATATCGGTAACTTCTTCGTGAGAAGCAGCATCAGAAACAAATACATTTACATTAAGGTCTTCCCAAGGTACGAAGGAAATAACCATGATGATAAATGCTGCAGCAAAAATGCCCAGAACAGCCTTCTGCTTGCCGGTAAGCTTAACGTCCTTGCCGGTCTCCTCAGAAGCGCCACCATAGGTAGCCTCTGCATTTTCAACCTCAGTAGCAGAAAGAAGCGTACGAGAAGGATCAGCCTTAACACGCTTTGCATACTGAATGGTAAAGAATACAGCGATGAGATAAGAAACAACCAAAAGGGCAACGCCCAAGAAGATAACGATGGACTGGTTAACCTCAATGCCAGCAGAAGTAAGAGCTGCTGCTGCTACACCAGTTGCAAAGGGGTTTACGGTAGAACCAAGGCAACCAACACCAGCACCAAGAAGAACCATCATTGCACCCGTAAGGGTATCAAAACCAGCAGCCATCATGGTTGCGGAAAGCAGAGCATAGAAACCTACGGTCTCTTCGCACATACCATAGGTGGAGCCACCAATAGCAAACAGAGCCATAAGAATAGGGATAAGCTTGATCTCATTGCCGCCCATCTTACGAACGAGTGTTGCAATACCATCATTAAGAGCGTTGGTCTTGTTTACGATTCCAAGGAATCCACCAAGAACCATTACGAACAAGCAAACGTCAATAGCGTCTGCAAAACCCCTAGCGGGAGCCATCGTGAAGTCACCGAGCGTAGCGCCGGTAACATCCGCAGTGGTGCCTGCTATTGCAATAGTAATCAGACATACTGCTGCAAGGATAATGAAGATGATGGAGAAGGATGTAAGCATCTCCCTCTTCTTCTTAGGCTGTGCCTGGTCTGCCATGACCGTTCTCCTTTCGTGAGAAACATAAGCAACAACGAACAAAAATAGAACAACTAAAATGCTGCCTATCACTTACATACTGATTTTTGCAGATTCAGTGCAAAAATGCACATAATATTTCTGACCGTTATTCAATAGTCGGTGAGCGTAGTTTTAACAACAACCTTGATTTTTAAAAAAACTTGTAGATGGACTTGAAAATAGCTTACTAGCATATTACCAGTACACTTTTCGTGTCCCTCTTTTTTTATTCTTTTCTAAAAAATAGTTGTAGTTTCATTTCAGTATAGTTTTATGCATAAATACTGCAGTTTTTCTCACTTTTATTGTATAAGTTAAGTAGCCGTTCATGGAACAGTTCTTGACATAGAAAGAAAAACATTGTCCGAAACTAAAGTTTAGCTCAACACATACATAACGCTGAAATAAATACGAGTAAGCATGGCACCTCTCTAAAAGACCTCCCTGGATTGGACCAAGGAGGTCTTAGTACCACTTATATTAGTACATGCTTACTTAAGGGTTGCGTACATTACAGCCTTAATGGTGTGCATGCGGTTCTCTGCCTCTTGGAAAACCTTGGAAGCAGGAGACTCAAATACCTCGTCGGTAACTTCCATCTCAGTGATACCAAACTTCTCAGCAACCTCAGCACCCTTTTTGGTGTTGGTGTCGTGGAAGGAAGGCAGGCAGTGCATGAAGATAGCATCAGGAGCAGCCATAGCCATAACCTCAGAGGTTACACGGTAAGGCTCCATCAGAGGAATGCGCTGCTTGTAAAGCTCATCGGGCTCGCCCATGGATACCCAGATGTCGGTGTAGATAACGTGAGCACCCTTTACACCCTCAGCAACATCAGAAGTAAGGGTAATGGTAGAACCATTCTCAGCAGCAATCTCGCGGCAAGTAGCAACAAGATCCTCTGCAGGCATGTTCTCCTCAGGACCGCAAGCAACAAAGTTCATGCCAAGCTTGGCGCAAACAACCATAAGGGAGTTAGCAACGTTGTTACGAGCATCGCCCATGAATACCAGGGTCTTACCCTTGATGTCGTTGTTGAAGTTCTCCTTAACGGTAAGGATATCAGCAAGCATCTGAGTGGGGTGGAAATCGTCGGTCAGACCATTCCATACAGGTACGCCAGCCTTATCGGAAAGCTCCTGTACGACATCCTGATCAAAACCACGGTACTCAATACCATCATACATACGGCCAAGTACGCGAGCGGTGTCCTCTACGGACTCCTTGTGGCCCATCTGAGAACCAGTAGGCTCAAGATAAGTTACGCCCATACCAAGGTCATAAGCGCCAACCTCAAATGCGCAACGAGTACGAGTGGAGGTCTTCTCAAAAATAAGAGCAACATTCTTGCCCTCAAGATAACGGTGAGGCACACCAGTCATCTTCATGCGCTTGAACTCAGCGGAAAGGTCAAGCAAGTAGTTAATCTCCTCGGTAGAGAAGTCAAGCAGCTTAAGGAAGCTGCGACCAGAAAGGCTTACACCCATAGATCTGATCCTTTCAAATAGAAAACAACAACCGGGAACTCCCGGATAGTACCTAATTAAACAGTACTAGTCCGGAGATGAGTGTAACTCACCCCCGGACCGAGACCTAGAACTCTATAAGACTAGAGATCCTCACGTACAAAAGGCATGCTCATGCAGCGTGGGCCACCACGGCCGCGGGAGAGCTCTGCGGAAGGTGCAACGAGAAGGTCAAGACCTTCCTTGTACAGTACGTCATTGGTAACAGAGTTGCGCTGATATACGCAAATCTTACCAGGAGCAACGCACAGGGTGTTGGAACCATCGTTCCACTGCTCACGAGCAGCTGCAACAGGATCGCCGCCACCGCAAGGAATGAGCTTAACAGCGTCAAGACCCATAGCCATTGCAAGAATGTGCTCGAGGGTGTCGTTCATCTCTTCGATCTTGATCTCGCCCTCAGCAGCACCCTTGGTGAGCTTGAATACGCGCAGCGTACCCATGATTGCTGGGTGGATGGTGAACTTGTCAACATCAATCTGAGTAAAGACGGTGTCAAGGTGCATGAATGCACGAGAGGAAGGAATGTCAAATGCGTAGATGGTGTCGATCTCGCACTCGTCGCCCTTCTCCCAGAACATGTTCTGAGCCATGATGTCAATAGCAGCAGCCTGGGTGCGCTGAGAAATACCAACAGCCAGGGTGTGAGCGTTGATGTTAAGAACGTCGCCGCCCTCGGTGTGAGCTGCAGAGTCACGACGGAACCACAAAGGAGCGTCATTGTACTCAGGGTGATCGCGGAAGATGTACTTACCGAAGAGGGTCTCGCGGTTACGAGTTACGGAGTACATACGATTGAGGTTAACACCCTTACCTACGATTGCGAAGGGATCGCGAGTGAAGTAGGTGTTAGGCATGGGGTCAATCAAAAGGTCAGACTCGCCATCGGAGTCATGACCAACAATCTCGTCAAGAAGAGCGGTGGAGTTGGTGGGAAGCTCAAGCTCATTCTTACGGATACCAGCAATAGACTTCTCTACAAAAGTCTGGGTATCAGTAATGGAGTCCATGAACTCCTTAACGGCTGCACGAGCGGTTGCACCATGAAGGCCAGACTCGTCGAGCCACTGATTAGTGAATTCCTCACGAGAACCAGCAGCGTCAAGTGCCTCAGCAGTCAACTTCTCGAGGTATACAACCTCAGCACCTGCCTCCTGAAGAAGCTCAGCAAACTTGTCATGCTCAGCCTGAGCTACCTCAAGAAAAGGTACGTCGTCGAACAAAAGACGACCAAGCTCATCGGGGGGAAGATTGAGAAGCTCCTCGCCAGGGCGGTGAAGGCAAACCTTCTTCAGAGAGCCAATCTCGCTGTGGACGTAGAGTCCGTTAGCCATTGTCCCTCCTCCTTTCAATGTCGCATCCCTGCGACGTATCTGGATTGTACATGCGTATGCATGCACCACTACCAACACGGCACCGTAGCACAACCAAGTACCACGCCCGTGGATTTACGATTATCAATATACATTCATTATTCAGTAATGCAACGAGAAAATCTGAACGGTATATTTGCGTCTGTTAACGGTCTTGAAATACTAAACAACTCATAAACTAACCATATATCCAGCATAAACTATGAGAATTAACTGGACTTTCTATTTTTCACTTGAAATTTCATTTATCTTTTTTGTAATTTTTCGTCCTGAATTTACACATTTCTTACAAAAGTTTTAGGTATTTCGAGAATTTCAGAATATTCAAGATATTGGGTAATTTATGCAATAAATACTAGTAATCGGATATTGCGATTTTTGTTTATTACCCCCTATTTTCTTGTAATGGGGGCCTTACATGCGAACAAACCAGCTTATAAACAGAAGCTAGTACTCATTTATACTCTGCTACAAATGTTTGCTTTTACATGTACAAGTAATTGTCGTTTTTACCCTATCCCTGTAATAGATCTAAAATTTTTTCCTTATCTTTTAGGGTGGAAAACTCTTTAAAAGAATGCCCATCTAAATGCAAAACCTTATTACAGGCAGTCATGAGGAACTCATAGTCATGAGAAATGATAAGAACAATTTTCTGTTTTTCCTGGAGTCGCTTCATTCTCTCTGCAATAAGCCGCATATTGTTTGCATCTAATCCACTTGTAGGCTCATCAAACAGATAGACATCCCTTTCCAAAAGCTCAGCTACTGCAATGGTCAAGCGCTGCTTCTGACCACCTGACAGAATTTGCGGATGTAAGGCTTTTACTGTCTCTAAATGAAACTGACGTAGGATTTCATCTGTATCGGCCTTTGGATTGCTTAGACGCAGTTCATCTTCAAGAGAAACCTCAAAGAGGTTGCTGTCAGTATTATTTGATAGGTAATAAATCTTTTTCTTTCTTTTTGATCTCGTTATGCGCTGCCCATTAAGGACTATGCTGCCCTTTTGTTCCTTAAGCAGGCCGCTTACTAGTTTACATAAGCTGCTTTTTCCAACACCGTTATCCCCTATGATTCCGTAGACATTGCCACTCTTAAATGAATAGCTGAGGTTGCTTATGAGCTTTTTATTCTTATACGAAAAACAGAGCTTATCTAACTCCAGTACCTTTGAATTGAGTTCTTCTCTTGAGATTGCTTGTCCAACAACACGATCTAGGTCATATGCTCTCAGTCCCGCTGTTTTGAAGAAATCATTACTACTTGCAAGAAGTTCTTTTTCTGAAAAAGAGGCTTTGATCTCACCATTCTCAAGGTAATAATAGGTATCGACAAGCCCCTGTAAATAGTAAATTCTATGCTCAGAAATCACCATTGTTTTTCTTTGCGCTTTTAATGACAGCATCAATGCTCTTAACGCCTCTACGCTTTTCATATCAAGATTAGCCGATGGCTCATCAAAAACATAAATTGGTGGATCAAGAGCATTTATAGAGGCAATTGCAATTTTTTGTCGTTCACCACTTGAAAGGTGAAGGAGCTCTTTATCAATCAAATCTTCACCATTAATTGAAGAGAGTGCCTCTGTAATCCTTTTTGCAATTTTTTCTCGGTCTACTCCATAATTTTCTAAGCCAAAGGCAATTTCATCAGCTACGTTATCTGCAAAGAACTGACTTTTAGGGTTTTGAAAAATTGAACCGACTCGTCTTCCTATTTCATAGAGTTCCCTCTCACGGGGATTCATGTCTCCTAGTGCAATGTTTCCGCTTACATTCCCAGCATAAAATTTATATGCAAGCCCATTTAGTATTCTTGTTAGTGTTGTCTTTCCGCATCCACTGGCCCCAATAAGAGCGACCACCTCTCCTTTTTGAATTTCTAAATTGATATTTTTGAGTATGGTTTTAGGATTTTGATTGTATGAAAAACTAAGCTGATCAAGTGTAATCACCCTATCATCGCCCCTTCCATAAAGTACAGACCAACTGTACAAAGAACAGCTAAGGTGACTACAACAGCATCAACCTTTCTGAATTTTATTTCTCGCCTTGAGCTGTGCTTCCCGCTAGCAGAGATTCCCCTTACTTCAGATGCAGCTGCTAGTTCCTCGGCAATTTTGGACGCAGAAAACATCATAGGAACAAACAAATATTCCATCATTACCAGCGGTTTTCTAAAAGAGAGCAGTCCTCGTAAGGTAAGTGAATCAATAATCTCCGAAAACTCGCTCTTTACCACAGGAAAAAATCTCATCATAAAAATCAGTGGCAGAGCTATATTCCTGTGGACTCTCATTTTCTTCATTACGGCCATGAGCTCGCCTGGTGATGTTTTCATTATTGGTATAACAGATAAAACAATAACCAGGGTCCTCATAACTATAAAAAGAAACATATCCGGAAGAATAATCCCAAATCCATTTCCTTTTGAAGCCAGCCGTAGAGCGCTGATAAATATGAGTGCAAGCATGATTTTTACGCTCGATTTGCCATATCCTACTATGGATACATAGAGCAGAAGAATAACAGCCAGTAGAAAAAGTACAGTATCTTTGGACAACATTGCCGCCAAAAATACTGTACTTACAAATACCGCTATTTTGGAACGTAAATCCAAATGCATTATTGGAGTATGCCTATCTTTTTAAAGTGTTTCTCGGTCATTTTATTTCCTAAATAGCATCCCAGTACGGCCGCTACTGCAGTCAATGCCAAAGAAATAAGCACCCACTTCTCATCCGTATAATACTGTGTTTGAATTTGAACCTGCTCCGAAGATACTCCCGTTTTAAGAAATGCATCTTTAAAGAACCAAATTTCACTCATTCCATGAGCTGCTCTTGTAAGCGAGGTAATAATCCAAGCAATCGTAATTCTTTTTACATTCCTATAGCTATCAGTGCCTATCATAGACAACTCTGCCAGAATGCCACCGCCTAAAAACCAGGGAAACATAAACGGTCCCATAAAGAGCGTTGCTAAAACTGCTTGCAAGATATTGTAAATAAGGGCAACCCCAGGCTTCCCAACTTTCATTGCCATGTATACGAAAAAGGGGCCTAAAATTAATGCCGTAAACACCGCATTAAAAATCATGTTAAAGAATAGTGATGCCCCCGTTACCATGGAAAACGCTATAAACACTACAATCATGATTGCAGAAAAGATTCCTATGGTTGCCAAATCCTTTACGGATAATTTCTTTGTGCTTTCCATAAACATTCCCTTCATTGTGTCTGTAAAGATAAAGGCAATGTTTATTGTTAAGGCTATCTAACTTTAATTTCTTGCTAAATCAGACTGAATGTACTGTTTTAGACATCTTTCTATACGCAGAGGGCGTAAGGTTGTACTTCTTTTTGAACGCGTTAGAGAATTTAGAGTGATCAGTATAGCCAACTTGAAGAGCAATTTGGGTAATGGGAAGAGCGGAATCTTTTAATAAACTCGCAGCCACCTCCAAACGCTTTTTGATTATGGTTCCATTGATCGTTTCACCGTAGATGCTCCTATAACAGGTTTTCATCGTCGTACTCTTTATATGAAACTCTTCAGACAAAGTTTTATACGTTACGGTCTTATCAAAGTTTTGCAGTACGTACTCGTGGATCTTTTTAACAATGTCAGTATTGCTTTTCACAAAATACTGCCGGTTATTGTCACTATGGAGCAGCGTATTTTTCACCGTTATAAGATACAAAAACAGTTCTTGAAATTTTACTTGTAGGTACTCGACGATAATATCGTCTGAAACGGTATACATTTCAGAAAAAATATGCTCAATCTCAGCTGTAGCCCGCTGTAAAAATAGTTTATCTTCGTAACAAATCTCTTGTAGGACAGACTCGTAGTTTATTCCAAACACTCTTTCTAAACAGTGTATTTCCTCATCAAACTCTGAAGGTGTTATACAAAAAGTAACACCGTGATAATGACTTATAGGAAAGAAGGATTCTTGAGAGCTATTGCTTATTACGTTGATAGCAAAATCTCCGGCTTCCATATAGGTTATAGTTCCGTCTCTTAGCACGCATTCAAATCTGCCTTCCCTACAATGGTTGATCTCATACCTTTTTACCGTGTGTAAGACATCGGGAAGGGAGCTTGTCATTTTTGCTACATGGATATCGTTATAAAATACGCTGACCCCTTTAAAAATTTGGTACTCCGTAATGACATACGTACCATTTTTCAGATCACCATACTCATAAACCTTGCCTTTTGAGGATTCTATTACTTTTTTCTTATCTCTTCCGTAAAGATGACTCATGTAGTCCATAGTGATTACCTTGCATCTCTTTTGTGCGGTATCGTTGCGGTATCGTTTTCTAACGATACTACTCTAATAAATTGTTGATTTGTTTATTGGGTAGCTCTGATTCATGCTTTTATCGAACGTTTTGCAATAAAATACTCCAACAGCGATACGTTTTATATTCCCTAACAGATGGATTCACCATGGCAGAAACACTCACACTCACAATTGAACGAATGATGTATGGAACAGATGCCATAGCACACGATACCACTGGTAAAACCATCTTTGTATATGGCGCTGTACCTGGCGATACGGTTTGCGCACAAATTACTTCTTATGGCAAGACCTATAACAAAGCACGTGTGGTCAAGGTCTTAGAAGCTGGACCTTATCATCGTGAAGCTGCGTGCTCTGCCGCTGAACTGGCAAGCGGCTGTCCATGGGCTCAAATAAACTATGATCAGCAGCTGGTGGCAAAGCGCGCCAATGTTGTAGATGCCCTCACCCGTATTGGCCATTTTGATCCACTCTACACAGAGGAGCTTGTGGATGCATGCAACTCCCCTTCCGATGAATGGGAGTACCGCAACAAACTTGAGTTGGGATTTGAACGTAAGGGAGGTCGTGCACAGCTTGGCGTGCACGCTCTTAACACCAATGAGCTGATCAAGCTTGACCAGACCTTGTTGTTGCCAAAACAGCTTGCAAAGCTACCTAAGGCAATTTCGGGCGCACTCTCCTACCTATCCAACTCGCATGATCTATCTTTTACGCGAGTAGGTATTCGAGCATCTAAACGCACCAAGGATGTAGAAGTCGCTTTATGGACAGAGCCTGGACCATTCCCCCGTGCCCAGGTTGCACGCGTGCTCAACGACGCAGCCAAGCTTACGAGCGTGGTTCGTGTGATGAGTAAGGGCCGTACAAAGGCACGTAAGATTGCCGGTGTGGAGCGCCTAAGCGGTAAAGGTTTTTGGACTGAGAAAATCGGTGAAGAAACCATGCTTTTATCGGCACCCTCTTTTTCCCAAGTGAACACGAAAGGTGCAGAGCGCTTAGTTGAGCTGGTAATGGAGGGACTCGACCCTCAAGCAGATGATGTTGCTATGGATCTATACAGTGGAGCGGGCACCTTTACCCTCCCCCTAGCGCGTGCCTGTTCTTTTGTATACGCCGTAGAAAGCTATGGTCCTGCTGTAAAGGATTTACGTCGTAACATGCAGCAAGCAAGGCTAGATAACATTGATGCTGTTGGCGGTGATGCCGCACGTGAGTTCCCGCAGGGTGAAGCAGATATTATCGTAGTAGATCCACCGCGTGCAGGATTGGCTCCTGAAGTCATAGAGCTTCTCTGCAAACAACCTGCTCGTTCCATAGCCTACGTGTCATGTGATCCTGCAACGCTAGCGCGTGATGTAGCGCGTTTTGCTGCGGATGGTACCTTTGCTCCCGTTCGTATTACGCCCGTTGATTTGTTCCCGCAAACTTTTCATATAGAGTGCGTGTGTTTGCTGTCAAGGGCGGACTAGCTGGGTGCAGATTAGGCTTTGTGTAGCTGGGTTTTATGGTGGCTATTGTTAAAAGGTGCAGCTTGTGGCTGCTTTAGGCGGGATGATAACGGATGTTAGCTGTAATTTTGCTGTTTGTGGAAATATGTCAATAGCTTGGGGTCGAGTGCACAAGATGGATATTGGTGAAAATGCACCCACCTGCACCCATCCTACTGGTGTAAGAAAATATAGCTCGAAAGGTAAAATAGGGTGTAATCATATGTGCGAGGAGAGATACATTACGCTTATTAAAAATAATCCAATATCATTTAGAAATCGCATGAAAGAATTGCGTTTTGACTATCTAGTTGTCCTTTTGTATTTAGCATTGTTATTCGGAGTAACCATGGCAGTTTATCACCTGTTTTTTAAGGGAATTCCGAAAATGAATGAGACACAGTCGCAACTCATTGCTTTATTGACATCAGTTATTCCGATTATTCTAATTTTTGCTTATTTGGATTATGCAAAAGATGGCAGTATTGGTAAACGAAAAGCTAGTCTAAAACTCGTCTATAAACGTAAATCTTTTCAATCAAGCGTTATAAGAAACGTAATCAAAATTTTTACCATGGCAACTAGGACATATGAGTACGATTCATGGAATCTATACTGACTTTGACATATGGGCTATCGTGCTGTTTTTTATGAGCATCGGATTTGCTGTGCTGTTGTTATTAACGGGTTTCATGCGCAAGGATAAAAGACATTTGGGCGATTTATTGGCGCATACGCAAGTACAAAATCAATAACAGACTAGAGATTTAAGAGGTGATTATATGAGGATCTATAGCAATAAGGAAGAACTGAAATCAGAGATAAAGAAGACCTTTGAGAAATACATTGCTGAATTTGATGCTATCTCTGAGGCGTTAAAAGATAAGCGTGTTGATGAGGTTGATCGGACACCAGCAGAAAATCTCGCCTATCAAGTCGGCTGGACGACCTTGCTTCTTCAATGGGAAGAAGGTGAGAAAAATGGGCGGAAGGTAAGTACTCCGTCTGATCAGTTTAAGTGGAATCAACTGGGTGAACTATACCAGTGGTTTACTGATACCTATGCCCACCTGTCACTAGAAGAGTTGAAGACCAAATTAAAAGAGAATATTGCTTCCATTTACGCAATGATTGATGACTTAAGTGAGGAAGAATTGTTCAAACCACATATGAGGGTCTGGGCGGATGAAGCGACCAAAACAGCCGTGTGGGAAGTGTATAAGTTTATTCACGTGAATACCGTTGCACCTTTTGGAACATTCAGAACCAAGATCAGGAAATGGAAAAAGGTAGTACTGTAGAAAAAGGAATCCAGGAACCTATTTGTTTTTATCAGGATATTTAGGTTTGGAATCGCTGGAAAGGTGACTTTTATCAAGCGATATAACGGCACATGCTACAATAACCATTAGTAATTGTTTTATGAAGGTATCAGAAGATGGCAATCAATAAATCCTTTTCTAGATAATGAGAGAGGTTAAATCCTCTCGGTATGTATAAGGAGGATTTATGATACATGTTGATGCTTTAACAAAAGTCGTAGGTACAAGAACTTTATTTGCCATTGACCATCTAGCTATTAATATCTATGACAAGATTGGCTTAATTGGCGATAACGGTACTGGAAAAACCACATTTTTGAGGATACTTTCAAACCTTGATACTGACTATACAGGGCATGTTCATGCGGATACTAAAATTACTTATTTGCTTAATGATTCGGATGATACATTTAGTTGCGTAGATCAGTATGGATCTCAGCAGAATAGTAGTCCAGGCGAGCGGCAGAGACAAAAGCTGGAGGATCTTTTAGCCGACAATAGAACCTTTGTGCTTATTGATGAGCCAACATCCCATCTGGATAGTAAGCAAAAAGATGCATTAGCTAAGCGTCTACAATCTCGTAATAAGGGATTTATTCTCGTTTCCCATGATCGAGATTTTATTAATCAAACATGTACGATAATTTTTGAACTGATACACGGGAAAATTGAGATTTATAATGGCGATTATTCATTTTACTTATCAGAACGAGAAAAGCGCAATACGTTTGCTGAGCGAGAATATCAGAATTATACAAAAGAAAAGAAGCGTCTTTTACACGTTGCAAATGCGATAAAGCAGCAGTCTGCAAAAGTAAAAACCACACCAAAAAGGATGGGTAATTCAGAAGCTAGGCTGCACAAAATGGGCGGTCAGCAAAATAAGAAAAAGCTCGACAAACAGGTAAAAACTACTTTGGAGAGAATGAATCAGCTTGAAGTGAAGAACAAGCCCTATCAAACTACTGCAATCAAGCTTAGTATGGATGAGCGAGAAAAAATTCATGCGAAAGTGATCATTAAGGCAGAAAATCTCAACAAAAGCTTTGATGGTAAGGTCATTTTTAAGAATGCCAATTTTACAATAGACAATATGAGCAAAGTCGCTTTACTGGGAGATAACGGTACCGGAAAAACAACACTGCTTAAGATGATTCTTCACGGGGAAGTTTGGACACATCCAAACTTACGAATTGGTTATTATAGTCAGCTGGAAGAAACACTCGACTGCATAAAGACAATTCTAGACAATGTTTTGCCTTACTCGATCTATGACCAGTCAATGACGAGAATAATTTTAGCTCGTTTAGGTTTTAAAGCAGATGATGTGTTTAAGCAAGTGCACGTGCTTAGTGACGGTGAAAAAGCGAAGGTAAAATTGGCGAAGCTTTTAACGGGTGATTTTAATTACTTGATAATGGATGAGCCAACTAACTTTCTAGATCTTCGTACCATAGAAGCCCTAGAAGATTTACTTCAAGGCTATGACAGACCATTGCTCTTTGTAACGCATGATGTGTCTTTTATCAATACGGTAGCGAATTCTTTGTTGCTTATCTCAGATAAAAAGATTACTGATTTTAAAGGCAGCCTACAAGAATTCAATGAGAGAAGTATCCGACCGAAAGATAGCAAAAAGCAGGATGGGTTTCTCATTGATTTTAGATTGGCCGCAATTAACAATCGACTAGCTTCGCATATTTCAAAAGGAGAACGAGACGAGCTATTAGCTGAATACAACGATCTTATAAAACAGAAAAACAAAAGTTAGGCTCTTAGAATATTCTTGAAAACACCAGCTATAAATTTCTCTTGACATAGTGACATATCGTATTATTATATAGTTTGAATTCAAACTATATAGCGGTGATACCAGTGACGGATAATTTCCACTTTCAGTTGATGCAATTATTTAACGGTCATAACCAAGTTCTGCAAAAAGAGGCTAGAACCCTGGGGCTTTCCCCTGGCCAGCCAAAGATTCTTGAATGTTTAGATTCAAAACAAGCACTTTCTCCAAAACAGATCGGAAAAATGTGCATAATTGATAAGGCGACAATGACGAGCCTTCTAGAAAAAATGGAGAAAGACGGTCTTGTCATACGTTTTGCTAACCCCGCAGACAAGCGTTCTGTTCTTATTAGCCTGACCGATAAGGGCATGGGTCTGGCAAAGCAAATCAATAGCTCCTACAGCAATATAGACGAAACGGTCCTGTCCTGTCTTTCGACAGAAGAGAAAGACCAGTTTCTTGGCTGGATCAGGCTTGTCGCATCGAAGTATATAGAGGACTGATCTTATGAAGGGAGGATTACGATGAACAGAACCCTTAGTCGCTGGTTTTGGTTTACCATCGGGCTCATCATTAATGCATTTGGCATCGCCTTTATCACCAAGGCAAATCTTGGAACGTCCCAGATTTCGAGTATCCCCTATGTGCTTTCACTAAAACTTCCCGTATTTTCATTTGGGATAATGACTTTCTTTATCAACATGCTGTTTATCTTGGTGCAGATTCTCTTGCTTAGACGAAAATTTCAGCTTCTACAACTTTTGCAGATTGTAGCAAATGTGCTGTTTAGCGCTTTTATCGATATTGGAATGATGACTCTGTCTGGGCTTAACCCAGCCGGATTTTTGCAAAGGATTCTCTGTGTGCTAGTCGGATGCATCATTCTTGCCTTCGGGATCTGCGTAGAAGTCGCACCAGATGTTGTCACGGTTTCTGGTGAAGGTATTGTAAAGGTAATCGCTCGGGTGTCCCATAAAGAGTTCGGACAAATAAAAGCCGCTTTTGATATCACGCTGATTGTAATTGCCTCCGTGCTCTCCCTCATCTTTTTCCATACGCTCTACGGCATCGAAATCGGGACTGTTATTTCCGCATGTCTGGTAGGACCTATTACGCTCATTTGCAAGAAAGTTCCACTTGTCCAGCATATCCATATTCTTTCACTGCAGGCATCCGAATCATAGATAGCAAAAAGTACCTGTGCTTATCACGATATTTAAAAATACATTAATAAGGAATACCTATTCATAGCAAAAAGAAACCATAGATTTCAATAACAGATTGGATACCCCTGTTAGGCAGTCTCTAAGCTGAAAGCATATGTATAAGGAGGACAGTATGGATTTTCAGCAGTTGGCAAAGCAAGTTGTTGAGGATATCGGAGGTAAAGATAATATCCAATCCTTAACTCACTGTGTAACCCGACTTCGCTTTAAGCTCAAGGATAGAAGTCTGGCGGACAAAGAGGCAGTGAGTCGGATTAAAGGCGTCATCAATGTAGTAGAGCAAGGCGGTCAATTCCAGGTTGTCATAGGTAATGAAGTAACAAAGGCCTACGACGCTGTAGTGGAACTAACCGGCATTCAAGGACAGGCCATCGATGTGGTGGAAAAGGATGACCTTAAAGTCAAGGGCAAGTTCTTGGACATAGTGATTGACTTAGTAACATCCATTTTTACACCCATTATGCCAGCCTTGATTGGTGGCGGCATGATTCGTGCCCTACTGATGATTTTGCTTCAAGTTGGGGTTTTGCAAGAAACGAGCGGCGCTTACATAGTCATCAACGAGATTTATGTTGCTATCTTTTCATTTTTACCGGTTTACCTTGCTTTTTGTGCAGCCAATCGCTTTAAATGTAATGAGATGCTAGCTGTTGCTCTTGCTTTGACCATGGTGAGCCCAACTATCGTAGCAACCGTAAAAGATGGTACAGCAGCAAACTTCTTAGGTCTGCCCTTAACCGTTCCTGCTGGTGGCTATGGTGGCGGAGTCTTCCCCATCATCATCAGTGTTTGGTTCTTGAGCGTGGTGGAGCGCTTCTGTAATAAACACATTCATCCAATGGCGCGTAATTTCCTCACCCCCATGATTGAGCTGGTCATTACGGTGCCCATAATGTTCCTTGTTTTTGGTCCACTTGTAAGCGTTTTGGAATCTGCTGTTGGAGATGGCTACCTTGCCCTTCAGCATGCAAGCCCACTCTTAACAGGAATTTTGCTCGGTGGTTTATGGCAGGTCTTGGTGGTATTTGGTCTGCACTGGGGTATTGTTCCTATTGGCCAAATCAATCTGGCTCAGTACGGTCGTAACACTATCGGAGCTATTATTGGACCGTCTAAATGGGCACAGGGTGGCTCAGCTCTTGGAGTTGCTCTTCGCAGTAAAGATCCAGACATCAAACAAAATGCTTTCTCAGCTGGTTTGACCTGTATCTTTGCTATTTCAGAGCCCGCTGTATATGGCGTTAACTTGAAGTACAAGACACCATTTTATATCGCTCTTGTTATGTCTGCGCTTGCTGGCGGTATCTGCGGTTTAGGAAATGCAGCGCAAGTCGGCGGCGGTCCTGTTGGAATTTTCAGCTTCCCCCTCTTCCTTGGAGAAGGTTTCTTTGTATTTTGTCTTTGCTATGATTTTTGCCCTGCTGGCATCCTTTATCGTGACCTACTTCTTTGGTTATGACACAAAAAATGACAATTTGCCTGAAGATACTACGGCAGAAAAGCCTGCTCGCAAGGGCGAGAAGAAAACGGTGTATGCACCACTCTCCGGTAAAGTTTTGCCTTTGGATCAGATTCCTGACCCCGTCTTTGCGCAAGGTGTTATGGGTCCTGGCTGTGGCATTGAGCCCAGTTCGGAAACGGTTTGCGCTCCTTTTGCAGGAACAGTAAGCATGGTGGCTGCTACCAAGCACGCCGTTGGCTTGACAAGTGAGGACGGCATGGAGGTCTTGATTCATATCGGACTCGATACCGTCAACATGAACGGGCAAGGTTTTGAAACACATGTAACAGCGGGGCAAAAAGTGAACCTGGGTGATAAGCTCATTACCTTCTCAGCTGCAGAAATTGAAAAAGCAGGCTACTCACGGACAGTGGCAGTTATTCTCACCAATGCCGATGAAGCTGGTCAAGTAAGCCTTAAAGCCGAAGAGACCGTTCAGACAAGCGATGTATTGTTATCCGTTGACTAAGATGACGATAAAAGGATAAACATGGGATTTCCAGAGACATTTTTGTGGGGCGGAGCAACAGCCGCTAATCAATACGAGGGAGGCTACCAGACGGGCGGTAGGACACCGTCTACTTTGGATGCCATTACCGCAGGAAAATACAAAGTGCCTCGGATGGTGACCTTCAAGCGAAAAGACGGAAGTATAGGCACGGTCACTCGAGAGGATGCTTTGCCAGAAGGAGCGATTGGCTATATTGATCCTGATCGCTACTATCCAAGTCACCAAGCAACAGACTTTTACCACCACTACAAGGAGGATATTGCTCTGTTTGCGGAAATGGGCTTTAGATGCTTTAGATTTTCCATCTCTTGGTCTCGAGTCTGTCCCAATAGCTTAAAAGAAGTCAATCCAGAAGGACTTGTCTTTTATGATGCGGTGATTGATGAATTGCTAAAGTATAAGATTGAGCCTGTTATCACTCTCAATCACTTTGATATGCCTATGCATCTCGCAGATAGCTATAATGGCTGGGGCGACCGTAATGTAATTGATGCGTACCTTTTCTTCTGTGAGGTTCTGTTTACTCGCTATCGTGATAAGGTTCGCTACTGGATGACCTTCAATGAAATTAATATTTTGCGGGCTTGGGCTCAACTAGGGATTCATGACAATGGACCTCAAGGACGCTATCAAGCAGCTCATCATGTCTTTGTTGCAAGTGCCAAGGCGGTTTTACTGGGGCATTCCATCCAGCCAGATTTTAAGATTGGAATGATGTGTTGCTATATTCCCACCTACCCCATGACCTGCCAGCCAGAGGACGTCTATGAGGCCCTCAAGGAAGACCGTAAGCGCAAATTTTACATGGACGTCCAATGCCGAGGTTATTATCCAGCGTATCAGCTCAAAGAGTTTGATCGCTTGGGAGTTACCATTGAAAAAGCTCCTGAAGATGACGAGATAATTCGTCAGGGAACGGTGGATTATATCGGCTTTTCCTACTACAACTCAACGGTAGCAACGATAGATACCAACGCAGAAAAAACCGAGGGTAACCAAATTCTTGCCTATAAAAACCCATATCTCAAAACAAGCGATTGGGGTTGGGCAATAGATCCCTTGGGCCTGAGGATTTCTCTCTGCCGTCTGTATGAGCGATACCACCTTCCACTCTTTATCGTGGAAAATGGTATCGGAGCAGTTGATACCGTGGAAGAGGATGGTAGCATCCAAGACGACTATCGAATTGAGTATTTTCGCTCCCATATCCAAGCTATGAAAGATGCTGTTGAGATTGATGGAGTGAATCTTTTGGGATATACCCCATGGGGCTGCATAGATCTTGTCTCTGCTGGGATGGGAGAAATGAAGAAGCGCTACGGTTTTATCTATGTCGATATGGACGACGAAGGTAAAGGCAGTCTCAAGCGCAGCAAGAAAAAATCTTTTGACTGGTATAAGAGAGTCATTGCTAGCAACGGAGAAGACTTAGGATAGACCATTAGGATAGGCTAGCATTTTACCTGCTCAAATCCGTATGATTTTCGAATAACGTATCGCAGCAGTGCGATACGTTATTTTTTACTTTCCAGAACGGTTAATTTCTTACGATTGTCATAACGGATATAACTCATACAGCTTTATATTTAGCGCAAAACACGCCTATTATATACATAACACGCACATAACCATTGCTTTTTGCTATATTATCTTATAATGAATTACAAAGGAGGAACCACTATGGCTAAAGTCAGCACTAATATCAATCTGGATGCAGATCTCAAACGCTCTGCACAGGCTTTACTAAAAGATCTTGGAATGGATCTCACAACAGCAGTGACGATTTTCCTTCGTCAGACAGTTCGCGATCAGGGGATCCCCTTTCAAATCACCCGCAATGTTCCCAATGCTGAGACTATATCCGCTTTACACGAATATGAAGAGATGAAATTGCATCCTGAGAACTATAAGCACTATGCAAACTTTAAAGAGGCAATGGAGGATGTTCTCGCATGAGTTTGCAAGTACGGTGATGAGCTGATCTTATTTCTTAACCGCACAGGGTCACATGCCGATCTCTTTGGTATGTAAGACAGCTCATTCAAGTCAACAAGGAGTATGATGACCTACACGCACACACGTTTAAACGTGTGTGCGTGTATCTATAAAAAGCCAGAAGGAACAGCAGGTATGTTTGATAAGCGCTTACTTAAGCTCTGCCAAGAGGCAAGGCTATATATCGCCGGAAATATTTTCTTCCAATGGGTAGAGTTGCTGCTTAATGCAGCAATGATTTATGTGATTAGCAATGCAGTCCAAAGGCTCTATCTAAAATCCTGGGGCACACAAGAACTGTTGCGCCTTGTTCTTATCATCATATGCTTTACTATCGCACGTTTTGCAACAACAAAACTGGCGACAAAAATGAGCTACCTCGCATCCCGCAACGTCAAAAAAACGCTACGCGAAAAGATATATAAAAAGCTCCTTGCGCTTGGCGGAAGCTGGCATGACAAAGTAAATACCGCAGAATTGGTACAAGAAAGCGTAGAGGGTGTTGAGCAGCTTGAAAACTATTTTGGACTGTATCTTCCACAATTCTTTTATGCATTTCTAGCACCAATTACGCTCTTTGTGCTGTTTGGACTTTACGGGAGTTGGACAGTCAGTGCCATACTGCTGGTTTGCGTACCCCTAATTCCGGGGGCCATTATGATAGTGCAAAAGATTGCCAAAAAGCTTCTTAGTACATACTGGGATCAATATACACAGCTGGGAAGCACCTTTCTTGAAAATCTACAGGGCATGACAACACTAAAAACTTACCAGGCGGACGCATGGAAAAATGAGCAGATGAACGCTGAGTCGGAGCACTTTCGCAAGGTGACCATGGCGGTACTCACCATGCAGCTCAATTCCATTATCGTCATGGACTTTTTAGCGTATGGCGGAGCGGCTCTCGGCATTATCCTTATCGTAAAATCCTTCATGGATGGAAGCCTTTCTCTTGCAAGCGGCTTGTTCATGATTCTGTTGTCGGCAGACTTCTTCCTGCCTATGCGCAAGCTGGGAAGCTACTTCCATATAGCCATGAATGGCATGGCCGCAAGTGACAAAATTTTTACGTTCTTAGACCAAACAGAGCCAAAACAAGGGACTCAGACTGTCTGCGGCAGGAATATCTCTGTCAAAAATCTCGGCTTTTCCTACGATGGAAAGCGAGAGGTATTGCACGGTATTGACATGGAGATTCCGGAGCAGAGCTTCATTGGGATTGTCGGTAAATCTGGTAGCGGCAAATCAACCCTTGCCCGCCTTCTTATGAGAAGAAGCCATCCAACCTCTGGTGAGATCCAAATAGATAAAACGCCGCTCGAAGCCATTTTGGAAGAAAGCCTCATGGAGACCATAACCTACCTTGGTTTTGGAAGCGTCTTTTTTAAGGGAACGGTGTACGAAAACCTAGCGCTTGCTATGACAAAGCCAGACGAGAAGCGCATGTGGCAGGTACTTCATGATTGTCAGCTTGACGCTTTTCTCCACACCCAAGACGGGCTACAAACGCAACTTCTAGAAAACGCCTCTAATTTGTCGGGCGGGCAAAGACAACGCCTTGCACTGGCAAGAGCAATTTTGCACGATACACCCATCTATATCTTTGATGAAGCCACCAGCAACATAGATATAGAGAGTGAAGAAGCTATTTTAGATGAAATACGTCGTATGGCTCAAAGCAAGACAGTCATTATGATCTCCCACCGTCTTGCAAATGTTGTCTTCGCAGACACCATTTACTGTATGGACCAAGGCACCATAGTTGAAAGCGGAACTCACAATGAGCTGCTCAAGCAAAACGTTACATATGCTGGGCTGTGGGAAACGCAACAGATGCTAGAGCAGTATGGAAAAGAGGCTCTGTAAATGAATCGTCAATCAAAAGCAAAAGTCCTCTTTAGGATGCTTGGTCTAGTAAAGCCGCTTGCTGGCTGGATGGTACTTACTGTTTTGATGGGGACCCTGGGATTTCTTGCGGCACAGTTCATTCCCATTCTTGGTGCATATGGCATTTTGTGTGGACTGGAAAACCGTGCCTTCTCCCCTCTTTGGCTGCTTTGGGCATCATTGATTGCCTGTGCTCTTTTGCGAGCCGTGTTTCGCTTAATAGAGCAGCGGACAAATCACTACATCGCCTTTACCCTGCTTGCCATCGTTCGCGATAAGGTATTTAAGGCGCTCAGAAAACTCTGTCCTGCCAAGCTGGAGGGACGAGACAAAGGAGATCTTATTAGCCTCATCACTTCTGACGTGGAACTGTTAGAGGTCTTTTACGCTCATACCATCTCGCCCATCTGCATTGCTGTTCTCACATCGGGGATCATGTGCGTCTATATTGGCCATTTTCATTGGAGCCTTGGGCTGCTTGCCCTCGTTGCATTTTTGGTCGTTGGAGTCGTACTTCCTCTTGTGATTTCAAAGCAAAGCGGGACGGTGGGAGATGCGCTTCGTGCCCAATCGGGAGAGCTGGCAGCATTTATGCTAGAGAATATCCGCGGTCTGGACGAGACAATACAATATGGTTGTGCAAATCAAAGACTGACAGCCATAAACCAAAAAACGGACGAGCTCAGCAAGCGTCAGGCCCTGCTCAACCGTCTTACGGGCACCAACCTAGCTCTTGCCAACACACTGATTCTTCTCTTTGATGCGGCAATGCTGCTGCTTTCTGGCAGCTTGTACCTCAACGGTACAGTGGGATTTGACGGTTTTCTCATCCCTCTTATCGCACTGATGTCCTCGTTTGGTCCGGTTATTGCACTGGCAAATCTTGGTACAACCTTGCAATCCACCACCGCAGCCGCTTCCCGCGTACTCAGCCTTTTGGACGAGAAGCCCCAAACGCAGGACATAACTGGGAGAGAAGACATTTCCTTTACTGGTGCAGAACTGCGTGACGTATCGTTTTCATACAGTGGAGAAACAATTCTGGATCAGCTATCGGTTTCGTTTCCCAAAAATACAATTGTTGGGATAGTGGGAAAATCTGGCTGCGGAAAATCTACTATGATGAAGCTCCTTATGCGTTTCTGGAAAGCAAACAAGGGCTCAGTGAGCATTTCCAATAGAAGCGTGGAAGAGATCAACACATCTAACCTGCGCGCCATGGAAAGCTATATGACCCAGGACACGCAGCTGTTCATGGATACCATTGCAAATAACATTAGGATAGCCAAGCTTTCTGCCAGCGATAAAGAAGTAGAGGCTGCCTGTAAAAAAGTGGCTCTGCACGATTTTATTATGACGCTGCCCAAAGGCTATGAAACACAGGTAGGAGAGCTGGGCGAAACCCTCTCTGGTGGTGAACGTCAGCGTATTGGACTAGCACGAGCCTTTTTACACGATGCACCCTTTATGCTGCTTGACGAGCCTACCAGCAATCTGGACAGCTTAAATGAGGCGCTTATTCTGCGTTCATTACGCGAGCAAGCAAGCGATAAAACCATTGCTCTTGTATCGCATCGCAAAAGCACCGTACGTATTGCAGACACGGTGATCTCTATGGAACAGGGAAGAATTTCGTAGCGCATTCGCACAAAATATAGCTTGGTTTTAGCTCTCCGACTCCTCCTGAGCTTTAACCTACTGAGCTTTAATAATAACGCTGTTTTTAGTTTTATTTAAGGTATGTAACATAATAGCTGCTACCATGTACATAAGAGAAACCTTTGTGATAGCGTACATGCTCTCTCGTACACACAAGAAAAGGAGGCCACATGGACTTTTCCGAGTTGGTCAAGCTACTGGGAATCCTAGTAGTAATTGTGGGATTTACCCTTAAATGGGATTCAATCCTTACCATTTTGGCGGCTGCCATAGTAACTGCAGTTATTGCAGGCATGGATCCCATTGTCTTCTTGCAAACCTTAGGCAAAAGCTTTGTATCCAACCGCGCCATGCTTATTACCGTAGTTATTTTCATACTTACGGGTACCCTCGAAAGAAATGGTTTGCGTGTAGCAGCACATCGCGTTATGTCCAGCATCAAGGGTGCTTCGGCTGGCATTGTTATGGCAATCTACGGTGTGTTCCGCGTCATTTTTGGTGCCTTTAACGTAAGCTTTGGCGGTGTAGCCGGTTTTGTGAAGCCGGTTGTTATGCCTATGGCAGAGGCCGCGGATGATCCCGACGGTAAAACTATGAGTCCCAAGCACCGCGACGAACTCAAAGCCATGGCTTCTGGTATGGAAAACATTGCTTGGTTCTTTGGTCAGGTCCTCTTTGTGGGATCTTCGGGCATGCTGCTGGTACAGGGTACCTTAAAAGATCTTGGTTACACTGTTGACCTGGTCAAGCTTGCTGTTATAGAAATCCCTGTCGCTATCATTGCTGTCCTATTTACCTCTGCGTATTACATCATTTTGGATCGTCGCTACCAAAAGCGTGATCAAGAGCTTTTGGCACAGGCTGCCGAGAAGACCGCACAGGTCGCAGACCAGGAAGGAGGCGAAGCGTAATGGGAGCATTCATTGCATTCTTCACCTCAACCGATCCAGAGATTACGCTTTCTTTGAAGCTGCTTGAGATCGTCTACCTCATCGTAGGCCTCGTTTTGCTATATGCCGGCATTGCCAACTTCCGCGATAAAACCAACGAGAAGCGCATTGGCTCAGGAATCTTTTGGACCATGCTAGGTCTGCTTTTTGTGGTAGGCCGCTGGATACCTGCGGAATACACTGGTATCGGCCTGGTTATCATGCTCCTTCCTGTCATCTTTAAACAGATCGACAAGGGCAAAGATGTTACCAAGCCAAGCGAGGAAGAAATGGAGTATGCCTTTAACACTATTGGCAACAAGATTTTCCTTGCAGCATTTAGTATTGGCGTAACCGCGTTGCTCGGAGCTTTTATTTTCCCCAAGATTTCCTCTCTTGTCGGTCTAACTGTGGGCGTGTTTATCGGCTGCATCATTTTGATTGTTCTTCGCCCCAAGCAAAACACCCCCAAGGTCTTTATCGAGGATGCTCGTCGCATGCTTGATGTGGTTGGTCCTTTGCTCATCCTTCCTACCTTGCTTGCAATTCTTGGTGCTACCTTTACCGCGGCAGGCGTTGGTGACGTTATATCGCACCTGGTAGGCGGCATTATTCCTGAAGGCAACCTTGTGGTTGGCATCATTGTCTACTGCGTGGGCATGGCGCTGTTTACCGCCATCATGGGCAATGCCTTTGCCGCTATTACCGTTCTTACCGTTGGTATTGGCGCTCCCTTTGTACTTTCTTTGGGTGCAGATCCAGCTGTTGTAGGCGCACTTGCACTTACCTGCGGTTTTTGCGGAACCCTTATGACCCCCATGGCAGCAAACTTTAACATTGTGCCCGTTGCTATCCTTGAGATGGATGATGAGTACGGCGTTATCAAAAAGCAGCTCATTCCCGCTGCCTTTATGCTGCTGGTCCAAACAATTATGATGATTATTCTTGCTGTTCACTAAGGAGAATACCATGGCAAAGATCCTTGTAACTGGTTTTCAACCTTTCGGCGGAGAATCTATGAACCCAGCGTGGGAGGCGGTACGCGCACTGCCCGACACCATTGCGGGCGCTGAGGTTGTCAAGATAGAAATCCCGGTTGTGTTTGGTGAAGGAGCCGCAAAGGTAGCAGCAGCTATCGAGGCCGAGCAGCCCACCCACGTGCTGTGCGTTGGACAGGCTGGCGGCCGCGCTAAGATCACCCCCGAGTTCGTAGGTATCAACTATCGCGATGCCCGCATTCCAGACAATGCCGGAAATCAGCCAATTGACGAGAAGATCGTCGAGGGAGCACCTAACGCATACTTTGCAACCCTTCCCGTACGCGCCATGATACGTGCTATGAATGACGCTGGTATTCCAGCAGCGGTTTCCTACACGGCAGGCACCTACGTATGCAACGATGTTATGTACAGCCTCTTGCACGAGCTTGCTACCAAGCACCCCAACGTACACGGTACCTTCCTGCATGTCCCGTATGCAACCGAGCAAGCAACCAAGCAGCCCGTAGGCACAGCCAGCATGACTGTTGAGATGATGACACGAGGACTGGAGCTGGCACTCGAAGCAGCCATTACGCACGATGTCGATGTTGTTGATGGCGCAACCGGAGATATTCAGTAGGTTTGCAATCAAACAAACATACGGGGCTTCTCGCCCCTCTAGCCCTCTAGTAAAAGCACTAAAAGGCCTGTCACGCGGTGGCAGGTTTTTTAGTGGCACAGGTACAGATTCCAACCCAAAACAAACGACGCTTTCACAAAGCGCTTCCTTAAAGCACACGACACTCCACCAACGCAGCGCCGCTCCAGAATGCTGCAGAGCGTACTTTAAGTAAACTTTGATATATCAGCTGTATTCCCATGCGCGCGTGCTATACTAAAAAACTGTGAATTTTTCTGCGAAAGGCCTACACATGAGTCGTGTATCACGCAAGGAAGATGCGTTTTTTAGCCTCTTTTCTGAGTTTGCATCATTAACCGTTTCTGCAGCTAAACTCTTTGTTGATCTCGTAGACAACTACCCCGCTTCACAAGATTTGGTTCCCAAGATTAAAGACTATGAAAACCTCTGCGATGAGCAAGTGGGCAAGATCATTACCACGCTCAATTCTTCTTTTATTACGCCTTTTGATCGAGAAGATATTTCTGAGCTTGCACTGCTTATGGATGAGATCGTAGACGGCATGGAAAGCACCTCTGCTCGTTTTGCTTTATATGACATCACTACCATACGCCCTGAAGCCACTCAAATGGCACATCTACTCTTGTTTGCAACAGAGGAATTGCAAAAAGCCTTTGATCGTTTTTCCGATTACAAAAAAGATGAATCCGTTATCAAACATACTAAAGCAACCAATGAGTATGAAGATAAGGCAGACGTGGTGTATCGCACTGCAATGGGTGACATCTTCCGTGATACCGAGCATCCCGTTGAGGTCATTAAATGGAAAAGCCTCATGGACAAAATGGAAGAAACCATGGATGCCTGCAAACATGTTGCAAATGCAGTACAGAACGTAATCGTCAAAAATGGTTAGTGTATTACTCGTTGCGGTATTAGCCGCCGCACTACTCTTTGAATTTATCAATGGCTTTCACGATACGGCAAACGCTATTGCTACCACGGTTTATACCAAAGCACTTCCCCTGCGCGTAGCAATCATGATGTCCGCAACCATGAACTTTATTGGTGCTCTTACCAGCGAAAAAGTTGCTATGACTATCGCAAGTGGTCTTGTTACGGTACAACTCCAACTCTATGTTATCTTTGCTGCACTGGCAGGTGCTATTATCTGGGATTTATTTACCTGGTGGTTTTCCATCCCAAGTTCCAGCTCCCATGCACTTATTGGTAGCCTTATTGGCGCAACCATTATGTTTACCCACTCAACCAGCGATATTCTCTGGAAGGGTGTCGTAGAAAAGGTTGTTATTCCTCTGTTTACCTCCCCTCTTATAGGCATGGCTTTAGGTTATCTGTTTATGAAGCTTGTTTTTGAGCTCCTGGCAGAGTGGCCACCCAAAAAAGCTAATGGACTGTTCCATAAGCTGCAGATCTTATCGGCAGCGTTTATGGCTTATAGTCACGGCAATAATGACGCACAAAAAACCATGGGTATCATTACGCTTGCTTTGGTTACAGCTGGCTTATACGATCCGTCGCTGGGCATTCCCCTATGGGTCAAGCTTGTGTGTGCTACCACCATGGCACTTGGCACCTCTATTGGCGGCGGTCGCATTATGCGTACCGTAGGAGATGGCGTAACCAGGCTTACCCCTGTTATTGGCTTTGTAGCAGAAGCCAGTTCCACCATTGCCATTGAAGTCATGACCGCCTTGGGCGCACCTGTTTCTACCACGCAAGTTATCACCACCTCTATCATGGGCGCTGGCTCTGCTCGTAGGCGCACTTCGGTACGCTGGGGCGTTGCTCGCAAGATTATTGCTGCATGGTTTATCACACTACCCGCAACCATCTTTTTAGGTGCTCTGGTAGCATTTGCAACAGGCTTGTTCCTAGCCTAAAAGGTCTACGTAGTGGTTATGTAGGGGTAGTTCGCATGTTTAACCTTGTGCTTGTAGAACCAGAAATACCTACCAATACCGGCAATATTGGCCGAAGCTGTGTGGTCAGTGGCACCCGTCTTCATCTTATTGGGCCTCTAGGCTTTTCTTTGGACGATAAAAGCCTCAAACGTGCGGGCATGGCATATTGGCAAAGCCTTGACGTACAGCTCTATGAGAGCTGGGAGGACTTTATGGAGCAGAATGCTCCCTTTGCAACACCAGCTCAAACGGGGCCAACACCGTCCACATCTCCAAACCACAGCCTCCCTCAACTGCATTTCTTAACCAAAAAGGCACGTAAGACCTATGCAGAAGCCACCTATCGTGACGGAGATTTTCTCATCTTTGGTAAAGAGAGCTGTGGGTTGTCCGAAGAGCTTCTGGCTCAACACGCTTTAGAGTGTGAACGTATTCCCATGCTTTGTGACGATGAGTCCCTCATAAACGGTGATACCTGGAGCAGTAGGAACGCTTCACTGGCTTCTCAAACTACGCCACACACCCATGAAGCCTTGCTGGCTCAAGACATTTGTGGCAACTTCATTGATCCAGAAGACTACCACGTAAGCGCTCTTAATCTGTCTAACGCAGCCGCAATCGTACTCTATGAAGCCTTGCGTCAGACTAATTTTTCCACTATGGGAAAATAATACTTGCATAACTGCGATAGGACGCGTACAGTTCTTAGCAATTATAAAACGGCTAACAAACTTAAGGAGGCGCACGGATGACCAGCTCCACAGTACAATTTGTTCTTACTAACTGGTGGTGGCGCATGCATATTGCAATCGGTCAATCGTGAGTCTTCTGCACGCGCTACTCGCTCTTCTGTAGTATTTCAGGAACTCCCGGGAGACCGGGAGTTTTTTATTAGCTCAGTAAGTTCAGCCAGTTCAGTGCAGCAAGACCTATGACCACCAGCTCTAAAACAGGTTCTACGATGCAAGCACCCATAAGCAAAAGGAAGGTAGCATATGCCAAAACCCGGTCAACAGCCAAGGACGTGTACCGTCGAGAAGGTCGATGAACTAGAAGTTCGTTCCCTTATTTTGCTTGCCGTTCTTCTCGCTGCAGGATTTATTTTGAACTTTACCGTTGGCAAAGCAATCTCAAGCATTTCTGGTGGCCTCATTAGTCCTGAGTTTATCATCTCGGCTTTTTGCATCACCATTTTGATCGTAAAGCCACGTACGCGCCAGGCATGTATATTTGGTCTCATATCTGCTGCAGTCATTCAAATCACCACCACCTCACCGTTTATTGATTTTGTCGCCGAAGGCATTGCCGCCGTACTTATGGCTTGGATGGTACGCGCCGGAAGCAAACTGCCCCATGCCAAGGCCCTGCCCTTTATAAGCACCGCGATAACCACTACTGTCTCGGGACTCATTTTTATGGGCATCAAAATTGTCATGATTGGCGCAGCAACCCAGCTTGTTGCCGCCATGACGCCCGTTATCATTTTGACGGCCCTGTTTAATGCAGTGCTGGTACAAAGCCTATACAAACCTGTTGTTGACGCCCTAAAGATTGGATAAACATGACGCAGCAATCCGTTATTCATCTTGATGACGTAAGCTTTTCTTACACGTCCAATCCGGATGACGCACACACGTCCACCTTTGCACTTGAACAACTCTCTTTGGATATTACCAAGGGAGAATTTGTTGGGATTATTGGTCCTTCTGGTGCAGGCAAATCAACACTGGCCGCCGTACTTTCTGGAGCAATCCCCCACCATACGCAAGGAGCCTTCTATGGAGCGGCTTTTATCCAAGGTCAGGACAGCTGCAACGTAAGCCTGACAGATATTTCTCAACAGGTAGGCAGTGTATTGCAAGACATCGACGCACAGATGGTTGCCTCCGTCGTAGAGGATGAAATTCTCTTTGGTCTAGAAAACTTTGGCGTTCCCCACGAACTTATCGAGAAGCGCCTGGAGGATGCCCTTGCCACTACTGGCATTAGCAATCTGCGCTACCGAGACATCGCTACTCTATCGGGCGGACAAAAACAAAAACTTGCCCTAGCAGCTATCCTAGCCTTACAGCCGCAGATCTTAGTACTTGATGAGCCAACCGCAGCCTTGGATCCGCAGTCTTCTCAAGCCATCTTTGACCTGCTCAAAGATCTATCTCAAAACAGCAATATCACCATTGTGGTTATAGAGCAAAAGGTTGCGCTGCTCTCCCACTACTGTTCACGCATGCTGGTCATGGACCATGGTCGCATTGCTCTTGATGGCACCCCACGCGAGGTTTTACAGCACAGTGAGCAGCTGCGCACCATTGGCGTAGACAGCCCTCGAGTCACCAGAATTTCCAACAGCCTGTATACGGCAGGGCTGTTAGCCACCCCTCAGACCTGCATTACCCCACAAGAGGCCTGTGACCAAATATGCTCACTCCTCACAGCTGCCAATATATATCCCGATCCCAGCTCCATAGCAGCTAGCGAGAAACCCTCTGATGTTGCAGCGGTATCTACCTCAGACGCGGCTGTGGTTGCTCGTGTCAATAACCTGTCCTTTTCCTATGCAGGCGGCGATGCTCTCCATGACATAAGCTTTACGCTTCATGAGGGGGAGACGCTGGCGGTCATTGGCCAGAACGGCGCAGGTAAAACCACTCTCACCAAGCTTATGAACGGATTGTTGCAGCCTAAAAGCGGCAGCGTGCAGATTGCTGGTATGGATACGCGCACGACACCAACAAGTACCCTTGCTGCATCGGTGGCAACACTGTTCCAAAATCCAGATCATCAGCTATCCAAAAACACGGTACTTGAAGAAGTAAGCTTTACGCTTGAACTCCATGGCTGTAATCGTCAAACAGCGCACATGCGTGCACAGCGTGTTTTAGACAAGTTTCATTTACCGGCACAGGCATCTCCCTTCCAGCTATCACGCGGGCAGCGGCAAATGGTAGCCTTAGCAAGCATTGTGGTCTTAGAACCCAAACTTGTTATTCTAGATGAACCAACAAGTGGACTGGATTATCGCGAGTGCATGACCGTTATGCAAGCCATCACAGAACTCACTCAGAACAAAACAGCCGTCCTTATGGTATGCCATGACATGGAAGTGGTCTTGGACTTTGCAGATCGCATACTTGTTATGGCAGAGGGTCACCTGTTAGCAGATGCTACGCTTGCCTGTGTATGCGCTCGGCCGCAGCTCATGCAAAAGGCTTCTATTCAGCCTCCTCAAACGCTTGCACTTGCTGCACAGCTCACGCAAAAGGGCTATCCAAACTATGCAGACCTTACCCACGTAGATGAGTTCATTGCAACCACGACGGAAATGATGCACCATGAATAACCTCATTGATTACACCCCTGGAACCAGCGTTCTCCATCGACTCAATCCTGTTGCTAAGCTTGTTTTAGCTGCCAGTATCATTGCTGCAACACTTCTTGCTCACTCATTTGTGATGTTGCTTAGTTTGCTGGCACTCAGCTTTCTTCTGGCGACAAGTGCCGGCGTTGCTCGCAAGCTTGCTACCCTGCTCTATATGCTCGTGCCACTGGCGCTCATCATGTTGCTGTTCCAAACCTTCTTTATACAAGAAGGTACGCGCCTGTGCGCATGGATCACCCTTGATGGTCTAACTACAGGCGCGATAGTGGGGTTGCGTTTGATTGGCATTGCTCTTCCGTTGGTACTGATGCTTATGGTTACACGCCCTAACGATCTGGCCAATGCCTGCGTTGAGCGCTTGCATATTCCTTATCGCTATGCTTTTACGTTTACCTCTGCACTACGCTTTATTCCCATCTTTTCCAAAGAGATGACCGCTATTATGGAAGCTCAAACGGCGCGTGGAGTTGAGTTTGACACCAAAAATCCGCTCAAAAAAATGCAACTCATGATGCCCGTTATCATACCTTTGCTTGTCAGCTCTGTTGCCAAGACAGACAGTGCTGCCCTCGCTGCCGAACAGCGTGGTTTTTACCTCAGAGGTGCTCAGAGCTCATTCAAGCGCTACCCCTTGAGCGGACTCGATGCTGTATGTTTTGTTTTATGCATAGGTATTATCGCCTGCACTGTAATGTTCTAAATTTTTATAGAACCACTTGCCGTAAATATACGCACATCACCTTTTTTACACATCAAAAATTCGACTGGAATACCTATTATAAAAACCGGTAGTATGCCCAGCTTATTCAGGTAGCTGGGTAGGCAAAAGTTCGCAGGTAAAGGAGAAGCATGATACCAACAAAGAAAGGGTATTCGCTTTTCAAAACCGCTGGTAAAGTCGTAACACTCGGCACAGCTCTTTTGATGGCACTACCTCTCGATGCTCTAGCATGCACTCAGGTGTACGTTGGACCAAAGGCTACCGATAACGGCAACGTCTATGTTGGCCGCACCGAGGACTACAATCCTCGTCATGGCAAGGTATTTGGCATTCAGCAGCCTCGTACCAATCCAACGTTTTCCTCCGCTGAGTCCAACTTTGAGTGGACTTACAATGGCACCACACATCGCTACACCTATGTGCGCGACGTGGCGGGCGATTGGGATGGGCGTCAGGATGCCTATTCCGAGGCCGGCACCAACGATGCCGGTGTCAGTGTTTCCGCAACGCTGACCACAGACTACAACTCCAAGATTGCTGCTGTTGATCCCTGTGGCAACGAGGTAGAGGGTAGCGAAACCGGCATTGGTGAGTACACCTTGGGCGATGTATTGCTGGCTTGCTCTGGTAGTGCTCGCGAAGGCGTCCAGCTCCTTGGAAACATTATCAAAGAGCATGGCAGCTTTGACTGCAACCAGATCATCATTACAGATGCTAATGAGACCTGGGTATTTATGCAGCTATCTGGTCATCAGTGGTGCGCAGTTAACCTGACTGCAGCTGCTCCTGACAAGGTTTCTGTTAACCCCAACATTGGCAAGCTTAAGTTCCAGGTAGATCTCAACGATCCTAATGTTTGCCTCCACTCTGAAGACATGGTAAAGACGGCAGAGCAAGCTGGTACTGCTACCTACTTTGACGCAGAGAAGACCCAGTTTGACGTAGCCACTTCTTACGGCGCAGCCGATCCTGGCCCTGGTCAGTACACCCGCTATGCACAGGGCCATGCTCACTTTGGTGACATCTTGTCAAAGGACAACTACACCTTAGATCCAAACAAGGGCGTAACTGATATTGTCGATACTCAGTTGCTGTTCACCCCTGGTAAGACTGGCATTACCCTCATGGATTCCATGAAGGCGCTGTGCGCTCGCGGTCAAAATACTGCGTTTGACGCCAACCTCAACAAAAAGTTCTACTCCATTGGTAACAACCGCAACGTAGAGGGCAACTTGTTCCAGGTTCGTCAGGGCATGTCCTCTGATGTAGCTACCATTCAGTGGGAAAACCTTTCTCGTCTTGAGTTTGGTCTGTTCTTGCCCAGCTATTCCGCACTTCTTACCGAGGTAGATACCAACATCTATCCTACGATTGACAAGTTCACCACTGAGCACACGGGTGCGAGCGAGCGCAAGGACTCCGTAGAGGCAGCTATGGATGCTTCTACCGAGAATGGCTCTTTGGATTACACCATCATGGACATCAACACCTTGGCATACAACAATCGTGATGATTTGGCCAAGCCTGTTCGTACGTATCTTGATGCACTCCAGAAGCAAATCATTGCTCAGCAGGATATGGTAGATACCGTTATGCAGGCAACCCCTGCCGCTGAGCGTTCTGCCCTTGCCAACAATGCTCACAAGGTAATCAGCCAGCAGGCCTACAATAAGCTGCACAATCTGCTTACCGAGATGCGCGAGTGGCTCAACGGTGACAAGTCCTCTGCCTTTGTTCCAAGTGACTGGAATGCAGACACCAATGACACCAAGGGGCCCATCTACTACGCAGCTTCAGCAGTTGCTCCTACCATTACCAAGGTTTCTGACTCCTCTACCGTTATGGTTAACGAGACCGCAACGCTTTCGGTTGAGTCCAACATTCCCGATGGTGTTAAGGGCAGCGACCAATTCTTGAAGGTTGCTTGGTTTAACAAGGCCACGGGCGAGCAGATAGCCGAGGGTGCAAGCTTTAATGCCGATACCTCCCAGGCTGGTACAACTGAGTACTATGCCGTGGTACACAACACCCTTTCTGGTAAAACTGTTACTTCTGATGTGGTAAGCGTTACCGTTAAGGCTCAGCCTGCTGCTACGGAAGATCCTCAGGCCAACAAGCCCATGCCTAACAAGACCAACAAGGTTCGTGGTGGCAAGCTTCCTAAGACGGGCGACTCTGCCAATATGGCTGTAGCATCCGTTATGGGTATTGCCGGCGTTGCTCTTGCCCTGGCAGCTGTAGATCACAAGCGCAAGAACCACTAGTCTTAACTAGTATCGTTTAGCGCACTTTTGTGAGCTTAAGCAACACGCCCTCGCATAATGCGAGGGCGTGTTTTTTCTTCAAGGAATTCTCTAAGATGTATCGTCTCTAAAGCAGTCTCTAAAACAAGCTAGGACAAAAACGCAGCTCTTTAACCTAGCTTTCTCTAGGACCTAGCTCTCATCCAGATCATCTTCCCATGATTCAAGACACGCATCCAACAGCGTCTCAATACGATCCCGATCCATGTTGCGCCCAATAAAGCACAGCTTAGTTTGGCGGTCCCCCGTCTTGGAGTTCCACTCATCCATAATTTCCGGATTCTGAGCAATCAGCTGCTGTTGCTGCTCTGATGGAGCACTGGCTACAAACAAGCCATTCTCGCTTAGGGTTACCTGACGACCCGCCTGCTCAAACACAAAGCACATATCAGGGTCTTGAGAGGCCCACAACATGCCTTTACAGCGGATAATACCCAGCTCATCCCACTTTTGTAGTACGTCATTAAAGGCATCCACATTAAAGGGCTGGCGACGACGATACACAAAGGTAGAAATACCATATTCCAAAACTTCAGGGTCCTCATGCTCCTCTGGATGCTCCATAGCATGCATCCACACGGCGGAGTTATAGGCTTTATCAAAATCAAAACAACCCGTGTTAAGCAACTTATCCAAAGGAACGCAACTGTTTTGTGCCTCAATGATGGTGGCATCTTTTTGTAGGCTTCGCACCAAGCCCTTTAGCTCTGCAAGCTGCGCTTTAGAGACCAGATCGGTTTTGTTGAGTACCAGCGTTGAGCAAAACTCAATCTGCTGAATGAGCAGCGCCTCAAGATCATCCTCATCGATCATATCGGAAAGCAAATCCTGACCGCCATTAAACTCGTCATACATACGAGCACAGTCCACAACGGCCACGATGTTATCCAAATCCAGCGGCGCACCATCGCCAGCCCACTTGCTTTGATCGCAAAATGCGCTGATGGTATAGGCAATGGGAATAGGCTCACAGATGCCGGATGCTTCAATCACGATGTAATCAAACTTGCCGCTGTTTGCAATCTCAGAGAGCTGCCGCTCCAAATCTTGCGACAAGGTACAGCACAAACAACCATTGGTCATAGGAATGAGCTCATCGGTTTGAGATAAAGCGCCGTCTGCAATCAGCTGGGCATCTACATTTACCTCGCCAATATCGTTAACGATAACCGCTGCACGGATGCCCTCAGTATTAGCCAAAATATGGTTGAGCATCGTGGTTTTACCGGCGCCCAAATAACCAGTAAGCAGAATAATTTTCACTGGAGTCTTTTGCTGTGTCATAACACCCCTTCTTCAATTTCTGTACCTGTGCCATGATATGCCTACTATGCAAACTCACATGACACATGCCCTATGTTTCGCCAAACCATTATACTCAGTAGCTGAAACATATACACATCTAAAGGAATAGCTATGATTCTTGCCTCTTCTTCCCCACGACGCTTGCAGCTTTTGCAAGAGCTTGGCATCACGCCTATTGTGCTGCCAGCCGCAATTGATGAGTCTCCTCTTCCTGCAGAGAAGCCCACTGCACTTGTAGTGCGTCTAGCCAAGCAAAAAGCGCTGGCCTGTCAAAAACGTGCTCTGCATGAATTAGAGCTCGCATCCAGAGCAAATCAGGTCATAGTTGCTGCAGATACAACGGTGTGGTTTCAGGACACCATCTTGGGCAAGCCAAGCAACGCAGAAAATGCCATTCATATGCTCAAACAACTCTCTGGAAAAACGCATCAGGTTTCTACAGGAGTGCAGCTTCTTAAGCTCGATGCCAGCGGTACTATTGCCGCTCAAGCAACCTTTATCGAGACGAGCCAGGTAAGCTTCTATGACCTTAGCACGCAAGACATTGAGCGCTACGTTGCCACGGGCGAACCCATGGACAAAGCAGGAGCGTATGGCATTCAGGGATATGGCCGCCTGCTTGTACAAAAAATTGATGGTGACTTCTTTAGTATCGTAGGACTTCCTGTTGCACGCCTTATGCGAGAAATACAAACACTTGAAGAACAGGTCCAAGAAACGGAGGGGCTATGAGCCTTAGCTCTATTACTCAAATCCCAGGCATCTATGCCGCTCATTATACCAATGAACAGGATGCCACAGGCTGCACCGTTATTATTTGTCCCGATGGCGCTACTGGTGGTGTAGACGTTCGTGGCGGAGCACCTGCCACCCGAGAGACCGATCTGCTACGCCCAGAAGAGACCGTGGCTGTTTTACACAGCGTTGTGCTTTCCGGTGGTAGCGCCTATGGTCTTGAATGTATGTCCGGCGTGGCTAATGAGCTCGAGAAGCGCGGTGTTGGCCTAGACGTTGGCGTTGGAATTGTTCCTATCGTCAGCGGTGCATGCGTCTTTGATCTTGCTTGTGGCAACCCCACCGTTCGTCCCGGCCTTGCTGCAGGTGCAACAGCCGTAGCAGATGCGCTCGATACCAACGCTCCCCTTGCTCGCGGTAACGTTGGAGCTGGCACCGGTGCTACCGTAGGCAAGCTTGCTGGTCCTTCTCGCACTATGAAGGGTGGACTTGGAGAAGCGGTCCAGGCATGCGGAGCGCTTATCTGTGGTGCCGTAACAGCGGTCAATGCGTGCGGCACAGTAGTAGATCCGCTTACACATCTGCCCATAGCAGGCGTTTTGGACGAGAAGGGCAGCGCATGCATAGCAGATACAACAGAGCTGCTACTAAACGCAAGCGCACAGATGCCTTTATCGCGCACGAATACCACTATTTCGTGTGTCGTAACTAATGCCAAACTTACCAAAGCTCAGGCAACTAAAGTAGCTCAGATGTCCGCAGACGCCTATGCCCACACCATTGAACCTACGCACACCACCAATGATGGTGACACTATTTTTGTAATGGCTACAGGTCAGGTAGAACTACCGGTAGACGTGGTCGGTGCACTTGCTACCAGAGTTTTGGAAACCGCCATTGTAGACGCGGTCCAGCAAGCAAAAACGGCTTATGGCTTTAAGGCAGCCTGTGATCTGTAAAGCTACAGCAGCGGTAAGGATTAATTAAACTTATACAGCTTTTGTGCCACCCGATAGATATAGATGGTTGTTTTAACACCCGCTTTAGTAGGCAGGTTAGTAGCAAAACCAACTACTCCGCGACGTGCCCGCCGATACATGCGGTCATCATAGGCCTTTAGTTCATCCCAAAGAGCCTGGCAATTATCCATAGCATCTGGATCGTCAGACATACGCGAGTAAACAGAACAGACAGCCATCATAAGGGTAAAGTGATTGCACATATAGCTGCGCAGTTTTGCTACTTCTATATCATCATACAAATGGTAGGCATGCATCATGATACGTGTAACCGCCAGCTGTTGACTCACACGAGAAATGGCCACGCTCTCATTGATGGACTGGTCTTCTCGGCCAATAAAGTAGCGATAGAGATCCACATCCAAGTAATACAGGGTCTTACAGCGCGGCAGCGGCACGTAGGCATAGATGTTGTCCACATAAAACGTGTGAGCCGGCATGGGCAGACCACCATCGAGCAGCACATCCGTACGATAACACAGCGAATGCATGAGCAGATTTTGCGTCATCATAAAGTGACCGATGTTTTTCCAGCCAATCACACGATTGCGCGGCAGAGCATACTTAAAGTCCACGATGTTTTGCTTGCCATCCACCACATGTTCAAACACGTAATTGGTAATAACCAAATCTACCTGCTCATCTGTGGCGATAAAACTGCGAAGCTGAGCGAGAAGCGCCTGAAGAGCAGAGGCTTCTACCCAGTCGTCTGAGTCAATGATCTTAAAGTAGGTGCCCTGCGCATGATTTAAAGCAGCAAGGACGGCCATACCGTGGCCACCGTTAGGCTGATGAATGGCCGTAATGATGTTGGGGTAGCGCTGTGCCCACTCTTCCGCCCTTTGCGGCGTGTTATCTTTGGTAGAGCCGTCATCAACAATGCAGATATGGATGTCCTCCGCAAAGTGAGAACCTTCCAAAATGGACAGAATACATCTATCCATATAGTCTTCAGAGTTGTAACACGGAATACCAAAGGTAATTACTTTGTTTTGGCTTGCAGACATGAAACTACCTTATGCATGCTGGGCAATAATCTCATCACACAGGGTAAGAGCAGAGGCACAGACGCCATCCATATCGTAATAGCGGTACTCTGCCAAACGACCTGCGGGATGGAAGTTTACCAAACCACGCACACGGTCACGATACTGTTCATACAAAGCGCGGGTATTATCCTGCAAAATTGCATAATACGGAGTCTCTCCACTACCTGGCTCAAAGGCCTTGGAATACTCACGCATAATGGTGGTCTTACCAGGAACAACTTGACCAGTCATGTTCTTAAACTCGGTAATGCGCGTAAAGTCCTCAGAGGTGGTGTAATTAACCGTGCCGACGGGCTGGAACTGATCCATATCCAAGGTTTCAAACTGCATGTCCAAGGTACGATACGGCAGGCCGCCCAGATCTAGATCAAACAGCTCATCCAAAGGACCGGTATAAATGACCTCGCCACCATAGGGACGCTCACGGACCTCCACATTTGTCTCGGTAACCGTAAGAATGTCACGCACATCTACGTTGAGAAATACGTCAATCAAGTCGTGATCTAACATGTGCTCAAATAGCTTGGTGTAGCCCTGAGCAGGCATGCCCTGGTAGGGAGCCTGAGGGAAATACCTGTCATCGTCACCCACAAAGATGGGTACGCGACCAGTAATGGATTTATCAATTTGATCAGGCGTTTTACCCCACTGCTTCATGGTGTAGTACAGAAAAACGTTCTCATAAACATAGTCCGCTACTTCTGCAAGCTCATCATCATTCTTGTCGCGCAGCTCCATGATGGGAACCTTTTTGTTCTCTCCAAAGGTAGCTACGAGTTTTTGATACAGGCGCTCGCCCTTCTCATCACCAAAGGCAAGCTTAAGCGAAGTGTGATTAAAGGGAACAGGCATGAGCGTGCCGTGAATGTTTGCTAATACCTTGTGGTCGTAATCCGTCCACTCAGTAAAGCGAGAAAGGAACTGATGAACGCGGCTGTTAAACGTATGATAAATATGGGGACCATACTTGTGAACCAAAATACCGGCGGCATCCTCATAATCGTAGGCATTGCCAGCAATGTGATCACGACGCTCAATAACGGCAACTTTGTATCCGCAGGCTTCAGCCAACCTACGCGCGCAGGTAGCCCCAGCAAAACCGGCGCCTACAACCAAAACATCGTAAGAATCAGCGCTAAAAGTAGCAGGTAATCCATACTCACAGTTCATGTTTATCCTCCCCTAGGCCAACTGGCCCGCAGGCTCAAAAAAAGCGAGTGTGGGATGATCCCACATCTCGATTGTATGGTTGATTTTATCACGTGTGTCTATAATGGTGACACATCGTGTAAAACGTCCGTTGGTTGTGCATAATCGCTCCGGCGCTCGACTGCACGAGTATGTCGTAGATTTTTGGGAGGGGTTTTGCATGAGTGATTTTCTCAATCGCATGAAAGCTGCAGCAAAAGCAGACAAAAAGACTATCGTGTTGCCCGAGGGTGAAGATCCACGCACCCTCGAGGCAGCCCGCATGATTGTGGATGAGGGCATTGCCAACCTTGTTATTTTGGGCAATCCTGACAAAATTACCATTGATGGTGTTACGGTCATTGATCCTATGAACTCTGAGAAGCACGAGGCATACTCACAAAAATTTGCTGAGCTGCGCGCTAAAAAGGGTGTCACCATTGAGCAGGCTCGCGCACAGATTAACGACGCCACCTACTTTGGCACCATGATGGTAAAGATGGGTGATGCTGACGGTCTGGTTTCTGGCGCATGCCACTCCACAGCAGATACCCTGCGTCCTGCACTGCAAATTCTTAAAACCGCCCCCGGCACTAAGCTTGTCTCGGCCTTCTTTATTATGTGTACCGATACCAGCGAGTTTGGTGAAAACGGTACCGTCCTCTTTGCAGACTGCGGCCTGAACATTGCTCCTACCGCCAACGAGCTTGCAGAGATTGCAGCGGCATCTGCCAACTCTTGGAAGACCTTCATGTCTGATGAGCCTCGTGTGGCCATGCTCTCCTACTCCACTATGGGTTCTGCTGGTGGAGAAACTGCAAAGAAGGTCCAGGAAGCTACCGCCATTGTTAAGGAAGCCTATCCTCACTTGGCAGCAGATGGTGATTTGCAACTTGATGCGGCTTTGGTACCCAGCGTGGCCGCACTTAAGGCTCCCAACTCAAAGGTTGCTGGCAAGGCTAACGTCTTAGTCTTCCCCACGCTTGAGGCGGGCAATATTGGCTACAAACTGGTACAGCGTTTTGCCCATGCACAAGCTTACGGCCCCATCCTTCAGGGTATTGCCAAGCCTGTCAATGACTTGTCTCGCGGCTGCTCTGCAGCAGACATTGTAGGCGTTGTTGCTATTACTGCAGCTCAAGCCCAAATGGCAGAGTAATCAAAAGTAGCGTACGTCTTTTTGCTCTCATATAAGCGATAGCTCTCGAGAAACTCCGGATGCCTGGCAGCAAACCTATGCATTCGGAGTTTTTTACAGGTTCGTTTTTGTATAAGTTCATACCTGTGATACCAGTGAGCGCTAAATTTTGACTGTGCCGTACACATTGATACACAAACGTATAGAATAGTGCAGCTATTTGTATCACGTAAAAAAGAAAGGGTGACTTACTTACATGGATATCACTTCTTTGGTATTTCAGTTCAATGCTAGCAAGCCACTTTCTCAAGAGCTGAGCATCGCATTGGCACAACCGACTGACGTCGATCAAATTATGGATACCATCACTGCAGCACGTGCTATTATGCGTGCTAACAATAACTTTGCACAATGGACGAGTGAATACCCTTCCCGCGAGCTTATCATCCAAGATATTGCTGCTCACCGTGGTCTTATCTGTGTAGACGCAAGCCACAAAGTAGTTGGATATATGGTTATATTCTTTACCCCAGAACCAACCTACGCCTCCCTCGATGGGAGCTGGCTGAACGATACTGATCCCTATCTAACCGTTCATCGAATCGCTGTACGTCAATCCGGTTTAGGCGTTGGCCGCATGTTGATGCAGTTTGCCATGAGCTGTGGTTTGAGTGTTCGCGCAGATACCCATGAGGTTAATACACCCATGCGCACGCTCTTGAAAAAGCTTGGCTTTTCTGAATGTGGCACCATCATTATTGACGATGGCACTCCTCGCATTGCTTATCAGTGGATGCCTCATACCAGCTTTGATGCTGCGTAGCAACAAATAAAGCCCTAACAACAGCGGTGTGTTGTTAGGGCTTATCTATGCAATAAAAAGACAACGCTGCCGACAAAAACAATTAGTTGCCCAAAAGATCCTCTACATCCATGGCAATCATGAGCTCTTCGTTGGTAGGAATGACCAAGACCTTAATAGCACTATCCTCGGTGGAAATAACGCGAGGCTCGCCAGAACGAACCGCATTAGCCTGCTCATCCAGCTTGACGCCCAACCATTCCAGCTCTCGAGCAACACCAAGACGCATAATATCGGAGTTCTCACCAATACCGGCAGTAAACACCATAGTGTCAAAACCGTGCATAGACTGAGCCATCTCGGCAATAAGTTGAGAAGTGCGGTAGTAGAACATCTCTAGGGCAAGCTCACAGTTTTTATCGCCACGAGCAGCACCCTGTTCAATATCGCGAGAATCAGAAGAAACGACAGAGAGCGCAGCCAAACCAGACTTTTTGTTCATCATGGTATCTACTTCATCAACGCTATAGCCGCCAACACGCTGAAGATAAAATACAGTTGCAGGATCTACCGTACCGGTACGGGTACCCATAATAAGACCATCAAGAGGAGTAAGGCCCATGGTGGTATCCATAACGTGCCCGTCCTCAATCGCGGCCAAAGAAGCACCTGAACCAAGATGGCAGCTTACCAGCTTGTGGACCTTGTCGCCCAAAAGCTCATGCGCGGTGCGCCAAATAAAACGATGAGAGGTACCGTGAGCACCATACTTGCGAATATGCAGCTTATCTACCACATCGCGGGGCAGCGCATAACGCCAGGCCTTCTCGGGCATGTTGTAGTGGAATGACGTGTCTGCAACAATGACGTTGCCAATGGAAGGAAACATCTCGCGACAAATCTCGATAACATCTGCCTCGGCATAGTTGTGCAAAGGTGCCAAAGGTGCTACCTCGCGCACCCATGCCAGCGTTTCTTCCGTTACAACCTTAGACTCAGGAAAATACCAACCGCCCTGAACTACGCGGTGACCAATGCCCTCAATCTTGTTGGTATCAAAGCCTGCTTTATCAAGAATATCAAATACGTACTTAACGGCAACCTTATGGTCTGGTAATGCTACCTCAAGCTTTGATTTAACACCCTGCTCCTCATGACCAATAAATGAGTCATTGATGCCAATACGCTCACAATTGCCTTTTGCGTACACCTCATGCGTGGTGGTATCCAGCAGCTGATACTTAAGCGATGAGCTACCTGCATTGATAACCAGAACGTTCATGTATTCTCCTAAACGATCAATACCTAATGTGCTTGCTGTACAAAAATTGCAACTCTTCAATAATACGACCAACACAGCACAATGACACACACGTGGATGAGTTTAAATTAAAAAACCGCTAAGCAAGCTGATCCGATAAACGCTTGCCGCCCAAAACATGCCAATGAAGGTGATTAACCGTTTGACCAGCATCCGCGCCCACATTGGTAAGCACGCGAAAACCGCTGTCTTTAATACCGGTGCGCTGCACAACTTGCTCGACGCACTCCACCATGGCCATAAGCGTTTGAGCATCCACTCCATCAAGCAGGTTGTCATGATGAGCTTTAGGCACTACCAGTACGTGTACTGGAGCCAAAGGAGAGGCATCAGCAAAGGCAGCTGCCAGTTCATTTTGATATACCATTGTGGTTGGAATCTCGCCCTTGGCAAGCTTGCAAAAAATACAATCACTCATGACTACCCCTTCTTATTTGATTGTTTGAATACTCTATTCGTTGATAAACGCGGTCGAAGGCGCAGCGGTGGTATCAGGCGCAGCGGCTGCAGAAGCATCTAACAATACCTGTACGCGCTGCTCAGCATGCGCAAGACGTTCACGTAAATCATTGAGAAGCTCGACGCCTCGGTTGTATTTCTCAAGCGCTACCTCAAGCTCAAGGTCACCGCTTTCGAGCGAGCGTACAATCTGCTCAAGCTCGATATTAGCCTCTTTAAAGCTCAAATCCTTAAGAGGAGTTACCTGCGTCTGATCCATCTTTACTTCTCCTGTTCCATGGAAGTTTTGTTTTGTGTCTGGGTAACCACCACATCCAGCTGGCCCTTATTTAACAAAACACTTAATTGATCATTGGGGCAAACATGGCTGGCATCACGCACCACTGCACCCGACGGTGTCCGCACAATGGAATAACCACGAGAAAGCACGTTGAGTGGAGAAAGCGCCTGTAAGGATGCAGCTTGACGATCTAATGCTAGGGCATACGGACGAGTCATGCGAGCAGCTGCACCGGTAAGACGCCCACTGAGTACTCCCACATCATGCAAGCGACGCTCCACAATGCGTGGCAGCGCATCCATTAAACGCTGCTCCGTTTGCATCAGAGCACTGACCCTATCGTCCACTAAAGAGCTTGGATCGATAAGACAACGATGCTTTGCAAGGGCATCAAGATGGGTTTTCTCGATAGACAAGCGATTTTGCATAGCAAGCGCTGCACGATTAGCAGACGCATCCACTACACCTCTGGCAGTGGCCACTATGGTGGACATAGTCTGCACCAAACGCTCCTGCCTCATGTTGACGGCGGCCACAATCTCCGAAAGAGCAGGTGCCACACTTTCTGCTGCAGCGGTTGGCGTAGACGTACGACGATCAGACACCATGTCACAAATGGTTACATCGGGCTCATGTCCTATGCCAGTGATTACCGGAACAGGACACGCAGCAACTGCACGGGCCAGCGCCTCATCATTAAAGCACATCAGATCCTCGTAGGACCCGCCACCGCGCACCAGCAAGATGCAATCCGGTTGCGCTGCAGCAGCAACCTCCAATGCGTGAATAATGGTTTGCGCTGCCGTAGCGCCCTGAACAGCACAGCCAGCACACAGCAACTCTACCAATGAATTACGGCGCGACAGCGTACGACGTACGTCTTCAATGACGCTACCGGAAAGTGAGGTAACAACGGCTACACGCGTACAAAAGAGGGGAATTTTGCGTTTGCGGGCACTATCCATCAACCCCTCTGCCTCGAGCTTTTTTGCAAGCGCAGCCACCTGCTGGCGCAACAGTCCTTCTCCAGCTACCGTAAGCGTTTTTGCTTTAAAGCTCAGCTTTCCGGAAGCCTCATACACATCAAAGGAGCCCGTCATTTGGATTTTAAGGCCATCTTCCAAATCAAAACCAGCAGCAGCGTAAATGCCACGCCACACAATAACGTCCATGGTGGCAGAAGCATCTTTGATTTGAAAATAGCAATGCCCGGAACGGCTGTTAGGCCCTCTAAAGCCAGAAACCTCACCGACAACAGTACATACAGGAATAGATCCCACTGCCATTTTGGCCTTATGTATAGCTTCCGAGACACTCAGAGTAGGTTCATTATCCATAGCAACACACTAATCTCTCGAAGACCTTGAGAGCAGATACAGCAATTGCAACACAGAAACCAGCGCGGCTGCAACATAGGTAAGCGCGGCTGCAGTTAACACCTGTTTTGCGCCTCTCTCGGAAACCTCATCTAAACCAGATTCACCCGATGCGATATACGCTACCGCACGACGAGACGCATCAATCTCTACAGGAAGCGTAACCAGATGGAATACCACAGATGCTGCAAACAGCGCGATTGCCAGCTGAACCAGACCCGTAAATTGAAGCATCACGCCTAAAAGAAATAGATATATCCAAGCGTTAGAAGCAAACTGCACTACCGGCACTAAAGCCGAGCGAATCTTCATGGGCACATAGCCCTTTGCAAACTGCACCGCATGACCTGCTTCATGACACGCTACTGCGATAGAAGCAACTGAGCCACCCGTGCGATTGGCCTGTGAAAGATTAAGAACATTGGTGCGTGGATCAAAATTATCCGTGAGCTCACCATCAATGGACTGAATTCCCACGTTAGAGGCACCGTTTACCTGCAACATATGACGTGCAACCTCTGCACCCGTACGTGAAACATTGGCGTCCACACCTGACCAATAGGCGTAGGTTTTCTTGATATAGGCTTGCGTGCCCAAGCCTATAGCCGTGGACAGCAGCACCAAAAGAATATATGCAAAATCGCCACCAAAAAAGTAATACGGCATTATACGATCCTCTCAAACCAACTAGGGTAACCCAAACGGTAGTTCATAGGGCACTCCATACAAGTACGGTATATGTACCCAGATATACACACCGTGCTCAAGGCAGCACTTTTGCTACAAATTTCTCCTACAGAAATTCGATATGGCCGTCTTTGACCGTAAGGCCCGTTTGCCCATCCAGCAGCGCTTGCAATTGCTTGCCTACCAAATCGTAGCGCCAGCCTTTAGACAATCTGGACGTATGAGGATGCGTGGCAAACTCATATAAATCATCACGTGTCGAGATAAGCTGCGTAGCTACGCCGCTTTTATCGGCAACCATACGAACCATGGCATACATCAGGTCAAGCACGCTTTCCATAGTGGATGAAGGGCGTGGCTTTTTCTGAATAGTGGGCATGTCTTGAGCTGGACAATGCAAGCCAGTCACTACCGCCTTGCAGATATCACTGCAGTCAAAGGAGGTGAGTTGCTCTGTTCCACGAATACGTTGTAGCTTGTGCATGCTTTGAGGAGCTAATTTACAAATTTCCACGATGGTCTCGTCAGACAATATCCATTTGCGTGGAACATCGCGCGCGCACGCCATGGAATCGCGCCAGGCACACAGCTCACGTGCAAGAGCAAGCTGCTTGCGCGTTAACGAGTTGGAGCGCTTAAGACGACGATACGCCTCACGAGGATCCACGTGCCAATGGCTGGGGTCACAAAACGCCTCGAACTCCGGCATCACCCAGGACAGGCGATTTTGCTTCACCAGAGACGTAATCATCTGGTCATAGATACCCGGCAAATACCGCACGTCATCCTCTGCATACTCCAGCTGTTCACTATCAAGGGGACGATATGACCAATCCGTAAGAGAGGCAGCTTTGGGTAGATGAACGCCCGTGTAAGCCTCCACCAAGGCACCATATCCGAGCTGCATGCGATAACCCAAAAAAGCCGCCGCAAGCTGCGTATCAAAAATGGGATGTGCAACCACGCCAAGCGTATGGTCAATAACCTCCATATCCTGGCTGCAAGCATGGAAAATCTTTACTACAGACTCATCTGTTAAAAGCTCTTTTACCGGTGTAAGGTCCTCAATGAGCAGCGGATCAATTGCTGCAGTTTCCTTGGCGGTTCCAATTTGGATCAAGCACAAGCGTGGATAAAAGGTTTTCTCGCGTAAAAATTCCGTATCAACCGCCACGGCCTTCTCGGCACGAACACGGGCGATAAATTCCTCCATCTGGGAGAATTCTGAGATATACATTGATTCCTCTCGGCAACAAAAATCCTTCGCTAGTATCATAGCTAAGGTAAGGTGCTGAGGTATGCAGATGTGGGAGGATTTTGATGCGTGCTCTTATCATCCACAATCAGATGTCTGGGTTTGGCTCAGATGCAATTTACGAGTTTGAGCGAGCGTTGGTCAAGCAGGGTGATGAGGTTGTGCTGCGCATCCCCACCGCCGATTTTGTGCCCCAAGACGTCTTAGCGGATGCGAATAACTTTGACATAGTTGTCCTATCGGGCGGCGACGGCACTATGGCATCGCTGTTATATTATCTCCGTAACACTACGATTCCTACCTGCGTATTTCCTTCTGGCACCTCTAATTTGTTGTTCCTTAATTTGGGGAATGCGCCCGACCCCGCTTCCATTGCCCTTGCCTGTCGCGCGCGCAAAACCATTACTGCAGATTTAGGTGAAATGTCTTGGACTGACGAGAAGGGCGTGGAGCATACCAAGGGATTTTGTCTCATGTCCGGCCTGGGCTACGACGGTGAATTTATGCGAATGGCAGCAGAAAACAAATCTGCCCTTGGCGAAGCAGCATACTTTGCTGCTGCGGTTAAAACGCTTAATCCCCAAGTATCACACTTTAGTATTACCGTTGATGGCAAAACGTTTGAACGTGATGGCATTGCGTGTATCGTAGCCAACAATGCCATGATCCAGGGTGACATCAAAATCATTCCAGAAAACACCATGACCGATGGCTTGCTTGATGTCATGGTCCTTGAGGTTAACCAAACCGTTGAGCTGCTTCCTTCCGTGGTTGCCTCCATTCTTGATAAAACGGGCAAAGTGCTTGAGCGCCCCATGATTGAAAGCTTTAGAGGTAAAAACATCGAGGTGCAGGCACAAAATCCCATGGCTTTGCAAATTGATGGCGATCCTATGGCAGACAACATCACCAGCTATCACGCGCGGGTGCTCGAGAAGACCAATCGCTTAATCGTTGATGATGTCAGTTTTTATGCAAGCCAGGCAACACAGCCAGACAAAACCTTGCCCGAAGCAAAGGTTATTCCTAACCCCTTTACCTAGAAGCTCCGCCCGCTTTTATCGACCAGTATCGGTCAGTATTTAGAAGGGAATGCACAGCAAAAGAGCGTAGGCAATAACACCACTCACGGCACACCAGAGCAATGAGCGGGTTTTTCGAGCTACTACTACCACAAAGGCGGAGGCAATAAGTGGAGCTATGCCCTGTTGTAGGCCCTTATCAAACATAGTGGGAGACAGAATATCATTAGCTACCAGTGAGGCAAAGGCTGCCGTGGGAATCAGGCCCAGCACCTCATTAATGCTTTGTGGGATATCCTTACCCTTAAGAATCAGCATAGGCGCAACGCGCAGCACAAACATGGTTGCGGCACAGCAGCCATAGAGTATAAGAAAATCTTGTATACTCACTCGCCCATCACCCTATCGTATATAACGCCAGAACAAACGCCTAAAAGGGCTCCGAGCAAAATAGCTGGACCGGCTAAGCCAAGATACTTGCACGCAAACACGCCAACCATGGAAGTAGCAATAACAACCAGAGCGCGTTTATCGATACGTTGAACACAGAGCAAGCAAATAAAGATTGCCGTCATTGCAAAGGATGCCAGGTTCATGGGGATGGAAATGACAGAACCTACCAAACAACCAATCATATTTGAGGCAATCCATGAACACTGGCAAAACACATTGACCAAGCTGGCCTTTTGCACGGTCCAGGAGCTAGCATCGCTAAAGTGCTCCAGGTTAACGCCAAAGCTTTCATCCGTTACAGTGGACGCAAAAAACACGGTAGCAAGCCTATTTGCGCGTTTGGTATGAGAAGAAAGCGCTGCAGAATAGAGCATCTGGCGCGTGTTGACAAACGAAACGCTCATGATAATAGATGCTAAAGGAGAACCTGCCATAAGCATATTGGCAGCCATGAATTGCCCAGCACCAGAATAAAAGAGTAGAGACACAATAAAGATCATCCAGGGCTGCAGACCAGATGCGCTTTCCAAAATACCACAGGGAATACCAATAGAAAGGTATCCAACCATGACGGGCGTAGCGGCTCGGAGTGCCTCGTGTATATCATTTCTGGAAATGCTCACAACCCACCTCTGCATCAGGACTTCTCTAGCACGTATAGATACTAGCGCCTAACGCACAGACATATGAGCTCATGCATAATTTCAAGAGTTTTTATACAAGCTTGAGCGTTTCTTTATTGAACAGAATTTATTGAGCAGAATGTTCGCTCAAAGCATTGAGTCCCGCAGAGGCAAGTGAGTCAACCGTGTTGGCGATCTCCTCTACTGACTGTGTTTGTGCACCTGAATCCAACCAACGCTGTACAAGCGCAATAACACCACCAGATACAAAGCCTGCAACTGAGACAATGCCCGCCTTGGCCTTGTTGGCATCCACAATACGAGCCTCTAAAAACTCACGCACCCGCTCCATAAACTGATCATGCACACGTGAATTGAGCAAACAGGCAAGCTCCGAGCTTGTATCGGCAGCTAAAGCACCAATGTTGGTAAGTACCTCTTTGACATGATCTGCAGAAAAATTAATGGTAGTGCCACCAAAAGCGTCCTTGATAGATGTCAGCGCAGACTCCTGCATTTCATCTACCACGGCAAACACCGTATTGTAATGAGCCAAGAACGTCTTTTTGGAAATAAGGGCACGATCAGCAACATCTTTGATAGTGATTTGAGACAAATCGCGCTCTGCCATAAGCGACAAAACCGCCTCTTTAATAGCACGACGCGTCTTAACAACACGCATATCCAGCTGATTTTTGACCGATGACATAGCCACTGCCTCCACCAAAAACTCTTGCCTTTTGTTCTGTTCTCTTACCCTGCCTATAGCACACACAAGCATACGCGCTACAAGCAAGCCCCCTCCTGTACACCCTTGATTGTGTGCAACTTCTGTTTATGGTTCCCACTATAGCAAGTTTTATTACATTTAGGTCACTTTTTTTGACTTATTTCCATTTTAGGAAATAATACTAATTGAAGCGAGAAAACTGTACGCAAAACAAAAGCCGAGAAAGCCGTGCACTAGAGGATGCTCAAAACGATAAGCGGAGAACCACGATGAAATTTGCTGACCTGACAGATGACTTTACACAGCTTGCACTACCTGTGTTGTCTCATCCTCGCGTTCGTAGCATGGATCAATTCATACAGCACGGCAGTACAACCACCCTGGACCACTGCATGGCGGTAGCGTACTGCTCGCTGCTCTTTGTTCGCACACTAAACATTACCTGCAATGAACAGGACCTCGTAACCGCTGCCCTGCTGCACGATTACTACTTGTATGACTGGCATATTAAAGACGCATGCCCACAGAGACTGCACGGGTTTTCTCATCCTCACTTAGCCCTCCGTAATGCTATGGAGGATTTTATCCTATCCAAGCGCGCAAAAAACGCCATTAAACGCCACATGTTTCCCCTGACCCCTATCCCGCCCAAATACCGTGAAGGCCTCATCATTTGTTTTATCGATAAGATCTGTTCCACCTACGAAATTTTTGCCAAGCAGCCCTGGGCTTGGGCGCATTTAAGAGAGCTGGAGGTATAGCTATGCTAAATCCGGTTTCTGGTGTTGTTGTAAGCTTCTTTGCCTATGCCTTTTTTGGATGGGCTTGGGAAACCGTCTATTGTTCGCTTGTCGAGAAGCACTTTGAACGCCGCGGCTTTTTATTTGGTCCCATCTGTCCCATTTATGGTGTGGGAGCCATGAGCGCTGTCTTGCTTTTAGACTGGATTCAAAACCCCTGGCTGCTCTTTGCGGCTGGTGCACTCCTTTCCACAGCTATAGAGCTTATCGGTGCCCATATATTGCTTGTCTGCTTTAAAAGGCGTTGGTGGGATTACTCACATATCCCGGGTAATTACAAGGGATATATCTGTGTGCCGGCAACAATACTTTTTGGTCTGTTTTCTGTTGCCTGTGTACAGGTCATACAACCCGCGCTGATGCAGGTGCTTTATGTGCTCGCTCCTCATACGTTAAATCTCATGGCTGCAAGCTTCCTTGGCTTGTGCTTTGTAGACCTTATTTGCAGCATCGACCACGAGCTAATAGGTGTTTTGCCGCTTGATGGAGCAAAAAATCGCATTATGTACGAATTACAAAACTACATGTATTCACGCTAGAAACCGTCTAATTTGGTCCACGAGGGGTAAAATTATCCCAAAGCTATATTCTGCAGAAACTGGACCATATGATTGAGCTAAAAAACATTCATAAAGCCTATACTACAGGCTCCTTCGTACAAACCGCCCTTGATGATGTTTCTGCCACCTTCAGAGACAATGAGTTTGTAGCAATCTTGGGTCAATCTGGCTCTGGCAAAACCACCATGCTTAATATTTTGGGTGGACTTGACCATGCAAATAGCGGTGAGATTGTAATCAATGGCGTCTCTACCAAGCAGTACAAAGCTAAAGACTGGGATACGTACCGCAATCATCATGTTGGTTTTGTATTTCAGAGCTATAACCTCATTCCTCACCAAAGCGTGCTCTCTAACGTAGAACTGGCACTTACCCTTTCTGGTGAACATGGAGCCTCCAGGAAAGAACGTGCACGTAAGGCACTGGAGCGCGTAGGACTTGCTGATCACGCCCATAAAAAGCCTAATCAGTTGTCCGGCGGTCAGATGCAGCGCGTTGCCATCGCGCGCGCTTTGGTAAATGATCCCGACATTGTTCTTGCAGATGAGCCTACTGGTGCTTTGGATAACAATACCGGTATCCAGATTATGGACCTCTTACGTGAGGTTGCTCATGACCGCCTGGTCATCATGGTCACTCATAACCCAGAGCTCGCTCAACACTATGCAACCCGCATTATCCGCTTGCAGGATGGCAAAATTGTTGATGACTCCATGCCCTTCTCGGCTCCTCAACAAGATTGCAAAGCCGGTGCTGTCGATACAAGCGCTGTAGATGCAAGAGCTGTTCCTGCTCAGAGGTCCAATAAGTCAGGTAAGGCTTCGATGTCTTTTTTGACTGCCTTGGGCTTATCGGCAAACAACTTGATGACAAAAAAGGGTCGTACCATTTTGACGGCCTTTGCTGGCTCCATTGGCATTATCGGCATTGCAGCAATTTTGGCTCTGTCCAACGGCGTCAATGACTACATTGCTCAGACGGAAAAAAATGCCATGTCATCCTATCCGCTTACTATCAATGAAAATGCGGCGGACTTTACCAAGCTTCTTACTACTATGGCACGTGCCAATTCTGAGGACAGACAAAAAGATGTTAAAGAGGGCCAAATTGGCATTACCTCGGATGTTTCTTCCATGTTTGACACGGTCAAAAAGAATGATCTGGCAGGATTTAAGAAATACATTGAGTCTTCTAGCAGCTCCATTAAGAGCAACTCCAATGCTATTCGCTACAAGTACAATGTTGCACCCAATTTTTATCTACCTACAGCAGATGCTTCAACGCTACCCTTGGGCAAGGTGCTAGAATCTGGTCCTCAAGGCAGCACGTCTATGATGGGCCTGTCTTCTAGTTTTGGTAACACCAGCACGGATTCGTTCCAAGAGCTTATAGACAACCATGAAGTACTTGCTTCACAATACACGGTAGTTGCCGGTAGATGGCCTAAAAACTACGATGAAGCGGTCTTAGTGTTGGACAAAGACGGTCAGCTGTCTGACTACACCTTGTACAACATTGGTGTGCTTGACCCCGACATCTTCCGTAACCTTTTGAGCAACCTCACCAAGGACCAAAAGTCTACGGTAGAGGCAGCCAAAAATATCACCTTTACCTATGAAGACGCACTCAAACTGACCTACAAAGTGGTTGAACAGCCTACGCTGTATCAATTTAATTCGTCCACTAATACCTGGTCTGACATGTCTAATGACACCACCTACATGCGTCAGGCTATCGATAAGGGTATTACAGTTAAGGTTGTAGGCATTATTCGTCCTGCAGAGGGTCAGTCAAGTGGCTCACTATCTCAAGGCATTGCCTACACCAGCGATTTAACGCACAAGCTTATGGAAGACAATGCCCAAACAGATATTGTTAAGCAACAAATTGCCAACCCTGAGGTTGATGTCTTTACAGGCCAAACATTTGAACAGCTCAAGAACAACGCCAATTCAAGTTTGGATTTGAGCAAGCTGTTTACTGTTGACCAAAAGATGCTTGCCTCTGCCTTCTCATTTGATACCTCAAAATTATCGAGCTTAAGTTCTGCGCTCGATCTCTCAAAACTTGATACCAGTAAGATGGACCTTGATCCCTCTGCTCTTACGTTTGATACCGATGCGCTTACCCAATCCATTACACCTGACATGATAATGAGATTGCTCCAAGGCGCACCTAAGCCTGATTTTGAGAAACTTGGTCAACTGCTGGGTACGCTCGATCCCATGCAACAACAGCAGATTACTGATATTCTCCAGCAGATTGCTAACGGCTTTTTGCCTTGGTGGTATGCCCAACATCCTGGCCAGTCTCTTACGCCAGATATAGATCTTAGTGCGGATTTACAGGCTTATTTACAGTCTGAAGCCGTTCAAACCTTGCTTGGTCAGCTCAACTCTATTGTGGGTGATACGTTTAAAACCGGTATTCAATCCTTTGCGGAGGAGTACTTTAGCAAGCAGTTTGTTCCCTATCTTCAACAGCAAATGAGTGAGTTTGCACAAAAGGCAGCTCAAAGCATGATGGAACAGATAAGTTCTGCGCTGCAGTCTCAGATGAGCGTCCTTACAAACGGATTAACAAGTGCTTTGCAAAGCAGCCTGTCCAACAGTGCTCAAAGTTTACAAAATGCATTCTCTTTTGATCCCGCTGCCTTTGCTAAAGCCATTCGCTTTAATATGACCCAAGAAGAGCTTATGGCTATGTTTACCAATCTTTCTTCTGCACGGCGTTATTCGTACGATAGCAACTTAAGCAAGCTTGGCTATGGCAACCTAGACAAACCAAGTGCTATTGATATCTATCCCAAAGACTTTGAGGCAAAGTCCACCATCATGTCCGAGATTGATTCGTACAATGCCAAGCTGAGAGAAGAAGGCAAATCAGATAACACTATTACCTATAGTGATCTTACCGGAACACTTATGACGTCGGTAACCAACATTGTGAATATGATTTCCCTTGTACTCATTGCGTTTGTAAGTATTTCATTAGTGGTAAGCTCCATTATGATTGGCATCATTACCTATATTTCGGTACTGGAACGCCGCAAAGAAATTGGTATCCTGCGTGCAATGGGTGCATCCAAACGCAATGTGGCTAATGTCTTTAATGCAGAAACCTTTATTGAAGGACTCATCTCTGGTGTATTTGCCATTCTTGTAGTGGTAGGTCTATCCATTCCTATAAACGCTCTTGTTGAGCACCTTAATGGCATACGTAACATCATGCAATTAGCACCAGGTTCTGCAATTATCCTGATACTTATCTCTATTGTTTTAACCGTTATTGCTGGCATTATTCCTTCTCGCTCTGCTGCTGCAGCAGACCCAGTAGAAGCCTTGCGCAGCGAATAAGAACAGAGGCGATGTATTGTATTCCTTTTCTTCGCGCGTACGTTACAGCGAAACCAATAAGCAGGGTATCTTGTCTTTAGTTTCGCTTGTAAATTATTTGCAAGATTGCGCACTGTTCCAAACCGATACCTTAGGTGTTGGTCTTGATCATCTTAGCCAAAAGAACATCGCATGGTTTATTGCAGCCTGGCAAATTCAAATACAAAAAATGCCTCGCTATGGGCAAGATATTGTCGTGAGCACCTGGCCCACCCAGTTAAAGGGTGTAATTGCACATCGTAACTTTACTATTTGTTCCCCTGAAGGCTTTGAATACATCCGTGCGGACTCCCTTTGGTTCATGTTTGATTTTGCCAAGCAATCCCCTATTTTGCCTCCAGAAGAGGAGTGGGCTCCCTATAGGTCACAGATGCATGAACCATTGGACATGCCAAAAACGTCTCGTAAGGTGCGCATAGATCCTCAGCTTGAAGCTACGATCAAACCTTCTTTTGTGGTAAGCGCTCAAAACCTTGATACCAACCATCATGTAAACAACGCACAGTATATAGACTTTGCTCAAGCTGCTGCAGGCGACATATCCTCATTCAAACGCATAGCCGTACAGTATGTTTCTTCAGCCACGCTTGGAGATATCATTGTGCCTGCGGTGTATGCCACCTCTGATAGCATCACCGTAAGTCTTAATGGAGCTAACGAGAAGCCCTATGCTCTTGTGCAGTTTCTTAACTAAGCCAGCCTAACACTTCATCCCAAATGAGATGCGCATCAGCTGTGGCTGCGGTATTTTGCGGCTGTTCATCTAAATGCTCATCAGACCATACATGAATACGTGCATGAACCCCATCTCCCGCCAGAGCCTCACGTTCAGCCTTTTGTTCTTGTTCGCGCAAGGCCTCTGCAAACCCCTTGAGCGGCTCAAACGGCTGAAATATTTTTGCACGATCAGCAAGGGCCATAGGACTATGGTGAGACAGAGCCTCTGGATATACTTGCCCATCCTTACGATGCTTCTGGTCCTTCTCGTCCTTATTGTGCTTCTCCACTACGGTGCCCTCCAATTTGCAGATTACGTTCACGCGCAGTGGCCTGCGGAAGCAGGTCAATACCACGAAGCAAAGCGTTTTTGCCAAACTTTCTTTTTACATCATTGATCGTATGGCTCATGGCATGTTCTTCAGACAGCTGCTGTGTATTAGAAAACAAATCAAGCTGCACATCAGCTGCTTGCTCATCAATCACTCTCGTAGCAGCAAACCCCACCCGATGCACCGCACGATGAGGAAGGCACTTCTCATAAAACAGCTGTGCTGTTGCTTGACGAATTTGCCGAGAAGATGCAGTAGGCACAGTAAAGCTATAGCTACCCGTAGAAGCAGGACCTCGATGCTGATGCAGGGCAAGAGATTGCTTTATAAGCTCGCGCTCAGCGGTACTGTTAGCGGAATACCCAATATACAAAGAAATCCCTGATGCCTGTTTATGCTGCTCTACCAGCTGTAATGCAAGCTGGTCTGCCATTTCTTTAAACACAACAAGTGTATCTTGCAAGGTGTAATCATGGTCAAAAACCTGCGCTGTAGAGAAGGACTGTGTGCATGGCCGATATGCTTTAATATCTGCCATGGTTGTTGGCTCTATGCCCCAAGCGTGGTCTATGAGAATCTCTGCATCAATACCAAACTCCTGATACAAGGGCTCAATTGGAGCTGCTGCCAGTTGACCCATGGTATGGATGCCCATGGCTGCTAACCTACGAGAAATTCCCGGTCCAATGCGCCAAAAATCTGTGATTGGTGTATGGTTCCACAGGTGTTCTCTGTAGCTCTGTTCGGTAAGTTCGCCAAAAAAATCACTACGATGCTTGGCAGAAATATCCAATGCAATCTTTGCCAAATAGAGGTTGGGACCCATACCACAGGTAGCAGTAATACCCAAGGTGCGAGCAACATCTGCACGAATAGCCTCTCCCAGCTCACGTGCACTCATACCGTATAAAGATAGGTACCCCGTAATATCAAAAAAGGCCTCATCGATTGAATATACGTGAATGTCCTCTTTGGCAATCCACTTCAGGTATACGCCATATACTTCAGCGGAGCGCTTGATATATAAAGACATGCGTGGCGGTGCCATAATGTACTTGATGTGTTTTGGTATTTCAAATACACGACAACGGCCGGGCACACCCAAGGCCTTCATCGCAGGAGATACCGCCAAACAGATAGTTTTAGCAGTGCGCGTAGGGTCCGCCACAACTAAGTTAGTTGTAAATGGATCAAGACCCCGTTCAACACACTCAATTGAGGCATAGAATGACTTGAGGTCAATACACAAGTATGTCCTGTTATGCTGTTCCATACTCTAAGATGCTCTAGTTCTTACGCTAGCGCAGTGCAACAATGCTTTGAGATACCTCTTGCACGACCTTCTCACCCAAATATGTGCGTACAATTTCTAAGGCAAACGCAAGAGCTGTAGCCATCCCCTGGCTGGTAATGATGTTGTCATCATGCACCACAGCAGCATCCACAAGCTTTGCTCCATGCTCGGTTATTAGATGCTGAAAGCTGGGATTGGCAGTAGCAGAACGCCCCCGTAAAAGCCCTAATTGAGCAAGAATAGAGGGTGCGGCACAAATAGCAGCAATATACTTTTTGGAAGAGACAAATTCTTTGAGTGCATCACACAAAGGCTCACAAGCAGCCAAATTGGTGGTACCGGGAAGTCCTCCAGGCAAAACAAGCATGTCATAGGAGTTAAAGTTAAAATCTGCATCAGGCACACTACATTGACAGCGAAGCGCTACGTTATGAGAAGAGATAACACTGAGCTGCGAAGTAATAGAGACCATATCACAAGGAATACCAGCACGATATAAGATGTCTACAACAGTAAGTCCCTCAATCTCTTCCATACCGTTAGCAAAAAATACAGCAACGCGCTTGTCCGTCCGAGCCTCCATGGTACCTCCCCTATCCAAACACCAGTTCTATATTGTATACTATCACTATTCTCAGACAGTATGTTTGGCATAAAACGGGCACAAGTATGTAAGCATCGCAACGTAATGGGATGAGCATGGGACAGTTTAATGAACAGGTCTATGAGGTAGTTAAGCAAATACCTCCTGGTAGAGTGGCAAGCTATGGGCAAGTTGCTCGGATGATTGGCAGGCCTCGCAATGCCCGCTTTGTAGGATTTGCCCTACATAGCAACCCTCAGCCCGGTATTATTCCTTGTCACCGTGTTGTGTTTAAAGACGGCTCGCTCGCACCAGGCTTTGCCTTTGGCGGACCAGAAGCCCAGCGTGCACTTCTGGAACAAGAGGGTATTCAATTTTTAGATGACGGTCGGGTGGATATGGAACAGTGCTGTTGGGAAGTTTATTAGCAAGCAAGCGGTTTAAATGCAGTCCAATCAATAAGTTTCTCGATAGCTGCTACCAGCTCTTCTAATAACGTGGCATCTTCTGCCGAGAAGCGCGCCAAGCTCGTAGAATCAATATCTAAAACGGCAACCACCCTACCCGAGACATCTCGTACGGGCACCACTATCTCAGAATTGGAAGCCGCATCACAAGCAATGTGACCAGCAAAGGCATGAACATCGGGTACCAACTGCGTTGTATTCGTTGCAGCACAAACACCACAGACGCCTTTACCCCATGCAATGCGCGTGCAAGCAATCTTGCCTTGGAAAGGCCCTAAGACAAGTTCTGGATTCTTCTGTAAGGATTGAGTCTGCTTGTCCTGCAGCATATAAACCCAACCCAACTTACATCATCCAGCGTTTCCCACAACAGTGCTACCACATTAGAGAGCGCTGGCAGCCATGCACGGTCGGCTTGCACCAGTTCAAAGGCCTGTTTTGAGAGCAGAGATTGAGCCATGACATCTTCCTCATGCTTGAATATGCTTTACGCTACAAAAAGGCTATTGCTTAAGGCAGATAAGATCGAGCGGGTCAACCGCAAAGGGAAGCCAAATTTTATAGGTTCCCATAGTGCGAGACATCACATCACAGGGTGTGTAGGCGTCATACCCATTCCACTGCTCAACCGTTCCCAGCGTGCACTCGCGGATGGGATAGTGTGCCGATAAAACCTGGAGCTGATCGGAAGCCTTGGCCTTATTGCGACAATGTACCTGAACCTCATACCTTCCCTGCTCGTCAGGCTTCTCAGCGCAAGCAATGACGGAAGCAACCATAAGACGGTCGCGCATATAGTCCACATGACCAGGGTTTTGGGTAGGATTGCCATAGAAGAATCCGGTGGAGTACGGACGGTGGCTCACGGCGTCAAGCTCGCTGATCCACTGTTGGGCTGGCTCTCCATCTAGAACATGGCGATATGCATTGGTAACACAGGCAGTATAATATGCCCCTTTTGCACGACCCTCAATCTTGATGGTGTCCACTCCAGCGGCCGCTATATCATCGAGGTGTTCCAGCATGCACAGATCATTAGAGGACAAGATGTAGCTCCACTTGTCATCTTGTTCTATATCCATACGACGGGTATCTGGTTTGGACTCCTCTACCAACGCCCAGCCCCAACGGCAAGGCTGTGTGCAAGCACCCACATTAGCCCCACGCTCTCGACCAACCAGTTCACTGGACAAAAAACACCTGCCCGATACCGCCATACACATAGAACCATGGGCAAAAACTTCAAGCTCAAGCTCAGAACTTACTCGACGACGAAGCTCAGCTATTTCCGCCAGGGCCATTTCTCGAGCAAGCACAAGGCGGCGCGCACCTAAGCGCATATACTGCTCGGCAGCAAGCGCATTCATGACGGACGCTTGCGTAGAGACATGAAGCGCAAGCTTTGGTGCATATTTTTGTACCAATGCCATACCGCCCAGATCAGCCACAATAGCAGCGTCAACACCAATGTGATTGATAAAGTCAAGATATGCAGGCAAACCATCGGTATCCTCATCACGCATGATGGTATTAAGCGTGATGTGCACACTGGCGTTTTTGCTATGAGCCAGCTTTACCGCTTCTTCTAGCTGCACATTATCAAAGTTTTTGCTGCGCGCGCGCATACCCCACTGCTTGCCAGCTAAAAAAACTTCATGAGCGCCAAAGTGCAAGGCCATTTGTAATTGTTCAGGACCACCCGCTGGTGAAAGTAGACGAAGGGGCAACGCAGACATAGAACTCCTCGTTCAACCGTCATTTTTGAAATCACATGAAATGACAAAGGAACCACATCTTTTGATGTGGTTCCTTTGTCATAATTCAAAAAAACAATCAGTACAAAACAGAACACTAATGCAAAACAAAAATAGTAAGAACAAGAAATAGTAATATAATTATTATATCCAAACTCCCATAAAAGTCAATAGCTCTCAGTTCTTATCTCTCAATTTTAAGCCATGCACTATCTGGTCGCGCAATTAAGCGAGCATTATTATATGCCATATCAAGAGTTAAACAGGTATGACCTAGATACTGATCTCCTGACTCACTCTTACTAACAACAAGCGCTAAATCAGGAACACTCGGATCAATTAGGCATATCGGAATAAGCAACTGAATATGCCCTCTGTAATATTGGGGCACTGCTGTCTTATAATTTGCATCTATCATATGCTTTGCATGCTTTATTGCACCATCAAACAGAATTTCTCTATTCATTTCTTCGCGCACTGACTTGGGAATACGATTTCGATTTTCTGTATTTCCAAATATATGTGCATATTGCGGACAGATTTCACAGTTTGTATCAAAAACTAAATCAGCTGGGTTTTCAAAATAGTTTGCCCTTTTAGGACGAGATGAAATCCCCATTGATGTCAATTGATACTCAGTGTAGAAGCCGTTGAGGAACCACTTTTGACGATTAGGAATTTCATTCCTCGTAAAATAGGTATAGATTGCTTCGTAATGTTCTGTATATAATCCCGTGTTAAAAAGTGCATAGTCTTCTGACTGAAATATATTGTTCTCTTCAACTAGCTTCAAAAAAGTATGCATTATATAGCTTTTAAGTATTGTATTTGTTGGTTGATTGTCAAAATTCCATTTTTCTGGACACATTCCAGAAAGATATGAAAGCTTCTTACCAAATTCATGACAAAATGCAAACTCAAACAATTCCATAGCACTCCTCCTTAATAAACTAGTTGTAATTATCAATATAGTGAACTCAAACTGATAAACATATAAGGTATTTGGTGAACGGATATCTAACAAATTTTTACAAGACGTGAACCTCATCCTTGGTAAAGTTTACGAAAGCCTCATCACCTACGTTATAAATCTTGTGCGTACGAGGATTGAAGTCCGTGATCTTAATAAGACAATCACCCACCATAACCTGATAGTTTTGGTAATGGCCCATAAAGCGAGACAGCACCACCTTGCAAGGCAGGACACCTTGGTCCGCAAGCGTAGCAGACTCAGGACGCAAAACAATACAGCACGCGCTTCCCTTCTGCAGGTGTTTGCAGCCGTCCACCTCAAGAGTCTGTCCTTCAAAGCTGCACAGAGCACTTTCTTCCGTGGGCTTATCGGTAACCGTGGCATGAAGGAAGTTAGATTCACCGATAAAGTCTGCGACAAATTCATCTTTTGGATGATAGTACACGGTTTGCGGATCACCAATTTGGTCCACGAGACCCTTCTTCATAACAATAATGTTGTCGGACAATGCCATGGCCTCAGACTGGTCATGTGTAACATAAATAGCAGTAATGCCAGCCTGTTGCTGAATACGACGGATCTCATTACGCATATCTACGCGCAGTTTGGCGTCCAAGTTAGACAAAGGCTCATCAAAGAGCAGGACACTAGGCTCAATGACCAAAGCGCGGGCCAGCGCAACACGCTGCTGCTGACCACCAGATAGCTGGTTGGTCATACGATCTTCCATGCCCTCCAGACCTACCAGCTTAAGGATGTTGAGGACCTTTTCGCGAATGGTCGCTTTATCCATCTTGCGCAGCTTGAGGCCGTACGCAACATTATCAAAAATATTGTAATGAGGCAGCAAGGCATAGCTTTGGAACACCATTGCCGTATCACGATTATTGGGTGTGATCTCATCAATCTGCTCATCGCCCAAGAAAATCTTGCCTTCATCCGGAGATTCAAAGCCAGCAATCATACGTAAAATGGTGGTCTTACCACAGCCGGAAGGTCCAAGCAGGGTCACAAACTCGCCGGGATTGATGGTGATGTTGGCATCATGAACGGCGTAAAAGTCTTTACCTGTTTTAGGATCCTGATAAATCTTGGAAACGTGCTCCAGAGTAATACCTTTTTTCTGCTTAGTCATGAGTTACTCCTCCTTGAGTGCTTGACTGGTTCCGAAGTGCTTCATGACCCAGTTCATTAACAAGACCGAACCGTAGGTAATTACAATAAGAATGGTTGCAAAAGCACAGGCCATACCATATGAACCCTTGCCTGCAAACTCGTTAATCTGAACAGTAATGAGTAAGAACTGTGGTGTAACCAGCAAAATAACTGCGGAAATTGCCGTAATGGAACGAACAAACGCCGTAACCAAACCGGACAGGAATGAGTCTTTAATAAGCGGTAAGGTAACCGTCATAAAGACCGTAAAACTATCAGCGCCCATATCGTAGGCGGATTCCTCAATGGACTTATCGATCTGACGTAAGGCAGAAATACCAGAACGCGTACCCGTTGGAAGCGAACGTACGACAAACACGATAATCAAAATTAAGCCAGTACCATACAGGCCCTGCATAAATCCGGTATGCAAAATACCGCTAGAAAAACCACGGATGTAACCAACACCCAAAACGGTACCAGGAACTGCCATGGCCAACATGGACACAGCCTCTATAAAGCCACGGAATCTAAAGCGCCGCTTAACAACAAGGTAAGAAATGATCATGGACAAAAGCGCAGTAATGGGGGCAGCAATAAGCGACAACATAAAGGAGTCGCGGAAGGCCTGCAAGCCATGATACTTAGTAAATACCAAGGTAAACCACTTGGTCGTGAGGGCATAGTTGGAGCCCCAGGAACGCACAAATGACCCGTAAGGAACCATCAGGTACATGGAAATGACAAAGATTGCTACACCACCGCACAAAAGAGAAAGCGGTATGCGTACAGAATTATCGGTAATCAACATGCGCGCACGGCTTGCTTTACCAGAAAGCGTTGAGGTGCTTTTTGCCTCAAGGATATACTTCTGAACAATAAACATCAGAAGGGTGATGGCAAGCAAAATAACGGCCATTGCAGCGGCACCTTGTTTGTCATACGCACCGGTAATCTGCAAATAGATGGATGTTGCTAGCGTATCGTATCCACCACCGATAATCATAGGGTTAGCAAAGTCTGCAATGGACTCAATAAAAGAAACGAGAAACGCATTGCCCAGACCAGGCAAAATCAAAGGAAGCGTTACACTGGTGAACACTTTCCAACGGCTTGCCCCCATATCGCGTGCTGCCTCTTCTAGGGACGGATCAATGTTTTTAAGGAGTCCCTTGAGCATCATATAGCACACAGGGAAAAACGTCATAGTCTGAACGATAAAGATACCCCAAAAGCCATAGATATTGTTGTCATAAATGCCCAGTAAACTGCGGGTAATAAGGCCTTTTTTACCAAACATCATGATCATAGAAAGAGACAGCACAAAGGGAGGTGACACAACAGGGAGCATGGATACAACCCTAAACAGAATATCCATGAAGCGGGTATGCAGCTTAACGTAGACCTCTACATAGGCAAAGAGCAAGCCGATAAGTGCTGACAAAATACCAACCGCAAAGCCCACCCTTAAGGTATTGGAGATCGATCGCGTAAACGAAGGTAACGCCAAAATGCGATGAAATACATCAAGCGTTATCCCCTTTTCTGAGACAACGGAATCTACCATAAGAATGGCTAGAGGATATAAGATAAATAAGGTAAGAAATACAATCAATACGATAATGGTCGTAACCAAAATCGGGTCACCCAACAGCTTTTTTCGATCAAGCCGAGCGCTTTGGGTCTTTGCCATACTACTTCCTAACTCCATGCGTCTGTATTTGCAAATCAAACCGGGTAGACGAACTTTCCGTCTGCCCGGTCTTTAGAGTAGCAAACTTGAGAGGTTTTGCTGACATCAAACTTATATAGACATGCAGATACGCTATTCCGTCTTAAAGCGATTATCGCCGCCACCCAGAGCCTGCATGACATCCTTTACGTACTGCTCGGTATGCTGCTTTGCATCCTCAAAGTCATAATCCATTACGTTGTTGGGATCCAAGCCATACTCTTCTGCAATCTTAGGCTGCTGAGCATTGTCGATTACCAAGAACTGATAGGCACCGTTTTCCTGTGCACGATTTACACAAGCGGGAGAAAGCGCATATTCAACCCAGAGCTTTGCAGCGTTAGGATGCGTTGCACCCTTAAAAATAGCCGTTGCGCCAACCTCATAAGAAGCACCAGAGGAAGGAATCTGAAGACCAATATTGTCATGCTCTTGATCAACAATCTGATAAATACCGTCATGCAACATACCCAAACCAATGGTGCACTCTCCGGTACCAATAGCCTTAGAAGGACCAGAGCCACTCTTGGTGTACTGAGCAATGTTCTTGTCAAGATTTACGAGATACTCAATGCCTTTGTCATGGCCATACTTCTGGATAACCGTGTTTACAACCAGCTTAGCAGTGCCAGCAGTGTTGTAGTTAGAAGACCAAATCAGACCCTTGTACTTCTCATCCGTAAGATCTGCATAGTCCTTAGGAGCATCAATCTTGAGGCGCTCAAGCTCTTCCTTATCGTACATAATACCGAGAATACCCTTGTAAACGCCATACCAGTCATTATTGGTAGACTTAAACTTATCAGAGATAAGGTGAGAAGCGTTCTTGGGGTCATACTGCTCCAGCAGGCCCTTAGAAGAAACAACATTGTATGGATCTGTAGTGCCACCAAACCATACGTCTGCAGAGGGATGACCGTTCTCTTCTTCTATCTTTGCTGCAACCTCACCAGTAGAAAGGCGCTGTGCCTGCACATCAATGCCATACAGCTTTTTGAAATTATCGCAAACTGCTGTCATGTGCTCCTCTTCGCAGGAACCATATACAATGAGTTTGCCCTCTTCCTTAGCAGCCTTAACTAATTCTTCTGGAGCACCAATAGCCTCTACTGTATTGGTATCGGTAACGTTAGCGGGCTTAGCCTTGTCTTCAGAGCCACCCTTGCTGCATGCTGCCATGCCAAGACCAGCAACCACCGCACTAGCACCAAGGAAGTTACGACGAGTAAGGTTAATCATAAAAACTTCTTTCTCTCTTAGCCATTCACTATAAGTGCTCACAGGTACGATGAAAGAATACCTATTTATTACAATACCTATTTATTACTAATGTTACGTACATTGGAAGCATTGATAAGCACTATTCGCCCAGTGGACGATTTTTAGCGGTTCTCGTCATGTTTTATTGCTACCTGATGCCGTTTATCGATTCTTGGCGCCGTTAAGCGGTTTTTGATACCGTTAGCGATTCTCGATACTCCCGACGTTTTTGATCTCTATGCAAATCTTGCCGTTATCCGTACGCTCAAAGGAAATAAATTCTGATGAGCCGGCATACTCAGAGGGAAACATAATTTCAATCCCTGTATTGGTACGAATGCGATGGTTCTTTGCAAGACGTTTTGCATCTGACTTGGCCACACTTATGCGTTCTGGAAGAGACGTCTGTGTTGCCTCACGCTCATAGTATTCTGCCGCATCTGGACTGGACTGTGCAAAAACAGCCTTGCCAACCTCTGCAGGAGTAACATCACAGGCCGCAGAGGCGCGCTCGATAACATATGACTTTACCTTTGCTGCAGCAACAGCAGATTCCAAGCCGTGTTTTTGCGCCACATCCTCCACTAACTTAGTAACGGTATCTACCACCTCTTTATTGGAGGCAATGGAAGAACACTGCAACAAGAGTTCTGGAATGATGAAGGACTTCTTGCCCATGACAAGGCGCTCAACATCATGAAAATCAATACTCAGGCTATCCGCTTTTACCAACACATAGGTATCAATTTTTTGGGAAGGATTGGGAAGTGTAGAGTCATAACGAACAATATCGTTATACGCTTGGCCATCTCTATTGCGCACATCATGTATAAAGGCTTGTTTGCGCGGTAACAGCAACAGAGCAAGACCGCGCGTTCCTTCGCTATCATAGGCGTCGTCTGGACTGGAAATGGCAGCAGACTCAGTGGACTGAACCGCTTGTTCGCCCTGAACCGCCTGCACACCCGTTTTCATATCTCCGGTATCGACAAAATCAACTACCAGTAAATCACAGGCATCCAGATCCTCACTTTTGCGCAGCGCATCATAAAAGCTGAGGGCAATATCTGCAGAAATATCCAAGAAGCTACGATGCCCAGAAAAATAGCGCTGTAGCTCTTGTTTAAAGTTTGACTCTGGCGCAAACTGACCATGCTTTGACTCGGCATTTGCCAAAATACGACGCACACTACGCGTTACATACGACTTAGTCTGCTTAACCTGAAGATCTATCTCACACTGAGAAATATCACATTCGCCTATTTCCAGCTCAAACCCATGCAAAGCAGCATGCTTAATACGAAGCAAAAGTCCTCCTCAAAACACAGCAAACAACAGTTTTACGCCATCTTACAACCATGTATACAAACCATAAGGCATTCAGAATAGCAAACCAAAGTCACAAACAGCTCAATTACACGTTTTAGTCCTCGATAATAATTTTTCAGTTTGAGAGTTTTTATCTGCAAGTTTATATTGAGCGCCTTCAAGAGAGTAGCAGCTGTTGTTGTTTGTGATGGAAGGATCAGCCGATACCTTCTTTACAGTAGCTTTTCCCTTCATAGGGGCAGGTTCTCCTTCTGCTACAGCATATACAATGATGGTGAGTTGTTTGGAGCTATCCCATGCACCAAGCTTTTTGGCACCGTACTCATAAAGCCACTGTCTCCAGGATTTTCCTTCCTTCATCTCAGACCATCCAGCCCGCTCATAAAGCTCATTGGCAGCATCTGCTTTTCCTGCTCTACCATGTGCATACTTAAGGATGTAACGTGTGCTAGCTGCGGTTAGGCTTCCTTGTTCAAATGAGGGACGATAGCCTACACCAATGACACCAACAATACGAACACGTGTTGCATGAGCATGCTCACGAGCATCAGCTAGCGCAGCTTTAGCTGCTGTGTTATACAGACGCTCATATTTAGCATCCATCTTGCAGCCAGTGTAGTCTTCAAGCCAGCCCTTCCATTGGTGTTTTTAAGGTGGTATACAAAAAACGTATCAGACTCATTGCAATCTTTTCGTTGCTTTTAGGTGTCTGGCACGCTGTTGCGAACTTCTCCGCTTGTATGCTGTTGTTTTAGATGTGCCAGACACACTAACACTTACAAGGCATTTCTGTCTTGTAAGTCTGCACACTTTCTTTCTGTTTATAAGCTGTCTGCTTCAGCTTTTTGGTCGAAGATGGATAGATACTTTTTTTGAATAGATGCTAGATATTAGATGTCTGCTTTTATCACCTACCCCCAGCAACCTTGTTCGGGATGGGTCACAACTTTGGTTTGTGCGGGATGGTGCTTTATTCCCGTGCGAACCTTTCTTACGTCAACCGTGTGAGTTAGGAATACGTCGTCTTCTATAGCTCGTTTTTTACAGTAGTCATACGCTGAGGATTCTGTCGAAAATTCCTTACCATCGCTTGTAATCCACACTGATTTTTCCTCATATTTAGATTCATCCCAGGCTTCTTTCACAACAACCGTCTCGGTCCAAGCGGGTTTATCAACTATCCAACGTTTTTGCTTAGCCGCAGGTCTTGATGTTGTTTGTCCCGCACTCGAACTAGAAGATGAAGAAGATCTTTGTGTTGAACTTGAAGACGACTGTTCTGAGGAGCTGTATTTTGAAGACGTGCCAGCACCACCAGAAGAAGACTCACTAGATCAACCAGGGCTACTATCAGATGAAGCGTTAGACGTGCCTTGCGTGTCAGTTACCCCATCTGCACCAACAGCATTTTGTGCTACCGTGCCAAGTTCAGGGCTCTTATCGGCAGATTTAGATTTTGCTACAAGTAGTGCTGCTACGGACTTAGCTGTGTTAAGACCTGCCTGATGTTGCATGACAGTAATGACAGTAATGCCAGTACCTCCTACAAGTAACAACAGCGCAAGGGCTCCTCCTGCTATGCATTCACACTTATGATTTTAGATTCAGGTATTGAGTTCGAAAGAACTGGCTGTAGATTTTAAGTTGGAGTTGGGATTTGTACTGGAACTGGCATGAGAGCTTTATGTTACATCGGGCTTCTCATCAGACTGAGAATTGGTCTGCATGATAGGCGTTCCTTTCGGATGGAAAGTACTTTTCTGCAAGAAATATACTACACATATTATGCCGTACATCAGACAAAACTAATTATAGAAACCAGCGTGTACTCGGCTTGTTTAAAGATCAACTTTGCATTGAAAATCACTGCTGCTTTTGTGCGCGTGGGAATGTGATCAAATTTGCGGCGTTGCAGGCGCACTTCAGCCTGGCGCCGAAAAGCTATAAAGAAAAATTAAGCATTTCGGACAGACACTCAAGACAGTCTTATAATGAAGCTGTAGCGCGCAGACTAGAATCGCTCAAGGCGCAACGCTAAGGGTGCCCGGGGCTGTGATCACGCAGGATGCACGATGCGTCCGCACAGGTGTGATGCCCGCGGGGTGCTCACACGAAAAGAGGTGATTTCGATTACGATTTACTGCGTGGAAGATGATCCTTCCGTCCGCGACCTCATGGTCTACACCTTAAATCTTTCGGGATACGAAGCACAGGGCTTCTCGAGCGCTGATAGCTTTTGGCCAGTATTGAAGGCCGCCAAGCCCGATCTCATTATTTTGGACGTGATGCTTCCTGGCGAGGATGGCTTGAGCATTTTGAAGCATCTTCGTGCGTCGTCGTCCACCGCCGAGATTCCCGTCATTATGGCCACCGCCAAGGATAGCGAGTACGACACCGTCATTGGCCTAGACTTGGGCGCGGACGATTATCTGTCCAAGCCGTTTGGCATGATGGAAATGATTTCGCGCATTAAGGCGGTGCTGCGTCGCACTACGCAGAATAAGCCCGAACTCATTGCCAATGGCATCATCAGCATTGATGAAGAGAAGCACATCGTGAGTGTCGAGGACAAGCAGGTGCTGCTCACGCTCAAGGAGTATCAGCTACTGCACATTTTGCTAACGCATCCAGGACGCGTCTTTACCCGCGAGACCCTGCTTTCGCGCGTGTGGGGTATGGATTTTGCTGGCGAAACACGCACCGTTGACGTGCACATTGGCACGCTTCGTACCAAGCTTTTGCAGGCGGGAAGCCTGATCAAAACCGTGCGCGGCGTAGGCTACAAAATGCACGCAGCTGACGAATAGCAACCTGACGCACATACGCCTAGCGAGAAGACCGACTGGCAGCGCGCAATTGCGAATAGCCGCTCGACGAGCAGCCACCTGATAACAAACGCGAATGACGGGACCCCATGAATAAGAAGATTTTTAGAACGATTTGGCTCGTGGCGTTGTCAGTATTTTTGGCATCGCTCGCGTTTATCATGACGGTGTCCTATAGCTATCTGTCGTCCGAACAGCTCAAACAACTGCGCATCGAGGCACGCCTTGCCGCACAGGGCGTCGAGCGCCTCGGCAAGGACTATTTCACGAACCTCGATACCAAAGACTATCGCATCACCTGGATATCCGAGTCGGGTGAGGTCCTCTTTGATGACGACGTCAACGCCAGCAACATGCAAAATCACAAAGAGCGCCCCGAGATCCAGCAGGCGCAAAAGTCGGGCTTCGGGCAGGCCATGCGTCACTCATTTACCCTCGATGACCAGCAGTCCTATGTAGCGCTTCGCCTTGCCGATAAGAGCATCATTCGCATGTCCACCACGCAGCTCTCGTTTTTGACCCTGCTTTTGCGCTGGATACAACCCATTCTGTTTGTTGTTATTATCGGCGTGGCCTTAAGCTTTGTGCTAGCGCGGCAACTGTCCAAAAAAATTATGCAACCTCTCAACGAGCTCGATTTTTCGCGCCCAGAGCGCTACTTCGGCAACGAGAATTACAAAGAGGTCGAACCGCTGCTCATGCACATCGCCCAGCAGCAGCAACAGCTCAAGGCCAATCAGGAGCAGATCGAGAAGACCGCCCTTATCCGCCAGGAATTTACTGCCAACGCCTCTCACGAACTCAAAACGCCACTGCACGTCATTTCGGGGTATGCTGAACTGCTCAAAAATAAGATGGTGCCTGACGAGAATATCACGCTATTTGCCGATAAAATCTGCGCCGAGGCTACACGCATGTCCAAGCTCGCCGAAGACATTATTAATTTGAGCAAGCTCGATTCGGGCGGCGCGGAGCTTGTGCACGAACGTTGCGACTTATATCAAATATGCAAAAATGTGCGCGACAGCCTTGAACCCACAGCCACAAAGGCGCAGGTTAGCCTGTACGTACATGGTGACCACACCTTTGTGAGCGGCTCGCCAGGCCTTTTGCACAGCATTGTCTACAATCTGTGTGACAACGCCATTAAGTACAACCGCCCAGGTGGTTCGGTACATTTGTATCTTGATCAGCAAGATGATGCCACGTCAGGCACGCTCACCACCTTGCGCGTGCACGATACGGGCATCGGTATTCCTCCGCAGGATATTGATCGCATTTTTGAACGCTTTTATCGCGTCGACAAAAGCCGCAGCAAACAAGCTGGCGGCACAGGCTTGGGACTTTCGATCGTCAAACACGCCGTGCAGCTGCATAATGGCACAATCCAGGTACAGAGCTTTAACGGAGCTGGCGCTGGTAGCGGCCAGGCCGAAGGCACAACCTTTACGGTTACGTTTCCCGCGCTGTAGCACGCGATGCCGCGGCGGCACGGTACGTTCGGTTGCACCTCCGTCGATCTTCTTGCCTGCACAACACTCCCCCAAACAACACTTCATAACTTTACCTATATTTTACAAAAGCACGGTGCTGCTTCTTACATAGGCTCGATAGCCTAACAGTAAGCAGACGTCGCTTCACGCACGCAAGCCGAACGCCACGCAAACGCCGCACGAGCGACGACCAAAAAGCACGCAATAAACCTACGGTAAAGGAGTGTTTTTACATGAAAGCATGCCGCCTTATTAGAACAACGAGTGCCCTTATTGCAGGCATCGCTGTGACCTGCGCCCTGCTGCTTGTTGGCTGTGGAAAGCCCACCGAGGCCCCTGCGCCCAAAGAGGACGCCCCCAAGGAGCTCTCGGGTGCCGTTGCCACCAATGGCTCGACCTCGATGGAAAAGGTCATCGGCGTTTTATCCGAGCAGTTCATGGCCGACAATCCCAAGGTAAAAATCACCTACGATCCCACTGGTTCTGGCACGGGCATCGAGACCGTCAAGAACAAGACCTGCGACATCGGTCTGGCTTCTCGCGCCCTGAAGGACAACGAGACTGGCCTGACGCAAACGACTGTCGCACTCGATGGCATTGCTATTATCGTCCACAAGGACCTGGGCGTAAAAGATCTTTCTGTCGAGAAGATCGCCGACATTTTCACGGGCAAAATCAAGAACTGGAAGGAAGTCGGCGGCCCTGACCTGGCGATTTCCTGCATTGGCCGCGAGGCTGGCTCGGGCACCCGCGATGGCTTCGAGGATGTCACCAAGACTAAGAAGAAGTGCGTCTTGGAGCAGGAACTCACCTCGACTGGTGCTGTTATCTCGGCCGTTGGTAGCAACAAGCACGCTATTGGTTACGCTTCCCTTTCGGCTGTCGAGAAGCAAGAAGGCATCGCCGTCCTCACCGTTGATGGTGTTGAGTGCAGCGAGAAGACCGTCCTCGATCAGTCCTACAAGATCCAGCGTCCCTTCATGCTGATCACCCGCGAGGACGAGAAACTCAGCCCGCAGGCACAGGCGTTCTTCGACTACGCAACCTCTGCCAAGGTGGACGATCTTATCCGCAAGGCTGGTGCCGTACCTACCAAGCACTAAGGTGCTACCCCTCGGGTGCAAAAGCTGGCGAGAAGATCTCGAAGCTTTAAAGATCATCACACGTGCGACGTTGCATCCCAAACCCGCGCTACATGCGACGTCGCACCCCTCACCTCGTCTCTCGCTGCGCCTCTGGTCGCACCCCTTACGAAATATCTTGCATCTCACTCATGACAACCTGGTAGCTATCAGATGTAGATCACTTGATAGCTACCAGCCTCTTACTAAATCGACCTTTCGCGAGATTCGCAAAGAGCCCCACGCGAGGGCTGCAGGGTTCCACACAAGGAGCTGCACAGAGTCCGCACGAAGGTCCACAAAGAGAACAGCACACACTATGACACTATCCAAATCATCACATGACCCCATCGAACAAGCCTTTCACGTCTTCTTTTTTCTGCTGGGCGTTTGTTCGGTGGGCTGCGTTGTTTGCATAAGCATTTATCTGTTTATTGCAGGCACGCCTGCCATTATGCAACTCGGGTTGCCGACGTTTTTGTTTGGCACCACCTGGGATGCTTCACAAAATCAATTTGGGATCCTTCCCTTTATTCTGACCAGCATCTATGGCACTGCTGGCGCTTTGCTTATTGCGCTGCCGCTGGGGCTTTTTACTGCCGTCTTTTTGGCAAAGGCAGCGCCCGCGTGGCTAGCAGGAGGCATTCGCTACTGTGTCCAACTGCTTGCAGGCATTCCTTCGGTTGTCTACGGCCTTATTGGCATGACGATCATCGTTCCTGCAACACAAAGGATGTTTAAGCTTTCGAGCGGAGCGTGTTTGTTTGCCGCCATTATCGTACTCGCCGTTATGATTTTGCCCTACATCGTCAGCGTAGCCGAAACTGCGCTGCGAGCCGTGCCGCAGGAATACGAAGAAGCCTCTCTTGCGCTGGGCGCTACCAAGGTGGAGACCTGGTTCAAGATAAGCCTCGTCACTGCGCGCAGTGGTGTCGTGGCCGCCATCATCCAGGCAATCGGCCGCGCCATTGGCGAGGCCATGGCCATTGTCATGGTAGCAGGCAACGTTGCGCAAATGCCATCGCTCTTCTCGTCGGTACGGTTTTTAACCACGGCCATCGTCTCGGAGATGTCCTACGCCTCATATGGATCGTTGCAGCATCAGGCGCTCTTCTCGATAGGTCTTGTTCTGTTTTTATTTGTTCTGTTGCTTAATGGGGCCTTGCGCCTTTCGAACGAAAGGGGGTAGATGGCATGAGAGATGGCAAGCGACGTTTTAAAGAATCGCTGTTAAAGATTGGTATTTACGGGTCGGCAGCACTTACCTGCCTGTTGCTGATAACGCTTCTGGGAGTTATTTTTTACAAGGGCTTTGGCGCGATTACGCCCGAGTTTTTGACCTCTCAGACGAGCTACATAGCCGATACGATAGGCATTATGCCCAACATTTTGTACACGTTTTATATCGTGTTTCTTACCATGCTCATCGCGACGCCCATTGGTGTTGGCGCCGCAATCTACCTTACCGAATACGCGAATCGTCCGCGTTTGGTCAGCTTCATTACCTTTTCGGTAGAGACCTTGACGGGTATCCCCTCGATTATCTTTGGTCTTGTTGGCATGCTTTTCTTTACCCAGATTTTGGGGCTCCGCCAGGGCCTTCTTGCCGGTGGTCTTACCTTAGTTATTCTTGTGCTGCCGACCATTATTACCAACACGCGTGAGGCGCTGCTCACTGTACCCGATGCGTATCGTCACGGTGCGCTGGCGTTGGGCAGCGGCAGGTGGCACATGATTCGCACGATCATCTTGCCGCAAGCGCTCAATGGTATTTTGCCGGGTTGTATTTTGGGAACGGGACGTATTGTGGGCGAGTCGGCGGCGCTGCTGTTTACCGCAGGCTTTGGTCTGAAGCTACTCTCGTTTGGAGAGGCGCTGCAGTCCTCGGCGGCGACCCTGACCGTGGCGTTGTACATTTACGCCAACGAGCAGGGCAAATTCGAGGTTGCCTTTGGTATCGCAGCCGTACTGCTGCTCATCACCCTGACGCTCAATGTGATCGCGTCCGTCTTTACCAACCGCCTCAAGAGAAAGAGTTCACAATGACAAGCGTTTTACAAACCGCACCCACCGTCGCACCTGCACCGACAGTGGCGCCCGCCCCCAGTGCCGTGCGCACACTCACGCAAACCATTACGTCACGAGGATTACAAACCATGCCCCACACACTTGCTCAATCTGCACTACAAACGGCGGTCAACACCTTAGACACGGCTGCCTCAGAAGCTGCCGAGGCCGCCACCGCCACGACTGACGCTGCGCATGTCACCGCACAGACCAGTGCGCAAACCATCGTCGAGACCAAGAACTTATCGCTGTGGTACAACGATTTTCAAGCGCTGTACGACGTCAACATGCAGATAAAAGAGCATGAGATCACCGCCCTTATCGGCCCGTCGGGCTGCGGAAAATCCACCTACTTAAAGACGCTCAATCGCATGAACGACCTTGTGCTGGGATGCAAAATCGCGGGCTCGGTGCTGATTGGTGGGCACAACATTTATGCCGACAGCATCGACGTCACCGAGCTGCGCACGCGCGTGGGCATGGTGTTCCAGAAGCCAAACCCCTTCCCCATGAGCTTGTACGACAACATCGCGTATGGGCCGCGTCTGCATGGCACCAAAAAGCGCAGCGAACTCGACGAAATTGTCGAAACCGCCCTGCGTCAGGCCGCCATTTGGGATGAAGTGAAGGACGATCTGAAGAAGTCTGCGCTGGGACTTTCGGGAGGTCAGCAGCAGCGCTTGTGCATTGCGCGCGCCCTTGCCGTAAAGCCCGAGATCCTGCTGATGGACGAACCCACGAGCGCCCTCGACCCCATCTCGACCGCAAAAATCGAGGAGCTCGCGCTTGAGCTCAAGGAGCACTACTCCATCGTAATCGTGACGCACAACATGCAGCAGGCGAAGCGCATCTCGGATGCGACCGCATTTTTCCTGCTTGGCAAGCTCATCGAGTGCAACAATACCGAGAAGCTCTTCTCGGATCCCAGCGATTCGCGCACCTTTGATTACATCACGGGCCGCTTCGGTTAAGCTCGCGGGGCGCGTGCAGGGAATGTCTTCGAGAAACACGACACCACTTCAGTAACACTCGCTCTTCTCGTCAAGCGCTCTGCTCTTCTCGTCAAGCACGTCGCCCTCCTCAGTTAAGTGCTCCGCTCTTTTGAAAAACCGCTACAATAGCTTCGAGCTTTGGCGAAGGCTGTATTGGCTTGCCAGGCTTGAAGCTTTTTGGGTCTGCTGCTCACCAGCGAAAACGAACCTGTCATGTTTTGCAACCACCTCTTCCCCCGATCCAGGCGCGACCTGCGATAATGTCGTGTGGTTTGACGATGCCGATAACCCCGTCGAGCTCGTAGCCAAGCAAGCGTTTGCTTTTTCTCATCTTTTTGAAGGTCGACTTTGCGCGCTTGATAGCCGTCACGGTGGATTTGTACTTATAGACGGGGTTATAAGTTTGGTTGAAACTTTGCACAACCGTTCTTTTTAGGGACGGTTTTTGCATGAGTATCTGAGTATTTTTAAGATGCGCAGGATCTAATATTTGAGGTTTTAAAGGCGAAGGTATGTATGCTTGAGTCTTGTTCAAGCCCTCTGGGGTAATGCCTAAACCGGCATTTACAAAGCTAGATGACGTAGTTACGGAGTTGAGTTTTATTCGTGGCGCACCTCTCGGTCGGTGCGACACTCATTTTTCTACTTCACAAAAATTTTTCAGAGTATGCCCACTCAGGTCATGTGATAAAAACATAAATGGCTATACTAAACATGCTTCATCCTTAAGATTACTTTTATTTGGAGTTGAAAAAGATGACAGATTTGACCATGCTTTCCTCTCAATGGTCAATACTTCCTTGTGTACTTTCTCTTGTGCTTCTTTTGCTTGCTGGTCTTATATGCTGGCAACGCAAGGGGATACATAAACCTCTTTATCTGGGAACCTTTGCCTGGCTTGTTCCCATCATTGGAACGTATGTAGCAATGGCTGTCATGTTTGTACTTCACCTAGTCTCAGCACCTGAAGAAACGGTCAAGCTCAGTTGTCTTATACTATTCTTAGCAGGCCTTATCGTGGTGTTTCGCGCACCGTTGCGTGAGTTTGCACGCATCGGTATTCAAAAGCTTGCACTCAGCCCTTCTCGGTTAAAACAGCGGCTTGCTTCTTTCTTAGTAGGCCTTCGAACTGCAGTGCTTATTATTTGCATAGCTGCACTCTCTTGCCTTTCTCTAGAATATGCCCAAAATCCAAAGATTTTTGAGACAGTACAGCTGCCCTTTGTATTTGCAAGCATTGCACTTACCGTGCTGTTTCTTACCACGCTCTATTTTATTGCCCAACGTCATGGCGCTCTGATGCCCCTGCTGAGCTTTGTCTTCTTTGGCTTTGGCCTTGGCTGCTATTTCCTTTTGCGCTTTAAATCCACTGTTATCATTCCATCGGATTTCCTCGCCTTAGAAACAGCCGCTTCTGTAGCAAACGGCTTTGTGTATTACATCACCGAAGAAGCATTCTGGGCCGCCGTATACATGGTAGGTGCCTTTGCTCTGTCATCGCTGCTGTATCCGCTGCCCTTATCGGCCGCGGCACAAGCACCACAGGATGCAAACCACAAAGACACCGCTGATGTCGAGAAACCCCTTCTCCCGAAACATATGGCGTCAGAGCAAGTACAAGCCAAGCATTTTCATATTCCACAGCTAGGCACTGTGTGGAAAAATACTCTTATTGGTGCAACTCTTCTCGTTAGCTGCATAGCTATCACCACTATTCCGGTCTACAGGGATTTAGGTGTAAAAACTATCTATTGGTCAACCTGGATTACTTATGAATCTCAAGGCTCTCTTTTGACCTTTATCTCGGAGTGTCAAGATCTGCAGATTAAAAAGCCAGCGGGCTATACCAGTGAGGATGCAAAGAATCTCATCGACTCGTATGCTCAGAAGTATGATGCATCCAGGGGCTCTTCAGAGAAACACATGGCTGCAGTGGCACAGTTTAACGAGAAGAAGCCTACGGTTATTGCCGTAATGAACGAGGCCTATTCCAACCTTGCCATTTTTGACGGCATGCACTCAGGATACACGGGTGAGAATTTTGTTACCAACGGTATGTCTGATGCTTTGCAATCCGGGAACCTGCTTGTTTCCACCTATGGTGGTGGCACATCTAATACAGAGTTTGAATTTTTAACCGGTGAGTCCTGTTACTTTATTGGTGAAGGCAATGGATATTCACTCTATGACTTTAGTAAGGTCGATTCCCTTCCCCATATCTTTAACGCGCTGGGCTACACCTCTACTGCTATTCATGCGTACAATCCAAACAACTGGAACCGCAAAAATGCTTACCGAACCCTTGGCTTTAAATCGTTTATCTCTGGTGATTCATTTGTTGATGTAGATACCTGGCGAGGATGGCCTTCTGACAAAGCAACATATCAAAAGGTACTCGAGCTGCTTACTACTAATCCAAATCCGCAGTTCATTTTGAATGTAACCCTTGCTAATCACTCAGGCTATTCTCAACACTTGGTTGATGATTCTTACCGTCCCGGCTACACGCCTGATTTTGGCGATGACACTCTCACCGACGAGCTCAATGAATATCTGGGCTCTATGAAACGCACCGACGAGGATCTCCAGTGGTTTGTAGGGCAGCTCAAACAGCTTAATAGACCTATTGTACTGGTCTTTTTTGGTGATCATCAGCCTTCATTTACCAAAGAATACAATGATGCTTGGTTTACCGATGAGACACAGGCTGCCCATATAGCACGTCAATATCAGACGCACTATATCATGTGGGCTAACTATGATGTTGCCGGCAATGAACAGAACAACGATAAGAGATTTACCGCTGCATCCAGTCTTGCAAGCCACCTGCTTGATGCTATTGGCGCTCCTCTCACAGACTTTCAGAAGGCGCAGATTGCTTTAGGCGAGGAGCTGCCCGGTATTGGCCATTACACCACTCTGAGTGCGGATGGCAACTGGTACTTCCCCGACGATAAGAACGCTCCCAGCTATACTCTGCAGACAGAACTACAAAAAATGAGCTACCACAACTTTGCAGAACGCGTCTAAAGTCGCCATCCAACAGCACCTTTAAGCGTTACTTGCTCCGCACAGCCTTGCGCACAAAGCGAGCAATAGTTTGGTAAAGCAACACAAGAAGCCCGACCACAACAAAAATCAAAAGGCCCTTGATAAAAGGATGCATACTCAAGAGTTGAGATGCGCGAGGATGCGTCCCCAACTGTACGCCCAGCCAATTAATAGCTGGATAATGGAACAGATAAATACCAAAGGTTAGTACAGCAATGCGATTAAGTATGGTTTGCATCCCTGCAGGAAGTTTTTGAAGCAGTGGCTCTGAACAGCGAACTGCATGGAACAGTGCACACGCCTGAATAACGGTCAGGATATTGTTGGGACTGGTCCAGAAATTATCGGTAGGCTTATCGGGAAAATATAAGCCAGCAGAGAAGGACGTAGCAGAGTTGGCAATACGCGCCAGACAGTACATTGCCGTCAAAGAAGCCACCAAGGACACAACGGCGATGATTGCACTCTTTTTAGACGGTTTGATATAGGTTGCTACAAAATAGCCCAACACATAATAAAACGCCCAGTTATCCGTAAAGAAAGGCCAGGCAAACAGCTGTGTAATGCCTGTAAAGTCATGAAACCAATTAACGGTAGGTAGCACAAATCCCAGTACACAAGAAACAAGAAGAAAGAGCTTGAGGATCTTCTCGTCTTCTACAATAAGGGCAAGCAGCGGCGTTAATACATAGAGGTACACGAGGGAATACAAGAACCAATAGACGTCACAAATCTGATTGGTGCAAAAACGTCGAATAAAATCCTGAACGCCTAGGCTGTTGGCCAACTGTTGTGCGCCATAAAAATGATCTGGCAACAGACCGTATGCAAGGTATACAAGAATGCTTGAAATAATCAGCGGCACCACAACACGCTTAACACGTTTACATAGAAATTGTTCTGTTGAATACTTTTTACGATACCCCAGCAGATTTGCTCCACTCAGCATGAAGAATACTGGTACAGAAAACTTACCCATTACCTGCCAAAACAGGGACACATACCAAACTTGATCGCGCACAGGCGAGAAATATACAAGCGTGACATGCAGCATAACCACTGCAAAACATGACAAGATATTCAATACGGAATATGACAGTAGTCTTGTATGAGCAGAGGCGATAGAAGCTGCAGAAGCGGTAGCGATCATCGAAGCCGTCGATTTTGGCTGCTGGGCTATGACAGACTGGTTATTCTCTTCAGACACAGGTACTCCTTATGAGGTCGCCGCCTTTATGGGGATGCCAATTTTTATACCTTTGCCAATACTGCGAGATTGGCACTTTTCTTTCCTAGTATACGTAGTTTTTAATTTCTGTAGCACCACAACAAGACAGAAAGCAACAAATGGTTGCTGTTCAATCTTACTTCTGATGCAAGAAGTTGAACAAATCAAAGAGGTAGTAATAAAATGTGTACGATAAAACCTATATCTGTTATCCGACTGATTTGAGACTTCTTCATGAATTCTGTGTATATGCTGTTTGCTAACATGGCAAACCTTATCTCTACCCTGCCGCTCATTCCCATAGCTTTTGTCGTAGCACTGCTTATTGTCAACAACATAGCTAAGCTGGATAAAGGTGCCAAGAAACACCTTCCTATAGCAGTACAAATCCTTACCGCCAATGCATACAGCTGTGCCTTTGGTTGCGCAGGCTTTGCCGTCTTTTTTGGTTTAGGGTGGACATCACTTTGGATAACGCTACTTAGTGCAGCCGTTCTGTTTGGCATAAGTTTTGTTGCAGGCAAGCGTGAAGCGTATAGCGCCCACATTGCACATGCTTTGAACTGCCTACCATATCGTGCACAGATTGTCCTTGTGGATGTTGTTTCCATAGCCTTTCAGCTTGTATCGGCATTTTACGCTTTAGAAGCACCCTATAACGAAGGACTCGTATTCGTTGAGCCACCCTTTTTGTTTATGGATTTAGGGCTTATGCTTTTGGCAATAGTAAGCATTTATTACCTCAGTCATCGTAATGCCATTGCAAATAGCGTACTGCAAGGGTTTTTCTTTGTATGGGGCCTTGCTCAATACTACCTATGGCAGTTTAAAAATACCGCCATCATGCCCGCCGACCTCTTTGCTTTAGGTACGGCCGCTGCTGTTTCTGGCAATTATTCTTATGCCTGGAAAGACAGTGTTTTAGCTGGTCTGATAGCTTTTTGCTTTGGCATGCTTGTAATTTCCTATCTGGGTATCCTACGCCACAAACTTCAGGCACAAGGACAGGTCAAAATCGCCAAACGCATACGGTATACGTCTGTTGGCATGACCACATTGATCGGCCTTGTAAGTGCGACTGTGTTGGGAAGTATGCTTGTTTTTCCCAACTATAACCAGATAGGTGCCGGCATTAACTATTTCTGGCCGCTGTATGTCTTTCGTCAGCATGGCGCGGTGCTGAGCTTTACTGCAGGTGTACAAGATTTGATCATCAAGAAACCAGCTGGATATAGCGATAAAAGCGCGCAAGAACTGCTCGATTCCTACGTGGCACAGTACAATACCACACTCGACAACACCTCAGGGCGCCAAGCTGCGGTAGCGCAGTACAACGCCCAAAAACCTAACATCATTGTTGTCATGGATGAAACCTTTGCAGACCTCTCCGACTTTGACAACATGCATGACAACTATACCGGTCCCGAGTTCTTTACTACCGGCATGAAAGACGCACTGGGAGCGGGTAAGCTTGCAGTATCTGTTTTAGGTGGTGGCACCGCAAACTCTGAGTTTGAATTCTTAACCGGCAATAGCATGGCCTACCTCGGTCTTGGCAAGTACCCCTATGCCATCTACCGCTTTTCTCGCTATGAATCCCTGCCTTCGCTCCTTAAAAAGCAGGGCTATGATAGCACTGCTATACATCCCAATCTGGCCGGTAATTGGAATCGCGATAAAACCTATGAGGACATGAAGTTTGACCGGTTCTACAGCATTGATGATTTCCCTAATGCGCCCGTATTCCATAACGGCGTTACGGACAAGGCTACCTTTGACAAGTGCCTCGACCTTATCAAAAACTCTGACAAGCCGCAGTTTATTTTTAATGTAACCATGCAAAATCACTCGGACTATAGTAAAAATAATATCCCTGCAGATCGTCTAACCAAGATACATCCTTCTGATCTATCTTCTCCAGAGCAAGATGGCATCCTCAATGAATATCTCAGCTGTATTAAAGCTTCCGACGAAGATCTCAAATACTTAGTATCACAACTCAAAGAGCTCAAGAAACCTACTGTTTTAGTTTATTTTGGTGACCATCAGCCCAACTTTACACCCACCTACAACGATGCCTGGTTTAGCGGTGAGTCCGATCTTATTCACAATCAGCGCCTATATCACACTTCATATGTGATGTGGGCAAACTATACGGTAGCTGGTGCAGCACAGAACACGCGCGCTGAATACAGCAGTGCCAATTTCCTAGCCGTACAAATGCTGTACACCATTGGCGCCCCTCTTACTGACTATCAGAAAGCTCAACTGGCTATACGTATACAAATGCCCGCCATCAATGCTTTTGGACTTTTAGACACTGCAGGCAACTGGCATAGCCTCACCCAGCAGGATGATTCTATGCATACTCTCTCGGAGGACTTCCGAACACTAACATACTACGAGTTTGCAACTAAACTTTCCTAGGTTCGTACCTTCATACATAAACAAGGAGACAACTCATGACTTCTCATAACAACACAAGCCCTCTGGGCCCTAGCTATCACCGTGGACCCGTTACCCTTCGCGGAAAAATGATCCCGCAAAGCACTTCCACCCAGCATTTTTTGTCGCCCGACTACAACGCAGACTGGATTCATGATGATCCCTGGCGCGTGCTGCGTATTCAAGCTGAGTTTGTAGACGGCTTTGGCGCTCTGGCAGAGCTTGGCCCTGCAATCTCTGTGTTTGGTTCTGCGCGCACCACTCCGGATAACCCGTACTATCAGGCTGCACAGACGATGGGTGAGCTTATTGCACAAAAGGGCTATGCGCTCATTACGGGAGGCGGCCCTGGCATCATGGAGGCAGCTAATCGTGGTGCTACAGAGGCTGGCGGAGTATCGGTGGGACTTGGTATTGAGCTTCCCCACGAACAAGGCATCAATGATTGGGTTAACCTTGGCATGAGCTTTCGTTACTTTTTTGTGCGTAAAACGATGTTTATGAAGTATTCTGCGGGCGCCATCATCTGCCCAGGCGGCTTTGGGACGCTGGATGAAACGTTTGAGCTCCTTACCCTCGTGCAAACACATAAAACACCTTCTATGCCCATCGTAATGTTTGGCACAGACTACTGGTCTGGCCTGTTTGATTGGATTAAAACATCCATGCTTGCCGAGGGCGCTATCTCTCAGTTTGACACATCACTCATTACGTTTACCGATAATCCCCAAGAGGCTGTAGACTGCGCATGCCCTGATCATCTCTTGTCTTCTATCGAGAAAAACAGACCTGAAGCACACTAAGCATTTTGAGAAAGTACTTCCAGATGGTCAGTAATCCTCGAAGAAACAAATGTGTTTTGTGCTATCCACAAATACATACGATAATCGATCTTTTATTGTATATTCAGCTATCCCCAATCACAGAAAAATGGTTGGGGATTTTCTTTCTTTTTTGGTCTTTTATGGCGATTACCTGCAAATACGCTTACCAAAAAATGTCTTGCACAATTGTTTCAAACATGTTACAAAACAATTGTAATGAATAACGCGTCCGGTTTTTGAATAAGGAAGGAGTATTGTATGGGACCAATTTTTTCCTTTTTGCCCTTGCCTCTCATGATTGCAGCGCTCGTCCTCTGTGAAGTTGTTTTTCTCGCCAGCATTTTGGGTATTTGCAGTCTAATTAGAAAAGCTATCGATAAGATCACAGGCACACCTACGGGTCATTACAACTCTATGACCTATCCCAGTGAGATGGAGTTCCGCTGCCTCTAAGGCACCAGCTGGTCGTGTTAATCAGCCAAACACGTCGGCTTGCTACAATGGTGTTGGGGCTAGAGACCTGCTTTGCATCTATACAAGGCAGGTCTTATTCTTTCACAAAGCATGCACCAATCTTCTGAGGGCCTGCTATCAGTGATGAGGTAAGAAATCTGTTGTAAATCGATAAGGTGCAAAAAGCTGTCCGTAGAAATAAGGTAAAAAGTTTTACATCAATACATAAAAGGTCCACACATAAGCATGGGGGCGCTGTCACGTAGGTTAGAGACTACTTATCTAAAAGAAACTTCTTTACCAATAAGATTATACGAACCCTTTATGGCTCATATGTCTAAATGCCCGCCAGAAATATATACCATTTCAAGCAAATCATCATCAATCGCCATATTATACTAACCAACGCTTGGTGCATTTTTTGCAAGCTTTATAACTGTTATAGGCTCACTACCAGCAGATAAGACCCATGAATCAACTATTTTAACTTTATCCATTAGTCTCATCTCCCTTTTAGTAAATCATTAAGTTACCCCCAATAATAGCTGAGGTTCTTCTTGGCAAATTCTATCTCATTTTTGGTATTTGATACTAATTTGTTGCACCTAAAAGATACTTTTGTGCATCAATTTCTCTACGCAATATCATCTCTCCAAATGACAAATTCTCATAGTCCCCTAGAAAAGCCTGTTTGAAGTGGTATATCTCTTCAAACATCTCAGAAGTAGTAGCATTCTCACGAAGAAAAAAATGTATCACCAATACTTGAAGCACCTGCACCCATTTTGTCGAGATGCTGCACCACATCACCACTTGGAACTTAAGGCTGTTTTGTCCTTACCGTGCCACTATGTTACAGAATTGAGCTATGTATCTACTTAACTATTACATTACAGCAGTACTATTGGATTATAATTCGATTATAAAAAAGGAGGTCTTCTCGAATGAACGCAAAAACAGAATTTTTAAAAATTATGGCTGAACAAACAACAATAGCCTTAGCAACCTCTGTAAATGATATTCCAAATGTGAGAATCGTAAATTTTTATTTTGAGCCAACTGAAAATAAAATTTATTTTTCGTCTTTTAAAGGGGACGACAAAATCAAAGAAATAGAATCAAATCCATGTGTGTCATTTACTACAATCCCTCACTCAGGAAATGAATATGTCAGAGCTAAGGGTATCGTCCAGAAAAGTCCAAAAACTATTTTTGATGTTGCTAAACAATTTATTGCTAAAATTCCGGATTACAAAGATGTTATAGAGTGTGCCGGGGAATCCTTGATTTTATTTGAAGTAAGCTTTGATACGGCTATAGTTACAAAGGATTTAGACACAATTACAACATTAAAGCTATAACTTATAACCTATATATTAAAGTAAAAGTGAAATACTTTCTTTGAAGAAACTTCAGTTAACAGACCTTTAGTTAATGTTTACCGTCCTGTTGCCTAGGATAACCATCACTTCGCATTTTATACGCTTCTCTTTGCAGCAGGCAATACTAGTCTCCACCGCATCTTCCAATCCAGAATTAAGAGTATAAGATATACCGATAAAAAATATTGTATGCTCTCTTTTCCAAACATAAAGAGTTTCTCGTAAAGAGCTTGCATAACTATGTGTAATGCCATCGTTATTTTATATAAAAAATGGAGCCTCTTTTCTAAAGAAACCCCAGGTAAACATATGGAGGCGGCACCCCGATTCGAACGGGGGGTCAGGGATTTGCAGTCCCGTGCCTTACCACTTGGCCATGCCGCCTTATAAAAAGGGCCGAATGAGTATCCGGCCCTGTGCTCACATGGAGCGGGCTACGGGGTTCGAACCCGCGACCTCAACCTTGGCAAGGTTGCGCGCTACCAACTGCGCTAAGCCCGCGAACGAGTTACTAATATACGGGAATTTACCTTGGTATGCAAGTAGAAATAGAAAGAAAAATTAAAATCTTTTCTCTACCTACAGCACCACAGTTAAACGCCCTCATTTGCAGACAAAGAAGTGGCAATGGCCTCCGCCAAGGTACTTAGCTGCTCCAAAGTTTCATCATTTAGACGCGAGCGAATGGAAACAAACGGCTCAATCATAGTTATGTTCTTCATAGCATCAAACTGCGCACGCATTAACTTGCCAGAGCAAGGAGCCCAAGAGCCATTCTCGATAAGCGCAACGGAACGTTTTTGCAGCGCATGAGCACGCAAGTCCAGCACAAGCGAACGCATGGCATCGTAGATCTCCATGTTTTGCGTAGAGGAAGCAAATACCAAGTGAGAAGCCCTAAACGCCTCGGAGACCATCGTAGCAAGGTCTGCGGTGGCCGTATTGTATACGCGCACATCGCGCACGCCACGCTCAGACAGCATACCGGCTAAAATATCAGCCGCCTGCGCGGTACCGCCATAGATAGTGCCGTAGTAGATGACAACGCTTTGCTCCTCTGGCTCAAAAGAAGCCCACTGAGCATACTTGGAGCGAATAACATCCAGATCCTTACGCCAGATATGACCATGCAAAGGACAAATGCGATTGATGGGCAACGCAGCAGCCTTCTTAAGCAAGTTGTTGACCTGCATGCCATATTTGCCAACGATGTTTGCATAATACCTACGAGACTGATCCAGCCAGTCACGCTCCCAATTCACCTCGTCGGAATACAGGTTTCCACCAATGGCACCAAACGCACCAAACGTATCTGCCGAGAAAAGCGTTCCCGTTGCCAAATCAAAGGTAACCATGACTTCTGGCCAGTGAACCATAGGTGCTGTTACAAACTGCAAGATATGTTTGCCGAGCTCCAAGGTATCCCCTTCGGTTACCACAATGGCATAGGGTGTAGGGTCAAAATTATGGAACTGGCGAATGAGATCAAAAGTCTTGGCGGTACCAACCAATTTGACCGTAGGATATTTTTTTACCAGCCAGGGAATCTCTGCACAATGATCGGGCTCCATATGGTCAATTACCATATAGTTCAGCTCGCGGTCACCGAGCATATACTCCAAATTCTCACTAAACTGACCAGCTACAACATCATCCACACCGTCAAGAAGACAGGTCTTCTCGTCAAGAATGAGATAGCTGTTATAGGCCATGCCATTAGGAATGTGATAGGTATTCTCAAACAGGGATAGTCTGCGATCAGATGCACCAATCCAATAGGTATCTTCGCAAATTGCGCGCACGTTATGCATAAATGCCTCACTTGCCAAAATGAAGTAACCTGTAGTAAACATAGATAACTTTACCAAAAAGTATGCTTCTAATCTGTGTATTCGTCTATGAAATATAAATATGCTTGGATAGTTTTTGTACAACCAACCTATGCAATGCTCAATTTAGGGAACACTGAGAAAAGCAAGCAAGATACAAGCTTACGATACGCAGCTCAGACATATGGTATACAAATATGTCGTGTAGGTACTGCTTGGCGCGTAAAATGATATGCAAACCAAGAATAGGAGTTTTATGGCTTCTCGAGATCATTACAAAAATGCAGGTAATCCCACTGGCGACGCTGGTCGTGAGCTCCTTGACGCCATGAATGCCGGCACACATGAGCGCTTAGCGGGCTGGAGTCTGCCGCTCCTTGAGCAAGCAACACAGCAGGCGCCCGTCAAAAAACCCCTTGCTTCGGTACTTGATGTTGGCTGCGGCGGCGGCGCTAACTTGGCTCGCCTCATGAACTTGTTTGATGCCAGTCAAGCCTATGGTCTTGATCACTCTCCCATTTCTGTCGAGAAGTCCAAAGCAACAAATGCACAAGCTGTGGCCGATGGGCGTTGCCAGGTTGTGGAAGGTGATGTAGCAGCTCTTCCATATGACAACGCAACCATCAATGTGGCTACCGCATTTGAAACTATCTACTTTTGGCCTGATGTAGCAGCTGGCCTGAGCGAAATCCTGCGCGTACTTACCCCCGGCGGTCTGTTTATGGTTTGCAATGAAACTGATGGCAGTGGCATGGATCAGCTGCGCTGGAGTGACCTATCTCAGGCAGCAGACTTACTAACTATTTACTCCGAGCAACAGCTAAGAGACTTCTTTACCAACGCTGGTTTTGTTAACATACAAGTGTGTTGCCATCCAAAAGAGGACTGGATTGTTATGTTTGGTCAAAAACCTGTTGTTAAGTGACGAATAGAGCCTCTCTAGAGTGGCAGTGTCTCGCTATACCATCTCTCTGATAGACGTATTCGACCACCAGCAGGAAACTGATTTTTATGTCCAAAATTTTAGGTTATCGCTGAAAGCCCCGGAAATACGGGCATTTCGCAGGATATGAGAACTCAATTTACTACCAATTTACTACTTTCGGATTGAGCCGCATATATGCTGAACCATACTGCTAATACCCGCCACCCCAAATACGGCACATCATAAATTGAATACGACACCGTAAACGCGGCGTTCCTCTTTCCCGTCATGGGAGAACAGGACGCCGCTTTTTTATGCCCAAATAGAGAAAGGAGGCGACGCCATGCTATTTACTTCCGGCCCTGACCGGGCGTTTGAACGGCTGATGCAGGAAAAGCCCGGTTTCGATCACTACGACGGCGGCGGGGCGGACGCGCCGGAGGATTGCGGCACCTGCCGATTTTACCGCCCGGATTGGAAATATCAATTCTGCCAGTTTGCAGAGTGTCCCTATCAGCCGGGCAAGCTGACCGACTATGCAGCGGTCAAATTCACAGTGAAAGGAGCGAACAACGCTATGGCAGTTTTCCGTGTGGAAAAGAACAAAGGCTATACGGTGATGTCAAATCACCACCTGCGGAATAAGAACCTGACCTTAAAGGCCAAGGGCCTGCTGTCGCAGATGTTGTCCTTGCCGGAGGATTGGGACTATACCCTAAAAGGACTGTCCTATATCAACCGGGAAAGCATCGACGCGATCAGGACAGCGGTATGGGAGCTTGAAAAAGCTGGATATATCCGGCGTGAGCAGGGCCGTGACGCAAAAGGCAAAATGGCCGATATGGTCTATACCATCTACGAACAGCCGGTATTGGAAAACCCGGTATTGGAAAATCCAACATCGGATAACCCGGTGTTGGAAAATCCGACATCGGATAATCCGGCGTCGGAAAATCCAACGCAATTAAATAAAGAAGTACAAAGAACTGACTTATCAAAAAAAGAAAAAATAATTACAGATGGACAAAGTACCCATTCCATTCCTATCCCATCCCCGACCCCTGCCCCTATGGAGGGCGAGGCAGCGGCTACGCCGCCGGAACGGAAAAGGACAGGAAAGGATGAGGCTGTACGGATTTATCGGGAAATCATTTTGGAGAACATCGAGTATGCCTATCTCATTCAGGACAGGAGCATTGACCGTGAACAGCTTGACGAAATCGTAGACCTGATGCTGGAAACCGTCTGCACCGCCCGAAAGACAATCCGTGTCGCCGGGGACGACTACCCTGCCGAGCTGGTGAAATCCAAGTACATGAAGCTGACCGGCGAACATATCCGCTTTGTCCTTGACTGTCTGCGGGAGAACACAACGAAAGTCCGCAATATCAAACAATACCTGCGGGCTATGCTGTTCAACGCCCCCAGCACCATTTCCAACTACTACACGGCCCTTGTCGCGCACGACATGGCACAGCCCGATTGGGGAAAGCCTAAATCCGGCCTGCCGGACTATTCCTGCGGCGAGGGCGAAAGCCTGTAACGAGAAAAGGAGGACGACCCTATGAAGCAGGGCGCATTGATTTTTGACGAGCGAACAGACCGTTACGACATCCGCTTTGATCTGGCCGACTATTACGGCGGCCTGCATTGCGGGGAGTGTTTCGACGTGATGATCGGCGGCAAATGGAGGCCCACCCGCATTGAAATGGCCGAAAACTGGTATCTTGTCGGCATCCGGGCCGACGACCTTTCCGGCCTGCGGGTGCGGATTTGACCTATATCTACCTGCGGCGTCTGGTGGTTCCGCCTTAGACGCCGCTTTTGACTTTCTGACAAGGAGGGATGCGATTGCAGGAAGAAGTTACTCAAAAGACCATTGCCCTGTCCATGAAAACGGGCAAGCTCACGGCTCAAGTGCTGCAAGCGGCGCTGAAAAAGTACCTGCAACACCGGGCCAAGGGCAAAAACACGCTGCACCACGGCCAGCAGAGCCTAAAGCAGCTTAAAAAGCATGGGGCTGATCTCTCCAACATTGAGATCACCGAGGCCAACATTGGAGCGTTCAAGCCATGCGCCAAGAAATACGGCGTGGATTTTACCTTACGAAAAGATAAGACCACCCAGCCGCCCCACTACGTTGTGATTTTCAAGGCCAAGGATGCAGATAACCTTGATCTGGCGTTTCGGGAGTTTACCGCCAAGACGCTTTCCAAGGAGCAGCGGCCCTCTATCCGCAAGGTTTTGTCCGCTGTGAAGCAAAAGGCGGCGGCCCAGACCAAGCAGCGGGCCAAGGAGAAAATCAAGGAAAGGGGGCTGGAACTGTGAAGCCTGACGTAAAGAAATTGCTGATCCTGAACCTCCCGTATCTGATTTTTGTGTACCTGTTTGCGAAATGCGGGGAGGCGTACCGGCTGGCCGCTGGTGCTGACCTGTCGGGGAAGCTCCTGCATTTTGCGGATGGTTTTGCGGCGGCTTTTGCCAACCCGCTGCCAAGCCTGCACCTGTTTGACCTGTGTATCGGTATCGCCGGTGCCGTGATCGTGCGGCTGGTGGTGTACTGCAAGAGCAAGAACGTGAAGAAATACCGCAAAGGCATGGAGTATGGCAGCGCCCGCTGGGGGACGGCCAAAGACATAGCGCCTTACATCGACCCCAAGTTTGAAAATAATATCCTGCTCACCCAAACGGAACGGCTTACCATGACCGGCAGGCCCAAAGACCCCAAGACAGCGCGGAATAAAAACGTGCTGGTGATCGGTGGCAGCGGTTCAGGGAAAACGAGATTTTTCGTGAAACCCAACCTGATGCAATGCTTTCCGACCACGGACTATCCGACTTCGTTTGTGGTGACAGATCCGAAAGGCACTTTGGTTCTGGAAACCGGCAGGATGTTCCAGCAGGCGGGCTACCGCATTAAAATCCTGAATACCATTAACTTTTCCAAGTCCATGAAGTACAACCCCTTTGTCTACATCCATTCGGAAAAGGACGTGCTAAAGCTGGTAAATACCCTGATTTCCAACACCAAGGGCGAGGGGGAAAAGTCAGCGGAGGATTTTTGGGTGAAGTCGGAACGGTTGTTTTATTCGGCCCTGATCGGCTATATCTGGTACGAGGCCCCAGCGGAGGAAATGAACTTCTCAACGCTGCTGGAAATGATAAACGCCAGTGAAGCCCGCGAGGACGACCCGGAGTTTCAAAGCCCCGTCGATCTCATGTTTGAGCGTTTGGAGCAGAAAGACCCCGACCATTTTGCGGTGCGCCAGTACAAGAAATTCCTGCTGTCCGCAGGCAAGACCCGTTCTTCCATCCTGATTTCATGCGGTGCCAGACTTGCGCCCTTTGACATCCGGGAGGTACGCGAGCTGATGGAGGACGACGAAATGGAGCTGGACACCATCGGGGACGAAAAGACGGTGCTGTATCTCATTATGAGCGATACGGACACGACCTTTAATTTCATTCTGGCTATGCTCCAAAGCCAGCTAATCAACCTGCTTTGTGACCGGGCTGATGATGTGTACGGCGGGCGGCTGCCTGTCCATGTACGCCTGATTTTGGATGAATTTGCCAACATTGGCCAAATACCCAATTTCGATAAACTCATTGCCACCATTCGAAGCCGTGAAATATCGGCCTCTATTATTTTGCAGAGCCAGTCGCAGCTAAAAGCGATTTACAAGGACGCCGCCGAGATCATTTCGGATAACTGCGATAGTGTGCTTTTCCTTAGTGGGCGCGGCAAAAATGCCAAGGAGATTTCCGATGCGCTGGGGAAAGAAACGATTGACAGTTTCAACACCAGCGAGAACCGGGGAAGCCAAACGTCCCACGGATTGAACTATCAAAAATTAGGAAAGGAGTTGATGTCCCAAGACGAAATTGCCGTGATGGACGGCGGCAAGTGTATCTTGCAGCTACGGGGTGTGCGCCCGTTTTTATCGGAGAAATTCGATATTACCAAGCATCCCCGGTACAAATACCTTGCCGACGCCGACAAGAAGAATACCTTTGACGTGGACAGATTTTTGACTATCACGCGCCGGAAACGGCAGCAAGTGGTAACGCAGGATGAAGTATTCGACCTGTATGAAATCGACCTGTCGGACGAGGACGCCGCCGCTGAATAAACAGCGGCTTTTTTCATTCCAACAACAAAATCAAAAAATCATTATGAGCCGGAAACCGGCAGAAAGAGGTAAATTTATGGCATTTTTTAATTCCGCAGTTACTACTTTGCAGACTATCGTGATCGGACTGGGCGGCGCTCTGTGCGTATGGGGCGGCATCAATCTGTTGGAGGGATACGGGCAGGACAATCCGGGGGCAAAATCGCAGGGTGTCAAGCAGCTTGTCGCTGGCGGCGGCGTGGCCCTGATCGGTGTCACTCTGGTTCCCCTGCTGTCCGGGCTGCTGGGCTGATCCTGGCCTTTGTCCCTGTCCAAACCCTTAACTAATCGCCTCCGCGTCCTCCCGGCCAGACCGGGAGGGCGCGGGAAAGGAGGTGCTACCCGTGATTAGTGAAATCATTGAAGAATGGATAAAAGGCATCCTCATGGACGGTATCACGGGCAACCTGTCCGGGCTGTTCGATACGGTAAATGCCAAAGTCGGAGAAATCGCCGCCGACGTGGGACGAACCCCGCAGGCATGGAACAGCGGTATTTTCAATATGCTGCACAGCCTGTCGGAAACCGTGATCGTCCCCATAGCCGGGGCCATACTCGCCCTTGTCATGTGCTATGAGCTTATCCAGATGATAACGGAAAAGAACAATATGCACGACTTTGACAGCTCCATGTTCTTCCGCTGGATATTCAAATCCGCGTTTGCAATCCTGATCGTAACGAACACATGGAACATCGTCATGGGCGTATTCGACGCCACCCAAAGCGTCGTCAATCAAAGCGCCGGTGTGATTATCGGGCAGACATCCATTGATTTTAACACCCTGATACCAGACCTTGAAAGCCAATTGGAGGCTATGAGCGTGGGCGCTCTTTTGGGGCTGTGGTTCCAAACCCTTGTTGTGGGCCTCACCATGAATATCCTTTCCATCTGCATTTTCCTTGTGACCTATGGCCGCATGGTGGAAATCTATGTTGTCACGTCGCTGGGGCCTATCCCCCTTGCCACAATGGGCAACGCGGAATGGCGCGGCATGGGCCAAGGGTATCTGAAATCCCTGCTGGCGCTGGGCTTCCAAGCCTTTTTAATCATGGTTGTGGTGGGTATCTACGCGGTGCTGATACAGAATATCGGTTCCGCTTCCGACATATCCGGCGCAATCTGGGGCTGTATGGGCTATACGGTGCTGCTGTGCTTCTGCCTGTTCAAGACCGGCAGTATATCAAAGGCCGTATTCGGGGCGCATTGATCCCAAAATCCAAGCATACACAGGAGGAACTTGTTTATTTCAACGTACAACATCATTTACGCTGACCCGCCGTGGCGGTATGACTGCAAAAACGTACAGGGCGCAGCGGAAAATCACTATTCCACCATGAGCATTGACGAGCTGTGCGCCCTGCCGGTGGAACGGCTGGCGTCCAAAGACTGCCTGCTGTTTTTGTGGGCCACATTCCCCATGCTGCCGGAAGCTCTGCGGTTAATCAAAGCGTGGGGCTTTTCATTCAAGACCGTGGCTTTTGTATGGCTGAAACAGAACCGTAAAAGCCTTACATGGTTTTACGGGCTGGGCCGCTGGACAAGGGGAAACGCGGAAATCTGCCTGCTGGCAACACACGGCAAGCCGAAGCGTCGTTCTGCCTCTGTCCATCAGTTTATTATCAGCCCGATTGAACAACACAGCAAAAAGCCGGATGTGACCCGTGAAAAAATCGTAGAGCTGGCGGGCGATTTGCCCCGCGTGGAGCTGTTTGCCAGACAGAAAACCCCCGGCTGGGACGTGTGGGGGAACGAGGTGGAATGTGACCTTATCCTGACGTGAAAGGAGGTGCCAAATGGCTTATGTAACCGTCCCCAAGGACTTAACCCATGTGAAAAGCAAGGTTGTGTTTGGGCTTACCAAACGGCAACTGATCTGTTTTTCCGGGGCGCTGGTGATCGGCGTCCCCTTATATTTTCTCACCCGTGACTATCTTACCAACAGCGCGGCGGCCCTGCTCATGGTATTTGCCATGCTGCCGGGCTTTTTGCTTGCCATGTACGAGCGTCACGGCCAGCCCCTTGAAGTGGTGATTATGCAGATCATCCAGTGCTGCTTCATCCAGCCAAAGGAGCGTCCCTATCAGACCGACAACACCTACACCGCCCTTGTGCGGCAATACCAGATGGAACAGGAGGTAAAGGCCATTGTCCAAAAAGGAAATCCCAAGAGAAACCGAAAAAACAAAGCTGACCCGCGCCCAGCGAAAAGAAATTGACGCGGTAATCCGTAAATATAAGGGCGACGGCAGGCCCCACACGGCGCAGCAGAGCATCCCCTACGAGGTCATGTACCCGGACGGCGTGTGCCGGGTATCGCCCGGCGTCTTTTCCAAGTGCATTGAGTTTGCGGACATCAGCTATCAGCTTGCCCAGCCGGACACGCAGACGGCTATCTTTGAAAAACTGTGCGACCTGTATAACTATGTGGACGCCTCCATTCATATCCAGTTTTCTTTCCTCAATCGGAAAGTTGACCCGGTGCAGTACGCCAAGAGCTTTGAGATCGCGCCGCAGGGGGACGACTTCGACGACATCCGGGCCGAGTACACCGGCATTCTGCAAAAGCAGCTTGCAAACGGCAACAACGGCATGGTAAAGACCAAATACCTGACATTCACCATCGAGGCCGAAAGCGTGAAAGCGGCGCGAGCCAGATTGAAGCGCATCGGCTTTGACCTGTTAGGCTATTTCAAGAGCATGGGGGCCGTAGCCCATGTGATGGACGGCTGGGAACGGCTGAACCTGCTGCATGGCGTGTACCACCCGGACGGCGAGATATTCAATTTTGACTGGAAGTGGCTGGCCCCGTCCGGCCTCTCCACCAAGGATTTTATTGCCCCGTCCTCCCTGTGCTTCGGCAATGCAAAGACATTCGGCATGGGCGGCAAATACGGCGCGGTAAGTTTCCTGCAAATCCTGTCCCCGGAGCTGTCGGACGATATGCTGGCCGACTTCCTCAATACGGAAAGCGGTGTTTTAGTCAATCTCCATGTGCAGGCCATTGAACAGACCAAGGCGATCAAGACCATCAAGCGCAAAATTACCGACCTTGACGCTATGAAGATTGCGGAGCAGAAAAAGGCCGTCCGCAGCGGTTACGATATGGACATTCTTCCCAGCGACCTTGCCACCTACGGCGAGGACGCCAAGAAGCTGCTGACAAAGTTGCAGACCCGCAATGAACGGCTGTTCCAGTTGACGTTCCTTGTCCTCAACGTGGCCGACACCAAGCAAAAGCTGAATAACGACGTGTTCCAAGCCGCAGGCGTGGCCCAAAAGCATAACTGTCCCCTTGTCCGGCTGGACTACCAGCAGGAACAGGGCCTTGCAAGCAGCCTGCCGCTGGGCGTCAATCAGATCAAGATACAGCGCAGCCTTACGACTTCCAGCGTGGCCGTGTTCGTCCCCTTTGTGACGCAGGAGCTTTTTCAGGGCGGCGCGGCCATGTATTACGGCATCAACGCCAAGTCCCGCAACATGATTATGCTGGACAGGAAGCAGGCCCGTTGCCCCAATGCCTTGAAGCTCGGCACCCCCGGCAGCGGCAAATCCATGAGCTGTAAATCCGAGATCGTCAGTGTGTTCTTAACGACGCCTGACGATATTTTTATTTCAGACCCGGAGGCCGAATATTACCCCCTTGTCAAACGGCTCCACGGACAGGTAATCCGGCTGTCGCCTACCAGCAAGGACTTTGTGAACCCGCTGGACATCAACCTGAATTATTCGGAGGACGATAACCCGCTGGCCCTGAAATCCGACTTTGTGCTGTCGTTCTGTGAGCTTGTCATGGGCGGCAAGAACGGGCTGGAAGCCATTGAAAAGACCGTGATAGACCGGGCTGTGCGCGTGATCTACCGGCCCTATCTGGCAGACCCCCGCCCGGAGAATATGCCGATCCTGTCCGACCTCCACAAAGCGTTGTTAGATCAGCATGTCCCGGAGGCTGACCGGGTGGCGCAGGCCCTTGACCTGTATGTGTCCGGCTCCCTGAACGTATTTAACCACCGTACCAACGTGGACATCGGCAACCGGCTTGTGTCCTTTGACATTAAGGAGCTGGGCAAGCAGCTCAAAAAGCTGGGGATGCTCATTGTCCAAGACCAGATATGGGGGCGCGTCACGGCCAACCGAAGCCAAGGAAAGGCCACATGGTATTTTGCCGACGAGTTCCATTTGCTTTTGAAAGAGGAACAGACGGCGGCCTATTCTGCGGAGATTTGGAAGCGGTTTAGGAAATGGGGCGGCATTCCAACAGGTGCCACCCAGAACGTCAAAGACCTGCTTTCCTCCCCGGAAATTGAAAATATCCTTGAAAACAGCGACTTCATTACGCTGCTCAATCAGGCGTCCGGGGATAGAAAAATCCTTGCGGAACGCTTGAATTTGTCCACCGAACAGCAGAAGTACATCGACAATTCCGAACCCGGCGAGGGCCTTTTGATCTTTGAAAACGTGGTGCTGCCCTTTACCAACCCCATCCCGCACAACACCCAGCTTTACAAGATTATGACGACCCGCTTAAACGAGGTGGCGGGAGTATGACCCGGCGACGCCACAAAGGAGGTGAACCACCATGAAAGAGCTGAAAGCCAAGGCGAAAGTGACGCAGGCCATGACCCGCGACGGGCTGACGCTGGAAAATCAGGCCACCGGCGAGGTGGAGAACATTTCCAGCCGGGAGGCCGAACAGGATTTGTCCGCGCCGGGGCCGGGCGGCACCGCCGATAAGCTGCTGGAACGGGCCGACGCCATCCATGACGGCCATAAGGCCAAGAAAGCCGCGAAGCAGGCCGGGGCTGTGGCCGCCGAGGGGGACGCTGCCCTGCACCGGCCATCCGCCCGGCTCCAACTGTCGGAGGAAGAACGGGCCGACCCGGATTTACAGCCCTATATCCGAAAATCGGACAAACGGGCCGATAAGCTGGATAAGGCCCGCGCCGCCATCCCCAAGAAGCGCGTCCCGGTCAAGGAAACCGTCTTTGACGAGGCAAGCGGCAAAGCAAAGACCGTCCTGCACTTTGACAAACAGGACAAGGGGCCTCCCTCCCTGAAACCCAATCCGGCAGGCCGTCCTGTTTCCGAGGTTTTTCTATTCGGCCACGGGAAAATCCATGAAGTCGAGCATGAAAACGTGGGTGTGGAGGGCGGCCATAAGGGGGAGGAACTTGCCGAGCGGCAGGCCGGAAAAGCCATCCGCAGCACCATCCGGCACCACAGGCTGAAACCCTACTGGGACGCGGAAAAGGCCGAGCGCAGGCTATTGTCTGCCAACGCGGAGTATTTCTACCAGAAATCTTTGCGGGATAACCCGGAGATCGCACAGGCGGCCAGCAACCCCATTTCCCGGTTCTGGCAGAAACAGCAGATCAAGCGCCAGTACGCCAAGGCCGCCCGGACAGCGGGCCAGACCGCAGGCGCGGCGGCACAGGGCGCGGCCAAGACAGCCGGGGCCTCCACGAAAGCGGCCAAGGCCGCAGCCAAAGAAAGTGAACGGGCGGCCTCCTTTGTGGCCCGCCACTGGAAAGGGGCGCTGGCCGTCCTTGTGTTGGGGCTTTTGATGCTGCTTATCATCGGCGGCTTACAGTCCTGCACCGCCATGTTCGGCAGCGCCGGAAGCGGCATCACGGCGTCCTCTTACTTTTCCGAGGATAGCGATATGTTGGCCGCCGAGGACGCCTACGCGGAGCTGGAAGCCGAGCTGCAAGACTATCTGGACAACTACGAGGCCACCCATGACTATGACGAATACCATTTTGACCTTGACGAGATCAGCCATGACCCCTATGTGCTGATTTCCATTCTGTCGGCGCTCCATGACGGGATATTTACCATCGGGGAGGTACAGGGTGATTTGTCCATGCTCTTTGACAAGCAATATATCCTGACAGAAAACGTCGTGGTAGAAACCCGTTACCGCACCGAAACCGATACATGGACGGACGCGGAGGGCAACACCCATACAGACACCTACCAAGTGCCGTATGACTATTACATCTGCTACGTCACGCTGGAAAACTTCGACCTGTCCCATGTGCCAGTCTATATCATGGACGAGGAAACGCTAAGTTTCTATTCCCTGTATATGTCCACGCTAGGAAACCGGCCTGATCTGTTTTCCGGCAGCCAGTACCCCAACGCCTCCACCCTGACGCCGCCGACCTACTACGACGTACCCCCGGAGGCTTTGGAGGATGCCACCTTTGCCGCCATGCTCAAAGAGGCGGAAAAATATATCGGTTATCCCTATGTGTGGGGCGGCAGCTCTCCCAGCACCAGCTTTGATTGCAGCGGCTTCATTTCGTGGGTAATCAATCATAGTGGATGGAACGTGGGACGGCTGGGGGCGCAGGGCCTATATAACATCTGCACCCCTGTTTCCAGTTCGCAGGCCAAGCCCGGCGACCTTGTATTTTTCAAGGGAACCTACGACACCCCCGGCGTGTCCCACGTCGGCCTGTATGTGGGCAACAATGTGATGCTGCATTGCGGGAACCCGATTTCCTACACGAACCTTACTTCAAACTACTGGCAATCCCATTTTTACAGTTACGGGCGTTTACCTTAACGCCAGAAAGGAGCTTTCAATTATGGCAACCAAACTTGACCGCATCGAAAAGGACATCCAGAAAACCAAGTCTAAGATCGCGGAGTTTCAGAAACAGCTTCGGGAGCTGGAAACGCAGAAAACCGAACAGGAGAATTTGCAGATCATCCAGCTTGTGCGCGGCATGAACATGAAGCCGGAGGAATTTGCCGCGTTCTTACGCAGCGGCGCAATGCAGGCCGCCCCTGCCGCAACCCCTTACCATGAACAGGAGGACAATGCCCATGAAGAATAAGACCAGACGGATTTCCCGTATTCTCCCCGCACTTCTGGCCGTGATGCTCTGCGTCACGGCCTTTCCCGTTACCGCCCTTGCAGGCGGCAATGACCCGGCACCGGCCCCGCTGCCGGAGGCTACAACCGAACCCGCTACGGGCGGTTTGGAGCCTGAAACAGACGAAACCGGCACCGCCACGGACGGGACAGAAACCGAGGCCGAAAAAGATACCGGCCCTCTGACCGGCAAGGACATCACCGACCTGTTTTCCGCGCTGTTCGGTTCCAAGGTGAGCATTGCCGCCACGGACGACGGCATCCAGATCACCACCGGCACCGACAAAAAAGAACCTGAACAGACCGGCACCGTCACCACCAACGGCGGCAGGCTGAATGTCCGCACCGGCGCGGGGCTTGACAAGACCGCGTTCACCCAGCTTCCCAATGGGACGACGGTTGAGGTAGTCGGCACAGACGGCGACTGGATTAAAATTCTCTTGCCGGAGCGCATCGGCTATGTCCATTCCGACTATATGACCGTCAGCGAAAAGGAAGTAGCGGCTACCGGCGAGGGCGGTTTTTCCCTCTCCATTGACCCGGAGGAAATTGCTTCTCTGCTGGAACTGTTCAATGGCGGCGGGGCCAGCGCCGCCCTGTCCCCGGACGGGAACCTGTCACTGATTGACGACATCGGCAGCGCCGCGAAAAATGGCAAGCAGTTTATCACCGTGGAAACCAAAAACGGCAATGTGTTTTATCTGATTATTGACCGGGACGACGAGGGAAAAGAAACTGTCCATTTCTTAAATCAGGTGGATGAAGCCGATCTGCTGACGCTGATGGAGGACGGGGAAACCGTCACCCCCGCTGCTGTCTGCTCCTGTACCACGAAATGCAAGGCCGGGGCTGTGAACACGAATTGCCCGGTATGTAAAACCAACCTGACCGAGTGCAGCGGCCCGGAGCCGCAGGAACCCCAGCCGGAGGAACCCGAAGCCCCGGAGGAAGAACCCAAGGGCGGCGCGGGCGGCCTGATCGTGTTCCTGCTGGTGGCGCTGGCGGGCGGCGGTGCGGCCCTTTACTATTTCAAGTTCAAAAAGCCCAAGGCTGAAACCACCGGCAGCGACGATTTGGGCGAGTATGATTTTGGGGAGGACGAGGATTTGGAGGACGAGGAACCCGAAACCGAGTTTGACCCGGAAGCTGATTTTGTGAGTGAACAGGAGGACGAGGAATGACATATAAACTTGTAATCGCGGAAAAACCCAGCGTGGCCCGCAGCATTGCGGGCGTGATCGGGGCCACGGAGAAACACGACGGCTATTTGGAGGGGAACGGCTATCTGGTGAGCTGGTGCATCGGACATCTGGTGTCCTTTGCCGACGCCGGACGCTATGACGAGCGTTTCAAAAAATGGCGCTATGAGGATTTGCCCATTCTCCCGGAAACATGGCAGTACATCGTCCCCGACGACAAGAAACAGCAGTTTGACGTTCTCTGTTCGCTGATGCAGCGCCCCGACGTGACCGGCCTTGTGTGCGCCACCGACGCCGGGCGCGAGGGGGAATTGATTTTCCGTTTCGTCTACCAGATGGCGGGATGCCAAAAGCCCTTTGAGCGCCTTTGGATTTCCTCTATGGAGGACAGTGCTATTAAGGACGGCTTTGCCCACCTGAAACCGGGCGGCGACTATGATCCGCTGTATCAATCGGCCCTGTGCCGGGCCAAGGCCGACTGGCTGATCGGCATTAACGCCACCCGGCTTTTTTCCGTCCTGTACCACAAGAACCTGACTGTGGGCCGCGTCCAGACGCCGACCTTAAAAATGCTGGTGGACAGGGACGCCAAGATTACCGATTTCAAGAAAGAGAAATATCACATCGTCCATATCACGGCGGGCGGCGCGGACGCGGTAAGCAGCCGCTTTTCCGACGCTGCCGAGGCAAACACCGTCAAGGCGGCTTGTGCAAAAGCGCAGGCCGTTTGCGTTTCCGTGACGCGGGAGAAAAAGACGGAACAGCCGCCCAAGCTCTATGACCTTACCACCTTGCAGCGGGAGGCTAACCGGCTTTTCGGCTATACCGCCAAGCAGACCCTTGACTATGCCCAGGCACTGTATCTAAAGAAGCTGCTGACCTATCCGAGAACGGATAGTCAATATCTTACCGACGATATGCTGCCCGCCGTGGAAAGCCTTGTGTCCGGCCTGTGGGAGCTGGTGCCGTTTGCCAAGGGCCTGAACCTTTCCCCGCAGTTTGACCGCATCCTGAACAGCAAAAAGGTGTCCGACCACCACGCCATTATCCCCACCGCTGAATTTGTGAAGCAGGGCTTTGGCACTCTGGCCGAGAGTGAAAAAAAGCTGCTGTCCCTGATCTGCTGCAAGCTCTTATGTGCCGTGGCCGGGCCGCATATCTATGAGGCCGTCACCGCCACATTTACCTGTGCCGGGCAGGAGTTTACCGCCAAGGGCAAGACCGTCCTTTCCCCCGGCTGGAAAGAGATTGAACGCCGGTTCCGTTCTTCCTTAAAGACCGACGCCGACGAGGACGCCGAGGCGGTGCGGGAGCTGCCGGAGCTTTGCGAGGGCCAGACCTTTGCAGACGTGGCCGCCTCTGTCACCGAGCATTTCACCACGCCGCCCAAGCCCTACACCGAAGATACGCTTTTGTCCGCTATGGAACGGGCCGGGGCCGAGGATATGCCGGAGGATGCCGAGCGCAAGGGATTAGGCACACCGGCCACCCGCGCCGCCATTCTGGAAAAGCTGGTGCAGATGGGCTTTGTCCAGAGAAAAGGCAAGCAGCTCATTCCCACCAAGGACGGCATCAATCTGGCTGTGGTGCTGCCGGAGGCGCTTACTTCTCCCCAGCTTACTGCCGAATGGGAAAACCGGCTGACCGAGATCGCCAAGGGGCAGGCCGATCCTGACGAATTTATGGACGGCATCGAGACGCAGGCGCGGGAGCTGGTGCAGACCTATTCCTGTATCAGTGAGGAAAAGCAGAAATTGTTTCAGGCCGAGCGTGTTCCTATCGGGACGTGTCCCCGCTGTGGTGAGGCTGTCTATGAGGGCAAGAAAAACTACTACTGCGGAAACCGGGCCTGCCAGTTCGTCATGTGGAAGAATGACCGATTTTTTGAGGAACGCAAGAAAGCGTTCACCCCGAAGATCGCCGCTGCGCTGCTCAAAACCGGCAAAGTCAAGGTAAAGGGCCTCTATTCCGTAAAGACCGGCAAAACCTACGACGGGACGGTGCTTTTGGCTGATACCGGGGGCAAGTACGTCAACTACCGCATTGAACACAGGAGCTAAAGGACAGTAACACAGCAAGCATAGGGAGTGTGGCTACACTCCCGGTAAAATCCCCCGGCCGCGTCCCTGCCGGGCCGGGGATTTTTGCTTGTTGGGGAAGTCCCCAACCCCCTATTTTTTGAAACAGAACAGAGAAAGGAGTGACCGCGTGAACGAAGTATTTTCTATCCAAGTCCATAACCGGCAGTTTTTGGAACAGGGCAAACAAGGCGTCTGGCTGGATTTGCCCACCACAACCGAAACGCTGCAAGCCGCCCTGCGGGATGTTGGCATTACTGCCGACAATCCGCAGGATTTTTTTATCAACGGGTATTCCTGCCCGGAGGACAGACACCTTGCCATTCCCTATGACATGGTGCTGGCCGCCGACGTGGACGAGCTGAATTTCCTTGCCGCCCGGCTGGGCCAGCTTGACGCCGCCGAGATCGCAGAGCTGAACGCCGCCCTGCAAAATCCCCGTGGCGGCTTTGAGAATATCGGCCAGATCATCGACTACACCGAAAATGTGGATTACTATGTGCATCTTCCCGACGTTAGGGGGGATGGACAGTTGGGCGACTACTACCTGAACCGTTCCGGCATGGTGGATATGCCGGAGGAATGGAAAGCCGGGATTGATACGGCGCAGTTTGGACGCCACATTGCCCAGCAGGAACAAGGCGTTTTTACCCAGTACGGCTATCTGGTGAGAAGCGGCGACGAATGGCAGCGCGTCCATGAGGGCCAGCCGGTGCCGGAGGAATACCGGGTGATGCACTACCCCCAGCCGGAAGCTGACCGGGAGGAACCGCAGGCCCAGCAGCCGGAGGCATCCGAAAGCCCCGACAAAGCGCCGCCCCCGGTTATCCCGATCATGCTGGACGGCATGAACAGCAAAGAACGCATGAAAGTGATTACTGACCGTCTGGAAACCGGCGTACAGGAGCTTTTTGAAAGTAGCCGCTATATGGCTTACTTATCCGCTATGTCCAAGATGCACGATTACAGTCTGAACAATACGCTGCTGATCGCCATGCAGGGCGGTTCGATTGTGGCGGGCTATAACAGGTGGCAGGATGAATTTGACCGCCATGTGAAGCGGGGCGAGAAAGGCATTAAGATACTGGCCCCGGCCCCGTTCAAGGTTAAGCAGCAGATGGAGAAAATCGACCCGGCCACCCAGCAGCCCGTGATCGGCGCGGACGGCAAGCCCGTGACCGAAGAACAGGAAGTGACGGTTCCGGCCTTTAAGGTGGTGACAGTCTTTGACATCAGCCAGACCGAGGGCAAGGATTTTCCCATGCCCTATATCAGTGAACTTACCGGCGACGTGCAGCAGTATCAGGATTTCTTTGCCGCGCTGGAACGGACATCACCCTATCCCATAAGCATTGAGCCGATTTCAGACGGGGCCAAGGGCCGCTGCTTCTACGCAAAACAGCGCATTGCCATCAACGAGGGCATGAGCGAATTGCAGACCCTAAAGACCGCCATCCATGAGATTGCCCATGCCAAGCTCCACGCCATTGACCGGGAGGCCCCCGCCGAGGAACAGGCGGCCCGGCCAGACCGCAGCACCCGCGAGGTACAGGCCGAAAGCGTGGCCTATACCGTCTGCCAGTATTACGGGCTGGACACGTCGGACTATTCTTTTGGCTATGTGGCCGATTGGAGCAGCGGCAGGGAGTTATCCGAGCTGAAAGCCTCCCTTGAAACCATCCGGGCCACGGCCAGCGAATTGATAACCGAGATCGACGGCCATTTTGCCCAGCTTCAGCAGGAGCGCGAGGCCCGGCAGGAACAGGAGGCCGTCACGGTTGACGTTACCCCGGAGGCAGCGGCCCCGGCGCAGGCCGAGGAAGAACAGGCCCCGGCCCTTGATCCGGCAGCCGAGCCGCTTGTGACTGTGCTATGGAGCGAAAGCCCCCAGCTAAAGGACGGCCAGCAAATGCCGTTGCATGAGGCCGACGCGCTGTTTGCCCGTCTGGATGCAGCATATCCGGCAGAGGCAGGCTATGACAAAACCGCGTTCCGCATTGACTGTATCTTTCAGGGCGAGCCGGACAGCTACGAGGGGCGGCAGGATTTTGGAGATAGGGACGGTTCCCTGATCGAACATATCCAGAGCTACCACCAATTTTACGCGCAGGACGAAAACTGGAAAAAGCATGTAATCGCTACAACCGGCATAGAGGGCTGGGAGCAGGACAAGGCCCATCGGGATATGCTGTTAGGCGAGTTTGTCCCCTATATGAAGCTGCATTGCAGCCTTGCCCAAATGGAACAGACGGCGCAGGGCCGCTTACAGTCCGGGGAAACCCTGACGCCGGAGGAAACGGCCTATTTGGGGGCGCTTCTCTCTTATGTGCAGGAGTGCCGCCCCATGCTCAATCAGGGCCAGTATCAGTTGCCGGAGCCGCCGAAACTGGCTGACTTCGACCAGAGCTTGCAGGACTACAAAGCACAGGTACAGGCCGAGATCGCGCAGGAGGCCGCCGCAGCCGGTATGACCGTGGAGGAATACGCGGCGGCTGGCTATGAAGCACCCCAACAGGACACCTTTTCCATCTACCAGCTTCGAGGCGGGGAGGAAACCCGCGACTATCGGTTTGAGCCATACGAGCGTTTACAGGCCGCAGGGCTGGCCGTGGACAGTGCCAACTATGACCTTGTTTATACGGCACCGCTGGATAAAAGCACGTCTTTGGAGGATATTTACCGCACATTCAACATCGACCACCCGGCAGATTTTAGGGGACACAGCCTTTCCGTTTCCGACGTGGTGGTGCTGCACCAGAATGGACAGGACACCGCCCACTATGTAGACAGCTTCGGCTATATGGAAGTGCCGGAGTTTTTGCGGGAAAATCCCCTGCGTACCGCCGAACTGTCTACGGAGCAGAACGAAAACATGATTGACGGCATTATCAACAATACGCCGCCCGAACCGCAGCCGGAGGAACCCGAACAGCTATCTTTTGAGGATGTGGCAGTTGCTTCCGGCCAGACACAGGAGGAACCCCCGGAGGCTGCGCCCCCGCAAACGGCTGTCCGCTATTATCCCATCAATGAGGGAGCCGCCCGCCGCGCCAAGGAAGCCATGAGCTTTTCTGACTACCGGCCCGGCAGCGCCACGGCGGAATACCGGCACTATGTCGATCAGGCCGTGGAAATTGCGGAGCGCCAGAAAAAGCGTGTGGAGCCAGAGTATCACGAAAAGATAGACAGCCTCCTTGACACCTACGCCCGCAAGCTGGCCGAGAACATGAATAAGGGCTATGAGATTACCGCCCGCGTCCCCTCTGTCCTGATTGCCGGGCCGTCCAATTTCCCGGTACGGGCGAAAGAAAAGCAGAACGCCGCCAGTGACCGCAACATGGAGGAATTTCAGTACATTCAGGGCTTGCTTGACAAAATCCGCAGCACCGGCATGGGTGGTATCAGCGCCGACGATCCGCAGGCCGTTTCCAAGCTGGAAAAGAAACTGGAAAAGCTGGAAGCGTCGCAGGAGTTGATGAAGGCCGTCAATGCCTACTACCGCAAGCATGGGACGCTGGACGGATGCCCCCATCTGACCGAAAGAGGCATTGAAAACCTGAAAGCGGATATGGCGTCGGGCTGGCACTATGAGAAAAAACCGTTCCAGTCCTGGCAGCTCTCCAACAATAACGCCGAGATACGCCGGTTAAAGGGCCGCATTGAGGAATTGACCCGCCAAAAGGAGGCGGCCTATGTGGGATGGGAGTTTGACGGCGGCACTGTGGAGATCAACCGGGTGGCCAACCGCCTGCAAATCTTCTTTGAGGGGAAGCCGGATGCTGCTGTACGCGACGAGCTGAAAAGCAACGGTTTCCGCTGGTCGCCCAAGGCCGGGGCATGGCAGCGGCAGTTAAACGACACCACAATCCGCGTCGCTGACCGTATCAAGTGCATCCAGCCCCTTTCCGGCGAAAAGCCCAGCGCCTTACAGCTTGCGGCCCGCAGGGAGAAAGAAAAGCCCTCTATCCGGGCGCAGCTCAACGCGGCCAAGACCGAACAGGCCAAGCAGCCACCGGCGCGGGAAAAATCAAAGGGATTGGAGGTAGAGTAAATGCAGAAGTTTGAAAATGTGGACGTTCTGGCCGCGCTGGAACAGATCATGCGGCAGAACACCGCGTTTTATCAAAGTGACTTTGGCATTGACAAAGACATTATCAGGCGGGATGCCGCCAGCGATCAGGCCGCAGACAAGACCCTGCTCTGGATGTCCCGGCCCTCCGGGACGTACTGTTTCCGGGAACGTGATGTTTTCCTGAAAGACACCCGACAGTACAACACATGGAAATTTTACGGGGAGCAGACCCGTGACAAGATACTGGCCTACGCGGTGGAGCTGACCGGCACACAGGGCGGCACTATCCGGGGCAATCTCTATGAGCTGGACTATCCGCAGCATTTCCGGCACGTCATTGAAACCGCCCAGCCGGTGAGTGTGAACCGGCTCTTTTATGAGCATGGCACCCGTGACATCCCGGAGAGCCAGCGTTTTGACGGAAGCCCTGACCGGGTATTGGGAAACTTTTTGTACTATGAGGCCCAGCCCCATGACCCGGCTGTGCTGCAGGAGGCGCTACGGACGGAGCAGCACAGCCGGGGGCGGGCCGTCCCCGGCGATTTCAAAGTCCACGTCACCGCTTTGCATGACAGCCGGATTGAAACCGAGGCCCGGCGTATTGTGGACAGCCTGAAAGATCTGTCCGCGCCTAACAGCCCCAATAAAACGCATTTCATGGTGGAGATCTCCCCGCACTTTGCGGCGATTGCTTCCACCAAGGATAATGACCGGCTCTTTGCCATGCTGCCCTATAAATCCCTGTGTTTTACCGGGATGAAAGGCAGGCATGGCGTGTATGCCGTGATTAACCGGGACGAGCGCCGGGATGTGAGTATTCGCAGGCCCCGGCCCTCTATCCGCAAGCAGCTATCCGACAGCAAACAGGCCGCCAGCCCAAAAAAGGCGGCGGCCAGAACCAAAAAGAATGAATTGGAGGTATAAGGAATGATGCACTTTACCGTGGAGGAAGAAAACCTGATCTGTATGTACCACAATGCAGACCGGCGCAGAACGATAAACAGGCTCACCGCCGTCATGCCGGTTATGGATGGGGATATGCGGGCGCAGGCCCAGCAGACCCTTTCCAAGCTGGAACGCATGACGGATGCCGACTATGACGGCCAGAAGTTCCACTTCACAGACGAATAACGAACAGCAGACGCCGGGCGCGGCGGCCATGTGGTCGCTTGCGTCCGGCGTCTTTTCTTTTTGCCTATTCCTACGCATTTAGAACCCGGTATTGTCGGGGATAGGATGAAGTATTCGCTTGCCCCTGCAAACATGCGGGAGAAGCCTTGCAGCGGGCGGTTTTCAATCCCTTAAATGCGTAGGTTGCAGCTATAATTAGACCCCTGAAACAGATATAGCCGCGCAGCGGGTGTATCTGTTTCAGGGGTGTGCAGGTGATAGCCGCAAAGCGGCGTAAGAGGGTGCAGCCCTCTTGCCGTCTATCTCTGTTCCAGCGGGAAGCTCGGCAATGCTTCCAGCAGTTTCAGGGAAATGCGCTGCCGTATATCTTCGTCAATGACTTTCTTCTTTTTGCCGTTTGCCTGTCTGATCTCCACCGTGGAAAGCTCGTTGATGTAGTCAGCATAATGGGCCAACACTTTTTCCGTGGCCCACCTCTCACCGGCAACGGCGGCTTTGATCGTTTCATAGTCCAGCAGCTTTTCTTGTCCGTCCATCCTGATACCCCCGTCAGACTGATTTTTTCTATGATACCATATTCGGAAGCATGGAACCAGAGAAAACGGCGCTTTTCTGCTGGTAAATTCTACGCATTTAGAACAGCACTTCGGCGGGGATAGGATAAAACACCCACATACCCCGCTGACCATGCCGGAAAAGCCTTGAAATATAAGGGCTTTTACAGCTCTAAGTGCGTAGGTTTCCAGTATCTTTTCCGCTGGCGCTCGGCCTCTTTGCGGCGGCGCATCCGTTTGGAGCAGGCCGCGCAGTATTTGGCCCGGTTAGACTTCGGCGTGAACGTGGCCCCGCACTCACAGCAGCGTTTCACTTCGTCCCGGTCTTTGGTGATCTCGGCATACAGGGCCGCATCCAGCGGGAGGACAGCGGCCTTAAACCAGCGGCACAGAAGCGAATAGGAAATGCTCTGTACGCAAATACATTCTTCGCCGTCGTCCAGCAACAGGCAGTTGCCGTCACAATAGTTGCAGCACTCATGCGTCAGCTTCCGGGCCTTGCGATATTGAGGGTAATTCATTCGTGGAATACTCATAGCTCTTGCGTCCATTCCTTTCCCGGCGTCATACGCAAAATGCCGTCCACATTCTGCTTGATGATGCCGTATTCCTGCATCTGCTTTTTCGCTTCGCCGTACTTCTCATACAGCCGTTCCTTTTCCTCGGCCAATCGCTTGTACTCGGCTTTCAGGGCGTACAGATCGGGGAGCTTTTTCACACCCTGTCCCTTTAGGGCCTTTGCCGCAGCTTCATACAAAATCAACGTGCTTTCATGCTCACGCCGGAATTTTGCCTTATCCGCTGCATTGCGGTATTCCATAGCCACGGGCCAGAGCTGCTTGTAGGTAGAAATATTCTTTATCAGCACCGCCATATCCGCAAGCCGGTGTTCCATAGCTTTGAGGGTAGCGGCGGCCTCGTCGCTGGCGGCGGTGATCTCGGCCACTTTGCTTTCCAAATCCGGGTAGGTGTCTATCCCATGTTCAGTCAGGAAATTCAAAGTCTTTGCGGCCTGCTTCAAATTGTGGAGCTTCGCCCACCTCTCATAGCCTGCCGACTGCTGGGCCTTAATGTTGTTTTCCAGATCAATCCGCAAAGAAATCCCCTTGCGCTCTTTGGGCGCTCTGGTGATAACGCGGCCTTTGATACGCTCTTTGATGGCTTCCTCGGTGTAGGCTTCCCCCAATGTCTTGCAGCGGGTAAAGCGTTCCTGTCCGGGAGCGCGGAAAGAAATAAACTTTCCCGGCTTGATCTCATAGCCCTGCGCCTGCATGAGCCGCAGGAAATCATCAAAATCTTTTGCCTGCGGGATAGCGGCGTCAATGGCTGCTTTGAGCTTCGCTTTCCAGCTCGTCCCTTTCCGCTGGGCGTCCCACTCGGCATAGCTCTTGCCCTTACTCTGGCCGGGCTTCACCACGGACAATCCGTTTTCCTTGCACAGCCTGTCGCTGGTGCGCCGGATATAGGCATAGCTCTGTTTGTTGGAAATGTACTTGCGCTGATTTACCATATCCACGGCACAGAAAATAATGTGATTGTGGACGTGGCCCTTATCAATATGGGTAGTCAGCACATAGGGATATTTCCCTTGCAGCACTTCCTCGGCAAGCTGCTTCCCGATCTCATGGGCCTGTTCCGGCGTGGCTTCGCCGGGGGCAAAGGATTGTATCAGGTGGTGGCCCAGATTATTGCCCTTTTGGTATGCCTGCGCCAGCAGCATTTCAAATTCAATGTCCGCTGTTTCATAAGAGCAGGCAAAGGAGGCCACCAGCAGCTTGCCGTCAGTTTTGTCCGGGTTCTCGATGTAGTCAAGGGCTTTTTTCAGCGTTGACTTGATAGGATGTATCTTTGTAACTGCCATATCTGCGCCAGCGCCCCCTTTATATCCTCGATGTCCTGTGCGTACACCGGCCCCATACCGTTCAGCCTCTTTGCAATCTGATTGACGTTGACGCCGATCTTCTGTATCTCGGCGGTCTGCGCCCGGATGTCGCTGGTGTCCATGTTGACGATATAGCCGTCAATGAGCATCTTCCGGGCGTAGGCTGAAAAGTTCTTCGTATGCAGCAGCGCCATTTTCTGTTCAATCATAGCCCGTTCCTCCGGCGTCACAGGGACGCGCAGCACGATTTTTCGCTTTCTGTTTGCCATGCTTCACCGTCCTTTCCATTCAGGGGTTTGGGGATTTCCCCAACAAGCAAAACGGACGCGGCCCGGCAGGGACGGGGCAGGCCGTTTTTCCGGGAGTGGCTACACTCCCTATGCTTGCTACGTTACTGTTTCTCCACTAACAAGACGTTTCCAAAGCCCCAAACTACCCGCAAAATAGCCCTCTGGAAAGAAAAAAGTGCAAAAAAATAGAAGCTACGCTGTGCAGCTCCCGCTAAAAGTAAAACAGAGGATGCCAGTTACACATCCTCCGTTTCATTCTTCTTCGGCTTTTCAATTAGTATGGCGCTGTCAATCGCGCCCTCGATGATCGGCAGGTATTCTTCGGGGCAGAGTTTCAGCTTGTGGCTGACCCTTTGCCGCAGTTCGCTTTCCTCCCGCATGATCTCCGGGTTAAAGTAGCGTTCCACAGGAAGCCCGCAGGCTTTAATAAGCTGTATGACAACCGGCAGACTGGGAATGGCCCCGTCGTTTTCGATGTTGGCAAGATAGCGCCAGTCAATATTTATTTTCTCTGCCATTGCTTTGCGCGAAACGCGCTTTGCTTGCCGGGCCGCTTTCACATCCGCGCCGAAAGTTTCAAAGCCGGGACAATCTTCAATATTCGCCATATCGCACCTCCCACTTACATTGTATATTTCATACTCTGCCCGTGGAATGTTGGTATATGCACCTTTCTTAAAGTTTATATTTCACATTTTGTTTCTTTTATTCTTCGAGCAAAAGAATTATAATGTACCCTGTGGAGGTGTACTATGGACTACATGACGTTGAAAGAGGCAGGCGAGAAATGGGGTGTGCCCCCACGATGGATAAACTACTATTGTGCTGCGGGACGCATCCCCGGCGCTGTAAAGATGGCGACGATCTGGCTCATTCCCAAAACTGCGGAAAAGCCGATTGACAGGCGTACAAAGAAAGGAAAGGCGGTTACTGAATAGTATAATGAAACCGGCGCATTTTGGATATGGTTTTGAAGAGAGAGAAAGCATGGTATTTTGTCACGGAAAAACTATAAGATGATAGATGGCAGGCTGCTCCAGACCGATAAAAAGTATTCTCATCTGAAACAGAAAGAAAAGATTTACACATGGATGTATGAAGAAGCGAAACTTTATCATGACAGAAATGGAAAATGCCCGAAACAAAGACGAGGAAGCTGCTGCTGTATCAGCCGTATATGGTAGAATTGAAAAGGCCGGCATCTGGATTCTTTATGGTGAAGTCTCCAGACATTGGATAACTGCTGGTCTAATGCGCCTTTGAGTATGGGGTGATTGATTTTAATACCGGGGAGGTACGGCTTTTTGAGGAAAATATTCTGGGATTTACATTTGGCGATTATTACATTTCCTGTAACTGCAAGGACACGGATGATGAAGATATGAGGAATATAGACTTGCTGATTTTCTACTGTCTTGAACGGTATTAGGACTGAATCTGCTGCGCGGAGTGCGGCAAGAGCGACCGGAGGGAGTACACACAGGCCCTGCCTGTGTGAAAAGCCATACCGCAAGGTGCATTCGCAAAAAAGAGGCCGCGCATTTTGCTGAGGCTTGGGGTGTCCCCAACAAGCAAAACGAGAACGCCGCAGGCGGGCAAGTGGTGGATCAGAATATCCGTAAAGGATATTCTGATCCATTGCTTGCCAGTATTATCGGGATGTTTTGACAACCGCTGTAATCGAAACATCCCAAACATTAAGAAGGTGTTAATTATTATTATCTTGATTTAATTCGTTTAAACCAATAATATAGATACATACACCATGAAAAGAAGCGAGTATCCCAATGACGGATGATTAAAATCCGAAAAGAAATCGCTTTGAAACTACAGGGAAACTACAGACTGTTATGTTATCTTCTTAAAATGGAGGGATTTTTATGTCGATACGAATTCTACTTGTCGAGGATGATGATCATATCTGTAATACAGTAAGGGCGTTTCTGGCTGAGGCAGGATATCAGGTGGATGCCTGCACAGATGGAAATGAGGCATACACCAAGTTTTACGAAAACACTTATCAACTGGTTATTCTTGATATTATGCTGCCCGGTATGAACGGGCATGAACTTTTGCGTGAATTTCGTGCGAAAAATGATACTCCCATTCTGATGATGACAGCCCTGTCGGATGACGAAAACCAAATCCGGGCGTTTGATGCAGAGGCAGACGACTATGTAACAAAGCCATTCAAGATGCAGATTTTACTAAAGCGGGTGGAAGCCCTGCTGCGGCGCAGCGGTGCGCTGGCAAAGGAAATCCGTGTCGGCAGGCTGACACTTCTGCCGGAGGATTTCACGGTACTTTGTGACGGTACAGAGCTGCCCCTGACACGAAAAGAATTTGAAATCCTTTTGCTGCTGGTGCAGAACAAAGGCAGAACCTTAACGCATGAAATCATTTTGTCACGTATATGGGGATATGACTTTGAGGGTGATGGCAGCACAGTCCACACTCATATCAAAAATTTGCGGGCCAAGCTGCCGGAAAATATCATCAAAACCATTCGCGGTGTAGGATACCGATTGGAGGAATCATAATAATGGAAAGAAAAGGGATTTTCATTAAGGTTTTTTCCTATACGATCATTGTCCTGCTACTGCTTGTCGGTGTAACAGCAACACTGTTTGCACAGCAATTTGTGTCTTATTTCAGAGTGATGGAATTACAGCAAACAGTAAAATCCTATCAGCCATTGGTGGAACTGATTCAGAATAGCGATAGGCTTGATATTCAAGAGGTGGCAGGGCTGTTTCACTACAATAACCAATCCTTTGAGTTTTATATTGAAGATAAAGAGGGAAGCGTACTCTATGCCACACCAAATGCCAATACATCAAATAGTTTTAGACCCGACTTTCTTTATGTGGTACATAGAGATGATAATATTTCGATTGTTGCTCAAAGCAAGGCAGGTGTGGGATTGCTTTATCAAGGGCTGACAATTCGGGGAATTGTTATGATTGCGATAATGGTTGTATTCAGCCTTTTATGCGCGTATATCTTTGCGCGGCAAATGACAACGCCGATCAAAGCCTTAGCGGACAGTGCGAATAAAATGGCAAACCTGAAAGATGTACCGCCGCCGCTGGAGCGAAAGGATGAGCTTGGCGCACTGGCTCATGATATGCATTCCATGTATGTCAGGCTGAAAGAAACCATCGCAAGGCTGGAGGATGAAATCGCAAGGGAACATGAGTTGGAGGAAACACAGCGATATTTCTTTGCGGCAGCTTCTCATGAGCTAAAAACGCCCATCGCGGCTACAAGCGTTCTGTTGGAGGGAATGCTTGAAAATATCGGTGACTACAAAGATCATTCTAAGTATCTGCGCGAATGCATCAAAATGATGGATAGGCAGGGCAAAATCATTTCCGAAATACTGGAGCTTGTCAGCCTGAATGATGGGAGAATCGTACCCATAGCTGAACCGTTGGACATAGGGCGCACGGTTGCCGAGTTGCTGCCCGATTTTCAAACCTTGGCAGAGGCAAACAACCAGCGGTTCGTCACAGATATTCCAGCCGGGCAAATTGTCCTGTCCGATCCGAGGCTGCTCCAAAAGGCACTATCCAATGTCATATTGAATGCAGTTCAGAACACGCCGCAGGGAGGCGAGGTACGGATATGGAGTGAGCCTGGTGCTGAAAAATGCCGCCTTTTTGTTTTGAACATGGGCGTTCACATTGATGATACTGCGCTTCCAAGGCTGTTCACCCCATTCTATCGCATTGATCAGGCGCGAAGCAGAAAAAGTGGGCGAAGCGGTTTAGGACTTGCCATCGTACAAAAAACGCTGGATGCCATGAGCCTCCAGTATGCGCTGGAAAACACCTCGGATGGCGTTTTGTTCTGGCTGGATTTACCGCTCACATCAACATTGTAAATATTTAAAACTTAAATGATTTTGACCGACAGGTATAACCCTGCCGGTCTTTTTTTGCTGCTACAGGAAAACTACAGACTGGCTACAGGGAAAGTACAGATGCGCTTGCCATAATAACAATCGTACCAGCCACAAATCGTAGTTTTATTGCAAAGGAGGCATTCGATCAAATGGAAAAAAGCAACTATCATTCCAATGCGGATCATCACAAACGGCATATGAAACAATCCGTGGAAAAGCGGGCTTTTCTATGTGCGTTCATTATTTCGTTCACAGTCTGCACGCTGTTTTTGGGGTGGAGACTGGCTTCCGTATTGGAGGCAACACAGATACCGCCCATCCCTGCAACTCATACAGGCAGCAGCACTGACGTAGTGGAGAATTTGGAGGAAAACGCTCTTGCCACCGCCAAAGAACAGGGAGATGAACAGGAATGGAGCCTGATTTTAGTGAACAGGCAGAACCCCATCCCCGCACAGTACGATGTGGAGCTTGAGCAACTATCAAATGGTGAGCGGATAGATATTCGGATTTCTCCCTATCTTCAAGATTTGTTTGATGCCGCAAGAACTGATGGAGTTTACCCGATTGTCGCATCCGGATACCGAACAACAGAAAAACAGCAAGAAATTATGGATGAAAAAATTGCCGAATATAAGGCGAAAGGCTACACCTCTGCACAGGCTAAAGCGGAAGCAGAAACTTGGGTGGCCGTGCCGGGAACGAGCGAGCATCAGCTTGGTCTTGCTGTGGATATCAATGCGGACGGAATTCATTCAACAGGCAACGAGGTTTATAGATGGCTGGATGAAAACAGCTATCGTTTTGGTTTTATTCGTCGCTACCCACCAGACAAGACAGAGATAACCGGTGTGAGCAACGAGCCGTGGCATTACCGATATGTTGGCATCGAAGCTGCCACAGAGATGTACAACCAAGGGGTTTGCCTTGAGGAATATTTAAAACCAGAAAAATGAGAAAAGGATGTTATGTTATGGACAGAAAAAGATTGACACAGCGTTTCCCGTTCCTGCTTCCAATGAGACGGGCGCAGAGAAAAATGTGCTTTTATGCGGGAATGAGATTTGACGGCTGTCGCTATGCGCAGACGATAGGGGAAAAATCGCTTTCCCATTTGCTCTTTGAAACGGATTGCGCATTATACAACCACAATACCGGATTTGACATGATATACCAGGAAAACAAGGTGTTCAACTTAAAGCTGGCAGCAAAGACCTTAAACGGCTTATTGATAAGACCGGGGAAACCTTTTCTTTCTGGTGGCTGGTACGCCATGCGGACAAAGATACCCCCTATAAAGACGGCCTTACGGTGACCAATGGTAAACTCACCACCATGTCGGGCGGCGGTATGTGCCAGATGAGCAATTTACTATTTTGGATGTTCCTGCATACGCCATTGACAATTATCCAGCGCAGAGGTCACGAAGTAAAGGAGTTTCCAGAGCCAAACAGTGACGAGATTAAAGGGGTGGATGCAACCATTTCAGAGGGCTGGATTGATTTAAAAGTGCGAAACGATACCGACTGCACCTACCAAATATGGGTGACCTTAGATGATGAGAAAATCATCGGTCAGGTGTCCGCCGACAAAGAGCCCCAAGCATTATACAAAATTACAAATGGCAGTATCCAGTATGTCCGTGAAAGTGGCGGGATTTATGAATATGCCCAGGTTAAACGGATGCAAGTTGCCTTAGGTACCGGGGAAATAATAGATTGCAAGCTGCTTTATACAAACAAATGCAAAATCTGTTATCCCCTCCCGGAAAGTGTGGATATTCAGGAGGAGAACCAATGAGAAAAAGTGTGGGCATTACTGTTTTTGGATGCGAACAGGATGAGGCAAATGCTTTCCGCGCTTTATCGCCGGATTTTCATATTATCCCTACGCTGATTAGCGATGCGATATCGGCAGACAACGCAAAATTGGCCGCTGGCAATCAATGCGTTAGCGTAGGCCATAAGTCCGAGGTTTCCGAGGCGACAATTCTTGCGCTGAGAAAGGTCGGGGTAAAATACATTTCTACCCGCAGCATCGGCTGCGATCACATTGATACGACTGCCGCCGAGAGAATGGGAATCTCGGTTGGCACGGTTGCGTATTCGCCGGACAGCGTTGCGGATTATGCTTTGATGCTGATGCTGATGGCCATACGGGGTGCAAAACCCACCATGCACGCCGTGGCGCAACAAGATTTCAGATTGGATCGTATCCGGGGGAAAGAACTGGGGGATATGACTGTGGGAGTTATTGGAACCGGCCATATCGGGCAAGCGGTCGTCAAAAGGCTGCGGGGATTTGGATGCCATGTGCTGGCCTATGATAACAGCCGAAAAATGGATGCAGATTATGTCCAGCTTGATGAGCTTCTAAAAAACAGCGATATTGTTACGCTCCATGTGCCGCTTTGTGCGGATACCCGCCATCTGATCGGTCAGAAGCAAATTGGAGAGATGAAGCAAGGCGCATTTTTAATCAACACCGCGCGCGGAGCGCTTGTCGATACCGGGGCGCTGGTGGAGGCGTTGGAAAGCGGAAAGCTGGGTGGTGCGGCACTGGATGTGTTGGAGGGCGAGGATCAGTTTGTTTATACCGATTGCTCGCAGAAAGTGCTTGACCATCCCTTTTTGTCGCAGCTTTTAAGGATGCCGAATGTGATCATCACACCCCATACGGCGTACTACACTGAGCGTGTGCTGCAGGATACTACAGAAAAAACAATCAGGAATTGTCTCAATTTTGAAAGGAGTTTACAGCATGAATAGAATAAAAGTCGCAATCATCTTCGGCGGTTGCTCGGAGGAACATGATGTGTCGGTAAAATCCGCAATAGAAATTGCTGCGAACATTGATACGGAAAAATTCGATCCGCACTACATCGGAATTACAAAAAACGGTGTATGGAAGCTATGCAAGAAGCCATGTACGGAATGGGAAGCCGACAGTCTCCCCGCCATACTCTCCCCGGATAGGAAAACGCATGGGCTGCTTGTCATGAAAGAAAGCGAATACGAAACACGGCGTATTGATGTGGCTTTCCCGGTTTTGCATGGCAAATGCGGGGAGGATGGTGCGATACAGGGGCTGTTTGTATTGTCTGGTATCCCCTATGTGGGCTGTGATATTCAAAGCTCCGCAGCTTGCATGGACAAATCACTGGCCTACATTCTTACAAAAAATGCGGGCATCGCCGTTCCCGAATTTCAAATTATTAATAAAGGTGACAAGCCGGAGGCGGGTGCGCTTACCTACCCTGTCTTTGTGAAGCCGGCACGGTCAGGTTCGTCCTTTGGCGTAACCAAAGTAAACGGTACGGAAGAACTTAACGCTGCGATAGAAGCGGCAGGACAATATGATGGAAAAATCTTAATTGAGCAAGCGATTTCGGGCTGTGAGGTCGGGTGTGCGGTCATGGGGAACGAGGATGATTTGATTGTCGGCGAAGTGGATCAAATCCGGCTGAGCCACGGTATCTTCCGCATCCATCAGGAAAACGAGCCGGAAAAAGGCTCAGAAAATGCGATGATTACAGTTCCCGCAGACATTCCGGTCGAGGAACGAAATCGGGTGCAGGAAACGGCAAAGAAAGTATATCGGGTGCTTGGATGCAGAGGGCTTGCCCGTGTTGATCTTTTTTTGCAGGAGGATGGCGGCATCGTTCTAAATGAGGTCAATACCATGCCCGGTTTTACATCGTACAGCCGCTACCCACGTATGGTGGCCGCCGCAGGAATCACGCTTCCTGCACTGATTGACAGCCTGATTACATTGGCGTTAAAGAGGTGATAAGTATGGAAAATGGTTTTTTGTTTTTAGATGAAATGTTGCATGGCGTCCGTTGGGATGCCAAGTACGCCACATGGGATAACTTCACAGGAAAACCGGTGGATGGGTATGAGGTGAATCGCATCATCGGCACAAAGGCCGTGGCGTTTGCTCTGCGCGAGGCACAAATCCATGCGGCTGCGCTTGGCTATGGCTTGCTTTTATGGGATGGATATCGGCCAAGAACTGCGGTGGACTGCTTCCTGCGTTGGGCAGCGCAACCGGAGGACAATCTCACAAAAGAAAAATTTTACCCCAATATAGAGCGAGCCGAGTTGATTACAAAGGGTTATGTGGCCTCACAATCCAGCCATAGCCGTGGAAGCGCAATTGATCTTACGCTCTACCACCTGGATACAGGGGAACTTGTTTCAATGGGAAGTAACTTCGATTTTATGGACGAACGGTCGCATCATACAGCAAAAGGGATAGGGGATGCAGAGGCACAAAATCGAAGATGCTTGCGTAAAATCATGGAAAGCAGCGGATTTCAGTCTTATCGCTTTGAATGGTGGCACTATAAGTTGATTGATGAGCCATACCCCGATACCTATTTTAATTTTGCCGTTTCATAATGAAAGTATTGGTTTTGTATCAGATTTTGGATTTGATAAAATCTATGCTGGTCATGGACAATCTTTTACTGGAAAGTGGTTAAAGCATCTTTTGTAATACATTGCAAATTATAGTATTCAATCTGCCCAGCGGCAGAAAAGAAAAAAACCGCTGTTGGGCAGACCTTTCCCACGCCCATTTTGTATTTTGCTGGCGGCGGTTTTGAGAAATCAAGGCCGCCGTTCTTTTCTGGCAGCAAAAGGTGTGGCGGCCCATAGGAGGATGCCGCTATGCTGTTTTGCTATTGCCATGCTCTAATCCACTTCCACCACTCAAAAAAAGCCTTGCCCCTCCACAGGGCTATTCCGGTTATGAGTATGTACTATACCATGTAAATCAGCAGCATAGCAAAGCATTTTCTCGCCCGGTAGGTTTGCGACCTGCCGGGCGATTTTTGTCGTCTTTTGCGGCCCGGCTGTCCCCAAAAAAATTTTTTGAGAAATTTTCAAAAAGGAGGTATTTAGCGGGTAGCTGGCGGCCTTGTCAAAGTCTTGTTAGCGGAAAGGGAGAGAACCACCTAAGTCCCCCACAGAAAGGGGGTGAGAAGATGGATGCTATCCCCCGCGACTATGAAGCGCGGTGCATGTTCGATGCTTTTTGCAAGACGGTACTGCGTAACGAGGCCAAAAGCTACTTGGCTGAAATGAAGCGCCGCCGTGACCGTGAAGTGTCACTAAGCTCTTTGTCACAGGCAGATTTGGACAAGCTCTGTACAGTAGATCACTACCCCAGCGACAGCTTTACGTTTTCGTCGCATGGCTATGACCTACATATCAACAATGAGCTTGTTGCCGAAGCCTTTGCCGCGCTGCCCAGCATGGAGCAGAGTATTTTAATCCTGCACTGTGTTCTGGATATGGCAGATGGTGAGATCGGCGGCCTTGTGGGAATGTCCCGGAGTGCCGTTCAGCGGCACAGGACAAATACCTTATCGGAGCTGCGGAAACAGCTAAAGGCGTTGATGCCGAAGGGAGGTTAGACGCGGATGAAGAACCCGAACTACAAGGGCATTGAGCTTTTGCCCCTTTCGGTGATCGAGGCCGCCCGCGCTGGGGATGCCGGAGCCGTAGAGCGCGTTTTGCAGTATTACAGCGGTTACATGAACAAGCTGTGTACCCGGACGCTCTATGACGAAAACGGCTATCCGCATGTGTGTCTGGACGAGGCCATGAAGCGCCGTCTGGAAATCAAGCTCATCCACGCTATCGTCACGAACTGACGAACCGGCCCCGGCAGCATGAAACGGCTTACCCTTTCCCCGTTTCGGTGTTTTCCCGGTGGCCTGATCGCACCTTGATAAATATGCCCGCAAGATAACGGCGGCGCATCATAGGGCATACGGACACATTCTGTCTGTGCCGAGCCGGACGGCTGGTGCGCCATGATACTTTTCCCTACGGGAAAAGCGGAGCGAGGAACACCACGCCGCAATGTGAGCGTGGCGGCTTGCGGGCGACGACGTACAGGCAGGACTATGATACTCCCTTATAGCCACAGTCCGAGCGTTAAAAGCGTCGCAGGCAATGGGTAGGGCCGCGTGAGAACCACGCGGGGGTGAAAGTCCCGTGGAGCTGTGCCAGCAGCCGTCCGTCTATGCCCCTAAATCACACAAACCTTTGAATTTGTGAAAGGGGGCTGCATTATGAACCATGATGTGCCTATTTGGGAAAAATACACGCTGACGATTGAGGAAGCGTCTAAATATTTCCGTATCGGAGAAAACAAATTGCGTAAGCTGGCCGAGGAAAATCCGGCCTCTGGCTGGGTCATTATGAATGGCAACCGCATCCAGATCAAACGCAAGCAGTTTGAGAAAATAATTGACACTTTGGACACAATCTAATAGTGAAAAAGGGCCGCAGATATGTTATAATAATTTATAAGCATATATGCGGCTCTTTCCGTCATGGAAAGGAGCATGACGAGATGTCAGAAAAAAGACGAGACAGCAAAAATCGCGTTTTGCGGTCTGGAGAGAGCCAGAGAAAAGACGGACGATATGCTTACAAATATGTTGATACCTTTGGAAAACCGCAGTTTGTTTACTCATGGAAGTTAGTGCCTACGGATAAGACCCCGGCAGGTAAACGGGAGGATATTTCACTCCGGGAAAAGGAGAAAGAAATCCAGAAAGACCTTGACGACGGGATAGACACCATCGGCAAGAAAATGACCGTCTGCCAGCTCTACGCCAAGCAGATCAGGCACCGGGGCAATGTGAAGCACAACACCAAACTGGGCCGGGAACGGCTGATGCGTATTCTGGAACAAGATCGGCTGGGGAGCTGCCCGATTGACAGTGTGAAGCTGTCCGACGCAAAGGAATGGGCGCTTCGGATGAAAGAAAAGGGCCTTTCTTATAAGACCATCAATAACGACAAGCGTTCCCTGAAAGCGGCTTTTTACACCGCCATACAGGACGATTGCATCCGAAAAAACCCGTTTGACTTCCAGCTTAGTGACGTTCTGGACGACGATACGGAACCAAAGGTGCCTCTTACACCAGCACAGGAAGAAAGTTTTCTGTCCTTTATTCAAGGTGATAAGGTTTACCAAAAGCATTATGACGCAATCGTTATTCTGCTGGGGACAGGGCTTCGCATTTCGGAACTGTGCGGACTGACGGACAAAGATTTGGATTTTGAAAACCGGGTAATCATCGTGAGCCACCAGCTTTTGAGAAATACCGGCGTCGGTTACTATATTGACGAACCCAAGACCCAAAGCGGCGTCAGAAAAATCCCCATGAATGAGGAAGTGTATCAGGCGTTCCAGCGAGTGATAAAAAACCGCAAAGGTGCAAAGCCGTTCATTATTGACGGGTATGCCAATTTCCTGTTTCTCAAACAGAACGGCTATCCCATGACGGCGGTAGATTATGGCGGGATGTTTGGCAGGCTTGTGAAGAAGTACAACAAGAGCCATGAAGAAGCGTTGCCGAAAACGACGACGCCCCATGCTATGCGTCATACATTCTGCACCCGGTTAGCCAATGCGGGAATGAACCCCAAAGCCTTGCAGTACATTATGGGACATTCCAATATCACCATGACGCTGAACTATTATGCACACGCCACATTCGATTCCGCAAGGGCAGAAATGGAACGGCTGGCAGCCTGACACAAGGCCGGTTTTACTACTCCATTTACTACTTTTGAGGGGGAAATGGTGAGAGGTAATAAGAACATTTGTAAGTATCTAACAATATCAAAAATGCCGGAAAAGCCCGGAAACACGGGCTATACCGACATTCAAGAACTTCTAAAAAGATAATCTAAAATCCCATATAATTTTTGGGCAACAAATCACGACAAGCTCTTTACGCAGACGCCGCTTTATAAAATGCTACTCATTATTGTTGTCCCTGGCGCTATTAGCATGTTAACGTCGGCTCTGTACGATATTATCGACGGAATTATGGTTGGCAATCTGCTCGGAGAAACCGCTTTTGCTGCCATTAACCTGGCAATGCCTTTTGTAATAATTCTTTTCTCGATAGGTGACCTTATTGGCGTTGGCTCAGCCGTCCCCCTCTCCATTACCCTTGGCGAGAAGGACCATGAGGCTGCCAATAATATCTTCTCGTATTCCATTGTCATGCTGTTTATCAGCGGCCTAGGCATAGGACTGCTTGTATTCTTTGCAGCTCCCTTTTTAATTGCTCTACAGGGAGCAAGCGGAAAACTTGCTGAGATTTCCATCATATACCTGCGCATATATGCTTTGTTTATCCCCATCTCCGGCATGATGTTTGCAATGGACAACTACCTTAAAGTGTGCGGCAAGGTCGGACGCAGTATGGCTCTCAATATTCTTATGGCTGTATCTGGCGCCATACTAGAAGCAATTTTGCTGATTGTCTTTCATACCGAGGTATGGGGTGCTGCATTTGCTTACAGCCTCGCCATGGTTATAGCTTCTACCATTGGTTTGTGGCCCTTTATTCGTGGCAAAATGGTTTTGAAGCTCGTACGTCCAAAACCCACCTTAGCCCTTACAAAACAAATTGTTATGGCAGGACTCTCTGCCTTTCTCAACAACGTTGCTGGTCGTGTGGTAAGCATCGTACTGAATGCTCGTATGTTATTGCTTGGTGGTGAACAAGCGGTATCCATCTTTGGCATCATGATGTTTACCGATGCCTTTGTTATGTCCCTTATCTATGGCACCACAGATTCCCTGCAGCCATCCATTGGGTACAACTGGGGAGCAAAAAACTACAAGCGAGCATTTGAGATTGGCAAGAGCAGCTTTATCATTTCTGCGGTGTTTAGCTTTATCTATATAATCTTGCTTCACCTGTTCCCCGAGGTTCCCGTACGCATCTTCATCTTTAATGCCTCAGATGATTTTGTACAAGCCGCCGCTGCCGCTTTTGCACTATTGTCACTACAGTGGCTTACCCGCTGGTTTGTATTTGCTTGTGATGCTTTTTTGCTTGCCTGCGGTCAATCCAAACGTGCTGTATGTCTTTCTGTTGCATCTTCTATTGCTGTTCCATTAACAACTATTGTCTTACTATCACCCCTGGGACTTACGGGAGTATGGTTAAACGCAGCTGTTGCAAATACGGTTGCAGCCCTCTTTGGCATATGGCTCTTAACGAGCTTCTTGCGCAAACATAACCACGGATTGGAAAAGAAGAACACCCTTCATGAATGAAGTAACAGAACCAGAAAAAGTCACTAAAGCCACTACGGCAAATGAAGCATTTCTGAGCATTTTTGAAAACATCAAGCAGGATCCACAAAATAAAGTCTATACACAACAGGGTATAGATCCTCTGTATACTGCCGCCTCTGATGCACGTATTTTAATAGTAGGGCAAGCTCCTGGACGTATTGCACAGCAAACACGTATTCCTTGGAACGATAAAAGCGGCGAACGCCTCCGTACTTGGATGGGCATTTCTCGCGAGGACTTTTACAATCCTCAAAAGCTTGCCCTCCTACCCATGGATTTTTACTTCCCCGGTAGTGGCAAAAGTGGAGATCTTGCCCCGCGTAAAGGCTTTGCACAAAAATGGCATCCTCAATTGTTAGAGCTCATGCCCCACATTCAACTGACTATTCTGATTGGGAAATACGCGCTCTCCCACTATTTGGAACTTCCAAAATCTGTTCGCATCACAGAGGTAGTGCATAACTACGAGCACTATGCTCCAGACTATTTTCCCTTGGTTCATCCATCTGGACGTAACCAGCGGTGGATAAAGAAAAATCCTTGGTTTGAAGAAGAAGTGCTCCCTCAACTACAAAAGCGTGTTTCTCAAACACTTTTTAGCTAAGTCTCGTATCATCAAATACCTGATTGGCGCTTATAGAAAACTACTAGATCAAAGGAATGGCTACCTCTATGACAGACACGCAAACCAATGACCTCTTGCACTTCTCGTCAGACTATATGCAGGGTGCTCATCCTGCCGTGCTCGATGCTTTGGTGCGCACCAATATGGAGTCTACCTCTGGTTACGGCACAGACCACTATTGTGCCGAGGCCGCTCAGGCAATTTTAGAGGCCTGCAACTGCCCCGATGGCGAGGTTCGATTCTTGATGGGCGGCACGCAGACCAATACCTTTGTTATTGATGCGCTCCTGCATCCGTGGCAGGGCGTCATAAGTGCAGCAACGGGCCACATAAACGTACATGAAGCAGGCTCTATTGAGGCGGGCGGTCACAAAGTCATATCCCTCGATCACACTAACGGTAAGCTTTCTGCCACAGCTATCGATAAAACCGTGCAGGCTTGGGAGCAGGATGACAATCGTGAACATATGGTTCAACCTGCCATGGTGTACCTTTCCCAGCCCACTGAGTACGGTACGTTGTATAGTACGGCTGAGCTTGAAGCAATTGCTGAGGTATGCACTGCACACAATCTGAAGCTTTTTGTGGATGGTGCGCGCCTGGCCTACGCACTTGCTGCACCCCAAAATGATGTCAGTCTGGCAGACTTAGCGCGCATAGCAGATGTTTTTTACATTGGTGGCACTAAATGTGGCCTTCTTTTTGGTGAAGCCGTTGTCTTTACCAAAAAGGGCATGGTAAACGGACTTACTCCGCTCATAAAACAGCACGGTGGTCTGTTAGCAAAAGGGCGCTTGCTGGGCGTTCAGTTTAAAGAGCTGTTTAAAGATGGCCTGTACGAGCGCATAGGTCAAACTGCTTTGGAATGTGCGACACGCATTAAAAAACGCCTTGCAGAAAAGGGGTTTGATCTATATATAGACTCCCCCACCAACCAAGTATTTTTTGTCGCCACCGATGCTCAACTTGCCTGGCTAAGCAACCATGCGGAGTATGGCTTTATGGAGCGCCTGGACGATAACCGCGTCGTTGTTCGTTTTGCTACCTGCTGGTCCACCACACACAAAGATACGGACAAACTGCTTGAGTGTATCGACCAGATGGCCGAGCTTTAAGACAACCAAGCTTTAAGATGGTCAAGTTTTAAGACAACCGTGCTAAAACTCTAAAAACAACAAGACAAGGCGAGAAGTGCCTTTCCAAGTGTAGAGAGGCGCTCGTACTTTAGCCCAGTGCAACATCCAAGGTCATCATCAAAGCAAACCCAAGCATAAAAATGACAGTAGCAAGATTTGAGTGCTTGCCTGCACTCATCTCTGGAATAAGCTCCTCTACCACCACATACATCATGGCACCTGCTGCAAAACCAAGTAAATAAGGCAAAATAGGAACAATAGCATTTGCCGCTACAACAGTTATTACAGCACCAATAGGTTCTACAATGCCAGAAAGCGTACCCATAACAAAAGCCTTGGGCTTAGATTGACCAGCTGCGCGCAAAGGCATAGAGATAATAGCGCCCTCGGGAAAGTTTTGGATAGCAATGCCCAAAGCTAAAGAAAAGGCAGCTGCCAAAGAAATGGTGGAGCTTCCGCTTAACCAGCCAGCGTACACAACACCAACAGCCATGCCTTCAGGAATGTTGTGCAGCGTTACCGCAAGTACCATCGTCGTGGTACGTTTAAGATGAGTCTTAGGGCCTTCTGGCTCATCCTCGCCAATATGAAGGTGAGGGATCACGGTATCCAAAAATAACAAAAAAGCAGCGCCAGCTAAAAATCCCAGTGTGGCCGGGACAAAAGCAAATGACCCCAGAGCAGAGCTCTGCTCAATCGCAGGTTTTATCAAGCTAAAAAATGAAGCTGCAACCATCACACCTGCTGCAAAGCCCTCTAACGCATGTGTCACAGAATCACGTAACTGTTTACGCATAAAAAAGACCATTGCTGCACCAAGCGTGGTGCCAGCAAATGGAATAAGCAATCCATACGCTACATCACTATTCATAAAGTGGTATTCTCCATCCTTTATAACCACCAACTGCAAAAAGTTGCAGAGCACCACTTATTTCCTCTCCAAAAAATAAGCAGCTAAAAATATGTGGTCGTATAGTTTAGTGCTCTTACGCTCGTAAGATACCCAAATATATAATCTTATTGCAAAAACGTAAAATGCTTGTGAGCAAACGTCCCAAACAAATTCAAGCACAGCATCAAAACTACCTCAACTCCAGCAATGGAACCCGTAAGCACCGCTGCATTCCAAGAGATAGCCGTAATAGCAAAAAGATTGGACAAAAAGAAAGCTGTCCCAATAAAGCCTGCAACACAGCCTACAAAGATAAGCGTGTGCCACAGATTAAATGGTCTACTCAACTCAAACAGAACCATAAAGCCTGCAAGAGACAACAAAAACGTACTTCCTACCCCTACGTCCATCTTAGAAACCTCTAGATACGGCGCAAGAGCCACAAGCAGCACAATCGCAAGAAAAGAGGTACAGGCCGCAGGAATAGCACGGGTAAGCGCCTCATAGATAAACCTACCATGCTGCTTTTTGTTGTTCTGCTCCATAGCCAACAAAAAGGCAGGCACGCCAATATTAAACATGGACACAAGGGATACCTGCGAAGGTTTAAGTGGATACACCCATGCAAATAAAATTGCACAGGTCGCTAACAGCATCGAGAAAATATTCTTATACAAAAACAGCGTTGCCGAACGCAACAAGTTATTGATGTCACGCCTACCCTCAGAAATGATTTGCTTCATGTGACTAAAGTCATCATCTAAGATAACAACTTGAGCCGCCTGACGAGCAGCATCACTGCCCGTACCCATAGCTATAGAGCAATCGGCTTCCTTCATTGCAAGGATGTCGTTTACGCCATCTCCTGTCATGGCTACTCGCAAACCCTGGGCTTTGAGGGCATTTATGATTTTCTTTTTTTGCTCTGGCTTCACACGACCAAACACGGTGTACTCTGACACAGCCTCAGTAAAGTCTTCATCCGCTATATCGGTAGCAGTAACGTATTGATCTGCATGAGGTATGCCCACCTGGCACGCAATATGAGAAACCGTCTGTGGATTGTCACCAGAAATGACCATAACACGGACTTCCTGCTGATCAAACCATGCAAAGGTTTCGGCAACATTGGGACGCAGGCCGTTAACCAAACTCACAAAGAGCAGCGGCTGGAATACACCCTTCTCGTCAGCCTGAGCAAATACCAGCACACGCTGGCCACGTGCAGCACGCTCAGCAACCTGCGCTTCACAGACAGCAAAAGTCTGAGCATCTAACACAAACTCAGGTGCTCCAAAGCGCAACGAAGCTCCGTGTACCTGGTCTATCTGTGAATACTTGTTCTTTGACGAGAAAGGCAACACACTGCTAGCAGTAAGCACACTTGCCTGATGTACAAAGGCACGCACCGCTTCCATAGTGGCATTGGCATCAGGAATGGTAGCCGCATACTGTGCCAACAGATCACAGGCAGCAGATGTATCCTTTGTAACGGCTGAACCCGCCTGATCAAACACCTCAACTACCTGCATGGTGTTATCGGTAATCGTTCCGGTTTTATCCACACACAACACATCAATACGTGCCAGCGTCTCTGTACTACGCATGTCATGCAGCAAGACCTTGTTTTGTGCTAAGCGCATAGCAGAAAGTGCCAAAGCCACGGTAACCAGCAGGTACAGTCCTTCGGGGATCATACCGATAATAGCGCCAACCATAGCCTCAATAGATTCCTTAAAAAGGTACCCATTCACAAAGAATGCCTGATAGAACAACAGACAACCAAGAGGAATGATGACAATACCTGCAATTCCAACAATCAAGTTGATGTCATGGATCATTTCGGAGGGCTTCTCGCGCATCTGTTTAGCCTCTGCCTGCAAGCGCGCAGCGTAGCAGTCCTCACCTACCTGCGTAAGCAGCGCGGTACAACTACCCGAGACAACAAAACTCCCGGATAACAACTTTGCATGGACCGGCTTTTCTATCTCATCCGCCTCACCGGTAAGCAAGGACTCGTTTGCCGCAATAAGCCCATCTACCACCGTGGCATCCGCCGGAATTTGCTGACCGGCCTCTAACGTAATGAGATCTCCCACCAAAAGCTCTCCACTTGCCAAAGATAGCACGCGGCCATCACGTGTGATGGAATAGGTGGAGCGCGCTAAAAGTGACAGCTGATTAAGCACCTTTCGTGCACGCAGCTGCTGCACAATGCCGATAAGTGAGTTTGCTATAACGACGGGTAAAAAGGTTAAACTACGATAACTACCTGCAATAATGAGCAGTATAGCAATGATCGCAAAAATTGCATTAAAGTACGTAAAGACATTGTTTATGACAATATCTTTCGCTGTAAGTTCTGCTTTGTTGTTCTGTTTTCTCATGAATCTCATTAAATGGTAGTCACCGTATAAGTGCAAGGCCTATTACCCAGATGCAACAAAAGACCCTAGAAGCCCACACAGCTTGCGCTGACCTCTAGGGTCTTATAAGCTGCTCTTTACTCACTTTGAAACGAGTAAACCGTCCATTGCGATAAGAGCAGCGCGCACAACAGTCGTGCTTATCACACGAGTCGTGTTAATCAATGCCCAAAACTTTCTTACCCATTGCATCGGTGGCGACAATAGCGTCGTAGAGTGCATCGGGGGTTACGTCACCAGCAAGATTGTGAATGGTCTCACCAGGAACACAGGCAGCCTCGGCAATCTGCTTGATTTGCTCGGGAGTGCTTACGCCAAGCTCTGCCAAGGTAACAGGAAGACCAACCTCAAGACAATAGCCTTGAACATCAGAGAACTCATCCTGGTCCACACCCTCAAGTACCAGCTGTACCAAGGTGCCAAAGGCTACGCAGCAGCCGTGAGGAGCACTGTGACCACCCAAGGAAGTAAGACCATTGTAGAAGGAGTGAGCAGCAGCACAGTTAACATTATCGGCACCCACGCCAGACAGATATACACAAGCCTCTATGATGTTCTCGAGAGCAGGCGTTACCACGTTGTTCTCGCAAGCAGTGATTGCCTGTGAGCTGTAATCACGAAGGGTCTCATAGCAAAGCTCGGCCAAGGCCATACCTGCGCGCGTAATGCCAGTGCCCTCAAGGCTGGGAGATTCAGTACGAAGAGAGGCACGACCCTCAAAGTAGGTACCCAAAGCATCTCCCATACCCGCCACCAAGAAACGAACGGGAGCATCTGCTATGACCTGCGTATCCACCATAACTGCTGCGGGATTCTCTGGATAAAACAGGTACTTATCAAAGCTACCATCATCGTTGTAAATGACCGAGAGGCCCGTACAAGGAGCATCTGTTGCAGCAACCGTTGGAATAATAACAACCTTTTTACCAGCGTAATAAGCCGTTGCCTTAGCAGTATCTACCGCAGAGCCACCACCGATTGCCACAACAGCATCAATGTTGTCCTCTTCCACAATGGCCTGCATTTTTGCAATCTCGCCCTTGCTAGAAATGCCGCCAAAGATCTCATAGCGACGATAGCTATCGGAATCACCAAAGCTCTGCTCAATCTGATCATGACAAGCCTTGTAGCCGCTGTTAGAACACACAAACAAAAAGCGTGTTCCCATATAACCCATCTCTTCTTCAAAGTGAAGAAGAGCATTCTTACCTTGAACATACTTAAGGGGCTCACGCATAGCACGCAACAGTTTCATAGCATCCTCTATTCTTCCTTTTTTGCTTTTACTCTCCCTTTTTATGGCAACCAATGCCACTAGGTATAGCTTAGTACACTTAGCTATATAACGTGTATATTTTTATCAAAAAAATGAATAGAATGTAGAAGTTAGCCATGGTTTATACATTAAAGTAAGAGTTATTTACTGCTTTAAGCCTTCAGCTACAATCAAACATTCTGCGGTTTTTTCTCGGTATTTAAACTAAGGTAAAAAACAGCACTCAGTAAATGTAACTTGTTTATAAAATTAGATGATTTGATAGTTACATCGATCTAACTATTTGATAACTTAATAATAAAATAGTTATCTCAAGCTAACTATTTAGTTGTAAAGCTTTTTGATACAAGGTCAAGCTCTATCAAGCTAGGAGGAGACGTTATATCAGAACGAAAGACCTTTAAGATTGCAACATCGGGCGCATTAGCTCTCATGCTTGTTGCAGGTTCTGTTACCCCTGCGCTCGCGCACACCCCCATCGCCCCAGCTGCCTACGCAACAGCGGCAACCCCTGTTGCGGCTCCTAATAGGGATAAGAAATACGAGGGATATACCGTAACTGTTGGAGTCTTTGATGAAGACGGTAAGCAGGTAGGCACTCCTCAAAAATTGCCCTTTAATCAGTTGCAGACACAGGTCACAGGCCTTGAAAGCAATAAGAAGTATACGGTTAAAGTCCTTAGCATCATGGACGATAAGGGCAAGGATGTTACTGCTCAATTTACCCACGATGTCTCTTTTACAGAAGAGGTTATTCCTGGAAAAACGCGTGATGTGTGGGTAAAGAGCCCTAATGGTATCCAGGCAGGACAACAAAAATTGCCCTTGTCTATGAATCTGAAGGCAAAACCTACCTCGTAGGCGTTAACGACGCCAATGGTCTTGTCGGCACACAAACAACCATCGATCAGAACCAAGAGATTGCAACCGTAGATGCAAACAACCTTTGGGACATCAAGAAGGATGACCAAGGAAACCTTAACGTTGGCATCTCCGGTAAAAACTTGTTTATGCACATGAGCTATAACGGACCAAGTATGCGTGCGCTCGACACCTGGATGAATCCAGGCTTTATCTATGAAAATGGTAAACTGCGCGGAAACAATTCTTACAAATACTTTATTGATGCCAAGGCTGGCGCTGTAAGCTTTGGTTACACCGACGGTATTCAGCTCAGCGCTTGGGTACCTACAACGCTTAAAGATACCGACACTAAAACGCTGAATATAACAGCTAAGGTTACTGCAATTCCCGATAAGCCCGTCACGCCTCCTGCAGGCAATAATGACCCTGCCAATAAACCTGGAGCAAACAAGCCTGGTACCACTAATAAACCTGGAGCCAATAAACCAGGGGCTTCTCAGAACAAAAAGCAGGCACTACCACAAACGGGTGACTCTCAACTGGCGGTACTACCCCTTACAGCCGGCACAATCGCAGCAGTAGCAGGTGCTGTTTTAACTGGTAAGTCTCGTGTAAAGGACTTCCTTAACAACAAGTAGTACGTATTGCCATGCCAAAGATGGCTAACGGCAACGATGTTGTGTAGCAGTAACGTAAAGAGCGACAAGGTTATGCGGCCCTGTCGCTCTTGTTGTTGTATCCGCTATGCTTTGCGCAGGACGTGACAAAAGAATCCAAGTAGGTTATATAACGTTTGCCCTAAACCTTACATGAAGGTGTCGCGGCCAAAAGCCTCACGCCAAGCAGCAGAAAACTCATCTACAGCAATTTGAGTACCAGGATGGTCAATCATAGACCAGGCAACTGCAGGAGGAATAGTAACAGCCTGAATACCAGCAACAATCAACTCATGAACCTGATGAGGGTTCTTGAAAGACGCAGCAATAACCTTGGTGCTCATATTGTTAATGGAAAGCATCTCCAGCAAGTCCATAACCTGACCAATGCCGTCCCCATAGCTTTCCATACGGTTTACGTAAGGAGCAAGGTAATCTGCACCATTCATAGCAGCCATAAATGCAGCGTCAGCATTATAAATAGCAGTAGCTAAAACACCAAGACCTTCTGCTTTAGCCGCCTTAATTGCACGCAAACCTGTATGCGTAACAGGAATCTTTACATACATATTCTTAGAGCGAAGAGAACAAATTTTGCGAGCATCTGCCATCATACCCTCAAAATCAGTGGCAACCGTCTGCATAAAGAAAGATTGATCGTCGGAAAGTACATTGAGCATCTCATCTGCAACCTGCTCGGGAGTCTTACCGCTCTTGGTAATAATAGTTGGATTAGTGGTAACGCCCGAGACAGTAAGAACCTCAGAAACTTCCTTAACGGCTTGTGCATCGGCTGTATCGAGTACTAGCTCCATTCCTACTCCATTCATTTAGTACCTTACTATGAAACTTTAACTTATAAACGTAAGTATTCTTACTTCCTTACGTAAGTATACCTACACCGGCCAACTTATTCACCATCAATTACAACAGATAAGCCTACCTTCTCTAAAATTGCTACAATTCCCGCAATTTGTTCAGCGCTTGGTGGCTGTACCTCATGCATGGTATAGGGACGTCCTACGTAACTGTACTTATTTTCTCCCAATTGATGAAACGGAAGTACGTCCGCACGAACAATTCCCAACTCACACAATTTTGCTGCATTGGCACGCACATTATCCAGCCCGTCTGTATAACCAGGTACAATGGGCATACGTGCCACCACAGACGCCCTTCTCGATAAAATCGTCCTAAGATTGGCATCTCTTACGTCAGGGTCAAGCCCCAAAAGGGTTTTACTCGTAGCACGATCCGCAATTTTGAAGTCAACCAAAAAGCTATCCACCACCGCTACCAGCGCTTGAGCATCCTGCAGGGGCAACGCAAGGGTAGTTTCCAAAGCCGTATGTAAGCCCTGTGCCTTTGCTGCAGCAAAAAACGATCGCACAAAGGGTTCGCGCGCAAGGGCTTCTCCACCAGAAAGCGTTACTCCACCGCCACTCTCTTCAAAAAAGATACGATCGCGCAGCACTTCTTCCAACAGATCATCCACGCTACGCTTAGTGCCCATGATAGTCTTGGCACGGGTGGGACATAGGGCAGGTGGAATAGCACACAAAGCACCATCAGGGCGCGGCGAGCAATGGATGCACAGGTTTTCTTTGAGGGATACTTCCGGCTCAAAGGAAAGATTTTCTGGATTACAGCACCAAGGACAGCTAAAAGGACATCCCTTCAGGAAGGCCACGGTGCGGATGCCGCCACCATCATGAAGGGAGTAGCGCTGTACATTGGTAATTATTGCTGACGTAGCCGCCTGCCTAGGGGCTGTAGCAGCGTGCCCGCAGGCTGTAACGTCTTGCCCACAGGATGTGACGTCGTGCCCACAGGATGGAGCAGTATGCCTAGAGGACATGCTCGGTCCTGCTAATGATGTCATCTTGAACAGCCTTTGACAGCTCAACAAACATGGCAGAATACCCCGCCACGCGCACAATCAAATCCTTGTGATTCTCTGGATGGATTTGAGCATCAAGCAGTGTTTTCTTATCGACCACATTAAACTGCACATGTTGAATTCCCAAACGAGAAAAAGCCTTGAGAAATGCCTCAAGCTTAGTCAGCCCACTCTCGCCCGCCAAGGCTGCTGGCGAGAATTTTACATTGAGCAAGCTACCGTTGGAATCCAAAACATTCTTGAGCTTGGACACGCTCTTGAGGCTTGCGGTAGGTCCGTTAGTATCACGACCTGCCATAGGACTCAGGCCACCATCTGCCAGCTGCTCATGTGCAAAACGACCATCGGGCGTGGCACCGCACTTCTCGCCAAGCGGAATATGAGCAGACACGGTATAGCTACCCGGCTGAAAATGGCCGCCACGAGGATTGGTGTACTTTTCCACCTCATGTCCATAGTGCTCCAAGAAATGACGACCCAGCATATCCACTTCATCAATATCATTGCCGTACTTGGGATAGGCGTTAATCAGGCGCTGACGCCATACCTCATCCCCCTCTCCTGCCCAGTTGCGCTCAAGCAGACCCACCAGCTCTTGCCAGCTCAGGAGCTTCTCTTCAAATACGGCGTACTTAATTGCAATGAGGGAATCGGCCAGGTTTGCGGTGCCTACGCCTTGCACGCCAGAGGGATTATACCGCGCTCCACCTGCGGTAATATCCTTGCCATTTGTCATGCAATCCGCTACCAGCGCACTGAGCAAGGGCGTGGGACTGGTTTTTTGATGAGCCACATCGCACGCATTGCAGCCTTCCGCCATAAGGGCAACATAGCTATCGATAACAGCGTCCACCGCATCGAGAAGCTCTTGGAAGCTGCGGTATCCCTCAGGACGGGCCCGCATGGCAATCTCCAGACAGCGCACCATATTGAACATAGAGATGTCATGCAAACCGTACATGCGACCCGGGATGGACAGCTCCACGCAGCCCACAACAGCGTAATCGCGGGCATCCTCAAGACTCACACCACGGTTAACAAATGCTGGAATGTTTACCTCATCGTTGAAGCACTGAGGAATACCATCACCCAAACGAATAACCTCTCCAGCCTTGTGATACAGCGACTCAGGTGTACCAGAAAACACGCGCAAAGACAGGTTGGGCTGAGGCAAGCGCGTGTCCTTCTGAATATCGAGCAAAAGCTCGGACAGCTCATTGGAAGCATCGTTGCCCGCTTCATCAACTCCACCTACCACCAGATTAAAGCCCGAGGGAAAGCCGGCAAATGATTTGGCGCTATCCGTAGATCGCACAAACACAATGGTATTAGTTTTGAGGTAGAAGCACTGTATGAGCTCACGAATATCCTGCTCACACACGCCCGCTGCACGTGTTGCCTGATAGTACGGCCATAAATACTGGTCCATACGACCCAAAGAAATGGAGCTTGCATTGGACTCATGCTCCAACACCAGTTCTGTCAACCACACCAGCTGCAGAGCATCCCGCAAATCACGCGCCGGATTGGTGGCAATATGCGCCAGCACCTCTGCCATATCCAGCAGCTCTTGCGCGCGCTTCTCGCCTGCCGTGGTCGCCATCGTGCGACATACCTGCTCATAGCGCTGTATGTACACAATTGTTGCATCCAAGCACACGGCTGCTGCCGCATAAAACTCGTTGCTCGGATCTTGTGCAGCACGCTGGTGGGCATCCGCAGCAAGAGCTGCAAACCCGCGCGACAGCACAGCGGGAATGTCGGCAATAATGTGCCCCTGGCCCTTATCGGTCTGGGCTACCGAGAAAATCTTGGTCTTTTGCGCATCTGCTGCCTGCTGAGACAGATGTGCCTGATACCAGTCATTGAGCGACTTGCCGCTCCAATAGCTGAGCAGCTCATCCTTAAACCTGCATTTGTCCTGCTCACTCATCTCAAACCTGTCTTGCGGACGAGTGGGAAAAGCATCCAGCTCATCCACAATCCAATACGGAGACATTTCTGGAGACAGCACACCGGCGCGGGGCGTGCGGGTACGATTACCAACAAGCAAGTCATACTCGTCAATCACAATTTCGTGCTGCTCAAGAATGTGACGCAAAGCAAGCGCGCGACTCATTACAACAGGCTGCCCTTTTGTCTGCTTCCAGCTTTGGGTGTATAACAGAGCACGCTCAAGATCAATTTGACGAGGTTGTGCGAACAAAGAATCCTTGATTGCTTGAGTCCGAGCACTGAGCATACGTATCTCCCAACACAGTTTTGAGTGCGAACCATCTGATGAGACCAGTTTATATTGCTATATATTGGTTTACAATTGTTTTTTATTGTTAGTTATTGTTTTATTTCAATACAATACCGATTTTTAACCGCTAATCGATAATCTTGCACATATTTGAATATCTTTGCAAATGTATTGTTTAGTATTGGTGTACTAAAAACAATCCAACTTTAGAGGAGAGTCTATGTTCCTCAAAGAACGACAAAACGCTATTGCCACCATGGTAAAAAATAACGGACGTGTAGCTGTGGCAGATCTTGCCAAACAATTCAATGTAACGGTTGACTGTATCCGCAAGGATTTACGCCAGCTGGAATCGCAAGGCATCCTTAAGCGAGTATACGGTGGCGCAATTAGCATTGCTGAGACCCCCGAACGTACGGTCTACAAGCGCTTAAATACCTATACTGCCGAGAAATACCTTGTGGCAACTAAAGCGTATGATCTTATCGCTGCTGGAGACAGTATCTTTTTGGATATCTCTACCACTAATTTAGAACTGGCTCGCTTGCTTGCTGCAGGTCAAAAGCGTTGTGTGGTTGTCTCTAACATGATGGACAGCCTGCAAATTATGGCAGAAAATCCAGCGCTTTCTGTTATGTGCCCTGGTGGTACGGTAAGCTTGGACCTTAATGGTTTTGTTGGCACGCTCACCATTGCTAACCTTGAGCACTTTACTTTTGACAAAGCTTTTATTGGTGCCATTGGCATCGACCTTCTCACCGGAGCTGTAAGCACCTTTGAGATGGACGATGGTATGGTTAAGCATGCTGTTTTAGAAAATACAAATCAGGCGTATTTGATGGCTGACTCCCATAAATTTGATTCTCGCGGTAATTACAACTTTGCCACCCTCAACGAGTTTAAAGGTCTTATTACTGATTCCCTATCTTCTAAGCAGAGAAAAGCGCTGGATAAGTTTACTGTTGGGCTCGTCTAGCACATCTAACTACATACCACGCTTATTGGCAGAGCTAGCTTAGCCAAGCTCTTTTTGAACCTTAGCTACAATTGCGTCAGAAGACTTGATTACCTGCCCGGCGGTCAGTCTAATCTTAGGAAGCTTCTCAAAACGCTCAGCACCCTTAATAGGCATATCAGTGGTAAGAACAACAGCGGTTGCCTGAGCAATATCTGCTTCAGATAGAGCATCTTCAATACCAATAGAGCCTTGCGTTTCTACACTGCACTTAACACCAGCCTTGGCGCAAGCCTTCTTTAAAGCCTCAGCAGCCATATAGGTATGTGCAACACCAGAGGGACAAGCAGTAACAGCAATGATTTTCATCGATACAATCTCCTTTATTAGATGTCGTTGCGACATATGATTAAGCGTATACAACAGGTGAACGGAGCCTTAGAACTCAATCTGAATATCCAGATCATCTTCTTCTATAGAGCTGACTTCTTCCTCTACGTAATCCTTCTTAAAGAAGAAAATAAGCGCTAGATACAAACCAATGCCTGCAGCTAAAGAAATCAGATACGTGGCGATTGAGGTAACAGGAAGAACTACCAGGCCACCCCATGCAGCATTGCAGTACGTACCCAAAGCACCTGCTACACCGCCGGCAAAGGCACAAGAAACTACATTGATAGGAATCATACGACCGGGATCGGTAGTGGTATAAGAAATTGCACCCTCGGTGATGCCACAAGCACCCATAACAATAGCGCCAATACCAGCATCACGCTCCTCTTGGGAGAACTTATTCTTAAAGATAAAGGAAGCAAGACCAACTGCAATGGGAGGTACACAAATTGCCAAAGCAATGGGGCCAAAGAATGCACAGTTGTTACCAGCCATAACCTCGGTACCCACCACAGCTGCACCTGTAGAATATGCAACCTTGTTTACCGGTCCACCCAGATCAAAACCAATCATAGCGCCGCAGATAATACCTACGATAATTGCACTTGCACCGCTCATTGAGGTGAGCCACTTGGTGAGCGTATCCAACAGCCAAGCACAGGGTGCACCAACAATACAAATCATGATGGTACCCACCACGAGAGAGGTGACAAGAGGAATGATCATAATGGACTTAAGGGAGAGCATGGACTTAGGTAGTTGCACTTTCTTAAGTTGCTCTGCAAGAAGACCGCAAAGAATACCAGAAATAATGCCACCAATAAAACCAGAACCAACAGTTACGGCAAGCTGACCGCAAATAAGACCAGGCGCAATACCAGGGCGATCTGCAAAAGAAGCAGCAATATAAGCGGACAGAACAGGAACCATAAGACCAAGACCTGTTCCGCCAATTTTGCTCAACACATCAATAACAATATTGCTTGCCTGCACAGAACCTGCGGTAGTTACCGAGTTAAGAGAGAGCATTGTTGCGATTGCAAACAGAATACCGCCGGTTACAACGACAGGAATCATGTGCGAAACGCCGTTCATAAGATGCTGCTGAAGTTTTTGTGCCGAAGAAGTAGACTTGCCCATTTTCATCTCCTTTTAAACTTGTTTACTATTTATTTATATTGTTTCTTATTGCTGTGTCCTCAATATATGGAGGTACCTTATTGTTGTCAACATGATTTCTGCTAAAAGGTGGTTAAAAAACTGCTAAGCAGCCGTACTTTAGCAACAACTTTAAGCTGGGCTGTGGTAGCGTATAAGTGCCCAAAGGTTCTATACACAACCATGGGAAACGTCATCCCTAGGAGAAAGGGTCTATATGTCAGAAGAGAAGAACATGCAGCTGGTTGTTGTGCGTCATGGTGAGAGTGAGTGGAATAAGCTCAATCTTTTCACCGGCTGGACCGACGTAGATCTTACCGATACTGGTCGAGCTGAGGCTGCTGCTGGCGGAAAGGCACTCAAGGAGGCAGGTTATGACTTTGACGTCTGCCATACCTCCCTTCTCAAGCGCGCTATCCACACGCTCAATATTATTCTTGACGAGATGGACCGCGCCTGGCTGCCCGTACACAAGACCTATAAACTCAATGAGCGTCATTACGGTGAACTTCAGGGTAAAAACAAGGCCGAAACTCTTGAGCAGTACGGCGAAGAGAAGTTCATGCAGTGGCGTCGTAGCTATGATATTCAACCCCCTGCACTAACCCCTGGTGATCCTAGGGATCCCCACGTACTTGAGCTCTTCCGTGATGTACCTGCCGATGAGCTTCCCTTTACTGAGTGCCTGAAGGACACCGTTGCCCGTGCATGGCCGTACTTTGAGCAGGAGATTAAGCCTGAGCTCGAAGCCGGTAAGCGTGTACTGATTGCCGCTCATGGCAACAGCCTTCGTGCTCTTGTTATGCAGCTTGAAGGTCTTAGTGAAGAAGAAATCATTAAGGTCAACATCCCTACCGGTGTGCCTCTGTCCTATACCTTTGACAAGGACTGGAACATTGTAGATAAGCACTACATCGGTGACGCCGCAACCATTGAGGCAAAGATTAACGCGGTAGCTAACCAGGGTAAGAAGTAAGTTGCTCGAGTAAAGCTAAGATGCACTCATAATCAAAAGCTTGTTGGCTTGCAAAACAGTCAACAAGCTTTTCTTCTTTGCTTACAACAGACCCATCACTATCCAATGCAATTCATATAAAGAAGAGTAACCATGGAAGAAAACGTAAACACACCAACAACTACGCCTACAGAAGAACCGCTATCGCCAATTAAAAAGTATGCCGCAACAGCAAAAAAGGCACTTATGGGATCAATAGTCGCGCTTCTTCTTTGCTCGTTCGGGTTAGCAATGGCTGGTAGCGCTGTAGAAAAAGCACAGCAAGACGTGGTTCAAGCAGAATCTATTTCGTATAAAGGCTATGACGATATGTCTTCCCAAAAAGCAGCGAACGCCGCTAATCTTAAAGTCTTTATGGACGGGCTAGCTAATTTGGCTATCATTTCTACAGGAATTAGTGCAATGGCCTAGATTGGCTCTTCTATGTTAGTAGCATACAAAGAATCATAGTCCAGCTTTTCAAATAAAGGTTCATTGAACGTCACCTATAAAGGGTGGCGTTTTTTGTTGCTCGTGTTGTTCGTAACACGCACAAACAAACCGCAAAGCACTAACTAACCACTTCTCCAGAGTTCTTTTTATGGAAAATTTTTCGCTACCAAATTCGCAACCAATTCGCTACCAAACAAAAAAGGCCAGACGAAAACACCGTCTGACCTGCTATTTTTGGTGGGCGATACAAGATTTGAACTTGTGGCCTCTTCCGTGTCAGGGAAGCGCTCTCCCCCTGAGCTAATCGCCCGAATGCACTACAAAATGTAGCGGAGGTAACTATACGACAATAACAGCTGTCGTGCAAGGTATATTTTGTAATCCTCCACCCATCTTACTTATCTCACAACACCGTGACGCGCTGCAAATTGTTTTATGGCCATCATATACGCTTTACGCTGCTCAGAAGTCCACGTACTAATAGCACCTGAAATAATAAGCGCTTGGGTATTGCCCGTAAACGCATCTATCACTTGGTTACGACGACCCTCTTTTAAAACCGAAGGGTCATTACACACCAGCACACCAGGATCTACACCAAATGCATGCCCGTTGAGGCTTTGACGAGCAGCAATGGTACGAAGAGCATGTTTGGTACTCTTGCGCTCTCGGGTGTTAAGGCGGCCAAACATGCGGCCATCCCAATCACTGCTGGTACCACAAGAAATCTCACAAAACTGTGCACGACCAATCGCACAACAAAGCTGCGCAGCACCCAACGAGATACTGCATTTCTCGCCAGCTGCTGCACGAATGATATCCAAAGCAGCGCAGGTAAGTTGAGCACGATTATGACCGGCATGATCGATAAGGGCGGCGGCATAGGTATAGTCAATCTTAAGATACTCAAACCCCCACTCATGCACTGCCGTATGTACTACTGTGCGGATATAAGCCTGGACTTCCTTATTACACACATCAAGTGCGTACAGACCACCATTGTTGGCACTCACTTTTTGGGGCTTACCCTCAATATCAGTGAGAAGCCAATCCGGATGTTCACGCACTACCACGGACTGCTTCTGGGCAACAAAGGGAGCCAACCATAAAGCTGGACGCAGGCCTGTGTCACGAATTGCTTGTGCAATTTCTGCCATGCCATGAGGGAAGCGTTCAGAATGAGGATTAAGCCAGTCTCCCACCGTGCAATAACCCTCTCCTATCTGAAATACCTTATCAATACCGGCGAAGTGTAACTTTGATTCCGCCAACAGATCGGTAAAAGCAGTAAGACTTTTGTGTACACCAGACTCGTTGACATCTGCCACACGAGCCTGTTCAGAAGCAGCGGTAGGATGCGTTATACCATCGTAGCTCGTAGTATATCCAATAGTAGGTCGGGCATCCAGCGAGTGGATTGCATAGCGACCAAGCCAATGGCGCGTAACGTTTTCCATCGTGCCAGAAAGGATGCACACCGCCAAAATATCATAGTCTACCTTGGGCTCTAAAGCTGCAGCGGAAGGCTCCTTCTCAAATGAAAGCAATTCTTTTGATGCACTCTGACGGATAAGCGTAAGACCGTCATGCTCGTCCAAAGAGCCAAACAGGGTAACGTTAGAACCACGCCGCATATACCCATAGGTGAAGCCATGTTGATGGCCAGCCTGGGAATCCTGTTTTACAAAGCGGTAATCACCAATAACGTCTGCCGCAGTAGCGTTGATAAGAGAACGGGGATAAAACGGTAGCGCTTTAGTCTTACCAGAGACAGATTGTTCATAGCAATCGGTATCCGATTGATAGCCATTAAAAAAGATGGTCTGAGCATCCTTTTGGGGTACCTTGAGCACCATCGTAAGTTGGTCAATAACTATCCATTTGGTTGGCACAACATGTATATGCCACTCGTCCTTCTCGGCCTGGACGTAAAAGCCAATCTCACGAGCATAGGCAACGGGTCTTGCCACGCGGTCGCTACCCAAAAAAAGCTCATAGCGAGCACGTTCTCCTGGAATATGATATGTAAGCTTTACTGATTGCAGCGGATTCATCTATGGCTCCTTTGCTTGCTTTACTTATTTTACGTGTTGCGGCTTTACGGGTGCAAGATGTGCTTTGTTGGTGCTAAGCTTTTTTATGTGACCGTTCAGTTTTTGTAAGTAGACGTCACATAATCCGTGTATGAGACGCATACATTCCATACACAGCACGGTATTGTCTTATTTTGCTTTGGAGGTAGCTGTGGACAGGATTGCAGATTCCCAAAACCTTATTTCGTTTATTCAAAACTCTCCCAGTATGTTTCATACTGCAGCAACTATTTGCAAGACGTTAGACCAAAATGGCTTTATCTATTTGCCTGAGGGTTCGGATTGGTCGGGTTGCATTACAGCAGGTAAAAACTATTACACTACACGCAACGGCTCCAGTGTTATTGCGTGTAAGGTAGGTGCCCACGCGCTAGATGGACTTGCCAGCAAGAGTGCCTCAGATAAGGCCAACCCATCAGATCAGTCTAATCAAACGGCACCGTTCCATTTTCAGATTGTTGCTTCCCACGCTGACTCCCCCAGCTTTAAACTCAAAGCACAGCCCACACTGCAGGGTCCGCACAGCTATGTACGCCTCAGCGTTGAAGGCTACGGCGGCATGATCAACTCAACTTGGCTGGATCGCCCTCTAGGATTAGCTGGTCGTGTGCTGGTACGCACCAAAAGCGGTATTCAAAGCCGCCTATACAATTCCAATGCAGACGTTGCACTGATTCCTCATGTTGCTATCCATCTTAACCGTGAGGCCAATAAGGGCTTTGAATACAATCATGCTGTGGATCTTTGCCCGCTCTTCTCGGCAGGAGAGCTAGAAGAAGCAGATGTCATGCGTATGGTTGCTCGCGGGCTAGAAGTGGATGCGGCCGATATTGTGGCCCATGACCTCTATCTGGTTAATCGTCAACGCGCTTGCGTATGGGGTGCAGCCAACGAGTTTGTATCCTCACCTAAACTGGATGACCTACAGTGCACCTTTGCCAGTCTTAAAGCATTCACTCAATCCAACAACGAGCATACCATTAGTGTGATGAGCTGTTTTGATAACGAGGAAGTGGGATCGTGTACCAAACAGGGCGCGCTCTCCACCCTGCTGCACGACAGCTTGCTGCGCCTATCTTTGAGTATGGGTGCGGATGAACAGGACTATTTACGTGCACTTTCCGCCAGCTTTATGGTGAGCTTTGATAATGCCCATGCCCTGCATCCCAATCATCCCGAACTCTACGATGCCACCAATCAGTGCTTCCTTAACAAGGGTCCCGTTATTAAAGAGTGCGCTAACCAAAGCTATACAACGGATGCCTTTAGTCGTGCCGTTTTTGTTGCGGTATGCGAGAAGGCCGGTGTACCTACACAGCTCTTTTCCAACCGCTCTGACAGAAGAGGCGGCTCTACCTTGGGTAACTTATCAAACATCCAGGTAAGCATCCATGCTGTAGACGTAGGCCTGCCGCAGCTTGCTATGCATTCCAGCTATGAAACGGCTGGTAGTGCCGATACAAGCTATGCTATTGCAGCATTGCAGGAGTTTTACAATACCAACGTCATTATCGACGGTGCCTCTACCATTGAGCTGCGCTGAGAGTCCAGCGCTTACCGCCCGTTATGCAAGTGCTTGGCTGGATCTTCCTGCCAAGCTTGCTTGCTTGTTTCTTTAATCAAATAGACGGGACGGTCTTTTACTTCCAGGTAAATTTTGGATAGGTAAAAGCCAATGATGCCCAAACCGAAGGTGATAAAACCGGTCGCCAGCAAAATCATTGCCATCAAAGAAGGCCAGCCAGAAACAGGATCGCCAAACAGCAGCGCACGAACCACAACAAAAATAAGGGCAAGAAGCGCCAATACGGACATCACAGCACCAATAGCCATAAGCATTTCCAGCGGCTTTACGGTATACGCAACAATACCGTCAAAAGCATAGCGAACCAAAGACCAAAACGACCAGTTAGTCTCCCCTGCCGCACGTTCTACATTAGAGTACTCAATCCAGGTAGTGGGATACCCTACCCAGCCAAACAAGCCCTTGGTAAAGCGGTTGTACTCACCGCAAGAAAGCACTGCCTCAACAAAGCGCTTAGACATAACAGAAAAGTCACGCGCACCATCGCGTAAATCTAAATCTGTCACATGAGACATGAGTCCGTAAAAACGGCGAGCAAACCAAGAACGAATAGGCGGTTCACCCTCGCGAGAAGTGCGACGCACCGCAATGCGGTCATACTCACCGCCAAGCGCTAAGTCGCACATCTGAGGCAATAAGCTGGGAGGATCTTGCAGATCAACATCTATAACCGCAATCAAATCGCCACATTGAACAGCCGCTTGCAAGCCCGCTAATAACGCTGCTTCTTTCCCAAAATTGCGTGAGAAGGATAGGTATGACACTTCTTCATGAGCTGCTGCCAGCTTGCGCAACTTTTCCAAAGTATGGTCCTGAGAGCCATCATCTACAAACACAAAGCGCAATGCCACCCCACGTTGAGCCAGTTCCTTTATCTCGATCGAATGCGCAGTGGCATAGAACAGCTCTACAGTTTGCTCCTCATTGTGGCAAGGAACAACAAGGGATAAACGAGTCATATATGATCTACGGCCTCTCCAAAATAGAAATGGTCCACATATTGGACTTATAAGGACGCCAAAACGTCTTTGATTCTACAACGGATGCACCTATCTTGCGGGCAAACTCTTGTGCTGCTTGATCATCTGAGCCATTGCCTATGTATATCATGCGTCCATGCTGCTCCTTAGCGTGGGCAGCTACATCATCTACCAGTTCAATGGAAGGCGTATAGGCTTCATACGCACGCATTTTGGTGGGAATGAGGATGGTGGACTCAGGTACATAGATAGACAGCGGCGCTGCGGCAACAATATTGCTGCCAATGTTGCCTTCTGAATATACCGGGAGCAAGGACCCACCATCTGTATGCACGACATCGCGATAGTAATCCACCACAGCCCAGTTGCGCCAGTCATAACTTGCTTTGCAAATCTGCAGCTGATTAGCACCACCTAAAATGGCATAACTGAGTATCGCAACACCTAACAATACCTTTTTAGTAAAAAGCCCTTTGCCTAATGGTGCCTTATCCCATGCTGCAGCTGCATCATTAGACACAGCAGTATCTTGAGTAGACCCTGCATGAGCACTAGAAGCGCCATCTTCTATAAGCTTTGCAAATAACACCGCTAGTGCCAAACAGGCAGCGCCTGCGATGCACGATAAATACCGTGCCTGCATGATGGACTGATGAATCGCAAGAGACAAACCTGCAGATAGCAAAATAGTGCCGTACAGCAACAATAAGGGCATGCTCAACGCACCAGAAAGGCTGACGATAGAGCAGCTCCGTTGCAGCTGGGTACTCAGCATATGATGGGTTTTCTTTGCCCTTACTAGGTCTTTAATGTATACAGCTAAGGCGATCACGATAAGAATCATCAAGACAAAAAACGCGATACGTGGAATAAGCACCTCAAGATCAAGGTTTTGACTTTTGATGATGCCATCAATTGCTACCGAACGTATGGGAAACTCTATAAATTCAAGGAGGGTTTGAGGAAAATAAAACTCTATCCAATACTCCTGAGAAACCCCTTTAACCTGCGACATCATAGCATGGATCCAAGGAGCGTAGGCAAGCAAGCACACTACTGCACCAAGCATGAAACTACGCAATGCCTTGCGGGCACCCTGCGATTTTATCGCCAGCTCATACTCAATGGTAATGAGCAACACAGCCATGCAGACAAAGGCACCAATAGCAGAATAGTAGTGCGTATAAGCAGATGCCAAAGCAAACCCAAAAGCAAACAGCCACCAAGAAGTAGGAATACCCTTAAAGCCCTCTTGAGTAAGCAGGCCTAAACAAATTCGCCGGGTATAGATGAGCACAAGCATAGTAAATACTGCAGCCCAAGAATACATGCGCACATCAACGGATTCTTGCATGCCCCAAGGGCTCATCAAGACAAAAAAGGTAAACAGGATGGCGGTGACGTTGTCATAATCCTTACGAATATGTGTCCAGCCCAACAAGCCTAACACCGCAGTTCCCACAAGCGAGAAAAGCCGCATAGCAAGAATGCTTTTACCAAAGATCAAATACACTACATGAAGCATGCAATAATACAAAACAGGATGTACGTCTGCTGCACCAATGCGCCAAATGTCCGGAAAGGATTTGGTAGCAAGCGCCACAGAATAGCTCTCATCAAACCAAATTTGACCATGAGCTACATCAAGTGCATTGATAGCTATGCCAACAACAAACACCGCTACAAAAAGCACTGCAGCACGATGTTGCTTTATCCAAGCAATAAGCTGTTTCATTACAACACCTCGGCGCCAAAGGGAGCAAGGGACAGACGCGCCATTTTAAAAAGCTGCATACCAAAAGGAATGCCAATGATGGTCAAACAGTACACCAGACCAATGAGTGTGTAATATGCGGCCATCAAAATCCCTGCACAGACGCACCAAACAATATTAGCAACGATACTTACACTAGAACCATTCCAAACAATCTGTGCACCAAAGGGCATAAGCGTGAGACGTGCCATCTTAAACGCTTGCAATCCCAGGGGGATACCAATAACGGTACAGCAAAAAAAGATACCGACCACAAGCCACGCGAGAGCCGTCGTAATACCACCTAAAATGATCCAAACAATATTACCCAGCAATTGACCAAAACTCACAGCATTTTCCTTATCTTTACTCGCTCGTTATACGCACGTTATCCATGCTTGCTCGCTACATGCACTCATTGGGTGCACGTACCTACAAGCCCTCACTCTTAATTAAATTTGACAATCTTGCCTGCAATACGATAGCCACCCATGGTGATCTTGGTGCCCAACTTGGTAGGCAGATTAGTGCTCACACCAACAACCCCCCAGCGACAACGACGATACAAGCGGTGGTCATATTCATTCAAATCATTCCACAGTTTTTCCAGCTCATCCATCGCATCTTCGTGGTCAGACAACTTGGAAAAGACAGAACAGATTGCCATCATAATGATGAAGTAATTAACCATATAGCTGCGCAGTTTTATGGATTCAATGTCTTTATACAGGTGATATGACTTCATCATAATGCGTGTTATGCGCACCTGCTGATCAATGCGGCCAGCCATGACGGTCTCATTAACCGACTGATCTTCTCGGCCAATAAAATAGCGGTAGAGATCCACATCCAAATAGTACAAACGCTTGCAGCGAGGCAACGGTACAAAAGCATAGATGTTATCAACGTAAAACGTATGAGGAGGCAACGGCGTACCACCATCCGCTCGCAAAATATCTGAGCGATAACACAGGGAATGCATGAGGAGGTTTTGCCACATGTGGAAATGACCCACCTCGTCCCAGGTAAACACCTTATTGGAAGGCAAGATACTACGATACGAAACATAGTTGCGCGTGTTGTCCGCAGTATGCTCGTATACATAATTAGTAATGACCAGATCAAGCTGCTTGTTGTCCGCCTCAGACTGGCGCAGGGTATCCAACAATGCAGCTAAGGCATCTGCATTCAGCCAGTCATCCGAGTCCACAACTTTATAAAATACGCCCTCTGCTGCTTGCAAACCAGCGAGCACGGCACTACCATGGCCGCCATTAGGCTGATGGATTGCCTTAATAAGCTCAGGATACTTCTGTTCCCACTCATCTGCCTTCTGAGCAGTGTTATCACGCGTAGAACCATCGTCCACAATGATGATCTGAATATCATCCGCATACTGAGCACCCTCTAAAATAGAAGTGATGCAGTGGTCCATATACTCAGCTGAATTAAAGCAAGGAATGCCAAAACTCAAAATCTTTTGTGCCATTGTCTCCCTTTACCGCCGGTTACAGAATGTGACTTTCTTCATTGACTTTCTCGTTAACTTTCTTGCCACCGTGCTTATCGAGAAAATCTTTTGTACTTCATTGTACCTGAAGAGTTTTGCTACGAAATATTTTCATGTGCTGGAACCACCTAGCTATATGACGGATAATAAACAGCACAGAAGTTTCTACCTAAGGCTGGTTAGCATGATTTATACCGTCACATTTAACCCTGCGCTTGACTACGTTGTTCGCCTTGACAAGCTTGTTCCTGGTGAGATTAATCGCATTAACTATGAAAACGTTATGCCTGGTGGCAAGGGTATTAATGTCTCTATTGTGCTGGGTAATCTTGGTCACGCTTCCTGCGCTTTAGGCTTTACTGCTGGGTTTACGGGTAGCGCATTAGAACAGCTTGTTGCCGCCCATGGCTGTAAGACGGACTTTATCCACACACAAACCGGTATGACGCGTATCAATGTTAAGGTTAAAGCGGATGAAGAAACCGAGATAAACGGCATAGGTCCTCGCATCACCACCAATGAGCTGCAACGCTTGTTTGCACAGCTTGATCAGCTAACCGCAAAAGACATGCTTATTATCTCTGGCAGTGTTCCTTCTGTATTACCTTCTGATATGTATGAGCAAATCATGGCTCACCTCTCTGGTCGCGGTATAGAGATTGTGGTGGATGCAGAGCTTGACCTGCTGCTTAACGTCTTGCAGTATCACCCCTTCCTTATCAAGCCCAACAATCATGAGCTGGGTGCTATTTTTAATACCACCCTTACAACCCGCGATGAAGTCATCCCGTATGCCAAAAAGTTGCAGGAAAAGGGTGCACGTAACGTGCTTATTTCTATGGCCGGGGAAGGAGCGGTATTTGTCTCCGAGAAGGGCGAGGTGTTGCAATCCCCTGCTCCCAAAGGCGTGGTAGTCAACTCTGTTGGTGCAGGCGACTCTATGGTTGCTGGTTTTGTCGCCGGTTGGCTCGAGAGCAATAACGATGCGCTTACGGCATTTCGCATGGGTGTCTGCACGGGTTCCGCAAGTGCTTTCTCTGCAGACTTTGCTACCCGTGATGAAGTCAATGCACTACTTGCAACGCTTTAGCCACACACCATGCTACTCAAGCATTCTCTTATATCCACATCCCTATAAGCAAACAACAAGCAATTTTCAGGTGAGTAAGCGGCCGGGTTTTCCTAGCCGCTTTTTCGTGTTTCTCGAGAACTTATATTTGTATCATTGGTACAGAATGTACTTTTTGCATATATTGTATACACGCAATTCACACGCACTTTTTTAAACTTTTGGAAAAGATCGAAGTTACATTGACCGCTCGTGCTACAAAACAACCGCTCAACAATTTAATTGAGCTTAAAATAAACACGTTAAAAATTCTTTTTTATGCACAAACTGGGGTGCTGTAAAATAATTATTCAGATAAACGAATATTTAGCTGATATTCAGCCATAATCGTTCGCAAAAATGCAAAGTTTTTGCTGTGGTATTCATGCTACATATCAATAGTCCGTGTTTTTATCTAATCCTTTTTGAGGAGGTACGATGAACGACCGTTATCGTCTTAAAGTTCTCAACGCTAAAGCCAGCATTCGCGCCTGGTCAAAGCGCCGCACCTTGCATGCCATTGCTGCTGCCGCCTTGGCCATCTTGCTTTCCTCGCCTATGGCTGCTCACGCTTTAGAGTCAGTCTCTACTGAGTCTGTAGCGAGCCATACCGACGCTGTAGCAGTCGAGCGCACCGATGCTGTAGCAGTCGAGCGCACTGACGCTACCGTTGAGGATGAAGATGACAATGAGGCACTCGTAAACGCAGAGGCTGTTGCAGATCCAACACCTGCCACCCCTGCCGCAGATCCCACACCTGCAGCTCCTACCACAGATCCTGCAGCTCCTACCACAGATGAGGTAAGCGATACTTCTGCAGCTGCAGATCCTGCGCCCGCACAGCCTGAACCCGGCGCAAATACCAATGCTGCAACTGCACCCACCGCTCCCCTAACCGCTCCCGTAGTGGACAACACCAACTCCTACGGCACTAAGGTCATTTTTGACTTCAACGGTGACGGCAAGACCGATGCTGAGGACTGGAAGGCATACCTTAAGTGGATGCACGAGTATAAGCCTTTTGACTTTGATCTGGCCACCAGCGATTTGGGCGATTCTCACAACGGTGGCCTTCAGATTACTGGCGCAACCCAGCTGTTGGTTAACGGCCAAGTTCGCAGGCTTGATTCCATTGATACCAACCTCAATATCGAGCAAATCACTCAGTACTACCTGAACAACCTTAAGCAGACTACCCCAGTAAAGAACCAGTCTCCCTTTGGTACCTGCTGGGCATTTGCCTCCATCTCAGCTCTTGAGTCTGCCATCCTTAAGGCACAGGGTGGCGCTGCAGCTCAGGCATACAATCCACAGGATCATATGCACCCCATTCTGTCCAACCTTGAGGACAATGGCGTAGACCTTTCTGAGCTCTACCTTGCTTGGATGGCATACGATCTGCAAAAGGCCGGCAGCCAAAAGGGCGAAGGCCAGGTAGACGTACTTCCTATTGACGAGGAACCCGACCGCATGGATTGCGGCGGCTGGGCAACCATGGCAGAAACGCTCTTTACCGCTTGGAAGGGTGTAGCCACCGAGAAGGCTCAACCTTACTGGCCCAAGGGCGTCGAGATGACCTTTGAGAACTTCCTCAAGATGCGCAATTGGCACGACAACTGGGGTCTTCGTACCGATAAGGACGGCAAGCCAGAAGAGGGTAAGCCCGGCGTACACGTAGATGGTGTGTACTACTTGCCTAACCCCAACAACCTGGTGCCCGATAAGAATGACCACCTTATTTACAAGGGCCATAATGACTATGCCGATAAGCTCATCAAGCAGGCATTGGTAAAGTATGGTGCTGTACAAATTGGTTATGGCGCTGACTCTTACAGGCCTGGACAGCCCTCAAAGAGCGATTACTTCAACGGCGACCACTGGGCACAGTACTGCGACGCTACTGAGGTAGAGATTACCCATGCCGTAACCATCGTTGGCTGGGATGACAACTTTGATCCATCCAAGTTCCAGGCTGGCAAGAACAACGTTACTGGCCTTAAGAAGGGTGCTTGGCTGGTAAAGAACAGCTGGAACTCCGCTGACTGGTTTAAGAAGAACTTCGGTGTGGACGATGCCACTGCAGCCAAGATGGCAAAGTGGGGCATTGTTAACGACAAGGGCGAGCACACTGGTTACTTCTGGCTGTCCTACTATGATCACTCCATTAACACGCCTTCGTACTTCACCGTAGACCTGGAGAAGGACGGCTTTGATTACGACAATAACTACTCCTATGACTTCCTTATCAACCAGTCCCAGTCTCCCTTTGTACTGCGCACTGCCGATAAGGGCACTCAGGTAGCAAACGTCTTCAAGGCCAACGGCGATGAGACCCTGCGCGCTGTTTCTGTACACACCGGTGAGCCTAACTCTAAGGCAACCATACAGGTTTACGTCTACAAGAGCATGGACGCCTTTAAGGACAATGACCCCACCAATGACGGCATGCCCGTTATGGAGTTTACCTACGATGCAACCGTTCCTGGTATGCACACCGTTAAGCTTCCAAGGGCTTTGCAGCTCAAGGCTGGCCAGATCTTTGCTATTGTCCAAAACATTACCGGCGTCAATGATGACGGCACCACCAATTCGTACCTCAATCTCGAAACCGGTATGTCTCAGAACGCTCAGTTCCCCGATAAGACCAACGATGAGACCAAGGGTCGCGCTATGGGCTACGTATGGTCTACGGTTGTTGCCAACGATGGTGAGACCTATGTCAAGCTCTTTACCGAGAATGGCTACAAGTGGGTAACTCCTAAGGAAATCGGCAAGATTCTTGGCAATGACGAGTTCTTTGAGTTTGGTAACGCTCTCATTAAGGCCTTTACCACAAACGGCCATGATGACGCAGACCGCATGGACTACAAGATGGAGAAGGAAACCCCTAAGGTAATCAAGGGTAAAAACGCCATCTTTGTATCCAGCGCACCCTTTACCCTGTTCAAGGAGGTTCGTGTAGATGGTAAGACCGTCGATCCATCCAACTACACCGCTATCGAGGGCTCTACTGATGTTACCCTGTCTGCAGCCTTCATCAAGACTTTAGCTCTGGGTGAGCACACCATCGATATTATCTCTGAAGATGGTATGGCAAGCGCTAAATTTAGTGTTGCCGATCCTGAGTCTGATGAGCCCAAGGTAACTCAGGCTAAGGCAAGCGTTCGGAATAACGCAGCTGCTCTTCCTGCAACAGGCGATGCTTCTACCGTTATTCCTCTCATGCTCATGGGCTTGGGTGTAGCAATTGCCGGTAGTGGTGTTCTTGCTCGTCGTAAGGATCAGTAAGTCCACGCAGCTTTAACAAAAAGCAGTAGTGCGTGTAAGAGCTACGCAGACGTAAGAGCTACGCAGCTTAGTGAGTAAAACGAGGTACGCCCCTTATGGGAAACGGCCTCGATTTTTTATAGAGACTGGCGTAGCTTAAAAGTGCTTACACTAAACATGAACGTAATGCAACCGCCAAATCGGTTTTTGTTACTCACGGAGAACTAGCGGCCGTTCACATATATGCCCCGTTTTTATCAGTCAATACTAGTATTATTTCTAAATTGTTACGGCATATATTTTGTTGACACTTGGGCTGTCAAACAACATGCAACTTTCCTATGAAGAAAGGAACAACTATGGCCGATGAAGCCACGCTTTCAGAGCAAAGTTCTCCACAAGACTCTAAGCGCAAAAAGTTTAAGCTCCATTTCCCCACCGCAATTACGGTGCTGTTTATCGTCATGATTTTTGCGCAGGTTTTAACGTTTTTAGTACCAGCTGGTAGCTATTCTAAACTTCAGTACAATGCAGATGACGATGCATTGATAATTACGCACCCTGACGAGACAACCGAGAAGGTGGAAGCCACCCAAGAGACCCTCACTAAACTGGGTATTTCTGGCAAGATTGAGGATTACACCAGCGGTGCAATCTCCAAACCCGTGGCTATCCCTAACACCTACGAGAAGCTCGATGCTAAGCCTCAGGGCGTTATTGAGTTTCTGCTCGCTCCTATCTCAGGCGTATACGACACCATTGACATCATCTTGTTCGTCTTTATTCTTGGCGGTTGCATTGGTGTTCTCAATAAGATTGGCGCACTTAACTCAGCCGTTTTTGCCCTATCCCGTATTACCAAGGGTAAGGAATTCATTTTAATTATCGTTTTGTCGCTTCTCATGATTGTGGGCGGCACTACCTTTGGTCTGGGTGAGGAAACCATCGCGTTGTATCCCATCCTGATGCCCGTCTTTTTGGTAGCTGGCTACGACGCTATGACCTGCATTGCCGTCATCTTTGTTGGCTCATCCGTCGGTACCATGTACTCTACACTCAACCCCTTTGCCATTGGCGTTGCAACCAAAGCCGCTGGTATTAACATGGCTGACCAGATGAATTGGCGCTTTATTGCTCTGGTTGTTGGCTCTATCATGGCTATTGCTTATGTATTGTGGTATGCACACCAGGTACGTAAAGATCCTTCTAAATCTGTTTGCTATGACATGAAGGAAAGGATCGAAGAGCGTTGGGGTGGCCAGGGTGAATCCTTGGAGTTTACTGGTAGGATGAAGCTTTCCCTTCTGGTGTTCCTCGGTGCCTTCATTGTTTTGGTCTGGGGCATTGTTGCTCAGCAGTGGTGGTTTGATAACATGACTGCGGTCTTTTTGGCTGCTGCTGCCGTTTTGGCCTTTACCTGTGGTCTTACCGAAGAAGACTTTATGGACACCTTCATTGATGGTGCTGCAGACCTTATGAGCGTTGCTCTGGTTTGCGGTGTTGCACGCGCCGTTAATATCCTGCTAGAAAACGGCCTTATCTCCGACTCCATTCTTAATTACTTCTCTGGTGTCGTAAATGGCATGAGCCCCTTCGTCTTTATCGTAGTTATGCTGCTCGTTTATTGCATTCTGGGCTTCTTTATTAACTCTTCTTCTGGCTTGGCAGTTCTGTCCATTCCTATTATGGCTCCCTTGGGCGACGCTGTTGGCGTATCTCGCGCTGCCATCATTGCCGCATATAACTATGGTCAGGGCCTTATTTCCTACATCACGCCTACCGGCTTGATTTTGGCCTCGCTCGCCATGGTTGATGTTCCCTTTAGCCGTTGGCTTAAGTTTGTTAACCCACTGCTCATTGCAACAATCGTGCTTAACGCATTGCTGCTTATCGCACAGGTTGCAATCGGATAAGCATGATTAATGGTTAATACATACGCTCGCTCTTCTAAAAGAGCGCAGGCGTTTTAAAAAAAATCGGCGGCAGAAAACCTGTCGCCGATTTTTATTACGTATGAAACTCATATGCTCGTATTCTCGTTATGGAAGCATATCTTCTCTTGAGGGAAGCTTGCACTCTCTTAAAAGCTTTTCCATGTGTACAACGGTACCGCTGCCGCTTTGCTTTTTTTGAATAGACACCACGTCAACCAACATGCGCATAAGCTTAATGCCGCGCCCACGCTCTTCACTGCCTGTCTCTGATACCGCTTCTTCGCTGTCAGACAGAGCATATCCACAACCACAATCACTCACTTCAACAACAACACGATCTGGATAGGTTGCTAACGTAAGGTAGATACAGCCATCACTACAATGAGCGTGATCCACCGCATTGCCCAAGGCCTCCCCCGCCGCCAGTGTCATATCAAAAATATCATCATGAGAAAGGCTTACGCGCTCCAGCATATGCACAGCCCACCTACGGGCCTCAGCGAGCTTATCGGGATAGACAATCATGGAGCTTTGCCACAGCGGATGCACAGAAGCATCCAGTAGGGGCACTGCAAGCTTTTTGCCTGCTAACGACACGGGAATAACATCCACCACACAGGCAATGCACAGCATGCGATACACTCTGTCGGACACTGACTCCAGCGAAAGTAATCCGCCCGATTTTCTCATCCGACGCATTTCGCAAAATAAGAGGGCCATACCAGCAGAGTCCACATAGCTCACATCTGACATATTGATAATGATGCGCTTACAGCCATCCTCAATCAGATCATCAATGGTTGCACGTACCCGAGGCGTAGATACTACGTCTAAATCTCCAGAAAGGGGCAAAACTACAATGTCGGCTTTGTGTGTCATACTCGTTTTGTTCCCCAACACAAGCAGCTACATACAGTTATTAAGCGCCGATTTGTGTAAACGTAAGCTCTACCATGGCAACGTCATCCTCAAGGCTTCGCGCCGTATAGCGATCAAGCGTTTCCAGCAAGCGACCAAGCATACCCTCACTACCCTGTGCCGCCTCACGAAGCGCGGCCTCACGTAGGTTGCGCTCGCCAAAGAAAACACCCTGAGGATTGCGTGCCTCTGTTACGCCATCGGTGTATAAAAGCAGCGTATCGCCTTGGGTAATAGTCACCTGACCATCCCTATAGCTCATCTCCTCAAAGGCGCCTACCACACCCGATTGCACATCCAGCACATCCAAGGTTTGCTTGTCTGAGCGTACCAACAAAGCAGGTGGATGCCCAGCAGAACAGTACGTCAACTTGCCATGCGCTAAATCAATGACTCCTACAAAGAGGGTTGCAAAGGTCTCCAATCGCGAGAAACCCAGTAAGAAACGATTAAGCGTACGTACCATACGTGCTGGATTAAGCCCTTGCCAGGCATAAGCACCCAATGCTGTTTTTACCGCCGCAGAAACCGATGCGGCCTCTACCCCGTGGCCTGAGACATCACCCAAAATGACACAGGCGCGACGCCCCGGTAGACGAATCAGATCGTAAAAATCGCCGCCCACAAAAGCATCAGCTGTAGCGGACGAGTAGATGCCATCCGCCGCAATACCCTCTACTTGCTGAAGCTCATTGCGCATACCCAACTGGAGTGCCTGAGCAATGCGTTTATCGTTAGTACGAGCTTTTGCGCTGACTAATCCATCCTTAAGCGTCGTGCTCACGGTACGTAAAAACGCAAGCTCAATATCATCCAACGGCTCGGACTCATGGGGGCGCAGAGCCAGATACGCCCAGGTCTTTTGCGCGAGGGTGCCCAAATACACAAAGGCACCTTGGCTTTCTACACCACAAGCTTCCAACCATGCAGACAGCTCACGTCCTGCCACCGTGTTTGCAAGCAGACGCACCAGTACTTCATCCGTGGTACCCAGATCACAAAGCTGCGCCGCATCTACAGGTATATCCTTGCTATGCCTAGAGACGTCACCTGCATGGTAGAACTGTAGCGTTCCATCTTCTGCAACCTTAAGAGGAACAAAACGCGCTTCTAGCTGCTCACAGGCATTTTTGAGCATATCTTCTACATCGGTGGCAGTAAAGTTATCCTGGTTGGATATACGATCATGGAGCTGGGCGACAAAACCATCCAGCTGTGCACGCCGCTGCGTACGAAGGTCTGTAAGCGCTCCCATGAGCTGCACAGACAAGTACTGTGCAACAGAGTCCAAAAGGCGCGCATCGTCACGTCTAAGCGACCGAGAGCGCTCCCAGCCCACAACAATCAAGGCAATAACGCGCTCTGCAAACCATACGGGCACCAAAATGCTACTGGTAAAAGGAAACAGCGCTTTTGCGGGGATGCTAAAGGTCTCATTGGTTTCCTCGTTAAGAACCCGGCGCGTATCAAAACGCTGGGCACGCAAATCCTCTTTTTCTGGAGACAGCAACTGCACGCGGATTGCCTTCCCAGCAGCGATGGCGTGAACTTCCATCCCTTCGCCGAGCGATAAGTACTTGGGGACGCGTGAAATTTCCATAGAAGCAGTAGTGCCACGCAGCACAAGACCGTCAGACTCTGCCAGATACAACAAGGTGCCTGTGGCCTCCATGGTGTCGCGCAGCTGCTCTAGCACGTTGGTAAACAGCGTTGCAACGTCACTCCAGTCCAGTGTCTCAAGCACAATGTTAAGGACGCCAGAAAGTCTCCTGTTGGCTCCGCGCAGCTCACTGACAAGCTCATCGCTTTGCTCGTTAAGAGAGCCGGCAAGCAATGAGGCTGGTTCCATAATGAGCACGTAATTCTCACCAGGAGCGCTAATTTCATCACAGCGAACGCTGAGAAAAACGTCGGTGCCGTTACTGTGACTTGCTACCACAGCACAGGTGGAACCATCGGTAGCAAAGGGCGGCACAAAAGCCGTAGTGGCCACCTGAGACCCCAAAGACTGAGCAGGATAGATAAACTCGTCTATTCTGTGACCAATGAGTGAGCGCACACCCAGCATATGAACCGCACGTTCATTAGAAAAAAGCACAATGCCCGTACTTGAGAAAACAATGACTCCATTGGAGGTAATGTCCAGCAAGCGCGCCAGAGTGGCGGGCGCCGTAATACCCGAACCAACAGAATAGGCGCGTTCAATGCTTGTGGAGGGATAGGAATCGGTCTGGAAATCTTCTGACATACGACCACACCTTCGTATCTTACGCCTAAAGCGATACAAAAAAAGCCCCTGCGGGGCCCTTGTTTGCGTTAACGCTGGTGTCGGAGGCGGGACTTGAACCCGCACGACCGTTGAGTAGTCACTAGCACCTCAAGCTAGCGCGTCTGCCAATTCCGCCACTCCGACGTGCGCTACAGCAAGAAGTAATATAGCACATGCGCTTGCTTATGCAAACAATAATTTTGATAATTTCTGTGATTAACAGCTTTGAATACCCCGACAAAAACACAGCCGCCTATTAAGCAAGGGTGCCAAGCAGGGATGTTAAGAGAGTGCTAGGGTGCCAAGCAGGGACGTTAAGAGAGCACTAGGCTAAAGCACGGATTTCTATATCCAGCTTGTTGATAATTCCAATAATTGATGCTCTCAACGCTCTGAGCTTGCGTAGAGACTCTTTAATTTCTCCCTGCACGCGCAGATCTGTAAAAATGTTGTCAAACCAAACATCAAGCATGTCGTCTGTGAGCGTATCACTAATCTGCTGAGGCATAGACATGTTCACGTCTGTAAGCTCCTTGTTGAGAATACGCAACAGAGCAGATAGACCTCTAATGCTACGATTGGCTTCTTTAATCTTATTGCGCTTTATGAGGCTCGTAAAGGCTTCTCCGCCCATCAGGTCAAACAGGCCCCAAGAAGAAGCGCTGTCCAGTGAAGAAATAGCGCAATCTATTTTTGCAACCACGTTATGTGCTGCCGTACGTGCTTCTTTGAGTTCTTGTAATCTGTCCATGTCTCTTCCCGATGCATCAAGCCTATCGCCGATATATTTATACCAATGATAGCTTATTAGGTCTACGGAGTAAGTGCACGCGGGTGCAGGGATATACACAAGCTAGCCTGCTTTAGTAAAAACCTCGTCGTAGCGTTATTAATAACGCTACGACGCAATACGAGCGCAATTAAAGCCTTTCTTAACGGTATTCAGACTCTCCATACAACAGTAGAGGGACTACGGCAGTTCATATACGCCCGTAGTCCCTCTTTATCTGGCAATTAATGCGGTAACTTCTCTGTGCTAGCTATCAGAATTAGCTAGATGCACTAAGCTTCCTTACGCATTTTTATTGCTGCAACAGCACATACAACTGCTGCAAAACCTACTCCAACAGCATACAATGCACTATTTGAGTCGCTGGTTTTTGGCAGTATTTCCTTCTTGTTATCTACCGTCTTTGGCTTTGGGTTTGGATTTGGAGTTGGATCTGGAATCTTTGCATTTGGAATTGCATCCAAATTTACCATGGTCTTATCGCGAGAAATCTCAAACTCATAAACCTTGTTCTGCAGCTCATAGCCTTGAGGTGCCTTTGTTTCAGTTAAAGAATACTTTGACCAAGCAAGATTGGTTACCTTAAGCTTGCCAACTTCTGGGTCCTCATCATGCTCGCCATTGTCGACAACCTTGGTAGTAGTGCCATCCTGGTCTGTCAACGTCCACTCAGAACCACCAAGCAACTCGCCTGTCTTCTCGTCAGTCTTAGACCAGCTAAGTGTGCCAGGAATAGAGGTATTGGTAAACGTGCCCGCATTGACCGGAGCGGTTGTATCAGCAAAATTGTAGTTTTCATCAATCGTAAAGGTATAGAGCTTACTGCTTATGGTATAGCCTTGAGGTGCCTTGGTCTCTGTAAGTGTGTACGTTCCCCAGGTGTTTCCAGTCTCTATGTTTTGACCCCAATAGAGGTTTGAAACCTTGAACGAACCTACTTCTGGGTCCTCATCAAACTCTCCGTTATCCACAATAGTGCGCTCAAAGCCATCCGCTCCTGTAAGTTTCCATTCAGAGCCAGCCAGAGCTTCACCGGTGGCCTCATCAGTCTTTTTCCAGGTCAAAACGCCAAGCTTACGAACATTGCTAAACGTTACAACAGGATCGCCATCACTATCAGTGATTTGTTTGGTTTTGGTCGACTTAAACCCAGCCATAGGAGCTTCTTCAATGCTATATTCCATTGCATTGCCGCTACCACCGGGCTCATATTTTGGCAGTGAGAAGGAAAACTGCCAAAAATCTCTACTCGAATTTGGATTAACATACGCAACAAATTGCTTACGAACAGAAGCGCCTAGGTGCGCATAAGCAAACATCTCTTTACCGTCTGCATCCGTTGCAAAAACACCTGAGCCAACACGTTTGCCATTGACTTCCTGAACACTGATTTTATAACGGGCCACTAAAGATGTGTATTTTGGTTTGGAGGTATCAGGCTTTGGATTTGTATGATTTGGGCCAGCAGGGCTTGTATCTGACAACAAAGGATACCTGGTTGCATAAATATCAACCAAAATATAATCTGGATGGACAAAATCCGTGCCAACTGGGTTTTGTGTATCTGCTAATGCCGTCTGAAATGGCGTGACAATAAGCGCCAAAGACGTAAGCAGCGTCATAAACCCTTTAGCAAGATAGCCTAGTACGTTTGTTTTTCGTAACATAGACTAAACTTTCTATACAATACGCCTAACTTTATAAAGCTAAAAGTTAGCTTAACATATCTTTAGTCATACGCAGCAGCTAAAGCGCTAACATTTCTGCAAGCGAAAAGTAGAAACGGCAAACAGCAAGCACCTAATAAGCCAGTGCCATCTTAGGCTTGTCCTCAAAAAAGCGAGGTAGCAAAACTACCTCGCTTACGTACAGCTGTAAGAATCTTGAGGACGAGAGTGCAGAGACCCTCTACAATTCAATTGATTTACAGCTCAATCGACGCATCCTTAATGGGATTAACGGATGCAAAGTGGCAGGCACAAAAGTGCTTCTCGCCCACCTCAGAAAACTCAGGCATGGGCTCTTGAGAACAGGCATCCTGAGCAATGGGGCAACGCGTATGGAAGCGACAACCCAAAGGTGGCTCAATAGGAGAAGGTACATCGCCACGCAAAATAATGCGCTCGCGTGTGCGTTGAATATCGGGGTCAGGAATGGGCACTGCCGACAACAGCGACTGTGTATAGGGATGCTGGGGGGCATCATAGAGGGTTTGCCAATCCGCAGTCTCCATCATATTGCCCAGATACATAACAGCAACGCGATCGGAAATATGCTGAACAACCGAAAGGTCGTGGGCAATAAACAGATACGCCGTACCGTATTCCTTTTGCAAGTCCGTAAGCAGATTGAGCACCTGTGCCTGGATGGAAACGTCCAACGCGGAAACAGGCTCATCGCAGATAATAAGCTTAGGCTTAAGGGCAAACGCACGAGCAATACCAATGCGCTGGCGCTGACCACCAGAGAACTCATGAGGGTAGCGATTGATGTGCTCGGGGTTAAGACCTACCACATCAAGCAGGCTACGGACGTAATCAATACGCTCTTCTCGCGATGGCATAGTCCCATGAATAAGCAAAGGCTCAGAAATAAGCTCGCCAATGGTCATACGAGGGTTGAGCGATGCATACGGATCCTGGAAAATGAACTGCATATTGCGGCGCATTTCCTTAAGACCAGCCTTGTTAAGCTTACTTACATCCTTGCCATCAAACACAACTTTACCGCTGGTAGGCTGGATCAAGCGCATGATGCAACGACCGGTGGTTGACTTACCGCAGCCAGACTCGCCGACAAGACCGAAGGTCTCGCCAGGCCAGATATCAAAAGAAACGTCATTGACCGCATGGACGCGTTTTTTGTTCATACGGCTTGCAAGCACACCGGACTCTACAGGGAACTCCTTGGTGAGGTGCTCTACATGCAGGAGAGGCTCGCCAACGTGTTTATCTACAAGGGCCATTACTTCTCCCCTCCTGTCTTGACGCTCCGAGAAGTCTCGGGCGCATTCTTGGCAACAAACGCAGCGTCACCAGCAAAATGACAACGAGAATAGTGCCCAGTCTTAGTTACATGCAGCTCAGGCTTTGTTGTACGGCACACATCCGTTGCATACGGACAACGTGGTGAGAAGGCACAACCTTCTGGCACATGAACCAATGAAGGAGGATTGCCACTAATAGGCGTAAGCTCGCTCTTCTCGTCAATTGCAGGCTTGGGAATGGAACGAACAAGACCCCAGGTATAGGGATGCATTGCCTCGTAGAAAATCTCATCCGCCGTACCAAACTCTACCGGAGAGCCGGCATACATGACCATGATCTTATCAGCCACATCTGCTACAACGCCCAAATCATGCGTAATCATGATGATGGCATTGCCGTTTTCTTCCTGCATACGCTTCATGAGCTCAACAATCTGAGCCTGAATGGTTACGTCCAATGCCGTGGTAGGCTCGTCCGCAATCAAAATATCAGGGTCACATGCCAGCGCCATGGCGATCATAACACGCTGACGCATGCCACCAGAAAACTCGTGGGGATAGCTCTTAATACGCTCACGAGCATTAGGAATACCAACAAGCTCCAAAAGCTCAATAGCACGCTCATTGGCCTGCTGCTTTGTGTATCCACGATGCAAGCGAAGACCCTCACCCAGCTGGCGACCAATCGTATACACCGGATTAAGCGAGGTCATAGGATCCTGGAAAATCATTGCAATGTCGTTGCCACGAATATGCTCCATTTCGTGCTCAGACATCTTAAGCAAGGACTTACCACGATAGCGAACGTCTCCCCCTTCAATCTTTCCCGGGGGCATATCGATGAGACCCATGATGGTAAGACTGGTAACCGACTTACCAGAACCAGACTCTCCTACTACACCCAGGGTCTCTCCACGATCAAGCGTGTAACTCACCCCATTAACAGCCTTTACAACGCCATCTTGGGTATGAAAGTACATCTTTAGGTCATCTACCTCAAGAAGGTGATGTCCTTCGGGTACCGGCTGCGTTTTAAGATCAACCCAGTTATCATTTCTTTTTGCCATCTTATGCATCCTTCATCTTGACATCAAGTGCATCACGCAGACCATCACCAAGCAAGGTGAAGGACAGCACGGTGGTAAGAATTGCAATACCAGGCATAATCATAAGCCAAGGCTGCGTTGCCAAATAAACCTGACCATCCTGAATCATAATGCCCCAGGAAGGATCTGGTGGAACAACACCCATGCCCAAGAAGGACAGCGCGGCTTCGGTAAGGATGGCGCCACCGATATTCATGGTTGCATACACAACAATGGTTGCTACCGAATTAGGGAAAATGTGGCGTGCAACAATACGAAAATCAGAAGCTCCCATAGCACGAGCTGCGTCTACGTAGTCGTTTTCTTTAACCGTGAGAATTGCCGAGCGGAATACACGAGCAATGGACGGCCAACCCAAAACACCAATTGCAACAAAGACGTTTTGAATACCCGGTCCAATAACCGCAAGCAAGGTAATAACAAACAAAATATAAGGGAAGGCGAGAAACACGTCCGCAAGACGCATGATAATCGTGTCCCAAATACCGCCATAGTATGCAGCCATGGCACCCATAAACAAACCGATGATGGTTGAAATAGCGGTTGCCAATAGTCCAACGGAAAGTGAAATACGAGCACCATAAATAACGCGGCTTAATACATCACGACCCAAGGTATCCGTACCAAACGGATGCTCTAAAGAAGGCGCAAGCCTAGAAACTGCAGCCATGTTAGAAGAGTCAGATTGTGTTGGACTACCCAATACCTGAGGAACCCATAAGTCTGCACTCAGGGTGATAACAACCATGAGGATAATCCAGATAAGACCACCCATTGCCAGCTTATTCCTACGAAGACGCTTCCAAGCATCACCCCAAAGCGTACGAGTAGGTGCTGCAGCGGACGCAGTAGATGCCGTATCAGTAGTTGCTGTAGTGGTTTGATTTTTTTCTTCTGCCATCTAAAACACCTCCTACCCTTGGTCCTTAGGTGCGCCATACCTAATGCGAGGATCAAGGAAGGCGTAGCTCACATCTACCAGCAAGTTAATAACCATTACTAACACAACAATGATCGTTACCGAACCCAAAACAATGGGCCAGTCACGCTGCGTAATGGCGCGATAGGTTTCAAAACCAACACCAGGCCAGTTAAAAACGGTCTCGGTAAGAATAGCGCCAGCCATCATGCCACCAAAATCCATACCAATATAGGTAATAACAGGAATAAGCGCATTCTTAAGCGCATGGTGCCAAATGACATTACGCCGAGAAAGACCTTTAGCACGTGCCGTACGAATATAATCCTGATTCATAACCTCAAGAAGCTGAGAGCGCATGATACGTGCGGTATAAGCCGTAGATACTGCTGCCAAGGTAAGTGCGGGAAGAATATAGTAGACCCAACCCTGGAAATCAGCACCAGGGCCACCTGTACCAGAGATGGGCAGATATACTGCTCCACCGGTCAGGTTCTTGAGCGCAACACCAAAGGTAAGCTGCAATAACATACCAAACCAGAATGCTGGCATAGCAACCAAAATGGAAGTGACCAAGGTCACTAAAATATCCCAAAATGAATATCGTTTAATTGCGGAAATCATACCGGCACCAATACCAATTGCTGCCTCTAACAAGATGGCCACAATAGATAAACGGATGGTATAGGGATATTTAGCAAGCAAAATATTTGCCACACTCTGACCACTGCGCTGATAAGAGGTACCCAAATCACCGTGGAGCAAATTATTTAAGTACGTTACATAACGCTTCCACATAGGCGTAGGAATTGCATTGCCAGCCTCGTCTTTAAGGGCCTGACCATTTGCATCAGTTTCTACCAACCCATATGAAACGCGTAAGTTTAATTCGGTGACAGGATCAAGCTTTTTTTCTCCAGCCATAAGCTTGATGGGATCACCGGGGACGATATTCTCCATCGCAAATAAAATAAGCGTCACACCAAGAAATACTGGTATGAATTGGAGAATTCGCTTAAGAATGTACTTCCCCATACTTAGAATCCTTTTTTTCATTATTGGGACACTTACGAACACAGACCAATAAGTATAGATGCTTATCTATGCAAAATTATAGACATATCTATGACAAAACATCATACATTAGAAAGGAGGCAGGATACCTGCTCTATGGTACCCTGCCTTACACAATAAAAGCAGTCTAAATACTAGGCCTGCATCTCCGCGTTAGCGAAGTCACCCTTATTAGTAGGATCAAAGTAGAAGTTCGCAAGCTTAGAAGAACCAACGTGCATGTGAGAATAGAACATAATAGGAACAATGGGAACAGATTCACCAATCTTCTTATTGATCTCACGATAGGCTTGACGACGCTTTTCCTCATCAGTCTCTTGACGAGCAGCAAGAATGGCAGCATCAATCTCTGGATCATTGAACTTGGAGTAGTTATTCTCTGCCGTAGAGTAGAAGTTAGGATAGATGAAGTTATCCATGGTTGGATAGTCAGCATTCCAACCAAGACGACCAAACTGAATATTACCGCTGGACAAAGAGCTCAAGTATGTTGCCCACTCCATACCATCCTGAACTACCTTAAAGCCGACCTTCTCAAGATCACTCTGGACAATAGTCATGAGATCCTCATGACCGGCGCCCGTATTATAAGAGAGCTTAATCTCGGTGCCAGCAAGGTTATTATCATCCACAATCTTCTTAGCAGCATCAGGATCATACTTGGAATAGGCCCACTTATTCTCATCACTCTCGTCAATCAGAGCGGGGAACAGGCTGTCTGCAGGAGTACGAGTACCCTCATACAAGGTATCGATAATGTTTTGACGGTTAATTGCCAAAGAAATAGCACGACGTACATTTATATCCGCCATGGTCTTGTCTTCAAGGTTCATGACCAAATAATACAGAGAAGCATTGGTGCCTGTAAGTGCCTGCTTACCAGGAGTTACGGTATAGCCATCGTCAGACTTACCATACTGACTCTCTACATCCTTGACACGACCGGAAGGAATCTGGCAGAAGTCCATATTACCAGCAGTAAACTCATTAAATGCGGTATTAAGATCCTTTTGGATAGAGAAATTAACGCCATCAAGCTTGGCCTTCTCGCCATAGTAATCATCAAAACGCTTAAGATTGATGTACTGGCCGGACTCCCACTTACCGTCCATCATTAAAGGACCATTACCAATAGGTGCCAGCAAGAAGGCATCAGGATCATCTAGGGCTGCCTGAGGAACAGGTGCCAGACCTGGGTGAGATACGATATAGGGGAAGTCTGCCGTAGAAGAAACAAGCTTAACAACCAGAGTGTTCTCATCGGGGCACGTTACGCCAGAAAGCTCAGTTGCAGTACCAGCCTTCATCTCTGCTGCACCAACAACAGGATCAAGGTGATAGGCAATCTCAGAAGGAGTCTTCATCTTGGTGTTGCAGATACGCTCCCAACCACGCTTAAAGGATTGCGCATCCACCTTGTCTCCATTGTGGAACTTGGCACCCTTTACCAAGTGGAAGGTAAACTCGGTAGCGTCATCATTGGCTTCCCAAGACTCTGCGGCCTTAGGTACCAGCTCTTTTTTCTTCCAATCAAAATAAGTAAGGGAATCAAACAAATTGTGCTCGACATGGGTACCCTCAGTCTCTTGGACATTATAAGGGTCAATCGCAACAGGCTCGTTAATGTAGAACTTCATGGTTCCACCAGTCTTGCCGGATGCACCACCACTGTTCGAGTTATTCTTGCATGCTGCGAGTGCTGCAAGAGCACTAGCTGCAAGGCCGCCCTTAACAAAGGTACGACGCCCAATCATGAGGTTGTCAGCCATGTGTCCTCCTTATAGCCCAGTATAAGCGGGGCAACCGGTTTGCCCTCAGAAACATATAGTGGGTGCTTTTACACTATACGGAATATCCGGCTATTTATGAAGTATTTGGAGTCTCCTGTAGCAAAATAGTAACAAACCGCCCTCTTTCGAGAGCGGTTTAGGGGGCTACAAAGATCATAGAGATAGCTCATATGACTAGCATGAACCTATGAAGGTAGAGGTTTTATCGGAAATAAAAAACCTTAAAACGTGCCGTGAGGGAACGTGATTACAAAAATAAGGATGGTTGCTACAAACACAATCGAAGCAATAACCGTTAAACGATCCAGGTTTTTCTCCCACACACCGGAAGCAGCAGAAGAGTTATACAAAGAACTTGCGATCATGTCAGAAACGCCCGTTCCTTTACCAGAGTGCATGAGCACCAGAATAACTACTGCAAGAGCGGAAATTGCCCAAATTACCAGCAACACAATGTTTAATGGACTCACGACTTGTTCTCCTCAAATACCAATTTCATTAAAAAGCCGGCACTGCGTGAGCGGCACCGACTTTATAAAGTTTTGCTCAACAAGTGAGTAGCATAGCACAGGAACTGTGGAAAGACCACTCTTTCACAAGCACTCTACCTGTTATTTTTACAGGACAGTACCTTTGCAAAGCTCTCTTACATAACTGCCTTAACCATCGAGGCAAAGGAATCTGCCTTGAGAGAAGCGCCACCAACCAAAGCGCCGTCTACGTCATCCTTCTCCAAGAACCCGGCAACGTTTTCAGGCTTTGCGGAGCCACCATACAAAATGCGGATACCATCTGCAATTGTTTGACCAAAAATATCGACAAGAGCTGCACGAATAGCACCGCATACTTCCTGTGCGTCATCTGCAGTGGCAGTCTTGCCCGTACCAATGGCCCAGATAGGCTCGTATGCAATAACATACTTGGAAGGATCAGTAATGGTAAGACCCTTGGTATCCTTCTTGATTTGATCAACGACAAACTCTACCTGCTTGCCAGCCTCACGGACCTCAAGAGACTCGCCACAACAACTGATGGGAACAATATCATGCTCCATCAAAGCCTGAGCCTTCTTATTGACATCTTCATCAGTCTCGCCAAAGTACTCGCGACGCTCGGAGTGACCAATGATGCAGTACTGTGCGCCAATAGTTGTAAGCATGGTGGGAGCGGTCTCACCGGTATAGGCTCCAGATTCTTCCCAATACACGTTTTGCGCGCCGAGGCCAAAATGAGCACTTTGCTGGTTAATAACTGTTGAAACACCCTTAAGGTCTACGGTTGGAGGACACACAACAACGTCTACCTCGCCCGTGCCATCCTTTAGTTCTTCGGAAAGTTCAGAAGCAAGAACAACGGCCTCGGTATAGGTCTTATTCATTTTCCAGTTGCCTGCAATCATACGTTTACGCATCAAGCAGCGCCTCCACTCCAGGAAGAGCCTTGCCCTCTACGAGCTCCATGGATGCGCCACCACCGGTGGAGATCCAGCTCATCTTATCTGCAAGGTTAAATTTATTAATAGCAGCTACAGAATCACCGCCACCAATAATGGAGGTGCAATCAGAGTCTGCAATAGCACGTGCAACTGCCTCGGTACCACCGGCAAATTGGTCAAACTCAAATACGCCCATAGGACCATTCCAAAATACGGTCTTTGCACCCTTAACGGCATCGGTATACAGTGCAATGGTCTTAGGACCAATGTCCATACCCATACGATCCTCAGGGATGGCGTCAGAAGCAACTACCTCGCCAACAGCATCCTCACCAAAGTGGTCGGTCACTACGTTGTCGATAGGAAGCAAAATCTTGCAACCCTTTTCCTGCGCCTTAGCAAGCATCTTGGCAGCAGGCTCAATCCAGTCGGGTTCTTTCAAAGACGTACCAACGGTCTTATATCCCATAGCCAAGAAGAAGGTGTAGGCCATGCCGCCACCAATAATCAAGGTATCAGCAGAATCGATCAGATGGTCAAGAACGCCAATTTTGCTGGAAACCTTAGAGCCGCCGACAATAGCAACAAAGGGACGCTCGGGCTCAGCAAAAATAGACGTCAGTGTGTCTACTTCCTTCTCCAACAAAAGGCCTGCAACAGCAGGGATATATTGAGCCGGTCCAACTACGGAACCCTGAGCACGGTGAGCAGTGCCAAACGCATCAAGTACAAAGACGTCACCATAAGAAGCAAGCTTCTTAGCAACCTCAGGATCATTCTTCTTCTCTGCCTTAAGGAAGCGAACATTTTCCAAAACCAGAATATCACCAGGCTTGACTGCAGCTACAGCAGCGGCGGCCTTATCGCCATAGGTATCATCACAAAACGTTACTTCATAGCCGGTGAGCTCAGCGAGTTTATCGGCAGCAGGCTTGAGAGAAAGCTCGGGCTCAAAGCCAGTGCCTGCGGGACGACCAAGATGGCTCATCAAAACAATACCAGCACCATGCTCTTTGAGGTAGCTAATGGTAGGGATGGCTGCACGAACACGCGTGTCATCGGTCACAACGCCATCCTTCAAAGGCACGTTGAAGTCCACACGCATCAAAACGCGCTTACCATCCACATCAATATCGCGGACGGTCTTTTTTGTAAAGGCCATAGTTCCTCCTTATGGGAAAGAAAAACGCGGTCGCGGCTAAAAAGCTGCAACCGCGTCCAACTGAATTACCTAGTAGCGAGAAAACCGGTGCACTTAAGCAACAAACTTCTCAAAGTACTTAATGGTGCGGACCATCTGAGAGGTGTAAGAATTCTCATTGTCATACCAAGAAGTAACCTGTACAAGGCTCTGACCATTACCAAGGTCCTGAGCCATGGTCTGAGTAGCATCAAAGATAGAACCGTGGGTCTCACCAATGATGTCACGAGATACGATGTCATCCTCGGTGTAGCCGAAGGTCTCAGGAATGGTCTGGGCATATGCCTTCATAGCTGCATTGACCTCATCTACAGTAACCTTTTTGTCTACTACTGCGTAGAGGTTGGTAAGGGAGCCAGTGGGCGTAGGAACGCGCTGAGCAGCACCGATAAGCTTGCCGTTAAGCTCAGGAAGTACCAGACCAATAGCCTTAGCAGCACCCGTAGAATTAGGAACAATGTTTTCTGCTGCAGCACGAGAGCGACGGAAGTTGCCCTTACGCTGAGGACCATCAAGGGTCATCTGATCACCAGTGTAAGCATGAATGGTGGTCATAATACCAGATACGATAGGTGCAAAGTCATTGAGACCCTTTGCCATAGGAGCAAGGCAGTTGGTAGTGCAGGAAGCTGCAGAGATGATGTTGTCATCTGCAGTAAGCTGCTCATGGTTAACGTTAAATACAACGGTGGGAAGATCATTGCCTGCAGGAGCAGAGATAACGACCTTCTTGGCACCAGCATTGATGTGAGCCTGTGCCTTGTCCTTAGAGGTGTAAAATCCGGTGCACTCAAGAACTACGTCTACGCCGAGCTCACCCCAAGGCAGGTTGTTAGCGTCAGCCTCCTTGTAAATGGTGATTTCCTTACCATCTACAATGATGGAATTCTCGGTTGCCTCAATCTTGTGATCGCGGGAGTAATTGCCCTGAGTAGAGTCATACTTAAGAAGATATGCGAGCATCTCAGGGGATGTGAGGTCATTGATTGCAACAATCTCAGAACCCTCGTGACCAAACATCTGACGAAATGCCAAACGACCAATACGGCCAAAACCGTTAATAGCAACCTTAACTGCCATGCTTTCTCCTTTCGAGGGACCTCAGCACGCTCCATTTGCGGCCGACCGGTCTCAACAATGGACTGTCTTAATAGTACCCTTATTGGGCGAGCGCTTTCTCCACAACGCATAAATTTATGCAAAAATATGCTATCTACCTGCAACTTGACTAGCATATTATGGTCAAATTTACTAACACAGCCTATTGTTTTGTCGTAAGCTGTCGCTCAAGCTCCTGCAGACGCAGCAAGCGATGATACAGCGCAGACTTAGACAAGGGTGGTGTGCACTGCTGCCCCAAATCGCGCAAAGAAAGCTCGGGGAAATCACGACGCAGCTCACAAAACAGGCGAAGTGAGGCTGGCAGATTTTGAATACCGCACTTTTTATCAATGGAGTCGATAAGGGCTAACTGAGCCGCTGCGGCATCAGTTGAGCGCGCTTGGTTAGCAATTTCTGCATTAACCCGACGGTTCACATCATTTTTGAGGGATTTCATTTGCCGCACCTTAATAAGGGTACGACTCATACGCCGTGCGCCCAACATAAGCAACAGGGCCACGATGTCATCGTAACTCTTAAGGTACAGGGCATAGGCACCGCGACGATGGTTAAGTCTGGCGTGTACTCCCCTCTTATTTACCAGTTCTACCAGCTGATTTGCAAACTGATCACCCATAACAGCAATTTCTAGATGAAAATCCCCACGAGGATCTGCAATAAAGCCACCTGCTAAAAATGTGCCTCGGATAAAGGCATCGCAGCAGGTGGTATTGACCAACAGCTCCTGGTTAATGCCTTGCGCAAGACTGCCTGTCGGCGTAAGAATCCCCATCTTAACCAGTGCATCCTGTAAATTGTTTTGCTCGGGGATCTCTATAAGGTAGTTACGGGTCTTATGCAAGATAGACTGACGAAACGTAAGCTTGGTCTTGAGGTTAAACACGTCGTGCGTAAGCCCCAAAACCATGCGCGCCACCGCGCCCGTCTCGGTAGAAACACGAATGGAATACCGACCCGGTCCCCTAAAGGACAGGGTACCGCAAATGCGAATAAGCGCCGCAAGCTCAGCCATATCGGCTGCAGTGGATTTGCGCTTTACGCGAGAAAGCTCATCTTTAACTTCGGCAGTAAATGACACGTGTCACCTTTTTTCTAGGGGGATGGGGCACACACCACAAAGAGCATCCGCCAGTTTATCTGGATCATGCACGCAAGGCATGCCGGGCATATCAAAATCACGCACAACAACCGTAGGCACCTGTGCTTCTATTCGTTCTACAATGGCTGCATCAACACAAACGGGCTTGTAATCCATGGAAGAAGCCACTCTATATGCGCTATCCTCCTGTAAGTGCTGTGCCGATAAGCCCACTGCGTGAGCTGTGATTTGTTCCTGTGTCAGGGCCCTAAAACTAACGGTAGCCGCACCAACGCGCTCCTTGGTTTTATGCAAAAGTACCGCATCTATACAACCGGCCAGCCCATGAGAAGCCAGCGCTTGTACGTATTCATCCGCAGCAAGACCCCAGGATTCATACTGCTCATCTGCCTTAGGACAAACAAACAGCTTAAATGCAGTTGTGGTGCGCAGAGCCTCCAAAATACCCGGTACTAATAGGTTTGGAATAATAGATGTAAACAAAGACCCTGGTCCCAACACCACAAGATCAGCCTGCTTAATAGCTTTAATCGCCTCAAAACACGCCATCGGAGCTGCCGGTTCTAGCCACACGCGTCCCAGGGTACAGGGTCCATGGCCGATAAGATCTTCTCCGCAAATAATGCGTCCGTCGAGTGTCTTACCACGAAGCACCACTTTATCCAAGGTAGAAGGCACTACCCTACCCACACACGCAAGGATGCGCTCACAAACCTCAATGGCCTCCATAAAGGAGCCTGCCTCATCCGCCAAACTTGTTAAAAACAAATTGCCAAGCGCATGGTTGGAGGCAAAGGGCAAGCGTTTTTGAAAGGTGCGTGCTACAGCACCGGTAGGATCTTGTGCCAGAGCAACCAAGCAATTGCGCACGTCCCCAGGAGGAACGGACCCCATTTGCTGACGAAGCAAGCCCGTGGAACCGCCATCATCTGCCATAGCCACAACAGCAGTAAGCTCACAGTTTAAGCGTCTGAGTGCACGGATAACTTGGGTTTGACCACTACCTCCGCCTAAACTTACAACGCGGGGGACCCGCACCGGATGTATAGAAGATACAGTGTTCATTGTCATGCACTCATCGTAGTGGTTTTTCGCTAGTTTGAGCACGCGATAAATCACGATGTGAAAGATTTACCTGGTAGCCATGCTCCTTGAGGTATTGAGCGGTCTGCGTTGCCAAGGTAACGGAGCGATGCTGGCCACCCGTGCAGCCCACCGCAATAGAAAGCTGGGGTTTGCCCTCCGACACATATCCAGGCATAACCGAATCTAACAAGTTTTCCCACGCTGCTAAAAACTTCTTTGTCTCTGGGCGCTCCAGTACAAAGTCGGACACCATTTTGTCCTGACCGGTAAGCGTACGCATGATTGGATCATAGTAAGGATTGGGCAAAAAGCGCACATCAATAAGGATGTCTGCCTCTATTGGCATGCCGTATTTAAAGCCAAACGAGAAAACATGCACTTCCATCAGTTGGGTATCCGTAAGCTCAGAATAACGAGCACGAATCCTATTACGCAAAGTAGACGTACGCATCTTAGAAGTATCTAGCACCATATCTGCACGATTGCGCACCTGCGCCAGCTGTTCTCGCTCGCGCCTAATAGCATGTATGGTATCCTCACCCTCATTGGCAATGGGATGTCTGCGGCGACGCTCAGAAAAACGCCGGCGTAAGACTTCGTCAGAAGAGTCTAAAAACATGAGACTGTAGCTCATCTCATGATCTGCCAAGCTATCCAACTCATCCAAAAGCTCATCAAATAGACCTTGACTGCGCAGATCACACACTATGGCCAAGTGACGACCAACGCCGCTGTTGATGCCTACAATTTTGGCGAGTGTACGTATGAGTTTAGGCGGCAGGTTATCAATGACGTAATAGCCAAGATCTTCAAAAATATGCATGGCTTCCGTGCGACCTGCACCGCTCATGCCGGTAATAACAACGATATCGGGGACTTCGGTTTTACTTACATGAGCCATATGCCCTCCAACTATGTCCTCCAACCACGCCCTCATATGCGGGTACGTATACCGTCCAGTATAGGCTACTCAGTGCCCGCTGCACGGGTACGTGTTTGCGCCAGCTCTGCATCCCAAGCACGTAAGGTGTCATAGACGTTTTGCGCTACTGCTTTTGGAATGCCTGGAACAGCAGCGATGTCTTCTGGCGAGGCGGCTCGCAGTTTTTTGAGGCTGCCAAATGCTTTTTTGAGTGCGGCTTTACGCGTAGGCCCAACGCCTTCAATCTCATCCAAGATAGAGATGGTCATGGCCTTACCGCGCAGCTCACGATGGAAGGTAATAGCAAAACGGTGAGCCTCATCACGTAGCTGCTTAACCAGATACAAGGATGCAGAACCCGAGGGCAACACCACGGGTGCATCATCCCACAAAACAAATAATTCCTCATCAGACTTGGCAAGGCCAGCCATGGGGATATCCACACCCAACTCCGTGAGCTGCTTGTATGCAGCATTGAGCTGGGGCTTACCACCATCCAAGATGAGAAGATCGGGTTTTTTGCCAAAGCGCTCGTCTTCCATACGCTGTGGCCCATAGCGACGATCCATAACCTCTGCCATAGACAGCACATCATTTGCCTCGGTAAGAGGCGTTTTGATCTTAAATCGGCGATACTGAGACGTATCTGGCTTACCTGCAGTAAAGACCACCATAGAAGCAACCGTATGCTTACCATGAATGGTTGAGATGTCAAAGCACTCAATACGCAGGGGTGGACCGTCCAGTGCCAAGGCACTTTCCAGCTGTATAAGAGCATCGTTGGTGCGCTTATCGTCATAACCACTGCGCAGCTCATAACGCATAAGCGCATGACGGGCATTTGTGGAAGCCATCGCTGCAAGATGGGCCTTCTCGCCACGCCGAGGAACATGCAGCACAACCTTACGGGTGCGCTTGGCGCTCAGCCACTGCTCTATGGCAGTGGTGTCCAGCAGCTCAACAGGGATGTTTACCTCCAGCGGTATATCTGCCGTCTGCTCGTAGTAGCGCTTTATAAAACCGGAAACAAGCTCTTGTTCGGGCACATCATTGCCCTTGTCCAAAATAAACTCACAGCTGCGAATAACGCGCCCTTCTCGGACGAGAAAAACACAGACACCGGCGATGGTCTCTTCACGCCAAAAGCCGATAAAATCCGCGTCTATGGGTGTGGGAAATACCACACGCTGCTTATCATCCAAGCCCTTAATAACGTCTAGACGACGCTTGATACGACCAGCTTTTTCAAAATCCAGCTCTGCAGCAGCATCTTGCATCTGCTCCGTGAGCTGGGCGATGAAACCACCACGATGTCCTGATAAAAAATCCTCTACCAGACGCGTGTTTTGTGCATACTCTTCTGGCGTAATTTCTCCTGCACACACGCCAGGACCCTTACCCACATGAAAGTCAAAACACGGACGTCCCTGTTGCGCACAGATAAGCTGGATGATGTCCTTGTCATCTGGATGTGCTTGAATCAAACGCATCACGCGACGCCACTGGGCGCAGCTGCCCACACAAAAAGGAGTGACTTTGCGCACAATGTCTATCATTTCACGCGCAGATTTTGCATCTGTATAGGGACCAAAGTAACGCGTACCAGGCTTATGCTTCTCGCGCGTGTATTTAAGCGCCGGAAACACATCACCTTTGGTAAGGGCAATGTAGGGGTAGCTTTTATCGTCCCTCAGATCTACGTTATACGGCGGATGATACTGCTGGATAAGATTGATTTCCAGCACTAACGCCTCATGCTCAGAGCCAACCACCACGTAGTCAAAACTGGCAGTCTCCTCCATGAGGAAGGGGATTTTGATGCGCTCATCCGTACCATGTACATACTGACGCATGCGAGCACGCAAGTTTTTTGCCTTGCCAACGTAGAGCACCTTACCCGCAGCATTCTTCCACATATAGCAGCCAGGTTCTGTGGGCACCTGATTTACCAACTCTATGAGCGTATGGTCCACCAAATCGTGAGACGTCTGCGATATGTTATGAAAATCTGACATAGCCTCATACTACCCAACTTTGAGCACCTCGCGCGCTTGCCAAAGCACCCGTATCCATCTTTTTACCAAATCCCACATGATATAATTCATACATTTGCTGCTCAGATGCGCAAGGCGTCCCTTTTATACGACAGCTTGGCATGCTTGCTACGCTTGGTGTGCTTGGCATGCTTGCTGCCAGCGCTTGCGCTTATCACAAGGAGATTTTATGGTTGCTTCTACGCACCGTACCGATATCTTGCCCGTTGTTATTGGTGGCGACATTGGAGCCTATGCCTTGGCTCGCGAGTTTCACGAAGCTCTAGGCACAAAGCCTATGCTTATCAACACGGGTTTTATCGGTGCAATCTCTCACTCCAAAATACTTGACACCCATGCCGTCAAAGCGCTGGATGACAAACAGCTGTTAGAAGCAATAACTCAGATATGTGCCACTGCTGGCGAGAAAACCATCCTCTTGGTAGCAAACACAGATCAGCTCATTGAACTGCTCGAACGCGTACATGACCAGCTGCCTTGTGGTGTAGTGTGCCCTATTCCATCCTTAGAGGCTTTCAATGCCGTTTGCGATAAAGCCAGCTTTGCAAAGCTCTGCGAGGCACATGGCTTAGCGGTCCCCCAAACTGAAGTGGTTCACCTTGCAGGTACCGACCCCATCGCCCCCACTGCTTTAAGCTTTCCTGTTATTGCCAAGCCTGCAGAATCTGCTGGGTATTACACCACACTTATCAAGGGATTTAAAAAGGTCTACTGCATGCACCAGCAGTCCGAACTGGATGCACTCTGGGCTAAGCTGCGCGCCAGTGGCTTTAGTGGAGACTTCCTTGTCCAGCATCTCATTGCGGGCGATGATAGCTACATGGACTCCATCACAATATACATGGGAGCAGATGGCAAGGCGCGCATGCTGGGAGCGGCGCAGGTGTTGCTAGAAGACCATGCCCCCACCATGCTGGGTAACCCTGTTGCTATGGTTATTCGCGAGAAACCCGAACAGTGGACAAAGGTAGAGCATATGCTGCAAAGCATTCAGTATCGTGGCTTTGCTAACTTTGACATCAAGCGAGATCCCTTGGACGGTACAGAATACTTCCTTGACTGCAATCCGCGCATTGGACGTAACTCCTACTATAATTGCGCGGGCGGTGTTAATCCCATGCAGGTTTTAATTAACGAGGCCATTGATCAGACATCTGAAGAGGTCCACATTGCCAACAGCCCCGCTTTATACACGCTGGTACCCCTCTCGCTCATGCGCAAATACATCCAAGATCCCCAGCTTATGGACGAGGTTAACCATTTGATCTCCACAAATAGAGTGGTTAATCCTCAGCATAATCCTGCCGATAAGGGCATAAAAAGGCTGCTGGATGTCTTTTTGACCGAGAGCAACCAAATCCGCAAATTTGCAAAGCACTATCCCAGGGCTACGGATACCTCGTTCTAGCTTTGCATTGCTGTTGACCTTACAGTGCCGTTAGCTTTGCGGTGTTGTTGATCCTGCAGTGCGGTTAGCTTTGCGGCGTTGTTGATCCTGCAGTACTGTTAGCTTTGCATTGCTGCAACAAACCAGCTGGTAAGAGAGGTTGGATGGGTAATGCCCGTGCCTACCACCACAGACCACGCACCGGCCTCAAGAGCTGCCTTGGCATCTGCAGGGGTATGTACGTGACCTTCACATACTACGGGGAAGTCAGGAAATTCTTTTGTTGCTTGGGCAAGCAAGGCAATATCTGGTCCTTCATCCATCGTGGTATCAATTGCAGCCTTGTTGTGAGACAACGTGGTAGACACAAGGTCACAGCCACAGGCAACACCACGACGAATATCCTCTATCGTCATGCAATCAGCCATGATAAGGACGTCGGACTGGCTTTTAAGCGCAGCTACGGTTTGCTCAAAGCTTCGGCCATCAGGACGAGGACGATCAGTGGCATCAAGTGCAACAATATCACAGCCTGCATGCACACACGCCAGCGCATGACGCAGGGTAGGTGTGATATACACGCCTTCATGACCTTCTTTCCAAAGCCCAATCACAGGAACTTCTACCTGACCTTTAATGGCAGATATATCAGCCAAACCCTGGCATCTGATTGCTGCAGCGCCGCCTTTCTCGACAGCTAAAGACATAGCAGCCATGATGTCTGGCCTGCGCAAAGGCTCACCGGGATATGCTTGGACGCTTACGATCAGTTTGCCACGAAGTACCTCTAACATGGGATTCATACCTATCTCCAAAACTATAGAACGTAGCCAAAGCTTAGGAAGTTTTCCGCCGCGCCAATCAGTGGCGCATCTCCGCCGAGCTCGCCTGCCAAGATGGGCGTCTGCACCACAGGATCCATGGCTTGAGATGCAAAGCCCTCCGCCAAAGCATCATGCCAATAGTTGGTGCATTGAGCAACCGAACCAGAAAGCACAATGGACTGAGGATCAAGCATGTTGCACATGCTGCCCAACACCATACCAAGGGCATAGCCCGACTGTGCTTCTGCACGCTGTGCCGCTGTATCTCCAGCCTGCGCGCGTTTATCGATAAGAGCGCCGTTGATGGGCGTGCCATCTTCTAAAGTAGCTGAACCACCGAATTCGATATACGCATTGATAATCCCAGGACCAGCCGCTATGGTTTCCAGATGAGAGCCGCGGCCACAGGCACAGGGCTTATCGGCAGCCTGAATGCATAATACGTGACCAATATTACCTGCCACATCATGGGCGCCACGCAAAATGTGATTATCACAAATGAACGCACCGCCAATACCGGTTCCAACCGCTACAACCAAACAACTACTGCTCCCCTTGCCCGCACCATGGCGAGTTTCACCCAGTGCGTGGGCGTGAACATCATTCAGTGCTTTTGTAGGAAGGCCGCACTGCGTCTGCACGTCACGCGCAAGCTGCGTGCCTATCCAACCAGGCATAATATCATTGGCAAAGGTAACCTCACCCGTAAGAGGGTTGATAACACCAGCACTAGAAATGCCGATGCCGCTCAGCACAATGCCGTGCTCCTGAGCTGCTTTCTGGACACGCTCTACCTGCTGTATAACGGTGGACAAAACCTGAGAACCACCAGCAGCTGCATTGGTCGGCACCTTGTTTGTGTGCACTACTTGAGGTACACCTTCACCAAACAGCACGATGCCGGATGCAATTTTTGTTCCACCAATATCTACTGCTACAACAGCACTTTTTTCTGCCATGGTTTATCCTTCGTACCGTGTATTTCTTACAGAGCTGCTACGGCTACGCTCTTCACAGCCCTGTAAGAAATAGTTGCTTGATCCAACGTGTAGCAAGCCGCTGGCTTTACAGCAAGCCGCTGACCCTACAGCAGACCGCTGGCTGTAAGCACCGCGCGGATTTTCTCGACATTCTCGCCTGTCATGGCCTTAACGGGACGAGGCATCTGATTGGTAGAAAAGATGCCCATCAGCCACAAAGCGGTCTTGAAAGAACCCACACCGCCAGCATACCCCTGCAAGCCAGAAGTGACATCAAAGATGTGAGAAAGCTCGTTGAGCTTGTCCTGCTCGGCCTTGACGGCAGTCCAGTCCCCAGCCTGAAACGCCTTCCACATACGAACATAGCCGTCAGGATCCACATTTGCCAAGCCTGGAACAGAGCCGTCTGCACCGGACAAATAGGCACCATCTACAACAATTTCATGACCGGTAAGTAAGCTCATGGGGTGTCCGGCCTTCTCGTTTTCCTGACACAGATAACGGAAGTTAACGTCGTCACCGGACGAGTCCTTAACTCCGGCAAGCACTCCTTCTTTGCCCAGTTCAAGAGCAAGCTTCCAAGGAATTTTGCTATGAACACAAACGGGAATATTATATGCAAACACGGGCAAAGAAAGCTCACGTGCCAAAATGCGGAAGTGCTCTGCCATCTCGGTCAAGCCACCCAAAGCATAAAATGGTGCCGTGGCAACAACTGCATCGGCACCCAAGCGCTCGGCCTGGCGACCATGCTCAAGCACCCGCTCGGTTTCTGTGTCGATAATACCCACCAAGACAGGAACGCGATGATCCACAATGCGGACAGCCTCACGAATGACCTGCTCACGCACGGCATCAGTAGAAAAAACTACTTCGCCAGAGGAGCCCAGGAAGAACAAGCCATCGACACCAGCCGTAATCATCTTATTGATGAGTTTCTCAAAAGAAGCAACATCCAAAGAGTGATCCTCAAGTTCAGGAACAACTACGGGAGGTACTACGCCAGAAATCTTAAAATCACTCATGAATGTGTCCTTTCAAAGTGCATGAATTGCAAAATCTCATCCTCAAAATCATTGATGCGCTCGTAGCCCCATTTTGGATACGAGACAAGTTGCTTATGAGTAGAGCCTACCAGGTTATAGAGCTTTTCAAGAGAAGAAACTTGATCTTCTTGACCAAGCTGACCAATACCAAACAATGTTTCTGCTGTAACCTGTGGCGCATAGGTCATACAATCAAGCGGTGCCAGCTGCTTAAAGAGGGTATCTGCCTGTGTTGCCTGTGGATCTGTGTACCTAAAATGCCTATGAATACCTGCATACACAGGAATAGTGGCACAGGTTTGCCACGCTGTTTGTAGGTCAGTTGGACAAGGATTAAGCACGGCAAGCTTGGCTACTCGGCTGCCCATAATTCCCGCAAGATCAAGTGCCAGCCCTGCCCCGGTACCTTCACCTACCAAAGCAAGCTGCGTTGTTTTGGTTTGAGGCAAACGACACACAAGCTCAAAGGTCAATATCGCATCTTGGATAAGGGTCCAAAACTGCGCTCCCCCATCAAAGGCAATATCGTGTGACCACAGGCGCTGCTCCAACATAACAACACGATACCCCAGCGCTATCCAGCGAGTAAGATGGGTCCAACCTCGAGGACCCTGGTTCATGTCATGAAAATACAGGACGGTCGGGTAATTGGTATGAAGCGAATCTGCTTGAGGAGAACCTGCATGCAGGGCAGTCTTTGGTGTAAGCATACGTACCACCAGCTCAACACCATCCAAAGCCTTGAACCTAAGCTGCTCGTAGTGTGCCAAGGGTGACTGAGAGCCAACAGAAACAGTGCAACAACTGTAATCACACTTGGCTGCATAGTCTGCCAGTTCTTGTAAGCTCTGCTCGCGCACTTTGCCCTGATCAGGCATCCTATGCGCGCTCTTCTCGTCTACTGACCGCATATGTCCAAACCCCCTTTGCAAAAGAAGTTGATAACCATGTCATCAAAAGCAGGGATTTCCTCGTGCCCAAACTCAGGAAAGAGCACATGCTGTTTAGGACAGGTCATAGTGTTATACACCGCATACTGTGTAGGAAGCGGGCATACCTCATCGGCAAGACCGGTACCAAAAAGCACTTCTGCTTTAACTAAATGGGCAAAGGACAGCGAATCAATATATCCGAGCCGAGTAAATTTCTCTTGAACATGGGTTGCGGTAGCATCGAACCAACGAGCATAATAGCGCAAGCCCTCATAGGCAATTTGGTCTGCTCCGAGCTCGCACACTTTTTGGAAATCAGACAAAAATGGATAGAGAATGGCCGCTCGCTTAATGAGATCCGCATTGAGTGCACAGGTTGCAATCCCTACGCCTCCCCCCTGTGAATCACCATATACCTGCACATTGCTGGCATCCAAGCCCTCAAGCTCTTTGACAATGCGACAAAGGATGCGAATGTTTTGATGTAGGCGTACGTAATACATATCTTTTGCAGGGCCATCAAGCCCAGCCACTAAATGGCCAGCAACCGTTGTACCTGTGTAGCCGCCCAAATCTTGACTGCGGCCACCCTGACCAGGATTGTCCATAGTAATGGTTGCAAAACCCATTCCTGCAAATGAGCAGTTTTCTAACCAACTGCGCGTACGCCCCGGATAGCCATGAAAACGCAGTACCACGGGCAGAGGGTTCTGAGAGTGCGGCCGCAAAAAACGCGCATACAGGCGCGCGCCACCCATGCCCTCAAACCACAAGTTATAAAACTCACAGCTTGGATAGGAATCTACCTCGGCGGGGTCAAGCGTATAGTGCAAGCTCACAGCATCTGCCTCATCCATACGCTTTGCCCAAAACTCATCAAAATCTGCTGGAATGGGATTAGTCCCTGTATATGCTTCAAGAGCATGTTGTTGTTCTAAAAAGGTAGGCATTACCAAAACTTCCATATGATGTTCTAGAAAGATGCCCCGCATATACACGGGGCATCAAAGGTATTATCGCTTGCTGTAACTACTGACCAAGTTTGGGATGAAGCAGTGAAGGAGCAGCACCCAACAAAAGCTTGGTGTAATCATCTTGCGGTTTCTCAAAGATGTCCTTTGCAGGACCGTGCTCTACAACCTTGCCGCCATTCATAACCATGATCTCATCAGAGATATACCGAACGGTCTGGATGTCATGGCTGATAAAGACCATGGCAAGACCCAGGTCACGCTTAAGATCCGTAAGCAGATTCAAAATCTGAGCACGAACAGAAACGTCCAGTGCAGACGTAGGCTCATCTGCAATGATAGCGTCAGGACCAATGGCCAAAGCACGAGCAATAGCAACGCGCTGGCGCTGTCCACCAGACAGCTGACCTGGCAAAGCTTCCAAAGAGCTGGAAGGCAAACCAACCATGCCGATAAGATCTCTAATACGACGCTCACGCTCAACCGGTGTGAGCACACTGTGCACCAGCATAGGATCGAGCAGCTGATCATGCACGGACATGCGTGCATTGAGCGCCGTTGCTGGGTCTTGGAACACAACCGAGATAACGCGACCAATCTTAAGACGATCCGCAGCAGTGCGCTTGGTTACATCGTTTCCTTTAAAGAAAACATGACCAGAGGTAGGTGCTTGCAAACCGCACATAACGTTTGCAGTCGTAGACTTACCGCAGCCAGACTCACCTACAATTCCCAAGGTCTTGCCAGGCATAAGGCGCAAGGTTACGCCCTGCACTGCATGAACCAGATTGGGATGCAAAAGAGAGCCCGTACGGGTACGGAACGTAACGTGTACATCATCCAAGTAAATGATGGGGGTCACACCGTTAATGGTGCCGTCATCAATAGTTACTGGCATGTTTTTCTGGACAGTTGTACCACTCATGCCGCACCTCCTGCAAGAAACGAAGTAAGTCCTGCCTCTGCAAGAGCCTCGTCAGGCAGCTCGGCAACTACGTGATGCGTACCAGGAATCTCTTTCAGAACTGGATGGGTATCAATACCAACCTCAGGATGGCTTGAACGGGGAGCAAAGCGATCGCCCGGAGCAAAATCTTGAGGACTGGGTACGGTACCAGGAACCTGGTGCAAACGACCGGCACCGCCTTCGATAGAAATAACCGAACCCAAAAGACCGCGCGTATACTCGTGAATGGGGTTGGTGAGAAGTTCCTTAGTGGGAGCCTGCTCAATCACCTGTCCGGCATACATAACGGTAATATCGCATGCCACCTCAGCTACCAGCGCTAAATCGTGCGATACAAAGATCATGGCAAAGCCAAGTTTAGCCTGCAGCTCATTGAGGAGCTTAATAACCTGCTTTTGAACGGTTACATCCAAAGCGGTAGTGGGCTCGTCGCAGATAACCAACTTAGGATCGCGCGTTAGTGCCATAGCAATCAAAACACGCTGACGCTGACCACCGGATAGCTCATGAGGATAGCTTTCCAAGACACGCTTAGGATCCAGACCTACCAACGTAAGCAGTTCCTCAGCAGAGCGCGTACCACCACGATCGGTAAGCTGCTTCATCTGAGACTTAATGAGCATGGAGGGGTTAAGGGAGCTCAAAGCATCCTGATATACCATTGCAATCTCATGCCCACGAAGGTCATTGCGCTGCTTATCGGACATCTTGAGCAAGTCCTTGCCCTCATACAGCACCTCACCCGAAAGTTGGGCACGGCTGTCGATAAGCCCCATGATGGTAAGAGAGGTAATAGACTTACCGCAGCCAGACTCGCCTACCAAACCCATGGTCTGACCAGGACGTACGTTAAAGCTTACATGGTCCACGACGTTAACATCACCATGACGTGGGAACTTAATGCACAAATCCTTTACTTGCAGCAAGGGTGCAACCGTATAGTCAGGTACATGACGATCCGTACGTGCCCCTTCTACTGCAGCAAGCGCTGTGAGGGATTTGTTGAGAGACTCAGCTTGGGCAGCATAGGCCGCTACTGGATCTGCAACCAGACGGTCTGCCTCACGTACTGCCTCGGGATCATGATCCTCCACTGGCGCAGAAGGAGCGGCTACTAAGGCATCCGTAATACCCTCAGACAGGATATTGAGGCACAGGCAGGTAATCATGATTGCCAGGCCAGGATACATTGCCTGCCACCAGCGACCGGCCAAAACACCAGCACGAGCATCTGCAATGATATTACCCCAGGTGGGAGTAGGCTCCTGGATACCAGCAGAAATGAAGGTAAGAGAAGCCTCAAAGATAATGGCATCCGCAACCAGGGTTACGGCATATACCATAATGGGAGCAATGCAATTACGCATAACGTGGCGCCACAAAATCCAAGGTGCACGCGCACCGGATACCACAACGGCACGAACGTAATCTTCACCATACTCGCTCACGATATTTGCACGCACCAAGCGAGCAATCTGAGGAATATACATAAAGCCAATAGAAAAAATGATGCCAGGCATGCTGTTGCCCAAAATGGATACAAAAACGGCTGCCAATGCAATACCGGGGAACGACATAACGACGTCCAAGATACGCATGATGAACTCAGAGATCCACTTACGAGAAACAGCTGCAAGAGAACCAAGGATGGAACCAATTATCAGAGCAACACCGGTTGCACTAAAGCCAATAACCAACGAGAAACGACCGCCGTACAAAATACGAGACAAAACATCACGGCCCTTATCGTCAGTACCAAACAAGAAGCTTGGAGAAGGAGCTTGGCGTGCTATAAAGATCTCAAAGGGATCATGAGGTGCAATGACCGAAGCAAAGATCGCGCTCAGAGCAACCAGAACAAGTACTGCCAAAGAAATCTTAGAGGCGGTACTCATACGCTTAAAGCCAGCAAACTTTGCTTTCTTATGGACTGCCTCTTCCACTGCAGCGGCTTGATTTTTACGCATGATTACACCGTCCTTATCCTGGGGTTGATAAGGATGTAGAGCATGTCAACCACAATGTTAATGATGATAAACGACAGGGCAACAACAATAACAACACCCTGTACCAAATTGGGCTCGTTACCCTGAATACCTGTAGTAATTGCCGTACCCATGCCAGGAAGGGCAAAAATAACCTCAATGACTACGGCGCCACCAAGCAGATAACCAATCTTCATGCCAAGGGTGGTTACCGGAGTGATAAGGGCATTGCGCAAAACATTTTTTGCAACAACAACGCGTTTAGGAATACCGGCACCAATAGCGGTACGTACATAATCTTTATCCAGCTCTTCTACCATTGCCGTACGAATAACACGCGTGAGCTGACCAGATAAAGGAGTGCCCAGAGCAAGAGCGGGCATAATCATGCGACGCCACCAACCAAAGCTAAACAGCGCGGGCAAAGGACCAGATGCAGGCAATGTATGCAGATTGGCAGAGAACAGCAAAATGAGCAGGACGGCAAGCCAGAACGAAGGTGTAGCCAGTGACAGAATCGAAATGACACGAATGAGTTGATCCGGCCAACGATCTCTATACAAAGCAGCAATAATGCCCAAAATAAATGCCCAAACAGCACCAATGGTAAGACCCAAAAACGTGAGCTGCATGGTAATGGGCAAGGCATCGGAAATCTTAGCATTAACCGAAGCATTGTTTATGCCATAGGTACCAAGATCTCCCTGTAAAAAACCTCCCATATAGCGAACGTACCGAATGGGCAGCGGATCATCGAGACCATGCACTGCATGATACTGGGCCACCGCGTCAGGTGTAACGTTTTCTCCTAACTGCGAATACGCAGGATCTATTGGAGAGAACGACATGAGAACAAACACCAGAAACGTTGCCCCGAGAACCATAAAGGGCAAAGCTACAATCCTTCGCCCAATGAGTCTCAGAAGATTACTCACTGTGCTGCTCCTCTCTCTTTTCGTGCCTTTCATAAAAAGGTCTCGAGTACCTCGTGGTTCTCGAGACCTCCTTTTATCAAAAAACTTTACGACAAGCTAGGCGCCTGTAACCATATACCTTTGGTTGACTATTTAGCCTTGGCACCAACTGCATAGACACCCGTGGTACCAATACCCTTGAAGTCCGCGATCTTATCCTCGTAGTATGCAGTATTAACCTGCTTGTGTACCACAGGATACAAAGGAGCGTACTCAGCGATAAGGTCAAAGCACTGGTTCCAAATATCTTGCTGCTCAGAGCCTTCCTTGGTAACAGCCTGAGCCATAAGCTCCTGAAGCTCCTTGCACTTAGGATCGCCAGCCCACTCGGTGCGCTTCTGGGTCCAGGTGTTGTCGCCATAGAACCAGTTCATAAGCAGGTCTGGGTCATTACCGAAGCAGGAAGGATCGCCAGGGGCAAGAACAACGTCGTAGCTCTTAGGATCCTGGTCGATTGCAGAGTACATAGCAGCAGACTGGTTCTTCTGGATCTCTACGGTAAAGCCAATGGCCTCAAGATCCTGCTGTACCTGTGCAGACATGGAAACTACGAAGTCTGCATCCGTGGTGGAAAGGGTAATCTTGCCAGGAGTATAACCAGCCTCGGAAAGCAATGCCTTTGCCTTGTCCACATCATGCGTATAGACCGTAGCTGACTTGTGATAGTTAGCGTGATTCTCGGGCAAATAGCTGGTTACTGCTGCTGCTTGACCAGAGAAGGTATTGGCAATCATCTTGTCTACGTCAAGAGCATAGCGGCAAGCCTGACGTACCTTTACGTTGTCAAAGGGAGCCTTGGTTGCATTAAGCATCATAAATACCAGACCGAAGCCCTGTACGGTATCAATCTTAGCGCCAGCGGATTTAAGGCTGTCTACGTCCTCTGCAGGTACGGACTCCATGATCATGTCGGTACCCTCATTAAAGGCGGTCTTACGAGCAGTAGCGTCTACCTGGACATCCCACTGCATCATACCAGCGCCAGCCTTGAGGTCACCGTTGTAATACTCATTGGGCTTAGCGGTAACCTGTACCTCACCGTCGACCTTATCGTATGCCCAAGGACCAGAACCAATGGGCTTGTTGGTAAGGGTGTCATCATCCATAGAAGCAGGAACGATACGAATAATGGTCAGGCGCTGCTTAAGCAAAGAGAAGGGATAGGCCGTCTTTACGGTTACGGTCGTATCATCCTTTTTCTCAATAGAAGCAATGGGAGACAGCATGGGGATATAGATGTTGCCCTCAGCAGTGCAACGCTCAAAGGACTTCACAACATCATCTGCGGTTACAGCGGTGCCATCGGAGAATTTAGCATCCTTACGAAGAGAAATCTCAAAGGTGGTATCGTCTACCTTGGTAGGCTCATCCTCGGCAGCAAGCTCCTTATGAACAGAGTAATCACTGTAATCAAAGCCATACAGGCCCTCTACAACATGCCAGTTAGTACCACAGGCCAATGCAGAAGAGGTATTGGATGGATGGAAGTTCTTGGTCTTGTAAGCGTTAGCAATAGCAATAGTGGCATCGGTATTTGCCTTGACCTCTTCCGAGGACTTCTTCTCGCCACCGCAACCTACCAAGCCCAAGCCCAAGAAGGCAGCAGCCGTAGAAGTTGCGCCAATAAACGAACGACGAGTCATACCAGCGTTGTGAAGCATCTCTCGATCTCCAATCTCGAGTACGACGCGCGAGGCGTTGTGCCACGCGCATAGGTAAACCTTGCAACGTGCCATACACTTTCTTACTAGCATCTTTACTAGTACTTGCGTTAATAGTATTGAGAAATGCCAACTGATACACCAACTGTTAGATGAATAATCGCTGAACGGGCTAAATCATTCGATACATGGCATAAAAAATAAAAATTCTTGACTAAACGGCGAAAATATCGTTCTTTTTTCCGGTCAAACTGGCATATCACTTTATCTCAAATTTATTGCTTATAAAAAAGTTGTCTACAAACTAGTGCTCATTGTTTGCAATAATTCTTACAAATAGATAATTTTTTTGCACATATCTCCTGAGTTTGCTCAAAACAAACGATAACTGGTATATCGCTAGCACAATAGCACATTGTTATAGTGGCATATCACTGCTCTTGTCACTACTACAACAAAGCGGTGTTTCAATACTGCATTACACTATACCTTGGTTACCAAATAGATAAAGGATACTTTATGCCCACAGATATAGCCCCTGTTGTTTATTATGATGTTGTAGTTATTGGGTCAGGCATTGCCGGCTGTACCGCTGCTGTACGTGCCGCCCAAACAGGTGCGCAGGTAGCACTTGCCTGCTGCGGACCCCTTTTTTCTGGCTCCAGCTTTTACCGGGGCACCTGGGGCCTAGGCTTAATTGGTCCGACCGATGAGGCTGACGAGAAAGACTTAGAGCACACCATCCGTTCCGTTGGCTGTGGGGTTGTCAACCACAAACTGGTACACCGCTTTGTACATGCCATTAACCCCACTCTTGACTGGTTAGAGCATGACTGTCACACCTCTGTGCGTCGCGCAAGCGCTGCTGCCGCACAGCAACGCGATTACCTGCCATGCTTTGACCATAAGCATCGCAACTGGCAAGGTCTTGAACATGAGGCGCTTATACAATCCTTTAGCAAGCTGTTTGACCAGCTACACATTACAACTCTTCCCTACCACAGCTTACTCGACCTCATAGAGGTCCAAAACCACATTACCGGAGCTCTACTCTACGATCAGGCCTCCCACAAGCCTGTGGTTATCCATGCACCTTCCGTCCTGCTTGCAACAGGCGGCTTTGGCGGACTGTTTAACCCCACGCTTACCCAGCCAGAAGTACTATCTTCTGCTCATGCAATTGCACTGAACCATGGTTGTTCGCTCGTAAACGCCGAGTTTATCCAGCTTATGCCCACCATCGTATCCCCCATCCGCGGTGCAATCTTTAACGAGAAAAGCTTTAAGTATGCACGGGTGTACAGCAAAGAAGGACGCGCTCTTGTACACGCAACCCCTACCTGTCTGGATGCCCGATCCGAACATGGACCTTTTTCCAGCAGACTTGCCGATGCCGCATTGGATTTAGAAATTGCAGCCCAGCCCTCAGGAACTGTGAAGGTGCAGTATGACCTCCCTGAACAAATCCCCGAATTTATGAAAACCTATTTTGACTGGCTTGCGGCTGCAGCTGCTGTTACACCCCAAGATACGTTGGAGATAGCCCTCTGGCCCCATGCTTCTAATGGCGGCCTCTATATAGATGAAAATGGTAGCTGTATTGGTGGTCCAGCAGGGTTATACGCTGCAGGAGAAAGCTGTGGTGGGATGCATGGGGCTGATCGCTTAGGAGGCCTCTCGAGTGCAAACGCACTGGTATTTGGTCATATCGCAGGCAGCAATGCAGGCTTATACGCACAAAACAACAAACACACCGGCAGGTCCTCTGCAGTATATATAAATGCGATAAGAGCGTGTCAAAACGCCTATACACAATTTACAGAGGGCACTGCCTGCGCACGGGCGCAAGAGTTTATCGATAGTATACGGGAGCACATGCAACAATCATGCGTGCTTAATCGTAGCGAAGAGACCCTTGCTGCTACGGCACAAAAACTCGCCTGGCTCCAAGAAACCGCGAACAGTAAATCTTGCAGCTACGCCGAACTCAGCGACTATGAACAAGCACGGCTGAGTCCTCAGAAGTGGAATGATCGCCGAGCACTGAGCGCTTTACAGCAAAATCTTTTGCTGGAAGCTCAAGCGCTCGTGGCTGCCATGCGCATACGCACAGAAAGTCGTGGCAGCCATTATCGAACAGATTTTCCGCAGCAATCAAAGGACCACGATATCATGTATCGTGTCTTTTTGGACAAAGATGGCTTACCGAGAGCAGCGCCGCTTAATGAAGGCGCCAGCCACGTCAGATAACAACATCCGTGCCATATACCTGCAGATTACAACAAACTACTTATCCACTGTATGCACGGCGATAAATATTGATTAAGTCCTGCTGCGATACATACCTCAGATTAGTGGGCGTGCAACGATCGTGCTGAGCAGCTTCGGCCATTGCAACCAGCTCATTCTCAAATGCCGTCGCATCAATACAACTGAGCTGAGAAAGCGATGTTTCAACATCCAGCTCACGAAGGAACAGCATGATTTTTTCTAAGAGCGCATGCGCATCTACCAGCCCAAGTTCATGAGCAAGCTGATTGTAGGACTCAGCATATTTTGAATCGCTCATATGAAAGGCTATAACATAGGGCATGAGAATAGCAATCAACCTACCATGTGCTACATGAAAGCGCCCACCCAAGGCATGTGCTAAGGAATGATTGATGCCCAGGCCCGCATTGGTAAAGGCAATACCGGCTGCGCAAGCTGCTTCCATCATGCGTTCACGACTGCGCATAGCCATACCATCGCGATACACAACAGGCAAATCCTCAAATATGATACGCAATACCTTTACCGAAAATGCTTGCGAGAAAGTCGTTGCCTCAAGGCTCACATAGGATTCCAGAGCATGAGATAGCGCATCAAGGCCGGTATCGACGGTTATGCGCGCTGGAACAGAGCGGGTAAACTCTGCTTCGAGCAAAGCTCCGTCAGGGGCTAAGAAATCATCGATAAGCGCCACTTTATTAGGACCACGGGTAATAACCGCAAAATTAGTAACCTCTGAACCCGTGCCTGCAGTAGTAGGAATGGCCAAGAAGTACGGCTTTTGTAGTCCACGCTCATGCGCAAAATACAAAATGGCTTTTGTGGCATCAATGCAGGAACCACCACCAAAGGAAATAACCAGATCAGGCTTGATGTCGCAAATCATATCTACGCCTTCATCCACCAATTCCTGGCTCGGATCTGGTTTAACATTTGAATAGATGTGGCATGATGCTTTTTGCGGTAGGTGCTGAATCATCTTATTTACCATGCCAGACTTTGCTAAAAAGTCATCGGTAATGACAAGCACTTGGGAGCAGTCATAGGTTCCAAGGTGCTGTATGGCCTGCATACCAAAGAAGAGCTCTGTTTTAAGTTTAAATTCTTTCATCACGTATCTTCTTTCCAGAGAGTATCACCGTATGTGCAAGACGCTTAGTTCTCATCAGTCTTAATGGGCACAAGGATTTCTGCTACAAATAGGTTTGGATCATAGGTAGTCCAATAATCGGTTACAAAGCGCATATAGCACCCATCTTGCAGGCAATATCCAGCACGTTTGGCAAAAGCAATGATGCGATTGTATGACTCATAAAACTTATTAAATGAACCGATATGATAGACGGATAAGTACATACCACTATGTATGTGATAGGTATTTTCAGGATCAATGGGACGCATAGCTTTTTGGAGCAGCTGCACATCACAAGGGACCGCATTACATGACGCGTCCCGTGCTTGGCTTAACGAATTAAAGCGAATTATCACAGGACCCGTGATAACGTTATCGCATTTCTCAACAAACGCTGCAAAGTCCAAGCTTACAATTGCTTCTGCATAATTGCCGTTAAAGCGAGAGGGCATGCCGATAAGATCTGCGGAGTTTACATATTTCACGCCAACACTAACGGACCTTACACTGAGTACAAAATTTGCCTCACTTACCAGGCGATTCCAATCATCCAGTACTTCTCGCTGCTCAGCAAGCCTACGAGCCTCTTGATCATAGGTGTCAAGACGCTTTTCAAAGCTGCGCATAACTTGATTGAGATTTTTGCTTCTGAGCATGGGAGCGATCTCCTTAAGAGAAAAGCCCAGCATCCTCAGATAACGAATAACCGGCAGTTTGAGCATGGTTTGCAGCGAATAATACCGATAGTTATTATCGTCCACAAGGTCTGGCTCTAATAACTTTAGCTTATTATAGTGACGTAGGGTCCGCTGAGAAATACCTCCCATCCGACTAACCTCACCAATTTGATATAGCTTTTCTTTCTTTGTAGTATCACGACTCATTGCTCAACCTCCCCCTTCACTGCCTGCATTACACGCAACGTAAAAACATAGGTTCTAACAATGGGGTTGTGACCTTGCTTAGTCATGTCAGTAAGCGCTGCTACCAAATCAAATAACGCAGCTAGACGAAATGGAACAAGCTCGGCGACAAAATAATCTAAAGAAGAAATGTGATCGGTAAGGGTGGTATCAGGGCGGGCATGCTGATGTGTGACGGGAAGGACTTGTCCCGCAAGAATCAGCTGGTCAGCCAAAATCTGATATATCTCATCTAAAACTTGTTGTTTTACTGGTGAGGGCTGCTCGAGATTGTTTTTTACAAGATGCCTATATTCTTCTGGATTGCTCAGACGCATCATACGTGCATATTTTTCTGCAATCAGATTTTTACCCTCTTGCTGCGCATGCTCAAGCGCATAAACAGCACCGTTAAGTAAGGCTTCTGGAAATGCTAAATACTGTGCTGTCCTGTGTACAAAAAATGAGCGAGCATCATCCTGGCATGCAGCTCTGCCATCAATATGCTTTACCAGATCAAACTGTTCCCATTCCAGCAAAACGGCTTTTTTGAGCAGTACATAAAATGACCCACTCTTACCAAGTTCATCCAATAAAGCAATAACTTCTGGTAATGCGAAATAATCATGCATGCCACAGCGGCACACAGAACAAGCCTCGTTGTGCTTATCGCTGTTTTGCATAACAGCTGCTGTCATAGTCGATACGCCCCCTCACCAAGTGGGCGTAAACGCAAGTCCTCAGTATCAAGCGTTTGCCATATGTCATATGCCGCATCGAGCAAAAAATCTCCTGGTATGGAAGTCCAGCCTAATTTTTGTACCGAACCAAGTACAACAGCACACACAGAAGAAATCTCCTGTGTGTTAAGGCTATCTATGGGAAGCTGTGCCATGCGTTGCAATGACATACACAGTGAGTTTGGAACCTGTGCACGCTCCACCAATGAACGGAAAGCCCACTTATAATAAGGCATATAACAACGATATAAAAGATGTAGCACCGCCATAGTAGACCAGATAAATTCTGTACGCGCCGCATTTGCCGCAACAAAATCAGATCGCTTAAGACAACGTGAAAGATTGTATTGGCCTGTCTGAGCCATCAAAGCCATATTGGCAGCAACCTTTTTACGAAGCACCATCTCTGGATAAAAGCATAAGAGTCCCTGACGAATGGAGCTAAATTCTTCTGAGGGGTCAAAAAATACTTCCCCATTAACCGCCATAGCCAAGAGCTGTTCAGGAATTGCTAACCATTCAAGCTCGGTTTGAGGAGCTCGGTCAAGACCGGTATATGAGCGATAAAAAGCCTGTATCTCAAAGACGCCTACACGCTGCTCTGCATACGGGCTTTCCTTGCGCTGCATACCCATAAACGTAGACGGAAGGGCCACATAGCGACGCATAAATTCATCTTTCCAAGCAGCATACATGCTGTGAGGAAGCCATATGCAAAACCCTGGACCAAAATCATGATCGTGAGAAATCTCGTCATCAAAACCTAAACATTCAGAACCAGCGCCCACAAGACCGACAGCAACACGATTAGTAATCTCATGAGGAAGCCCGTTGAAAAGAGTGGATTTATACGCAGAAAAATACTGCCTTGAAAGATCAAGTCCTTTCATATCACACTCCTCTCACTATCAACACCATGCCGTTCTTGCGGTATTTCTCGCTATCTATACGTGTATTCAAGTTCTTTCATACGCTGTGCTTCACGCACAAGTGCATCAACCGCTGGTGAATCACCCAGTTTTTCCTTTAAGAGCTGGGCGGCCCATTGATAACAGGCCCACGCATGTTTATAACGTTTTTGCAAACCAGCAATTTGGCCTGCTACCGCCAGAGCATAGGGGCGGTGAATGTCTCTTCCTTGCTGTAAGGTTTCAAACGCAATCAGTGCTGGTGCAAGCACTTGGCCTGCTTCAACAAGACGCCCCTCATCGACAAGAGCTTGAGCCAGATTGATAGCATTCACTGCACGTTTACCCTCAGAATTGGGCACGGACTCTAAAAGTTGGGCAGCGCGTTTAAGCTCTTGACGTGCTTGATCCAACTGTCCGAGCCCTCGATACGCAGCGCTGCGATTATTACAAAGAGCACTCAGCTCATATGCCGCATCTGGTCCATGAACAAGGTGCTGTTCTGCCTTATCAAAAACCTGAAGTGCCTGGCTATACTTTCCCCATGCGACGTAAACATCTCCCAAATTTATGAGCACACGAGCATAGGAAAGATCATCTGCATCTTTTGCATCAAGAAGCAACAAGGCCTTTTTATAGAGCTGCTCTGCCTCTGCAAATTCTCCTCGAACACGTAAAAGACTGCCAAGTTCATTTTCCGCGGCTATCTCCAGAGCAGTGTAGCCCCCAAGCTGAGCCAGGTGCAAGTGATTGCGCAAATACCCAACCACATCTGCACCCGGCTCGCCAAAAAGACGAGTAAGTTCTTGATAGAAATGTCCCGTTTCCATACATAACCCCGTACGTCTTAGTGAGGAACGCTTTACTTACTGCCTCTAAATGCCGCTACTAATTCATCAACCATATTCTTAAGATCGTCTACGCCAATCTCACCATCGGATGAGGCTGTGCTCGTTACTGGTTGGCTCGTAGAAGAGCAGCTATTGCAGCCGAGCGAATAGCTAATGGGAGACTGATGTCCCACAGGCATCTCAATACCAAGATCATGATGTGTGCCATCAACGGCTGAGGTATGAGAAACCTGTGCCTGAGATGCTTGGTAGCTTGAGTGATCCCCAGAATTCTTTATAAGCTCAGGGTGATACTTAGCAAAAATCTTATCATGTGCGATAAGCTCATCAGGCTCTATAAGCCCATTTACTACACGCTTTACATTAATAAGATGCTGTGGCCCAACGTTTTCAGAGATGGAACTTCCACCCCAGGTTCCACAACCTAGAGTAAGAGCTACTTCAAGACCAGTGGAAAGGCCTGTACCACCTTGGGTGCCACCCGTATTGATAAGAATGCGTGAGGCAGGCTTAACAGAGAACTTACGCACAATCGTTTTGTCCTCTGTATGGATGCTCATGGTGTGACCAATACCATTTTGCAACAGGGCAATTGAAAGATCACACGCTTCTTCCCAATTTTCCACCGTATAAAATGCCAATACACAGGTGAGCTTCTCAAAGGAAAGCGGCCATTTATCACCAACACCGCCCTGCTCGCCAATGAGTACCTTGGTATCTTTAGGAACCTCAATACCTGCAGCGTGTGCAATGGCTTGAGCATCCCTACCCACAAACTTTGGACACATAGCGTGGCCATTACGGAAGAGTAAGGAGCACACGCGCGCGCACTCTTCTTCGGTCAAGAAATATCCGCCCTGGCTCTTGAACTCAGCAACAACGGCATCACGGTTGCAGCTTTCGCAGATAATACTTTGCTCAGAAGCGCAAATCGTACCATTATCAAACGTTTTAGAGGCAATTATGCGCTTTACCGCTGCATGAACGTCAGCCGAACGCTCAATGTACGCAGGAGAATTTCCAGCGCCTACACCCAATGCTGGCTTACCAGAGCTATAGGCAGCCTTCACCATGGCGGGACCACCTGTAGCAATAATCATGTCTATCTCTGGTGCATGCATCAGTGTTTCTGCAGCCGCCATGCTGGAAAGCGTAATGCCCTGAATGCAGTTTTGAGGAGCACCAGCGCTCACGGCCGCATCGCTCATAATTTGGATGGCCAAATTGGTGCATTTAGCAGCCTGAGGATGAGGAGAAAAGACAATTGCATTACGGGACTTAAGTGCAATTATTGACTTATACAGTACCGTTGAGGTGGGGTTGGTAGACGGAGTAATGCCCATAAGCAAACCGACTGGCTCTGCAATGGTAATAACTTCGTTTTTCTCGTCTACGTCGATAACACCAATGGTCTTCTTATCTTTGATTTGCTCGTAAAGCAAACCAGAGGCCATATGATTTTTATAAATTTTATCGTGAACGTTACCAAAGCCCGTTTCGTCTACAGCCATTTGCGCAAGTGCCTCGGCATTTTGCTCTGCAGCCTCAACCATGGCACGCAAAATAGCATCGATCTGCTCGCAGGTATATGATGCAAGCTGAGTTGCTGCAACTTTACCTTTTCGAGCCAGGTCACGCGCTGCCTGGATGCTTTGGAGATCGTAATCGAATTCTTGCATCATAACTCTTTTCATGTTGACGTCCTACGCAAAAGAAAGTCGAATGCAATCTGATGTGCAGACTTCTTACGCTGTCTTTTTACTTTGCCGCAGGCAAAATGGACTCAACCATGCCATCAGGACGTGGGATAACATGTACGGAGAGAAGCTCGCCTACACGCTGAGCTGCTGCAGCACCAGCATCGGTAGCTGCCTTAACAGCACCCACATCACCGCGTACAAAAACGGTTACCAAACCGCCGCCTACAAGCTCTTTGCCTACCAGGCTTACGTTCACCAGCATCGGTAGCTGCCTTAACAGCACCCACATCACCGCGTACAAAAACGGTTACCAAACCGCCGCCTACAAGCTCTTTGCCTACCAGGCTTACGTTGGCAGCCTTAACCATGGCATCTGCTGCTTCTACAGCTCCAACCAAACCCTTAGTCTCTACCATGCCGAGTGCCTGTGTAATGTTGGACATCTTATCCTCCTGTTATCTGCGTACCTTTGTACGTTGTTGCACTACTTAATAATCTGCACCACAGAACCATTAGCTATATGCAAGGCATTTGCTTCTTCGGTGTCGATATGACAATCCAATGCCGAGTTCTCTGTGGCACGTATAACCACGTTGTCAAGTTGCCCCGCACGCTCGCCACCAAAGCGTATGGAAACTATTTGGCCATCGCTCAAGCCACGCTCAGCCGCTTCGGCAGGAGACATATGAATATGGCGTGCGGCAACAATAACGCCTTCAGAAAGAACTACTGTTCCTTGAGGGCCAACTATCGTAATACCGGGGGTGCCCTTAAGATGACCGGAGAGACGAACCACCTGCGGTATGCCAAGCTTAAACGTGTCCCCCGCAAGCACTTCAACCTGTGTCTGTTTACGGGTGGGACCCAAAACACGAACCTTTTGAATAACACCCTTAGGGCCTACAAGTGTTACGCACTCTTTAGCTGCATATTGTCCCGGCTGAGAGAGCTCTTTTATGGCGTTTAACTCGTATCCTTTACCAAACAATCTATCGAGATGCTCACGGGATAGATGAATATGGCGACCGGATACTCCCACGGTCACGCTGTTCAAATCTGCCTGAGGCTTTTTATCCAAAAGCTGATGCAGGGTCTCCTCATTCCAAATACCCCGATCAAAGGCAGCTGTTATGATGCGCTCTATTTCCGCAGGAGATATTGCAGCCTCATGGTTTGTATCGCCCGACACAGTCTGCGTATCATCATGACCAGCACAGCCAGCTTGGCAAGCAGCTACCAAAGCTACGCCACACTCTTTAGCAACATCTGCAGCCTGAGGTGTGACTATCGTGTTTGAATCCACCACGAGACTCTCGTGCCGTTGAGCGGCAGCAAGTACATCCTGAGCGCAAATCAACTTCCTCATCTCACTCTCCTTTCTACAGAGTCACATCTTCGTCAATAATGCCGACAATAACCGCATCTACCGGTGCGTTTTTATCAAAAGCCTTGTTTATAAAGTGGTAAGCGGCGCTACCCGTGGTTACTAAAACCCTGTCCCCGCATCCCGCACTTATGGTGTCTACGCAGATAAGCTGCTGACCTTTTTTGTTTTCGTCCAGGATTTCTACACGCATGAGCTTCATACCATCAAGCTCGTCATACTTGCGCGTGGCCCAAATGGAGCCAATGAGCTTACCTACAATCATGAGTGTCGTCACCACCATTCTTAATGCTTGCAAGACAAGCCATAACCTCTGCAGTGTTACCAGCAATAGCAAGCATCACCATGTTTTGAGGACAAGAGCCACGAATATCAGTGACCACCACACCCGCTGTTTTTTCAGCAATATCACTAGCCACTATCATTTCTATAAGTTTTCCCTGAACAAGACCGAGTGCAGCAGGCTTAAAATCCTCAGTCCAGCGTGCGCCACTTCTTTGACGGACGATTGCCATAGTTCCAGCGGAGGGAGCTTTGATTATCTTGACATCAAGCATGCTGACCCTCCTCAAGCATGTGCAAACGACACCCTAAGGCAATGCCCAGAGGTGTTACGAACATGGGATTATTGGGCTTATGTACGGGTATATGCAGGATTTTCTCGATACGATCCTCAATACCCTCAAGCTCACAGGTGCCGCCAACTAAGATAATTTCAGAAACCGTATGGCCAAGGCAGGCGTTTTGGATAATGGAGCTTATCTTGTCGATAGTAGGGGCAACAATGGGCAAAAGCTCTCGGGCGTGAGCAGCATCTCTTTTATAGAGTTCGGCGTCATCAAACGAGATATTCTTAGCACCTGCAAGAACAAGCGAAAGGTGGGTGCCTCCCGTAGACTCATCCTCACATGCAACAACCTTGCCCTTCTCAAAGAGCGCTATGCCGGTTGTGCCACCACCGATATCTACCACAGCACCTTCTTGAACGTTCATAACAAGATTGGCAGCTGTAGGCTCATCAAACACGGCTACAACGTTCATGCCCGTGCTTTCGGCAACGTTTTTAACGGCACCTCCATCCAGCTGTTCAGTTTTTGGAGGAATGGCAACTGCACAGTGAATAAGCTCACAACCCAGCGTTTTTTCTAGCTTTTCCTTTAACGTAGCTGCAATATCACACGCACCTACGTAATCAACAACCAGACCATCGCGCACAACATTGGCAAACTGGTAGGCACATGCCACCGGCTCACCCTGGGCATTTATCACACTGAGCACGATAAAGGCAGTACCCAAATCCAAACCACAGTACAGCTCACCGTCAGTATTGGTACGAGGGGTATCCACCGTTTTGATGAGGGCATCCAGCAAGGTATTTGCTTGCGTAGTATCAATCACGGGATGTCTCCTCCTTTGCCTGCTCCATATAGCTTGTAAGTGCAGATAAAACGGTGCGCATTTGAGCTATCCAAGAATCATCGGAGCTTTTATGCTCATCACAACACGCGCTGTTCCAAAAGCAGATAAACCGTAGCAACTCACCACACATAACAGCCATCTCAAAGTACAGCGGATGAACGCAGGCGCTCAGAGGAAGCGAGGGAATAGTTTCACAAGCAGATTTTGTCTGTGGTTCTCCAGAGCAGTCCTGCTCAGCAGGGCAACACGCTGTGTCTGCAAGCTTACCCTCCTGCCAAGCGCTGCCCACACGCTCTAAAAGCTGTGCCGCTTCATTATTAACACCCAAGGCCTTACGTGCTAAAAGCCTCAGACGAGCTCCCAAGATGCGCATATCATCAATACGCGCCTGCGTTTGCGCAGAAACCTCGTCTGCAGAGCACGGTTTTGTATTCGTTTTTGTACTCATAGGTGCAGCACTCTTTTTGTGATACAGCGATTCAAACTCAATCCTAAAATCAATAAGAAATTGACGAGCGCTCGGCGTAAGACGTGCACCAGCAGGAAGTTGAAACGTATCAAATTGTTTTTGCGCATACTGCCTGCGCAGCTCCCCTTCTGTTATATAGTGCATGGTTGCCTCCTCTCGTTTTCTCTCTGTTCCATGGGTAGATGCAAAGCTCGTTTTTGTTTTGCCACCCATTGCTTAAATTCACGTACGCCTTCCCCGGTTTTAGTAGAAAGGAAGAGCAGTTCATGACAACCAACATCGGCCAAGCGCATCCGTGCTTCTTCTCGCTGAGCCTCATCCAACACATCGCACTTTGTAACCACAGCCAGGCCAGGTTTTCTCGTTGCCTTAGCAAAACCGCTCGAATAGTATGAGAGTCGTGTGGTTCCATCCAAAAGTAAGACAAAAGCACAGGCCTGATTGTGTAAGAGCATGAGAATGACGTTGTGCATCCAGTGGTTCTCTACGTAATGCCCCGGGATCTCCAGGGTCTGTGGACGGTAATAGCAATCTTCTCTATGCCGGTGATCAGATGAACAACCCTCCACCATATCGGCAAGCGTACTTTTACCTGATCCATCAAGACCTATAAAAACAAAGCGGTCAGACATTAGGATTTTGTCACCTCCACAACACAGAAACCAAGCTGGTCATGGAGCATGTCACACACAACATGCAGTGATTCCTCAACGCTTTGGACATCACCCATAATGACAACTGAACCGGTAAAACGATCCAAAAAACCGATTTCAACGGGAGCTGCCTTAGCAGCAGCATCCGCTGCAATAATGGCTGTCTCGGACGGGCTAAGCGTAAGAATGCCAATGGCGTCGCCTGCGGCAACACCGATTCGCTCATTAACACTCGGTCCCGGCGAAGCAATAACATGAGCAAGCGTTACTTGCTTTCCTGGAACAGACTCCTGAATTATGCGGTCGAGTTTTTCCATAGCGTTAGTGCCTCACAAGATTGACTTTGAAATCCGCGCTTTCAATCCACGTTTCAATGCGATTTAAATCGTCATTTGTAAGCGATGGATCTCCCTCAATCTCATAATCTCGACCAAGGGACTTATACTTACCGACTCCCAATTTGTGGTAGGGCAGCAAATCAACGCCATCAAAGTTTTTTTGATAGCGATAAGGATGAAAGAAGGCAATAACGGCGTCTATCTCTTCTTTGGAATCATTGACTCCCTTTAAAAGCGGCATACGCACGCGCACGTTATATCCGTTTTCAAGCAGCCACTTGATGTTAGAAAGAATGAGCTCATTGTTTACGCCTGTCCAAAACTTATGTTTGACAGGATCCATCTGTTTGATGTCGTACAAAAACAAGTTAACGTATGGAGCCACCTTCATAAGGGTCTTGAGCGGCGTATATCCACAAGTCTCAACCGCCGTGTGGTATCCCTTTGCTTGGCTTGCCATGCATATGGCCAATACAGCTTCACTTTGTGCCAGGGCTTCTCCGCCAGAAAGCGTAATGCCGCCATCAGACATCCGATAAAAGTCTTCATCCTGCTCAAAGAAGCAGACAAGATCATCAACCGAATAATCTTCTCCCATAATTTGCAGGGCATTATACAGGCATGCTTCTTCACACTGACGACAGCCCGTGCAGCGAACACTACGGTCTACCACATGCTTGCCATCCACCATCTTATGAAGAGCTACGGGACACACCGCAGCACAGGCACCACAATTTACGCAGTTATCAGCCTTGAACATAACTTCATGTTCCCGCAGCTGACTTTCTGGATTAGAGCACCACTTACAACGCAGGGGGCAACCTTTGAGAAAAGCCATAGAGCGAACGCCCGGTCCATCATACATGTTGTACTTCTGTAGATTGAAAATACGTGCGGTACGCTCAATCTTTCCCTGCTGAGATTCCATCTGTCCGTTGCCCCCTTCCTTTTACCTCATCGTTTACCAAGTTACTGACAACTATTAAATCCTGGTAAGCATGGTGCGGCTAATAATCTCGTCCTGAACGTCCTTGCACAGCTCGTTGAAGAATGCGCTGTAGCCAGCAACGCGTACCACGAGGTCACGATGCTTTTCTGGATGGGCCTGTGCATCAATAAGCGTTTCATTGTCGAGATAGTTAAACTGCATCTCGCCATTGCCGAACATCGAAGCCGTGCGCAAAAGGGTAATAAGGCCACGCTCTCCTTCTGGCGTATCGAGAATACCGCTCATAAGCTTAAAGTTATGAACCATACCGATGTTCATAGAGTCATTAGGCAACTTACCAACCGATTTAATAATGGCGGTAGGACCATTGTGGTCGGCACCCTGGCTGGGGCTAATGCCGTCTGACAAGGGCGTCCAGGCCTTACGACCATTTGCAGAAGCACCGGTCATCTCGCCAAAAGGCGTATTGTTAGAGATGGAAAGCGTACCCATGGACATGTGAGAGTACAGCGTCTTATATTTCACATGGATGTGCTCGGTGTAATGCAGAATATCCGCTGCGATATTGTCCGCATAATCGTCATCATTGCCATACTTAGGCGCATTGATGCAATCCTGCTGGATTTTCTCGTAGCCCACAAAGTCTGCCTTCAGAGCCTCATTAAGCTCATCGAGCGTATATTTGTGATCATCAAAAACAAGCTTTTTGATAGCTGCCATAGAGTCGGTATAGGTGCCCAAACCAGTCCATACAACACCTGGACCATAGTTGTACATGGCGCCACCAGAAGAAACATCCCTGCCGCTTTCCATGCAGCCTTCAAACATGATGGACATCAAAGGCTTAGGCGCAACCTCGCGAGCAACACGCTGAGAGATAACAGTGGCAACATCGGTCCACTTCGTGACGTATTGAATGGTCTTTTTAACCGCTGCATCAAACTCTTCGAAGGTCTTGTATTGAGAAAGATCGCCAAGGTCTGGAGTAACCTGCTTGCCATACCACAGGTCAACGCCGTGGTTAAGGGTAAGCTCAATGCACACAGGCCATTGCGTATAAGAGGTGGAGGTCCACTGATACAGGCGGCCAGACTTCTGAGGCTCAACGCAACCCATCATGCAGTAGTCACGAGAGTCTTCAACAGAAATACCCTTAGCAAGCATCATCTTGATGTGGGTGTCATCAAAGTGGCAAGCGGGGAAGCCCATGCCCGAACGAACAAGATCAACGATCTTGCGCATGTAGCGCTCGGGTGACTTGTTGTGAATACGGCACGCAATGGTAGGCTGATAAATCTTTACATGACGGGCAGCATCCATAAGCAGGTAGGTCAAATCGTTGGTAGCGTCAGTGCCCCTGCGAGTCACACCACCTAAAGTCATGTTAATAAAGGGCTGGTATCCTGCAAAGAATTCAGACTGTCCGCGCGAGGTAACCCACATGACCTCACTCAGTTTGATGAGCATACAACCGGCGATATCAAAAGCCTCATACGGAGTGATACGGCCAGCCTTAATGTCTGCCTCATAGAAGGGATACATGTACTGGTCAACACGACCGATAGACATACCGGTTTGGTTTTCCTCTACAGGCAAGAGGGACTCAATCGTAAAGACTGCCTGCATAGCCTCATGGAACGTCCTTGGCTTGTGTGCAGGTACATAGGCAAGAATTTCTGCGATCTTCTCGAGCTCGCTCTTGCGCTTGGGATCATGCTCAGCAGCAGCCTTTTGCAAAGCATACTCACTGAGGCGCTTTGAATAAATCATGACGCCTTCAGTGGTATCAATGACGGACTTGTAGAAGTAGATCTTATCCAAGTCCTCTGGATTGGCGTAATCAAGTTGGGCAAGGTGCTCTTTTGCCTCAGCCTGGATATCGAGCATACCCTTGCGCATGAGGATAACGTCATAACCAGGGTTAGAATCGCCGCCACCACTCATAGCATGGTAGGAGCAGTCAGATACATAGGACTCACCGGAAAGCTCCCAGACACCAGCCTCACGATACTGGTCCTCACAGATCTCATCCTGTGACTTGCCCTCCCAAAATGGGAACAGTACCTCACGACAATAGCGCTTATCCTCATCAGAGATGTAAAAAGGATCCTGAGGACGATCCCCAATGGTATCAAGCTCTTCTTTAAGCCAACGCCACGCAAGATCGGGAGAAAATGCACCAGCACGGGGAGCACCACAGGGAGCACCTACGATAAGCTCGTCATCTTGGATGACCAAGGGAGCCGTTTCGCAGCAGTGACGGAACGCCTTAGCACGCAACTCAATCTTAGGCATGCCTGGGTTTTCCTTCATAATCTCGGTAACCGCACGAGCACGAAACGTAGTAATACTAGGAACTTGCTTGAGGTAGTTATCCTTCAGACGAACATGGCGCTGAGTAGGACCTTCGGGGATCTCGGTAGGTCCGTCTGCTACACAGGGTGTACTGTGCAGTGGTGCGTCCAGCTGATCGGAAACTTTCGCAAACATCTCTCGCACAGCATGCTTTTCCTCAGCACTCATGGTTTTGGTTGCCTCGGAAAGTTCCTTTGCAAACTCCTTAATATCCATCCTTTACTCCTTTTTACTTATCTCTCATGGACTCTAGAAGACCAGAGAACCAATCGATCGATTCCGTGCACTGTTCTTGTGTCACATCAGCCGTGTTACTCAGTGGCTGTACTTCTGTTTTTGTGTTTGGCGTTGTCAGAGTAGGGTGAGTATGTGAACTGATTTGCTTCACCAAGTCCTGCTGGTGCGTATTGCCAGCAACACCTACCTGGCGCTTTCTTACAAAATCACTGTAAGTAACACCCAAACTCGAGGTAGTAGCGTGGTCCCAGCCGGTAATAGTGAGCGTCTTAGGAAGCTCTGTATGACTGCCTATACTGCCCAGAGCAGTACTAACATTTACCAGCACACGGCCAACGGGCTTCTTGAGAATAAATTGCTGAATCACTTCGGGACTATTAGAGAAAATCGACAAGGCATTCCCGTGTCCGCTGTTCAAAATGAGCTCTATGCACTTCTCGCAAGCATCGCGCCAGCTTTCTTCCACATAGTAAGAAAGCACAGGACCATACTTAGCTTTAGAGAAAAAGCTCCGCTCACTCACGTACGGCTTGCGGACGATAAGCACCTTTGTCTGTGCTGGTACCGCAATATTTGCCCTACGAGCAAGGTCTTCGGCAGACTTGGCGATAAGCTCTGGATAGGTCTTACCGTCTGACATAAAAAGCAAGTCACCAAGACGATCGGTTTCACTTTCGTCCAAAAAGTAACAACCCATTTGCCTGAGCGCAGCTTGGAGTTGGCTATCTACCGCCGCTTCTACCACAATAGATTGCTCGACTCCTGGAAGCATGCCATGGCAAAATGATTTACCCCGTACTATCTCTTGAGCACAAGCTGCTATATCAGCCGTTGATTCAACAAAAACAGGATTGTTGCCCAGCGACGCATAATAGACATCCTTGCCATAGGCAGCATAAGGGTGTTCATTGGCATTCTCACGGGAATCTATAATGACACTCACGCAGGGTTGCGAGCACATCCACTGCTCGCCTTCGGGACAACAGACCCGCAAAAATCCCAACGCCTCTTCTGGATAATGGCATGAGCGGGCAATGGAAAGTACATCTTCCATTACACGACAGCAGCTCTCATGTACACGAGCACCAGCCGAAAAAACAATGGGGCTTTTTGAGCGGAGTGCATAAAACAGCTGCGATAGCAGAGTTGGTACGGCAAGCCAATCTGGAAGCAGTGATACAACCACTCCTTTAGACAGATACACCGCCGCAGACTTTGTATCCCAAACAATTTCTTGCACGGGGGTTTGAGCACATACATCATCGAGTACATCCGTAAGGACCCACTCTATGAGCTGAGCTTCTTCTTGGGGATTACCATAGTCGCTCTCATCAAAAGCAAGGTCAGCATACGTACGAGCATTCTGATAAAGACCTTCACGCAAGTGCGTAAGAAAGTCTTCAACCAAAGACAGCGGCAAGCTCTCTAAAGCCTCAACAGACCCGGCAGCATGCTCAAGGAGGATACGCGCCTCCTGAACGGATAGAAGATCATTATCGATAAGAGACACGTGACACCTCCTTTAATACGGCAAGAGCTTCTCGACGGTGTATTTATCAGTGATTTTCTTAAGGCTTGGATGAGGACGAGGGATGACAACAGAGCTGTAAACCTCTGCGCCCAAAGCCTCTACGGCTTTAACGCCTGCAGCTACCGCTGCTTTACAAGCGGCAACATCTCCCTCTACCAAAATGGAGATGTAGCCTGAAGCAGTGTTTTCATAGCCGATGAGCACAACGTCGCCCGCTTTGCACATGGCATCGCCTGCTTCAAGAACCCAAACCAAACCAAAGGTCTCTATAGCGCCCAGTGCATTCATGCCTTCGTTAGCCATAGCTGCCTCCTAGTTGTAATCCACGTCATGAACAGAAACAACGTCACCAACAGGCGGAACAGGACGGCGCATAACGTTATGTGCCGTAAGCGTGCCAATGCTCGATGCGGCTTCACAGCCTGCTTTCACTGCTGCTTCACAGGCAGCTACATCACCTTTAACAATGATGGTTACCAGCGTTGAGCCAATATTCTCGTAGCTGACAAGCTCTGTATTACCTGCTTTAAGCATTGCATCTGCTGCATACAGTGCAGGCACCATACCCGTGGTCTCTATGAGGCCTATGGCCTCTTCTCCCTTATAGCGCATACGTACTCCTCACTACTTGATGTAGGAATTAATGGTGTCTCGCTGCTCGGAGTCTGCAGCATAAAAGACATGCAACTCGCCCTTATCGTCAAGGTCAACACGCGACTCAGCAATCAAGCCGTTTTTCTCGGCAGTCATCAGCGCTTCCTGGACCTTTGTATGCGTGAAGGCAGAAAAACCCGAGTAATCATCTTTGAGTGCCATAAGTACATCGTCGGCACTTGCTTCTGGTACCTCAGTAAAATATTTGAGAATTGCATAGTTAAGTGGACGCATTATGCCTCCTCCTTCTTTCCTAGATACTCAAGAGGATTGATAGCAATAATGACAATGCCAATGATCATGACCAGCGCCGCCGCCCACGCAATTGGCGCCAAGGCATAGCCATCAATGTGCATGATGACGCCTACAATAATCCATGTGGTAAGCGGAGCTACAAAGGTATAGGTACCGTTGCACGCCATACCAAGCGCAGTACCGCACATAGAATTGCCGCGATACCAGCTAGCAAAAGACTTATATGCTGCAAAGCCGGCAACAACAAAGCACAAAATTGTGGGCAAATCGCTCAGGACGCTTCCGATATAGGTAATAGCCTCGGCTATGGGTACGCCACCGATAAGTGCCAACGCTGGAAGCAATACAAACAGCTCTACAAAACCTGATACACACTGGCGAATCGTGATACCAATTTGCGTATCAATCATGCAGCTTGCATATCCCGCAATGCAGCCCTCGGCACCCCAGCCCAAGGCAGCAATAAATGCCAACATAAGGCCAAATCCCAAGTTGTTGGATGCATCGCCCGTAAGACTTGTGGAACCAATCATAAGGCCCGCAAAGACGCAGATAGCAATACCTATGATCTTGCGGGGACCCAGCTCCTGCTTAAAAAGAATGCGAGAAAGAATTGATCCAATTGCAGGGTTAAGCGCCGCAATAGGAACCACAATGGTTCCTGCCTGAGACAGCGCAATGATATAAGCAACCGTTGCAATAGGGCCGCCGACAAGGGCACTTACCACCATAATAATGCCGGGCTTGGTGCGGATGGTACGACCAAAATCCGCAAGCTTGCCCTGCTTTGCCGTGATACCAAGGGCCCAAAGAGCGCTACAGCAATCGTTTATGGCACTTGCCACCGTAGGAAGTATAAAAACCGCCAAAAACCCTGTTGGGTTGACAGTATCTAACCATCCAAGCCATAAACTTGTACTTTCACCTGCTGTAATGAAAGCAGTATAGATGCCATACATAAGGCTTGAGAACAGAGCGATTAAAATACCTTTTCGAAAAAATTCTTGATCAAGACTGCGTTTCTTTTGCTCAGCAGTGCTACTCGCCACCGCAGCTGTAGTTGATGCCATGTGCTACCTCCTACGTGTGATACGACAAATACATGAGCTATTAGCAATGAATAATGACTAGGAAAATTGTCGAGATTAACGCGACGTGAAAGTAAATGAATTCCTCAATTTTGTTTTGTAAATGGCTTTTTTAGAACGGCGAGCGGATAAATTACGCCATTTGCCGATTTATTACTACCATATAACCGCTCTTACGCGAGTAGTACTGTACGAAAGCGGGTGAAATGTTATCTCCACACTATTATTTCCTATACAAATTTTTGAATAAATATCCTAAATATATGTATATAGGAAATCTGGGTATTTTAGAAAAAAAGAATTTTGTTCTGCAAACCCTAAGGTATTACATCTGCTGTATAGTATTTGAAATTTAGCTTAGAAAAAACAGTTGTATAAGCCAAACATTCACGTAATGTCACAGTCATGTATGGGCACCCACATACTAAAAGATGCAGGAAAATAGCCTTCTGGCTCATTTCCCTGCATCTTTTTAGATTCTTTAGTACGTAGCTTTTTGAGCTTTTTGGACTCTTTGACTTTTTTTAGGATCTTTGCTTACATAAGCGTTTATAGCCTTATTCCCATCCATAGCGAGAACAGACAGGCATGAATTCCCCGTATCCTTCTGCTTCCATACGCTCATAAGGGATAAACTTTAGCGCCAAGCTGTCAATACAATACCTCAGACCACCCTGCTCTTGAGGACCATCGGTAAATACATGCCCAAGGTGAGAATCCCCTACACGACTGCGCACTTCTGTTCTTATCATGCCATGGCTGCTGTCCTTATATTCCTTGATAACATCCGGGTCGATCGGACGAACAAAGCTTGGCCAACCACAGCCTGAATTAAATTTGTCTTTGGAGGAGAACAAGGGCTCACCTGTAACCACGTCCACGTAAATACCAGCCTGATGATTATCGTGATACGCTCCAGAAAATGCGGGCTCTGTGCCAGCTTTTTGTGTAACGTCATATTGCTCAGACGTAAGCATGCGCTTGATCTCATCGTCAGAAGGTTTGTAATACCGTGACGCGTCCACCTTAGGTGCAGAAGATGTCTTATCGCCCTTCTCGAGCTTTACATCTTTAAGCGAACTAAAGTCTATGTGGCAGTAACCACGAGGGTTTTTCTTGAGGTAATCCTGATGGTATTCCTCAGCTTGATAAAAGCTCGTAAGCTTTGTAAGCTCTACCGCTAGTTTTGTGCCGTACTTCTTTTCCTCCTCATCAAACACCGGGCGCAGCACAGACTCATCTGCTGCATCCACAAAGTACACGCCTGTTCTATACTGGCTTCCTCTATCATTGCCCTGCTGATTAACACTGAGCGGATTGATAATCTTAAAATACTGTTTAGCAAGGCTTTCCAAACTTACTATCGAAGGGTCATAGCGCACCTTTACGGTCTCAGCATGCCCTGTTTTACCAGTACACACTTCCTCATACGTGGGATTTTCAGTGGTGCCGTTTGCGTATCCTGACACAGCATCATACACGCCTGGAATGCGAGAAAAATACTCTTCCACTCCCCAAAAGCATCCCCCTGCAAAATAAATCTCATGCAAATTATTGGTATCAATGTTTGCCATTGCAGCCTCCTGCTTCTTCTCCAACTCATCATCCTGTGTCTGAGGTGGTTTATGCATCTTGTATAGCACAACACCAAGTACAACCATCGCAGTCACGAGCGCCACCATTATGGAAGCATGTTTGTTCATACCCATACCCCTTATGTCAAGCTACTAAGGATTTTTTCCAGCTCATCCGTAGGGACATCGCCAATGCGTTTATCGACAACCTCGCCCTGAGAGTTAATAAAGACAGAGGTTGGATACGCTTGTATGTCAAAGGCCTTGAGTAAGGTGCCAGAGCTATCCATCAAAATAGGAGCCGTAAGCTTTTGCTTGGTAGCCCAGTTCACAATTTGATCTTCAGAAAGTTCCGATCCAATTTCTGGCGAAAGCACCGAGGTAACCGTTACATCACCTTTCTTTTCATGCTCGGCAGCCAGGCGAGAAAACTCATCAAGACCGTTGAGACAAGCGGGACACCAGGTGGCCCACATCTTTACATACGCCGGCTTTCCCTTAAGGGACGCAAGCGTAAGAGTCTTGTTATCCAAGGTTTTAAGCGCCGTTTGCTTCCAGCTGTCCGTAGCTGGCATGGTTGTATCGTCATTCATAGCATCACCTTGCTGGTTTGTAGCATCACTGCGCTGCTCAGTTTGAGAACTCTGAGTAGAGCTTGCAGAGCTGTTCGTATTTTTTAGAGACATACCAAGACCGGTTGCTTGTGAAACCAGCAGCCATGCACCGACAAGGGCAATGCACACGCCGCCAATCTTTTTGAGAAGCTCACTGTACTTGTTAAGCTGACGCACTTTTTCCATAAGCACAGAAGAACCCAATGCAAGCAGAGCAAAAGGTAGTGATAGGCCCAAAGCGTACACCACCAAAAGCAGACCTCCCCACACCGCATTACCCTGTTGAGCTGCAAAGGCCAGCACCGATGCAAGGATAGGACCAATGCACGGCGTCCAACCAAATGAAAACGCAAGACCCAGCAAAAAGGCGCCACCCGCATGCCTGGCATCAATGTGCTGCATATCCATGCGCTTCTCGGTATCAAGCGCTGGAATAACGAGAACCCCTGCAAGATGCAGGCCAAACAAGCAAATAACAAAGCCCAAGCTCAGTGAAAAAAGTGGATTTGCCAGTATGCCACCTAAAAACCCTGCTCCAAAGCCCAGGGCAAAAAAGCTTATCGAGATACCCATGATAAAAGCAAGGGTATTTGCAATACGTCGCTGAACCACCAAGGCGGTTTTGCCATCCTCAGTAAGCAACAGCCCAATATATACGGGGAGCACGGGCAGGATGCAGGGTGAAAAAAATGAAAGTACTCCCGCTATCAATGTTGATGCAATCATTCCAATGTCAGCCATACAAGCCCTTTCTCAATACCCTTCTTGCAGACGATCGTTTGCGGTGCCTGTGAAACTAGGCTTTATTGTGCCGTTTTAATCCAGCAAGTCTGCGCTCATAAAAGACTCTTCAGGATTCTTCAGAAATAGCTGGGTAGAAAACGGACCTCTTTTAGAAAGGGCGCTTTTAGGAAGCACTACTTGTAGAAAAACTACTTGGAACAAAAAGCTCTAAAAAGGGATAGTAATCGTGGCACGGTAGTGTTGGGTATCCTGGGTAGTAGCAAGCTTCCAACCACAGGACGAGAAAAGCTGGGCAGTACTCGCGACACCCAAGCCGGTTCCTGCTGTTGTTTCAATCTCAGGTGCAGGGGTATTGACTATGGACACCACTGCAGAGGCATCCGAGCACGAACAGCGTATATATACGGGTTCTGTCCTCAGCGCATGCTGTACCACATTTGAGAAAAGATTAGAAAATGCCCGCTGCAGCACACTTTGATTTACCGTAACCTGTTTTGTACAATTTGCAGGCAGACCCTCATACACAACATTAAACTGTGCACTCTCAAGTTCAAGGATGCCTTCATTCAAAATCTCGGTAAGCACCGCTTGGCAGGACTGCAGGGTTTTTTGACTTTTCTCGGCAGGCATGGTATCAGGAGCGCAAGTATCCGCATCACCCGCATGCTGTTTTAAGACATAGTCAAACAAATCGTCGGAGAGTTCCTTAAGTTGGTAGGCCTTCTCACGGCTGCTTTGCAAATAGCGCTGAGCATCCTGTTTGTGAGCATACTTTCCCAGCACCAAGATATCGAGATACCCAATGAGTGCGGTAAGCGGTGAGCGCAAGTCGTGGGACATTTCGGTTACCAACTTATACTCCCGATTGCGCATACGCTGCTCTTCTAAAAGGCGCTGACGTATTGCCAGCCGCATGTCATCGATGCTTTGCGCTAAACTTCCCAGCTCATCATTGCCTTTAACACTGATTGCGTGGTCAAGCTCTCCCCCTTCAAGAAGGCTGAGCTCATGATCGAGTAGTCGAATGTAGTTGACAATGCGGCGCATGAGCAAAAGCAAGCTAAGGATACACACCACAAAGCCCAGCACTATCGCAAGAATCGTAGCAATAAAGCGCCCCTGCGCACTGGCGTTGTAATAAAACACTGCCGATGCTTCCCCATCAGAAAAAGTGATGGGATAGGTCTTTTGCCACTTTTCCATATCTCCACCCGAAACCTTGAGTGACGATATATCCGTGCTCATGTTTGAGTCGTATACGGTCATGCCTTCTCGATAGATCTGCAAAGCCACATACCCCGCATTTTTAACCCATGTGTCCAAGGCCTGCTTATCAGAGATGGAAATGTTTTTCTCGGTTACGTAGCTTTGGAGTGCCTGGGCATCTTGCTCAAGCCGCTGGCAATAGACGCACTCACGTGAAAAATAGTCATTAAGCACAGAGGAAGCACCAACGTACACCGCAAAAGAGGAACAGATGCCACAGAGCAGCGCTATGGTTACATATCCCACCAAACGCCAGCCCAGTTTACTGCCGGTGTGGGGCACAAAGCGCTTAGACTGTTTGGCAAAAGGGTGACGGTGCGACGTTGTGTTTGTATCGTTAGCCAATGGTATAACCTCTTCCCCAAACCGTACGGATATAGCGAGGATTCTGAGGGTTATCGCCCAACTTTCGCCGCAGATTTCTAATGTGCACCATAACGGTATTAGCAGATTGCTCTAAAAATGGCTCGTCCCACACTGCCTCATAGATCTCGCGTGCCGAGAAAATCGTGCCTCTATGTTGTGCCAGCAACAACAAAACGGAAAACTCAAAATCCGTCAGCGCAATGGCGCCCGCAGGACCAAAAACATGACGACCACTTACATCAATCGTTATATCTCCTACCGTAAGTTTTGTTCGCTGCGTCTGCGCCGGAGAGCCACCGTAGCGATGGTAGCGACGCAACAGCGCATTAACGCGTGCCAGCATCTCAATTGCCGAGAAGGGCTTTGGCAGGTAATCATCCCCACCTGCAACAAATCCACGTACTTTATCGGCATCCTGCGAGCGAGCGGTGAGAAAAAGCACCGGAGTATTTGACTGTTCTCGTATACGCTTACACACGTCAAGGCCGGACAAACCCGGCATAAGAACGTCAAGAATAATGAGGTCAAAGCCCATATTTGTCTCAAAGAGCTGCAGTGCTTCCACACCATCTACCGCCGTATGCACGGCATAGCCTTCACTCTCAAGCAAAACACACACAACCTCGCGTATGTGCGCGTCATCATCGGCTAATAAGATATGTGCTTGCATGGCTAAACCTTCAGTGAGCAAATAACGAGCAAACAGGATGAGAAAACCATCTTGGTAAACAACTGTTCATAGTATAGCGTGCCTTATAGCACAAACCTCGCCTTCAGTTGAGCAAACAAGACTCACATGAAGACGAGGTTGACGGTAACAAAAGTAAAGATTGGTATAACGTATAAGACGGCTAGGAGACGCAGCGTATTAAGCGCCCAGATATGCCTGTTGAACGCGCTTGTCATGCAAAAGCTCATCCGCATCGCCGCTCATAGAAACACGACCGGTCTCCAAGACATAGGCGCGATTGGCAATAGACAGCGCCATTTGAGCATTTTGTTCTACCAGCAAGATGGTTGTACCTTGCTCGTTGAGACTCTTAATAATGTCAAAGATCTCCTTAACCAACAGTGGTGCCAGACCCATGGAGGGCTCATCGAGCATAAGCAATTTAGGCTTTGACATGAGTGCACGACCCATAGCCAGCATCTGTTGCTCACCACCAGAAAGTGTACCTGCAGATTGATGCAAGCGCTCGCGCAAGCGAGGAAAACGTTCGTAAATCATGGTAAGGGTATCGTGCGTTTCTGCTTCATCACGCGTAAAGGCGCCCATCTCGAGGTTTTCTTTCACACTCATCTGTGTAAATACATGACGACCTTCTGGGCATAAGGCCATGCCCCGCGACGTAAGTTTATGGGTAGGGATACCAACTAAAGACTCGCCCTCAAATTCAATAGAACCACAGCGAGGATGGAGCAGGCCTGCCACCGTATTAAGGGTAGTGGATTTACCTGCGCCATTAGCGCCAATAAGGGTTACGGTCTCCCCTTCTTGGACTTCAAATGAGATACCTTTTACCGCATGGATGGAGCCATAATACACGTGCAAATCGTTTACCGTAAGCATTGCCATAGTGCTTACACCTCCTCCTGCTTGCCCAAATAGGCCTCAATAACCTGAGGATTATTTTGGATCTCTTCCGGCGTTCCCTTAGCAATAACCTTGCCGTAGCTCAAGACCACAATGCCTTCGCAAATGCCCATGACCAGATCCATGTCATGCTCAATGAGCATAACGGCAATCTGAAAACGCTCACGAATAGCCAAAATATTATCCATGAGTTCAGAGGTCTCAGAAGGGTTCATACCAGCGGCAGGTTCATCTAGCAGCAGCACTTTAGGGTTGGTTGCTAAAGCGCGTACAATCTCTAAGCGTCGCTGAGCACCGTAGGGCAAAGAGCCTGCGGGAGTATCCGACAGAGCCTGCATATCAAAAATCCCCAGCAGCTCCTGAGCCTTGGTGTGAAAATCACGCTCAGACAACCAGTGTCGCGGAAGACGAAAAATACCAGAAAACATGCCGCTCTTAACCTGATTATGCAGACCAACCATAACGTTTTCCTCAACCGTCATGGTTGAGAACAAGCGGATATTCTGAAACGTACGAGCAATGCCCAGCTGAGAAGCCTTTGCGGGACCCATACCAGCCGTATCGGTACCATCCAGCATAACGGTGCCGCGCGTAGGCTGATACACCTTGGTAAGCAGATTAAAAACTGTGGTTTTACCAGCACCATTAGGACCAATTAAACCAGCAATCTCTGTCTTGCCAACGGTAAGATTAAAGTCATCTACCGCATGCAGGCCACCAAAATCAATGCCCAGATGACGGCACTCCAGCGCAGGCGTTTCATACAAATCACGCTCAGGAACAATACTATCCGACGGAAACGGAACCATCTTAGTCTTTACACGGCGCTTACTAACCACGTGTATCGCCCCCTTCCACACCGGATACAACGAGCTCATCTTCACCCTTATGCAGCACTTTATCCCGTATCTGATACAGCCAACTCTTCAGGCGCTCATTGTTACCAATAAGCATGGTGGCGATAAGCACAACGGCATACATCAACAAACGATAATCGGACAAGGAGCGCAGAGCTTCGGGCAAGACGGTAAGCAAAGTAGCAGCGATAATAGAACCGCGTACCTTGCCCATGCCACCCAAAACAACAAAGACCAAAATCATAATGGAGAGGTTAAAATCAAACTTCTTTGGCACAATGGACGAGAAGTTCATGGCATACAAAGCTCCTGCCATACCAGCCAAGGCAGCAGAAACAACAAATGCCATCAAACGATATTTAGTTACGTTAATACCAACGGACTCTGCAGCAATGCGGTTATCGCGCACGGACATAATGGCACGTCCCGAGCGAGAATTCTTAAGATTAAGCACAACCATCAAACAAAACAGCACCAGTAAAAAGCCCATCATAAAGGTGGATGCCTTGGGAATGCCGGCAGCTCCCTGCGGACCATTGATCAAAATGGTACCGCCTTCCATGCCTAAAGCCTTGGTAGACTGCAATGAGAAGTGCAAGCCAGCCTTATCCATACCTACATACAAATTATTGAGCACATTTTTGATAATCTCGCCAAATGCAAGCGTTACAATGGCCAGATAATCACCGTGCAAGCGCATAACGGGAATACCGATAAGAACACCCGTAAGGGCCGCTAACATACCAGCCACGATGATGGCAATGACCAGACGTACCACAGGACTTGCCACCACAGCAGACAGAGACGTCATAACAGCAACGCCACTAAAAGCGCCTACACTCATAAAGCCTGCATGCCCCAAGCTGAGCTCCCCAGAAATACCAACCACCAAGTTGAGAGAGACCGCCATAACAATGTAGGCACAAATGGGCACCATCATGCCTGCCAGTGAGTGAGATATTGCCTTTGAAGAAATCAAACCCTGTACTATAAAAAAGGCGATAATAACGAGCGCATAGGTCAGCAGGTTATCTTTACCCGTACGGGACATCTTTTTAAAGAAATTCATGCGCTACACCTTCTCGTGAATTGTCTTGCCCAGAAGGCCGGCGGGTTTAACAAGCAGAACAATAATCAAGACAGCAAAGACAATGGCATCGGAAAGCTGTGTGGAGATATACGCCTTAGCAAAAATCTCAATGATACCCAAAAGGATGCCGCCCAACATAGCGCCTGGTATGGAACCAATCCCACCTAAAACAGCAGCAACAAAAGCCTTGATGCCCGGCATCTGACCGGTGGTGGGCATGAGCGTGGGATAGGCAGAACACAGCAATACGCCCGCAATAGCAGCCAAACCAGAACCAATGGCAAATACCATAGAGATGGTTGAGTTAACGTTAATGCCCATAAGCTGTGCCGCTGCTTTGTCCTCAGACACCGCACGTATAGCCTTGCCCATCTTGGTACGTGTAGTAAAAAAGGTAAGACCTACCATGATTAAAATGTTGGCCAAAACGGTAACCAGAGAAACAGCACTGATAACCAGCTGACCACCAAAGAGCGTAACGGAAGGCAAGGTAATGACCGATACAAAGGACTTAGGATCAGACTTCCAGATGATCAATGCCAAGTTCTGGAGCAAATAGCTCACGCCAATAGCCGTGATAAGAACATCCAAAGACGGTGCATTACGCAAAGGTTTATAAGCAAGTTTTTCTACCACGATACCCAACAGGGTACACACGACAATAGAAATGAGTACCGCAATAAGTGGATTAAGACCTAGGTATGCCATAGTGCAATAACAGGTATATCCGCCCACCATGATCACATCGCCATGTGCAAAGTTAAGCATTTTAGCAATGCCATAAACCATGGTGTAACCCAGCGCGATGATGGCGTAAATACTACCCAACGAGATTCCATTTACCAGGTTGGAGATAAATCCCATCCCGCACTCCTCTCTACATATATGCTGCTCTACTCATGCAGCGAGGTATTTACGTTTTATCTTATGAAGCAAGCATGTAACAAATTTGTTGCACAGTATGAGAAGCGGAGACTGCAAAGAGGCAATCTCCGCTGTTCAAAAGGCTCTTACGTGAAACTACATTCCCACGTAAGCGCCGTTTTTAATAACCATACCCTTGGGCTGCTTGGAAACTTCGCCGGTATCAGACCAGGTCATACCAGTACCCGTCAAGCCATCATAGGTAAAATCGGATGAGGTAATGGCTTCAATCAGCTTGTCGCACATATCCGAGTAGGGCATATCTGCAGTAACGCCGCTCTTCTCGATAGCCTGCTTGATTACGTACAGACAATCGTACGCGTCGGCAGCAAACTGATTAGGCGTTCCACCATACTGCTCTTTGTAGGTCTTTACAAAGGTTTGGGTCTTCTCGTCCGTTGCATCTGCCGTAAAAGGAGTAAGCAACATAACGCCCTCTGCTAAAGAGGTATCAAATCCCTCAAGGGTGAGCAGACCATCTAAGCCGTCAACACCAAAGAACTTGGGAGCATAGCCCATCTGGTTTGCCTGCGTCAGGATCAGGGAAGCAGGCTGGTAATAGATGGGCAAAAATACGAGATCTGCCTCGGCGGACTTAGCCTTGTTGAGCTGTACCGAGAAGTCCGTTGCGGAGTCATCCGTAAACGTAGACTCTGCCACTACGGTCAGGCCAATCTCCTTAGCTTGAGACATAAACTTCTTATACACGCCTGTGGAATAGGCATCGGAATTGTTGTAGATAACAGCGATCTTGGTACCCAGCTGCTGGTCACTCACATATTTTGCCGCAGCGGTTCCCTGGTTAGGATCGGTAAAGCACATCTGGAAGACGTTCTTTTTGCGCTGTACGGACACGTTGCCGTCTACATCTGGCTGACCACCAATAACGTCTACCGCAGAAGCGGACGGCGTCAGCTGAAACAAATTGTCTGAGCTTGATTCTGAGGTAACAGCAATGGTGGGAGCTGTGGTAGTACAGCCTGCCAAGATTTGCATACCCCAGTCCTTGAGGTTGTTATAGGCGTTGACGGACTTCTCAGAGTCGTTCTCGTCATCCTGATAGTTAAAATCAAATTTTACGCCGTCACCCTTATTGATCTCATCGATAGCAATCTGAGCACCGGCTTTGGTAGCATTACCATAAATAGCGGCTGCACCAGTAACGGGACCGATAGAGCCAACCTTAAATGCACCGCTAGTATCTGCAGCAGAGCCACCCTGAGAAGAGCAACCAGCCAAACCCGTAATGCTAATGACGCTCGAAGCCCCAACTAGTTTGACGAAATTCCTTCTTGATATAGTACTAAAATCCATCTCTTCCTCCTTCGAACGTCGAGTACACTCCTTATAAGTGCGCAGCTGACATTTTTAAGCCAAAACAGCTTGAAGTCATTAACAATACGGATTTTGAAACAATCACGTAACCAATACGATACATACGCTGTAATAAAACCCGTCAAATGCAGCTTATAAGGTCTTTTGTGCTATCAACTGATGCGTAAAGAGGGGATGTACCTGCCTAAAAGTGTACGAATCATGTGCGCTTCTGGGAACTTACATGCCAGTGCAATACCAAAGCTGATCAAAAGTGAAGGCAAGCCGCCCACCAATATGACGAGCAGAGCATGGAGGGTGCTGGTGAGAAACCCTGTTTGAATAGCCGCGACCACCACAAGGACACCTACCAACGAGCCTGCTAACCCCACGAGTATGGAACGAATGCAGGAGGTAAAAATACCTACCAAACCAATGCCGTGCAACTGCTTGCGCAGACTCCAAAACGTAACCACATCCACCACTATAAAAAATACCAGTGAGCTCAGAGCAACGTTCATAAGACCAAAGCGCTCGGTAAACAACAGGCACTGTGCTACTTGGATGCCACTGGCCACAATAGAAGACCATGCCAAGACGCCCATCTTACGCAAAGACGAACACACCTTTTGTAGATAGGTGCACACACCATAAAGGGGCAACGCCACGGATAATGCCGCCAAGTATTCTGCCACGTACCTAAGATCCTGCGCATCAAATCGCCCTGAACCAAAAAGCATGGATAAAGGACGGGCAAACACTATCAGATACATGGCAAAGGGAATGAGGAAAAACAAAATCTGCCTCGTACCACCGGACACACCGCGCTTATACTCATCCATATTATTGTGAGCCACGGCTTCCGAAAGCTCTGTAAACATGGCGGTAGTAATGGGGATTGCCAAAATGGCATAGGGCAAGGTATACCACAGACGTGCATAATACGCGATAGAAGCACCGGTTGCCATAACGGACAAGACACTCGACGTTTGTACGGAATAGGTAACAAAGTTGCAGCCCGTTAGCACCAGCGAAGGGATACCAATAGAAAGGGTTTCCTTAATGCCGGGATCTTTGAGATCTACATAAGGACGGATGCGTACACCCATCTTGCGCAATGCTGGAATTTGAATGACTACCTGGACAGCCACACCTAAAGGATTGCCAATTGCCAAGCACAGCAGTGCCAGAGTAGGATTGGTCTTTTGCAGCACGGCATACAGCACAAAGGAAGCCGTGCAGATAAAGTTATTAAAAATAGGAGCCGCATTACTCCAAAAGTATTCTCGTTCTGCGTTGAGAATACCTGACAAAATGGACGATAGAGCGTACAGTACAACCTCAATAACAAAGAACCTAAAGAACAGCGTTGTAAGGTTCACATCAAAATCTGCTTTAGCACTAAAAGACTGCGTCCAAATAACTTGACCTGCGCCTATGAACCCCAAAAGTGCAACGGCGCCCATAAGCAGCACGACTAGCGATGTTAAATTGGAAGCATAGGCATTAGCGCCCTCACGTCCAGCTTTCTCTTTAATAGACATATATACGGGCAGAAATGCGGTAATAAGCATGCCTCCCATAACCAATTCGTACAGTTGGTTGGGCAGATTATTTGCTACGGTATACGCACTTGAAATAATGGTTACACCCAACGCATATGCCTGCCCCCAGGTACGGAAAAACCCTGTAATACGACTTACGATAACCAAGCCACTCATCAAGGCTGCAGATCTACCAATTCCAGCAGTTGAATCAAGCGTGGAGCTAGAAGTGGTGGAGTCCTCAGAAGCAGCAGCAGCGTTCTGGGAATTTGATGCGTCCATCATGTGCTTGGGAGCCTGCATGTTACTCTCCGTCTCGTGTAATATCTGCAAAGCAAGCGTTAAGGAAGTGTGCAAGCTCCTCGGGATTTACTTGCAAAGAAAGCCCACGCTTACCGCCCGAGATCCCAATTTCATCAAAGAGCTGTGCCGTTTCATCCAACAAGGTAGGAAACTGCTTCTTCATACCTACGGGCGAACAGCCGCCCCGCACATATCCGGTAGTTGCTTCCAAATCCTTCATGGGCAACATGGACAAGCTCTTCTCGCCTATGGCATGAGCAGCCTTTTTGAGATCAAGCTCACAGGCAACAGGAATGCAGCATACCACTACGCCTGCTGAAGGAGTGGTAGTCACCAAGGTTTTAAAAGCAGCATCTTTGTTCTCGCCTAAAACCTCGGCAATGCGTACTCCAACACCAGAAGAAAGGTCCTCATTGTTGGCATCATAGCTCAGACTGCGATACGCAATGCCACCCTGCTCCAATGCGCGCATGGCATTTGTCTTAGAAAGCTTTTGCTTGCGTGCCACCAACTACTCCTTTGCCAGAAGGCGTGCTCGTGCTCTATCGCGCTCCAAAATGGGCGCGAGATACTTTGCGGTTTGGCTTTGCTCGATGGTAACCAACTGCTCGGGCGTGCCATACCCAACAATAGTACCGCCACCGGCACCACCTTCGGGACCGAGATCCAAAATACGATCCGCCATCTTGATAACATCCAGATTATGTTCAATTACCAACACGGTATTGCCGGCATCCACCAACTTTTGCAACACGTTTACCAACTGACGAACATCCTCAAAATGTAGGCCCGTGGTAGGCTCGTCCAAAATATAGAAGGTTTTGCCTGTTTGCTGACGGTGAAGCTCTTTGGCAAGCTTGACTCGCTGAGCTTCTCCACCAGAAAGAGTCGTAGCGCTCTGACCCAAATGCACATAACCCAAACCCACGTCATACAAGGTTTGCAGCTTATTTTTAATACGCGGAATATTGGCAAAAAACACCAAGGCCTCGTGGACCGTCATTTCGAGCACATCAGAAATAGACTTGCCATGATACAAAACTTCAAGGGTTTCTCGGTTATAACGCTTGCCCTGACATACCTCACAAGGGACGTATACATCGGGCAAAAAGTTCATCTCTATCTTGATCTGTCCATCGCCCTTGCAGGCCTCACACCGGCCACCGGACACATTAAATGAAAAACGTCCAGGACTGTAGCCGCGAGCACGTGATTCAGGCGTGGAAGCAAAAAGAGCACGCAGGTCATCCCACAAACCAATATAGGTTGCAGGATTAGAGCGCGGTGTGCGACCAATGGGAGACTGATCAATATCAATGACCTTATCAATACACTTTTTGCCCTCAGCATCCACAAGACCGCTGAGCTTTTTGTAGGGACCCACAGCGCGCTTGGAATGCTGTATCTCATTGGTAAGCGCAGGAGCAATGGTGTCGGTTACCAGGGAAGACTTACCTGACCCCGATACACCGGTTACCACCGTCAGGGTGCCATACTCAATTTTTGCCGAAATATTCTTGAGGTTGTTAGCCGAAGCTCCTGTAATTTTGAGCGCACCACGACGAGGATTGCGTCGTTTGGCCGGCAGAGCAATCATGCGCTGACCTGTAAGATACTGACCTGTAAGTGACTTCTGACTATCCATAATTTGTTGCGGCGTACCGCATGCTACAAGCTTGCCGCCCAGCTCGCCTGCCCCGGGCCCCATGTCTATAACATAGTCTGCTGCGCGAATGGTGTCCTCATCGTGCTCGACCACAATGACCGTATTGCCCATATCGCGCAAACGTTGCAGGGTTTCAATAAGGCGATCATTATCACGCTGATGCAAGCCAATGGATGGCTCGTCCAAAATGTACAACACACCCATTAGACCAGCGCCGATTTGTGTAGCTAGGCGAATGCGCTGGGCTTCTCCACCAGAAAGCGTAGCCGCCGCTCGACTTAAGGTGAGATAATCCAAGCCAACGTTCACCATAAAACGCAGGCGTGCCACAATCTCACGAACAATCGCAGCACCAATGCGCTGCTGGCGCTCGGTAAGGGTCAAAGCCTCAAAAAAGTTCAAGGCATCCGCACAAGAAAAATCGCAGACCTGCTGGATGTTCTTATCGCCAACCGTAACTGCCAGATACTCAGGCTTCAAACGAGCTCCGTAACAGCTAGGACAAAGATCCTCGGTAATGTACTTTTCCAGGTGCGTTTTCATGGTTTCAGACGTCGTTTGCTGGTACTTCTCAAACACAATGTGACGTACGCCAGAAAATTCAGTAAACCAATGGGTATCACGGCCATCACGCGTGTGATAATCCACGCGAATCTTGGTCTTCCCCAAGCCATCAAGCAGCGCCTGCTGAGTTTTTGCCTTCAGTTTATTCCAGGGTGTAGTGTCCTTCTCGCCCATATGCGCGCATACTGCCGAGAAAATCTGCGGATAGTAGTTGGAATGATCAAAAATGGAGCCAAACACTCCCTCTGAAACCGACAGCGTAGGATCCTGGATAAGCGCTTCTATATCCACCACGCGCCTGGTACCCAAGCCGTCGCAATCGGGGCAGGCACCATACGGAGCGTTAAATGAAAAATCACGCGGTTGTAGATCATCAATGGAATGCCCATGCTCAGGACAAGCCAACGCCAAAGAATAGCTGAGCAGCTCCCCCGCTGCACCAGAAGCATCCTGGGCGTCCTGTGCGCCTGGGACATCCTGTGCAGCTGGAGCGTCCTTTTGAGCACTGCGATCCGGAAGCAGATAAAAACTGACACGACCAGCAGCCAAACGTGTGGCGTTTTCTACCGCCTCTGCAATGCGCCGCAGCGACTGTTCACGGATAACAATGCGATCCACCACAACCTCAATGGTGTGCTTGAACTTTTTGTCCAATTTGATCTGCTCTTCAAGCTCGCGCACTTCTCCATCAATACGTACACGAGAAAAGCCTTCTGCCCTCAGATCCTCAAACAGCTTGGTGTACTCACCCTTACGACCCAAAACGACGGGTGCCAATACCAAAGCACGACGTCCTTGGCCAACTTCAAAGACCTTATCGGCCACCTGGTCGGTGGTTTGACGTTCAATAACGCGTCCGCACTCAGGACAATGTGGCACACCGATACGCGCATACAGCAAGCGCAGGTAGTCATAAATTTCTGTAACCGTACCCACGGTGGAGCGCGGATTACGACTGGTTGTTTTTTGATCAATGGAAACTGCCGGAGAAAGGCCATCAATGGAATCCAGATCAGGCTTGTCCATCTGGCCTAAAAACATGCGGGCATAGCTCGATAAAGACTCTACATAGCGACGTTGACCCTCGGCGTAGATAGTATCAAAGGCAAGGCTCGACTTACCAGAGCCTGACAAGCCAGTAATAACCACCAACTTATCACGTGGAATAGTAACATCCACATTACGCAAATTATGCTCTCGAGCACCACGAATAACAATAGAATCTGACGACATGCTTTCCCTTACTAACCTATATCGAACCACCCATGCACACATACGCACAGATGGCATGCATACCCACTAAGCTAGTTTTTTGTACCCAACAAGCAGGAGGGCCTTACAAGCACCCAACGCTCATAAGAAGCTTTACACATTTCTCAAGAGCTCCATAAAAAAGGTGCTGACTTACGCCAACACCTTTTACAACAGCCTTTACAGCGGTCTATAGCCTATCACGTACAAAATCTCGTACAGAAGCGCTCAAGGCGCAGTTTGTAGGCTCGGCAGACCCAACTGCCTTACGCAAGAGCCTCATTGATGGCAACTGCGCAGGCAACGGTAGCACCAACCATAGGATTGTTGCCCATGCCAATAAGACCCATCATATCTACATGCGCAGGAACAGAACTAGAACCAGCAAACTGCGCATCGGAGTGCATACGACCCATGGTATCGGTCATGCCATAGGATGCAGGACCAGCAGCCATGTTATCAGGATGCAAAGTGCGACCAGTACCGCCACCGGAAGCTACCGAGAAGTACTTCTTGCCAGCAGCCAAACGCTCCTTCTTATATGTACCAGCAACGGGGTGCTGGAAGCGCGTAGGATTGGTGGAATTGCCCGTAATGGAAATGTCCACGTTCTCATACCACATAATGGCAACACCTTCGCGCACGTCATCGGATCCATAGCAGTTTACTGCAGCACGAGGACCTTCAGAATAGGCGATCTTCTCTACAACAGTCAGCTCACCTGTGTAGTAGTCAAACTGGGTTTTTACGTAGGTAAAACCATTGATGCGAGCAATGATTTGTGCAGCATCCTTACCAAGACCGTTCAAGATAACGCGCAGAGGCTTCTTACGAGCCTTGTTTGCGTTGTTTGCAATACCAATTGCGCCCTCTGCAGCGGCAAAAGACTCATGACCAGCCAAGAATGCAAAGCACTCGGTGTCTTCACCCAAAAGCATGGCACCAAGATTGCCGTGACCTAAACCAACCTTACGATCATCGGCAACAGAACCTGGTACGCAAAATGCCTGAAGACCAATACCGATGGCAGAAGCTGCCTGCGATGCGTTAGTTACCTCGCCCTTCTCGGCCTTTTTAAGAGCAATCGCACAGCCAAGGGTATACGCCCACGCAGCATTCTCAAAGGCAATGGACTGAACGCCCATGACAATCTCACGTGGATTAAACCCCTTCTGTACGCAAAGCTGTTCTGCCTCTTCTAAGGAAGCAATGCCGTACTCGGCCAAGGCTTTATTGATGGTGTCAATACGACGCTCATAGCCTTCAAATGTAATTGCCATATTCTTGCTCCCTTCTTACTCTTCGCGAGGATCGATAACCTTGGCAGGATTGTCCCACTGACCATAACGACCCATAGCATCGTCTACAGCCTTTTTGGGATCCACACCCTTTTTTAGAGCATCGGTAAATTTGCCCAGGTTAAGGTACTCAAAACCAATAATCTCGTTCTTCTCGTTAAGAGCCAGATGGGTTACATAACCCTGAGTAAGCTCAAGATACCGTGCGCCCTTTTCCTTGGTGCCATAGGTGGTACCAACCATGGAGCGCAAGCCTTTACCCAGATCATCAAGACCGGTACCCACAGGAAGTCCGCCCTCAGAAAATGCGGTCTGAGTACGACCATACACAATCTGCAAGAACAACTCACGCATAGCGACGTTGATGGCATCGCATACCAGGTCGGTGTTGAGTGCCTCAAGAATGGTCTTACCAGGCAAAATCTCTGCTGCCATAGCAGCGGAATGGGTCATGCCTGAGCATCCGATCGTCTCGACAAGTGCCTCCTCAATTACACCGTCTTTGACGTTAAGGCTCAACTTACAAGCACCCTGCTGAGGTGCGCACCAACCAACACCGTGCGTATAACCTGAGATGTCACCGATTTGCTTGGCCTGAACCCACTTACCCTCTTCGGGGATGGGCGCGGGACCGTGGTATGCACCCTTAGCAACGGGGCACATATGCTCCACTTCCACTGAATATTGCATGGAACTCCTCTCGTTCGTTCAAGATAGCGTTATCGCTATCCCCCTCCTTCGAACTTTCTCTATCATAACCAAAAAACACCCCCATTTATAAAAACAACCATGATTAGTTGACAAATTTATGCATGTAAACTGCATAGTTGCACAGTATTTCCTAGTCAATCAAATCACGGTATTTTGGTAGGAAATAGCCCTTTTGGGAAAATGAGCACGCCAAGAAACGGTGCTCATTATTAAGACAACGTAAGTTGTTAGTAGGAAAGAGCCCCTGATGAGAAAACATGCCACGAGAGGGTAGAATGCAAGATACCGATAAAAGCTATGCGCACGAACAGAGCTTTATGGCGTGCGCTTATATAGGAGGACTCTATGGATACGTGCTCAGATGATCGTCCGATCACTATGACCGATAGCAAGGGCAACCCATCTGATAGGTATGCTCAAAATGACCTCTCAAAGGTCAAGCACGTCATTGGCGTGGTGTCGGGCAAGGGTGGTGTTGGCAAGTCCCTCGTTACGGGCATTTTGGCAACCAACCTTATGCGCGCAGGATACCGCGTAGGTATTTTGGATGCCGATATTACCGGCCCTTCCATTCCCAAAATGTTTGGTATGTCTGGAAAGCATGCCACCGGTATTGGCAACCTGCTCCTACCCAACATATCCAAACATGCCATCAAGGTTATGAGCGCTAACTTGGTACTCAAAGATGAGTCTGACCCCGTTATCTGGCGTGGACCTGTTTTGGCAGGTGCCATCCGTCAATTTTGGAGTGAGACCAGCTGGGGCAGCATAGATTACCTGCTGGTGGACATGCCTCCCGGAACAGGTGATGTGGCTCTTACCGTATTTAAGTCTCTTCCCCTTGAAGGCGTGGTTATTGTGAGCTCGCCCCAAGATTTAGCACGCATGATTGTGGGTAAGGCTGTTCGTATGGCGCAACTCATGAACATTCCCATATTGGGTCTTGTAGAAAACATGAGCTATGCTACCTGCCCTGACTGTGGCAAAAAGATTGAGCTTTTTGGTGCAAGCCACGTGGATGAAACCGCAGCCGAATATCACATTCCTGTTTTGGGTCGCCTGCCCCTTGACCCAACCATTGCTGCCGCTGTAGATGCAGGCACCTTTGAAGAAAGCCTCCCAGAAGACCTGCTTCCTCATGCCGTGGAGCTGCTCACCAAGCTGCCCGATGGCGCTACTCCCCCTGTATCCTCAGAATCTCAGGAGTAAGTGTGGCTATCTCTAAAGCATCCGCCCGCAAAAAACAACGTGCCCAGGCACGTGCTGCTGCTCGCCACGTACAGCTTTTGCCCGTATATGACGTGATCGTCCTTGGCGGTGGCGCCGCTGGTCTTGTCTGCGCCATTACTGCTGCAGAGGCTGGTGCCGCTACCCTGCTTATCGAGAAGGACTACGAATGTGGCCGCACTATCTTAGCCACCGGCAATGGCCGCTGTAACTTTACCAACCTCTACCTCGAAGCCAAGTACTTTAACAAGCCCGACTTTGTTGAACCCGTCCTTGGCGCCACGCCGCTCAAAGATATTCTCGATTTCTTCCGCGAGAGTGGCCTTATGTGGACGCAAAAGGAGGGTCGCCTGTATCCGCGCAGTTTATCCGCTGCATCCGTGCGTGCTGTCCTGCTCCATCGTGCGCAGCGTGCTGGTGTTGTTGTAGCGTGCTGCCGAGAAGTTCAAACAACATGCTACGATCGTACAAGCGGTCTCTATCAGCTCAGCGTACAAGAAATCTTTGATGAGCACAGTCCTGGCAAACAAATCCAGCTCGGTGCGCCCAAGCTCATTGTGGCAAGCGGTGGCGGCAGCTGTGGTTTTCTCGATAGCTTGGGGCTATCCCGCATTGATACGCGCCCTGGCCTGTGTGCCTTAAGCTGCAAGCCCAGTTTGCTCAATCAACTGGATGGTAAACGCAGCCAAGCAAGCCTAGCGCTGTTTAAAGGACCTTTTCCTCATATGATCGAGAAGGGCGAGGTGCTGTTTCGTAGCTATGGACTTTCTGGCATTGCAGTGTTTAACCTCTCACGGACAGCAGAGCCTGGTGACGTAATAGAGATTGACCTGGTGCCCGAGTATTCCGAGGGTGAGATTGGTCAGCGCATCTTTGAGCTTGGCACGCAGGATACCAGCTACGACGGTATTTTAGACCCCGCTATCGCACAAGTTGTCTTACGCATGGCACACGATGCTTCTGAGCAAAACCTTGCACACTTTATTAAGCACGTGCCAACGGTGGTCAGCAGCCTGGCAGACACAGCACATGCGCAGGTAACACGCGGTGGTTTTGCCTGCAGCTCTTTTGATCCCACAAATCTTGAGGCACGGGACTACCCCGGACTGTATTGTGTTGGTGAAGCACTGGATATTGATGGAGCCTGCGGTGGCTTCAATCTATCCTGGGCATGGAAGTCCGGCATGGTTGCAGGTGCCCATGCGGCCAGCAGTCCAGCCAGCAAGCCGGATAGTCACCAGTAACAGCACGGTCCACCTAACGTACTCCCTTTTCCTTATGGTCCTCTTTTGTCTCTAGCTACGAGGAGCGTCATGATTCAAGTTTCTAACCTGCGTGTAGACCCCCGCAGTGAAGACGGTACCCAACAGTCTGAAGTGCGAGCAGCAACACAAGCACTGCTCAGACGCCTACATCTGCATCAAGAAGATATCCAAAGCGTAGAGTTGGTCCGCCGCTCCATTGATGCACGCAAGCGTAACAACGTACAGCTGCTCTACACGGTGCGTGCTGCGCTTGTTGGAGGCACCAATGCCGAACGCGCGCTTCTTAGCAAATTAACCGCGCGTCATGACGAGAAAAACGTCAGCTTTCCAAACCTCGCACATCCCAGCCACCCTGTACGTAAGACCAATCCGCTTGAACAGCGTGTGGTTGTCGTAGGCGCTGGTTGTGCCGGTTTGTTTTGTGCACTGTCTTTAGCTAAAGCTGGCTTAGAGCCCCTACTCATCGAACGCGGAGATAGTGCTGCACGCCGCACACAGGTGGTGGATCACTTTAACAAGACCGGTGCACTTGATCAGGAGTCAAACATTCAATTTGGCGTGGGTGGCGCCGGAACATTTTCTGATGGCAAACTTGCTACCGGCACTAAAAGCCCTCTGCACCGCCTCATCATGGAAACCTTAGTGGACAAAGGTGCTTCTCAAACCATTTTGTGGGATGCACATCCCCATGTAGGAAGCGATGTCCTTCCACAGGTAGTAGATGGTATTTGTGAGCAGATTACCGCTTTAGGCGGAGAGGTTCGTTGCCGCACAAAGCTCGTAGACCTTATGCTGCAGCAGGGCAAGCTCTGTGGTGTGCGTGTGCTTAACACAGATCCTCTCACGGGCATAGCTACCGAGCAAACCATCCCCACTCAACAGCTTGTACTTGCCAGTGGTCATTCTGCTCGTGATGTCTTTGAACTGCTGTACTGCAAGCAGATCTTCTTGGAGCGCAAGACCTTTGCGATGGGCGTTCGCATTGAACATTTGCAAACAGCAATTGACCGCGCTCAGTATGGTTCAGCTGCTGGTTTGCCAAGTTTAGGTGCCGCGCCTTACAAGCTGGTTTCACACCTCAAAAATGGCCGTAGCGCTTTTTCCTTTTGCATGTGTCCCGGCGGCTTTGTGGTTGCTGGCGCAAGTGAGCCCGAAGGCGTGGTTACTAACGGCATGAGCTTAGCTGCGCGCGCAGGCAAAAACGCTAATGCCGGACTGCTGGCTAATGTCTTTGCCCAAGATCTTGCAGGCGATAACCCCTTGGAGGGCCTCAAACTGCAGCGTAGCTGTGAGCACAAGGCCTTTGAGATGGGTGGTGGAAACTTTGTAGCTCCCGCTCAACTGGTGGAAGACTTTTTGAAAAACCAAACCTCAAGTTCCCAGGGCAGTGTAGCGCCAAGCTATCCACGTGGGGTAAGCTGGGGTAAGGTTGACGATTGTTTGCCCAACTATATCACGGATACTTTGCGCGCTTGTATCCCAAAAATGGATATGCAGCTGCATGGGTTTGCTACAGCAGATGCTGTGCTTACCGGCGTGGAATCTCGCTCCAGCTCCCCGGTTCGCATCACACGCAATGATCAGTTCCAAAGCATCAGCTGTGCTGGCCTGTATCCCTGCGGTGAAGGCGCTGGCTATGCGGGAGGTATTATGAGTGCAGCTACTGATGGCCTACGCGTAGCACAGGCCCTTATCGACAACATACGTGGTCAAAGCCGCTAGCCACTAGCTACTAGCCGCTAAATCAACTCATCCTCATCATTCTCGGCACCCACCGCTTCACGGAATGAAATATTGCGGTTAAGGAAAAACTGGCAGGCTCCTACCAGCGCTACAGCAATAAGCTTCAAATACACGGGGATAATCCAGGGAAGCTGCGCCTGACCAAAGCCAATAATGCACTCGGACACCATAAGACCCAGGGCACCTATCGAGAAAAACGCAAGGTAGCGGCGGAGCATCTTATCCGATACCTTGAAGGTGTACCGACAATTGATAAAGAAACTCATGGTTACACCCACCAGCGTAGATGCAGCATTGGCCACCAAAGGCATAATGTTAAAACCGCTGGTCATTAGCCAAAAGAGCAGTGTGTCCGTTGCAGAACATAAAGCGCCAAAGGCGCCATAGCGCACAAACTGCCTCAAAAGCCCCACGTGTGGCTTAGTGTTTGCCGTGTCTGTTGTATCGACGCCGCGTTGCATGTGTGCTACCCTTTCGAGCTCCCGCCTTTAAGCGACGCATAATCTCATCTTCTGAGGTGCCCTCCACCAAAGCCTTAAGCTCCACTAACTGGTCTCGAAGTGTTGCAGCACGCTCAAAGTCCATACTACCTGAAGCGCTTACCATTTCTTCCTCTAAAGATGCAATAATTTTATGCACCTCATCAAGAGAAAGCTCGCTCATCTCATCTGCAAGCTGCTCAGCCGTGGTAGTGCTGGGCGTAAAGAACGTTCCATCCTTACGGGAACGCTTATCCAAGTTTTGGTGAGCATCCTCAATAAAACTGGATACATCGGTCAGAGATTTTTTAACGGTTTGCGGTGTAATGCCATGCTGCTCATTAAAGGCTTCTTGCAGTGCACGACGGCGGCGTGTCTCGGAAATAGCACTGCGCATGGAATCTGTCATGGTATCCGCATACATGATGACCTTGCCCTGCGCGTTGCGCGCAGCGCGCCCTATGGTCTGAATCAGAGAGCGACGATTGCGCAAGAAGCCTTCCTTATCGGCATCCAAAATGGCTACCAAAGACACTTCGGGTATATCAAGTCCCTCACGCAGCAGGTTAATTCCCACCAACACATCAATCGTCCCGCGGCGCAAATCACCAATGATTTCTACGCGATCCAAGGTATCGGTATCTGAATGCATGTAATTTACTTTGATGCCAGCATCCAACAGGTGATCCGTCAAATCCTCAGCCATACGCTTGGTAAGCGTGGTAACCAGCACGCGCTCTGATCGAGCCACCCGGCTGCGGATCTCTTCTTCCAAATCATCTATCTGACCGCGAATAGGACGTACATCAATCATAGGATCGAGCAAACCTGTGGGTCGGATGATCTGCTCTACCTCTTGTTGTGTAACTGCCTGTTCGTAATCTCCCGGAGTAGCGGAAACGTAAATGAATTGCGGAATGCGCTGTTCAAATTCATCAAAACGAAGGGGACGATTATCCAAAGCAGAGGGCAGACGAAAACCATGCTCCACCAGCGTGACCTTACGAGAACGATCGCCCTCGTGCATGCCGCGAATTTGCGGCAGTGTCACGTGGCTCTCATCAATAATGCACAGCATATCTTCTGGGAAGTAATCAATGAGCGTAAAGGGAGGCTCTCCAGGGGCGCGACCATCAAGATGTCTTGAATAGTTCTCAATGCCATTGCAATAGCCCATGTTCTCAAGCATCTCAAGGTCGTAGGCGGTACGCTGCTGAAGGCGCTGTGCCTCCAACAAGCGATCGGATGCTTTAAGCTCGCTCAAACGCTGCTCAAGCTCATCATTAATCGTGGTAAGCGCTTGATTGACCTTAGGGCGCTCGGTTACATAATGCGAGGCAGGCCAAATAGGCACCGCATCAAACTCACACAGCACTTCACCCGTTGTGTTAGAAATCTCAGCGATACGCTCGATCTCATCGCCAAAAAACTCTACACGCAAAGGATTTTCCGCATAGGGCGGATACACATCCACCAGACCTCCGCGCACACGAAAGGTACCGCGCGATAAATCATAGTCATTGCGATCGTACTGCACATCAATAAGCTCACGGATAAATTCATCGCGCTCAAGAGGGGTACTTTTGTCCACAGTTGGAGCCAATCCAGCATAATCTTCAGGACTACCAATACCGTAAATGCAAGAAACGGATGCCACAACAATCACATCACGGCGCGAGAGCAGACTCGCTGTTGCCTGGTGACGCAGCTTCTCAACCTCCTCATTGATGGAGGAATCTTTTTCTATATAGGTATCAGAAGACGGAACATAGGCCTCAGGCTGGTAATAGTCATAGTACGAGACAAAATACACCACGGCATTATGAGGAAACAGTTCCTTCATCTCACTTGCTACTTGAGCGGCAAGCGTTTTATTGGGCTCCATAATAAGCGTAGGGCGATTGAGCTTCTCGATAGTTTTTGCCATCGTAAACGTCTTGCCAGAACCCGTAACACCTAAGAGGGTTTGATAGCGCAGACCTTCCTGTATGCCTTGAGCAAGCTTCTCAATGGCTTGCGGTTGATCTCCAGCAGGATTATAGGGCGAGACAACCTGGAGCTGTGCATCGGAATGAGTCACGCCAAAACGACGCAACTGTCCACCAAACTGATGATGCGCCTTAGCATGCATAACTTGCGCTTGCAGTTGCTGTTGTGACTGTGTCATTGATGTAAATCCCCTTTATGCACCTATGCCTCCCGGCCACAGGCGCTGATAGTCCGCGTAAGCTAAATGCACCCGCTCCAAATACAGTGCTGTCTCTGGATACGAGATTGCCGTCTTAAAGTCTGCATTTGCATTCGCCTGTGATGACCACTGACGTACTGTTCCTATACCCGCATTGTAGGCTGCAATTACTTTGTCGGTACTCCCCAGCTGTTTTTGCAAATATGCTAAATAGGCACAGCCATACTCGATATTTGTTGCAGGATCTTGCAGGTTTGTGGCCTTGTATTTTGAAGCATCTACCAGACCGAATTCCGACAACTCTTGCGCGGTTGCAGGCATGAGCTGCATCAGGCCCTGCGCTCCTGCCGGACTGCTTGCTTTTTCATTCCAGCCGGACTCACAGCGGATAACCGCACACACCAAATAGGGGTCCACCCCATGGCGCCCCGCCGACTCCAGTACCTGTTGAGGCCAGGGAACCGGAGCTATGACCTTACGAGTAATGCTTGCTGGAAGCGCTTCAAACCCTGCAGAAAAAACCGCTAAGACCATCATAATCAGAAGTGGCACCACACGAAACCAGCGCAAGAAGCGCAGACGACTACGAAACACCATGTACGCGCTCCTTCCACCACAACGCTATTGCCCCTGCCAGAGCATCCTCATCCAAGCTGTTATCCACTATCGTATCAGCATGTGCACGCAACCATTGGTCAGATGCTTGCTTGCTCGCACGTGCCCAAAAGTCCGCCTCAGTCATACCACGCTCACCTGCTCGCTTGCAGCGCAGCTCAATGGGTGCATCTATCAACACCACTTCGTCCGCCAGATCCAACCACTCAGGCACACGATCCGGCAGGGGCACCTCAATTACACAAATACGTTCTGCCTTAGGGGCGGACACTGCATTTACACCTACCGTATGGCTTTGCGCATTCCCCGCTACTGCCCGCTTTTGAGCTGCCGCTAAGCGCAACAACAGCTCATGCTTGATTGCAGGAAGTTCAAGTTTTTCCAGAAGTGCCGTGGAGGCTGCACTCTTAAATGCGCGTTGCGCCAAAAGTGCCCTATCAACCCGACCGCTTTTCTTATCCAGCACGTCTGTGCCAAACGTCTGCGCAAGAACCTGCTTGAGCTGCTCATCTGTATCCAAAACATAACGAGACAGCTCATCTAAATCTATGACCTGCGCCCCTAAAGACGCAAGTTGCCTCGAGACGCGAGATTTTCCCGAGGCAATTCCACCAGTTAAAACTACTATGTATAACGGTTCATACACCTGTTTGTGTTACTCCATAGCGGTCCTGACAGCTGCAATATATCCATCCCAGAGCAACTTATCTGTTGCCAAAGCTTGCCATGTATACTCAGGATGCCATTGTACGCCCAAACAAAAGTGCTTGGTAGGCACTTCAATGGCCTCAGGAATGCCGTCCGTTGCTTCGGCAACCAAAACAGCTTCTTCTCCCAGCAGCTCAAGTGCACAATGATGGCAGGAATTAACCTGTAACTGGGTGGTTTGCACACAGTGATACAGCAAGGAATCCTCATCAACGCGCACGGGATGTGCCACCTGTTTGAGCGCTGCAGTATGACGCCAATGCACCATATCCTGTGGTGTATCAAGCTCAAGGTAATTCATACTCAGGGTGCCGCCCAAGGCAACATTAAGAAGCTGAGCGCCACGGCAAATCGCAAACAAGGGCTTGTCTTCATCAAGAGCAAGCCTCATCAAAGCCAGCTCATACGCATCGCGCTCGGGACACAAAAGGCTGGTATCATAATTGGGATCTCCACCCCACAAGCTGGGATTTACATCCTGCCCTCCCTGAAACGCTAAGCCATCACACATATCAAAATAGCTGCGTATAAGCACGGGATCTGTCGTGATAGGCAGCAGCAACGGAAGACCCCCGGCAGCAAAAATAGCTTCTGCAAACACCTGGTCTATATACTCACGCTGAGAGATGTACTCCCCTGTTTCTTGATCAAAACCAGGATCGATATATCGAGGAGGAACACCAATAATGGGGCGCTTCTCATAAGCTTGAGCAGACACAGTATCTGTAAGCCCACGGTCCGTTGTATCAGTATGCATAGACAAAATCCTCTTTAATGACCTTTAATGGAGTTGAGAAACTCACGAGCGCGCTCAGACTGGGGGTGCTCAAAGAACTCGTCAGGAGTACCCTGCTCAACAATGCGGCCATCTGCCATAAATACCACGCGATTAGCCACACGACGAGCAAAGTTCATTTCATGAGTAACCACCACCATGGTCATGCCCTCATTAGCCAGCTCTACCATGACTTCCAACACCTCATTGATCATCTCTGGATCAAGGGCGCTTGTTGGCTCATCAAACAACATAGCCTTTGGGTGCATGGCAAGAGAGCGTGCAATAGCCACACGCTGCTGCTGACCACCGGAAAGCATGGCAGGGACCTTGGAGGCCTGAGCCTGAACGCCAACGCGCTTAAGCAGATCCATGGCTTCCTTTTGGGCCTGCGCCTTATCGCGCTTCAAAACCTCAATGGGACCCATCGTAACGTTTTCCAAAATGGTCTTATGGGCAAAGAGATTAAAGGACTGAAACACCATACCCACCTCAGCACGAAGTCGTGCCAGCTCCTTTCCCTCTTGAGGAAGGGGCACGCCATCAATAAGGATTTCTCCCCCATCGATGGTTTCAAGGCGGTTGATGGTGCGGCATAAGGTAGATTTACCGGAACCCGAAGGTCCAATAATCACAACTACCTCGCCTTTCTCGACAGACAAATTGATGTCTTGCAGCACGTGCAAGTCGCCATAATGTTTATGTACACCGCGCAGTTCAATGATGGGATGCGCTTGAGAAGTCTGCTCTGTCATAATTCTCCGATCGCTACTTATACGGGCTCTTCATTGGAGCGACCCAAAACTTGTGTACCGCTACGACGTGCCAAATAGACGGACAGTTGATTGATGATGTAGTTAAGCACAATGTAGATCAGCGCCACCACAAAATACGTGGATACCAAGGCATCATAATTGGTGACAAGCACGCGCGCGTTTTGCAACAGATCCGGATAGCTCACAATGTACGCAACCGTCGTGTCTTTTACCACAACAACCAACTGCGAAATAAGCGAGGGAATAACAAACTTAATCGCTTGTGGAAGCACAATCTTAAAGGTGGTTTGCATGCGGCTCATACCTAAAGAGATGGCCGCCTCGCGCTGGCCCTTGGGAACGGCATTCATGCCCGCGCGCAACACCTCTGCCAACACACCCGATGCCGCAAAGGCAATGGGCAAGGTAAGCATCCAAAACGCTGGAAGCCTCAGGCCGTACTGCGGAATTACTAAGAAAAAGAAGTAGATTAGCAACAGGCTAGGAACCCCGCGAAAAAAGTTTATGACCACGCGAGAAATAGTGCTGAGCACACGGATCTTGGAACGACGGCCCAACATGAGCACCAAGCCCAAAATCAAGGCGAGAATACCTGCAGTAATGGAAACCTCAAGCGTGCCCACAAATCCCTCTCCCAAAAAGCGCCAGGTAGTCCAATATGTAAAGAAGCGCCAGTATTTGGCAGACAGCTGTCCAGTTACATAAAAACGCTGCACGATTGCCGCTATGCCCACAGCAAGCACAAGAGATGCAATGATGGTACCAATTAAAATCTTACGCTGCGTTTTTGGTCCGGGCTGCTCATAGAGGACGTCGCGCATGGATGTAGTATCGCGTTGTGCATTCATCGCTTGATCCTCACTTTCTTATCGAGCTTATCGCCAGCAAAACCAATGACAAATGCCGTAAGTGCATAGGCTAAAGCGGAGACCATAAAGGGCATAATACCGCCCACAGAGCGTGTGTTGATAAAGGAAACCAAACCCGTAAGCTCATTGGGCGACAAGGGAACTTGCGAGCCCAAAGCCGTGGTAAGCATGACCGCAATAAACAGATTGGTCATGGGCAAAATGGCTGAACGCAAGGCCTGAGGAATTACAACAAGTCGCAGCATCTGCATGAAGGATAAACCCAAAGAACGTGCCGCCTCAATTTGGCCCACACCTATGGTATTGATGCCACTCATAAAGTTTGCAGATCCAAAGGCAGAGGCGATAAGTACCGTGGTTACGATCACGCACTCACGATAATCGAGCACTACCTTGAGATTCGGCAGCGCATACACACAGATAACCAGCAAAGAAATGCCTGGAATGTTACGGAAGATTTGCACATAAAAATCCCCTACTTTGCGCAAGGGTGCAATGGGACTTACGCGCAGCACGGTAATAACTATGGACACAACCATGACACAGGCAAACGAAACCAACGTCATTGACCAAGTGGTTAACAAGGCCTGGATATACATGGTGCCATATAGAGAAATAAGCTCCGAAAAACTCAAGGTACACCTCCCTAAAGATGCAATAACGGCTCTTCGTGTAGCACACTCACGAAGAGCCATTTATAAGCTACAGAAGTTCTTGAAGCTATAGAACCGTCGTCTTAGCCCTCAATAGTAGGAGCATCGGGAGTCTGAGAAATGCCTGCACGATCGCCAATGCAAATCTTCCAAAGCTTAGCCCAGGTGCCATCCTCTACAACCTTTTTCAAAAATGCGTTAACAAAGGCAACGCCATCGGAATTAAGGGGCAGGCCAACACCATAGTTGTCTTTAGGACCAAAGGCATCGCCAGCAAGACGATACTTACCAGGATTCTTTACCATTGCACCGGTTTGCATGGTGATGTCAATAACGTAAGCATCTACACGACCCTGCTCAAGAGCGGTACGTGCTTCTTCATCGGTACTAAACTCTTGCACCTTTGCCTTGGGAGCATACTGCTCCAAAATGGAAGGACCGGTAGAACCAGACTGAGCAGCCACCGTCTTGTCTGCCAAATCATCAATGCTATTGATGTCTTTGTTGTCTGCCTTTACCAAAATACCCTGCTGGGAGGTGTAGTAAGGACCAGCAAAAGAGATGACCTTCTTACGATCATCATTGATGGTATAGGTAGCAAATACAGCATCTACCTGATCATTCTGAAGTACGGACTCACGGGTATCAGAGGTTACTTGGGTTACCTCATTCTTGGTCTCATCGCCCAAGATGTAACGGGTAAGCAGCATGTACAAACCGGCATCAAAACCACGAACCGTATTGTCCTTCTCGTTGAGCAAGGCAAACAAGGTAGAGGTTTTTACACCACCAACACGAAGGGTGCCGGCATTCTTAACCTTCTTTGCCCACTCAGAAGCATCAATATCAGCATCAGATGCGGTTGAACCCTGAGAGACAAGCTCATCAAAAGCCTTGGCATCAAGCTCTGGAGTAGCCGTCTGTGCCGTGGAATCCTTTTTGATCTCTTCACCCTCACTGCAGCCCACAAGCGTAAAAACAGCAGCGGTTGCAACACCACCAAGACCAAGGGCAATAGCCTGGCGCCTATTCATCATTGTGCTCGTAAATTTCTCCATAAGGTCTTCCTCTCAAAGTAAAGACTGGATTTACCAGCTCTTTTGTGGCATGCCTAAACGTAGGGAATATATTCCCCAAATTTGGGTGTATTTATACAGTATAGAAAGGAGACCAAATAAAATTGATCTCCTTCACGCTTTATAGCACTTAGATACAAAAATTACATGTAATAGTTACAGCTATTATTTGTAATATGAGATTCCACCCTTATGCAAGGTGCTCCCCTACCACATAGGCACGAGTAAGCTTTGCGGTCTGTACCAGAGCATCCGCATGGCAGCGCTCGCGGCCATGTGTATTAAGGCAAGCCATACCAAACGCGGCGCTCTTCATATTATTGCCCAAGCAATATGCAGCGGAAGCATCTGTAGAATAGTGGAAGCACACCTGTGTGTTCCACTTCCCCTCATCACATACCTTTTGAGCAGCACCGATAAGCTGGTTAGAAAGCTCCCAATCATAGGGTCCACGAGCATCAGAAACAATAATGCCTACAGAGTGCTCATCACCATCGTAGTCAGGGCCAAGCAAGGTAATGTCTAAGGCTACATACTCGCTTATCTCGGCAGGAACATAAGAGCCACCATGACCAATTTCCTCAAAGATAGGAAATGCAAACACGGTGTCAAACGCCGGCTTTGTACCCGTAGCCTTCATCCATTGCAGGGTGTCTAACAACACCGCTACCGCAGCTTTATCGTCAATATAACGACCAACCAGATAGCCATTGTCATACGACACAAAATGCGGATCAACCGCCACGATGGCACCAGGCGTTATGCCTAACAAACGAGTATCCTCAGCAGTTTTGACGTCACCAATAATGGAAATGGACATATGGTCTTCATCACGAGGGGTTTCTCGGCAGTCTGCAAACACGTGAACGGAGTGCTTGTTGCAAATAAGCTGACCATCCACCACATTGCCATTACGACAATGAATGCGAACGGTCTCCCCCTCAATAGAGTGATAGTTAATCCCGCCAAGCTGGCGCACACGCAGGGTACCATCATCATTAAAGCCGCGGACGATAAGACCAATAGTATCTAGATGGGCTCCCAAACAGACGGTTTTGCTGGAGTCTTTACCAGCAACATGTACGTAGGCAGTGGATTTGTTGTCCGTGTACATGCTATAGCCCATATTTGCGAGCAGCTGCTTAAGATACGCATGAATCTCTGGGTAATAACCCACGGGGCTGTCCACTTCAATAAGCTTGCGTGTGGTTTCCACCAGATATTGAGCGTCAATGTCATAGGTCATGTATGGTTCTTCTTTCTGTTTGCTTAACAGGTGCTTGGCAGGTGCTTTCCAAAAACTGAGATGCGTGGGCACTGATTGCTGCAGAACAAGAATCAGGCTACTTTGCAACTACCTGGGGCTTTGCATATTGAGCAACCAACTCTTGGAGCATGTCTACCATGGCCTCAAGCTCAGGAACGGGCACAAATTCGCGTACACCATGAGCATTGTAGTAGCAGGCGGACAGATTGGCACACGCAAAACCACGGAAAGAAAGCTGGCTGCCATCTGTACCACCGCGCATGGGAATACAGGTCATCTCTGTGTTAATGCTGGCATACGCACGACGGGCATTATCGATTAAGTGCTTATACTCGGGCCTGGTGACCACATCTGCAAGGTTGTGATACTGGTCATGCACATCAACCGTTATGACTTCTTGACCAAACTGCAGATTGATAAAAGCAGCAGCGTCACGCATGGTTTGCTTACGTTTTTCTACCAGTGCTTGATCATGATCACGAATGATATAGTCTGCCGCAGCCTGCTCACAGTCACCACTCATACGCTCAAGATAGTAAAAACCGTCGTAGCCCTCCGTGTACTCAGGGCGCTCTTGGACAGGAATCATCTGATGGAATTTCATAATGGCCTCTGCCGCATTAATCATAACGCCCTTAGCGGTACCGGTATGGACGGACAGGCCCTTGGCACGCACGTTTACCTCGGCAGCGTTAAAGGTCTCATAGCAAAACTCACCCAGAGGACCACCGTCAATGGTGTAGCCAAAGCTTGCGCCAAACTTCTCTATATCCAACAGGGCGGCACCGTGACCGATCTCCTCGTCAGGCACAAACGCGATTGAGAGGCGTGGGTGAGGCAATGAAGGATTGTCTTTTAAGCGCGCCAGCAATGAAACGATCATGGCTACGCCGGCCTTATCGTCACCGCCAAGCAAAGAGGTACCGTCTGAGGTAATCAGATCCCACCCCACCATGTTGGTCAGATGCTCATTGGTTTGGGGAGAAACAAAGACCTCTTTACCATCACGATCATTGCCAATGACCAACGTTCCGCCCTCATAGTGCTTGATTTGAGGACGAACTACATCACCGTAGCTTTGCCAAGCTGTGTCTAGATGGCAGCACAGTCCCAAGGCTGGAAGGTCTTGCGCACCCTCAGACGCGGGCCAATGGGCGGTAAGATATGCATGTTCATCTACCTCTACCTCTTGAGCGCCAAGCTCTTTTAAATCCGCAGCAACTACACGGGCCATCTCAAACTGACTGGGCGTAGAAGGAACCGTATCTGCAGTTAGTGGATTGGACTGTGAGGCCACTTCACAATACTTTATAAAACGCTCAACAACATCACTCATAACATACCTTTCATAGAGGTAGGGCCCGCCGTTTGTGCGAGCCCTATACGTTTCATCTGCTTTGTGTTATTGCATGGCTGTGTTGCCATTCATGGCTGCCACTAACGCCGCGTTAAGTGCAGGCGTACGCTGATCTTCCGATAAGGTCTTATCATACAAATGACAAGCACACATATGTCCACCCTCTACCTCCGTGAGCTCGGGAGCACGCTGAGTGCAGACCTTCATACACTTGGTGCAACGCGTGTGAAACACACAACCCTGTGGAGGATTGGTAGGGCTAGGAACGTCACCTTGCAAGATTCTTTTATCTTGAATGCGCTCATGTGCAATGCGAGGAATAACATCCAAAAGTGCTTGGGTGTACGGATGGAGGGGCTTCTCGAAAAGATCGTCCTTGCGTGCTAGCTCCATCTCATGACCCAAGTACATAACCATAACCGTATCGGAAATGTGCTTTACCACCGAGAGATCATGGCTGATAAAAATATACGAAAGCCCCAGCTTTTCCTGCAGCTCTTCGAGCAGATTAATAACCTTTGCTTGCACAGAAACGTCCAAGGCAGACACAGGCTCATCGCACACAACAATATCTGGAACAAGCGCAATGGCGCGAGCAATACCTATGCGCTGACGCTGACCACCAGAAAACTCGTGGGGATAGCGATACTTGTACGAAAGGTCTAGGTTTACTGCATCCATGACCTCCTCAATACGGCGGTCACGCTCTTTCTTGGTTTTGCAAACGCCTGCAATATCAAGCGGCTCTGCAATGATATCCGCAACCGTCATACGAGGATTAAGTGAGCTATAGGGATCCTGGAAGATCAGTTTGAGCTTTTGGCGTGCAGCCGTAAGCTCGTTGCCGCTCAAGCTCGTAAAGTCCGTATCACCCACCTGCACCGTACCGCTCGTAGGTTCTGTTAAGCGTAAGATGCACTTGCCTGTGGTGGATTTACCACAGCCAGATTCTCCTACTATGGCAAAGGTCTCTCCACGATGCAGCTCAAAGGATACATCCTCAAGCGCATGCACCATCTGATGAGACTTGCTAAACAAACCTTTTTTAATGGGGTAATGCTTGGTGAGGTGTTCTACCTTAAGCACCACATCGGTGGTATCAAAACTTTTACCCATGCTTACTCACCCCAGCTTTCGGTATACATCCAGCAGGCAACCCTATGGTTCTTATCGCCCTTAACCTTCTCAAACTGAGGCGTGTGCTTACGACAGATACTCTTTGCAAAGGGGCAGCGTGGATGGAAGGGACAACCATCGGGCATATCTGCCAACATAGGAACATTACCAGGAATGGCATAGAGGGTATCCACCGCGGAATCCAAAGAAGGAATAGAGTTGATAAGACCCTTGGAATACGGATGTAGCGGATTGGTAAACAGCTCTGGCGCCACGGTGTACTCCACCTTGTGGCCCGCATACATAACCAGCACCCAATCTGCCATTTCGGATACCACACCCATATCATGCGTGATAAGCATAACGGCTGTGTTGAGCTCTTCTCGCATTCGGTCTATGAGCTGCAGGATCTGAGCTTGAATGGTTACATCCAAAGCAGTGGTTGGCTCATCACAAATAAGCAGCTCGGGCTGACAAGCCAAAGCTATAGCAATCATGATACGTTGGCGCATACCACCAGAAAGCTCATGTGGATAGCTCTTAAAGACCTTCTCGGGAGCAGGGATACCAACCAGCTTAATCATCCTCAAAGCACGGGCATCCGCCTCTTTTTTATCCATTTTAGGATTGTGCGCTAGGATGCCTTCACGGATTTGCTTACCCGCTGTCATAACAGGATTAAGCGAGGTCATGGGCTCCTGGAAAATCATGCCGAGCTTGTTACCACGATATTGACGCATTTCATCCGCAGTAAGCTTAGTCATATCTACGCCCGAAAGCTCAATGGAGCCGTTGGTAATCTTTGCAGGAGGCGTAGGCAAAAGGCCCATAACGGATAGCGCCGTCATAGACTTACCGCAGCCAGACTCGCCTACCACAGCAAGGGTTTCTCCCTTACGCATGATAAACGAAAGGTCGGTAATTGCCGGAAGAGCGCCATCCTCGGTAAACAACGTGACGCTTAAATCTTTAACGCGCAAAAGCACTTCTCGACGACCGCCTTCTTTAAGGCGCTCGCATACCAGATCTTCTGCCACCTCGGCATATTCCTGAGCTACCGCATCGGAGTTGGTAACATGTTTGGTCTGTTCTTGGGTCATGGTTCCTCCTCCCCTATGAACGCATCTTGGGATCGAGTGCATCGCGCAGCGCATCACCCAACAGATTAAAGGCCATAACGGTAATGATGACAGCCAAACCAGGGACGACAGAATAATTGGTATTAGACTGAATATACGGCTGCGATGCAGAAATCATCTGACCCCACGAGGACATGGGTGGTTGTACACCCAAACCCAAAAATGACAGCGAAGCCTCAGACAAAATAGCATTAGGAATACCCAGCGTAGAGACAATAATCAGCGTAGAGACACAGTTGGGAAGCAGGTGCTTCATAATAATGCGCCAGCTCTTACCACCGCTTAAAATGCAGGACTGAATATACTCAGAGCCCTTAAGGCGCATAACGTCACCTCTAACCAAACGCGCGGTACTGGTCCACATAAGCAAACCTAAAGCTACATACAGATTGGTAAGTCCAGGTCCCATAACAAACATGACGACAATGGCAAACAGCAAGAATGGGAAGGACGAGAAAACCTGGATGATAAAAGAGATGACTGCATCTACCCAGCCACCAAAGTAGCCAGCACAAACACCTGCAAAAAAGCCAATAAACAGTGCCAGCAACTGAGAAACCACTCCTACAGAAAGTGACACTCGGCAACCATAAATGACGCGCGACAAAATATCGCGACCAAACTCATCGGTGCCAAACAGGTGCGCCGCAGAAGGTTTTTGCAGCATATCCGCCAACGATTGGGTATCTGGATTGTAAGGTGTGAGCAGGGGCGCAAAAATTGCCACCACTACCAGCACCAAAACAACAAACAGACAAACCATACCCAGCTTGTTCTTCTTAAAGATGTTCCAACTAACCGCCCAGTAACTCTCTGCACGCTTTTTGCTTGGAGAAGTACGCTCATCTTGTTGAGCCTGAGCAGCGGATGTAGCAACCCGTTCGGCCTCTTGCACCTTTTGGGATTTTTTATCACTCGTTAACAGTGCCATTATTCTGCTGCCTCCCCTCCGAGTCGGATGCGTGGATCTACTACGGCGTAAAGCACATCTACGAGCAGGTACACAACTACGCAGATAAATGCAATGTACATAACGCCGCCCTCAATAAGAGGCAGATCACGTGCATTGATTGCATCGAGCAAAAGCTTGCCCACACCAGGAATGCCAAACACGGACTCAATGAGCAACGAACCCGTAAGGATGTTTCCTAACTGCGTACCCGCAATAGTAATAATGGGAATCAGGGCATTGCGCAAACCATGACCCAAAATAATGACACCAGGCTTTAAGCCTTTTGCTTCTGCAGTACGCATAAAATCTTGGTTAAGCACGTCCAGCATAGACGTACGCGTTACGCGAGCAATGGATGCAGCATATTGCGTGCCTAAAGCAATAACCGGCAGCACATAGCTGGCGGGTGTCTTTACACCAGATAAGGGGAACCACTTAAGGGTAAGCGCAAAAATAATCTGGACGATAATAGCCACCCAGAATGAAGGTGCAGAGATACCTAAGATCGAAAGTGCCATAAGGGTGCGGTCAATCCACTTACCATGGAAAACGGCAGCGACAACCCCAATAACCAGGCCAAAAACTAAAGCAAACAGATAGGCAAAGCCTGCAAGCACTCCCGTGATAGCAATAGCCTTAGCGATAAGGAATACGACCGGCTTCTTTTGGGTGTATGACACACCAAAATCACCCTGAATCATCCCGGTAAACCAGTTCACATACTGTTCCGGAATGGGCTTATCAAGACCCATATTGTGTCGTACTTGAGCAATGGTTTGCTCGTCTGCCATATCGCCCATCATGATGCGAACAGGATCTCCGGGAACGATATTAAGTACAAAAAATGTAATAAGCGAAATGCAAAAAATAACGCCTAGTGCCTGCAAAATCCTCTTTGTGAGGAAACTCCTCATCTGGCTCCTCCTATCATGCACGTGACATGCCTTACAGAAGCTACCACTCCTAACCTCCTGGCAACTGCTGTGGTATGTCTTGCAAAAGATACACAAAGGCGCCGCTTTGTACTGCAGCGCCTTTGTGCATTATACCCTGCGCGTTACAGAAGAACTAACCCGTGTAGTCTTCCTTTGAGGTGTCGATATCAATATCGAAGGCGTGGTAAATAAGGTTTCCAACCTTAGCGTTCAAAACATAGTCTTTGGCTACGAAAGAACCTTGAGGCCAGTACAGAGGAATGGTTGCATAGTCCTCACGGGTAAGCAGGTTATCTGCCTGCTTGTAGTTATCGGCACGCTTGGTCTCATCTTGATCAACACGTGCTTCAGAAACCAGCTTGTCAAACTCATCATTCTTGTAGAACGAAGACTTCTTCTCGGCATTTTTGCTGTAGAAGTAGGTATACATGTGGTTGTCTGCATCAGCAAACAGAGGGAACCAACCAAGAGAAGTGATCTGCAGGTTACCGTCCGCCCAGTCACTTGCCCAAACACCATTATCCTCAGCCTGAATGCTCAGCTCTACGCCAACTTTTTGCCAGTAAGCCTGCACGGCAGTAAGCAGCTTCTCGGACAGACCGGAACGAACCTTAGCAGAAAGCTTCAAGTTGCTTACGCCAGCCTCTTTCAAAAGTGCCTGAGCCTTATCCGTATCGTACTCAAAAGCAGCAGCATCCTTATCATAACCAGGAGTTGCAGGGGCCAACCAGCCAGAACAGGCGGTACCCTTGCCGGAAAGCATAGTGTCAATCATCTCTTGGCGGTTGATGGCCAAAGAAAGTGCCTGACGAATGCGCTTATCGGTAAGGCCCATATCCTCTTTAAGGTTGAGGTTGATAAACTGCACGCCCAGCTGATCATAGCTGGTGATAAGGTCTTTGAGCTCTGGATCCTTAACAGCCTGAGCTATCTGAGTGGCATCCAAGTCGCACATGTCAATGTCGCCATTTTTGAAGGCCTTGAGCTTGGTATTGACGTCATCGTAATACACGTAGTGGACCTCGTCCAAAGCAGGCGTGCCGTCATGGTAATCCTCGAACTTCTCGAGAATAACCTCATTGGTATCATCATTGGACTTAACCTTGTACTTACCTGTACCAACTACGTCGGTGCCAGTGCCCCACTTGTCACCAGCCTTTTCACAGGCATCCTTGGGGAAGATGTGGGCATAGGAAATGCCAAGATTGCTTACGAAAGAAACCATGGGAAAAGAAAGCGTAAAGGTGAAGTGTGTATCATCATCAACCGTAAGACCCTCAAGCTCCGTAGCGCTGCCCGCAAGCATTTCAGGAGCGCCCTTGATGACGTCATACATATAGGCAGACTTAGCGCCGGTAGCAGGCGTAAACATACGCTCAAAAGAATACTTTACGTCGTTTGCAGTAAGGGTAGTACCGTCGTGGAACTTGACGCCCTCCTTGAGCTCACACTTAAGCGTGACACCATCAGACTCAAAGGTAGGAACTTCCTTGAGCAAGCAAGGAACAAGCTCGTTATCCTCAGTCCAACGCAAGGGTGCCTCAAAGATGGAGTCTGCAATGGAGGAGCTACCGGAAGACGTGGACTTCTGCATGTCTAGACCCAGCTTCGCATTTGCCTGACCAAACTTAAAAATCTTCTTCTTGGAATCAGAGTTTGAGCCAGCACCCGCACAACCAGCAAGACTTGTAGTTGCAACAGCGCCAGCGGCAACAGCAGAACCCTTGAGGAAGCTGCGGCGGCTAAAGGAATTTCCCAACATGCGCCCACCCTTTCATAATCAACAATAGTCCCCACTACCAAGATAAGGAATCTCGACTAGTGTTGCAAATATACTATGAATCATACTGGCCTGCACAACAAGCGTGTTTATCAATTGGAAATAGGACTGTTACCAAGATGATAAACAAAAAACCCGCCTTCCTATAAGAAGACGGGCTTACGATACAAGTTTGCTATAGAGCAGCTATAGGTATCAGACGAGAATACTACTCCTCGACAGGCTTCTCAGCAGTCTGCTGTGCCTCAGCCTCTACTGCCTCGGGTGCTGCCTCAGTTTCTGCCTCTGCCTCGGTCTGTGCCTCAGCTACAGGAGCAGCTTCGCCCTCAAGAGGCTCTACATCAATATCAATACCCAAGGTCTCAGCAGCTGCCTTCATGGACAGAGAAATGCGACGACGATCAAGGTCGATCTCCATTACCTTAACCTGTACGGTATCGCCAACCTTGCATACCTGTGCAGGGGCGTCAACGTGCTGCTTGGCCATCTCGGAGATGTGAACAAGGCCCTCAATGCCATCGCCAAGGTCAACAAAGGCGCCAAAGGTAACAAGCTTGGTTACCGCACCCTCAACGATTGCGCCAACGGGATACTTCTTAACAAGCGTGTGCCAAGGATCCTCGGTGGTCTGCTTCAAACCAAGGGAGATGCGCTCACGGCTCAGGTCAACGTCGAGTACCTGAACCTCAACCTCCTGACCAACCTTAACAACCTCAGACGGGTGGTTAACGTGGTTCCAAGAAAGCTCAGAGATGTGAATAAGACCATCAATGCCGCCAAGGTCAACAAAGGCGCCAAAGTCAACGATGGAGGATACGTTGCCCTTAAGACGCATACCAGACTGAAGCTTGGTAAGAATCTCGGAGCGCTCTGCCTTACGAGCCTCCTCAAGCACAACACGACGAGACAGAACAACATTGTTGCGGTTGCGGTCCATCTCAATGACACGAGCCTCAATACGCGTGCCCATGTATGCAGCCAAGTCCTTAACGCGACGAAGGTCAACCAAGGAAGCGGGCAAGAAGCCACGAAGGCCAATGTCAAGGATCAAGCCGCCCTTAACAACCTCGATAACCTCACCCTCAACGTTCTCGCCAGCATTGAACTTCTCTTCAATGCGGTTCCAAGCGCGCTCATACTCAGCACGCTTCTTGGAAAGGATCAGACGACCGTCCTTGTCCTCCTTCTGGAGAACCAAAGCCTCAATCTCATCACCCATGTTTACGATGTCAGCAGGGTTGGCATCCTTGCGAATGGACAGCTCGCGAACAGGAATTACACCCTCAGACTTAAAGCCGATGTCCAGCAGGACCTCATCGCGCTCGATCTTGACGATAGTACCAGTTACCAAGTCATTCTCGTCAAAGTCGGTAATAGTACCGTCGATAAGGTTGTTCATCTCCTCGTCAGAAATGTCGTCGAGAGAGAAGATGGACGAGTTCTGAATCTCACTCAAAGGTGGACCCCTTTCAAAAGCGGGGCCCCGATTGCCATGGTCATCGCCTGTAGTGTAGAAAGATTTCCTGACACCAGCTACGGAAAATTACATGCTCGGGGGCCAACAGATACGGATGTATGTCCGTCCCAGACATACGTTTGACAGAATAACCGTTTTATGCTGGTGATTTCAAGCTAAAAGCGCACTTTAGTAAGGAAATATTGAGGAAAAATCATTATTGCCGGCCACAACGTGCACTGTCCGCGCTCAAAACCATCAAATTTCCAATGATAGAAAAGGTATTTTACCACCTTTTAACTGCAAGAAAAGTTTGTCGGTGTCCTACAGCCTCACAAGAGCACAGCCTTTTTATGAAGCTCTGCCCTTTTTGCAAAGGGGAGTGCAACAAACAAAATAAACGATACAATGCAGTTATATTTGCAAAAAGATGAACAAGCACAACTACTATGCAGGGGGAATAGTGGACACAACAAGCTATGCTAATCATTTAGCCATTCTGGAAGACGAGCTGGTATGTGCCCTTGGATGCACCGAGCCTATTGCCGTTGCCTTTGCCGCAGCGCTTGCTCAAGGTGCGCTTCCCTGCCGCGCCGAAAAGCTCACCGTAGTGTGCAGCGGTAACATTATTAAGAATGTAAAAAGTGTGACGGTTCCCAATTCTGACGGTATGCGTGGCATTGAAGCCGCAGCTATTTTGGGCTGTGTGGGTGGCGATCCTACGCGGGTGCTCGAAGTGTTACAAGCCGTTACTCCCGATGATATTGCACTCACCCACACCCTGCTTAAGCAAAACTTTTGTACGGTAGAGCTCGCAGAAGCTGTTCCCAATCTGTATGTACATATAACGGCAGAGGGTAAAGGCCACACCTCAGTTGCTTGTTTGGTAGAGCGCCACACCAACGTAGTACAACTGAACTTGGATGATGTGCCCGTTGAAGTAGCTGGATTTGGAGCGGGGATCTCTAACTGTAATGACACCAACACAGCCGGAGACATCCGCGCGCACTTATCGCTACGCTCTATTTGGAACTTTGCCCATAAGGTTGCCCTTTCCGATATTGAGCAGCGTATCAATGAGCAAATTGAACGCAATTGCGCCATTTCCAACGAAGGCTTAACAAACTCCTGGGGTGCCAACATTGGTTCCACGCTTCTTGCAAGCCGCCCGCATGATATTTCCTGTCGCGCACGTGCAGCGGCTGCCGCTGGTTCTGATGCACGCATGAGCGGCTGCCCCATGCCTGTGGTCATTAACTGCGGTAGTGGCAATCAAGGCATTACCTGTTCTCAGCCTGTTGTGGAATATGCCAAAGAATTGGGTGTGGATCACGAGAAGCTCATTCGTGCTGTTGCCATGTCAGATTTGGTGGCAGTCCACGTTAAGCACTATATTGGCGAGCTGTCTGCCTTTTGTGGTGCGGTCTCTGCGGCGTGTGGTGCAGGAGCAGCCATTACATACTTGCGCGGTGGCTCTTTGGCTCAGTTTGAAGCAACGGTAGTAAACACGCTTGCCAACGTTGGCGGCATCGTATGTGATGGCGCCAAGCCCAGCTGTGCCGCTAAAGTTTCTGCTTCTGTTGACGCCGCTATTCTCGGCTGTGACATGGCTTTATCGGACCATAACTTTAAAGCAGGTGACGGCCTGGTTGGAGAAAATGCCGAGGAAACCATTCGCTCTATGGGCTATGTTGGGCGCGTGGGTATGCATCCAACTGATGTAGAAATTCTCAACATCATGATTGGTAAAACGGACGTCAATTCCCCAGCCTAAGCTTCTGTAAAGCCCTCATCCTCAATAAGGTCCACACCATCAGCCGCTGTTGTTGCAAGTTCATCGCAGCGCTCGTTAAGCGCATGACCAGCATGTCCCTTAACCCATACCCAACGCACCGCATGCTTGCTGGCGGCGGCAAGCAAACGCTGCCAGAGATCCGTGTTTTTGACGGGCTGTTTATTGGCGGTCTTCCAACCCCGCTTTATCCAGCCGGCTATCCATTGCTGGTTAAAAGCATTGACCACATACTGAGAATCGCTGTGAAGCTCCACCTTACACGGGCGTTTGAGCGCTTCGAGCGCCACAATCGCAGCTAAAAGTTCCATCCGATTGTTGGTGGTTTTGTAATAGCCTTGACTCAGCTCAAGCGTTTTAACATCTCCCGTAGAGGTGGTATACAGCAGCACGGCACCATAGCCACCCCGTCCAGGATTACTGCGAGAAGCCCCGTCGGTATAGATACATACCTGCGGTCCTTGAACTGTCTTAGCAGAACCTTCTTCAGGCCGAGAGGAGAAGTCATCAAAACTTGCCATGTCCACTACCTTATTTTGCTTCTGCCCAGTTATTGCCATAGGAAGGCTCGGCAATCAGAGGCACCTGTAGGTGGCACACACCCTCCATCTGCTCTTTAACCAGACGAGAAACCATCTTGAGCTCATTGGTGGGAACCTCAAGATCCAGTTCGTCGTGGATCTGTAACACAAGCTTTGAGCGCAAGTTTTTCTCGACGAGTGCGTTTTGAACGCGCACCATAGCAATCTTGATGATGTCCGCCGCACTTCCCTGCATGGGATGGTTCATGGCTACGCGCTCGGCAAACGAGCGAAGCTGGAAGTTCCTATTATTAATGTCTGCGGTATAACGCCGACGACCATACATAGTGCTTACGTAGCCCTGCTCATGAGCAAGCTTGATTTGCTGTTTAAGGTACGCACTCACACCAGGATACGCCTCAAAGTAGCGATCGATCATCTGCTGCGCTTCAGCGCGTGCAATGCCTAAAGAAGTAGCCAGCCCATAGGCCTGCTGACCATACACAATGCCAAAATTAACGGCTTTAGCACGACTGCGCAAAGCTGGGGTTACTTCTTCTACGGGTACTCCAAACACGCGAGCGGCTGTTGCCGCATGAAAATCTTTGCCGCTGTTAAATGCAGCAATCAGATGCTCATCACCAGAGAGGTGCGCCAAGAGACGCAGCTCAATCTGAGAATAGTCACACGCCAAAAACACGCTATCTTGCGGTACCGAGAAGGCCCTGCGCACTCGATGGCCCAGCTCAGAGCGGGTAGGAATATTTTGCAAGTTTGGATCAGAGCTGGACAGACGGCCCGTTGCGGCAACCGTCTGATTAAAGCTTGTGTGAATACGACCATCACCACAAATAAGCTCGGGCAGTGCATCTAAATAAGTGGACTTGATCTTGGTACGCTCACGATACTCCAGCACCTCTGCTACGCGCTTGTCCTGAACCGCTAGTTCACTGAGCACCTTTGCGTTAGTGGAATAAAATCCCTTCTTAGTCTTTTTAAGTCCAAAGGTTGGCAAACCCCACACATCAAAGAGCACATGTGACAGCTGCTCGGGAGAATTGACCTTGAACTTCTCGCCAGCTTCGTTTTGGATATGCTCCACCATGCGATCAATTTCTGCACCCAACTCTTGGGATTGATTGCGAAGTTCTGCCTCATCCGCATGCAGGCCAGTGCGCTCCATCGCCGCCAATACCACAAGCAGCGGCATTTCCACTGTCTCAAAAAGCTCATCCGAGCCTGTCTGCTTAAGCTGTGTGGTTAAAGCCTCTTGTAGCGTGCGAGCAACCCACGCATCAATTGCCTGCTCAGAGCACCCCTTATGTGCTTCGGGCAAGGTGGTCTTAAGGTAGTGCTGGGCTAGAACTGCTGTGGAAAAACTTGCCTTATCGGAATCCAGTAAATAGCCTGCAACACCCAGATCAAAAATACGGGTAGGGTCAATGCAATCGTATGACAGCAAAGCTGGTTGTGAAGAGTCGGATGGCATCACACTGTGGATGAGATGCTTGACATCAGAGGACACAATCTTGCCAGCCTCAAATAACTGACACAGGGTATCTTGTGCAGCGGTGCCCTCAAAGCGTGCCAAGCTTTCATCGGTAGCCACCCAAAGGACACAGGGGTTATCGCCCAAATCCAACGTCAGCTGACCGGTAGCACTTCCCTGTTCAAGCGCCACGCCTGCCCATGTTTGCTGCTGTACAGCTAAGGACACAAGCGCTTGTGCATCAGCACCCTCTAAGGGCTTAGGAAGCTCGGAAAGCATGGATTTGGGAGCTTGTACACTCCCGCCGGCTATGGCCACAATACGCTGTAACACGCCGGTAAAGCCAAGATCAGAAAAAGCCTGAGAAACCTGAGCGAGCGCCTCATCAGAGGTAAATGCAGGAAATTGAGCATCACTAAGCTCTAACTCAATGGGAGCATCGGTACGAATGGTTGCCACTTTGCGACTCACAAGAGCATCCTCTTTGTGAGCACGCAGATTCTCGCCCATTTTACCCTTTACCTCATCTGCATGAGCAAGCACTTCATCTAGGCTGCCATACTGCATGATAAGCGCAGCAGCCTTTTTGGGCCCAATACCAGGAACACCAGGGATGTTATCTGAACTATCTCCTTTAAGACCATAAAAATCAGGAACCAACTGAGGAGTAATCCCGTTATATAGATCACTCACGGAATCTGGTGTCATGATGGAGACATCCGTAATACCTTTACGTGTAGAGACAATGTGCACCAAGTCTGTAGAGAGCTGATACATATCGCGATCCCCTGTAACCAGCAGCATGGTATAGCCAGCCTGTTCTCCACGACGGGCCAAGGTGCCTAAAATGTCATCACCTTCCCAACCCTCACACTCCATCACAGGCACGCGCATAGCGCGAAGCAGCTCTTTGACCATGGGAAACTGCAGGCGCAGGTCTGGATCCATGGGAGGACGCTGGGCCTTATATTGTGCAAGCATCTCCATGCGTATCTGGGGACGACCCTTATCAAAGGCACAGATTATGCCATCAGGCGAGAAACTCTCATAAAATTTGACAAACATATTAAAGAAGCCGAAAAGTGCATTGGTTGGACGACCATCCGGTGCCTGCATGGGTTGAGAAATGGCATGAAAAGCACGGTGCATGAGTGAATTACCGTCAATAACAGCAATGGTTTTTCCATTGGGAGCAACTTGTGGCATAGGATCCTCTTCAACCTATCTAACTATCTAACCAACGTAATAAAAGGTATTGAGTTACCGCATGTCTTCCGACAAAAGCTGTAACGTATCTTGCAACTACTAGCTTCATTGTACCCGTCGCTCAGATAGGACACAGTTCAGAAGAAGAACGAAACAAAACACACGTAGACATCTTAGATACCATCTCAGATACACTGTCTGGTCTTATTTTTTCATGTATATATCATAAAAATGCACTTTTTTGTTACAAATTAAATTTAATGCTTCAAAGTAGGTTATTTAATGCTTCAGAGTAGGTTATAAATCCTTTATCACAAATCCTGTGATAGGTTCATAGCCTAATAGCTATGGTATGTAAGAGAGGCATTTGCATGGCTAACCAAGAAAAAGTAATCATTTCCGACGCTCTGCGATCCATCATTTCCGCTAAGGGAACAACTCAGTCCAAGCTTGCTCAGGAACTTGGCGTAAGCCAGCCTGCAATTGCATCTGTTCTGGCTGTTGGTAATCCTCAGACTCGTGTCCTCAGCAAGATTTTAGATGTGCTGGGATATCGTCTGCTCATCCAGCCTAAGGATGCCACCCTTCCTGAAGATGCAATTGAGGTTATTCCTCGTTCTGACAAGAACTAATGTTTTAGAAACGTCAGTGTTACTAAACCTGACGTTTTACTCAAACGCAACGCAGAGGATACCGCTACTCAGGCATGTGATACAGCAGCTTAGCTATGTGTCCTTGCACATTATGATGGATGTAAAAATATAACAAAGATATATGATGTATGAAGGAGCTCGGCGCGTGGTTTAGACCACATAACGTCGAGCTCCTGCGTTGCAATTGTGAACCCACCTCTCAGAAGGTGGGTGCCCTACTTGCCTGTTCCGGCTTCCTCAACAACGAAGGATCCTCGTACTAAGAACAAGAACCAGGCTCCCTGAAAAAACTTGTCGGTTCACCCAGTTAGCTCGCAGGAGCTCGACACCTTTACTATACAAAAGAGATAAATTAATACCAGTCTTGACTTAGTTGAAGTTATGACGTGTACTTAAACTTACCGTGTAAACATGCGAATGCACTCAGCTGTTCGCCCCATCAGGAGAGTAGTACCACGTGAGTTCCTATATCCCGTACATGTGCTTATACCTTGTTGCACTTATCGCGACCGTTATCACTACCCCTGTGGCTAAGTTCATTGCGCACAAAGTTGGAGCTATCGATAAACCCGGCAAGCGCCGTATTAATAAAACAGCCATCCCACGCATGGGTGGCATTGCTGTCTTTATTGGTCTGATTGCTGCAGCTGTAACACAATATATTGGAACAACGCAGTATCTATGGCCCATAGTTTTGGTGCCTCACCCCGGGATGACGGTTAACTATTACTTTCTTGCTGCCTCTATTGCCTGCATCTTTTTTGTAGGTGTGTTGGATGACATCTTTTCACTCAAGCCACTTGTAAAGCTTATGGGACAAATTGCGGCAGCTATTCTTGCCGTATGTGGCGGCTTGGTCATTGGCAATATTTACAATCCGCTTACCGAAAGTGAAATTGTTCTTGGCTTTTTAACCTACCCCATAACCATTATTTACTTGGTTGCCTACTGCAACATTATTAACCTCATTGATGGTTTAGACGGTCTTGCTTCTGGCATTACCTGCATAGCAAGTCTTACCATGTTTGTGCTAGCCTGTGCTGCAGGACGTCTGGATGCCGCCGCACTTTCTATTGCTCTTGCTGGCTCAACGCTTGGATTTTTGCGCTTTAACTTCAATCCTGCGAGTATCTTTTTAGGTGATTCGGGCTCTTTGTTGTTAGGCTTTACTTTAGGTGCTATTTCTTTGCTTAACGTTACCCGTGTTGCTGGTCTTACTACCATCATTATTCCTCTGCTGGTAGCAAGCATCCCCATCATTGACACCCTATCCGCTATCGTGCGCCGTAAGCGTGCCCATGTAAGCATTGGACAGGCCGATAAAGGCCACATTCACCACAGACTTATCCAAAGTGGCTTTGATCAACGACAAGCAGTGCTGCTTATTTATGCCTGGACCGCTATGCTCTGCATTGGCTCCTTTGTTATGACTAAGGTTCCTGTATGGCCTCGTATGATCATCTTTATCATTTTGGTTCTTGCTTCTGGAAGTTTTGCTTCCAAACTTCACCTATTTGAACCAGTACTGCTTCACCACTATGATCCAGAAGCAGATAATGATGTACTTATCACACCCGACAATCCCGCTTTTGAAGAGGAAGTAGAGGCTCAAAAGCTTGAGAGCACCACCTTGCAAAAGCGACTCAAAAAGCGCAAGCATAAAAACAAGCGTTCGTAGTGCTGGTATCTCAGGCATATATATCGAAATACAGCTGTTCAAGATTCATAGCCTTTGAATCAAGCTCAACTGTCTGTACTTCTCTATTTTTGATATAAAGTACCCGCGTACAAATTCTCTCTAAATTAACGAGCAGATGTGAAGACAGCACTATAGATCCACCGCGTTGCACAAACTGTTTGAGTATATGTTCATCCATCCGCACCACCGAAGGGTCAAGTGCATTCATAGGCTCATCAAGCAATAAAAACTGTGCAGACGTCATAAAAGCTGCTGCTAACGATGCCTGCTGCTTCATGCCTTGCGATAGTGTTCTTACCTGTTTTTCTCTATATGAACCAATCCCAAATACTGATATTGTGTGTTCCATTTGAGCTACAGTACCCCAGAGCACTCCTACGAGCTTTAAGTTTTCCTCAACAGTAAGATGGGGGTATAAGAGTTGACCTTCACTCGGTACATATACAAGGTATTTTTTGTATCTATAGTCTGCTGGAGAGATGGGAGACTCTTCTTCTTTTAGCCCTAGGGCAATACTTGCCCGAACAGTATGAAGTGATGTACTTCCACTCAAAGCATCAAGTAAGGTCGATTTTCCACAACCATTTGGAGCAATGAGTCCCTGTATCTCACCTGGATATAGCTTAAGCTGTACGTGCTGTAACACTACATTTTTTGTGTATGAAACACTTACATCATCAACAACTAAACTCTGTATTTTTGAGTGGTCCCTCGCGCTCTTATAACGTTTATTCTGAGCAACGCGATTAATAACACAGCCCAACATGGATATGCCAACAATATATACGAGCAAAATCATAACGCCCCAAAAAGGTGTCATACCCTCAAAGGGAACTATATTATACTGCCCGAATGTATCTGGAAAACCTGACAAACGAGCAAACGAGAGATATGTTGAAGGGAGATATTTAAATAAAAACGGAAGCGAAGTAGACAGCGAATCATAATTTGGAAGATATGGAAGCAAAAATAAAATGATATAGCCAACACAAAGCTCAATACGTTTATAGTGCAGAGCTAGATATGCAATTGACCCCAGACAAAAACTCAACACCAACAAAGCTATCGTAATAAGCCCAATTGAATGCGCAGCTGTTTGAACAATAATCTGATTGCCATACCAATAACAAATTGGGTATTGCACATCACCCAGACCATTTTTAATAAGGCATACAAAGAACCCAGGTGCAAATAGGATTATGAATGAAAAGAAACAATAAAATATCGAGAAGAGCATCAGCCCTATCAGCTGCTCAAAAGAAGAAATTGGGGCTTGTAACATAATTCTTTGCTTTTGCATTTCTTATACAAACTGGATAAGAAAAATAAAGGAGAAGCCCAACAAAATAATGGTGGGAATTTTTGCCACCCAATAAATAAGAAAATATAAAGCACTAAACAGGGCGGTATTCTCATAAAAAATAGGGTTAGACAGCTGAGAAAGGCTGACTTCACGTGTATGTTGAAATTCTAGACCCTGATCAATAGCTGGATCATCATCTGTGCCCTCTAATGAGTAGGTATACAGCTCATACTGTAATTTAAGTTTGGTCTGTTTTTGAATATCTTGTTCATGAATAATTTTATTAAGCAAGTCATACTGGAAAAGCAGGTCAGAATCCGATTCTCCCTCAGCAAGTGCCTGAGAAAGAATACTATAGTTGTCCTCGTAATTGCGTAATCCGTACTTAAAGTAATCATCAGTTGCTATTGGTATAAAAGCTGTAACGAGAAGAAACAAAGATAGAACAAGGATGAATGCCTTAGCAGCTTTTCTTTTAAAAACAATGATGCAAAGCCCACAGATATATCGATAAACATTACTAAAAAATTGACGAGATTTCATTCTCTTCTCCTTTTTAATAACTTCAATACATCTAAAAATATGGTAAAAGTATACTATTTATACGCAGAGAAAATATCAAAGCCCCAGTGGACAGTTTAAAACTATCTACTGGGGCTTTATAAAAAGCTTTTGATGCAAACGGTAAAAACTACTGAGCAGCCTCTACTGCCTTCTTAGCAATGGCTGCAAGATCTGCAAATGCAGCGGAATCCTCATAGGCAATCTGAGCAAGAACCTTACGGTCAAGCTCTACGCCTGCAAGCTTAAGACCATGCATAAACACAGAGTAGCTCATATCGTTAATACGAGCAGCTGCGTTGATACGCTGGATCCAAAGACGACGAATATCACGCTTCTTGTTGCGACGGTCACGATACTGATACTGCAAAGAGTGCTGCATCTGCTCCTTCATACCACGAAGGGTACGAGAAGAGGTTCCGTAATAACCCTTGGTGCGCTCTTGGAGGGTGTGACGCTTCTTTTTGGCGTTAACTGCGCGCTTTACACGTGCCATATGTAATCAACTCCTTGTGAGTGAAATGCTCTTACTGACGCTTAAGCGCCTACTTACCCATACGTACCGATACGTTCTTTGCGTCGGCTGCGGAAACAACAGCTTCTTGACGGAAGCCACGGATACGCTTCTGAGACTTCTTGGTAAGAATGTGGCTCTTAAATGCCTTAGCGCGCATAATCTTGCCGGTACCAGTTTTACGGAAACGCTTAGCGGTTCCCTTGTGAGTCTTCATCTTTGGCATACTAGTTCTCCTTCTTGTTTGCAGAATTGTCGTTCGCCACGGGCTTCTCATCAAAAGCGCCCTTAATAGGAGCGACGAGCATGTGCATGTTGCGACCCTCCATCTTGGGCTGAGCTTCTACATTTGCAAAAGGCTTCAAATCCTCTGCGAGACGCTCAAGAACATTGAGACCCTGTTCAGGATGGGCCATCTCACGACCACGGAACATGATCGTGATCTTGACGCGCGCGCCCTTCTTAAGAAAACGAAGAACGTGGCTCTTTTTAGTCTCGTAATCACCCACGTCAATCTTGGGGCGGAACTTCATTTCTTTGACCTCGACCTTGGCCTGGTTCTTGCGGGCGGCCTTAGCCTTACGGTCTTGCTCATACTTGAACTTGCGATAGTCCATCACCTTGCATACGGGTGGCTCTGCATTGGGTGCAATCTCAACAAGGTCAAGACCGCGCTCGTCAGCAAGACGCAATGCGTCAGAAACGCCGAACAAGCCCAACTGAGCACCATCTTCGCCAATAAGGCGGCAGGTACGAGCGGTGATTTCCTCGTTTACACGAGGACCCTGGGGTTTGGCTATCTTCCTACACCTTCCTCTCTGTGCGGCACAGCCGCATAAAAATACCCAGACGACGCAGGTGCATCCATCTGGGACTTACGGCTCGCACACATACGGGCGAGAAAAACTATCCGTTTGCCTACCAGACAGCTGCCAAGAGGGCGCCGTACAGGTGGGAATCCACGTGCATGATTCCGCTTCTCCAACGCGCGTATGCGCGAACTTGTTAAATATTAGAGATACTTGCTGCCAAATGCAAGAAAAGATCCGCATCTATCTCCATAATAATGAACAAACACACACTCAATGCATATTTTTAAACTGTAATTGCGCTAGAGTAGGTATGACTCAATTCCATCAAAGGAGCGTTATGTCAAACTTTGTTTTAAGCTGTTGTTCTCCAGTAGACGTTTCTGAGGAATTCTTGGCTCCTCGCCATATTCCCTACCTCACATTTAACTACATGTTGGATAACGCTTGGTACAAGGATGATTTTGGCAGATCAAATACGCCTCATAGCTTATTTGAAAAAATGCTTGCCGGAGCACAGGCCACCACTTCTCAAGTGAGCGTTGGAGCCTATTTAGATTTTTGGCGTCCTTTGCTCGCTGCTGGCAATGATGTTTTGCACGTTACCCTGTCTTCGGGTATTTCTGGAACCTACCAATCCGCGGTCAATGCTGCCAAAATTTTGGCAGAAGAGTTTCCTCAACAAAAACTATATGTCGTAGACTCGCTGTGCGCGAGTGCAGGCTATGGTCTGTTGGTAAGCAAGCTCGCTGAACTGCGCGACAAAAACACGCCTATCGATGAGGTACGTGATTGGGCGGAAACGCATAACCGTGAAGTACAAAGCTGGTTCTTCTCGTCAGACTTACGCTTTTTTATTAAGGGAGGCCGTATTTCTAAAACGGCTGGAGTTGTGGGAGGCATGCTCCATATTTGCCCTCTGATGCATGTTGCCCCCAATGGTTCGCTTGCTATTAAAGAGAAGATTCGCACCAAGAAGCGCGCTATGAAACGTGTGGTCTCTATCATGGAAGAAACCTGTAACGATGGCCTTGAGTATACAGGTGAGCTTTTTATTAGCCATTCGGATTGTTTGGAAGATGCACAGGCTACAGCAGAACTGCTTTCCCAAGCGTTTCCCAAGGCTCAGCCCATACAAATCTTTGAAATTGGTGCCACTATTGGCGTACATACTGGCCCCGGAACAGTGGCGGTGTTTTGGTGGGGCGAGCCGCGCAAGGAGTAGGACCTTTTGGCAAAAAATATTTTTATGACGTCTTGTATCGCTTGCTCATGTTTTCTGCTATAGTTTGTAACGCGTGATACACGCCTGAGTGGTGGAATTGGCAGACGCGACGGATTCAAAATCCGTTGTCCGCAAGGACGTGTGAGTTCGAGTCTCACCTCAGGCACCATAAAAAATCAAGAGCCCCATTTGGGGCTCTTTTACTGTGTATAACTTCAGAAACTTACTGATAAAAACGATTTGTGGCAAGCTCTTCTTGCATAGAGCTGACCGTCCCATGTCCAGGAAGCACCAGGCAGTCTGGAGCAAGCTCTTCTTTTAGCTTGGTAAGTGAATGCATCAGCTCATCCAGATTGCCACCAGGTAAATCCACCCTACCAGCACTTCCAGCAAATAGGGTGTCTCCAGTAAAGCAAAGGCCTTCTGCTGTGCCCTGCCCCACTAAACAGATACCGCCACGGCTATGCCCCGGTGTCTCAATAATGCGAAAGCTTGCGGTACCAACATGCACCACGTCGCCCTCAGACAGCGTTCTCGTGGGGTCAGGGGGCAAAGACTCGCCAGGCCTGTGACCAGGAGCTGTAGCGGATTGAGCCATCGCCACGTCCTTCTCGTTAATAAGAAACGCGGTCGAGGGACGCATAAGCTCTGCCACACCGCCCACATGATCCCCATGGCCATGTGTGGCAACGATGGTGGTAATGTTTTGGTCTGCGAGCTGCTGCGCCAAAGCAGCACCGTCAAAGCCGGGATCAACAACCAGACACTCGCCGTCCGATACATAGGCATAGCAGTTGGTAGAGATGGGGCCAACTACAAACCAATGAATGGTGTCGGTGCCGTACGACACCGTGTTCATAACGCTAATAGCCATGTTTTATCCTTAATCGTATAAAGGTGGAGAAGGCTATGGGGGTAAACCAGCTTGCTATAAACGACGCTTAAGCTGCTTGCTTCCTTCTCCTGGCAGGATGCGGCGCGCATCATAAACGCCCGAAACGCGACCCACCGCTGTGAGCAAGGGATTAAGAATGCTTGCATCAGAGATAGAAAGCAGAAAACGCAAGCGTGCTGCACCGGTTTTGCTGGTTTGTGTAGCTGCAGACAAAATATTGGCGCCCACAGCATCCAGCACAATGGTCACATCCTTGAGCAAACCTATGCGATCGGTTGCAGCAACTACGATCTCTACCTGGAATTCAGTAGCGCCCGAGGTGTCCCACTCAACGTCAATCATACGCTCAGGATGACGCATAAGATCGCTCACATTGGGGCAGTTAGCACGGTGTACCGAGACACCACGACCGCGTGTAATAAAGCCAATGATTTGATCTCCTGCAACGGGGTTGCAGCACTTAGACAAATGAACGAGAAGATCGGAGTCTCCTTTAACTACAACGCCGCAGTTAGCACGCTTTTTGCGCTGTTCACGCGTCTGTGGCTTAGCAAGCTTAAGGGGTTTATCGTCCTCCATGGCCTCTTTTTTACGGGCCTGTTCCTTTGCGGCTTTTGCAGCCTCAGCCAACTGCTCGGGGCTACCCTCCTTGAGGACGGCTTCCACGCGATTAGCCACTGACTTTGCAGTAAGCTTGCTGGTGCCGATTGCAGCAAAAAGATCATCCGCCGTATGCAAATCATATTGAGGATATACACGATTGATTGCTTTAGTAGTACGTGCATTGGAGATACCAAAACCACGTTTGCGCAGCTCTCGGGCGAGTTCAGACCGACCAGCTTCCGCGTCATCGGACTTGCTGGCTGTGGAAAAATACTTACGAATTTTAGCGCGGGCCGAAGGTGTGCGCACCAATGCAATCCAGTCACGCGATGGCTTAGAGTTCTTGTTGGTAAGAATCTCTACACGATCCCCAATCTCCAATGAATACGTAAGGGGAACCACAGAGCCATTGACCTTGGCACCAACGCAGTGGTTGCCCACCTCGGTGTGAACCGCATAGGCAAAATCCAAAGGCGTAGCCCCTGCACGCAAGCTCATGACCTCGCCTTTAGGAGTAAAGACAAAGATCTCATCCTCGTACAGATCTACACGCAAGCTGTCCAAATACTCGTGAGCATCATCAATATCTGCCTCTGCAGCCCAATCCAAACTGCGGCGAATCCATGAGATTTGAGAGTCCACGCTTTTATCGACATGGGAACGATCGCCCAAAGAGTTGCCCGAGCGCTTATACAGCCAGTGCGCAGCAATACCGTATTCTGCCTGTTCGTGCATCTCGTAGGTGCGAATTTGAATCTCAATGGGGCGCGCGTCAGGACCTACAACCGTTGTATGCAGCGAGCTATAGCCATTGGGTTTAGGCGTTGCAATGTAGTCCTTAAAACGGCCTGGTAGAGGGTGCCATAAAGAATGCACCGAGCCCAAAATGGAATAGCAATCGCTTACCGATTGAGCAATAACACGCAAAGCAATCAAGTCGTAAATATCCGAGAACTGCTTGTCCTTGCGCTTCATTTTTTGATAGATAGACCATAGGTGTTTGGGGCGTCCCGTGATTTGCAAGCCTGTAATGCCCGTTTTTGCAATCTCATCTGACAGCACCTTGATGGTGGCGTTTGTCTCGCGCTCACGCGCCTCATGAGAGTCTTGCACCATGCGGGCAATGCGGGTGTACTCATCGGTATACAGGTAGAAAAACGAGAGATCCTCAAGCTCCCACTTAAAGGAACTAATGCCCAAGCGGTCTGCCAAGGGCGCATACACGTCCATAGTCTCTTTAGCTTTAAAGATACGACGATGCGGCGGCAATGAGGCTAGGGTGCGCATGTTGTGCAAACGGTCAGCCAGCTTGATGATAACCACGCGAATATCTTTGGACATGGCCAAAAACATCTTACGCAGATTGAGCGCCTGCTTCTCATCCATGGAGTCTACCTCGATGGAGGTAAGCTTTGTGACACCATCTACCAGCTCTGCGACCGTCTCGCCAAATTGGAAGGCAATGTCGTTAAGCGTTGCCGTGGTATCTTCCACCGTATCATGCAAAAGCGCCGTACAAATGACGTCTTTATCCATATGCAGCTTATCTGCCAAGATAAAAGCTACTTCAACAGGATGGTTAATATAGGGCTCTCCGCTGCGGCGGCGCTGATTGCCATGAAAGCGCGCGGCAAAGGTGTAGGCATCCTTTACGAGCTGCAAATCTTCCTCATTCAAATACTGCCCACAGGTGCGGAGCAACAGGCTGTAATTGTCTGCTTCCGGAATCTCATCCGTTACAGGAACAAACAAACCCTCTTCCGTTATGCCTTTACCAGCACTTGTTTCTTGTGTCATCCGCTTGGCCTCCTTTAGACCTCATACCCAAAATCTGGGGTAAGAGGTCTGTTAATGCGAGCCAAAAGCTCGTCGGTCGAGGCAGTCAGAACCCAATTCCTAAACTGCTCGAACGCTTCACGCGCATACTGACCTTCCAAGTAGCGAATGGACTTTTCCAAATCTACGCGCGCGGGCGATACCTTCATACTAATTTTACGCGACGTCCCATATCCGGTGGTACGCAACAGCCCGAGCTCTCTAAAAATAGTTATGCCGCACGAAACCATACGTTCATCGAGCTCTGTATGGGCATCGCGCTCTCTGGCAGCCTCGGCCAACTCTGAGTTGGAGAGCGAGAAGCCCGGTGCATACGCAGTATCTGATGTTGCTGGCTGTGCAGAAACACCGGTCTGTTCCTCTGGCTGTGCCTCTGATTGTGCCTTTGCCTGCGCCATGAACGTGCGATATAGTGCCACCAAGGCGCTGCGCTTGGGAGCAGCTGCCTCAAGCAAGCGCTCATTGATGCGTGCGTCACGGTCACCAAACAGCAGGTAAATCTGGGCAGGTTTTCCATCGCGACCCGCACGACCAGACATTTGATTAAACTCCACTGCTCCAAAAGGCATGTGATACAACACAACGGCACGAACATCGGGCAAGTTAACACCCTCACCAAAGGCGCTGGTAGAAACAATGCAACACAGCTCCCCACGCCTAAAAGCGTTTTCTACCTTCAAGCGCTCCTTGCGCGTAAGTCCTGCATTGTAAAAAGAAATCTTATGTCCCAAATCCGGTACAGCACGCCGCAGCATTCGTGCCAACATCACGGATTGTTCGCGTGAATTGACATACACGATGACCTTCTCGCCAGAAGCAACAAGATGGATAAGGACAGCATCACGATCCCGAGAATCGCGCTCGTCGCACAGGGCAAGGTTGCTTCTCACGGAAGTATCAACCACCACATGACTTGCCTCAATACCAAGAAGCGAGCAGATTTCTTGTGCGCTCTCATTTTGCGCAGTGGCACTTACGGCTAAACACACCGGATTGTGCAGCTCTGACAAGACGCGCGGCAGCTCGGTATAGGCGCCACGGTTACCACCCTTTGCTACACCAGCATGATGAGCCTCATCCACTACGACAAAGCCCACGCGATTGAGCGCCGCAAAGCGTGCGGAGTGAATAGCCAAAAACTCTGGCGTAGTAAGCAAAACGTCTATTGCACCAGAGCGCGCACCAAGGAAGATGTCATCGCGCTCACCAAGGGCTGTTTCTCCGGTAAGCACTCGGACGCTCATACCAAGCGTCTCGAACATCTGGGTAAGATGGTAGGCTTGATCTGCCACCAGCGCGCGTAAAGGAAATACAAAAACGCTCATGTGCTTGTGCAAAAGCGCTTCACGAGCAGCATGGATATGGAAGATGAGTGACTTGCCTCTGCCGGTTGCCATAACACATAGCGTAGAGTGTCCACGGGCAAGCTGTTGCAGAGCCGCTGCTTGTGCAGGCAACAGGGCATGAGAGCCGATCATGCGCTCACGTAAAGCTTCTGTCATCTCCTCGGGCGGGAGCGCCTCAAGAGAATGGCGTAGCTGGGCACTATCTGCTTTGCTGCTGTCCTCTTTCTGCGCCGCAGCATCACCAGAACAGCACCGCTCCACCATGATATTAAGCCCGTACCCTTTTTGCTCGCTATGCGTAAGTGCTACTACCCTTGCACGATACTGCACGCCCTTCGCAACAAGAGGGGCAAGAGCGGCGTTAATGGCAGTGCGCAGCTCTCCTAGCACTTCACCCTGCTCTGTAGCTAACACTAAGGTTTTTTGCTCGTGAGCAGCAGTGGGATCAAAGATGATGTCTATAGTTTGTCCAACAAAAAGCTGTGCAATAGCCGCCTGCCTTGCAGGAGTTTGGACCTGCCGTGCAATAGTAGGAAAGCTCGATGCCTCCGCAATGCCCTCATATTCCTTCCGCGCCAAAATAGAATGAGCACGCAAGAAAAGGGTATCGGCAAGAGAAGGCGTACTTTGGTCTGGCTGCAGCGCTTCTCGATAGATAATATCGCGCACCATAAGCTTAGGTTTAGTACGCCCCTGCCAGGTTTCATTGACCGCTTCAAAGACCAGATTGACCGCGCCCTCAAAATCCACCGCCTGCTCCACATTAGGAGCTCTAAACATGATTGCTGGCAGGGCATGCACGCCGTCCGTTGCATTAAAACGAAGGTGCTCACCCGCACCACCTACACGACAGCAGTCGCGCATACATACGCCTGTGGTAGCCAAGAGAGGCTTTTTGTTTCCTTGTCCAAAGGGCTGCAGCGCCTCAAGTGAGTTAATGGATTCCACATCCAGCTCGGGTAAGCCCACCAGCGCAGTTACTTCTCCTGTAGAAACAAAGTCATCCTCGGGGAGCTTGGAGAGTTCTTCCTCCATGCGCACTCTAAACGCATCAATATTAGCAGCGTCTAAGGTAACCCCTACCGCACCGGAATGGCCACCAAAACGCACCAATAAATCAGAGCACTTACTGACCGCACTAAACAGGTCTACCGAGCCAACACTGCGCCCACTACCCCGCGCGATACCATCAGATACGGTAAACAAAAGCGATGGAACATGATAGCGCCCAACAATACGGCTGGCGACAATACCCTTTACTCCTTCATGCCAGCCTTCACCTGCAATAACAATCACACGGCTACCAGGCTCATAGGTTGCTTCAACCATGGCCATAGCCTCTTGTGCCAGGCTGGACTCAATCTCACGTCGTGTTTGATTGATGCCCTCAAGCTCGCCTGCCAAATATGCAGCTTCTTGGGGGTCTTGGGTAAGCAACAATTCAAGCGCTATATCCGTCTTGCCCATACGTCCTGCAGCATTCAAGCGTGGAATGAGCGAGAACGGCAGGGAGTCTGCTGTGACGGATGCCAAGTCCACGTGACTCATAGCACTCAAGGCCACAATGCCTGGACGCGAAGTAGTACGCAGGCGACGAATACCGTCATACACCAGCGATCGGTTCTCGCCCACCAAAAGCATCATGTCAGAAATGGTGCCTAAGCAGGCAATCTCTGTATACTCACGCCAGAGATGCGGCATGCCCAGTGCTTGTCCCACCGCACAGACCATCTTAAGCGCAACACCAGCTCCCGCCAACTCACGAGAGCCATTAGACGCTTGCAGCTTAGGATCAACCACAGGTACACCCTGGGGCACCAAATCCGCAGGCTCATGATGGTCGGTAACGACAACATCAATGCCCTGCTCCAGCAGCCAAGCAACCTCATGTGCAGCAGAAATGCCATTATCAACCGTAATGATAAGATCGGGCTTGCCATCTGCCATAACACGATCAAGAGCTGCAGCAGACAGGCCATAGCCCTCATCAAAACGGTGCGGAATATAGGCGCGCACATGATTGGCACCCATGCGACGAAGCGCCAAGGTGAGCAGACAGGTGGATGTTATGCCATCCACGTCAAAATCCCCAAACACCGAAATGGTTTTATCGGCAGTAATGGCCTCAGCTATCTGAGAGGCGCCTTGCTCCATATTGGGAATGATATAGGGATCAAGCCAATCCCGATCAAGGTCAGGCTGCAAAAAGTGCTGCGCTTCCGTGTTGGCATCAAAACCGCGTGCTGCCATGATGCGAGCAACCAGCGGAGAAACGTGAAGCTGTGATTGAAGGCGCTGCTCGGCATCAGCATGAGGCGTCAAAACTTCCCAGCGCTTGCTTCCGTCGAGCCTTGTCATTATTGCACCTCGACTGGCGTTTTAGTCTGAGCACCAGACCCATACTTTGCCTCAAGCTTTTTCCATTTGGGTTCTTGGCTTTTCCAAACGCAGAGCAGCGGAGAAGCCACACCAAAGGAGGAGTAGCCGCCCAGCACCAAACCAATGAGCATAGCAAAGGCAAAGTCTTTGAGCGTCGCCCCACCAAAGCCAAGCATGGCACATACGGGTACCAGTGATGTAATGGTGGTGTTAATGGTACGAACCAAAACCTCATTTATAGAGAAGTTTGCAATCTGGTTGTAACTGCGATGAATGCCATCGTTAAGACGCTTGGCATTCTCATTGATGCGGTGGAACTCAACAACGGTGTCATAGAGCGAATACCCCATGATGGTAAGCAGAGCTGCCACTACATTGGGCGTAATCGCCGTTTGGGTCCACGCATAAATACCCACCGTAATAATGAGGTCGTGCACCAAAGAGGCCACCGCACACAAAGCCATTTTGTACTCATACCTAATAGCAATGTAGGCAATGATCGCCACAAGAGCAAGGCCAAATGCCAGTGCAGAAGAGTGCGTTACATTGGAGCCCCAATCAGGTCCGATGGTGGTTACCTGATAAGAAGTATCGGGTAACGATAAGGTCTTGGCAGCTTGCTGTGCATGCTCGGTTGCAACCTTGGGATCCGTGGTATCCGAACGAACCAAGAAACCAGCTGAGCCATCCGTCAGAGTAGTTTGAACGGTGGCGCTACCCTCCTGAGCCTCTGACAGGGCGTTGCGCATCTGATCAATGGAAATGCTGCCGGTATTGTAAAAATCAATCTCGGTACCGCCACTAAATTCAATGCCAAACACCAGGCCACGTACCAGCAAGCCCGCAAGAGATAAAACAATAAATACAGCAGAGAGTCCCAAAAAGACATGACGATACTTGATAATGGGCAACTCATGAGAAAAATGACTACGCATGAGCCACACCCCCCTTCGTGGCAGGGGCAGGCTGCTTTTTGTTTGCCTCAGCTACATCGGATGAAACGCCCCAAAATCCAGGATGCTTTGCAATGGGACCACGCGCCAAAAGACGCAAGGCAGGCGCCTTAAACATAAACATGGTAATAACGTCGCACACAATGCCTAGGCCTAGGGTAAGACCAAAGCCCTTTACGGGACCAACTGCAAAGAAGAACAAGGCGAGTGCAGAAACCATGGTGACCATATCTGCATCGAGCGAGGTTCCAATACCATGCTTAACACCAGAAAGCGAGGCGGTACGGATGCTCTTGCCCATCCTAATTTCTTCTCGGAAGCGTTCCAAAACCAAAATGGAAGAGTCTGCTGCCATACCAATGGTTAAAACAATACCTGCTAAACCAGGAAGCGATAGGGCAAAGGCACCAAAATGGGACAGTACCGCTAAAAGGCCTAGATACATTATGGCAAAGCTAGCCAAAGAACCCAGCGTCAAAATACCCAAGCCCTTGTAGAACACAAACAAATATAAGATAACGATTGCCATACCAAGTGCAATGGCAAAAAGGCCTTGGTGTAGCGAGTCCTGGCCAAGGGTAGGACCAACAACACGGCTTTCAGAATAATTAAGCGTAACCGGCAAAGAGCCCGAGTCGAGTACGGTCTTAAGGGCACGGGCAGAATCTGCAGTAAAGTTGCCAGAAATGCTGACGTTGCCATCCGTGATCTCATTTTGAACAGAAGGAGCAGACTTAACCACACCATCCAAAACAATGGCGATACGACCCTTGGTTGGCGCAAGCTCGCTGGTTACCTCTGCAAATTTCTTGGCTCCCTCAGCTGTCAAAGACAGGTTGACCACGTAGGCGCCGGTTGCAGAGTTTGACTGCTGTGCTATTTGTACCGACGCAATGGAAGATCCATCCATAAAAGCAGAGTAAGAACCTTTTTTGAGCGTAACATCTTCCTTATAGGAGCTGAGCTGGCTCAATGCGTCTGCATCACTAATGGTATCCAAGCGAACAAACTCAAGGTAACCGGTTTTGCCAATGGTCTCTACTGCTTGTTGAGCATCGGTCGCACCCGGAATTTGAATGAGAATAGCGTTGTTACCCTGCTTCTGAACGGTAGCCTCAGAAGCACCAAGGGAATTGACACGATTCTGAACGATGGATGTTGCCGCCTGCATATCATCATCGCTGGGCGCAGAGCCGTCGGCTTTGCTTGCAGTCATAATGACAGAAACGCCACCTTGAATATCCAAGCCCTGTGTAATGCGCTCATTAAGAGGCGTAAACCCGATAACACAGGCAACACAGATAACAAGCAGCGCTATAAGTGTTGCTGTCCACTTACGCAGCTCTGTTGAGCTTGAAAACTTAGAGGAACTCCTGCGGTTTTTGGGCGCTGCGCTAGTATCCCAGCGATTGATCCCCGTCCTTGAGGAGCCCTGTGACTTTTTGTGAGCCATACGACAGTCTCTTTTCAGGTTGGTACGATATACAGCAGAGCTGCTCTATACCGACAGCTATTTTTCAATCATTCATTATAGCCACATGATTGGACAGAAAAGAGACTGATCGGCTTTAAAAGTCGTCAGCTGCAGGACTATTCATCCAGCTCTCGACAAAATCGCCGTAGCTGCCCGCAATAATAGCAGTGCGCGCCTTTCTCATAAGATTAAGCAAGAAGTAAAGGTTGTGCGTAGAGAGCAAAATGGAACCAAGCATCTCTTTTTGGCGTACCAGGTGGTTGAGATAGGCACGTGTATACCCACCTGTGCAAACAGGGCAATCACAGGCATGATCAAGGGGCGTATCGTCAGCACTAAAGCGAGCATTCTTAAGATTGAGGCGTCCTTCAGATGAAAATGCCGTGCCCATACGAGCAGTACGAGTAGGCAGTACGCAATCAAACATATCCACACCACAGGCAACACCGCGCACCAGGGTGGTGGGATTTCCTACGCCCATTAGATAGCGAGGCTTGTATTTGGGCATGTGTTCAGATACCAAAGGCTCCAGCGTTTGGAACATGGTCTCATGGTCCTCACCTACTGAGTAGCCACCAATACCATATCCCGGGAAATTAGAAACGTTTTCCAAATGGTTGAGAGAGCGCAAGCGCAAGTCCAAATCCATACCGCCTTGCACAATGCCAAACAAAGCCTGATCGGGACGTGTATGTGCCTTCCAGCAACGCTCTGCCCACATACTGGACAGCTCTACCGCACGCTCCACAAATGGACGTGGAGAAGGATAACCAGGACATTGATCGAGCTGCATACAAATATCTGAACCTAAACGCTGAGCAATGGCCATATTATCTTCAGGCGTCCAACTAACCCAACGCCCATCGTAATCCACTGCTCTAAAACGCACGCCCTCATCGGACAACTTAAAAAACTCACCGTGACTAAACACTTGGAATCCACCGGAGTCGGTCAAAATGGGATGATGCCACTGCATAAAATCGTGCAGACCGCCAAGAGCATCGATTCTCTCGGAACCCGGACGCATCTCACAGTGATAGGTATTAGCTAAAACAACCTGCGCACCAATCTGCTCCAGCGTTTGGGGCAAAATGCCCTTAACCGTACCCTTAGTGCCCACCGGCATAAACAAAGGAGTTTCCACATCACCATGAGCGGTATGAAACACGCCAGCGCGAGCGTGTGTTTTTGGATCTTCTGCAATAATTTCGTAGCCAAACAAATCTGCCATGTGATGTGCTCTTTCGTTTCTCGTTAGCTAAAACTTTTTGATAGGTAAAGCTTCTTGTAGGTAGTCTGTGCCCTTTTGCTGCCTGTAGGTAAACCCTCAGACATAAAAAATGCCTGACGTGCAACAGCCGCCAGGCATCAGTATATTATAGTTTTGTTATCTTACTCGCCAAAACCACTATCGATAAGAGCGATCAGTGCGTCACAAGCCTCCTGCTCATCAGGACCGTCACAGGATACCTCTACCGTAGTGCCTGTGCCAAGACCAGCAGCAAGAATCATCATGATGGACTTTGCATTTGCAGGAGCAGTGCCCTTGTCTACATCCGCAATAGTGATGTTGGACTGGTACTTCTTTGCTTCCATAACAAAGGCGGATGCAGGACGAGCATGAAGACCCGTTGCATTCTTAATAGTGGTCTGCTTAGAAACCATCTTTATCTCCTTTTATCCGTATATACGAAAAAAGACTAACTTCAGTTCTTATCCTAGCAGAATTATGCAGTAAACACGTGTAGGGATTGATGAGGTATGCATAAAGTTTTTTATAGTGCGGGTATTCTTTAATACATTCCTTATATATTCAGTAACAATTGATAAAACTCGTACCTCTTACAGAACTTTAGCTCATCTCCTGGGTAAACCTACAGTATTCGACTACTCTATGAATAGAAGAATTTGTACAAAGGACACATAATGACCGACGATCTTGTCAACACTTCCAATACCGCCTCTCCAGATGATGCCGCTGGTACCTTTGATGCTTTAGCTGATAAGTCCCATGAGGCTGATACAGCCATAGCCAAGCCAGATACCAATCCTGGTACTAACCTTGATGCCGAGTCTGCCACACCAATGGCAATCGAGCCTGCACCTAAGCCTGAACCACCAACAGCACTTGAGCCTGAGCCTGAGTCTGAGCCAGCAACGACAGCAGAGTCAGCAGCAATGCAGGTTAAGCCTACCGAGAAACCCTTGGACGATGTAGCAGCCACTATCAATAAAACTATTTCTAGCGTTGCCAACTCAATCAACAAAGACGACCTTACCAAGTTTGCTGGTAAAGCACGTGAGACCATCTCAAGCGGTGCAAGCCAAGGCGCCAACACCGTCATGGAAGGCTTTGAGGCGGTGCGCGATGTACGACGTGCCGTTAAGCAAACCAATGCTGCACGCACACGGCTGAAGCAAGTTCAAGATGAACTTGCCGAGAACTCCGCTCTTCTCGCCCACCGCGAAGAGGTGGCTCAAAATTACACAGACATTATCGACAATCAAACTACCCTGCGCATTGAAGCGCAGAACCACATGAAGAAGCTTTCGCAAATCATTGCAGACAAACAAGCTGAGGAAGAAAAATTACGGCAGAAACTCGCAACATTACGTGAGACCCATAGACAGGACTTACGCCCCCATAAGGCAAAACTCGAGCAGGCACAGGACAAGGTGGATGAGGCCACCAAGGCCGTAGCAGATGCCAAACGTGCTCTTAAGCTGGCTGAGTCGCAGCACAAGGACGTGGTAGGCCGTCGTGATGAGGAGATTAACTACGTCAAGCAGTCTATAGAAAAGTCTACGGCGCATATTGAAGAACTGAACGATGAATTGGCGACACTCACTGCCTCGGATTCAGCCGATAAAAACGCCCTCAAACACACGCGCAAGGCAATTGCTAAGGAAGAGCGTGCTCTTGATCGTTTCCACAACGACATTGCTGACATTACAGAACAGCATCGTCGTGCCATAGAAAATGCGCTGACGCACCTTTACACGCAACGTAATTCTCTTGATTTTGCACAAGAAACGCTTGAGGATGCCAAGCGTGAAGCGGATGAGCGCAAGGCAAACTATGACAAGCTTTTCAAGGATGCTCATGGGCGCGAATCTGAAGTAGATAAGCAAATAGCTGCGCTAACCAAGGCCATTACCGATACGCAAAAGCAACTTGATGATGCCACGGCTAGGCGCGATAATGCGCAGTCCCTTATCGATGAGGCAAAAGAGATTCATGCAACACCCGAGCTTACGGAAGAGCTACGCAATACCATAAGCGATACACAAGCAGCTATTGAGGTGCAACAACGCCAGGTACAAAACCTAGAAAAGCGTGAAGCAAAACTGCGCGAGAAAACAAAACAGCAGCGCTATATCTTTATTGGTGTGCTCTGTGCTGCTGGTTTTATCATTCTGCTGGTATTGCTGTCCCTTGCACACGTGTTGTAATACAAAGTATACGATCGATTTTTATCCTATAAGCCACTTTTTGTATGCAGGCATAAACACCCGTCTGTCGCTTATTACGATAGACGGGTGTTGTATTGAGGCATATGCTACAACCAGAAGTCAAAACCAATAAAGGTATCAAAACCAGCTATTTTTAAGAGTGCCATAGCGAGATTATAAAGAGCTATTGCAATTATCAGCACATAATTAGATACATCTGAGTCTTTGCATGTAATTAGCCTAAATGTTGTGACAATAATAACCGCTAGATGAAGCAGGATAATGACAAAAGCATAGTACGGTTTCAGCACTGGAACAAATAAGAAAAGTAGTATAACCAGAACAAGCAAGAGTGCAATACCAACTCTAAGGCGTTTACCGCAACTGCTGTCCCAAGAAAAATTTCTCAATAATCTCATGAGCAAACCTTCTACTCTATGAACATAGCGTCACCAAAACTGAGCATCCTATATCGTTGAACAATGGCTTGCTCATAGGCATCCATAATCTGATCACGGTTAGCAAAGGCAGAAACGAGCATCATAAGGGTAGAGCGCGGAACATGGAAGTTTGTAATCATTGCATCTACCACATGGAAAGTAGACCCAGGCATCAAAAACAGGTTCGTGCTTGCATCGTGGCGTGCCACCACATCCCCGGTACCTGTTACCGCAGCAGACTCAGCTGCCTTCTCAAAATGAAGCGCAGTAACAGCGGGATCTGACACGTCGATGTTCCTTTCCCAGGCAGACTCAAGCGAGCGCACGGCCGTAGTACCAACAGCAATAACCCTATGACCAGCAGCCTTAGTAGCATGCACTGCATCAATCACATCCTGCGGCACATGATAGCGCTCCGTGTGCATAGCATGCTGGGTAGGATCATCCTCGGTAACCAGTCTAAAGGTATCTATACCTACCTCAAGCTCTACCGTTGCCCACCTACAACCTTTGGCTTTGATCTTATCGATAAGCTCGGGCGTAAAGTGCAAACCAGCCGTAGGGGCTGCAGCGGAATGCTCTTCCTTCATGGCATACACCGTCTGGTACTTCTCGGGATCTCCGTCATACTCGGTAATATAGGGAGGCAGGGGCACATGACCCGCCCGATGGATGGCCTCATCCAAACTCAAGTCTGCCGCCGGCACAAACTTAACAAGACGACCACCGCGGTTGTCATCCACAAAGTCCATGATCTCGCCGGTTAAAACCACCGGACTGATCTGAGGAGCGTGCAAACCACCCGCACGATATTCAATAATCGCACCGGGCTTTAAGCGCTTGCCGGGGTTAACCAAGCATTCCCACACGCTACCCAAGGCATCCACATCCTCACGGCGACGAAGCAGCAAGGTCTCTGACACACCACCGGTATGTTGCTTACGACCTACCAAACGAGCAGGCATAACGCGTGTTTTGTTTGCCACCAGCAAATCACCAGGCTGGAGCAGGTCCACAATATCCCTAAAAATCTTATGCTCTACCCTGCCATCACTGCGATGCAGCACCAGCAAGCGACAAGAATCGCGTGGCTCAACAGGTGCCTGAGCAATGAGCTCATCGGGCAGGTTGTAATCAAAATCATCGGTACGCATTACATAACTCCTAGCAAGCCCTTCGCTTCACCTAAGAAACGTGGGCTTTCGATTGCCTCTTTGCGCGCTCAGCTGCTTTAGCTGCCTTGCGCTCATCTCGTATCTCATGCCTGTCAAAGGCCGCTTCCGCAGCAGAAAATCGACAGCCACAGTAATTTTGCCTATACATACCTGCCTCGCGAGACAAGCGTGTAGCTTCAGGGTAATACGGGCGAAAATCGCGCCACACCATAGTAAGACCTTGTGCATCGCACAGTTTTTTGAGCACATCATGGCAGACATCAAACAGCTGATAAGGAGACACTACAAGCGTGGTGGACACAAAAGAAAAATCTCGTTGTTTTGCCACACGACACAGCTCGGCAAGGCGCTGCGCATAACATGCCCGACACCTCCGCTCACGATCAAAGCCCAAACCAGCAACCCGGCGTTCCCAGCCAGCTCGATCATCGGACGCCACAATGAGATCAAGGCCCAAATCCTTTGCATACATACGCATAGTCTCTAGGCGTAGATCATGTTCTTCTATCGGCTGGATATTAGGATTAGTCCAGCAGATAGTAGGCTCAAAGCCCTCTTCACGCAAATGAAGGATGGGCTCTATAGAACAGGGTGCGCAACAGGCATGAAGAAGGAGCGGTGTACGCTCATATTGTTGGAATGCCATCTAACGGGTCATCCAGCTCTCATCAGAGGGATTGTCACGAAATGCCAACAGGCGTGCCTTATCCTCAGGCTTGATATAACCCTCCTCCACAGCAACTTCTACCAGGGTATCCAGATCACACAAGCTGGTGTTTTCTACCGCGTCTGCGGCAAGACGATCCAAGCCCTTTTGCATACCATAGGTAAAGATGGATACAACACCCAGCACGTTTGCTCCCACCTCACGCAAAGGACGCACACAGTCCAAAACAGAACCGCCTGTAGAGATGAGGTCTTCAATCACTACAATTTTTTCGCCCTCAGACACACGGCCTTCAATCTGATTCTTGCGGCCATGATCCTTGGCAAAACCACGCACATAACCCATGGGAATGCCCAGTCTATCTGCAGCAATGGCAGCGTGAGCAATACCTGCAGTAGACGTACCCATAAGCATTTCTACCTCGGGATACAGCTCACGGCTTTTATCGGCAAGAGCCTCATCTATGAGGGTGCGAACCTCAGGGTAGCTTAGCGTAAGACGATTGTCGCAATAGATAGGACTCTTGATACCGCTTGCCCAAGTAAAGGGGTCATCGGGCTTTAAAAACACTGCCTTAATAGACAAAAGAGCATGTGCAATGGTGGCTTTAGTTGCCATGACCTACCTCTTTCGTAGAGTTGCTCTCACCTGCAGGTAAAATCACTTGCCTGTGTTTGCATTTTTTGTACGGATACATTCTAGCGGTGTATCTGATTGTAATATGCATTGTTGAACCTTTAACCGAGAAGCTACGCACACATATATAAGGGACGCATAAGGGACGCTATTCTTAAAGAGCAAATATACTTTATACACATATAATTTTGTACACATCCAGATATGATAGGGCTTTATATGTCAGAGAACACTCCTACAAAGTTGCCACAAACCGCGGTACCGCAAACCACTCCTACCAAACGCCGTGCTCACATTGCATTGATTGTGTTTATCATTTGCTTGCTACTGAGCTTAGGTATTAATATCGCACGCAAGATTCTTGTTTTTGACTATCTGCCCTGCAAATCAACGGTGGTCTCCAAAGAGGTAGATCCCTCAACCTTTAAGTACAAAGTGGTTGTATCTTACAAAAATAGGCAATTTCGCTTGGTAGATACTGACATGAGGTTCAAGCCAGAGGTGGGAGAGATTACCACTACCTATCTGCAAAATGGTCATATGTTCTTTAACCAAGAAAGCGTTTTGCGCACCTCTCCTCTTACCACCGTGCGTTTGATTGCTATTGGCATTACTGCTGCTTCTGGTCTTGTTTTAGTCGTTTTATTCCGAAAGGTCCAAAAAGAGGCAAAGCTTTTGGAAAACGCCGATAAGAAACCTAAGGCTAAAAGGCCAACCAAGTCCAGTAAATCCAGCAAGAAGAACAAGTAGAAAGCCTGTTATGTCCTACGATATTGTTTTGTTTGACCTGGATGGAACACTGCTTGACACCACCACAGACCTTGCTATCTCACTCAACCATGCCATGCACGCGCTTGGTCACCAGAGCTGCTTTACTCCAAACGACGCTGCACATTTTTTTGGCAGTGGTTCAACAATTGCCTGCGCACGTGCCTTTGCAGCACTTGAAGGTGCATCTCTTAATACCCTGCTAGCCTTGGGAGACAGCACAACTGCACAGGATTTAGGTCTTGACATGCACAAGATCGAGCAGCTCAATAAGGCTTTTAGCGCACATTATCAGCTGCATAGTAATGATCACACGCTGCCTTATCCCGGCATCTGTGACATGCTTGCTGCCCTCCAAGGCGCCAACATACCTTGTGCTGTGGTTTCTAACAAAATGGATAGTGAGGTCAAGCGCCTGTCAAAGCTACACTTTGGGGACATCATGGCATCTGCTACGGGCTTGAGTCCCACTATTGCTCGTAAACCCGCAGCAGATACAACTCTGATTGCGCTTCATGAGCTACAAGCAAAAATAAATAACCCGAATGCCCAGGCTGTCTATATTGGAGACACAGAAATTGATCTTCTCACCGCTCATAATGCGAGTCTGGACTGCATTGCTGTAGACTGGGGCTTTAGAGAGCACAGCTATCTGGAGCACTGTGGTGCAAAGCATATTGTAAGCAGTGCGTCTGAGCTTACGCGCGCAATTCTGGAGACCAAATAAGCACCTTAGTTGTGCGATACTAAATAGATTAGAGCAACTATCTATGGGCGCATGCGCGCTTATATAACAACATGAAAGGTTTCTCATGGCAGTCGATAGCACCAATCGTCCCGTGTTTCCTGCGCGTGCCGTTATTACTGCTGGCATGCCTTACGGCAACAAAAACCTGCATTTTGGGCATATTGCTGGTGTTTTTGTACCAGCAGACTTCTTTGCTCGTTTTTTGCGTGACCGCCTAGGAAAACAAAACGTGTTGTTTGTTTCTGGTACAGACTGCTATGGCTCCCCCATTATGGAGGGCTACCGCAAGCGCAAGGAAGATGAGGGCTACACCGGCACGATTATTGATTACGTTACCGAGAATCATAACGCGCAGAAGTCGGCACTTGCTGCCTACGGTGTTTCTTTAGATCTGTATGCTGGTTCTGGTTTAGAGCCAGCTGCAAGCTTTCACAATAAGCTTACCGCCGCTGTTATACAGCGTTTGTATGAGCGAGGCTACTTACATAAGCAAAGCACCCGCCAGTTCTATGACCCACAAGCTGGTCAGTTCCTGAATGGTCGCCAGGTTCGTGGGCACTGTCCAGTGCGCGGCTGCAAATCAGAAAAAGCCTATGCAGACGAGTGTGACCTTGGCCATCAATTTAACCCCGAGGAGCTCATTGCTCCGGTATCTCAGCTCACAGGCGCTACACCCGAGCTACGCCCCGTGGATAACTGGTACTTTGATCTGCCCGCATTTCGCCACGAGCTTGAACAGCTTATGGATGAGTGGGATGTAGATCCGCAGGTACGTGCCGTGGTTACTAAGACGGTACGCGAGTCTTTGGTTGATCCCATTGTATACATCCAGAATAAATTCCGTGAGCAGTATGACGCCGTTAAAGATCAGCTTCCTGCGCACGGCCTTACCGAAGCTGTAGGCAATCAATCTTCCTTCTCGCTCACGTTTGCCACCTGGTCTGATCGTGACAAAGCTCGCGAGACGTTCGAGGCGGCTGGAATCCGTTTTCGTACCGGAAAAACCCTGCTACCCTTCCGTATTACAGGCAATATTAGCTGGGGTGTTCCCGCTCCAGTTATCGAAGAAACATCTGATCTGACCGTATGGTGCTGGCCCGAAAGTCTGTGGGCTCCCATCAGCTTTACGCAAACCGCCTTAGCAACAGCATCAGAAGGTTGTTATTCCACCACTGACTGGCGCGATTGGTGGACTTCTGAAGATGCCCAGGTATTCCAGTTTATTGGTCAAGACAACATCTACTTTTATTGCGTAGCACAACCTGCTCTCTGGGAAGCTCTGGATTGGGGTCTTAAGCAAGACACGCCTCTTGCCAACTATCACATCTTGTTTATGAACAAGAAGGCTTCAAGTTCTGGGGAAATCAAACCTCCTATGGCAGCAGAACTGCTGGAGCATTACACGCCAGAACAGCTGCGTTGTCACTGGCTTAGCCTGGCTTTGGATCAAAAGGCGGTAAGTTTTTCTCCTAAACCGTATGATACAAGCGTAAGCCATAAGGACAAAAAGACTGGTACCGATGTCCTTGTAAAAGATGACCCTCGTGTGGCAGATCCCGCCCTTAAGGAAAGCGCTTTTCTTACTAACATCTTTAATCGCTTGGCTCGTAGTTGCTTTTATGGCGCACAAAATGCACTGGGCGGAAAGCTCCCTTGCGTTGCAGCACACTCTGAGGTTGTGGATGAGTGCACTCAGGCCATTTTAGCGTTTGAGAAATCTGCATATATCTTTGATGCCCACTCTGCCTTGTCTACCGTGGAAGATTTTGCACGTGCTGCAAACAAGCGCTGGGGAGATGCATCCAAAGCAAGCCAAGGAGACCCCGCAGCATATGAACAAGCCTTAGCAGATGCGTTTGCTGCTTTGCGTACCACTACCTTGCTTATGCATGCTGCAGCACCCTTTGGCTGTGAGACCATTTGTGACTATCTCAACTTTGATCCTGACTTCTTCTTTAGCTGGGAGCATGCGTTTGATACTCCCGCTCAACTTGCAGAGAAGCTCGGTGAAGCTGCGGGTACTCACATACTCAAAGTCCTCCCACCCCGTTTTGACTTCTTTACTAAGCATGAGAGCCAGGGCAAGTAGCTTACAACTTACAATGGTTATGCACCATAAAAAGCCTGCTAAGCATAGGATATGAATATCCTGATATATGCAGCGCCTTCTTCTTGTCTCTCTGGAAATGTGAAGATTGCTAGGTTCCTTGTAATTATTTAGAAGGGACCTAGCAATCACGTTTTCTGGGGTATAAAATTACGCGACAATAAAAAAGGAAGGTAGCTATGAATACGGATAAACCGCTTTGGGTTCCTCCTTCAGATTGGGAAACTACGCGTAAGATTCTTGCTTGTATTGGCTCACTTGGTCACTATATGTATTTCTCTCGTGGTGGACGCGCTGGTAGAGATCATGTACTTACCAAGCTCTATCGTCATGACAATCATATGGCACAAAGAGATCTGCAGGAAGCCATGAGTATTACCTCTGCCTCACTTTCAGAGGTGCTTGGCAAGATAGAGGATGAGGGCTATATACGGCGCTCTAAATCTGAGACCGATAAACGCCAGTTTGAAGTCTTTCTCACCCAACAGGGAATACAACGAGCAACCCAACTCATGGAAGATCGTAAGCAATTTGAACAACAGGCTCTCTCGTTCCTATCCCAAGAAGAACAAGAAGAGCTCCTTAATACCCTTATGACGATCATTACCAACTGGAATAGAAAGGAGAGCTAATGGCAGAAAACACCCTTGGCAGTACAGCAAAAAATCTGAGCTTTCGCGATATTGTGTCCATTATCGGCAAGAGCCTTCGCGAATTTAAAACGGTCTCTCTTGTTACTCCGCTACTCGTTCTGGGCGAAGTTGTAGTAGAAGTCTCTATTCCTTTTGTGACGGCCCAGCTCATTAACATCATTTCTACCGGTGCAGATTTAAGCGTTATTGCCCACTATGCTGGTATTCTTATTGGCATGGCCCTGGTTTCTTTGACCTTTGGCGGTGCTGCTGGCTACACGGGTTCTGTAGCATCGGCTGGCATGGCACGCAATCTACGTCATGATATCTTTGCACGAATCCAGAAATTCTCATTTTCCAATATCGATCGCTTCTCTACAAACTCATTGGTAACCCGTCTTACAACAGACGTTACCAATGTGCAGCTGTCGTTCATGATGATGATCCGCCTGGCAGTACGCAGTCCTTTAATGGGCATCTTTGCCATTATCATGGCATTTTTAACGGGTGGTCCCATGGCTGCCCTGTACATAGTAGTGGCGTTTGTGCTGGGATTTATTATCTTCCGCATTACCCTTTACGTCATGCCCATCTTCCATAAGATTTTTAAGAAATACGATGCCCTCAATGAGTCGGTGGAAGAAAACGTTTCTGGTATCCGCGTAGTTAAGTCGTATGTGCGTGAAGACTTTGAAAAACAGAAGTTCAATACCGCCTCGGGCAATCTCTTCCATGACTTTATGCATGTAGAGCGTATCTTGGCATGGACCTCTCCTCTCTTTAACTTCTCGATCGACGTCATTTACTTGTTTGTTGTATACGTTGGCTCTCAGATTGTTGTAAGCTCGCAGGGGCAAAATCTTGGTGTTGGCCAGATGAGCGCTCTTATCACCTATGGTTTCTCTATGCTCATGGCACTCATGATGCTATCCATGGTGTTTGTCATGATTACCATGTCCGAAGAAAGCGCACGCCGCATCTGCGAGGTTCTTATCGAGAAGAGCGACCTCACCAACCCCGCACATCCCTTGTTTGAGATTCCAGACGGTTCCATTGACTTTAATAACGTGGACTTTGAGTATTCTAAAACAGCAGAGCGCATGGCTCTTAAGGGAATTAACCTGCACATCAAGTCGGGTGAAGTCATTGGCATTTTGGGTGGTACCGGTTCTTCAAAATCCACGCTCATCCAGCTTATTAGCCGCTTGTATGACGTTACCTGCGGTTCCGTCTTTGTTGGCGGACACGATGTGCGCGAGTATGACCTGGACACCCTACGCAACCAGGTAGCCGTTGTATTGCAGCGCAACGTTTTGTTCTCTGGCACCATTGCAGAAAACCTGCGCTGGGGCAACCCCGATGCCACCGATGAACAACTTGTTGCCGCCTGCAAGCTTGCCCAAGCGGACGAGTTTATTCAGCAGTTCCCCGACACGTACAACACCTACATCGAACAGGGCGGTAGCAATGTTTCTGGCGGTCAGAAGCAACGTCTGTGCATTGCTCGTGCCTTGCTCAAGAATCCAAAGATTTTGATTTTGGATGACTCCACCAGTGCTGTAGATACCAAAACCGACAAGCTTATTCGAGCAGGCTTCCGCAGTTTTATCCCACAAACCACCAAGATCATTATCGCTCAGCGCACCAGTTCCATTGAGGATGCGGATCGCATTATTGTTATGCGTGATGGCCAGATTGATGCCATCGGCACCCACGATGAGCTGCTCAAATCCAATGACATTTACCGCGAGACCTATACCTCACAAAATAAGGAATCGCACGACAAGAGGATGAGCACCGCGCAAACACACGACGATGCTTCTGGAAAGGAGGATGAGATCCATGGCTAACGAGAAAACCCAGCAGACTGCTGAAGCTCCTACCAAACACACAGCTCCAAAAAAGGGTAGCTTTGGTCGCGTTATCAAGATGCTCTTTGAGTTTTATCCCACCAAGTCCAGCATCATCCTTCTCTGTATTATTGTTTCTGCAATAACAGCTGCAATTCCTGCTGTCTTTATGCAGCAAGCCATTGCTGTTGTTGCTCGCTACTTCCCCAGTGGGAATTGGGAGGCAGCACAACCAGAAGTTGCAAAGATTGCCCTCACGCTATTGGCTGTCTATGCCACAGGTTTGATTGCTGCAAGCATTCAAGCACAGCTGCTCGCTACCCTTACCCAGGGTACGTTGATGAACATCCGTAATAAGATGTTCAACCACATGGAAGACCTGCCCATTCGCTTCTTTGACACCAACAAGCATGGCGACATCATGTCGTACTACACCAACGATGTAGATGCACTGCGCCAGCTTATTAGTCAGTCTTTGCCCAGCATGATCACCACAGCCATTAGCATGGGTGCTGTGTTGTTTATTATGCTGTGGTACTCCATTCCCCTTACGCTTATTGTGCTGGTTATTATCGTGATCATGGTGGGAGTAGTTAAAGCGCTGGGTACGCGTTCAGCACGCTTCTTCCTAACTCAGCAAAAATCCCTTGCAAAGGTAGAGGGCTTTGCTCAAGAAGCCATGACGGGACAGAAGGTCATCAAGGTCTTTACGCACGAGCAGGCCACACAGGCAGATTTTGATGCGGTTAACGAGAAGCTCTATCAGGCTTCCCGCTCTGCAAACATTTTTTCTAATATGCTGCTGCCTATCTTGTTTAACCTGGGCAATCTCGCCTATGCACTGGTAGCATTGGCAGGAGGCTTCTTTATTGTCAATGGCCTACCCTCTCCATCCATCTCTGGAGCAGCACTGACCATTGACATTGCCGTGTCCTTCCTGTCGCTTACCAAAAACTTTACCTCCTCTATAGGACAGGTCTCTGGTCAGATTAACTCTATTGTTATGGGCCTTGCAGGTGCAGCACGTATCTTTGACCTTCTCGATCAAACAACCGAGGAGGACGAAGGCTATGTAACACTGGTCAATGTCAGCAAAAACGAGAAGGGCGAGCTGGTAGAGTACCCCGAGCGCACCGATATGTGGGCCTGGAAGCACCCTCATCACGATGGCACACTGAGCTATACCCCCCTTGCTGGCGACATTGTCTTGGACCACGTAGACTTTGGCTACAGCCCCAACCACACGGTTTTGCATGACGTATCTTTGTATGCCAAACCGGGTCAGAAGGTTGCGTTTGTTGGTGCTACAGGTGCGGGTAAAACCACCATTACCAACCTCATTAACCGTTTTTATGACATTGCTGACGGTCGTATTCGCTATGACGGCATTAACATCAATAAGATTAAAAAGGCAGATTTGCGCCGTTCTTTGGGCATGGTCCTGCAGGATACCAACCTGTTTACCGGTACCGTTCTGGACAATATCCGCTATGGCCGTCTTAACGCAAGCGACGATGAGTGCATTGGTGCTGCTAAGCTTGCAGGCGCGGACTCCTTTATCCGTCGTCTGCCCGATGGCTATAACACTATGCTTACCGATAATGCCGCTCAGCTTTCCCAAGGTCAGCGTCAGCTCTTGTCCATCGCTCGCGCGGCAGTGGCAGATCCACCTGCCATGATTTTGGATGAAGCCACCAGCTCCATTGACACGCGTACAGAGTTTATTGTGCAGCGCGGTATGGATGCTTTGATGGCAGGGCGTACCACCTTTGTTATTGCACACCGTCTATCCACGGTACGCAATTCCGATGTCATCATTGTTTTGGACCACGGTCGCATTATCGAACGTGGTACGCACGATGATCTTATCGCAGCTCACGGTACGTATTACCAGCTGTATACCGGTGCTTTTGAGCTTGAATAAGCTCCATGCGCTTCTGGTAACTACGGCATAGTCCCGTTAGATCCTCATGCACCCGTTGGCTTGTGCTAACGAGTGCATTTTTATGGAGAAATACCCGTATTACAAGGTATCCGCTAAAATAGTAGCTCTGCACTTGTTTGTCTTTGTGCCTTGAGCATGCGATACCAAGCACAAAGCTACAGGTACACAGCATCTGTCCCCGTTGTTTTGGAGGAGCATGAAGGGATATACGAGCAAGCGCGTAGCACGCAGTTTTTTCTCAGTACTGATGTGCACTACCCTCATCTGCGCCATGGTACCCCAGGTAGCACGGGCAGAAGAGAGTCTCGAAACCCTAGAAAATGCTGCTATTGAGGCAAACGAGAAATATGCTCAAGCCCAGCAGGAGTTGGACAATCTTAATCAAAAGATAGAAACCAATCAGTCTAAACTCAAAGAGCTCGAAGATGCCCTACCTCAGGTTCGCCAGAATACCGCACAGGCAGTGCGTCTTAATTACAAGCTCTTGCAAAACCAGCCCAACCTCATTGGCTTGATTTTATCGTCACATGACTTTAGTGATTTCTTAAGCACCATCTCATATATCAATGCCATTAATGATTCCAATTACGAAAAAATCCAAGCCTTGGTACAAATGGAATCGCAGCTTACGCAAACACGCAATGCACTTCAAACACAGCAAAGTTCGGTAGCAGCTAAGACTAAAGAAGCTGCCGCAGCTCAAAGTGCAGCTCAGGAAGCCATTAAAGTTGCAAAACAGCGTGCGATGGAGCGTGCGGCACAGGCCAAGGCGCAATGGGAAGCGCAGCAAGCCGCCGCAGCTCAAAGTGCTGCTGCAACTGCTGCCACCAGCACTCAAAATAGCTCCAGCACCAATGCTTCTTCCAATAGCTCAAACAACTCAAGCAGCTCTGGCAGTGCCTCAAACTCCACTGATCCTACCCCCTCTACCAGCGCTTCGACCGCTAGTAGTGATTGGAAATCTGTTGTTGCCTCTGTCTATGGCAATGACGATGGCTTTATGTGGGGAACCACTGCTTCTGGCGATATAGTAACTCCTACCTCTATGGGCGTTGCTATGAAGCGCCCCATGCCCTTGGGAACCACTATTGAGATTAGCTATAACGGACGCACGGTTCGAGCCGTTGTAAATGACCGTGGCCCCTTTGTTGCTGGTCGTGAAATTGACTTACAGCCTGCTGTTGCCAGCGCCCTTGGGTTTGATGGCGTAGGTACCGTAAGCTACCGCGTGGTGTAACTTACACGACGCCTTGCCCGCTTAGGTACCAAGTAACAACTCAGTCAAGGCTTTATTAGAATGTACCAAGGCATCTACCTTGGCATCAAGAAGTTCTTGTTCGGGCGCTGTGCCAAATAACACACAGACGCACGGAATGCCAAACTTATGAGCGCCCTCTACATCGTATTTACGATCTCCAACCATCACGGTATTGTCGGCAGAAGCACCAAGCTTTTCTAAAGCACGAGCAATGACAAAGGGCTTTGCGCCCTGGTTGTCATCCTGTTTACCTGCAATGGCATCAAACAGATGAAAAACGCCCTGTTGGTGCAGCATATGTACCACCTGTGTTTCTCGCTTGGAGCTTGCAATGCTCAGTTTTTTGCCAGCAGCTTTAAGAGCTTGCAGCATGTCTTCTCCACCAGGAAACAGAGGAAAATCCTGCGGACCAACCGTGTCATACAACTCACGAAACGCCTTGGTTATTCGTGCAGCATCTGAAGCACTTAAGCCATATACCAATGAAAATGCCTCTGGAAAGGGAGGTCCTACCAAACGAGAGGCATCGCCAATTTCTGCATCAGACATGCCAAAATCGGATAGAACCTGACGTGCCACGCGAACCAAACCGGCCTTGGTATCTGCAAGCGTGCCATCAAAATCAAAAAGGACAAAACTGCGCTGAGCAAAGGTATGGGTTGAATACACAGTCACGGGTACTCCTTAGTAATTGTTTGTAGTATGACCCTAACACACATCATGCGTGTATGCTTAAGAAGCTATGAAATAAAGGAGTTACCCATGCACCTAAGCCCTTTGAGCTGTTTGCGCCCTTCCCCGGAGCTCGTAAAAGATTTTGTAACGCCACCCTATGATGTGTTTACGCACAAAACAGCACGTGAGTGGGCACAAAAGCATCTCCGTTCTTTTATTACCATTGACCGGCCTGAAGTAAATTTTCCTGAACAGTACACACGTTATGCCCCTGAGGTATATGCTAAGGCAAACGATATCATTGAACAGCGCTTGCATGACTCCACACTTTTGGTAGACGCTACCCCCTGTTTGTATGTCTGGCGCTTGAGCGTACAGGGCCATAGTCAAGTTGGTCTTGTGGGTGCAGTATCTGTGGATGAGTACGTCAAGGGCAGCATTAAACAGCATGAAGCTGTCCGTCCAGAAAAGATGCAAGACCGTCTTGAGCTTATGAAAGCTACCTCACTGCAAACCAGCCCTGTTTTGATGATGCATCGCGCAAACCCATCCCTTACACACAGCATACATGCAGCTCTTACCGATAAGCCTTTGTATGACTTTATCGATACAACCGGCGTGCACCATAGCATATGGCGCATTGACCACCCCGATACCATAGCCAAGCTTTGCGCGCTGTATGAACAGATTGACACCGCCTATATTGCCGATGGCCATCATAGAGCCGCAGCTGCCGTAGCACTGAATAGGGCTATCGATACACCCCAGCGCACAGATGCGCTCTCCAGCAAGTTTTTAGCGGTGCTCTTTTCTGCTGAGGATCTGACTATCCTGCCGTACCATCGTCTGATACATGACACAAACGGCATGTCGACCTCTACACTCCGAGAAAAAATTAGACAGGCTGGCATTCCTGTTGTAGCCAAAACCGCTGATAGCATCAAAGCTGCTGCTACCGCCAAAAGCACTGGTGCCGCCAAAACCGGCATCCAATCACAAACTACGCAAGATTTACGGGTGCCCATGTTTGTGGACAACAACTGGTATGAGCTTGATTTACGTCAGTTTAACAACACGTACACACCCACCTGCACCGCACAAGACTTGCTTCAGCGCTTGGTGCTTGCACCCATCTTGGGTATACACGATCCCACCAAAGATCCGCGCATTTCTTTTATCGGAGGGATGGTAAGCACTCAAGAACTACAAGAAGCAGCACAAACAACCAAGGGTGTGGTTTTCTCGCCCGCGGCAGTATGTGCACAGCAAATCATGTCCATAGCGGATGCGGGAACGATCATGTCTCCCAAATCGACCTGGTTTGAGCCAAAATTGCTCAGCGGTCTGTTTATGCGACACATCTAGCTAAGCGCACGATTAAGCACTGGGCTCCTCAAGCTGGCCATCAGGCATAATGTCTTCTGCTGCGTGCTCCAAACCAACGCGCAAAAGTGTAACCACATGTTCATCGGCAATCGAATACATCATGCGCTGGCCATCGCGACGAGCCACCACCACCCCACGATCACGTAACAGGCGCAACTGATGGGAAATGGCAGACTGCGTTACATGTGCTGCTTCTTGCAGCTCGGATACCGAACGCTCCTGTGTTCCCAGGGCAGACAAAATCTGAAACCGTGTAAAGTCCGACAAGGCATCAAAAATCTGCGTAGCTGCATAGACCACATCATCGTTTGCGCAGTAGTCAGACAGCTCATACGTGATGCTGTCATTAGTAGTATTGGTATCATTAGTAGATGTGTGGTTGGTCATGATGTCATCCTCAAATTGATTTCTCGCTCGTCTTTCCAAAGTACCTGTTGTCTGGTGCCCATCACATAAAACCGATGAATTATGTCCGTCTGATAGGGTACTCTAAAAGACAGGAGGTTATGTGGAACACAGGAAAAACGGCTCTGAGCCACAACACAACAAACAAACTTCTTCACAGGCAAACATAGCGGCAGCACACAAAAATGCGTTTGAGCGCGGTCGCGATGTACTGTCTGGTTTGTCTCATGCGTTTGGACTTACAAGCAAACCATCCGCCAGCAAAAAGCAGACAGAGGTTCCTACAGATACCACCTCGCAAAAGAGCGCCACCGTTGATACCAGCTTTAACATTTATGCGCTCTACCGCGGATTTAACGCTGCACCCAACTTCATTGATGCGCTTAAACTCTACTATACAGGCGTGCTCGATCGTACGCAAAAGGCCAGTTCAGACCCTGCAAACAACCTTATGCCCTGTGCAGCAGAACAGCTGCTTGCTCGTTGGCTCGAAGAGGCTGATCTAACAAAAGAGCTTCCCGCAAACACCCCTGAATCTGGCGAGCAACCCCGCTGGCCACACATGCGGCTTATCATGTTGCACCATACTGGCATGGTCTACCTGCGCATTGAGGAGTTTCCTGTTCCTTACCTCATACGGCAGCGCATCATCCGCATTGAAGCAGCGCTGAATCGCATGCTTATGGCAACCACCAAAGCAGATGCACAGTTAACGGCTCTAACCGAGCAAGAAATTTACAGCTATACACAGGCCATTACGGACGCCATTTGCCAGCAGCGTGTTGATAACAGCTATCCCAAGAAGGATACCAAGGCCCCTCTCAACCCCAACCTCGCACACGAATGGGCTGTACGTGAAGCTGTCTCTTACGGGTTTGAAACCTGGATTTTGCCCTATCGCTTTGTTGGCTTGATGCGCAGTAATGTTGCTCGTGGCGCAGTGGCCTTGGAAATTGAGCTCACGCCACCTGCTGCCATGCCGCAAAGCTACTGGTCTGTTGACCTTAATAAGATCCTGCCCACATCCCAATATATGCGCAATGCCGCTGCCAGTGCCTATGCATTACGCCTGGGTATCTTAGCCGCTGGCGCTGCCTTTGATGCCGATCCTGCGGTGCAACAGGTATATGTTGCAGGCATTATTAACAGCGCTACCACAAGAAGCTGCCGCTACAGCGTGTGTTTTACCCGCGCTGCATTTGCTAGCGTTAACACGCACTCTCTTGCCCAGCTACAAGAAAGCTACCAGCAATGTGGTGCCTCCATCACGCTCAAAGATGGCTGGCTTGCTTCTTGTAAGCAAAGCTTTGCTATCGAAGATACCCTCTTCTGCCCTGTAGAACGCTATGATTCCATCGAGCTTTCCACCCGTTTGCTGGACGAGAAAAGCGCAGAGCTTTTAGGTGCTCCAGCGGTGGCAGATTTTGGTATTAACGAACACGCCGCCTTGGAACAAAAAGCAGACCAGCTGGGCATACAGCTGGGTAGCACGGTAACTGAACACGTACACGCACTTATGGAACTCGCGTCTTCCACAAACAAAGACGAGCTTACAAGTAGCTCCAACGACGCAGCGACCCAGGCCGCTAAACGCACCGCCTCAAAACTTATTGATGGAGCGCTTGAAGCTCAAGACTATCATGCCATTTTGGAAGAATTTACCTATGGTGATGAGCCGTCCCGTACACGAGAAAAAGCATTTGCCTTATTTACGCAGGGTTCCTATGAAAAAACCTGCCAACTCTTAGGACCACTTCTTAGCTCTATCAAGGCTGCTCAGAGCTATGAATCTAGCTCTGAGGTAGTGTGGCGCCACTTTGAAACCTATACCGAGCGTGCCTTGTTTAATCGTAGTGCCACCACACACAACAACGGTCCTGTAGTGCGTCTTGTTCCCATGGCCTATTACAGCTGCCTGCTCATGTATGCCAGCGCATCCGTGCATCTGGGTCAGCTTGAACAGGGCATTGGGTTTGCTCGCAGCTGTCTTGAACTCAATCCCTATGATGTCCGTGCACGACTCCTGCTTGCGGGTGCACTGGAACAAGGAGGAGATCAGCCCGGAGCCTTTACTGAACTGCTAAATCTTTTGCACTATGCATATTCGGGCGATAGTATGGGTATTGGCTTATACCGCTTAGGCTCCTATATGTGGAAACGCAATAAGCCACGGGTAGCAGATGCCTGTTACTCCAAAGCACTACAGTTTGCCTCTACCGCTCATGATATGGCAGCCGCTGAACTCAAAGCACTTATGGAAGAGTACAAGGATAGCTATGAGCCCGTACAGCTCAATGACATTGACTTACTACTGCAGGAAAACAACATCCCCACAGACGTTGACGAGCAAATCCACGCATCACTGCGCATTATTGCACGTATAGCCGTGGATGAACAGCTCTTTGAACTGGCAAGTGATGTCATGAACAACCTTACCAACCTGGAAAGCGACGAGGTTCTCTTTGATATTGACCGCTCGCTTGAGCATGCTCCAGATGCGCAGCGCTCCTAATACCAAGCTACCTGCTTAGTCCCTCTCATAGCAAAGCCATCATAACAAACCGGGCTGCCCTTTGAAGGACAACCCGGTTTTATCGCTCGCTATACTGCAAAGCACGCTTGAGCCGTGCCTCACGTTTGAGCTACATCTGAACAAGCAGAAGCTCGATAAGACAAAACCTTAAGCGATACGATCAACTTAAGCGGTAAGGTCAAGCTTCATCAAGCGCGTCAGGGCAAGAATATAGATACCCAAGGACTGCTTCATAAGCTCCTCAGACACACCTTCGTCTGCGCTGTGCTCACCGTGTACCCACTCAGGATACTCCCAATCAGGATCATTAGGACCAAAGCTTGCGGCACGAGCAAAGTGACGTGCATAGGTGCCGCCACCCATGGTAAAGGGCTTAGCCTGCTTGCCGGTTACCTCGTTATAGGTATTGATAAGCGTCTGAATAGCATCGGACTCAGGATCGGTTACAAAAGGAACCATATCCAGGTAGCACTCTACCGTAGCATGGTGCTTCTCGGCCAGCTCGGAAACCTTGGCAGTAATTTCTGCACTGGTAATAGAGGTGGGATAGCGAGAGTCAATGGTCTGCTCAAAGCGACCATCAATGGTGCGCATGGTGCCGCCGATGCAGGTCAGAGGATCAAAGTACTTATCGGCAGAGGCAAAGCCCATGGAAGAACCGTCGGTGGAGGACAGAACAATGCGGTCCAGCTCCAAGAACTCACGCTCGCCCTCATCGCACAGATCATTGTCCAAAAGGTAGTCCACAAGCAGGCCAATGGCGTTAATGGTGCCAGCAGGCTTGGAAGCGTGGCCACCAATGCCATGAGCGGTGAGCTTGGCCAGGCCATCCCCTGCGTCCTCTACACTTACGCGATCAGTGGGCGCAAGATCCGCTACGTTAGCGCGCACAACAGCAGTTGCCAGGTTAGGAATTGCGTTATCTGCAATACCACCGTTAAAGTCAACAATCTTGCCGCCAGCTACCTTGTCAGACAGAATGCGTGCGGAGTATCCGCCCTTCTCGCCATAGCACAGAGGGAAGTCTGCATCGGGCGTGAAGAGGAATGCGGGCTGAGGGAAGTTCTCTACATACCACTCAACGTCGCGCATAGCGGTTTCCTCATTGCAGCCAATGATGACGCGTAGGGTGTACGGAAGCTCCTCGCCCTTCTCGATAAAGTACTTGGCAGCATACATGGCCAAAACCAGAGGACCCTTATCATCCAAAACACCGCGGCCCAGCAGGTAACCGTCCTTGCGAGTTACGTGCAGAGGATCAAAGGTCCAACCCGTGCCCAGAGGAACAATATCTGCATGGCTGATCATGCCAATGTAGTCCTCACGTGCGCCCTTAAGATCTGCATAGCCAATGTAGCCTTCACAGTCATGAGCCTCAAGGCCAAGATCACTTGCAATCTCGCAGGCCTTTGCCAATGCCTCATGGGGAGCGTGGCCCCAAGGCTCACCAGGTTTTGCTTCGTCCATATTCTCGACACTTTCAATCTGGACGAGCTTATCAATATCTACAACAACATCTTCCCAAACACGATCCACGTATTCGGCAATTTCTTGCTTAAGCTGTTCGTCTGCCATGATGCCCCTTTCAAAAGACTGGCTAAACAATGTATACCGTACTGATTGTATTCAATACACTCTGTCTATGCTTAAACGAGTCTATAAGCGGCATAAATTTTTACTCCATAGGCACGAAGCAGCTCAAATTATGAAGTTAATCGAGGCTAATCTCCATAAGTCGCATGATTGCCACAATGTATATTTTGAGAGCCCGCTTAAACTCTTGTTCATTTACTCCCTCATTGGGACCGTGTTCCGGACCCACCCAAGCAGGAAGCTGTGCATTATGCTCAAAGGGACCAAATGCCGCCGCCTTGCTAAAATGACGCGCATAGGTGCCGCCGCCAATGGTAAACGCACGGCCGTTCTTGCCCGTATATTCATTGTAGGTTGCTACAAGGGTTTGAATTTCGGGAGATTCTGGATCGGTTAAAAAGGGCACCATGTTTTGCTGGACTTCAAAGCTTGCCTCATGTGCCAATGCCAGCGGTTCTAACACTTGGCGCATGGTATCCACATCCGTGCTGGTTGGATAGCGCACGTCAATGGTCTGCTCAAAGCGGCCATCATGAGTGCGCAGCGTACCACCAATGCAGGTGAGAGGCTCAAAGAACCTGTCTGTAGCGTCAATGCCTAGAGAAGAGCCATCGGTGGAAGCCATAATTTTTTGCTCAAGTTCCAAAAAATGTTGCTGAGAAGGACTGCAGAGCTTGTTTTTGAGCAGATACTCTACTAAAACACCAATGGCGTTGCGCGTACCCTGTGGCATGGAAGCATGACCACCAATGCCATGGGCTACAATGCGCACTAGGCCATTCCCAAGCTCTTCAAGCTCAATGTCTTGCGCAGTGGGCAGCTCTGATACTTTTGCACGCACACATGCCTCTGCAAGGCTGCAAACCGCGTTGGGCACGGTGCCACCATCCAAACTTACCAGCACATTTCCGCTGTCCGGTCCTGCAATATTCTGGCTGAAAAACGCGCCTTGTACGCGGCCCTTCTCGCCACAAATAAGCGGGAACTCAGCATCGGGCGTAAACAGAAAATCTGGCTCACAATACTGCTGTAAATACCACTCAACATCGCCCATCGAGGTCTCCTCGTTGGTACCAATGAGCGCACGCAAGGTATGCCTAGGAGCAATGCCTGTACGCTGGGCCTCACGCTGCACAAACGCTGCTGCATACAAAGACAAAACGAGCGGACCCTTATCGTCTGCTACTCCACGACCAATCAGATAGCCATCCTTGCGTGTTACGTGCAGCGGATCAAAATCCCAGCCTGTGCCCAGAGGAACAATGTCTGCATGAGCAATGGTGGCAATCTGTTTGTCGCCCTGACCATCAACCTGTGCATACCCCAGATAGCCCTTGCAGTTAACCGTGCCCAAACCAAGGCGCTGAGCAATATGAAGCGCTGTGTCCAATGCTTTGCGAGGAGCAGGGCCAAACGGAGCATCGGGAGTTGCGTGAGCTAAATCCTCTACGCTTTCAATTTGAACCAACGTATCAATATCAGAAACAACGCTGTCCCAAACTTCATCCACATACGCGTCTACACGCGCTTTAAGCTGTTGATCTGCCATGGCTTCTCCCATCGTATAAGCATGCATCGTATGTAAATTCGTTTTACCACAAGGACTCACACAAATTGTTGTCCCCACGAGATTATTTATAGCTTAGACTCATTTATATTCTCGCTTGGAAGCGCTTGACAGTACTTGCTAACGCCTGATGGCGCTTGATGGCGCTTGCCGCACCACCACTACTCATCATTGTTTTGGAGAGACTATGACCGCTGCTGCTCAATTTCTTGCCACTCATCACTTTGAGACTGCCATCTTTGATTTTGATGGCACCATTGCGCTGTCTGGCAAAATTTGGCATGAGATCGATTCCATCTTTTGCAAGCGTCGTGGTCTTACCTGGACCCCTGAGCTGGCAAACCATATTGCAGCACTTGGCCTTAACAAAGGCGCTATCTACATGGTTGAGCGCTTTAATCTTAACGAGAAGCCCGCGGATATTGTAGCTGAGTGGACTGAGCAAGCCACACAGATGTATACCAGCCGGCTTACCCTTAGAAAAGGGGTGGAGTCCTACCTTGCTCAATTGCATAGTGCCGGCATACACACAGCACTTGCAACCAGTAACAACCCTGAAGTGATTGAATCCTTAGAGCCTCGTGTAGCTATACACAGCCTCTTTGACCAGATAGTTTATACACAACAGGTGGGTAAATCAAAGCATTATCCAGATATTTACGTACATACTGCGCAAGCGTGCGATACAGACCCCAACAACTGCATTGTATTTGAGGACATCGTGCCTGCTCTCAATTCTGCCAAGCAGGCTGGATGTACAACAGTGGGAGTCTTTTCTGATGACCCCATCCAAGATGTTAAAGAAATTCAAGATGCGAGTGACTGTTTCTTATACGACTGGCAGGATTTACTGATCTAGCACGCAACAACCACTCCCCCAATGACTTACCTTGTGCGAGAAAACACGTGCACAATTGAGGTACGCATGTATCCTCTGACTCTGATTGTCCTGACTTGTTAACATAAAGCCTTCGCACGATATCATGCGAAGGCTTTGCCATACCACTTTGTTGTAAGGCTTTTCCACTAAAGCTTCCTTAGGCCTTACCAACTCAAAATCTAAGTCCTTACATAGGCATATTGGGAGCAGTAAAGGTACGAGCCTGGTACTCACGATCAAGCTCAAACAGACCCTTAGGATCGCCACCAAAAAGCTTCATATTGGTGATCATGTCAGAAGCATTGGTCTCCTCTTCACCCTGCTCCTTTACAAACCAATCCAGCAGCTGCATGGTACGGAAGTCATGGAACTCATGGGCAACAAAATAGCACTCATTAATAGAGGCGGTAATATAGCGCTCGTGCTCAAGAGCAGCAAGCAGAGGATCCATATCATCAGTAAAGGTTTTATCAGGCTGAGCAAGCGCAAGCATCTTTACCTGGTAATCATTGTCCAAAAGATAGCGACGGAGAATCTTTGCGTGTGAAAGCTCTTCTTCCACCTGAATCATATACCAGTTTGCAAAGCCTTTAAGACCGCGACCCTCATAGTAATCTGCAAAGGTGAGGTACAGGTAAGCAGAATAAATCTCTTTATTGATCTGCTCGTTTAGCGCGTCACCAATTTTTTTCTCAATAGCCATATGTCCCCTCCTATTGATACGTTAAAGAAAACGTCTGGTCTTTGCGTTTTCAGCTTTGTTTATGCCCATTAGAAAGGTGGCTAACATACTTCACGCAAGCTGCATGTCATCCCAAGCTAACAAAAGCGCAGTACTGCAGCACAAAAAAGCTCGCACCCAAAAGATGCGAGCTTAACAAGACTATGTAAGACTAACTATGCCTTGCGAACGTTGGAAGCCTGCTGCTTACCATTCTGACCAGTGGTGATGTCAAACTCGACAGCCTGGCCCTCATCAAGAGTCTTAAAACCGTCCATCTGAATCTCGGAGAAGTGTACGAACAAATCGTCGCCGTCTTCGCGAGAGATGAATCCGTAACCCTTGTCTGGATTGAACCACTTAACAGTACCCTGAGCCATGACGTGCCTTTCTTTCTTTGCCCCTCTCATGGAGCATAAACCATACGTTTTCACGCGCTACAAATGGCCGTTTATGGCCACAAGAATTAGTGTACTCTATATCGACTCATAAATGAGTGCAAAAAGGCTAACGGTCGATTATGCCGTTAGCCGAAAATAATGCTGCAATGTTGTGTTTTATATGCCTAGTCCTTCAAATCTGCATCGATAAGTTCCATGCCTTTGGGAACATCAGAGAGCTGCCAGCCAAAGGCAACAGCAACGGCACGTGCTTGCGCACGACGGATCTCCCCTTTATCTTTCTCACCCATACGCTCATAGGCATCCGCAAGTTTTCCCAGCGTATAGCTTACATAGCTAGCCGTAGCATCACCAATGCCAGACAGGTGCATCATAGTGACCAAGGATTCTGGAGAAAGAGAGAGTGCTGTTTTTGCATCCAAATCCATAAGCTCTGCTACTGCCCGCTCTGTTTGCAGTGCTTCCTGAGGATTGTGCCGAATAAAGGCGCCGCGCAAACTAAAAGCCACAGTATCCACAAAGGTTTCTATAACTTCCAGAATATAATCATGCTCCAGCATGCTATCCCCTTTCTGGAGGAAGTTCCATAGATAGGTGCTCAAATGCTGCATAGGTTGCTTTACGACCCTGAGGTGTACGTACGAGCAAACCACGCTGTAGTAAGTATGGCTCATACACGTCTTCTAGGGTAGAAGCATCCTCGCCAACGGCACTTGCAATGGTAGAAAGCCCTACAGGACGGCCACGGAAAGTACTACACAAAGCTGTCAGAATCTTAACGTCCATCCAATCCAAGCCCATCTCATCAATTTCAAAGAAGCTGAGGGCCTGAGCTGCTACCTCCCAGGTAATCATGCCATCTGCACGCACCTGTGCATAATCACGTACCCGTTTGAGCAGCCTGTTTGCCAAGCGTGGTGTACCACGACTACGGCTTGCGATTTCTGCTGCCCCCTGGCTATCTATGGTCACTCCAAGAATAGCTGCAGAGCGACTTACAATGTCTGCAAGCTCATCTGGCGTGTAATAGTCCAAGCGAAAAGAAATGCCAAAGCGATCACGCAGTGGACCGGTAAGCAAACCGGTACGGGTAGTAGCTCCTACCAAGGTAAATTTAGGAATGTCGAGCCTAATAGAACGAGCAGCTGGACCTTTGCCAATAACAATATCCAAAAAGAAGTCTTCCATAGCTGGATACAAAACTTCTTCCACCATATGATTAAGACGATGAATCTCATCTATAAACAGGACATCTCCAGCTTCCAGATTGGTAAGAATAGCTGCTAAATCTCCCGTGCGCTCAATAGCAGGACCGCTGGTGGTATGCAGTTTTGAACCCATCTCATTTGCAAGAACATTTGCAAGAGTAGTTTTGCCAAGTCCTGGAGGGCCAGAAAAAAGCACATGATCCAAAGGTTCTTCTCGTGTTTTAGCTGCCTCAATAAGGACACGCAAATTATCGCGCACGCGCTCTTGTCCCACATATTGGTCAAGCGTTTTAGGACGAAGTGTGCGGTCTACTTCCAGATCATCCTCGGTAAGCTCTGCGGTAACCGGACGAGCTTTTCCAAGCTGCTGGGACTTATCGCCAAACAAGTCCTGCAAAGGATTTGCTTCCCACATTTATGCCTTACCTCCCAGCTTGCGCAATGCATAGGCCACTACTTGCTCTACCGTAGCAGCAGCTGCTTGTTCATAGCCCTCTAATGAAAGCGCCACTTCTTGGGGTGTAAAGCCCATGGCGAGTAATGCGGCTTGTGCATCAGCTTCTGTGGACGAATCTGTGCGAGGCAAAGCAGCTTGAACATCCGTACTATCAGAAGATCTCAACAGGCCGCACAATTCTTTATTGGACGCAAAGACATTTTGGAGCTCCATGAGCAAACGATGCGCTGTTTTTTTACCCACACCCGGAATGGTAGCCATGCGCGTGGCATCATTTGTAATTACCACATCAGCAAAGGTAGAGGGGGTAAAGGTAGATAAAATAGACAGCGCCAAAGAGGGCCCTACGCCAGACACTGCTAAAAGGCAATCAAACAAAGCGCGCTCTTCTCGTGAGGCAAAGCCAAACAAGGTCATAGAATTTTCTCTGACGATAAGACGGGCAAGTACGCTTACCCCAGCAGTTCCTACTGCTGGCAGTGACGCGGCTGTCAGAGTAGAACAGCGCAGCTCATATCCCATACCGTTAACATCAAGCACGAATGCCTGAGGACTTGCCTCTATAAGCGAGCCAGTTAGTTGAACTATCACAGATTTGCCTTTCGCAGGGTTTGTTGAGCACAAAACAAGGTACGCTCAGAATGCGCATGGCACACGGCTGCCGCAAGTGCGTCTGCACAGTGATCAGGCTTTGGATCATGATCCAAAGCAAGCATATTACGAACCATATACGTAACCTGGTGTTTATCCGCAGCACCAGTACCTACAACAGCTTGCTTGATTTGCATGGGTGTATATTCTCCCACCGTAATGCCCGCATAAGCACAGGCAGCAATAGCAGAGCCACGCGCATGAGCGGTCCAGATAGCAGCACTAGTATTGTTACCAAAATAAATAGACTCAATAGCCACGGCATCCGGATTATACTCACGGATTGCAAAGCCAATACGATTAAAGATGAGCCCCAAACGATGGTCTAAGCTATCTTTTGCATCTGTATGCACACAATCATACGCACGAGCACGCATAAGCGAACCCCGCGTTTCTATAACGCCCCAACCGGTGTTTGCCAGCCCAGGGTCAATTCCTAAAATAACCATGTGCACTCCTCAAACTAGAACATGCGTTCTATGATAGCACACTAGTTGTTAGAAAAGGGACCAGTCCCCCAGCGATTCTCATCGTTTGCATCAGGCGTAACAGAAGAGATAACATCACGTAGCATCTCAAAGGCTTCATTGATCTTGGCATTCTGATCTGTATCGCCCGTCAACTCAATGAGCCTCTCGTTGATCTGCTTATAGAAGTCTTCTACCTGCTTAATCTCATCTTTTGTAAGATACCTATCTTCCCAAACAGCGTCGGTGGGACGCGAGCACTGCATAATGGTTCGAGAAGAAACACAGGCAAGCGCAGGCAAAGCACGACGAGCAAGTTCTTGAGCGTTCATACATGCAAGCAGTGCAGCCACAAGCTGGGGATCCGTACCTGAATCTACCATGCTATTTACACTCATGTCCAGCTCAATATAGGAGCGCAACAGCGAATCTATCAGATTGATCTGTGCTTCTCTTCCCATTGATACGGACAAATCTTCAAAGTCTTCAAAATGACAGGTATGCAAAGATGGCTCCACAAACCGCTTGAGCAGCGCTTCTGGAAATGCCGCGGACTGCGCCTGACGATAGCGCGCAAGCTCTAACAGCTGAGAGCGATACACATCACCAAACGGCATATAGTTTGCAACACTCAAATACGCATGTGCGCCCTGTTGTACCTCCAATGCCAAACCGGTTTTATCGGCTGGCGATAAAACCAACGCAGAATGCTCGGTGGCCAAACTTTGCAAACGAGCACATACCAGCAGGTCTACCATGCTAGGATCATCAGCATCAAGCTGGAGGGCGCGCAGAGCAATGCTTGCATCCTTTACGCTCAGCTCATCGGTGGAGAGACGCAAATTGCGGGCAAGCTGCTTGGCGTCACGAAAAGCTGCATCATCTAGGCTGTGCACCAATAAAGCATGTACCCGTGTAGGACCTACGGCATCTATCGCTAGAGCAGCCAAAACAGCAGATGCCACACTGCCATCCAAAGCTACAACAGCGTCGTGTCTGCGCTTATCAAACTGCAAAAAGTCGCGAAGAGACAGCGTAAGCGCGTCCCACAACAAGGCTTGTTTGTTGTACGGTGCAAGGGGCTTGGGATGTGCAAGAGGGCCCTCAAAAGCAGGGTCAATGTCTACCAAGCAGAAGTCTTCCTCAAAACAGGGCAGTTGTGCTGCTACTTCTCCCCAAGGAGCCATCACAAAACTACCGCCCGCAAAGACCACATCATCGTATCCGCCAACGCCACCCACAGCTACCAGCCAGGCATTAAGTGTGGACAGCTCTTGCATAAACAAACCCTGAGAAAGGGCAGGCGCCAAAACGCTACTCTCATCATCCACCGTAAAGCAGCCGCCCTGCAGATAAAACAAGATATCAATATCGGTGTGGGAATCCACTAATGCATGAAGTTGTTCCTGATTAAAAACCACTGCGCAATTGAGATCATCCAGTGCAAAGCCCATGATCTCTTGTCCAGCAGTAAGCGCCCATCCACCTGGGCCTTCGTGCGCCATTAGCGCATGAGAAGCATAGCGCAGGGGCATGCATTTACCCTCTTTAATACACACAACTTCTTGAAAGGTTCCAAATGATGCAGGAACCAGTACGGGAACCACCGCAGAAATCTGTATCTTTTCCAGCTCACGAGCAAGCGCCATCTGCGCCAGAGCAAAGGATTGAGAAAAAGAATCGATCGTACCCATACCGCCAAAATCAGGTCCTGTTAATGCTGGAAAAGGAAAGACAATAAGCTCTGCGCCCTGGCTTTTAGCCAAACGTGCTTGGGCAATCATACGGATAGTGGTGGTATCAAAATCTGCTGAGTGGGTGCTCATCTGGGAGATGGCAATCTTCATCTAAAACTCCTGCTTACCTGAGTTGTACTCATCATATCCGTGCATAGTATTACCTAAACACCACAGTCTTAAACAAAACGGCTCGCACCCACAGGTACGAGCCGCAAACCCTATCCCAGTGAAAACTGCTTATTCAACGTCTGCAGCCCACAGACCATGAAGATTGCAGTATGCATACACCGTTGCACCCTCTAGGCCATGTGCACAGAACTTAGCGCAGGGCTTATCGCCAGCCTTAAGATGCTTGATGATGGTGTCTCCGTTAGCCTTTACCAGAGCAATAAACTCAATATAATGCTTCTCAATCATGGGATGTTCTACAGAACCAATGGTTACAACAAGCTTGCCGTCCTCCTTGGTTAGGGTAGGAACGTGCTTTTCCGTGGCAGCATCAGTGGTATTGGGAACCAAAAGCTCCATAGCGTCGCCATCGGTGCAGCACTTAAGAGTGCCGCCACCTGCATGCAAAAGTGTCACAACATTGCCACAATGATTACAGTGATAAAAACGTGCCTCTGCCATATTTTTTCCTTCCCGTAGTGTACGCGCAGCTGTCTGCGCTTCTCCTTATTCAACACTATTCCCTAAAGACTGATGCTGTATCTGAACATTGTAAAATAAATTGTTACTACACAACTAACATAATAAACTATGTCCTTATCGGCGTGACTGTTGCTTTGCAAACACAGTAGCTCAGCATACAAAAAAGGTTTTGCCGTGCTACCGACAAAGCCTTTATAGCTATCTATACGAGCTAGTTTTATGGCCTTTTTAGCCTACTCACTGACCGACAAAACAGCTCTTGAGCACTCACTACAAGAGACTCCAAATTTGACCCGTCTTTTTCCAGTTGTCAAAATTATTGGCGTCTCCCCTAATTTCATACTCTTGTATTTCAATGTCTACCTTATCGCTTGCGTTATGAATGGTTTCAAAGTACGTACGAACGCGCGGTTCAGGTCCAACCATCCAGGTAGGCGTACCATACTTTGAATAGTCGCCACCTACAGAATCGATAACGGTTGCTGCATAGTCCTCATGTCCTGTAGGCACATCAGAAGTCTTGCAAGGAAGTGCATCTTCTTGAGCAGACTGGGCTGGCTTGACAAGCCATATAGGACACGTAGTCCTGCCTATATCTTTACCACCATTAGTAAGACCTGCACTCGCCAACGCTTTGGGATTAAAGTCCTTACACCAGCTAGCAGTGAAGTCAAAACGACCATGATCAGCAGTCACAATAATGGTTGTATTATCGTATACACCCAAATCCTTTAGCTGCTGAATGTAGTCGGCAACAATCTTGAGAGAACCGCGCGCCTGGGCATCAATGTCAGACTTACCTGTTTGGAAGCCCTTGTCGTTTAAGACATATGGTGCGTGAGTACCCAAAAGGTGAATGAATCTAAAGGCACCATTTTGACCTTCATCGCTGGCCGAAAGCTTCCTTTCCACAAGCTTCTCATGGAAAGCGCCATCCTTTTCTACATAGGGAACATTGGCGGGATCTACACGAGATTGATCAACGATATTTTCATTAAGCTCATCTTGATAAAACCAGAAGAATGGCTTTATCATCCAGGGCGCACTTTTGTAAATACCGCATTTTGTAAGAACCTTAATGGCACCCTTTGGATTAATATCAGCGCCCTCAATTTTATGTATATTCACAGTCTTATCGGCGAGCTTCTCTGGAAAATGAACCGAACCATCATCGGAGTAAACGCCAATGGAATAGCCCGCATTCTTGATATCAGACAAAAATGAACTGCGATCATACATAGTGCGACACCAATTGCTAAACGTCTCATCCTTTGTAGGTTGCACACCAGAAAGCAAATACGGAATAGCATAACGCGTAGGAATCATCTTGCCGCTTGAGTTGTTATAGAAGGTAAAGCCGTCAAAAGCTGCAAGCGTATTTTTTTGCTCGCTTTGTAAGCACAACATATCCTCAGTGTCAAAGGTATCCAAGATAAACACGATGGTGTTCTTCTTTTTAGAAACAGTAAAGAGCCCCTCTTCGGTCATGCGTACACGCCCGGAATCATTGTTGCTGTTAGCTGCCACAACACCAGCCACCAAGCTCACGGTCTGTACCAGCACTAATACCACGCATAGAGCGAGCTGAAGTACTGAGGACAAGTTTTTAAATTTGTGGGCAACCACAAAGAATGCTGCAATAATAAGTGCCCATATCACAGCATTAATAAGCATTTGGAACCTGAATGAACCCCATAACACAGCAATACCTGTTGCTTCGGGCAATCCAGTATTAAGAAGCAAGGACTGCAAAAACATGCCAAACGTACAGGCGGAAACGAGAGTAAGCAAAGCAGCATACCCCTTACCCCAAAAGACAGAGAGCATGAGCGCAAGCACGAGTCCACAGCCAAGCGCAATAAGAAACATAATGCCCCACACGCTGGCAGTCTTAAACGCAAGCTGAGATTCCGCACCAACAATCATTTCCAACGGCGAGAAAAACAGTAGGGACAGCGAGCATGCAAACGATGGGATCAACGCAAGTAACAACCTTTTTATCCAGCTCATACGTGGTTGCTTTGATGTCTGAGATAGATTGGCAGCAACGTTTGCAGCCTCAATTTGAGCTGCTGCTGGTACTACACCATCTGCATAGTAGTGAACCTCAGCTTCTTTCTCGCGCTTATCGTCAATCTTGAGAAGCCTGATCGCATGGCGTCTTAAGCGGCGCCACATAACACCGATAACTGCAGATAAAGCTACGGCTACACCAGCCAATGCCTGAATGGTGTAGGTCATGACCGAAGGATCAACATAGGCCTGAGCTGGCGTAGGTATCGCCAGCGTCCAAACCAAAAACAGACTGAGGACAAACACTGCGTCATACGCAAGGAGAGCTACCCTAGCTACGACGTCATGAACTGTAGCGATGTCTTGTTTTACGTTCATTGAAGTTCCATATTTTATTTCCTAGTAGTTTCGCTCTAGCCAACCGTACGAGAACCGCGGTCCTCCCACCAGGATGCCTCATTACGCGGATAGTGCATAACCCAGCCAGTGGGCTTCCAGGTAGTAAAGTCGTTGGCATCACCAATGATACTGTACTCTACAACGCCATACTCAAATCCGCTGCTATTTCTACTTAACATCTCAAAGATTCTTGGACGGTTGGGATCAGTAACATCAAACGCATTCATACCATCGCCTTGACGTGTCATCGGAACATCCGAAGCAGTAAGCGCAGTAGGCATAACATCCAACAAACTCAGAGGCGCCTGGGAAATCTTGCAAGGTTCTGCATCGGCTTGAGCCGATTGAGCAGGCTTGACCAAGAAGATGGGATTAGCGGCAAAGGTTGTAAGATCCAGGTTGCCCGTACCAGACATATAGCCATGATCCGAAATGATCATGATGGTTGTCTGGTCATACACACCAAGCTCTTTGAGCTGACGAATGTACTCACTCACGATATTCATAGAACCCGTAGCTTGCTGAGCGCGCGTGGATTCACCAATATCCACACCATTCTCGTCCATAGTATTGGGCCAGTGTGGACCAAGCAGGTGAATAAAGCGGAAGCTACCTTCCTTGGTGGTGTCACCATAAGAAAGCCTGACATTCTTGAGTTTTTGGAAATAGAGTGGGTCATTGGTGGTGTACGGAACCGTATCATCATAGGTGTTGCTCTGCGTGGTATCCGCACGCTTAATCATGGCATTGTTAACGTCATCTGTATAGAACCAGAAGAAGGGCTTGAAGGGCCATGGTAAATCACGGAACAAAGCACACTCATAAATAGCCTTGAGGGTCCCCTTCACATTGAGTTTAGGAGCATTGCTCGCAGCCTCGTCATTGGGCAAGAAGTTCATAGCACGCTTGCTGACTTGCTCCACCTGAGGACTCACGTTCTCAGAATAAATACCAATATCGTATCCAGCCTTGGTAAGATCACCCATAAAGTCAGTATAGTCCCACCTATCCCATGCCATCTTGTCAAAGTTAGCATCATGATTAGGCTGATAGCTTGTAAGTATTGCAGGTACAGCATCACGCGTAGGCGTAATAACAGAGGTAACGTTTTGGAACCAGGTAAAGCCTGTCATTTCCTTGAGCAGGTCTGGATTAGATTTGGTAAGCGGAATTAAATCCATGGGCGTATCGTACATATCAAGTACGAAGATAACCGTATTCTTCTTTGGAGAGACGGTAAACATGCCCTTCTCGGTAACCGTGTACTCTTCTTGAGGGGCATCTGAATTGCTCAGGTGACTCTTTGCAAATATGCTACCCACGCCTACAAGCTGCACCAAGATTAATGCTAACGAAACAATGCTTACAATCTTACGGGACAGATTGCGATTAAGCTGTGAGAGGGTAAAGGGCGCGATAAAAATAAGTGCCCAAACTACAAAAGTAAAGCAAGAAATCTTAGTGTAGTCAGACCAAGCAATGGTCGCACCGGTAGAGGTTGGCAGGCCAATGTTGAGGAAGAGAACCTGGATATAGCAGGCTAAGGTAAAGCCAAAGACCAGCATAAGACCCAGGTTAAAGACACGCTTGCGCAGCAGCGTTAAAACCGCTGTAGATACCGCAGCTACGAGCAGTGCTGGGAGAATAAAGACCCACCATACCTGAGAGATACCAAAAACCAAACTTGCCGAATTACCAGCAATAATCTCGTAAGGTGCCACAATAAGCAGGGTAAATGCAAAGAATAGCGAAACGCACAGTGCAGCCAGCAAGCGGGTTGTCCACTTGATGGACTCGCCCTCATTATGAGACCCCAAGCTGGTGTTTTGTGCAATCACACTCGATGCAAGTGCTTGCTTTGCAACAGCATCAACAGATGCTTTTTGATCGGGCGTAATGGTTGAGACCTGAGCCTCTACCTCACGCCTTTCTTCAATGTGTAAAAGCTTAAGAATAACCTTGCGAGAACGCCTAAAGGCAATACCAGCAACAGCGGATAGCGCTACCGCTACACCAGCCAATGCTTGAATGGTGTAAGTCATAACTGAAGGATCAACATAGGCCCAAGCTGGCGTAGGTACAGCAAGAGCCCAAATGAGCAGCAAACTTGCAGCAAATACTACATCACAGACAAGAAGGGCACGTTTCAGATGCCTCACGTGCTTGTTATTAGTTTGCATTACTTATCCCCCTGCTTTGCCTTTTGGTGAGCAAGTACCTCATCGAGGATGAACTTACCTGCTGCCTCGCCACCATGACCCAAATTGCTAATCATGTTGCTGCGAATGTCTTCAATCTGAGAGGCCCAGGTCTGGGGATTTTTTACCATGTCGTCGATGGTCTCGCATAGCCCGCTCAGGTTCTTGGGATCCACCGAACGACCAATCTCATTGCGAATGCTGATGTCAGAGGGAGTCCACTCAGTAATCTGCTTCCAATCAGGATTTAATTCCTTCATGGTTGTATCCACAAACAAGCAGGGCTTAAGCGTAGTGAAGGAGAACTCGGCAGAAATAGAAGACCAGTCGGTAATCAAAATATCAGCTTCCAAGATAGAGCTATGACCAGAGAAGTCACATTCAAAGGTCAGCTCTTCTGCAGGAGTGGAAGCATAGCGCTCCATCAATGCATCCAATTTGGACTTATAGCGCTTAATGTACTCTGGGTGAGGACGCAGCGTAATGTGATATCCATGACCCAGCAGGTTATCAAGCAGGTCATTGATGCAAGAATCCAAGATGTTGTCATAGTTCCACGTAGGAGCAATCAAAATCTCGGGACGCTCATGAACGGTCTTTTCCATGGCAGCATAGTCTGCAATTTCACGATCGAGAAGATCGTAGCCGACCAGCGGCAATTTCTTTTCACGCGTGCCATAGAACTTCTCGACAGCACGGGCATCCTTTTGCTGATGAGGACCAACGCACAACACGCCATCATAGTTGGTGTATTCACCGCGTGTAGAGGTTACCGTCATAGATGTCATGTGATGGCACATGTACAGATACTCGGTATCCTTGCTTACATAGGAACGCTTGATATAGTAGTTATCCAAATCACCCAAAGAAGTAACTACGACGTCCGCATCCATCTTCATCATAAGCGTGATCAGACGACGCTGTCCCAAATAATAAGGAAGAATGCGAGGCTCAGACTTTGCAAGATCAAAGATCTGATCGTTAGGGTCACTGGTTACATAGTGAATACGAATGTCGGAATGAGAGAGCAGCCACTCGATGGCGCCGCGGAAGTACTTGTAAAAGCCGGAGCCCTCGGAGTAAAACACCAAGTGCTTGTTATCAATCTTAAAGAAACGCTTGTAGTCTGCACGCTCACGAGCTGCGTGAGGGTCACGCTGCCACCATTTATGCTCAGACTTAGTAGCATTAACCATGGCCTCGTAAGAAGAACGAGTTTGCTCAAGGCGCTCATAGTCAATGGACTTTGCAGGTGGAATGATAACATTGCACAGAAGCTGTACCACAATAGAAAGCAAGTTGGAGCATACCCAGTAAAAAGCCATGCCACAGGCAACATAAAATGCCAGGAACAGTGAAAGTGCAATGGAAAGGCCGTTAGTGGTGTTTTTCTCGGCCGTAGACTGTTCACGCTGGAGCGGGTTGATGACATTAGAGGCAAAGCCCATAGCTACCGCAGAAAGCGTAGCTGCAACAACCATGATAAGGGAGGCACCGCCATTGACAGCGGGGACCAAGCCCAAAAACTCTGTGCCAGCAGCTCCACTCTCTGTAATAGCATGAATAACGTCCACCAAGGCAAATAGGATAAAGATCTGCACCGCCAGAGGGATTAAGCTCAGTAGTGGGTGATAGTGATGCTTCTTATACAGTTCACTTTGCATCTCACCGATGGTTTCCTTATCGCCAAAGTACTTTTCCTTGAGCTGGAAAAGGTCTGGCATAACTTGAACCATAACGATGGAATTCTTCTGACACCACAAAGAGAGTGGCATGAGTACAATCTTTGAAACGAGGGTAAATACAAAGATTGCTACCCAATAGCTTCCGGTTAAACCATGTGCCCAATCGACAATGGCAAGGAAGAGGTTAGTTAATGGCTGCAGCATGAAATAATCCTTAAATAATTTTGTTTTACTATGCCGCGCAGTATTCTAACACCATTCTCTTATGAACCTAAATGTCAGCCAGGTCTTACTCTTCTTTTTTACGTGAACTGACTAAAAATTCCCCCCAATCGGGCGTTGCAGATAAGACTGTTCCCACAATAATGACTATGCAGCACACAATTTCAAGAGTGCTGGGGATTACGTGAAGTATGAGGGCGCTGATCAAAACTGCCCAAGCAGAATAAGAAATGTTAAGAGCCATACCGCGTGCAGCACCAATGCTGTCAATGGCCTTGTAGTAGAACAGATACGATCCAACACCAGCTAAGGCAGCAAGGGCAACAACGGCATTTTCTGGTGTAAAAGCAAGCTGTGTAAAGGATCCCAGAGAGCCTGAAAGCGGCATAACCACTGCTACATAGGCAAGTGCAGAGGTTGTCTCGCGAATTTGTAAGGCGGTCTCATTATCTACCGCTTCTCCACTCATGCCCCAAGCGAGAATAACTGCCTCGGATCCCCAGCCAGCTACGCAAAGCAAGGCACCAAAAATACCAGCCAAAGGATTGTCCATGGTACCACCAGTTGTGGAAGACCAACCAATGCACACGATGGCAAACAGAGCCAACAGCAGCATGCCTACCTGCTTGACTTGCATACGCTCCTTGAGAACAAGCACGGCAAGCAAGGTTCCCACCGCGGGATAAAACGCAGAAATTGCAGCGGTATAACCAGGACCGATGTGCTCAATAGCAGCAAGATACCCACTCATGCCAATGGGACCACCAAGCAGTGCGGCAAGCATAATAACTTGCCCATTGCGCGTTTTAATGGCCGCAAGGGTATCACTCAAACGGCCGCGAGCTCCCATCCACACCAACAAAATAAGCGCTGCAAAAATATCATGCATGCAAGCAGATACAAACGAAGCATGAGCATTTCCTACATACAGCCCCATGCCCAGGGCAATACCAAGCACAACCGTATCAATGCCCCACAGTATGCCACTCAACAACCCGTACTTCATAATGCTTCTCCCCTGCCTTATTTCTGCTCGGTTTCGTACCAGTCCAGGACCTTGCCGATATAATCAGTTGCGGCGCGATAGTAAATAAAGAGCCACTCACCTACGTTGTCGCCCTCTGCCTCTTTGGCCAAAGACCACAAATACCAGCACCAACCAGCAAAGACGACATATGACCAAAAGTGACGGCGCTCTTCAAACGTAGCGGGACGACCAAAATAGTAATCAAGTGCCTGATCAGCGCGTTGTTCACTCAGCTCGCTACATACCACAAAGGTACCAAAATCATTGGCCACATCGGACATGCCAGCGTATTCCCAGTCAATAAGGCTCATCTGACCGTTTGCCTCTACCAAGAAATTCAAGGGGAAGAAGTCATTGTGGCAAACACAGGTGGGGTACCCGTCAGCAGTTGCATGCGCCTTAAGACGGGTGACCTTATCACGCAGCTCATAATAGCCAGGAACCTCAATGGGGCCATGCTCTAATAAAAGCTGCTCATATGCCAAACTTTCTTCATAGAAGTCAAAATGACGCTCCAGTTGTACCTCGGAATCATGAAGCAGGCGGCACATCTCCATAGTGCGCTTGAGCTGGGCATCATTATTGGTATCCAGCGATTGAGCCTGAGGGATAAAACGTGAAAGCTTCCAGCCACGCTTTTCATCCTCATAGATAAACGTACTGTCCAAACCAAGCTCACGTGCAAGCCTTAAACCCGCCGCCTCACTGGCACGGCTAATCATTTTTTCTGTACCAACGCCGGGATGACGGTAAACATATTCTTTCTTTTGCTCACCTTCGCCCACCGAGAAATGGCAGGAAAGGTTGGTAAGTCCCTGCTTAAGTGGCCAAAACTCATGAATGTCGGTCTTTTGACAGCCGAGAATTTCTACGATATTGTCAAAAATCTCTGAATCGACGTTCTCCATAAAGTACTGATCAAAATTGCGCAGCTCATCCAGCGAATCAAACTCATTAATGATACCCTCTTCATAAGGACGAGCAACCATAGCAAGCTCGGAAATATGATCTACGTAAATCTCTTCCCAGAGCTTATCGGCAGTCTCTGGCTTGTCATACACCGCTTCCAAAATTTGCCTATAGCGCTCGGAAAATGCCTTGTCAAAATAGACATGGCCCAACATAACATACGAATCAGCGCCGCCTACACTAACCTGCGTAATGCGATTGTTTGCACCGGTAGTAATGCACCATTCCTGAGTTGGCCCCTCGACCTTGGTGCAGGCATAATACGCTTCGTATACATAGGGTTCAAAAGGATTGATTGTAAAGTAATCATCCGAGGAACAGACATAGGTATTGGAAAGCCTCTCGCGCACCAACCACAGTGTGCTGTTGTTGTTTCTGGCGGCATAGTCATGATTGACCACAATGCGTACCTTGTACTTGCTGCGCAGATACAAGAAGTACTCCTTTTTATACCCCACCACAACGGTGATATCAGAAATACCGGCTTCAAGCAACTGCTCAATCTGACGCTCAATAAGAATTTCACCACGTACGCGGAGCAAGCCCTTAGGACGCTCGTAGGAAATGGGTGCAAAGCGAGAAGACAGTCCTGCTGCCATAATGATTGCATTGTGTACCTTGTACGGTTCAAGCGCATCAACGCCGCTTTGTGTAAGTATGCCATCTGCTATATATCCCGTAGCTTCGCAGCTTTTAAGTGCCGCATTCACAGAACCGAGAGAAAGCCCTGTTAGCTGGCTGAGTGTGCGCTGACTGGGTGTTTTGTCAGCTGATTTGAGCTCGCGTAAAACCAGAAACTCATTCTTTGTGATAGCCATAGTCGCTCCAAATACCGTGCTCTACCGTCATGTATCGTTATGTACTGTTGTGTGCCGTTGTGTGCTTCATCTACCTGATGTTCAACTTTAACGACTAATTGATTGTAACTGAACGTTCAATTATTTTCATCTTAAAAATATTTTGAACACAAACAAACACAAAGGGGAGACAGATCTGTCTCCCCTCTATCTGCAAGTTAAATTTTAGGTATGAGATTATTCGTTTAGAGTAACACGCCGCTGCGAGAAACTCTCGTCATCACAAGAAGCCTAAAGCACAGCTTATGCACTAGTCGTCACAAGAAACGAGCTCGATCTCAAAAATGAGCGCCTTACCTGCGAGCTCATGATTTGCATCCACATAAACCTCGTCATCGGTAAGCTGTGTAATAACCGCAGGGATAGGTATGCCGCCAGGGCCAGATAAAGAAACATGATCACCCTCACGCAGCTGCTCAACCTGAGGAATGTTGCCCTTAGGAAAGGCAATCACCAGATCCTCATTGCGCTCTCCATATGCCTCAGAGGGCTGGAGCAAAACTTTTTTCTTTTCTCCTACCTGCATATCCTCGACAGCTTTATCAAAACCAGCAATCATCTGACCAGCGCCGCAGGTAAACTGCAGGGTTTGGCCGCGATCATAGGAACTATCAAACTGAGTGCCGTCCTCAAGCGTGCCGCGATAATGCACAGAAAGTTTTTTGCCCTTGTTAGACATGTATTCTCCCTACAATAGAGTGTATAGCTGTATATATGGCTGCGTATCAAGCCCCTGTAAAGGTACCCTAAGCAACCATAGTCTTTCCCACGCCGCGCAATAAATCATCAAGTTCTGCGCGAAGCACAAAGTTTCCTGCGTCTACCCTACAGGGCAGTTCCATGCACATGGTCTCGCCGCTGGTCATCTCCATGCGAATTTCTACTCGATCAAAACCAGCATACTTGCAGATAATTGCCTTGATTCTTTCCATAAGCTGCCGAGAAAAACTGCTAGAAGGCAGCAAAATCTCTAACGACTTGGGCTGATTGCTTTTCTCGTCCAGCTGGAGTGCCTCAATTTCAGAAGCAATAATCTGTACACCACGATCACCACGCTCAAGCTTGCCGTTGATCCGAACAAACGCCTCGCCTGCTGTTTCTCCGGTTTGCTCGTTAACTGCAGGCATGAGGGCGGCACCAGACTTTTTATACAGCTTAGGAAAGACCACAACAGGAACTTCCCCTTCCATATCCTCCACCGTAATCACAGCCATGGGATCACCTTTTTTGGTGGACTTACGCTGCAAACTGGAAACCATACCTGCAATCCAAATAGTTTTGCCATCAGGAATGAGGTAGCGCGTGGTTGTTCCGCCGGTTTCGTAGTCCTCTACATCCTGCGCGGACTCAATAGCATCAAGCGTGTAGTCACGTGCTTTGGACAAAGCATATTCATACGGTGCCAGAGGATGATCGGAAACATAAATGCCCAAAACATCTTTTTCAAGTGCCAGCTTCATCAAACGATCCCACTCAATGCCATCGGGCTTTGGCACCTCTGAGGTAAACCCTTCGGTCTGCGCAAACATATCAAACATAGAAACCTGACCGGAGGCACGGTCCTTTTGGTGGCGCGTTGCTGCATCAATGATATTCTCAGAGTTGTTCTTATCGATAAAAGACATGCACTGCATGCGCGTATACCCGGTGGAGTCAAAAGCTCCTGCCTTTACCAGGGCTTCTACAACGCGGCGATTTGCTTGGCTTGCATCTACCCTATCGACAAAATCATGGATGTTCTTAAATGGACCGTTGGCTTGACGCTCTGCAATGATGCAATCTGCAGCACCATCACCTACACCGCGGATGCCGGCAAAGCCAAAGCGAATACCTCCCTCAACAGCGGTAAACTCACGACCTGATTCATTGATGTCTGGAGGCAGGATCTGAATACCTTCGCGGCGGCAAGAATTAACATAATGCACAATCTTGTCGGTCTTGCCCATATACGAAGTAAGAACGGAAGCCATGTACTCAAGGGGGAAATGCGCCTTGATCCACGCGGTTTGCATAACCAAAATGGCATAACCGGCGGAGTGGGACTTATTAAACGCATAGGATGCAAACTCAAGGACATCGTCCCAGATCTTTTGTGCGGTTGCTCGTTCATAGCCGTTGTCCAAAGCACCGTTCATCCAGTGGTCATAGGTGGTCTCATCCTTGCCGTTATCCCAATGGAACACCGTGCTGGTAAGCAACTTGATTTTCTTTTTTGCCACCGGCTTACGAATACGAGAATCAGATTCACCAGCGCTAAAGTTGGACATCTTAACAGAGATCTGCATGACCTGCTCTTGGTACACAATGGTGCCATAGGTCTCATTAAGAATTTCTCCCAACCTGTCATCGTAAAAGACAACGGGTTCTTTGCCATTCATGCGGTTGATATAGCTGGTAACCATACCTGCACCCAAGGGACCTGGGCGATACAGGGCGATAAGAGCAACGATCTGGCTATACTTTTTGGGCTGCATGTTCTTAATGGTTGCCGTCATACCCGCGGACTCAACTTGGAAAATACCAGCCGTATGACCGGAGCCCAGCAGTTCATAAATTTTAGGATCAGAAAAATCGATCTTATCGACATCAATATCTACACTGGTAGCGCCTGGCTTGAGCGTATCTTGCACCGCCTGAGACATCTTTTGAATATCTGCAGCCGTGGGATACGCTGCCTTAATATTGCGCAAGGCCTTATTGATAACCGTAAGGGTACGTAAGCCCAAAAAGTCCATCTTGAGCAGGCCCATATCTGCTACCGAATGGCCCTCATACTGAGTAATGGTAACGTCACCCTTGGTATCCAACTTGGTGGGCACATGGTCCGTTACCGGCGTAGGAGCAATGAGCGTAGCACAGGCATGAACACCCTCACCACGAGTAAGACCTTCTATGGAAAGAGCTGCGTCAATAACCGCACGCGCCTCGGCATCCTCATTGTAGACTTGCTCAAAGTCTGGCGAGAATTGCTCGGGGTGTTTTTCACTCCTATGCAAGGCATAAGAAAGTTCAAGTTTAGGATCACTGGATAGCATTTTGGACAAACGCTGAGCTGCGTAGACGGGCTGTCCCAACACACGCGCTGCATCGTTAATGGCCTGCTTAGCCTTGATGGTTGAGTAGGTGATTACCTTACAAACGTGATCTTCTCCATAGACCTCACGCACATGAGCCAAAACATCCTGTAGGTGCTCGTCCTCAAAGTCCATATCAATATCGGGCATCTCGGAGCGCTCGGGCGACAAAAAGCGCTCGAACATCAGACCGTTTTCCAAAGGATCAAAGGTTGTGATGTTCATAGCGTACGCAACAATAGCACCGGCAGCAGAACCACGACCTGGACCTACACCAATACCCTGATCCTTAGCCCATTGCACGTAGTCTTGAACGATAAGAAAGTAATTAGCAAAGCCCTTATCGCAAATGACCTTGTACTCGTATTCAAAACGCTCTTGTACGTTGATACCATTGATCACAACATCGCGCCAATTTTGACCATAGCGAATGGCAAGGCCCTTCTCGCACTCCTCGCGAAAACGGGCTTCTGCGGTTTCTCCCTCGCGCAAACCAGGGTACTGAGGAAGATACATGCTGGACCAGTCCAGCTCATACTTACACTTTTGAGCAACCTCAAGTGTATTGTCGAGCGCCTGAGGACACCAATCAAAAATGGAGCGCATCTCTGCTTCTGTTTTCATGTAAAACTCGGTGCCATCCATCTTTTTACGATTGGTATCATCAATACGAGAAGCGGTACCGATACAGCTCACGATATCCTGCACATCTGCATCTTCACGCCTGAGGTAATGCACATCGTTTGTGGCAACTACCTTAATGCCTAAACGATCCCCCATCTTTACCAGATGCTCAGAAAGGCTACGGTCACTCCAGCCGTTCCACTCTGGTGGCTGAAGTCCATGGTCTTGGATCTCCAGGTAGAAGTCATCACCAAAAATTTCTTTATAGGTGAGTGCCCACTGCTCTGCCTCTTCAAAATTACCATTGCGTACATTCCAGGGAATAATGCCCTGCACACAAGCGCTCAAGCACACGATACCCTCATGGTAGGTACGCAACATATCCAAGCTCACGCGAGGCTTGTAATACATCATCTCGTGACCAGCAGCTTGGGACATGCACTTAATAAGGTTTACATAGCCTGTCTCATTTTTTGCCAACAAAATAAGGTGAAAACGCTGCTGTTTGGTGCCGCGCGGAATGCACTCATCCTTAATGAAGTACGCCTCACATCCAAAAATAGGTTGAATAAGCAGCTCAGGCTTATTAGCTTTGACCGCCTCAAGATCATGGGTTTGATTCCAAATGGCAACATCTGCCTCCCACTGTGCATGAGCACGGTCATGCGACAGGGCATCTAAGCCATCAGCAGCAGGCTCTTTGAGCTCAAAGCCTTTTTGAAAGCACTCAATATCATGACGCCACTGCACCATATCCGCAGCATTGTCATTGTACTTACGACACTCCAAGTCAAAGTTGGGGATACCAAACATGTAGCCATGATCGGTAAGAGCAAGCGCGGGCATATGCTCGTCTACCGCTTTCTTTACCATTTCTGAAATGCGTGTTGCAGCATCCAAAATAGAAAAGTCAGAGTGGTTATGTAGGTGGACAAATGCCATCCGAGTGACCCCCATACAATCTAGAACATGTGTTTGCTCTTGCATAAGCATAGCTCAAACACAAGCGTTGTGCTTGGTACTACTCTTTGATTCCTGCGGCTTTAGAAAATGTATATCGAACTACCACAGGTTGTCCTTCACCATCGTCACGCTCAACACAGACAAAGGCACACGCAATAGACTCAAAACCCTGGCGTAACAGCACGTCTGCATAGATTTGTGCCTGCAGTTTATGGCTTTCATACAACTGTTCTGCCGTCTTATGGGCATCACCGGTTTTGTAGTCCACCACCAGTGCGCTTTTATCGCCTGGATTGGTGCACAAAAGATCAATCGCACCCTCTATATACTGCCCAAACTCAGACTTACGCTCACAGAAGAAGGGAACCTCGGGCTGCACCTGTGCATAGGACAGCACTTCTGCGCGTATATCCGAATGCTCCCAACGCTGTAGCGCTGCCTGCAAACGCCGTAGCTGCAAACGACTACAGTCCCAGCTTAGCGCAAGACGTTGGATCTGTTCTTGCGAGACAGACGTGTGTGTTTGTGCCATTATCTGCGCAAGCTCATGGAAGGCAGAACCTAAGTTTGTAGCTTTAGGTTGGGTGTCATCAGGGTTATCTTCATGAGCGAACAGAGTTAAGGAGCTGGGGTTTAGTCCCGTATCTTGATCCAGTGTTTCCTGTGAACCCCGTGCGTTTTGGCCCACATCCATACTTGCTGCAAGACCAAACTGCACATATGCATGGGTATCCTGCGGAAGGCTCTCTTGATGGGCGTCCTTCTCGGCAAGCTGAGGTGCAATAGCGGAATAACTATAAATGCCGTCATGTGCACCTGCGCTACGCTGTTGCAGTGGTTTTGTAGCGGCAGCTGTGTACAGCACAAAATCCTGCGAGCTGTCCTGCTGCTTGTCCTGCACAGCATCCGACCCGTCCTCAGACGAACACAGCTCCGCAAGCTTTTGAACAACTCCGCAGTTAGTAGGATCATCTACCACTACAGTCTTGTGGCCCTCTTCATCTTTGCGGACACCCAAACTGACCACGCGTGCACACCCCTGCGCCCCTGCATCGCAATTCAGCTCATGCACACCAGCGGCAAGCTCACGCACATCACCAAATAATAGTGTCCCCACCTGTGCTCCCAGTACAGGAGTAATGCTCTTAGAGCTAAGCATGAGGGGCACATGCAAAATAACAGCTTCTTTGGCACGGGTCAGCGCTACGTATAGCAAGCGGATCTTCTCGGCTGCCTCGGCTGCAGCATCCTGTTCTTCTAAAAACAGGCGTACATCCGCAGCAGAGCAGAACGCGTCCAGCTGCTCGGGCAGCTCATAGTTTGCGGCAGGAGCAGAACCAGACGGTCGCAGACCACAGATAATGGCATTATCCTGATAACTTGCCAACAGGCCACTTGAACTGGGCTTAAACGCGGGGTCATCCAATGCATCTACAACCGCTACCAGAGGAAACTCAAGGCCCTTAGATGCATGAATGGTCATAACGGACACCGCATTGAGCTCGCTGCCCACCAAAGTAGCAGGAGAAATTTTTGAGCGGGCAAGCCAAGTATCAAACATGCTGCAGATCTGACGGGCACCCAAACAATAGGTCTCACACAGCTGTTTAAGATAGCGTACACAGGCCAAGATATTTGCAGCCTTTGCAGTATTGGCAGCACTGGTATGTTCCAGACGTGCCAACCAACCAGAGGCATGAAGGACCTGCTTAACCACCTCATAGAGGGGCTTGGACGGCAGCTGATCCCACGCTTGATTAAGCACCGTCATAGCAGTTTGCAAGCGCGCCGATGGTTTATGCTCAAAAGGCAGAGCATCTGACCAAAGGCCGTATTCCAAAGGTTGCTTACAGGGGGTATTGGTTTGCTCGTCAAGCGTTGTGGCCAAAAGTAAAATATCGTCTGCATCAAGGCCAAACATATCGCTTGTGAGCAGCTCAAACAAACGACTTGAGTTGTATGGGTTGGACAGGGCACTTACCAAATGAGCCACCGTTAACACCTCTGGCGCTGTCGAGAAGCCCGACCCTCCCGTAACCACACTATCTATGCCACGCGCACGCAGAGCCTCTACATATACCGGCGCATATTTAAGCTTGCTCATAAGCAGCGCAACATCACCAGCTTTGACGTGCTTCTCGTTAACAAAGTACGCAATGCGATCTGCCATTTGCTCTGCCGCAGCACGCACTGCGCAGTCTTTATTCACGCCATAGCTGCGCTTGGTCACCTCAGCATAGATGCGCGGCACATCAGCTGCACTCCAGCTGTGATCTTCTTTTCGCTTGGCGACAAGGTCCATGAAGTTGGGCAACATACCCGGCGCTCCGCATACCGTAGCCACAAAACGCAAAATATCATCGTGACTGCGGAAGTTTTCACTCAGCTGTGGCTTGTTTGCCTCAGGCAACTCTTGTGCTCTGCGCAAAAACACATCAACATCAGCACCGCGGAAGCGATAAATAGACTGCTGGGCATCGCCCACCGTTGTAAGATGGCAGGCATCCACACCAGAAAGCAGCTTAATCATCCGTACCTGCTGCTCACTGGTATCCTGGAACTCATCCACCATGACCAATTTAAAGCGATCAGAATACTGTGCAGCCAACTCTGGATGGTCTTGCAGTGCATCTGCTGCCATAGTCAGAAGATCGTCATTATCTAAGGCACTTTGACTTTGCTTAAGAAAGCGATAGTGCTCCCAAACGCGACGTGCCAACGACATAAGAAGCGAGCTGAGCTCTTGTTCATGAGCACTGGTAGCTTCAAACAAAACCTCATCATAAGCAAACTGCACTTCTTTACACAGCGGACTCAATACCTTACCCCGCCAAACCTTGCCATTAGGTCTGTGCAAAGCCGATACCACATCGAACACGGCAGAGGGTGTTTGCAGACAAGAATCTTGTATGACAAATGCATTAAGTGTAGCAATAGCATGACTAAGTGGTTCTGTAAGATCCGAAGATTTTTGTGCATCAAGCGCCGCATCCAACAGCTCTTTATAACAAGCAGAAAGCCCTTGTACTTGCTCGGATGCCACAAAAGGAGCACCTGGGAAACTCACCGCATCAAATCCAACGGGAGAATTGGTCACCTTTTGCATAAGGTCAAAAATCATGCCAGCAACCGACTGCTTAGACTCCTCATTACTCAGAGTCTTAGCTCGTGCACGATGCAACGTAAACAAGGGGGCATACTGAGTGTCTCCCTCAATGAGCCTGAGCACTTCTTCGATTGCGGTATTCATAAGCTGGGTTTGTGCTACCGAATCCAGCATTGTAAACTCAGGATCAATACCCAAAGCAAGCGCATGAGCACGCAAAATACGACCACACATGCCATGAATGGTAGAAATCCATGCCCCATCTACCTCAAGAGCGGCCTGAGTCAGTCCTTCCTTTTTGAGGGTGGTACGTACGCGCTCTTTGATTTCCTCTGCCGCCGCGTGCGTAAAAGTAATAACCAGTAACTGATCAATAGAATCTAAATACGGTTTACCGTCCTTACCCGAACCAGGCATAAGGGCCCACGCTACACGCTGGGTAAGCGTAAACGTTTTACCCGAACCCGCACCAGCTGCAACAAACAAGGTTTTATCGAGGGTCGTAACGGTTTTCTTTTGTCCCTCCATGAAGGTTGAGAAGTCCATTAGGCACGCCTCTTTTCACAGTTGGTGACAGGGCAGTAATTACAGGCATGGGCATCCAGAGGATTTGCTTCGATATGACCAGCCTTGAGCAGCTCAATATACTCAGCAATGCGCTGCTCGCAAGCATCAAGATATGCATAAAAATCTTCTATGGTCTGCCCGGCACAAACGCTCTTAAAGCGATCCGACCATTGCTGACCCCATATCCGCTCGACAAACGAGGCGGGCATGGCACCGGACAGATCATAGGGACGCTTGATGCCAAGATATACCGCGCCAACCGAGGTGAGATTTTGCTCAGCCAAATACTTGCGAACTACCTGCGCATATATCAGTGACTGCACATGGCGAGGCAACACCGTAGGATCAAACTCATCATCTTTATTGAAGAGCTTGTACTCACCACCTATGGCGCTTCTATACTTATAGTCAATGATGAGTGCATGGCCCGCCTCGTCCACATCAATGCGGTCGATGCTACCAATAAAGTTGACTCCCGCATACGTTACAGGAACCCCCTGCTTTCCGCCAAAACGCAATTCAAAATAGCGCGGCTCAAACCCAAGCAGCTTGTCCTTTTGAAAGGACAAGGACTCCAGCAAGTCTTCCTTAAAATACCGCAGCTCTTCTTTTTGAGAAGCCACATGAGGAATAAGTGCTTGATCACTGAGCTTCTCGGCACGCTGGAGCTGATGTACATAGTGAGCATCAAACTCAGTCGATAAAAGCTCGCGTGCATGCTCGATGGTCTGATCCGTAATGCGCGAACCAACAATGCGCTCCCGTGGATCTGTAAAGGCGACCTCGCTCATATCACCAAAGGGAGCAACGCCAGCAGCCTCACGCAGTAAAGCACGATGGGTAACCTCAAGCACCCGATGAGCAAATGAACCTTTTTCCAAGTTAGAGAAACCCGCATCTATGCTACTTAAGCCAAGACGGCGCAAGCTGAACCACTTATACGGACATTCCAAATAGGACTCAATCTGCGAGGCAGAAAGAACAAGCTCCTCACCCGGCAGTGCCCCTCTACGAGAAGCAACAACCAAAGGAGTGAGCTTAGCACTTACCTTACCCGCTGGTAAGGGCGCGCACGACTGACCTTTTACATCACGCTTACTTGCAGCAGAAATATTTTGTGTAATGTTGTCCTCACCTGCTGAGTAAATAGGAAAAGGCACAATATTTTTGTTGGACGGCTTATCCGAATCACAGCCATATTCCTGCATAAATTCAGACAACATAACCGCTGGGAAAGTGGGTTTTGCATCCTCATCCGTCAACGAACGCTCAAGTAATACAGCAACGGTGGGCGCCTCAAGCGCACGCAAAAATTGCATACGAACGGATGCCAAATCCCTCGTAGGACGATACAGCTGCAAGGCATCTTCCAGCTGCATGAGCGCTCCATCATCAACCACAATACGCATTTCTGCAGTGGTCATACCGGTGTAGATAAGTGCTTCTATACTACGCGGCTCCAATAAGGCAGCCTCCTGCGAAGACATAAGGCGCACGCAAGCAGCTGTAGACTCACCTTTGTGGGAGGAGCTAGCAGACGCACCACTTTGATCAGTAGCAAGCACGCCGCTTTGCTCGGTGGCAGGCACGCCGCCTTGCTCGACAGCAGGCTCTTTATCGCAATCCGTCTCCTGGCTTGTAAAAGCCATGGTTTTGGTAACAAAGTTCCCGCGTTCCATAAGGACTTTAAGGAGCGCAACAACGTTTTGCAAATATGCACCCAGCGATTGGGTTTTTTGCGGATACAGAGCGGTAATTTGGCGCAGTATTGCTGCAATATTTGACATCAGAGCAATCTGGTCTTGCAGCTGTGCTGATGGAGCAGCTTTATGTTGCGCCTCAAGTGCCAAACAGATTTTGTGAGCCGCAGCAGCAATCTTGCCATGCTGTAAATCACGGGTTGCCTGAGCTACCCGCGCAGAGGTAAGCGAGGTTTTACCTAAGTCTGCAAGCACCTTGGTAGGAGTAAGAATACGATTACCACGCCACCTACGATCCAGTTGCCAGATTTGTTTGGTATCGGTTCCTGCGCTATCGGAGAGTAAAAAATCTATAAGCGGAGCGGGAGGCCACCAGTCCATGGATCCCAGCGTACGCTCTTCTCCCCACGGACCTTCTGACGGCGCAGGCCATGTCTCTTCAAGCTCAAGTAAACGCGCGACACAAGAAACAAAGTTAAAAAACCCAACGCCAGTAACCGTAGAAAACAGAGGTGTAGCTACAGCAGCCTGTACCTGTATCCCCTGCTGAGCCAGCTTAGGCATCAACTGATTCCATGCTTCATTTGTCTTGTTAGTACATACCACAATATTGCGCACACCACGAGACACCAACTGTGTCACCTGTGAAGCAACAAGCTCCCACTGCGCAGAAGGACCGGCTGCATGCAGCAGCTCTACGGCTATATCACTGCGCGCAGGCTGAGTATCCAGCTGCCTTTCATAGCTTACAACCACAACCTCATGCAAGTTGCCCAAGCCTTCAATCAACTTTTCTTGAGCTGCCGAGAAAGACAAGAAGCCTGCAAACACCACAGATGGCATGGATTGATTGGCTGGCAACAACTGTCCCAAACGAACATATACCTCACATGGCTCAATAAACTGATGCTGGGCAATCACCTGCTTGTAGAGCGCAAGGCAGCCTAACATGTCCAACTCACCAGCGCTATAAGAACCTTGTGAGCTGCGGGCACTGACGGGTAGTTGTTCTGGTAGAAGCTGACCATCCTTATTAGGAACTGCAAAAAGTCCATCTTGAGCCAGCTGGGCAAGCATACGCAAGCTACCCTCACCAGTATGCAAACAGCTTTCTTCATGCTGGTTGGTATAGGTATCCAAAGCACTGCGAGCCAGTATTACGCGAGAAACTGGATCAATGCAGCGCTCGCCCGAACCATACAAACGCCACTGTTCTTCCACCCAGATAGGCGGGGTGCTCACCGTTGCCCCAAGCGTAAGCCCCTCATGAGTGGCAAGTGCTTTTTGTACCTCGAGCACCTTTTCATAGCTTGGTACTAACAACACGGCGCGACCACAGCGCTCAAGAGAAGCACGCAGCTGATCCAAGACAGGCTGAGATAACAGCGCAGTGGTTTGTATAGAGATGTAAGTCACAGCCATAGCAATCCCGTTCCGGAGATGTATACAACCCTATGGTAGCGGGTTGCTCAGACACTATTTGTCAGAAACCTCGCAACGAGACACGCCAATCTCAAAAGGAAAGGTCCCAGCTTTATTAAATGCCGAGATAAACATCCTAATTGCATTAGAGGGTGTAGTACCAATTTGTTCTGTAGCAGCAAAAAATTTGTCCTTCTCCGATGGAAGAATTTTGGCTACTACGGGTGTCATCTTATCTTGCATGTGCGACTCTACTTTGTTTTTAGTATGACTTAGTATAATTTAGTTATACCCTCTGTGTTAAATAATAACACGACCAGTCGTACAAATGGCCGTGTTATTTCATTTTCTTATTTTATTTTTTAAAAATCGGCATTACCAACCGTACGAGGATGCGGCAACACATCGCGAATGTTATCAACGCCGGTCAGATACATGACAAGGCGTTCAAATCCCAAACCAAACCCCGCATGACGACAGCTGCCATACCTGCGCAGATCACAGTAGTAACGATACTCCTCTGGATCCATATTCAAATCACGAATACGCTGCTCAAGCACCTCAAGACGCTCTTCACGCTGAGAGCCACCAATGATCTCACCAATACCAGGGACCAGGCAATCCGCGGCAGCTACCGTTTTGCCATCATCGTTCAAGCGCATATAAAACGCTTTAATAGCTGCAGGGTAGTCGGTTACAAAGGTGGGCTTACCAAAGTGCTTCTCGGTCAAGAAACGCTCGTGCTCGGTCTGGAGATCCACGCCCCAAGAAACGGGATATTCAAAGTGTTGACCATCCTGCACGGCCTTCTCGAGAATCTGAATGGCCTCGGTATAGCTCACACGTGCAAAGTCAGAAGTGGCCACATGCTTTAAGCGCTCCAGCAAACCCTTATCAACAAACTTGGTAAGCATGTCGAGCTCATCCGGACATGTGGTCATAACAGAAGAAATAACATACTTGAGCAGCTCTTCTGCGCATACCATATCATCATTGAGATCAGCAAAGGCCATCTCTGGCTCCACCATCCAAAACTCCGCAGCATGTCGGCGGGTATTGGAGTCCTCTGCGCGAAACGTGGGACCAAAGGTATAGACATCACCAAAGCTCAGGGCAAAGTTTTCTGCCTGCAGTTGACCAGAAACCGTAAGGTTGGTAGCTTTGCCAAAGAAATCCTGAGACCAATCCACACTACCGTCTTCAAGCCTGGGAGGATTGCTTACGTCAAGCGTGGTTACGCGAAACATTTCTCCCGCACCCTCGGCGTCAGACGCAGTAATGATGGGCGTATGCACATACACAAAGCCGCGCGTTTGAAAAAACTCATGGATGGCAAAGGCAGCTACAGAACGAACGCGAAATACGGCACGAAACAGATTGGTACGGCTCCGTAAATGCTGCTGCGTACGTAAAAACTCTCGAGAAGCGCGCTTCTTTTGCATGGGATAATCAGGGCTTGACTCCCCCTTCACCTCAATCGAAAGCGCCTGTAGCTCAAACGGCTGGGGACGATCAGGGGTTAGCTCAAGCTTACCCACCACAATCAGTGCGGCACCCACATTCTGAGCTGCAATCTGATCATAACAAGCAAGCTGGTCACGGTTCATAACCACCTGCAGATCCTTAAAGCAGCTTCCGTCATTAAGCGTGACAAAGCCAAAATTTTTCATGTCACGTACAGAGCGAATCCAACCTGCACAGGTTACTTCAACGCCACTAAATGCCTCAGGCGTTGCATATAAAGAAGCAATTCTTGTACGATCCAAAAGGGACCTCCTTATAGCAGCTCTCCATTACGGTGTTTCCTCTCGTTACAATACCACGCAACGAGTGTACTTATAGGTGCTCATACAACCAACGGGGATGAATGGTTTTCTCGTTCAGATGAAGCTCGTCCAAGTCACTAAAGTCAGGCTCCAGAACTTCTTGTGCACTAAACTGACCATCCTCGTAGCTGTAGTGAATAATGGACGCATTGCCTGGCATGGCTATAGCGGCCTTGTCCGAACCATCAGGTAGTGCCAGCTTGATCTTACTGTTGGCGAGAAACGCATCGTAAAAAGCCAATGAGGACGACCCGTGACTGACCGCCAACACGTTTTGATGATCAGGCTTGTCCATAATACGTGTAAGCGCAGTTACCATACGCCTGGTTACCTGATAGGTGGACTCGCCACCATACTGCACAAGTGCAGCGCCAAAAGGCACCGGTGGAGCCAGCCTGGTGCTTTCTCCCTCAAGTAAGCCAAACCCATACTCACGCAGCTCATCCAAACGCTCAAAAGGCAGGTTATTGCGGGTAGCAAGCATAAGCGTTTGGGCTGTACGACTAGAAGTAGAACAATAGGCATGATCAAACTGAATGCCACGCTCATCCAGCATATCTGCAACGCGCTTTGCCTGTGCTTCTCCATAGGGAGACAGCGGAGAGTCGCACCAGCCTTGAATCTTTTTGCGCTCATTAAATACGGTCACTGCATGACGCATCAGATACAGATGTTTTGTCATCAAACTCCTTCCAGAGTTGCTTGCGCTCTTGTGCGCTCACCACTTCAAACATCCCTGTTTGTTTTTGTGCAGCTTGTGCCAGATCATGCACCTGCTGTGGCGCTTGCAAAAGCATATCCTTTTGTGAGCGCGTCAAATGTTTTATACGCCATTCAAGCCATGAGGCCGCCGCTTTATCCTGTGTTTTCCACAGACCTTCCAGAGCAATGGGCTTATGAGAGCGCGTATACTTTGCTCCCTTAGAACCACCGCTCACATGCTCTGCTATACGTCGAGCTACATCCACCGTTATGCCCGTGTATAAACTATTGTCCTCACAGCGCAGCATGTATATGAAATAGCTCATTACAGCGCGCTACCCTATTCAGATTCAGAAAGACTTTTAACCAAAAGCTGATTAAAGAGTTTGGGGTTACCGCTACCCTTGCTGGCCTTCATGCACTGACCAACCAAAAACCCAACCACCTTGGTATTGCCCTCCCGATACTGCTGCACCTGAGCGGTACAGCGACTCAGCACCTCATCAACCACGCTCTGAAGCTGGACCACATCGGTGGTTTGACGCATGCCTCGCTCATCCACTACCTTAGCAGGATCATCAGCGGTGCCGTTGATAATGTCCAGCACCTCTCGTGCTTGAGCAAAGCTAATGGCATCGCTAAAAAGAAGCTCAGCTAGGGTAGCAAGCTGTTGAGGACTGTGCACCTCATGACCAGGCAACAAATTTACCAGCACGTTAGCCACCGTAGAGACAACCGGAGCAGCCACCAGTGCCACGCAGTTCTCAAACAATGATGCCGTGGCAGGATCTGCTGCAATCTGCGCTGCATCTGTCTGTTTAAGAGCATACTGCGTCATATACCTCGTGCGCTTTTGCCGGGGCAGCTCTGGGATGCGCGCAGCACAAGCGGCGATAAAGTCATCGGACAGGTCAAACGGTGCCAAATCTGGATCAGGGAACAGACGGTAGTCATCTGCGGTTTCCTTCACGCGCATGACAACCGTACGTTTGTGCACGGGTTCCCAATGGCGCGTCTCCTGATAAATGCAGCCTCCTTCTTCCAGCACTTCCGCCTGCCGACAAATCTCGTACTCCAGGGCATCGTGCAAGCTCTTAAAGGAGTTGATGTTTTTCATCTCTGTCTTGGTACCAAGCTCGGTAGTGCCACGGCGACGCAAGCTAATGTTGCCATCGCAGCGCATAGAGCCCTTCTCAAGAGAGCAATCAGAGATGCCCAGTGTACGGAAGGTCTGCTGGAGTGTTTCCATAAACAGGCGCGCCTCTTCGGGCGTACGCAAATCAGGCTCGGTAACCAGCTCAATAAGGGGGGTACCACAGCGGTTGTAATCAATCAAAGACCGGGTTGCAGCTGTAATGCGCCCCTCTGCGCCACCCACATGCACCATCTTTGCAGCATCCTCTTCCATATGGATACGCAAAATACGGATAGGCACCGTATAGGAGCCATCTGCTGCACGCTCGATGGTTTGACCGGTAGCTGTTGTATCAGCAAAACTAGGGCGCTCAGCAGCGCCTGCGCTGCCTACTTCCAGTCCAAGGTTGCCATGCATGCAAAAAGCCACAGGACCCTGCGTAGTTTGAAAATTCTTAGCCATGTCGGGATAAAAATAATGCTTGCGATAAAACATGGACCGGCGCATGATCTGACACTGCGTTGCAAGACCTGCCATCACTATGCACTCAATGGCCTTTTTATTGGGCACGGGCAATGCGCCGGGCATGCCCAAGCATACCGGACATACATTAGCATTGGGCTTATCGTCATGACTTAAGCGACAATTACAAAACATCTTGGTTTCAAGTGTTGTGAGCTCGGTATGCACTTCCAAGCCAATAACAGCTTCCCAGTCTTGCAACACCTCAGCTAAGCTCTTCATGCAAGCTCACCTCCCCTACCAGCAAAGGCAGGTGCCACGCGCAACGGTACCTTTACTTCTTGCTCCAATGCGCAGGCTATCTGCAAAAGTTGCTGATCCGCAAAAGCAGGACCTTGCAGCTGAACCGATACCGGCAAACCAGTCTGCTCGCCCAGCCCCATTGGCACAGAAATGCCGGCATTACCCACAATATTATTGGAAATAGTAAACAGATCCGAAGCGTACATCTGCGTAGGATCTTCCATCTGGCCAAACGAGAAGGCCGTTGTGGGTGAAGTGGGCAGCAGCAAGGCATCACAGCTGGTAAACGCCTGAGTATAATCCTGTGTAATAAGCGTACGAACCTGCTGAGCAGGATAGTAGTACTTGTTGTAAGCTTCACTGGAAAGCAAATACGCACCAAGCAACTGCCTGCGGCGAGCCTCTTGGCCAAACCCTACTGCACGACTCTGAGAGGTTTGCTCTGCCAACGAGCTGCATCCAGGCTTCGTAAAGCCATAGCGTACGCCATCAAAGCGCGCCAGATTAGAAAAGGCTTCACAGGGTGCTATGACATAATATGCTGCAATAGCGGCATCAATATGAGGTAAATCCACATCTACCAGCACGGCGCCAACGCGCTCAAAAGCATCCATTGCCTGCTGCATGGCCGTACGTACCTCACAAGAAACACCATCCATATCCAGCATGGAGCGCACAATGCCAATTCGCTTGCCTTCAATAGGATTGTGTAGGCTGCGCATAAAATCTACCGGGTATGCTTGATTGGTGGAATCCAACGAATCAACACCTGCACCAACTAAGGCATTCATTGCCAGGGCAACATCTTCTACACTATGACCAAAGGGACCAACCTGATCCAAAGATGAGCCAAAGGCCACAACACCATACCGAGAAACCACACCATAGCTTGGTTTAAATCCCACCACACCGCAAAAAGATGCCGGCTGGCGGATGGATCCACCCGTATCAGAACCCAAGCTCAACGGCACTTCTCCTGCAGCAACGCAAGCAGCAGACCCACCTGAAGAGCCACCGGGAACGCGTGTCACATCCCAGGGATTTGCCGTAGGATGAAAATAGCTGGACTCCGTAGAAGAGCCAAAGGCAAATTCATCCATATTGGTCTTGCCCATAGGGGTAGCCCCTGCATCCAGCATGCGAGAAACACAGGTAGCAGTAAATACACTCTCATAGTTCTCGAGCATTTTTGAGGCACAAGTGGTACGAGTGCCAACCAGATGAAGATTGTCCTTAAAGGCAACAGGAACGCCCGCCAATGCGCCCAGCTGCTTTCCAGCTGCGCGGTTTTTATCGGTAGCTGCTGCAGCCGCAAGTGCTAAATCGGCGGATACCTGCAAAAACGCTTGCACTTCTGCATCACGCTGCTCGATGGCATCAAGGGATGCTTGGACAACCTCGGTGGCAGAAAACTCAGCGTTGGCAACACCCGCAGCAATCTGTGCAGCAGAAAGCTCGTCTATGGTAGCCACTAGCGATCGCTCTCCTCATCACCCAAGATGGAGGGTACGCAAAAAAAGCGCTCACTGGTAACGGATGCGTTAGATAAGGCCGTGTCCACATCAAGCGCGCGGACATCACGGTCCACCTCATCCGCTCCCATTACATTAGATAAGTCTCCAATGGGGTGATAGGTAGGCTCAACCCCCTCAAGCTCATAGTGACAAATGGGATCCAAAAGCCCTATTGCCTCATTGAGATAGTTTGTCATTTGCGCCAACTCATCTTCAGATAACGCTATGCGTGCATAGTCGGCAATGCCGGCCACATCTAGCTGGGAAAGCATCATGCGCAGCTCCTGTGTAACGTCTTTTTTGGAGGTCCAAGTAAAACTCGGCGGGACTCCCATCATACATAATTCATACCATTTTACGGCACTTGGCTGCACAGATGCCGGAGGTATTGTTATGTTGCTGTGAATATACCTTGTGATTCCTAAAATACCCTAAAACTCGTAGGAATAAAGCATATGTATTGAGGAATAATATCCTAGTACTGAAGTAGGTTTTTATTTGCCAGGGTTAACTTTTGCAAACAGATGCATGAGCACTCCAACGCGCAACCATTCCCTACTTCATGTAAGGAGGAGTGCCCATACGGGCGTAAGGAGAACAACAATGACACAATCTCTGCTTCGCGTAAGCGAGCTTGATGCTGGCACGGAGGATAAAACTATCCTTCATGGTATCAATTTAGAAGTGGGCGCTGGTCAAACCCACGTGTTGATGGGTCATAATGGCGCCGGTAAATCTACTCTCGGCCACGTAATTATGGGCGACCCCGCATATCAGGTAAACAGTGGCTCCATCATATTTGATGATCAAGACATCACCGAGCTTTCTTCCGATAAGCGCTCGCTAGCCGGCATTTTCTTGTCTTACCAGGCACCTGTTGAAATTCCTGGCGTACCTCTTAACAGCTATTTGCGCACCATTGTTGATAAGCGCCCCGAGCTCAAAATGAAGTCCAAGCAATTCCGCGCACGGGTTGCCGAGCTTGCGGCTCAACTTGATATGGATCCAGCTAACTTGGACCGTGAACTTAACGTAGGTTTCTCCGGTGGCGAGAAGAAAAAGGTAGAGATGCTGCAACTGTTGCTGCTGCAACCTAAGCTCGCCATTCTCGATGAGACCGACTCTGGCCTGGATGTAGACGCGTTGGGCGTGGTTTCGCGCGGCATTGAGGCCTATCGTGAGTCCTGTAACGGCGCTCTTATCGTCATTACGCATAACACACGCATTCTTGAGCGTCTTGATGTTGATAGGACCCACGTGATGATGCGCGGTCACATGGTTGCCGAGGGTGGCGCAGATCTTATCAATGAGATTGACCGCGAAGGCTTTGAACAGTTTGAGTCCTACTTTACTCAGAAAGACGGCAAGTAATGACAGAGCAAGTAAACGATATTGATCGCAGTCTTTACGACTTTGTTAAGTCCGAAGAAGGCTACGAGCGGTATGCCGATGGACTCACACCAGAAATTGTAGAGTCCATCTCCAAGAAAAAAGATGAACCCGCGTGGATGCTCGATTTACGCATGCATTCACTCGAACTCTATCAAAAAATGAAGATGCCCGCTAACTGGGGCCCTGCAATTGATGGTTTGGATATGGACCACATCTCCACCTATGTTGCGCCCAAAACCAAGCAGGCTACCACCTGGGAAGAGGTGCCAGAAGAAGTACGTGATACCTTTGAGCGTCTTGGCATCCCTCAAGCAGAGCGTGCCTATTTGGCAGGCGTTGGTGCCCAGTATGACTCCGAGCTGGTATATCACAATATGCAGAGCAGCGCATCTAAGATGGGCGTTGTCTATTCTGGTATTGAAGAAGCGCTGCACGGTGAGTATGAAGAGCTCATCAAAGAGCACTTTATGAAGCTCATTCCTCCCCATGATCACAAGTTTGCTGCACTTCATGGCGCAGTGTGGTCTGGTGGCTCATTTGTATATGTGCCAGAAGGAGTTGAGGTTGCCTTCCCTCTCCAGAGCTACTTCCGTCTTAATGCAGCAGGTGCTGGCCAGTTTGAACATACGCTTATTATTGTTGAACCCGGTGCTAAGTTGCACTTTATTGAGGGTTGCTCGGCACCTAAATACAACGTAGCCAATCTTCACGCTGGTGCCGTAGAACTCTTTGTAGGCAAAAATGCAAGCCTGCGCTACTCCACCATCGAGAACTGGTCAAAAAACATGTACAACCTCAATACCAAGCGTGCTCAGGTGGCAGAGGGTGGCAACATGGAGTGGGTTTCTGGCAGTTTTGGTAGCCACGTGGGCTACCTCTATCCTTCTACCTTCCTTACCGGTGCAGGCTCTACCTGTGAGTTTACGGGTATTACTTTTGCTGGCGCCACACAAAACTTGGACACCGGTTGCAAGGTCATCATGTCTGCCCCCGATACCAAGACCTCTATCTCAACCAAATCCATCTCCAAGGGCGGCGGCATCTCCACCTTCCGCAGCTCCATTGTGGTAACGCCCGCGGCAGATCGCGCAAAGGCCACGGTAAGCTGCGCTTCCCTCATGCTCGATGACATCAGCCGTTCTGACACCATTCCTGCTATGGACGTACGCTGTGCCACAGCATCCGTTGGACACGAAGCAACCATTGGTCGCATCTCTGACGACACCATTTTGTACCTCATGAGCCGTGGCATCTCTGAAGAAGAAGCACGTACTTTGGTTGTCAACGGCTTTGCTAACCCCGTCTCAAAGGAGCTTCCTTTAGAGTACGCCATTGAGATGAACAACCTCATTAAGCTAGAAATGGAAGGGGCAATTGGATAATGGCAGTTCAAACGCTCACAGGCGTCAACACTCCCGTTGCTCAGACCTGGAATTACTTACATATAAATGACATCACGCTGCAGGTTCCTGCTGCCGATAAACCCCTTGAGCCTGCGGCTGTTCCTGCGCGCACAGCAGAGCTGGACGCGCTGGAAATGGGATCGGGCATGCAGGCAGCTACCTGGATTGACCAGATAGCTGGTGCGCGCAACACCATATCGGTTCCCGCAAGTACTACGCAAGACGTGGATATTCTCGTTTCCGATACAAACCCCTACCTTGCCACCGATATTGTGGTAGAAGAGAACGCTACTGCAACCATCACCATCGTAGAGACGCGCGAAGGCTCTGAGGCAGGAACTGACCGCGCCGGTACCGCTACCAATGCTGCTAATGCCGCTACCACTGCAGACGCCTCCGATACGCCTATCGCTGCAGCTCAAGGTCTGCGCGTTATTGCACGCCCCGGTGCGCATGTTATTCTCACCAGCTTTACCTGCGGAAATAATCGTAGCTACCTCAACAATATAGGTATAGAGCTACAGGACAGCGCAATGCTTGAATCCAAGCAGTTTGTACTTTCTGGCGCAACCACGGCAAGTGGCATGGCCGTTAATCTAGCTGGCGATAACTCGCGCGCCGATCTATACGTGCGCTACCTTGTACGCAACAAAGAAACGCTCGATATGAACTACACCGCTCGCATGCGCGGCTGCAATACACGCTGCGACATTGCTATTTCTGGTGTACTGGAAGACGGCGGATCAAAAACCCTGCGTGACACCATTGACCTTATCCACGGCGCTAAAGGTGCCGCGGGTCTTGAAAATGAAACCGTGGTATTGGCTGGCAAAAATGTAATCAACAAGAGCCTGCCCACTATTTTGTGCGGTGAGGACGACGTAGCGGGAGATCACGGAGCTACTGTAGGCGCTGTTTCGCCCGAGCAGCTTGAGTACCTGAACGCCCGCGGACTCACAGAACAGCAGGCTATTGAGCTTATCTCACATGCCGTGTGTGATGATGCCTACGTACACGCACACACGCCCGAAGCTCGTCGCAGCGTTATTGCGGCAACCGAGCGTATCTATGGCACGCAAGATGCCCAAGAACTGGAACAGAGGTAAGTTGTATATGAACCACAATACCCATCAGATCACCAGCAGCGCGACTACCGACATTACAAGCAATCCGTTTAAGCAAGATTTTCCTCTGTTGGTCAACAACCCTCAGCTTGCTTTTTTGGATAGTGCCGCCACAGCTCAGCGTCCTGCGGTCGTGCTGGAGGCTCAAAAATCCTTCTATGAGACCATGAACGCCAACCCTCTGCGTGGTTTGTACACCCTCTCGGTCCAAGCAACTCAGGCTATCGAGAAGGCCCGTGCGCATGTAGCTGCCCACATTGGAGCCGCACGTCCAGAAGAAATTGTGTTTACTCGCAATGCTTCTGAGTCTCTTAATTTGATTGCACAAACCCTTGGCAAGCAGCTTATTCATGAGGGTGATGAGGTGGTTATTTCCATTATGGAACACCACTCCAACCTCATTCCTTGGCAGCAGCTCTGTGCTCAGGTAGGCGCAAAGCTTATCTATTTACGCCCTCGTAAGGATGGCACTATCACACAAGAGCAAATTGATGCCGCTATTGGCCCCAAGACCAAGCTTGTCTCGGTAACGCAGGTTTCCAATGTCTTGGGTGTAGAAACCCCTGCCAAGGATATTATTGCCCGCGCGCACCAAATGGGTGCCGTCGCCATCATAGATGGTGCACAAAGTGTTCCGCATCTTACGGTTGATGTACAGGATCTGGATTGCGACCTCATGGCCTTCTCGGCACACAAGGCGCTTGGTCCTATGGGCATTGGCGTGCTATGGGGCAAGCTCGACATCCTTAACGCCATGCCTCCCTTCCTGACGGGTGGAGAAATGATCGATTCCGTCACAGAAACCCAGGCCAGCTGGGCACCTGTGCCCATGAAGTTTGAAGCCGGCACCCAAGACGCTGCTGGTATTTATGCTTTTGACGCAGCACTTACGTATATCGAGCAGATCGGCATGGATGTAATAGAGCAGCGCGAGCGCAAGCTTGCAGCATATCTGTGTGAGCAGCTCAATACCCTGGACTTTATTGATGTCCATGGCCCTCAACAGCCAGATGCACATATCGGTTCTGTAGCCTTTAGCATGCACAACGTACATCCCCATGATGTGGCGTCCATTCTCGACATGTCTGGTGTGGCTATTCGCGCCGGCCACCACTGTGCTCAGCCTCTGCTCGCATGGCTTGGCGTGGACAGCACCTGCCGTGCATCCATTGCGCTGTACAACGATAAGAACGACATAGACCAGCTCATTGATGGCCTGCACAACGTAAGGAAGATTTTTCATGCCTAATAGCACTATTTATTCGCAGGCTCTGATGGACCATGTTTCCCATCCGGACTATAACTATGAGCTTGAAGACGCTACCTGTTCACATGAAGGCATCAACCCCTCTTGTGGTGACGACCTTACCCTGCACATTCGCCTTGCCAGTGATGGCACGATTGACGAGACAAGCTGGACGGGTAGCGGTTGTGCCATTAGCCAAGCCTCCGCAGATATGATGAGTGAGCTGGTAGAAGGCAAAACTATTGCTCAAGCCCGTGATGCCTGTGCCCTTTTTGAACGCATGATTCGTGGCGAGGAAACCGATCCTGCCGTACTGGCTCAGCTTGAAGATGCAAGCTGCTTTGAAAGCATTTCACGCATGCCTGCACGCGTAAAATGTGCAGAGCTTGCGTGGCGTACACTTGACGAGATGCTCGCACAATCCGGCAATCAATCCGCTAACGAGGTGAGCAGCTAATGGCTGGCATGTTTTCCACTAAAGGTCGCTATGCCCTACGCGTCATGTCCGATCTGGCAGTACATGAGGGATGGGTTTCTTTAGGCGATATTTCCAAGCGTCAAGGTATTTCTCGCAAGTATCTTGAGCAGGTTACTTCCTTGTTGCTTAAGGGTGGTCTGGTGGATAGCCAACGCGGTAAAGGCGGCGGCTACAAGCTGTCTCGTAAGCCTGAGGAGTATACGCTCGGAGAAATTCTACGCGTTGCAGAAGGGGGAACCTTGGCTCCCGTTACCTGTCTTGACTGCAGCTCTGGCGAAATCTGTGAGCATATCAAAACCTGCACCACGCTGCCTATTTGGCGTGATTTGGGGATGGTTACCAGTCAATTTTTGGACAGCAAGCGCCTCACCGATTTAATTCCCGACGATCAAAAAGGTGATATGCCTAGCTTCAGTGCACTGTAACTAAGCCCACAGGCGCACCCTTGGTGCTGCTGCGTTCGGTAGTGTTACACTGTAACTGCGTTATTAAATGCGCATGAGAAGGGAGCCCCATGGAACTCAGTGAGCTTCTTGCTGTTTTACAAACACGTTTTGAAAGGCATACAGAGCGCCATCCCACCATCTCTTGGGACCTTGTTTCTCATGCAATTGCTGCCAGCAAGGATGCTCAAACAGCACTGTACGCCATGGAGTCTACAGGCGGTGAACCCGACGTTATTGAAGCACTGGCCACCCCTGAGTATGCGATTTTATTTGTAGATTGCTATGCCAAACCCACCAAAGACCGTACCAGCCTATGTTACGACCATGAGGTATTAATCAATCGTAAAAAGAACCCTCCTCGCTCCAGCGTTGAAGATGTCATTGCAGCTTGGGGCAGCTCTGCTTGCCTCCTTACAGAAGCTGAGTATCATCTTATCCAGCAGGTTGTAGAGCTTGATACCAAAGTATCTTGTTGGGTGGCCACACCACAAGACCTACGCTCCCATGGCGGTGCACTCTTTTGCGAGAAACGCTATGGCCGTGTTTTTACCTTTCATAATGGAGCAGATTCGTACTATGGAAGCCGTGGTTTCCGTACCATGGTATGCCTCTAGCTCGTAACTTTATAAGAGGTAACTGTGGGGGGGTAACAGAGATATGCTTGTAGACGTTTGCTTTGATAGTACAAGTGAAAGCACGCTTAAACTTGCGGCACGAGAAGACTACTCACTAGGAGAAATAGCGGTTTTTCCAGATAGTGTATGTTTTGGTGCTATCAACACCATGACTCCTAAAGAGAGGAAGTCAGAGTTACTGCGTCTGGGATATAGCATCGATCAAGATTTTGAACAACGATACAAAGCCTTTCTCACCATCGTTGCACAGGCAGAAGCACTAAGAGTCTGGATGCTTCCCTACCCTTATGCGGCGCTTGGTTTGTTATATATAAGCTCACTAGTAGATCCACAGACAAAGCTGCAGGGTATCAAAGGTATAGAGCTTGTTACTCCATCAATACTATGGCTTGATGACAAGCATGTTAATACCGCATTTTTAACCGAGCTTATCGATGCAGGCTTTGATCTGGACCAAAAAACCTGTGCACAGCAGTGGCAAAAGTTAGTAAAGGAAAATGCTCCTTTGCGCCTTGCGCCAAATGGTGTTCCAATAAGTTGTAATGAGGATGTACTTGATGAAGATATCATTGCCTTTTGCAAAGCCTATGACGCAGCCAACCCATACAAATCGATGAGCGAAGAAGAAAAACAACAGTACCTACTACCAAATATCGCGTGGAGGCTTATGGAGTCTCTCTCACAAAAAACAGGTGGCATGCTTAATCCAGATTTTTATCAGTTCCGCATTACAAAACTTATGCAAAAAGGCATTATTACTTTTAAAGTCTGAATACCTGTCTAGCCCGTTACCAAGCCAACAGCGCCTGATACAATCTGAAACAAAAATCCGACCACTCAAATGCGATCGGATTTTTAGATTGAATGTACTAGCTTTGACTGCGACTTTATACTTATACTGCCCTTACACGGGTGAACCAGCACGACTAAAGCTGCTCAAAGAACCATAGGTGATTCCTTGACTGGGGCTCATTGCCTCAATGGTAGTGCCACCGCCAATGTAAATACCTACATGGCCGGGGCGCCAGACAAGATCGCCAGGCTGAGCCTGAGAAGCGGGCTTATTGCAATACGCAGCCTGAGAAGCAGAGCTGTGAGGAATATATATGCCAATAGTGCTATAGGCATACTGCGTCAAGCCAGAGCAATCGTAAATGCTAGGACCACTGGCACCCAAGCGATAACCGCCACCTATCTTAGAGGTAGCAGCTGCAATAACCTGGTTGCGCCAGTTACTGCTTACCTGAGAGCTGCCTGAGCTCCTCTTGCCACTGTTGCCACCGTTATTGACAGAAGAGGGATCATAATAGTTGCCGTTGTTAGCTTCTGCTGCCTTCTTAGCAGCCTCTGCCTTGGCGCGAGCCTCGGCCTCTGCAGCCTTGCGCTCCTCTTCCATTTTGTCCTTAACCTGCTGGTCAAGATTATTTACGTACTCCTCAGCCTTCTTGGACTGCTCGTTAAGCTCTGCCTGCTGGGATTTTTGAGTAGCAAGCAAATTTTCTTGCTGCTGTTTTTGCTCAGTAAGCTGAGACTGCTTTGCGTCAAGTTCGGCCTGAACAGTCTTTACCTGACCAATGACCTTCTCGTCAGACTCATTGGCCTTCTGAGCGTAGTACAGATTATTGGCCAGCTCTTCAAAATTGGACGAGCTCAAAATAATCTCGAGCATTGAGGTGCCGCCGCTTTTATAGTTAGCAGATACACGGCCTGAAAGCGTTTTCTGAGCCTCTGCCAGCTCTGCCTTCTTGGCTTCAATGTCCTTATTGGTTTGCTCAATGTCCTTATTGGTGGAATCAAGCTGGACCTGTGTCTCATTGAGAGCCTCGCCCACTTGCTCAGCTTGCTCATACAGCTTATTCAATTGAGTCTTGGCATCATTAAGCTTTGCCTGAAGCGCAGCAGAAGACTCGTCTGCAACAGCAACCTGAGGAAGCGCCAGGCCAACGGTACATACCGATAAAGAAGTTGTGAGCATGGCAGCAACAACTTTTTGATACATCTTTCGAGTCATAGGGCCTCTTCCTGATCGGGTACAAATAAGCAGCAGGCCTGCTGCCGAAAGAATCTCCTTAATTTTACTCAGCATTGTCAAGCTGTTCCACCTATTTTTACTCGTGTACATATACCCAGGTGAACAGCTATATATTTATGAATTTATATGTTTTATCTTTTTGTAGGGTTACTTGAACTAGAGGGTTAGTTGAGACCCAAAATATGTTAAAAATGCCCCCTTTACCGAGTATTGGCAAAGAGGGCATTTGTATGCATTAAAGCAAAAATAACGCTATGCTACGCGCAGATGAACTTAGTTCCAACCCTTACCGTCAGAACCAAACTCAACCATGAGCTCCTTGGTGCGGGTAACAATAGCATCGCGACCAGGCTTAAGAAGCTTACGAGGATCGTAGCCCTTGCCCTGCTTATCAGCACCAGACTCAATATAGGCACGTGTTGCAGCGGCAAAGGCAACCTGAAGATCCGTGTTTACATTGATCTTAGAAATACCCAACTCAATAGCCTTCTTAATCTGGTCTACTGGAATACCAGTGCCACCATGAAGTACCAAAGGCAAATCCTTTGTCAGAGCCTTAATCTCGCTCAGGCGCTCAAAGGACAGGCCAGCCCAGTTAGCGGGATACAGACCATGGATGTTACCAATACCACAAGCCAAGAAATCTACACCAAGGTCTGCAATCTGCTTGCACTGATTAGGATCAGCAAGTTCGCCGTTGGAGGTTACGCCATCCTCGGTACCACCAATGCCACCAACTTCAGCTTCAACAGAAATACCCTTGGCATGAGCAAGCTTTACGATCTCCTCGGTACGAGACAAGTTAATGTCAAAGGTCTCCTCATGGGAGCCATCGTACATAATGGACGTAAAGCCAGCAGCAATGCACTCCAAAGACTGCTCATAGGTACCATGATCAAGGTGCAGAGCAACAGGAACGGTAATGTTCTTGTCCTCAACCAGCTGATGAACCATTAAAGAAACAATCTTGAAGCTCGTTTGCCACTTAGCAGCACCACCGGTGCACTGAATGATGAGTGGAGATTGAAGTTCCTCGGCTGCATCCAAAATGGCAGATGCCCACTCAAGGTTGTTGGTGTTAAATGCACCAATACCATAGTGGCCGCGCTCTGCGCTCTGAAGCATTGCTGTTGCATTAACAAGCATGTAAGCCTCCATCTATATAGGATTAAAACCGTACCAATTCAATAATACCTTTATCGCATCTGTATACATGCCACAAACTGCAACAAATAAAAACTGGTGGACATGTCTTATTTCTTTCTATCAAGTGAACACTGCATTTATCGACCAACTTGTTGGCAGAGCGACGTATGATGTAGAGGTGTAAACACACAACTCAACAAGCAGCACTTGTAACCCACAGAAGGGCAGGACAGATGGTCTTACGTGTTTTTGTCGAGAAGCGCTCCGAGTTTGCTGGAGAGGCTCACGCCTTATGCACTGAGCTTCGTGACACACTTGGTATTTCCTCGCTGAGTGATGTGCGCATTATCAATCGCTACGATACCGAGGGCATTTCGCAGGAACTCTTTGAGAAGTGCATTCCAACCGTATTTAGTGAGCCGCAGGTAGATACCGTGTCTTTGGACATGCCTGCTGCAGACGATGCCATCCTGTTTGCTGTTGAGTTTTTGCCTGGTCAGTTTGATCAGCGTGCGGATTCTGCCAGTGAGTGTATCCAACTCATCGGTCAAGGCGAGCGCCCAACCGTTCGTTCTGCAAAAGTCTACTTACTGTATGGCAATCTGAGTGATGCAGATGTTGCTGCTATTAAACATTATGTTATCAATCCGGTTGAAGCACGCGAAGCCTCCCTTGAGCTGCCTTCAACCCTACAGATGCAACTTGCAGTCCCCAAGGCTGTAGAAATTCTCGATGACTTCCTCACGCTTTCTACAGACGAACTCGCAGCGTTTATCGCCAAGCAGGGTCTGGCAATGGACTTAGCTGATATTCAATTTTGCCAGCGCTACTTTGCCCAAGAAGGTCGCTGCCCCACCATTACAGAGATTAAAGTGATTGACACGTATTGGTCGGATCACTGCCGTCACACCACGTTTGGCACAGAACTGGACAGCATCACATTTGATGACGCCGTTGTCCAAGAGGCTTTCCAGAAGTACCTTGCCATGCGCCATGAGCTGGGACGTGATCACAAGCCCATTTGCCTTATGGACATGGGTACCATTGGTGCAAAATATCTCAAACACCAGGGGATTCTCACCAATCTGGACGAGTCCGATGAAATCAATGCCTGCACCGTTAAGGTCAAAGTAGATGTTAACGGCGTGGATGAAGACTGGCTCTTCCTCTTTAAAAATGAGACGCACAATCATCCTACAGAGATCGAGCCGTTTGGCGGCGCAGCAACCTGTATTGGCGGCGCTATTCGCGACCCGCTTTCCGGCCGTAGTTATGTATACCAAGCCATGCGTGTTACGGGTGCAGGCGATCCCAGGGTTCCCATTTCTCAAACGCTTGAGGGTAAGCTGCCTCAACGCAAGCTTGTAACCACAGCTGCTGCAGGCTACTCTTCTTATGGCAATCAGATTGGCTTGGCAACTGGCCAGGTAAATGAGCTGTACCATCCAGGATATATAGCCAAGCGCATGGAGATTGGTGCTGTTGTAGCTGCTACTCCTGCTCAACATGTCCGCCGAGAAGAACCTGCCGCTGGTGACGTTATCGTCTTGCTGGGTGGCCGTACGGGCCGTGACGGTATTGGTGGTGCAACGGGCTCATCCAAGGCACATAACATGGATTCTTTGGAAGACTGTGGTGCAGAGGTTCAAAAGGGTAATGCCCCTGTTGAGCGTAAACTCCAACGCTTGTTCCGCCGCAAAGATGCATGCCAGCTTATTAAACGTTGCAACGATTTTGGCGCAGGCGGGGTAAGCGTAGCCATTGGTGAGCTTGCCGATGGGCTTTTAATTGACCTTAATGCTCTGCCCAAAAAATACGAAGGCCTTGACGGCACAGAACTCGCTTTGAGTGAATCTCAAGAACGCATGGCTGTAGCTCTTGCCTCTACAGATGTAGAGACCTTCTTAGGCTATGCACATGAGGAAAACCTGGAAGCTACGCCCGTCGCAACAGTTACCGAGGCAAAACGCTTGGTCATGCACTGGAATGACAACACTATCGTAGATATTTCTCGAGAATTTCTCGCGTCTAACGGTGCTCCCAAACATCAAAATGCACACGTCACTGCCAGTGAACCCTTCGTACCCAAGTGGGATGGAACAAGCTTTGCACAACAGATGAACTCGCTGGTATCTGATAGTAACGTTGCTTCTAACAAGGGTCTGTCTGAGCGTTTTGACTCCACCATTGGCGCAGCAACGGTACTCATGCCCTTTGGTGGCACCCACCAACTCACACCAGCTCTTTCCATGGTAGCTAAGCTTCCTGTAGACGGCACTACCACTACCTGCTCTGGTATGGCCTGGGGCTTTAACCCCTATCTCTGTGAGAAAAATCAATACGCCGGCGCCTATTGCGCGGTAGTAGAGTCACTTTCCAAACTGATTGCCACTGGCTTTAAGCGCAAAGATGCATATCTAAGCTTCCAAGAGTATTTTGAGTGTCTACGCACAGAGGACACGCGTTGGGGTAAGCCCGTCGCCAGCGTACTTGGTGCCCTCATGGCTCAAGTTGATTTGGGCGTTGGTGCCATTGGTGGTAAGGACTCCATGTCTGGCTCCTTTGAGAAGCTCGATGTCCCTCCCACCCTGGTCTCATTTGCAACCGCTTGTGGCAAGACAGATACGGTTGTTTCCCCTGAGTTTAAGGCCGCCAATCACCAGCTTATTTCAGTGGTTCCTCACTATACTGCTGACGGCATCATGCCCGAGGCTTCTTCACTTATCGCTGCTCTGAACTTTATAGAACAGCTCATCCAGTCCAAGATAGCCGTTAGTGTAACCACTCCTGGCTATGGTGGTGTAGCAGAGGCACTGTTTAAATCCTGCCTTGGCAACCGTATTGGCGTCAAGCTTGATGAGCACTTCTCGGCAGAAAGCCTGCTGAGCCTAGCCTACGGCAGCTTTGTTGTTGAGCTTGCCCCAAATGTGGACCTGCCCCAAATTCCTGCAAACCTCACCGTCTCTTACCTTGGCACAACCACCGCAGAGTACCGCTTTGTTGCCTGCAATGAAACGCTTGACCTTGCCAAGCTGCAGGAAACCTGGGAATCCGCGCTGGAAGGTGTATATCCTTACCGCAGCTCAGCTCAGACCACCCACAAGGTGAGCTTTGTAGCATCCAGCAGGGCCCACGCACATGCCGCTATTGCCAAACCACGAGTAATCATCCCCGTGTTCCCTGGAAACAACTGTGAGTATGACTCCGCGCGCGCATTTGAGCGTGCAGGAGCACTTCCCACAACCTTTGTCATCAACAACCTCAGCCCTCAGGCGGTTGCCGAGTCAACCAAACAGCTTGCCCAGTATATCCGCTCATCTCAGATTGTTATGATTCCTGGCGGCTTTTCTGGTGGCGATGAACCCGATGGATCTGCCAAATTTATTACCGCGTTCTTCCGCGCACCTGAGGTTACCGAAGCAGTCCGCGATCTTTTAAACAACCGAGATGGACTGATGCTTGGTATCTGCAATGGCTTCCAGGCACTCATTAAATTGGGTCTGGTTCCTTATGGCGACATTGTTCCCATGGATGAACACTGCCCCACCCTCACCTTTAATACCATTGGCCGCCATCAAAGCCGACTTGTGCGCACGCGCATAGCTTCCAATGCGTCCCCATGGCTTTCCCAGTGTTCAGTGGATGACATTCACACCATTGCCATCAGCCATGGTGAAGGCCGTTTTGTTGCTTCTTCAGAGTTGCTCTCTTCTCTTGAGAAAAACGGTCAAATTGCCACGCAATATTGCGATGAAAACGGTATCCCCGCCATGGGCTTGGACGTCAATCCTAATGGCTCTGCATGGGCTATTGAAGGCATTACCAGCCCTGATGGACGCGTTCTGGGTAAGATGGGCCATACGGAGCGTTACGATAAGGACCTCTACAAAAACGTTGCTGGTACCACCTTCCAGCCCCTTTTTGAAAGCGGAGTTGCCTACTTTAGCTGATGAGAAACGCGCACAAAAGCCAGCATAGTAAGACGGCTAGCCTGCCCGATAGCTAGATTGCATGCCGATACCCTGCAAAAAAGGACGCCTGCCAGATGACAGGCGTCCTTCTCGTTTGTTTCTTATTTCCCTTCCCGGTTTTATCGGCACCTGCTTTTCTCGGCACTCGCTTTTCTCGCTTACCTTTGATCCCGATATAAACCCTATGGCAGATACCTCTCAATCTGACTACGTGCAAATTCAGAAGCATGGACAAGATCTTCTTCCCACTCAGCCGAACCAAGATACCATTGCTCACACACAAAGCGCCGTACGCCCTGGGGAATCAATTGACTCAGCGCGCCGACATAATCCGTAGTACCCTCACCAAAAAACATATCGCGATACTGCCCAGCTCTCGTCTCTTTAAGGTGCGCCGCAAAGATATGACCAGTACCTGTGGCGATATCATCCGATACGGACGTACCATACAAAAAAGAAGCATTGGTAAGATTTCCCACATCGGGATATACCCCTAAGAAGGGGCTGTGTATGTGGCTTACATAGCGCATGGCCTTAGTAACCGTGTCCATAAAGGGCGTTTCCATAGTTTCAAAACCCAAAACAACACCAGCGGTAGCCGCCATCTCGGTAGCCCGAGCTAAATTCTCTGCAAAATATGCCTCGGAACCATCCCAAGCATCCTCATCGTAATACGCATCATATCCCGCTAGCTGAATGATGTGCAGCCCAAGATCACAGGCAAGATCAAGAGCCTTATCCATCATTACCAAACTATAGGAACGTTTTTGAGGATCTTTTGCTCCAAAAGGCCATTTACGCAGGCCAGAAAGACACATAGAACCAAGTGACACACCGGTGTTGCGCATGGCCTGAATGACGGCCTGACGTTCTTGCGCCGTCCAATCAAGGCGAGCCTGCCGTGTACTGGATTCATCAACAGAAATCTCCAGGTAGTCAAAGCCGCACGCTGCTGCAGTACTCAGACGCTCCTCCCAGTCAAGCGTATCTGGTATAGCTTTCTCATAGAGTCCCAGTTGGTATGTTTTACTCATACCTACTCCTTTTACTAAAAGGGCATCAAACGACTTACCTGTGCGTCTGATGCCCTTGTTATTCTCATAGTACGCAATACGCAGTGCATGCCCTGTAAGCAGCCACTATCGCGTATCCGCTAGTTTTGTCCATAATACGCATGGGGCCCATGTTTGCGCTGGTAGTGCTTATCGAGCAAATATTGAGGAGCTTGGGCTTTTGCACAAGGCCGACCTATAGACCCACAAAGTAGCTCCGTATTAAGAGACATCTTTGCCACTTCTTCCACAACCACGGCATGGTACACCGCGGCTGCAGCATCCTTACCCCACGAGAAGGGCCCGTGATTGCGCACTAAACAACCGGGTTGCGCAAGAGGATCGCATCCTTCAAAACCCTCGACGATTACCTTGCCGGTGTTGTACTCGTAGGCTTCTTCTATCTCTTCTTGCGTAAGCCCCCGCATACAAGGTATCTCGCCGTAGAAATAATCAGCCTGTGTGGTGCCATAGCAAGGAATAGACCGACCAGCCTGTGCCCAAGAGGTTGCGGATGCAGAATGCGTATGAACGATTCCGCCAACCGCATCCCACGCACGATACAAATAGGCATGTGTTGCTGTGTCAGATGAGGGATTGAGACTGCCTTCAACCACGGCGCCATCCATATCGCACACAACCATAGACTCAGGGCTGAGCTCATCATAGGAAACACCAGAAGGTTTGATGACAAAAAGCTCCTTATCACGATCAATCTCTGAAGCATTACCCCAGGTAAAAACTACCAAGCCATGCTTGGGGAGATTCATGTTGGCTTCATAGACCTTCTCACGCAATTCTTTGAGCATCATGCGTGTTGCCCCCTAAAGAACCGAGCGGAATGGAACATTGGGTTCATGGTCAAAGCAGTCATGGAAGCCACGATCATACATATACTCTTTCTTGTCCTTATCGAGAGGATAGGTGTATTCGCCGCCCACCTTCCAGTAGTACGGCTTAAAGCGATAATCCAGACGATCCTTGCGCATCTGATACAGGACTTCTATCTCATTGAGATCAGCCGCAAAGTTGGTCCACACGTCCCAGTGAATGGGAATAACCACCTTGGCCAGCAGGTCTTCAGCCATGCGCAAAATATCAGAGGCTTCCATCTTGTCCTGCATACCCAGCGGATTGCAGCCATAAGAGCCAAAGGCAACGTCTACACCGCCGTATTGCTTCATGATGTCCTTACCATGCTTGGCAAAATAGATAGAATAATGCGAGTCACCGGAGTGATAAATATTGCCACCAGGGGTGATAAGCAGGTAATTAACGGCCTTCTCATCCATATCCATGGGGCACTTACCCCATAGGTCCTCACGGTCAGGACCGGTGGAATCGGTTGTGGTGATGCAGGTACGATCAAAGGAATCCATGCAGACAATTTTCATGTCCTTAATGGTGATGATATCGCCAGGCTTTACCACCCTGATGCGATCCTCGGGCACACCCCATTTGCGCCAAAAATCAGCGGACTTCTCCGGGCCAATAAAGGGTACGGGAATCTCATTGCCATTCTCGTCAATGGTGGTCATGCCGGACTGGATTACGTGGGCAGCCCACTCCTTTGACATGTGGTCCTGGTGATAATGCGTTGCAAGTACCGCATCAACCTTTTTGAAACCAAAGGGATCAAAAACGTAAGGAATATTGCGCAAATTGGGCTGCATAGCACGACATCCTGCCATATTAGCCATCTGATGGCCAACCTTCATCTTGCCGTCACCATGAGTACGCTTACCGTTGCCTGTCCAAAGATCAATGGTGATGTTGGCGTCGCCCGGGGTTTTTACCCACAGACCGGTGCAGCCAAGCCACCACATCTTGACGTTACCCTCGGGAACAACCGCGCTCTCAATATCCTCATTGAGCCAGGTGCCCCACTCGGGGAATGTGCTCATGATCCAACCCTCACGGGTGACTTCATCAATAGCGGACATATATATCTCCTTATACATACCTAGCGTAACGACAAAGCGCTGCGCGTAAGAATACCTACTCTGCGATTACCTGGTACAAGGCCGCTTCATCGACCTCTCGATTGGCCGAGATGATAAAATCGCTTCCCTCTTTTTTAAACACCCAGACATTTGCAGGTCCACAGTCACGGTCAATTACTTCAAGACCATACGAGCCATCCTGGAAATACAGGCGCATGAGGGCACGCTCTTCTTTTCGATTGCCCAAAAGAGCGCAGGCGTGATTTGCAAGGCTGCCAGACCATATGGCATGTAAAAACGCATGTTTTTGAGGGTCTTCCCAAACCATGTGATAGTTGTCTGGCTGCTGCGTTGCATGCCAGACCCGCAGCGTATCACCGTGAAATGCTGAGATGGTAACCAGCTCATCTATACCATCACCATCAAGATCTACCAGGCACATATCACTGGTGGGCTGAACCACCAAGCAGTCAATCTGCCAGCTGTCACCATCGTTTGCAGGCGGCGTATACCTAAACACTCCCGCCGCTGTACCAATCAGAGCAAAGCTGCGGTCAGGCGCCACATAGAAGCCATGATTTTGCAACTGTATTGGAGCAATCTGTGTGAGCGGAAGCTGTTCGGTCTGGTTGTAGCGCTCAAGTTTTCCCTCAAGCTTTGCCGCATAGACTGCACCCGGTGTCTTCCAATCTTCCTTGAATGACCGGCATGCCGACTTGATGGTACATGCCAAAAGCCATTCTTGTCCATCGGCAGCCTTAAGCACGCCAAAGCGGTGCACATAGGGTAAATCACATACAACAGAGCGCGTCCAACTGCCATCATCGGTGTGCGTATAGCTCACGATCTTGGCATCGTCTGCCCCAAAGTTGGGCGAGAAAAACTTATAGGTACTCAGAAGCTGATCATCACGACCCGGTGTTTGCATAACGGTCATAACGCCACCGGGGCCATCACAGACATTTTCTAGTACGGTCCCATCAAGTGAAAACCTACGAATGGGGCCTTCCTTCTCGGTAGCAATCACAAAGCTAGGGCTATCAGCACCGTCAAACATTCCAATGGCGTAGCACTTGGCCATGTCGGTCGCAATAACTTTCTTCTGATACTTCATAAACGCATCTCCTCAATAAGCAAGCTGTGTGACGTATGGAGCGCGCTATTTCGCGAACTTCTTGTCCAATCCGGCCTCAATAAACTTCTCTTCGATTTCTTTATCGGAAAGCACATTCTTTAAAGGAATGCAGATGACGGTTCCAGAATCAGCTGCGGACTTAAACATGTTTTCAAAGTTGCGGGGGAAGCAGGCAATATCAAACTTGGTTGCTGTAGAGGTGCCTTCTGCAAGGGCACAGTGGTGCACTTCCGAGACATCCATATTGAGCTTCTTTACCACACGCTCCACCGTTAGTTGCATCATCAGAGAGGTGCCGGAACCATTTGCGCAGGCACAAAGAATTTTTGCAGACATACTATTCCTTTCCATAGGGGGCAAACGTGTAACCATGCTGTTGTATCGCTCAAAACAACGTGTATGTTGAGACAGACAAGCAAGACAACAATCCAGCCAAGAAGGTCGGTCCCGTGTCAATAAGGACAGGACCGACCTGAGGGGCTACAATTACTGCGTTTCTGTGGCTTCTTTCTTGTGAGCGTCACGATACTCAACGTACTTCTCGTAATCCTCTACCTCGAGGAAGTAGGCGCTGTTGCCGTTCTCATCCTTAGGAGCGGCTTTGTACTGCAGCTGTGGAATAACCAGAAGGAACAGAGCCACAACCGCAATGCCGGCCCAACCGAGGAACTTCATAACAACCGTAAAGAGTGGCCAGACGGTAACCCAGTCAAACATACCCAGGTAGCCGCCGAAGGCATACATCTGAACCCACGAGGCAATAAGAGCAGAGCCAAAGACCTGCAGCAGGCCACAGATAAAGGGCAAAACCAGAACGGCCTTAAGCCCACCCTTGTTATTGGCGTATACACCGATAACAGCGTTGTCAAAGAACAGGGGGATAAAGCCTGCGACAACAAGAACCGGGCTGTGCATGGCAATGAGGATGCCAATGGCAATAAACTGTCCTACTGCACCTGCCATGAAGCCAAGGGTTACTGCATTGGTTGAACCAAAACCAAAGGTAACAGCGCAGTCTACGCCAGGTACCGAACCCTTAAGAAGCTTGCTAGAAATACCGGTAAACGACACGGTGAGCTCTGCAACAAAGGTGCGTACGCCAAGCTGAAGAATCGTCAGATATACGGCAAACTGGAAGCAGTTATACAAGATGTAAAATACAAAACTTTGTCCAGGCTTGAGAGCAGCAGAACCGCTCAGAGCACCATCTTTGGTGAGCTGCATAAGATAGTCAGGACCAATAACAAGGTAGATGATGCCAAAGAATACGGTCATGAGCAGCGCTGTGGAAACCATATTCTCATTAAACATAGACAGCCAGCCTGGAAGTTCAATATCTTCCAGTTTCTTATCAAAGATGGAAGTCCTCTCAGGATTCTTTGCACGACGGGCCTCATCGCGACGAGCCATCCAACCAGCAGCCTTGGAAGCCAAGAAGATACCAAACATCTGCTGATGCCCGATGGCAAAACCAGCACCATCGGTAAGCTCTTGGGTGGGTGAGATGGTAAGGTTGGAACCAACGGCCCAATACAGACCCAAAAGAATGGTCATAACAACAAGGGCAGGAACACTCACCAAATTGGGGAAGCAGAACATGATGAGCCAAAGCGCGGTGGCTGCCTGCTGTACTTGCACATTGCCCGTTGTAAAAATGGAGCGCAACTTAGTGTGCTTTTTAGCTGCAACCAGTGCGATGTTAAGAATGTAGGCAAAAAGCAGAAGGAGCATGTACTGCGAGATATTTGCACCCTGCAAAAATGAAACATCAGCCAGAGAAAAGTCACCAGCAGCGGCGGCCTTAACGCCCGCATCAACAGCATTGTTACCAAAATAAGGGTCAATAACCATTGCCGCTAAATCAAAGCGTCCTTTAAGACCAACAATGATGGGGCGGAAGACGCTTACCAAACCACCAGAGCCAACCGACAAGATCATGTAGCCAACCGAGGCCTTAATAAAGCCGGCCAATACCTCATACCACTTCTTACCGAGAAGAGCATAGCCGATCACGACAATAAAGCCGATAATCCATGCGGGCTGCGACAAGATGGTAGTGGCAAGCCACTTGACCACTGTCATAATAATGTCCATTTCCTCTCCTTCATATCTGTTGTTCTAGGAACCCTGTTTACAGACAGCATTCCACCCATTCTTATACTTTGTGGGACGTACTACTCATTTTTAAGCGGGTACCGGTACGTATTGCAGCTGCTAAAAAGAGCTATTCGTCCCCAACAAGCGCATCTATTTCGAGCAACTCTTCTGCACGCGTAAGTTTTGCGAGTCGCTCAACAACCTCTGGATTTGAGAGAACCATGGCAAGTCGTTGCATAGTTTGAAGATGAGACTGTGCATCGACATCACTGAGAGTGAAAAAGACCGTTGCAGTAGTGTCAGGATCATCCTTCTCACCAAAATACACGGGATGTTTGCTGATCATAAGACTTATAGCCTCACGATTAGTACCCACAGCACCTTCCACCGCATGAGGCATTGCAACACCTGGTAAAAGTACAATATAGGGACCGTGCTTCTCGACATTCTTTATAAGACAATCCGCATACTCAGGCTCGACGCATTTATCGACCAGTAAAGGTTCAATGCCTTTGCGCAAGGCCTCGCGCCAATCCATGGGGGTATCAACAATATTGAAGTGGTTAAGCTCATACAACTGACGAAGCAACATAGTATCCTCTATCCTTCTCTATCTGTCTTCCTCAAAACGCTTCATGCTTCTTGCGAGAAGCGCCCTGGGCATTACGCAAACCTCTCCTCTGCGTTCCCATAGAAAGACAAACGCTTAGCCATCCCCTATATAAAAATCTTACACTGATTTTGTTTGATGCGAACGTTATAAATTATCGTATCTATCGTTTATAATGTATTTATTGAACGTTTTTTGTTTCTATTCGTTCATATAAAGTAAATATCTTATGAGCACTGATGCTTTGTTCTTTGAGATTGCGAACAATCGAACGTAGAATATTTTTATTCTCGATCGTTGTGGCCTAGGGTAAACGGTATGTTTTTCTCGCTCAACGGTACTATACCAAGGAGGAACAGAAGTGGGCACCTCAAAAACACTTGTTGAAAGAAGACGAGAAGATATTGTTGCTACGCTCAGTGAACGTCCCCGTATGCGCGTGCTTGATTTAGCCCAACTCTTTGAGGTTTCGCCGCTTACCATCCGACGTGATCTTGATTATCTGTCTGAGAAGGGCATTGTCAAGCGCTCACATGGGTTTGTAGAAATCATAGATCCACTTGGCAGTCCTCTAAGCTCATCCGCTGTTTTGATAAAGCGCAATATTGCAGCAGAGGCAGCACGCTTTGTGGAAGATGGCGATACCATCTTTATCAACACAAGTTCCACGGCGCTTTCCGTCATTGAGCACATAACCGCTCTTAATGTAACTGTCGTAACAAACAGCGGAAAAGCACTGCAAATTACTCCTCCGCCAACCCTGTCTATTATTTTGACGGGCGGAGAAATCCGTCAGCCCAAGTGGTCTATGTCGGGCGAGTTTAGTTTATCAACGGTGGGCCACATCAATGCAGCAAAAGCAATCTTGGGTTGTTCTGGACTTTCTGCAGATAGAGGCCTTACAACGCTCGTCTCACATGAAACCAGCGTAAACTCCCTTATGCTTGAACATTCGGATATGCATATTATCGTGGCTGACCATACAAAGATTGGAACTAATGCAAGCTTTAGATATGGTAGCCCGGAACAAGTGCATATTCTTGTCACGGATAGCGATACAAACAAAGAAGAAATTTCTCATTTGGAACGAGCGGGCGTGCGTGCAGTAGTATATCCATCTGAAACTACAGCAGCACGAGCATAAGCTAGATTAGGAGCTCCATGAACATCATCTCTCAACTTGCCAGCGAGCTTAATCTTACAGAAACCAAGGTAGAAGCCGCCGTAACACTCATTGACGAAGGCAATACTATTCCTTTTATTGCCCGCTATCGTAAAGAGGTAACCGGCGCTATGGATGATGTGGCGCTGCGCAAACTGGATGAGCGTCTTGGTTACCTGCGCAATCTTGAGGATCGTAAGCATGATGTACTGCTCTTGATTGATGCACAGGGCAAGCTGACCGTTGAGCTCAAAACTCAGATAGAAGAGGCAACCCAACTACAACGTGTGGAGGACCTTTACAAGCCCTATCGCAAACGCAGGCTTACCCGTGCGCAAAAAGCTCGTGAGGCTGGACTTGAGCCGTTAGCCAACATGATTATCATGCAGGTTACAACCACAGGCTCTGCCCTTGATGCCGCCGCGCCCTACATCAATGTAGATGCAGGATTTGATACTGCCCAAAAAGCTCTTATAGGAGCTCAAGATATTGTGGCAGAGACCATTGCAGAAGATCCCGATAACGTAGACGAATTAAGAGCCTATACGCAACACACGGCCGAGCTAATAGTTCGGGCAACCGACGCAAGCGAGGTTACCCCCTATGAGCCTTACTACGACTACACTGAACCTTATCGCAAAATTCCCAATCATAGAATCCTTGCTATAGACCGCGGTGAGCGCGAGGAAAAACTCAAAGTGCAGCTGAGCGTGGATACAGATGAGGCCATTGCGCGCCTAGGTGCTCACTGGCCGAGAAGACAGGGCGTGTTTGCTCCTGTGCTTGATGCAGCAATCGCTGACGCCTATAAGCGCCTGATGGCTCCTTCACTTGAGCGAGAAGCCCGAGCAAAACTTACCGTACGTGCCCAAACGGAAGCCATTGCCGTCTTTGCTAAAAATCTGGAAGGCTTGCTTTCTGCGCGCCCTGTTCGCGGGGCTCGTGTGCTCGCACTTGATCCTGGATATCGTACGGGCTGCAAGGTTGCGGTTTTAGATGAGACCGGAAAGCTTTTGGACCACAGTGTGGTGTATCCCACCAAGCCCAAACATGACGTAGTAGGCTGCAAACGAGAGCTTGCTCGTCTTATCAAAAAAGATAAGGTCAATACCATAGTTATTGGAAATGGCACGGCAAGCAGAGAAACAGAAGAGGTAGTTTCAGACTTTATCTCTGAAGAAGCGCCAGAACTGCGCTACACCATAGTAAATGAGGCAGGCGCATCGGTTTACTCGGCATCCGAACTTGCCAGTAAGGAATACCCCAACTTGGACGTCACCGTGCGCGGTGCCATGAGTTTGGGTCGACGTCTACAGGACCCCTTGGCTGAGCTGGTAAAAATTCCTCCCCAATCCATTGGCGTGGGTCAATACCAGCATGACCTTGATCAAACCGAGCTCTCTCGCACGCTGGGTTACGTGGTAGAGGACGTGGTAAACCGGGTGGGCGTAAACGTAAACACCGCAAGTGCCAGCCTGCTCTCCTACGTTTCGGGCATCACGCCTACCGTAGCCAACAATATCGTGGCATACCGAGAAGAGCATGGCGCTTTTACCGACCGCGCAGAGCTCAAACAGGTGTCAAAGCTGGGACCAAAGGCCTTTCTCAACGCTGCAGGTTTTTTGCGCATTACCAAGGGAAGCAACCCGCTTGATGCAACCAGTGTTCACCCTGAAAGCTACGCTATTGCAAGCGAGCTGCTCAAACGCGCAGGTGTCTCCAGTTCAGAGCTTGAGCGCGGCGGTATCCCCACTATTGAGCGCCGTTTAGGCAATGTTGCAGAGCTTGCAGCGGAGCTCAACTGCGGTTTTCTCACCCTTATGGATATTATTGACGAGCTTAAAAAGCCTGGCAGAGATCCCCGAGATGATGCACCTGAGGTGATTTTTAGCCGCGCCGCTCTCTCAATTGATGATTTAGAGCCCGGCATGGAGCTTAAGGGTACTGTGAGAAACGTCGTGGACTTTGGCGCCTTTGTAGATGTGGGCGTCCATCAAGACGGTTTGGTGCACATCTCAAAATTAGCCAATCGCTTTGTGAAACACCCCTCTGACGTGGTTAGGGTTGGAGATACCGTCACGGTATGGGTTGAGAAGGTAGACCGAGATCGCAAGAAGATTTCTCTTACCATGGTAAAGCAAAGCTAGGCTAGGCTAGGCTAAACTAGGCAGAACGGTACGCTAAATCAGTATCCCTTGGAAAAGAGAAGCCAGCAAAGAAGCGTGAGTACAGCAAAGCTCAGCACAAAACTCAGCACAAAGCCACGACAAAAGCCACGAGATGAGTCAATAAAGTAGCGCGTACAAGCAAGGGCTGCTGCTGTCAATATGGGAAGAGAAGCAGTGGTAGAGATGCCGATGCCCACACCATACAGTGAGGCACCATAAGGGATCAAAATTGTTCCCAGCAAAATTGCTCCCGCAATAATAAAGGCACTTTTAAAGGTAAAGGGAACTACCCCGGTATGCTCAACCTCTTTTGCCATCTGCTCAGGCATAACGCCAACTAACTTGGAAGACGCCGCAACACTCCTTTTTGCTTCTCCTCTAAGCAGCTCAGCGGCCTCAGTTGAAGAATGCTTTATCGTCTGCTTATAAGAATGATGTCCGCGGTTCTTGTTGCGTTTTTTCTTGCTCATGACGCACTCCTCGGTGGATTGATAATGCTCCCTAGGATAACAGGCTCAGACGCACCTGTTGCGGTAGGGATATTTGAAGGCCTACCCTGTAAGGTCTGATTGCCCAACAGTGCAAAGGCTATGGCTTCCTTAGCATCTGCAGAATAGCCAAGCTCATCTTGGGTGCATACTTGAGTATCGGGAAGAAGCGCTGCTATACGCGATACCAAGGTATCATTATGCGCACCTCCACCACCAATAATGAGCTCATCAAACACGCCGTCAAATGCCGGTGCTACAAAGCGCTGGCAGCAGACCGCTATACTAGCTGCAGTAAATTCCGTCAATGTAGCAACTACATCCACAGGGTTCATCTCACTATGAGCTGCTATAAACCTGTCTACAAACTGTGCACCAAATAGCTCCCTTCCCGTCGATTTGGGCGGTGCCATAGTAAGGTATTCGCAAGACATAAGTTCAGCAAGAGCTGCTTGGTGCACTCGTCCTTGTGCGGCAATGTGTCCACCGGCATCCATATTGGTCCCAAAAAGCCTTCTGGTAGCTTCATCGATTGCCATGTTGCCCGGACCGGTATCAAAAGCAAATACATCAGCTGATGTGTACGATTTTGGTAATACCGTAATATTTCCTATGCCTCCAATATTGAGAAGCGCTCGATTCTTGCTCTGCGAACCATACAGCACGAGCTCCGAAAACGGTACCAGCGGAGCACCCTGCCCACCTGCCGTAACGTCCATTGCCCTAAAATCATAGACAGTACGGACATTGTGTTCCCATGCGATAATAGAAGCATCTCCAATTTGTAAAGTACCAGCATGAAAGGGTTTGTCGTCAAAGTAATCTCTGGACCCCTCAGGCTCATGCCAGATGGTTTGTCCGTGACAGGCTACAAATGAAATCTCGCTGTCCGTAATACCCGCCTTTTCACAGAGTGCCGAAACTGCGCGTGAAAATAAATGACCCAGCTCCGCATTAAGCGAACATATCAAGCGCGCATCTGCATCGCCAGGCTTACACGCATCTAAGATACGCTGACGTATACAAGAAGGCGTGGGATAGGTTAAAAATTCTTTGAGCTCTACCTTTGTAGAACTGTCCACTCCATCAATAGCGACAAGGGCGCAATCGACTCCATCCAAACTCGTACCAGACATTATGCCAATAGCTAACATAACAACATACCTCGCTCAGTACGGCGCTGATTAAGACGCTGCTTAAGAAGTAAACAGGGGCCAAGCGCTGGTTTATGTAGAGGAGGTTGCAATACAAACGTATGAGGAAGCGCAGCTTGAAGTGCATCTGTAAGCAATTGCCCAGCTCCCACAAATACGCCTCCCATATACACTACTGGTACTGCACTGCGCTCATTAAACAAACCATGAGCTGCAGCAACAACAATATCGGAAAGCTCTAAAGCAGCGCGAGAAAATAGTGCTTGTGCAGCTGGATCTCCCGCAAGCGCTGCGTCCTTGGCAAGTACCGTAAGAGCAGCAACGCTGGTTCTGTTGTTGTGTGACTCCTGTTGCATATACGCAATAAGCTCAGATGCATCCCTAAGCTGCAAGCGCTCTTGTATCAGGGTAAATAAGGGTCCCCGAGCATCTCTTCCATCCGCTTGGCGGCTAAAGAGTCGCAAGGTTTCTTTGCCAATCCACCAGCCACTACCCTCGTCACCAATATGGCAGCCCCAGCCACCTGCACGCTGCTTAATTGCACCTTCTACGGCATATGCAATAGAACCAGTACCACAAATGACACAAACACCATCTTGTAGATTAAGACCTGCAGCCCAGGCAGCACGAACATCACTCACCAGTTCATAGGGATGCCCCGCTGCCACCGTTCTCACTACATCGTCAATGTGAGCTCTGATTGAAGCATCTTGCCCATATCCCGCAAGACCAAAGCCTAAGCCTACTTCAGTCCCACTCTTTTTGAGCAGGACAGAAATGCCGTTACTCAGTATTTCGTGCATGCCATCATAACCAACCTGTGCAGCATGGCAGCTGGGTAAGCAGATGCTATCAAGAGCGGTAAACTGCTCGTCAAAGAGCGTAAACTGAGTTTTGGTTCCGCCTCCGTCTACACCTATCCACTGCATTATCAGCGCGCCTCTCGAAAGCGGAATTTTTGCCAGGGGCGAATGGTATCCAAAAGAAACTGTTCTCTCTCAGGAATATGTCCAACCACATTACTCAGGCCACTATTCTGCATATCTGTTAGGGCTATTTGCAGCTCACCTGCATAGTGGCCATATTCACTGCTTTCTATAATCACGTCTCCCCTATGAATCAGAGCCGGAGCATTAAACAGTCTAAAATTGTGACCCTTATATTTCACGCGGCTTTGCGTTGACCGCAAGAAATGCGCTGAGACATCTCCCCTGTTAAAGTGCAGCTCATCCAAGACAATACTGCGCTCTGTGTCCGGCACATTGCTCACAAGCTCAACACTAAAGCTCACCAGATTGCGGGGAAGCTGCTTGAGGCTCTCCAGCTCTTCATCAGTTGGATGGCAATTTGAAATGATAATATCGTCTATGCTGCCCATAGAGATGTAGTGCTCAACCTGCAGATACAAAGGCAAATGACGATGCATCTCTAAGGTTGGCAGTCCATCTGTTACTGGCCAATTTGCAAAGCTCTGCTCAGCCTGAGAAGTAACAAATGCCGCGGTCTGCAAACCAAAACGCTTGAAGCTGTTGGTACAAGTCGTAAAGTGCTCAAGCGTGAGGCCAGAATAGTTATGAGGGTAAAAATTGTGACAACCAACCAGGTGATTGGTATCTGGACAATAGTCCATGATGGTCTCAAGGTAGTGCGTATTATTGCTCATGTTAATCTCAATGAGCAACCCTTCGGGATTATAGGTCATAAGCGCTTCTTCATTTCCGGTAAATCCCATATCAAGACGGATTCCGTCAGCGCCAAGTTCTTTAAAAAAGGAAAGATTGTTATAGGAGACACCCAGCTCATCAAAAACTCGCGGATTACAATCGAGCATAACCTCAAAGCCCAGCTCATGGGCCCTAGTATTGAGCTCAAGATACTCACGCTTCAGTGAATCCCTATCATCTTTTACGGACAATAAGCAGCTAAAAATTCGAGAAAACCCAGCTTTTGCAGCACGCTCTAAATAGGCAAAGCTCTCTTCTTTTGTGGTCTTCTCTGGATACATTGAAATACCAAGGCGCTGCATACCACTCCATCCTTTAAATCCTTTTTAGGATCTCTACATACCAAGGCTGAACAGCTCAAATAGAGCATAGCTCAAAGTTAAAAGAGCGCGAACCCCGAGCAGAGGGTGCCCGAGATCCGCGCAGGTACTACAAATAAACCTCTTACTTTACTGCATATGGCAGGCAGTGCTTAGGCCTCAGAAGAGCCTTCCTCTTGTACTTGCTGTTTATCGTACATCTTGACAAAGGGTAGGTAGCAAAGCACCGAAACCGCAATCAGAACAATACAAAGTACGGATGCGCGCCAATCGCCGCCGGTTGCCAAATAAGCACCAATAGGTCCAGGCAAGGTCCAAGGAGCAGTAACAATTACCTGGTTAACCCATCCCAAAGAGGTTACAATCCACGCAATCACAGCGCAAATCATGGGCGTAAATACAAAGGGAATTGCCAGCACGGGATTCAATACGATAGGCGTACCAAAAATCAAAGGCTCGTTAATATTAAAGATGGCTGGGAAGAAGGCAAGGCGACCAAGATCCTTAAGGTACTTAGAACGGCACACCGTTACAAGCAGCAAGGCAAGGCCAATGCTGGTACCTGAGCCACCAATAAAAATGAACCACTGATAAAATGGCTCAGCGGAAATTGCTGGAAGCGCAGTTGCTGCTGCTCCTGCTGCTACCGCATTGGCGTTCTGCTCAAGCAGCGTCAGCCAAAGCGGGCGTGCAATCGAGCCGACAATAGAGGCGCCATGAATACCAAAGAACCAGAAGAAGTCAGTTAAGAAGACGATAAGTAAAACGCCTGGTAGCGTATCCGTTGCACTCACAAGAGGTGCTACAACGGTGGCTACCGCCTTGTGCCAATTGAAGCCCACGAAGTAGGTTAATGATCCAATAACCAAAATCACAATAAGCGTTGGAGTAAGTGCCTCAAACGAGCGTGCTACTGATGGTGGCACCTGCTCAGGCATGGTGATTTTGAACTTGGAATTATTGGTAAGACGAAATACGTTGATGGCAAAGAAGGTTACGATAATGCCAACAAAAAGACCGCCGCCACCAAGACTGGCCATAGGAAGTACAAAGCCCGCAACGCCAGCATTTACATCTGCCGCTACATTCACGGGAACTATGGTAAGCAAGAAAGCCATTGTCGAAAGAATTCCGCCGGATACGCCATCAAGGTCGTATGAGCGTGCAAGGCTGTTGCCCATGCCAAAAACAGCATAGAGCGCCATGATATACATGGTCACGCGGTATGGGAGAAGAATTGTTGCTGAATGAGAGGTCAAAAGGTATAAATTCCCCAGCTCTCTGGAAGAGGTGGATTGGCCACAATCAGGAAGAACGACCCGACAATAATGAGTGGCAATGCAGATACCACACCATCGCGCACCGCTAAGAGATAGCGATTGGTGCCGAGCTTGCTCATGATAGGATCGAGTGTTCTATCAAGAAACGCTTGGAACTTTTCCATTTTTTCGCATCCTTTCTTTACCTACCGTCTTATCTGCGAACAGACAGCCTTGCCTGTAATTTCTACGATAAAATCTCGTCTACCTGCTTAAAGATATGCTCACAGCGTGCCATTGCATAATCTTGCGGCTGCATAGCCACAACAGGAATCGAAACTTTTGCAATAATACTGCTCTTTTGATACGCAATCTGAGGCCCCAGTAAAATGATGTCATACTCAGAAGCCTTATCCTGACAAGCACTTGCGGCACAGGCATCTACCTTGAGATTCATCCCTTTTTCTTCCGCATACTTCTGCATCTTTGACATCAAAATAGTGGTAGACATGCCGCCAGAACATACGAGCAAAATCTTATAATCCTTCATGCTAGCCACCTTTCACTGGTGCTTTCGGATTTGGTTTTGTTCCAAAATTTCCGAAAAGCGCTCGTAATTGCGATTTACAAATGAGCGAAACAATATGTCAATAACGCCAAGCTGCCCAATACGTGAAGCCATGGCTGCCGAGCGCATAAGCGGTTCTGTAGAGCCCACAAACAAAACTTCATCAGCTTGATGTGCAAGCTTTGAGTCAAAACCAGAGCCGGTAATTGCAATTATCTTTCCGCCCCGCTCACGTGCCCTTGCCACACAAGCATTAACTTCTTCCGTCGAACCCGAATAGCTGATTGCTATAGACACATCTTCGGGCCCGCTATTTGAGGCATAGAGCAATTGACCATGCCAATCATCAATAAGGTTGCAGTTCACCCCTATCCTTAATAATTTGTAGTGCAAGTCCCGAGCCGATAAAAGCGATGCACCCATGCTAAATAAATTAATAGCCCGAGCGCGTGCCATCATATCTACGCAGGTGTCATAGACACTTGAATCATTAAGCTTTGCAACAAACTTCAACGAGTCAATATTGCCCTGCGTTATCTTCTCTATGGTTTGGGCAGTGGTATCCGTTGGAGCAAGATCCTCGATTTTTGCTAACTCACTCTCTCTGAGGACCGCAAGATCATATACGAGCAAGCGTTGAAACTCTTTGTAACCCTTTAGGCCCAATTTTTTGCAAAGCCTGGTAATGGTTGAAGGAGATGCAAAGGTATGAGCTGCTAGTTCATGAATACTCATGCTTGAGGCCGCTTCAGGATTTGCAAGCAAACGATCAATAAGCTCTCGCTCAGCTGGACTTGCGCTATTCATATGCTGTTTTAAACGTACTAATAGGCTTACCATGGGTTTTCCTAACGTATACACACATTCTAGAATGTGAAAATTATTTGTCATTAAATTCTAGATAACAAGAAATTAAATTTCAATTTTTGACATAAATACGCGGCGAACGGTAGATAATTGACTCTGACCATACCGGTCCTTGAAATATTTACTCAAGGTTTATTTGAGTCTCAACCCACATTGCATGCAACTTTGCTTACTGTTTTAGATATACACCTAGTATGAACTGGTCTTTTATAAAATTTTATAGATATAGTCCCTGTGGTAAATCAAAAAATAAAATGCAGGGGTATTCAAATTTCTCAAGCTTGTCGCCCCATTTATCATGAGCTATCTTCAACACAAAGAGGTTTACAGCGGTGGAGGATAGAGCTATGAATGACCAAAATACCTTGAATGAGTCCGAAGACCAGGATCCTGAGATGGTTTCATTTGGCCTCATTGCACAAGCCGGCGCTGCCAGAAGCATGGCCTTTGAGGCACTTAAAGCTGCAAAACAAGGTGATTTTATTCATGCAGAAGAACTTTTAAAACAGGCGGATAGCTCAATTCTTGAAGCGCACCATATACAAACATCACTGCTGAGTAAGGAAGCTCGTGGCGAACACACCAAGGTTGATGTCATTCTTGTCCATGCTCAAGATCACTTAATGACGGCAATTCTCGCCAAAGAACTCATTGCCGAGATGGTTGAACTTTACAAAAAACTTGATGCATCAGCGTAAACGCTTTTGGATTAACCGGTAAGGACCAACGTTATGATAGAGCTTTCACAATTAAGCACCGAGCAGCGCAATCCAAATACAACAGAGCTCGACACGTTTTCTGCTCTACAAATTGCCAAAGCAATGAATCATGAAGATGCATGCGCTGTTCAGGCGGTAGAACAGGTGTTACCTCAAGTTGCTACCGCAATTACCTGGGCAGCTGACTGTTTGGCGCAAAATGGTCGCATTATTTACATGGGAGCAGGAACAAGTGGCCGCTTAGGAGTTCTTGATGCCGTTGAATGCCCACCAACCTTTGGTGTTGATCCAAATGTTGTCATAGGTTTAATTGCCGGCGGAACAGAAGCTTTTGTGCAGGCGCATGAAGGAGTTGAGGACAATACCGCTCAAGGCGAGACAGACCTGCGTGATAGCGAGCTTACTAAACGTGATTTTGTGATAGGCCTAGCTGCAAGTGGACGCACCCCGTATGTAATTGGTGGCCTTACGTTTGCAAAAAAACTCGGTTGCAAAACTGCAGCCATTGCCTGTGTACCTGGCTCACAAATTGGGAAAGTAGCTGAGCTTGCAATTGAACCTGATACTGGTGCAGAAGTTCTTACCGGCTCTACCCGACTTAAAGCTGGCACCGCGCAAAAGCTCATCCTTAATATGATCTCTACTGGTGCCATGACTCTTACGGGCAAGGTTTACAAAAATCTGATGGTAGATGTAAGGCAGACCAATGAGAAACTCCACGCACGAGCGCAAAACATTGTCATGCAAGCCTGTGACTGTGAAAAGGATCGTGCAACAAAGGTGCTTGCGGAGGCTCATGGAAGCGTAAAGCTTGCTGTAGCAAGCATATTGCTCGATTTGCCCGCAGATGAAGCCACACAAGCACTTGAGAAAGCACACGGCAAAATACGGCATGCCCTTGAAACGAGAGTCTGATGTTAGAAGCCACTTCATCGAGTCTCTACGCCTACCCAAGGAGATAGTTACACCAAACGACTGATCACATTCACAAAGCTCTGCACGTCATGCGTGGGCTCAAGTGGATAATGCAGATATACAGGCACTTCTCGCCCACATCTGAAGGGTAACCCTACAAAGGCAGGATGCACGCCCGACCATGAGCCACAGGTTAAAACCGCATCTCCCTTAGCCTCAGCCGTGTTAAAAAGTGCAAAGTCAAAACTGTCCACATCGATGATGTCCACACCTCCGTCTGCGATAAGTTCTTCACGAAGGCTGTCCATAGCATCATTTCCATGACGAAGCACTCTGAGGCGCATGCCCTCCAAGTCAGAAATGACTATTTCATCATGTCCTGCTAGCGGGTTGGTACGAGGCAAATCAATATAAAAAGGGACATCCAAAAGGTGCTGGATCTGGCAGCTATCCCCCCAGCGTACATCCGAAAAACTCGATTGCACAACATCTACCTCTCGGCCCAAATTTTGCATAATACATGCCTGCATATCATAGAGATCGCCCACCGGGACAATTTCAAATCTCAGATTAGGCTCAAGCTCATGCACCTTAGGCCAAAGCTCCAATGTTTTTCTGCCAGGACACATCAAGGACACGCCCAGACGCACAGCACCTCCGTCCTTCATGGCACGTGTAGCACGGCGAAGACTCTCTTCTGACTGCAGCATGATTGACCGAGCATCCTCTACCAAGAGCGCTCCAGCACGAGTAAGCGAAACTCCCGTGTGTGAGCGAGAAAAAAGCTCAAGTCCAAACTCAGCCTCAAAGCAAGACACCTGCTTGACAAGAGCTGGTGTTGAAATCCTCAGTTGTGCAGCTGCTTTTGAAAAACTGCCACATTCTGCAGAGGCTACTATTGCCTCAAGTCTTCTGTCGTACACGCTCTACTCCACCCCATTTTGTTCTAGAGTCCTGAAACAGCTATAAACCAATGGTTAACACCAACCTAACAAAGAAGAAATTCACAAATCGTTAAACCACTCCTAGACTGAGCAGCATACAGTACGCAAGGTGCATGGTTCACACCACACACAGCACCTTTATCGACCATACGAAGGGGTAATTTCTATGAGCAATTGGCTAAAGCTTGAGGGTGAGGTGTGTGCGGTTACTGGGGCACTTGGCGGCATGGGAACTGGATTTGTCGCGAGTTTGCCAAAAACGGTGCAAGCGTAGTCCTCCTTGATCTTGACGAAGCAAAGCTAAAGGCTGCCGCCTCAGATCTCTCAGCAGAATTTGGCATAAAAGCAGCAGGGTATCGCATGAACGCTATCGACGAAACCGAGGTTCAGGCAGCCGTAGACGCCACCATGGCAGAATTTGGCAAGGTAGACGTACTCGTCAATACTGCAGGCATCCTTCGTTTCTCCCCCATGGAGGACCTTCCGCTGTCTGATTGGGAAGAAGTTATCAAGGTTAATCTAACGGGTACCTTTATTGCTTCTCAACGCTTTGGTCGCGAGATGATAAAGGCTGGGTCCGGTCGCCTGGTGCACATTTCTACCGCTGCTTCCTATCAGCCTGAAACTTTCTCGGGCGTGTATAGCTCCACCAAGGCCGGCGTCAACATGCTCTCTAAAATGCTTGCAGCAGAGTGGGGCCCTTACGGTGTTCGCTCCAACTGTGTGTGCCCCTGCTTTGTAAAGACGCCTATGTCTGCCAGCTTTTATGCCGATCCTGAGGTAGAAAAGAGCCGAAGCCGTCTTATTGCTACGCGCCGCATAGGTGAGGTCACCGATATTGCAAACGCGGTTATGTACCTAGCATCCACGCGCTCTAATTTCACTACTGGTGCCGAAATCATGGTTGACGGTGGCTTTTCCAACATGATGGGCGAGATGACCGCAAAACCCGGTGGTCGTCGCGCATTTGCCGAGAACTACCTCAAGAAACAGGGCATTGAGCTGTGGACCGACCAGGCTGGCGTCAAAACCCCAACTGATCAGTAACCCCAACTGGCCCATAGTCAAACTGACTCATACCCTGGCCAACCAACAATCCCATCAACCTCAAACAGAAAGAATTTCATGGCTAAGCAAAACTCAAACCAAGGGCGCTCAGTAGTGCTGGGCGCCGCCTGTGTTACCATGTTCTTTATCAGCTCTATTGCGCTTTACTCGGTGGTAAGCAAAAACCTCCTAGCTCAATATCCCGACTGGTCTCCTGCTCTTACCTGGGCTTTCCCCGTATTTCAGACCATCATGGCAGTAACAGGCATTTTTGCAGGCCGCTTTTCAGACAAGATCGGTCCTCGAAACGTCGTTATCGCAGCAGCACTTTGCTACGGTGTTGGCTGGTTTATGTCCGGAACCGTTACTGAGCCCTGGCAATTCTATCTTTGGTTCTCTGTTATTGCAGCCATTGGCAACGGCCTTGGCTACAACCCTGCCTTAACCACTGGACAAAAGTGGTTTATCGACAAAAAGGGTCTTGCCTCTGGAATCACGCTTGCTGCTTCTACCGCTGGCCCTGCCGTGCTTTCACCGGTGCTTGCATCGTTACTCATCCCTCTGTTCGGCATTTTTGGCGCGCTGAAAGCTCTTGGAATAATTTTCTTTGTAACCATTTTTGCCTCGGCACTCTTCCTCAAAGCCCCACAAGCTGGCTGGCTACCTGAGGACTACCGTGCCCCCAAAGCCGGAGCTCACGCCGGAACTTTTGGTGATCTCACCCCTGGTGAAATGGTCAAATCCCCTCGTTTTTGGGTACTTCTCATAACCTTTGCCTGTGCTGCTACCGCCGGAACGCTTTTGGTAGGTAAGGTTGCATCCATTGCCGCTGTTCAGCTCTTTGAAGATCCAAGCTCTATCGCTGCTATTGCGCTTGGTGGAGTTGTGGTTACCGTTAATACCTGCGCAAATCTGGTTGGCCGTCTCTCCTTTGGTCAAATTGTCGATAAGATCGGTGCGTATAAGTCCTTACTCATCAGCTTGGTAGTCACTATCGTTGCGCTTATCATTATGTCTACAAGTTTCTCCATACCGGTATTCTTTGTGGCGCTCGCGCTGCTTGGCTTTAGCTTTGGTGCCCTTCTCGTTATCTATCCACCCCTCACTGGTGGCGCTTTTGGTACCAGCAACCTAGGCGTCAACTATGGCATCATGTTCTTGGGTTACGCTGCTTCCACCTGGATTAGCCAGCCCATCGCTGCCATTCTCTACCATGCAAATGCAGGCAACGCTGCCTATCAGCAGTCTTTTTACGGCGCAATTGTCATTGCTGCAGTAGCCGTGCTCCTCACCGTATACATGATGGTGTCTGATAACAAAAAGAAGCAGGTTGCCTAGGGCCACAAGAGAGTACAGCTGCTGAACTCATACCTGATAAACTCTCTCAACCTAAGCTGACTGTAAATATCCCATCAACCTCCAAATCCGAAAGGAATATATATGTCACAACAAGCTGTACGTATAGCTGTCATTGGCGCTGGCGCCATGGGCCGAAACCACATTCGTTTTATTGCTGAAGAACCAGAGGCAGAACTTGTAGCCATAGCCGATGCCTTTGAAGGCGCTCGCACAACGGCAGAGGCTGCCCAGGTGCCCTTCTTTACCGACGCAACTCAGATGATGGATGCAATCAAGCCTGAAGCGGTTATCATTGCTACCCCCAACAACCTTCACTTAGGTGTTGCTCGCGAGGCAATCAAACGCAACATTGTGCCTTTGGTTGAAAAGCCTATCTCAAATGATCTCGAGGATGCTGAAACATTTGCCAAAGAAGCAAAAGCTGCGGGAGTACCCGTGCTTGTCGGCCAACATCGCCGTCATAACCCTTTTGTCAATAAAGCAAAGGAAATTATCGACTCTGGAGCACTGGGCAAGCTCACCGTCTCTTCATTCCATTACATGATCTACAAAAATGATGAGTATTTTGATGTCGAGTGGCGTCGTCAAAAAGGAGCCGGCCCCATCCTTGTAAATCTCGTCCACGACGTAGACTTGCTTCGTTACCTTCTGGGAGAGCCTGTTGCCATTCAGGGTATGCAATCCAGCGCCGCCCGTGGTTTTGAGACCGAGGACTCAGCCGTCATCAACGTACGTTTTGCTGATGGCGCACTTGCTTCCATGACCATCTCTGATGCAACGGCTAGCCCCTGGAACTGGGAGGCAACTGCTCGCGAAGATCCGCAGTATCGTCCCTTCGATGCAGATGCCTACTTCATTGGCGGAACCTTGGGCGCCCTCTCGCTGCCCAAGCTCCACCTCTTTAGCTATGAGGGAGACTCTTCTTGGCACAAGCCTCTTCAGATGGATATACCTGCCGTTGATCCAGCACTTCCCCACAAGATGCAGCTTAAGCACTTTGTAAAAGTTGTTCGCCGAGAAGCCACTCCTGTAGTAACTCCAGCTGACAACGTAAAGACGCTTCGCACACTGGCTGCTGTCAAAGAAGCTGCGGAGACTGGCAAGCTTATTGAGCTGTAAGGCTTATTTGGTAAGCAGCAAGCATGCTACTCGATTTGGCCTCAGCTATCATTGAGTATAGTAATTTTGATCACTATACTCATCCAATACTAAGCAAAGGAGTCCAAATGAAAGAAATCATGCTCGTAGCCTGCGGAGGAGCCGTCGGTTCTGTGCTCCGCTATGCCATAGGACTCATTGAAACACCTGCCGCTGGAGGCTTCCCCATCAAAACACTTATTATCAATGTCGTAGGTTCCTTTGTAATAGGCATGCTTGCTGTTCTTGCAGCACACACATCTAAAATGAACTCCGACCTCTTACTGTTGTTAAAGGTTGGGTTATGCGGAGGTTTTACTACCTTTTCTACGTTTGCACTCGAGACAAGCGACCTTCTGCAGGCACATAAGCTTGACTTCGCCTTGCTGTATGTACTTGCCAGTTTAGTGCT
>NZ_KB822533.1:1456561-1459495 GCF_000364325.1 Atopobium minutum 10063974
ACTCCTATCCACAAGTCATCCCCTCAGTTTTCAACCTAAGTGGGTTCGGCCCTCCGCGGGGTCTTACCCCCGTTTCAGCCTGCTCATGGATAGATCACCTGGCTTCGCGTCTACGACATGCGACTGTGTCGCCCTATTCAGACTCGCTGTCGCTGCGGCTCGCTTTTTAGCTTAACCTCGCCACATATCGTAACTCGCTGGCTCATTCTACAAAAGGCACGCCGTCACAGTATTGCTACTGCTCCGACTGCTTGTAGGCACACGGTTTCAGGTACTATTTCACTCCCCTTCCGGGGTGCTTTTCACCTTTCCCTCACGGTACTTGTTCACTATCGGTCACAGAAAAGTATTTAGGTTTGGAGGGTGGTCCCCCCTGCTTCCCACCGGGTTTCACGTGTCCGGCAGTACTCAGGTGCTATGAAAACAGACACTGCATTTTCGCTTACGGGACTTTAACCCTGTTTCGTTCGCTTTTCCAAAACGATTCAGCTAACACAGTGTTTTGTAACTGTTTGGGAAGTAAGCAGCCATCCCACTCATAGTCCTACAACCCCGCTCGGCGCAACCCCTGCATGGTATTGTGCTACCGTCGGTTTGACCTATATCCCCGTTCGCTCGCCACTACTTGGGGAATCTCGGTTGATTTATATTCCTCTGGGTACTTAGATGTTTCAGTTCCCCAGGTTGCCTCTTTGACGCCTATGTGTTCAGCGTCAAGTATCAGGAGATGAGTCCTGATGGGTTTACCCATTCGGAAATCTACGGGTCTAAGAATATGTGCTTCTCACCGTAGCTTATCGCAGCTTGTCACGTCCTTCATCGGCTTTCTGTGCCAAGGCATCCACCGTGTGCCCTTACTATCTTCTTTTAAAAGATGTATAAGGTTACATACACTACTATGAAAATCATAGTATTGATCAGATGCGATCTTCTTATACTAGAAAATCTTGATTATTACGCTATGCAGTTGTAAAGGTACACAGGGAGACGAACCCCCAAAACCGAATACTGCAAACCAAAAGGTTTTACAAAGACAAGATCAGAAAAAATAATCAGACGGGTCTACCCGATCAAAATAAGTCTTTCATAGATGAGGTTATTCTCCCTAGAAAGGAGGTGATCCAGCCGCACCTTCCGGTACGGCTACCTTGTTACGACTTCACCCCCCTTACCCTCCACACCTTCGGCGCCTCCCTCCCTTGCGGGTTAGGCCGACGACTTCGGGTGCAAACGACTCGGGTGGTGTGACGGGCGGTGTGTACAAGGCCCGGGAACGCATTCACCGCGGCGTGCTGATCCGCGATTACTAGCAACTCCGACTTCATGGAGGCGGGTTGCAGCCTCCAATCCGAACTGGGGCCGGCTTTAAGGGATTGGCTTACTTTCGCAAGTTTGCTTCCCGCTGTGCCGACCATTGTAGCACGTGTGCAGCCCAGGACATAAGGGGCATGATGACTTGACGTCGTCCCCACCTTCCTCCGGCTTGACGCCGGCGGTCTCGCACGGGTGCCCAGCTTGACCTGCTGGCAACATGCGACAAGGGTTGCGCTCGTTGCGGGACTTAACCCAACATCTCACGACACGAGCTGACGACAGCCATGCACCACCTGTTTAGGCTCCTTTCGGCCACGACGTTTCCGCCGCTTCACCTAAATGTCAAGCCCTGGTAAGGTTCTTCGCGTTGCTTCGAATTAAGCCACATGCTCCGCTGCTTGTGCGGGCCCCCGTCAATTCCTTTGAGTTTTAACCTTGCGGTCGTACTCCCCAGGCGGGACACTTAATGCGTTAGCTGCGGCACGGAAGGTACATCCCCCCACACCTAGTGTCCATCGTTTACGGCTAGGACTACCAGGGTATCTAATCCTGTTCGCTCCCCTAGCTTTCGCTCCTCAGCGTCAGTTATGGCCCAGAAGGCCGCCTTCGCCACCGGTGTTCTTCCTAATATCTGCGCATTCCACCGCTACACTAGGAATTCCACCTTCCCCTACCAAACTCAAGTCTGCCGGTATCGGAAGCGGACGGGGGTTGAGCCCCCGGATTTAACTTACCGACCTAACAGACCGCCTACGAGCGCTTTACGCCCAATGAATCCGGATAACGCTTGCTCCATACGTATTACCGCGGCTGCTGGCACGTATTTAGCCGGAGCTTCTTCTGCAGGTACCGTCACCTTGCGGCCTCGTCCCTGCTGAAAGCGGTTTACAACCCGAAGGCCTTCATCCCGCACGCGGCGTCGCTGCGTCAGGGTTTCCCCCATTGCGCAAGATTCCCCACTGCTGCCTCCCGTAGGAGTCTGGGCCGTGTCTCAGTCCCAATCTGGCCGGTCGGTCTCTCAACCCGGCTACCCATAACTGCCTTGGTAGGCCATTACCCCACCAACAAGCTAACAGGCCGCGGGCCCATCCTTTTCCGCTAGACGCTTTGTCTTGTGTGCCATGCGACACTCAAGAAATATTCGGTATTACCCACGGTTTCCCGTAGCTATCCCAAAGAAAAGGGCAGGTTGCCCACGTGTTACTCAGCCGTTCGCCACTTTATACACATCTAAAAGATGCTTTAATCGTTCGACTTGCATGTGTTAGGCGCGCCGCCAGCGTTCATCCTGAGCCAGGATCGAACTCTCCGTTCAAATAACAAGACTGACTGTCTTGTATATGTATGTGAGTTTATTTGAGTAAACCTGACATCTAAAATAATCGCTGATCTGGATTCAAAGTAAAATTAACGATTGCTTATTTGCTTCGAAATTTCGCTGTGCTGTCTTTGCTGATCTTTCGATCGCAGTATCCGGTTTTCAAGGTTCGTCGCACATCAGCTGCTGTGTTTGTTTGTCCACATCACCGCGTGCGACCTACTAATATACACACCCCTTTTTGGGCTTGCAAGTACAAAAACTAGATTTGTTTCGATTCATATTTTGGACACAAATGTGAA
>NZ_KB822534.1:0-247471 GCF_000364325.1 Atopobium minutum 10063974
ACCGCGTGCGACCTACTAATATACACACCCCTTTTTGGGCTTGCAAGTACAAAAACTAGATTTGTTTCGATTCATATTTTGGACACAAATGTGAAGAGCGGCACCCCTTCTATAGGATGCCGCTCTTATAAAAAGTGACTATGAATTTGCTGGAATTTACAGCGCTTAGATGGCAAGGATTGTATTACTCAGTTCGGCACGACTGGCAATCATGCCACCACCTTTATTGCTTAACAGATCACTGAGACCGTCCGAACCCCGATTTTCACTGGAATTGTTTTGACCGCGAGGATCAGTGCCATCATTCGAGCCATTATTGACGTCGCCCTTTTGTGCAGTGTTGGATGCGGCGGCTTCCTGGAGTGACTCATCGGAGCCAAGCGTTACCTCAAAGCTTTTCTCCTCAGAACCACGCATGACCGTAACCGTGACCTTCTCGCCTACCTCATGAGAGCGAACCGCCAAAATAAGTGCATCGGCAGACGAGATAGTATCGTCGTTTACCTTGGTAATGACATCGCCTTCCTGAAGGCCGGCTTTAGCTGCGGGGCTGTCAGCCGTAACGTTCATTACGTATGCACCCTGGTTGACAGACAATTTACTGCGCGCGGCATTGTCTGCGGTAACGGTTTGCAAAGATACACCCAGGTATGCGTGAAGCACCTGCTTGCCCTCGATGATGGTCTTGGCAACTTTAACTGCATAGTTAGAAGGAATGGCAAAGCCAATTCCCGCGCTTGCTCCAGACTGGGATTCAATAATGGAATTGATGCCCACAAGTTTGCCTTCAGCGTTTACGAGAGCGCCACCCGAGTTACCGGGATTAATAGCAGCATCAGTCTGAATAAGGTTGGCATAAATGGTATTGCCAGAGGTAGAAGGCAACATAGTTGAGCGATACAGCGACGACACGATACCCGACGAGACAGACTGGTCAAGGCCATAGGGGCTACCAATACTCATAACCCAATCGCCTACAACCAAAGCGCTGGAATCACCAACCTCAATAGGCGTAAGCTTAGCGCCCTTAGGATCAATCTTTAGTACGGCAAGGTCGCTCGAAGAGTCAGAACCCACAACTTTTGCCTCGTAATTTATATTGTTAAGCGTTACCGTAATGGTTTGCGCACCATCGACCACATGGTAGTTGGTAAGAATATTGCCATCGGTATCCAAGACAACGCCTGAACCCACATATTTTTTGTTGCCAGAAGAAACATAGATGGAGGCAACAGAGGGCAGGCATTTTTTAGAGACCGCTTGAGCAGTAGTAGCTTTTTCATCCGAGGGACGAATAGAGATGGTCTGTCCCGCAGAGCTCATATTTGATGTGGTAGGTATATCGAGAAGCCCGCTAAACTTAAGACCACACACAATAGCCGTAGCTCCCACAGCACCACTTATCACAGAAATGAGCACCGTTCGTCTGCGGTTTTGACGGTTTTGCTTTTGGGAAGATGAGGTCTCGTTAGAAGTAGTAGCGCCATCAGTAGCAGCACCGGTGGGAACGGAAGCACCAACGGTAGTGGAAGCGCTGGCAGTAGTGGCGGCGCTTTCGTTTATGCTGGGTCCCTCCATGGTCTTCTCGGCAGCATGCGCATCTGGCCGCGGATCTGACGATTCGATAGATGGGATTGAGCCCATCGTGGCACGATTTGGGTTGACAGCCGTAGCGTCCTCAGGGGACGCGGGCGTAGTTGTAGATGGTTGAGAAGCGGTGTCGCCACCGTCCATTGGTGATGGATTAGGCTCATTGGAAATATCAGACATGGAGCACCTCTTTTTAATAATTGCGAACGGCCCACTCAATACGTATATATAGGATGTCCAATTTTTAGCTATCTTAAGAGATGATTTTTCTCAAACCGCAATTCCAACAAAAACATTGTTCTATTCTGTATATTTGAACTGCCGGCTTAAAGCATGGGCTGACGGCCTGCGTTGACGGCCTATAGCTTGAACAGATATCCAATACCGCGCACTGTAACGATATGACCAGCAATTTGAGGGCCAACCTTAGAACGAACGCGACGGATATGCACATCCACCGTACGCGTGCCGCCACAATACTCAAAGCCCCACACACGGTGAAGCAAGGTATCACGAGAATACGCACGTGAAGGATGTGTTGCCAAAAATGAGAGGAGCGAGTACTCCATAAGCGTCAAATCCACGGGCTTGTCGTCCACATATACCTGGTAAGTTGCCAGGTTGATAGTCATGGTGTCTATAGTGACAATATCTGACGGCGCACTTTCTTCTCCTGGCCAAAGCAGCTGAGAAACACGAACTTCCATCTCTGCTTCAGAGCAGTTGGAGACGACAAAATCTGTCTTAAACTGAACGGGAATCCTCAATTTGGACAAGGCGGCCTTATCCACCACCAAAAGCAGCGGCATCATTCCGTTATCCGAAAGATAGGCCTCTACCGTTCCAAAAAAATCACTTGCCACACCCGCAAGGTCTAAGATTACGAGGTCAAACTCACGATGAGAAGCAATTGCCTGTTCAAAGGTATCTGGAGATGCAATAAGTGCAGAAGCATCCAATGAGTGTGTAAGCTTACGCATATACTCACGATGACGGGAAGTCGTAGATACGTACAAAATCTTCCTATGATGCACGGACTCCACCTCCAACCTAGTATGGCAAGAAAGATGATTGATGTTGAGAATACCATAGCATCAGGCATCTGCTCTTGCTTGAATTATTGTGCACAGTAACCGCAAGTTTTAACTTGTATTCTACCGCTTAATTCAAGTGTTATTCAGGAGCGCATCTATACTATTTTATCGCTACTAATTTTGTATCATTCTCACGAGAATTAGAAGCCGCCGTAATAACGAGCGCGCTCCCAATCTGTAACAGAGGTTCGATACTCTTCCCACTCCCGCTTCTTGACCGTAAGTAGATAGCTAAAGATGTGCTCGCCCAGCGCTTCTTTCATAAGTGCACTGGTCTCGAATTTGGCAATAGCCTCACCAAGATCGCGGGGCAAAGGTTGGATGCCTTTGGCGCGTAGCTGCTCATCGCTCAGATTTGCATCTTCCAAAGTGGACTCAGGCTGAAGCTCTAGCTCTTCCTGAATGCCGCGCATACCAGCAGCCAATGTTACTGCAAATGCCAGGTATGGATTACAGGTTGGATCGGGGCTGCGCAGCTCAATGCGTGTAGCAGCCTGCTTACCAGGCTTGTGCGTAGGAATACGAACCAAAGCGGAACGATTCTTACGGCCCCAGGTTGCATAACAGGGAACTTCCCCGTTGGGAATGAGGCGCTTATACGAGTTGACTGTTGGATTAGTTACGAGAGAAAACTCCGGTGCATACTTGAGAACACCAGCAATATAGTGCTTTGCAAGACTCGAAAGGCCTATGCCACCCTCGAGCTTCTCGTCATCTGACCAAAACAGGTTGTTGCCATCATGATCCATAAAGGACTGATGAACAAACAAGGCCGAGCCGGGGATGTCGTTAAAAGGCTTGGGCATAAACGATGCGTAATGACCCTGATTATACGCCGACTCTTTGATGATCAAACGAGCGGTAACAATGTTATCTGCGCAGGTACGAGCCTCTGCATAACGCAGCTGGATGCCGTTTTGCGAAGGTGCAATTGAATGATAGGAATACTCTACAGGAATAGACATTTTCTCAAGGGCAAGCGTTGTGCTGCGACGCAAATCCTGTGCATAATCCGAAGGGGTTAAATCAAAGTAGCTAGCGCCATCCAACAACTGAGGTGTCTTATCATTGTCGAGATAGAAATAGCTGATGCCTGCACCCACATTAAGGAAATATCCGTGCTTTTCTACCTCACGGAAAAGTTTTTCTAACCGAGCACGGGAGTCACCGACAAAAGGCTTGTGATTAGGCGTTTTGATCTCACAAAACATACGAGCTACGCCATCTTCTTTAGGACGCCAGGGAAGCAGCTGGAAGGTTTCTGGATCGGGGAATGCAAGCATATCCGACTCTTCCAAAGGAACAAAACCATCTACTGCAGAACCATCAAAGCCAATACCCTCGTCGAAAGCCTCTTCTAGATCTTCTGGAGAAATAGCAAACGACTTTAAGTTACCTAACACATCGGTAAACCACAGTCGAATAAAACGAATGTTACGCTCTTCAACTGTGCGCAGTACGAAATCAATGTTCTGCTCGTAGGACATAGTCCCTCCCGGCGGATTGAAGCTGAGAATTTACCATCAAACATAGTAAGTGTGACACACAGATGTTTCACTCGTATTTCCAACGTATAGAAAAAAACAAATGGCTGTAGATTTCCGAAATACGGTAGTCTACAGCCATTACAGACTCATCGTTCATACGTCAGAGCATACCTACTACTTTTCAGAAGCGACCTTAGCTTCCATATTAGAAACCATGGATTCTGCTGCTGAACAACAGCTGCTCCCTCCACTATGGCTTGCACAGCTTGATGAACTTCCACAACCTGCGCACTGACCCTTAGAATGCCTGAGTGAGTGTACAGCTAGAGCAATAATTGCCACGACAACAGCAAAAACAACGATATCTACTGGAGACATGTGGCACCCCCAAACCTTGTAGTGTTAACTATGTGTAACTATACCCCGTTTTAAACAAATACGGTGCAAAAAATTTACTTGCTACAAAGCATGCAAAGTTCTTATTCCTCTATAAAAGTAAAAGACTCTCTAGCTAAAAATGCCGTAGATACACATGGTAGCGATGACTGTCTTATTGAACGGTAAATACAAGGTTGCTCAGGTTAATCTTTGTGCCTTTGTCCAAGCCAACTTTCTCACAGTGACCTGAAGCAGCATTAAATGTAAGCAAACAAATACCTTGATTACTACAGCCAAAAGACAAATTGACAGAGGGGCCGCATACCTGCAAAACGTACGGCGACTGTCCACTGGAATCGATGGTAGTTTTATCTGTAGTGGCAGGGATTTCCTGCAAAGCATAGTTTGCCTCTTTTTCTTTCTCTTGCGTTTGAGGAAGTTGCTCATACATATCAAGCGGGACTTCATCTGCCCCACCAATCTGTGGTGGTTCATATGTTTTTGTAAAATCGTAAAGGCATCCATAACAGATATCCATATCTGCAAAAAGGGTTGCCCCACAGCTGGGACATGTTTTTGTACGGGTTGGATCCTGCTGTGTATTTGCTGGCTGAATTGGAATCTCTGCCGTCATCTTGAATCCTCCTTCTTTAAACAAAAATGGATAGAGCACCAGGCAGTTAAAGCGACTGAAAAATCGGCTGCTTGTTTGCTATACCACCACCCCCGACCGGTATGGATCGACATGCAAACGATATTCATAGGTCATACATGCTGGCGGGCTAAAGGCAATGCCAGCAATAACAAAGCGAGAAGGCCAGGGTTTTATCCGCAAGGTACAAACATACTCATGAACTTTAGGTAAGAAACTAAAGCTCGTAGTAGCTATAACGAAGCGCTTGCGCTCGTAAACCTTTACGTCCACTTCTCCCAAATCACCCAACTGCATGTTTTTCTCGATAGCTTGCTGTACTGCTTGGGGATTACCGAGTTGCTGGGCACCAGAAGTGCCCGAGGTTCCTAAGTTGACAACGGCATGGGAGCATTCGGCAGAAAACTTCATTCCTAATTCAAGGTAACGAGCTAGGTTGAACACTACAAGCGACATGACCAGCACCACAGGCATGAGCACCGCCAACTCCACGCTCATTTGGGCATCTTTTTGCAAGGCCCGCGCTTGCGCCAAACGCCATACCTTCTGCCTCATGTAAGATCAACCAACTTTCTTACATCGACGTTAAGCGGAATGGAAAGTTCCGTCCCTGGTATGGGAAGGCTCGCAATCGTAAAGTACTCATCCGGCAGTTCATTAATGAGAACAACACCCATGGCCTGAGCAACTTGTTGAGTTGTTGCATGCGTAGGGAGCGCTTGAATTTTAGAACGCAGTGCATCCATACCACCAAAACCAGCTTGCTCAAGCACGTTTTGTGTATTGGTGAGCACAGGTTTTCTTGCCTGCAGATTGACTGGCTTAAAACCGGTCGCCTCAACTAAGTCAACCAGCTGATCTTGTAACATATGTGCAATTGTTCCGCCCACAACACCCTCAAGCTTCCCAAAAAACGAATCTGTAATTTGAGCCAAGGCGTCATACCCATCTGAATACGACATGAGCAGCTTGCCCCATACCATACAGATCTGTTTTGGTAAACCAGCGAGAAGCCCTTCATGCTTGAGTGAAATCCCGTCAAACAGGTGAGAAAGAACATTGCTCTGTTTATCTGCATTATCTGGAGCAAGGACTGCAGCAGAGATGGCCATCCCCGAGGGAAGATCTGGAGCTTTAATAAGCGGTGACTTGAGTGCGGGAGCTTGCGGAGAAGAACTTGCACGCGTTACAAATGCTATGCACCCCCAAGCACCAGGAGGACATAGTTGGGGTCGCGTAACCTTAAGTGCATCAAGAGCCTCTTCAAAGGCATTGCTCCCCTCTTGTGCTAGTTGTTTCATTTGTTTTTCTGCTTCTACCTGCTTGTTTTTCGCCTCCTGATACTGCTTTGCAGCACGGGCTATTTTTGCCCAATAATGCTCAAATCCATTATCGATTGACGTTGATGCAGCAGGTGTTTTACCAACATCGCTCGTCTTAAAATGACAGACTGGGCATTCTTGTACGATCCCTGCATCCAAATCTGCAAGAGATGCTAATCCCAAATACGTACCATTTGCTGCAGGGCAGTTAAGCGAGTAATGGATAGTGGGAACACCATTAACGCTGGTTATGGGCCACATTTTTTGGTATACAACTCGGTTTGTTTAAGCTCTTGAGTGTTTGAGGGCAACAGAGGTAAATCCAAATCAACACAGCCATCCTCAGCTTGGCTATAGTGACCTTCATTAAGTTTTTGAGAAGAATACTCATAAAATGCTACACGTGCTGCAGATTTTGATTCCTCTTCCACGTTTGAAGCTTGGGGACTCTCTGATAGATACCGTGCATGATAATACGCACGTGCACGGGAGAGAGGTACGCCAAAATTCCATCCATCACTTGAGGTGTAACAGGGGTTATCGCCTAATGAGATATGCGATAGTGCTTGAGCTCGTTGATACAAGCAGTAGGGGTCATCGACACAATCGGCGTGCCATCCCTCCAAAAGTGCAGCATCTGCTTGCTGCTTAGACTCTTCTGCTTGATCTGACTGTTCGGCCATTTTACCAGCAGAATCTTCGAGCTTATCAATATTTTGAGGACTCTCATCAAGCTCGAATTTACTCTGTGATGTTTGAGGAAACGGAATGGCTGCTCCAGAATATTCCGGTGAATCTGTACTGTTTGCTCGGATAACATCCGCCGAATTTTTGGCAACTAAAAATGGAAGTGAAGCTTCTATCTTTTGCAATCCAGAATTAGCGCTCTTAGCAAATTTTGAACGTGCATCCAAAATAGTTTTTGCAGTCTGTACCGTTTGTGCCCCTGCACCAGATAGTCCTGGTACAGCAGACAATACTAACCCTGCTCCACCAACTAATACTCCCGTTATTCCCATGCTCAAAACACACGAGTCAAGCACTTGTGCAATGGTCACATAGCCTGCAACAACATTTTGTCCAGCTAGGGCTGCACTATCTGCAATGGCCTGCGTTTTATGCGCCTTGGCCAAATACCATCCGGCGCCAACTGTAGTTAGTAAAAGACTCACGCTAAGTGCCAGAGCAGTAACCACTGCCAAAGAGGTATAGGCACCTGTTTCATGAATAAACAACCCCAAAGGGCCAAGGGCTTTCTTTTTTAAAGTTTTAGGATCATGAGTCCCATAAACTAATCCAGCTTTCATAGTCACCTCCCAACCAATCCGGTCTGAGCAAAGAATGCGCCGTAATGGTCACTATGATTCCTTTGTCATCGGTTTGCGCAAACAACCTGGATGCCGCATAAAACAAAGGCAATGGTTTTACATGGCCAGAGATGGAAACTTCGCCGCTTTTCTCGCCAAAACCCGAGCAGCTAATGTCCCAATCCTGCGCTCCTCCTGCATGAAAAAGTGACACTTCGGGAATGGCAGACAAACGTCTTTGTATATAACTCACAACAGCAGATTCATCTTGCGTTGTTTCCATACAGCGCAAAGCTTGATTGGCTGCAGACCACATGGTTGCTTGGGTATACATGAGACACAGCGGCTGTAAAAGACAAAGCAATAGCATCATACATATAGGTACAACAAAAGCTGCTTCTACACTCGACTGAGCATGCGTTTCAGAACAAAAGGACATCCTGCCACACCCCCACACTCCCCGGTTCACCAAAGGTAAAAGGCAGGGCTGTGAGGACGTGAGATAAAAACTTTCCATCACAGCTTGCATGAAAAATAGCAGCCAAGCTCATAAGAATTGCCATAAATGCCGTAAGCAGCAAAGCATACTCTACTGTTGCCTGCCCTGCTTGACCCCGTAAAAGATCAAGCTGCGGTGGTCGGATTTGCATATCGAGAAGCCCATTGCTGAGCCGTGAGGTGAACGGTTTTAACCTCACATTGATCGTTTTGTTTTTGAGACACAAAGACAATGTCCACCCACCCCTTTCCACAGGTTGTGCAACTCCACACCTTCCCACATAAGTCCAGATATCCAACTTGTGCCAGAACGCAATCCTGCCTTGCCTGGTAGGTCTGTAAAATAGATTGTGCGCAGGTAAAAAGCTCAGTTTGCTCGTAGCGTGTATCCACTTCACCAAACTCAGTAGTTTGCCTTGACAGTTCTGATACATCGTCGGTCAGCTTGTTTACGTCAGATTGCAAGGCTCGGCTAGATTCTGTCCTAGAAGCCGTTGTATCAGTTCCTGTGTTTGTCGCACCCACTTGCTTCGTAGGCGTATTGCTCATAGAGCACCCAAAACCAACTACAAGACAAACCAAGGCTAGTACTACCATGCCAGCTACAATCCAGAGCTTGTTCCTACCAATTTGAGGAATCATAGCGAGTTAATACCCTGCGCAATGGCATCCCAAAGCTGTGTAATCTTATCTTTAAACGACAGGATTGCCACAATAGCAATAACTACTAGCACACCAACTAAGATTGCATACTCAGTAGTTCCCTGAGCATCTTTTTCAGCGTGGATCGTGGCAATCAACCGCATCAGTTTGGTATATCCACGAGTCATTGCCGCCAACATCTGCGATTGCATAAAACTCCCTTCTATAGTTTTCCCGAAGCTGCACTGAGCAAGGGTCCTAAAATTGCTAACAACATTGCAGGTACGATGAGCGTTCCCAATGGAATAAGCATCTTGATAGGCACTTTTTCCACCTGCTCCTCCAAGGCATTTCTTTGTTCTTCTCGAATGAGTTCTGCTTGAGCAGCTAACACCCGTGTTAAAGGAGATCCAAAGCGCAAAGCTTCATCTACGGTATTTACAAAACGTGTCACTGGCTGTAAGTCCAGCTCTTGTGCCAATGCGCGCAACGCCTTGGTACGACTTTGCTCCCCTATTTGCCAACTCAATAAAGATCTTTGTAAACGCACAGACAGATCGTTATGAAACTTAGAACAATACAGATCAAGTGCCGCATCAAATGACATTCCCGCTGATAAGCCCAGGTTAAGAATGTCAAGAAATACTGGAAAATTAACCAGGCAATCTACTCTTGCTGCTTTAAGCTCTGTCCGCTTTTTGATACTTTGCACGTAGGGTAAGTTTTGCCACCAGGCTAACGCGGCAACAACTTGCTCATTTTGCCGATTCTGCGGTATGACCCCATATGATTTGGGTTTACGCATGATAACAAATGACCAGATGAACCCTACAAATAAACAGCCTGCAAACAAAGCCAGCTCAGGTGTAGTCATTGTGAAATCCCCTGCATGAGCTTTTTGATAATAAGCAGAGCAATCCCATCAAGCGTCAGAGCAATTGCTATGCACACCGCCCCCTGAAGAGTAAAAAGACCCTGCCTAAAATCTTGAGAAAATGCCGATAACACCAACAACATAAGAAAAGGAAGGCTACAAACAATTTTGACTGACAGACGTGCCTGTGCTGTCTTAGTGCGCAACAGACGTACAAGCCTTTCTCGTTGCTCTACCATCCGCGATGAAGTGGCCAAAATATCCCCAAGAGGGCTGCCTGTCCTTTGCGAAATTTCCAGAGCAATAGCTAGCAGTTCTCCGCCTGGCACTGAAATTGACTCATTAAGCTGTACCAATGCTTCTTGTATAGGCATGCCACAGCGCATGGAAAGAGCAGCTCCCGCAAAAGATTGGGCAAGCATCCCTTTTGCATGTATACCAACGTATTCCATAGCCTGAAACAATGTTTTTCCAGAGCGTAGAGCCAAAGACAGAGAACGTAAGATCTCAGGCATTTCTTGTTGCACGCTTTGAAGTGCTTGCTGCTTTTGTCTATACGAAAGCCATATTGCAGAACCAACACCAGCAACAATGGTAAAAAGTGCGGCAAGAAAAGGGCCAAACGCTAGACAGAGGAGCATAGAGAACACAGTACTTGCAAGTAGGTATACAGCTGCTGCGTCGGGGCGACTTATTGGAAAACCATGCTCTTCTCCCAGCTGTTGGATTTTCTCAAAAACAGACGCAAAAAAATCCTGCTGAGAAAACCAGATAATTGCGGCCATTTTACTCAAAGATGCTATTACAACTGGCAGCTGCTCTGTGGTTGTTCCTTGTGTAATACGCCTTCGGAAGTGACCCGGTACACAGACAAAAACTCCTATGCCAGTTGTAACTAAGGCGCCTGCCAGCATGATTGTTTCCATGAATCCACCTCCTTTTGAGAAAGCCTTCCTTCTTCCACGCACTTCTCTATAAACGACGGAACATAGAGCAGCTTCCAGTTGTGATTTGATACGTCATAAGAAATAAAATCTCTCGCTTGTATACCAGTAGAAGCTTCCCTAAAAACTTCTGCCGCCGAGGTAATAACGCGAGAGCCATCCGGAAGACGTGCGGACATGACGATAAGATCAAGAGCAGTTGCAACCTGCTCCTCAATGACATCTACAGGCAAATTCATGCCAAAACGAGCCATAAGTACCAACCGGAGCAGTGCTTCTTGAGCAGTACCGGCATGAAGTGTTGTAAGAGACCCATCGTGACCTGTATTCATGGCTTGCAGCATGTCAATACACTCTTCACCACGCACTTCTCCTACCACAATGCGATCCGGGCGCATGCGCAAAGCATTTTTTACAAGGTCACGAATGGTAATTTGACCAGTCCCCTCCAAAGAGGACTCACGCACCTCTAATCTAATGACATGTGGATGGGTGTCAAAGCGCAACTCAGCCGAATCTTCAATAGTGATAATGCGCTCTGCTGGATTGATCTCGCACGACAAAGCATTAAGTAGAGTAGTTTTCCCCGAGCCTGTACCCCCTGCAACAGCAATATCCTTGCGGCAACTAACCGCCCATGACAAGAGCTGTGCGTACCAGCCAGGTAAAGATCCCAAATGAACGAGTTCATGTAAAGACGTAATCCGATCAGAAAACTTGCGAATGGTCAGAATAGGCCCATCAAGTGCGACGGGCTTATTGACCACATTGACTCGGTAACCATTAGCAAGACGTGCATTTACAATCTGGTTTTGTTCATCCAAACGACGACCCAACGGTGCCAAAATCCGATCAACCACCATCAAGATTTGCTCTTCTGATTCAAATACGCGCTTTGCAGACTGCATCTGACCTTCTCGCTCAAAAAACAACGCACTTGGACCATTGACCATAACCTCAGTTACGCTTGCATCATCCAACAGCGGCTGTAAAGGGCCCAGACCTAAAATCTCATCAAGGACCTCTTTAATGAGCGAAGACTGGTTTTCTGCTGTAACACCCTCAAATGAATGCGTGTTCAAAATAGTCTGACAGGCAATCCCCAACTCGTTATATGCAGTGCCAATATTTGGCTCCTGAGCAATGCGTGAAATTGTTGACAAGCCCATAGTGGCAATCAACTGTTCCTTGAGCTGCTTGCGTAAGGCATCCCTTGACTGCTGCTCCTCTTGACCAGAACAAACTACCCCAGCACTTTGAGATTCTTGTACGCGGGAAAGCAAAGACATTATCCTGCCTCCCTCATACGCGCAAAGAATCCTTTAGATTTTTGGATGAAGTTCGCAGTGGATGCCTTTTGTGCATCCTCATTTTGGGGAAGACGTCCTAACTCGGACAATACTTTTGCAAGACAAATTTTGGTGGTACGCATAAATGCACCTTCTAGTTGCATCAAATTATCCGCGTGACCAGTACTTAAAAGTTCAGAGATTTCTACTCCACCATCTGCAACGCGTAATAATCGAGCAGCCTCTAAACCAATATCGGCTCTATACAAATGATGCTCATTCTTGCTACTTACATCACTTCTACTGGATACGCGCATAATACGGGTACGGGCTACACCCAAACGAACAGCCAGTGCAGCGCATCGAGACATGGCGCCCACAGCCCCATAACGATCATCGGAAACAAGAAGCAGCCGATCGCATATTTGAGCAGCCAGGCCAACACAATCAGTCCAAAACGTTGAAGTGTCTACCAGCACAAGATCATAGGTATTAGAAAGCGAGATCAATAAATTGTTAACAAGCGGTGCAACAGTTTCTGCCAATTCTGGCTTTGAGCAGGGTCCCCATAAAGTGATATTTTCCGCCACTTTAGTACCCGCTGCCAACAAATCATCCAGAGTTGTCTGCTTAATAAAACGAGCTAGATCTGTTCCTTGTTGCACGCCAAACATACTAAACAAATTCCCCGAACCAAGATCAAGATCAACCAGTGCAACCCTCAGTCCCCAGTTTGCAGCATGTAGTGCACTTGCACAGGCTAGTGTTGACTTCCCAACACCACCGCGCCCAGATGCAACAACCACAATGGGCGCACAACCCTGTTTACGAACACTTGCTGGCATAGTTGGTACGGGTTCTTTCGATGGCTTTTGCTGTACGGGTTTCTCAATTGCTGGCTCATCTAAATCCACCACTAGTTCGCTGGGGAAATCAGTGACAGCCTGTGTAGGCAACTCCTTTGCTTGTTGAGCTGTAACCGCTTCCCCAGCACTTATCTTCAAGTCTTCCAGACTGTACACACGTGCAATACCTGCACGGACAGCCCGAGACTTTAAAGATCCAGATGGCTTGATGCCAACTAAAACAACTTCATCTGCATATCCATCGCGCACAAGCGCTGCAGCAACATTAACCGCTGTTGGACCAGTGACCTCTGGCCCAACTACCACAGAGGCATGGTGTGGTGTTTGGCGCAACAATCGTTGACGAATGGCACTTGGACAGGGTTCATCAATAATCAGGGCACTCGGATGAAGCGCTCGTGTTGCAGATAAAACTTCTTCCCTATACTTTTGGCCCGTACAAACAAACCAAACGCTCGCCATCATGCACTCCTTACTTTTTATGCCGCGGGGTTGACATACGAGGCTATTCATCATCACTGCTTTGTTGCTCGTCACTCTCATGTGCAGCTACAACATCAGGGGCTGGCTGATTCTTCTTGCCAGGCAATGCAGAAACATCATTTGCGGGAACTACCAGCCGCAGTTGACCGGTTGCACTTATCGACAAAATTTTCTCTACATCCGCAACAGGGACCGCAAGCGTGAGCGATGATGACTGACTTTGCTGTTTAGATCCCACTGCCAGAATCAATACATTTGCCGAGATAAGCGAGGTGTCTGAGTCATGTATTGCATATGCAGCAACACTTGTTCCCGGCAAGGTAGCAGCAGACAGACCAATTTTATCCGTCAGGGGAATACTGAGGGCAACCATACCTTTAGGCACTTCAATGCCAGAACCGGCCTCTCTAAAGTTAAATTCAGAAAGCGGAGCGCCTGCACAAATAGGAACGGTTATTGTCTTTCCGATAATAGAATCGACATCTGTAATGGCTCCTTGCGGCACTAGCTCAGCCACCCAATCGCGCATTTGAACATCGCTCGAATCGATGGTTTTACCAGCCTCAATCGTATTTGTTGCAACAGCAACGTGTACGATTTCTCCCCCATATTTGGATAGGATTTCCGAGCGTGTAGCTTGGGCCTGCGCCTTAATCGACTGGGCATACGACAAAAACAGTACGCCAACCAGTACTGCACAGGCTATTGAGAAGACAACTCTAAATTTTAGTGACATGGCTACTCCGCACAACGAATCTAAGCTGTGCTTTACATTGTGTAGAAGCACCACGTCACACACATGGTGAAAAAAGGAAAGTCAAAGTTGGGCTGTCAGCAACCAAACAAGTATCCAACAGTCGGCAAACGGCAGCCACCCAACAAAAGTTTTGTTCGATTTTAAGAGCTATACAATAAGAGCTACACGAGCTATACAATAATATCTGGATCGAGCGTTTGCTTAGATGAACGCATCTCTGCAGCTAAAGCAAGGTATGCGGCAAGACGCTCTGGATAATAATCACCCGCAGCTGCATGAGCCAACACTTCACATCCAGGCTCATGCGTGTGTGTACAGTCTCTAAATTTGCAGCCTTGAGCTGCAGAAGCAATCTCCGGAAATGCCAGTGCCAAACCGCGCTCGTGTCCCACTAAGGGAAGACTACGTAAACCAGGAGCATCCACAATAATGCCCGCATGAGGAATTTGCACCATACGACGTGTAACCGTGGTATGACGACCTGCATCATCTGAGCTGCGCACAGCACCAGTTTCAAGAATTTTTCTGCCGAGAAGTGCATTGAGCAAAGTAGATTTACCTGCGCCAGATTCTCCCAACACAATTGCTGTGGTGCGAGGAGCAACAAGTGCCCTAACCGCATCAATCCCCCAGCTAATCTGGTCAGAAGCGGCACCTATGCTTACAACCATATCAGCATCCGCATTAGCAACCACACCGGCACTTACACCCGCGTCAGCGCCCTCACTTACGCCTATACCGGAATCCTCACCTCTGCGAGCACCCTCATCCGCACCCGCACTGGTAACCACAATGGGAACATCCGCACCAACTACACGCGTCAGTATGCGTAGCTGCTCTACCAGCTGCGCCGAATCACCACAGCGATCCGCCTTCGTAAGCACCACGGCAACACGCGCACCGCAATCAAGGGCAATAACCATAGAGCGAGCAATGCGATTACAATTCAAAGAATGCTCAGAAAGTGCTTGAGCGATAAGAACCAGACCAACGTTAGCTGCAAGTGTTTGATGCTCTCCTCGACTGTTGCCACGCCAGCGAGCAACATCACTCACACGTGGCAAAATTGCCTCAATCACGCCCATGTCATGCGTTTGAGGACGGCGTACGACCACCCAATCACCAACTGCCGCCTGAACCCGTGCGCTGCGAGATAGTGCAACGGAATACTCTGCCCTAAAAACACTATCGGCACAGGCAAGCGCCGGAAAACCGCGGTCAAGCCTTACCACACAGCCCAGATGATATTCTGCACGATTAACGCCATTCTCGGCAGCAAGCTGGGCAGAGGTATGTAAAAAGGCAGCACGCTGAGCCTCGGAAAGCGGGAGCGCATCAAAGCTCGGCACATCCAATAATGAAGAAAGCGCCGGTAGAACAACTTGATTCTTACCGGCACTCTTGCGATTGCGACTATGTTTGTTTTTTTGTGCCATATGCACTAAGTGTAGCGGTTCTGCGAGCAATTGTCCTTCTCGACCGCACGCGCCCGGGAAGCGACTAGCGATTGTCCTTGTCGATCGCACGCATAATGGCCTTTTCCAGCTCTACCAGCGGAATGATAAGAATGGCAAGACCCATGGCGATAAGGTACTCTGCAAGGTCAATTTTTGCAAAGCCAAAGGCCTGCGCCAGAGGCGTTTCTATGACCACAAAGGTGAGCAGCAGCGCTATAACAAACGAACCCCACAGCCAGATGTTTTGCGTCTTGAGGCTAAAGATGGATTGGCGGCGGCTGCGCATATTGAACGAGTGGAACATCTCAACCATGGACAGTGTCAAAAAGGCCATGGTCATACCTTCAATGCCAGCAGCGGGATTGGAAAGAACCTGAGAAATGTCCAGGGTACCGTACTCATACCAGTGACCAATAAAGTAGCTCACCAGGGTAAGCAGAGAAATAATGACACCCTGCACCACCGTGTCCACACCCATACCATTGGAAAAAATGCCATCCTTGGCGTCACGAGGCTTGCGCTTCATAATGCCGGGCTCTGTGTCCTCTACGGCCATAGCCAAAGCGGGCAGCGAGTCGGTAATAAGATTGATCCACAGCAGATGGGTTGGCTCCAAAATAGTAAACCCGATAAGTGACGCTATAAATACCGAGATAACCTCTGCAAGATTGGAGGACAGCAAGAACTGAATGCACTTGCGAATGTTGTCGTATATGCGGCGGCCCTCTTCTACCGCCCCAATAATGGTGGCAAAGTTGTCATCTGCCAAAACCATGTCTGCCACATTTTTAGTAACGTCCGTACCGGTAATACCCATGCCAATACCAATATCGGCACGTTTAATAGAGGGTGCATCATTGACGCCATCACCGGTCATGCCAACAATTTTGCCCTGCTTCTTCCACGCATCAACAATGCGCACCTTGTGCTCGGGCTGGACGCGCGCATATACACCATAACCCGCAATGGACTGGGCAAGCTGCTCATCGGACATATGATCCAACTCCGCACCAGAAATCGCCTGGCTACGATCAGAAATAATGCCCAGCTCCTTAGCGATGGCAACCGCAGTATCAATGTGGTCGCCTGTGATCATAACAACGCAAATACCAGCAGATTTTGCTTCTGCCACCGCATCTTTAACCTCAGGACGAACCGGGTCAATCATGCCGGACAGGCCGACAAAAACCATGTCATGTTCAAGATTTTCCGGGCTAAAATCACGGGGCTTCTCGGCACCCCAATCACGACGAGCAGATGCCATCACACGCAAGGCCTTATCCGCCATAGCCTTATTGGACGCCATAATGCGAGCACGCAGCTCGTCGGTCATGTCCACAACGCCATCTGCCGATAAGTACTTGGTGCAGCGGGCCAACACCACGTCAGGGCCACCCTTGGTATGCTGCATAAACCCATCTTTACCGCGCACAACCACGCTCATCATCTTGCGGCCGGAATCAAAGGGCGCTTCCCCTACACGAGGACGAGAAGCGCTCAGAAGCTCGGTCGTAAAACCAACTTTTGCAGCATCACTTACCAGCGCAGCCTCTGTGGGCTCACCAATTGCACACTTTTCATCGGCATCCCACTTGGCGTCAGATGCCAAAGCCATCGTACGAATATGCGCGATGGTATTATCGGCAAAGTGCTCTACCACAGTCATCTTATTTTGTGTAAGCGTACCGGTCTTATCGGAGCAAATAATTTGGGTGCTGCCCAAGGTCTCTACCGCAGAAAGCTTACGAATGATAGCGTTTTGCTGGCTCATCTTAGTTACGCCAATAGAAAGCACAATGGTTACAACTGCAACCAAGCCTTCTGGAATGGCAGCCACTGCCAAAGAAACAGCAATCATAAAGGTGCTGAGCATGAGGTCCATGTTGCCTAAAAAGCCCATACCGTACTTGAAAAAGCCGGTGAGAAACACAATAACGCTCACGCCAATGACCAGGCGCGTAAGAATGCTAGAAAGCTCGGACAGCTTGATTTGCAGCGGCGTCTGCCCCTCTTCTGCCTTGGCCAACGCGTCTGCAATCTTGCCCATCTCGGTATCCATACCCGTGGCAACCACCACAGCACGACCGCGACCAAAGACTACGGTCGAGCCCATGTAGCACATGTTTTTGCGGTCTCCTAGGGCAACGTCATCAGCATCTGCTTCCAGCACAATGCTCTTGGCATGCTTGGTTACCGGCACAGATTCACCCGTGAGAGCCGCTTCCTCAATTTTCATGGATGCGGATTCCAAAATGCGACAATCCGCTGGAACGGAATCTCCCGCCTCCAAAATCACCACATCGCCCACCACAAGCTCGGATGAAGGCACTTCTATCTGTGCGCCGTCGCGCACCACCTTGCTGGTAGCAGCTGTCATTTCTTGCAAAGCGGCCAGCGCTTCCTCTGCCTTTGATTCCTGTATAACACCCAGCACAGAGTTAAGAATGACAACAAACAAAATAATGATGACATCTGCAAAGTCCACAGACCCTTTGTACAGTCCCTCCAAAGCAGAAATCACTGCCGCAATAAGCAGCATAAAAATCATGGGGTCGGCCATCTGCGAGAAGAACCGCTTCCACACAGGATCTTTTTGCGCTTCCTGTAACTTGTTGGGACCGCTTTGCTGTAAGCGCTGCTGAGCCACGCCTGTGCTCAAGCCTTCAAGCTCACTGCTGCCCACTTCCGTAAGCACTTCTTGAGCCTCTACCAAATACTCCCTCATGGGTTCCTCCTTGATCGGGCTGTGGCCTCAAAGACCACGGTACAGTTCACCCATCCGTTTGATGCCCGATCATAATTCCCCATGTTGGGGCAAGGGCTCACCAAGCTAAAATCCGAGTGTCTCAGATGCTGTATTTTAGCAAATAAAAACGGGGTTCTCGACAGATTCATAGCCTATCGAGAAACCCCGCATATATTAGTTGGCATCTCTTATACGATACCAACCACACGTTCTATTTTTGCACCTGCAAACCGCCGACAAAGGTGTCAACCACCATAAGATCGGCATCCAAAACATTAAAGTCCGCGGAACGACCAGGCAACATCAAACCACAAATGTCATCAATGCCGGCAGACTTTGCCGCCACTTCACTTGCCATGCGGATGCCCTGCTCGGCAGTCACAACACTCCATTCAACGACGTTACGCACCGCCTGATCCAGCGTCAGAACAGAGCCTGCGATACTGCCCAAGCTACCGTCTGACTGCTTGAGGCGTGCCAAACCGCCCGTTAAACGAATGGGGAAATCGCCCAAGAAATAATCTCCCGCAGGCATGCCACCGCAACGCAAGCAATCGGATACCAAGACCACGTGCTCCCAGCCACGAGCATTGACCAGCGCCTGCACAGCGGCAGGTAGCACATGCATGCCATCGCAGATAAGTTCTGCGTAGGTAGACGCAGCCGTCATAGCGCACCCGACCAAACCGGGATTTCTATGATTCAGACCGCTCATGCCGTTATAGGTGTGCACAAATGCTGTAGCACCAGCAGCCACTGCAGCCATACCCTGCTCATAGCTGGCATCAGAGTGCCCCAGCGCCACCACAACTCCCATGCCGTGCAACGCGGTGCTGTACTGTAAAGAGCCCTCACGCTCGGGGGCAAGCGCGCTTTTACAGATCAAGCCATGAGCAGCTTCTTGCCAATCGCAGAACAAATCTATGTCTGGATCGCACATATGATCTGGGTTTTGAGCTCCCTTGTGTTTCTCGGTAAAGAAGGGGCCTTCCAGATAAATGCCGTCAATATTGGCGCCGACAAACCCGTCCTCACGCGCCTCCACTGCCTCACAAACAGCGGCGCAAGCGGCCTTAATCTGATCTGCTGGCTGAGTAAGCGTGGTGGCAACCCATGAGGTAGTACCATGCTTTGCTAGCTCTACACTTGCCTCATTAAGACCCTGCGCATCACAGTCCATAACATCATGTCCGGCAAAGCCATGAATGTGTGTGTCTACATACCCGGGAGCTACCCAACAGCCCGAGTAATCCAACACTTCTGCTCCCTCAGGAACTTCAGCTACTACCTCGCCAAACAGGCCGTCAACAACTTCCAAATAACCTTCAGAAGCCACATACCCAGGAAGAACAAATTTACTTGCTTTAACAAAATAACTACTCATTGCAGCCGTCCTTTTTGCAAGCCTCTATAGTAGTAATACACCTGTAATTCTACTCATTATTTGTTAGGTAACCAGTAGCAACTCTTAAGTAGTAACTCTTATTAAGAACGCTTACTAGAAACATTCATTAAGAAAATATTAAGAAAAGCGACTACACTAGAACTAAGAGCTGTATAGCTAGCTCTGTTTGCTCGCGTTTGCCATCACCAAAAGAAAGGAACGCGCATGAAAATTTTAGTCTTTGGTGCCAAGAGCTATGACATCGAATCCTTCAAGAAAGAGCTTCCCAACTATCCTGACATTGAGTTGAAGTACACCGATTCCAATCTCACGCCCATGACGGCGCCTCTCGCTAGTGGCTATGATGGCGTATGCGCCTTTGTTAATGACAATCTCTCCGCTATGACCCTGGAAATTCTCAGTGGTGTAGACGTGCAACTTATCTTGATGCGCTGTGCCGGCTTTGACGTGGTAAACGTTGGGTACGCCAAGGAACTGGGTATGACCATCACGCGCGTTCCCGCCTACTCTCCCGAAGCCATTGCAGAACATGCTATGGGCCTTGCTCTTACGGCAAATAGGCGTATCCACCGTGGTTACAATCGTATTCGCGATAACGACTTTTCGCTGGTAGGCTTGGTTGGAGAAACCCTGCACGGCAAAACTGCAGGCATCATTGGTACGGGCAGAATTGGCGCGGCATTATGCCGTATTTGTAAGGGCTTTGGCATGACGGTTTTGGGTTCTGACCCCTACCCCAACCAAAAGCTCATCACTGAAGAGCATGTCGTTGATGCCTATGTATCCAACGAGGAGCTCTTTGCGCGCGCAGACCTCATCTCTTTGCACGCCTTTCTCAATGAGGAAAGCTACCACATGATCAATGACGATACGATCGCCAGCATGAAGGACGGTGTCATTTTTATTAACACTGGTCGTGGTGGCCTCGTCGATACTCATGCCCTCATACGTGGCATTTTGTCGGGCAAGATTGGCGCCGCCGGTCTGGACGTATACGAGGAAGAGAATCCTAACGTCTACCGTGACCGCACGGATGAAATCTTTGACTCTCCCACCGCACAGCTTTGCTCGTTCCCCAACGTTGTCATCACCAGCCATCAGGCATTCTTTACGAGGGAGGCCTTAGCTCAGATTGCACACACTACGCTTGCAAACGCACATGCCTATGCTACCGATAAGAACTTTATTGAGTCCAGCATTGTTTGCTAGATGTATGTTGATGCCCTCTTATGCCTCTGAGCGCGGTATACTTTTTGTAACTGTATTTTTAAACACATATAGCGCCATCAGAGATGGCTTATCATTGCAAGGAAAGGACAGGTTGTGACCAGCAAGAAAACTAAAATTGTTTGTACCATGGGACCCTCTACGGAGGACGAGAACGTCTTGCGCGAACTCATCCGCAATGGCATGAACGTTGCCCGTTTTAATTTCTCCCATGGCTCTCATAACTACCATCGTGCTGGTGTTGAGCGCGTTCGTAAGATTGCCGCAGAGCTTAATGTTCCTGTAGCCATTATGTTAGACACCAAAGGTCCTGAGGTTCGTACCGGCGAGCTTGAGAATCACCAAAAAGTTACCCTCAACACGGGTGATAAAGTTGTTATCACTACCGATGATGACGTACTCGGCAACGCCAAGCGCTTCTCGCTGGATTACAAAAATCTGCCTAATGAGGTAGTTCCTGGCTCCATCATTTTGATTGATGACGGCCTGATCGGTCTTGAGGTAGTTTCCGTAGACGGCAATGATATGCACTGTGTGGTAAATAATGGTGGCGAGCTGGGTGAGCGCAAGGGCGTTAACCTGCCCAACGTTGAGGTTGGTCTGCCTGCGGTTACCGAACAGGATCGTGCTGACATTATTTTTGGTTGTGAGCTTGGTATTGACGCAATTGCTGCCTCCTTTATTCGCGATGCAGCTGGCGTAAACGAGATCCGTGCTATTTGTGCCGAGCAGGGCGCTGAGCGTATTTCTGTCTATCCTAAGATTGAATGCGCACAGGGTGTTAAGAACTTTGATGAAATCCTGGAAGCTTCTTCTGGCATCATGGTTGCCCGCGGTGACTTGGGTGTAGAGGTTCCTGCAGCTGAGGTTCCTCATATCCAAAAGACCATCATTCACAAATGCAACCAGGCATACAAGCCCGTTATTACCGCAACACAGATGCTGGATTCCATGATCCGCAATCCTCGTCCTACCCGCGCAGAGGTTAATGACGTAGCAAACGCAATTTATGATGGTACCGACTGTGTCATGCTTTCTGGTGAAACCGCTGCCGGTAAGTATCCTACCGACGCCGTTAAGACCATGGCATCCATTGCCGCTGAGACCGAGAAGTACCTCAAGGAGCGCAATACCTACTTTGATCGTGGTGGCGTAAAGAACGTAAACGGTGCCATTGGTTTTGCTGCTGTTACCACCGCAGAGCGTGTCGGTGCTACCTGCATCATTGCACCTACAGCCTCTGGTCGTACCGCTCGTTTGATTTCTGACTTCCGTCCTAAGCTTCCTTTGTACGCCTTTACCCCTTCCAAGAAGACTTATCGCAAGTGCTCTTTCTACTGGGGCGTAAACTGCTTTGTAACTGAAGATGCCGAGGACTTTAATGGCACTATTAAGATTGCTCTCACAGAGGCTAAAAAGCTTGGCTTGGTCAAAGAAGGCGATTTGGTAGTTATTACTGCTGGTGATCCCAAGACCTCTCCTGTTCAGGGAGACTATTCCACTTCTACCAACATGGTAATGGTCTGCCAGGTACACTAAGCTTCGCAGCTAGTGCAGCTGCTCGCATTGCACGTATGTGCGCAGCAAGGGTTTGTAGCGCAAAACCTGTACGTACTACACAGAGCCTACCGTCGCAAGACGGTAGGCTCTTTTTACGCTATGCGGACTCTGTATTTCTATGCGGACTCTGTATTTACTGTTGCTTCAGATAGTTCCAGATGAACTTCTTTGCGTTTTTTGCTCAAAGCTTCAATGCCAAAGTTAAGAAGTAAACCTGCTGCAATCACTATGCCGCCCATAATCGACGCACTTGATTGTGCTGCACCAATCACGGTGTCAAGTATCACGCCCATACCCACTTGGCCAATAAACGTCAAAAGTGTCAAACGAAGCGCTGGCACATGAGGCACCGTGGTGTTATAGAGCAAAATAACCAGTACGCCTACCAGACCGCCTGCATACATCCAAGCAGAGCCAAATGGTCCCCCAAATACCCGTGGTAGAAGCGTGGCTGCAAAAATGAGTGTAAGCAGCACTGCAAATGGAAACGCCGTAATATGAGCAACGAAGGTGCTTTGTAAGGTACTGGTTTTCTGAGCAAGACAAGAATTAACCATGCGAGAGAGAACCGCTGCAACACCCGAACTCAGTGATATCACAACAGCTACAAGCGAGGATGTTTCAACGGAAGTATCCAACATGAGAAAAATGCCTACAAAGCTCAGTGCAATACCTGGAAGCTGCTTAAGAGAAAAGGGGCGCTGCAAAACACCAAATAAACCAAAGTGATCAATCGCGCATGACGTCAACGTCTGACCTAACAGACTTAAGGCAATAATACCCGTGACGCTAATCTTGCCAAATGCAAAACTCTGGAACGCAACAGTAGCCACGCCAATAGGTCCGCCTAAATACATCCAAACAGGACCCTGGTTAAACCTTGGCCTCTGCTCATTTTTTACCTTACACAGTACAAATGCGGCAAGACAACCCACAAGGTGAATGATGGCTGACGCCCAAAACACCCCATACAAGCTTGTCAAATTTCCATTAAACGCAATCATTACCGACAAAAGCACGCCGGCAAGCAACGACAAAAAGGTGTACATTTCTCTCCTTTCTGCCTCCACTGTAAGAGGGAACTCATCCTATAGATAGGACATATGTCATACTTATAGCAACACCACGCAGTCTCTCCATACTTGGAGGTAGCTCCTATGAAAACCCGGCGTCTTGTCCAAGCGCATCAGATGGTTCTTGCGGAATATGGGCTATCGGCTATCGATACAAGCAACTGCTGCTGTGCCCTCTACACCTCCGGAGAAACCATCATTAACCAAGGTGACAGGTTTACAAGTTTTTGGCTGGTCATACAAGGCCGTGCCAAAGCATTCAGGCTGGGTAAGAACGGCAAAACACTTATTGTCAGTCGGTATATCTCAAGTGGTGTCATTGGTGACATTGAACTTATGAGCAATCTGCCTCAAGCAAAAACTACGGTAAGCGCCATCACACAGCTGGAATGCATCCAGCTACCCTACTCTTTGTGTCGCAAGGAGCTCACGCACAATATTGTCTTTTCTAACAAGCTGGGCCGCGGTCTTGCCCTCAAGCTGGCAAATTCCGCAGATGCATATGTTTCATCCGCCCTCTACACGGGCAAACAGCGCCTGTGTGCCTACATTCTTAAGAACGCCAATGCAGAATTTTTCTCCGATGCCCTTACCGAGATCAGTGCTTCCATTGGTATGAGCTACCGACACATGTTTCGTCTGCTCGAAGAACTCTGTGACCAAAACATTCTTTGTCGAGAAGGTCGAGGATTTAGCATTCGTAACGTAAGCGCTCTCGAGCACATCGTGTACGATGGCTAATCCCTGCTACGTTTTAGCTGTGATAACTAGTTTGGCACGCAGACTAACGTTTATTGACTCTATCAATAGCGGCGAGCAGCTTCTTAAACTCTGCCTCTTGTCCTATGCCCGTTAAAAAGCAAATACCATTAAATACTGGAATGTGCCAATCGGTGTCTTCCTTAACAATTGAAATATAGATATCGGCATTTTTAATGCATCGCTTAAGAGATTTAATATCGACCGCCTCGCATTGTGCGTCAACGCCTTTGAGTGTAAGGAGATGTTGGACCTTTGATGCAACCGTTTGAGAAGTTGCAACGCCTGATCCGCAAGCAACAATAATACGAGCCGTCATACTAAATCCTTTCTTAGCATTACGCCAAGCCCCAAGAAACCTATACGCATTGCATCTCATAGTGTATTCCATGAGCGTTCTTTACCAAAACGATATCTTACAATCATTTTGGTACCTCTACGCAAGCTCTGTCAAAAGGGCTAATCTTCTCGACTCGTTTGAGAACTAATGACGCAGCGGTTTGCGGGCAGCCAAATACTACCCCACTCAAAGGGAGAACCATTTTCCAAACGCACGAGCTGATCAAGGTTAAGAACCGGAGCATGCTCATCACAGCGCAGCCATTCAGAGCGTTTTTTACCAGCAGTACGCGCGCTATAGATCATCTCTGACTTACCAATACCATGACCACTGAGGCGCTCCACTGCTTCAAACAGACCTTCCTCATTAAAGTCCACATCTACCAAATCTGGGATCAATTTTAGATTGAGGTGGCTTTCGATAAACATAACGGGTTCACCAAAGACTTCACGCACGCGTGCAAGGTACAAATATGAATCTCCGCGATCAATGCCCAAGGCTTCTGCACAAGCCTTGCCAGCAGGCAGCACGGTTTTCTCGACAACCGTTGTTTGATACGGAATGCCCTGCTCGTTCATGGACTCAGCAAACGAGAGCAAAGAATTGGAAGATGGGCGTGCCATGACAGGCTGGGTTACATACGTACCGCGCCCGCGCTGCTGAACGAGAAGGCCTTCGTCTACCAGCGTGCGAATACCCTTTTGCACGGTACCACGTGACAGATCAAGCATGTCCATAAGCTCATGCTCAGACGGAATGCGATCATCCACGCCCCACTCTTTTGAATAAATTTTTTCACGCACAAAGTCAGATACCTGTACGTACAAAAGTGAATCAGACGATTTCTCAAACTGCGCCATATCTCCCCTTTAGCAGCACGCAAGACTATGAACTGCTCATAGTATACTATGTCACCCTATCCAATAAGGTTGAAATTATGATATTGTGAGCTTCTGTGGCTGTTGCTTCAAAAAACTCAGCGCTCAGTAGCTGATAGCGTGGGTTTGGCAGAGGGGGCGTATTGGCTGCCACAATGCGCTGAGCTGCCGCTATAGCTGCTTGTACATCGGGCTTCTCGATAGCATACTGTGCAAAGTTGTGCGCTGCCCGCACAAGTGCAGGACTTGCTTGTGGCACCATGGATATAGAAAGGCTCTTGCCGTACAGGTCAAAGTCGGACTGCTTTAAAATGCGCACCGTATCCCCCGGCGTATAGCCAGCATCAAACGCAACCTGACGAGCAGCCAAGTTATACACGTGATCACACACCAGATGCGCCCATGCGCCAAGAGTCATATCCCGCTCCGGCGAAGGTCCGCCAGACAAAAGCGGTGTTACATACAGCTCCCAAAACTCATCGTAGCGTGGCGTGGGCATAAACTCATCTGCTGCAAGGTGGGTACTGCAATAGCTCAGCGTCTTGGTAAGGGGCTGCACCATATAGCCCACGTAAATATCCGGAACAAAGTTACCAAACAAGAAGCAATTTGTGTCGCAAATGCCCAGTGCAGGCGGCTCTTTGGCATGCAAGAGCCGCTCAACATGGGCACTATGTACGTTCCAGCTTGGCACGCTAACCGCGCAGCTCGGCGCCCAAGCTACGCTTGAGCTTCTCGATAAACTTGCTGTGTGCTGCCTCTACCTCTTTGGAGCTGAGGGTATGGTCCGCGGCTCGGTAGACCAAAGAAACCGTCATGGACTTTTTACCAGCAGCAATAAGCAACGGATCGCGGTACACGTCAAACAAGCGAGCTTCTGCCAAGAGCTTGCCTCCAGCAGAGTTCACACGCTGCATAAGCGTTTGTGCCGTTACATCCTCAGGTACAAGCAGGGCAATATCCATGGTTACACCAGGTAAAGTAGGTACTTCCTGGTAGGCATAGCTGTGAGAAGCCCCACGCAGCAGCGCATCCTGAGCAAGCTCAAACGCAACCACATCTGTCTCGATGCCAAAGTTGACAAGAGAGTTGGGGTGCACGTTACCAATCCAGCCCAACAAATCCTTTCCTGCAAAGATCTGAGCACTCCTACCAGGCTGCAGCCATGGATACTGCTCAGGATCTGCAGGAACAAAGCGTATCTTTTGGATATGAAGCGAGGCCACTAGCTGCTCCACAATACCCTTAGCATCAAAGAAATCGTAGGTCTTGGGCTTAGCGTTCCAGCTCGGCAAGCAATTCTGACCACAGAGTACACCTGCTACAAAGCTCGGCTCTGCAGGCTGACTTGCATCTGCACTGGCAAAGAAGCAGCGACCCATCTCATAGAGCGCAACATTTGCAACACCATGATCCAAGTTATAGGCAACCGAGCGCAAAAGACCAGGAAGCATACTGCGGCGCATCTCGGACTGGCCTGCCACCAAGGGATTGAGCAAAACCACAGGCAAGCCCCTACCCTCTTCTGGCATGGCAAGCAACTCAAGGTCCCTATGGTCTGCAAAGCAATAGGTGCTGGTCTCATTAAGACCACAAGCACGCAGGGTAGCCCCCATGGCACGCACGCGCACCTGATCCTTGGTAAGACCTCCATGATGATTGCGTGCTGCAGGAAGCGTAGGCTCTACACGATCCATACCCCACAAGCGCAAGACCTCTTCTATCAGGTCTGCCTCACGAGTAAGATCGGGACGGTTGGATGGCGCAACCACCTTCCAAGGCTCTAAACTGGAGTCTATCGAGCAACCCAAGCGAGTAAGGAAGGTTTCCATCTCTTTGTTGCTTATGGGGGCGCCACACAAAGCGCGCACGCGATCAGGATGCAAGCAGATGCTTGCAGGCTCAAACTCCGCTGTCTTGCACTCCACATACCCGGGGCATACTTCGGCACCACAGCACTGCTCAAACAGTGCAGCGGCAATGTTAGCAGCAGCAACACATCCCGTGGGATCAACCTTGCGCTCAAAGCGAATGGACGCCTCACTCATAAGATCAAGGTTGCGGCTGGTACGAGAAACGTGGCCCGCATCAAAAACAGCGCTTTCTAGCAGCACGTCTACAGTGCCCTCACGCACCTCAGAGTCAAGACCACCCATAACGCCAGCAAGGGCTAAAGGCGTCTGCCCGTTATCCGTAATAACAGCCATATCAGGCGTAAGGCTACGTTTTTGCTCATCCAGAGTGGTAAGTACCTCACCCTCCTGTGCCGCACGCACAACAATATGGCGTTTGCCATCTGCTTGCTGCGTAACGGTATTCAAATCAAAGGCATGCAGGGGCTGACCGGTTAAGTACATAACATAGTTGGTTACATCCACTACATTATTGATGCTACGAGCGCCAGCAGCCATGACACGGCGAGCCAACCAATCCGGGCTGGGCCCAATGCTCACATTGCGCACTACACGTGCCACATAGCAAGAACACAAAGCAGGATCTGCCACCTCTACCGAGACAAGCTCAGCAGTTGGTGTGCCCTTCTCGGCAGCAATGGTGGGATTGTCAAAGTGAGCATCCTTGTTATAGATAGAGCCTACCTCAACGGCCACGCCCTGCATAGACAGGCAATCGGGGCGGTTGGGCGTCATTTCTGCGTCGATAATAACGTCGGACAAGCCCAGATACTGAGCAATAGGCATGCCTACGGGCGCGGTGGCAGGCAAAATTGCAATGCCATCGGACTGTCCAGCCAAGCCCAGCTCGCGCCAGGAGCAATTCATGCCACAAGACTCTACGCCGCGCAGCTTGGACTTTTTGATCTTTACACCACCGGGAAGTTCCGCTCCAATCAAAGCAGCAATGATGTGATCACCCTCATTAAAGTTTTGGGCACCGCACACAATCTGCAGGGGTGCAGGTTGGCCGGCTTCATCAAGATTGTGCTCGCCCACACATATCTGTGTAATCCACATATGATCGGAATTGGGGTGAGCAAGCTTAGACATAACCTGGCCGGTGACCACATGATCTAGATGTGCGCCGGTCTTCTCGACATGCTCTACTTCCGTACCCGTACGGACAAATTCACGACAAAGATCATCGGGGTTTTCTGGAAGCTCCACCATGGACTTGAGCCACTCATATGAAATACGCATGCTAAAGCTGCCTTTCTCTTAGAACTGACGAAGGAAACGCATGTCACCAGTTACCAGCATGCGCAGATCGGGAAGGTCATATCGAAGTGCAGCTACGCGCTCAGCACCAATACCAAAGGCAAAGCCAGAGTACTTCTGAGCATCAATGCCTACGGCAGCAAAGACGTTGGGGTCAACCATGCCGCAACCCAAAATCTCCAGCCAGCCCGTGTTCTTGCAAAAACGACAACCCGCGCCATGACAAATATTGCAAGAAACATCTACCTCACACGAAGGCTCCGTAAAGGGGAAGAAATGCGGACGATAGCGCGTTGCACGATCCTTACCAAACATCTCACGGCAAAAATAATCCAGGGTGCCTTTGAGATCGCCAAAGGTAATACCCTCGTCCACTACCAAGCCTTCAATCTGAGTAAATTGGGGCAGATGGTTTGCGTCTGCGGTATCAGGACGAAATACGGTGCCTGGACAAATCATGTAGATGGGCGGCTTGTGCTCCTCCATGGTGTGCACCTGCACGCCAGAGGTTTGCGTACGCAGCAAGATATCCGACTCACCACGAACATGTGCATGTGCGCCCTGATCCGCACGATCAAGCACATAAAAGGTGTCACGAGCAGAGCGTGAGGGGTGATCTTCTGGCGCATTGAGCGCAGTAAAATTGTAGTAGGTGGTTTCTACATACGGACCATCCTGAACGGTATAGCCCAAACCAACAAAGATCTGCTCGATCTCTTCCACAATCTGAGAAATGAGGTGCTGGGTACCAACAGAAAGAGGAGTCCCCGGAAGCGTGACATCTACGGTGTCCGCCGCAATGCGTGCTTGCAGCTCTGCTGATTGAAGCTCCTTTTTAAAGGACTCAAGTGAAGCCTCAAACTGTGCACGAACTTCATTGGCTTTTTTACCAATGTGGGGGCGCTCAGCCGGATCCACGCTACCCATGGAGCGTAAAACATGCGCAAGCGAGCCTTTCTTACCCATAGTCGCTACGCGAACCTTTTCTAGGTCCTCCAACGTTTTTGCAGCAGCAAGCTGCTCATTTGCCTGCTCGGCAATGAGCTTGAGGTCGTCAACAAGCGACATCTACCTTCCCCTTCCAAGAAAAACCGTCCCTGAGCATACGCTCAAGGACGGGAAATAACCGCGGTACCACCTTGATTGACCAACACGTTTTCTCTCGTGCAAGCCCACTTACTTGTCCTTGTTTCGTAAGGAGTACGGTTTCCCTACTGAGAAGCCCAGCACACAAGCATACTCTTTGTGCACAACACTTCCGTTAAGGTCACAGCTGATAGAGTGAACGCATTTCTCTACCTGCGTGGGCGCTTCTCAACCAGCGCAATACCAACCAACAGCGCTGAGCTCCCTCTCTGTCCACAGATAACGCGAGAAGATACCCTCTCCGTCATAGCCATTGGATTACCTTAGCACAACTTAGTGTGTAAAGGGCCACTCACCACGAGCTAACGCACGAATATCATCTGCTACGGCGTCCTCATCCACGCTGCCCGTATGCCAGCGTGCAGCCGCTGTTGCCTGGGGCATAGCCTGTGCCACCGCCACAGAGTTGGGCACATGTGCCAGCATGGGCACATCATTTCCGCCGTCACCAAATACCACCACATCCTCAAGCGTGATGCCCAAATGAGTGGTAAGCATATCTATACCAGATGCCTTATTGCGCCCCTTGAGCATGACATTAAGAAATGCCGGACTGGGAATATCAAAATCCAGAGCATCTATGCGCTCATTTAAACGATTACACAGCTCAACCGTGGCGTCCATATCGCCTCTGAGAAACACATTGCACTTGGTTATAGCGTCTGAATCTGGGATGGTTTTCTCGATAATTGCGCTTTTAGCATACTCTGCATAAGACGCGAGCAAATCCGAGGGTTCGCCACACAGCAGATGGGGCACACCGTCTATAAACACCAACACACCCGCACCAGCAACATCAGACAGCTCCTCTATCAGGGGCTTGAGCTGTTCTGGCGTAAAATGAGCTTCCACTAACGCCTGGCCATCAAGGTAGACACTTTGCCCGTTTGTGGCAATGGCTGTTGCATACGCTGCAGCGTCATCGCAAAACAGAGGAGGAAGCCACTCCATACCGCGACCGGTGCACGGCCCAAAGCGTATGCCCGCATCCAGGGCCTCATGGATGGCATCCAACAGGGGAGCCGATACGTGCTTATGCCCGTACGGCAAAATTGTTCCGTCAATGTCCGATAAAATGAGCTTAATCACAGGCTCTCCCATCCCAAAAGTTTACGAAACGCTACACTTACTTTTATATACCAATCCCCTACCAAAAGGAGCGATATGCCAACCAATCCCGAGCACCTCGCAGCCGATCTTGCAGAGCTTGATCGTATAGAGAAGCATCTTTTTGCCCACAACTATGCTGCAAGTGGCATCTATTTTAGCGGAGCCACAACCGACCCCGTCAAGGGTGCAGCTGGTCGCGGTGAAGCGCTGGCAATCTTAGATGAAGAAAACCATGAGCTTCTATGCTCTGAAGCAACAAAAGAGTTGCTGGATCGCCTGGTAGCTGCAGAGAAAAACGGAGAGCTTGATGAGTTCCGTGCTGCAGAAGTCCGCGTTTTAGCACGTGATCGCTCGCGTATAGCAGACATTCCTGCTCAGATGGCAAGCGACTATACCCGCCTGCGAGTGGAGTCTGGTGATGCTTGGCACAAGGCAAAGCCTGCAGGAGACTGGGACAGCTTTGCGCCGTATCTGGACCAAATTGTAAGTTACATGCGCCAAATTGCCGAGTTCAAAGATCCTTCTCGCAATCCTTATGATGTCTGGCTGGATGAGTTTGAGCCAGGCACATCACGCGTGTTTTACGATCGCTTCTTTGATGCGGTCAAGACAGTGGTTGTTCCTCTCGTCAATGACATCGTAAAGAACGGTTACCAGCCGAGCAAAGCCTGTGCTGAGGGAAGTTTTGATCCCAAAAAGCAGTGGGATTTGGGCATTGAGCTGTGCAAGATCGAAGGCTTGGATATGGATGCGCTGGTATGCGCCCATACCGAGCACCCCTTTACGGATTCACTCACTTCTCAACATGTCTTTATCGCTTCCCATGTGTATGAAAATGAGGTTCTATCCAATATCTTTTCTATGCTGCATGAGGGCGGACATGCCCTGTATGAGCAAGGCGTTAACCCTGCTTACGACTATACCTGCCTTAAGGGTGGCACCTCTATGGGTATCCATGAGGCCCAGTCTCGTTTCTATGAAAACCTGGTAGGACGCAGTGAGGCATTTGCCCCCGTCCTGCTTGACCTGCTTAAAAAGTACTTCCCCGAGCAGATGACAAACGTAAGTGCTCAGGATCTGTATTTGGCCGAGAACCGCGCCGAGCCTTCCCTTGTTCGTACCGAAGCAGACGAGCTGACCTACCCCCTGCACATTTTGATTCGCTTTGAGCTTGAGCAGATGCTGTTTGCTGGTGAGGCAAAGGCGGCGGACATTCCTGCACTGTGGGCTCAGAAGTATAAGGACTATCTGGGTATTGAGGTACCCAATCATACCGTAGGTGCGTTGCAGGATATGCACTGGTCCGACGGCTCTATTGGCTACTTCCCCACCTATGCGCTGGGCAGCGCCTATGCTTCTCAATTTGCTGCCAAGATGGTTGAGGAGGGCATAGATCTTGACGGCTACATTGCCTGCGGCAAGCTGGCTCCCATTAACCAGTGGCTACAGAGCCGCATCTGGACCTATGGACGAGGCAAGGACCCCATTGATCTTATCAAGGGTGCCGTAGGCACAGACTTTGATCCTAGCTTCTACACCAGCTATTTACAGGACAAGTTTAGCAAGATTTATAAGCTTGCCTAGTTTTTGTTGTACGCGCGTCCCACCACAATTTCGGCTAAGGAGTTCATATGTCTGCTCCCAAAAGAAATCTTCCTCATGATAAGGCCTGGCGCATTCTTAATGAGTGCACCTGGGGAACCCTTTCCCTCATTTTGCCTGATGGAATGCCCTATGCAACCCCAGTCAATGCTGTGTTGGATGATGATGACCACAGCCTGTGGTTTCATTGCCGCCGTGGTGGGACGCGCGCTGGCGCATTAGCGCAAAACCCCAACGTATGCTATACGGCCGTCGCTCATGTGCAGATGCCCGAAGAAAAATATACAACGTGGTATGAAAGTGCCATGGTGCATGGCACCGCTGAGTTTGTAACCGATGAAGCGCTGGTGCGCGAAAGACTTGCTTGGATGAGCAGAAAACTTGCGCCTGAGTGGGAAATGAAGCGACTGGACGAAGTTATCGATACATACATCCACGCCGTGCAGTTTGTAAAAATTACCCCACAAAGCTGGTCGGCCAAGCAAAACCGTGATAAGTAAGTAAGGACTGGTATGCGAGCTTGTTTGCAACGCGTAACCCACGCCTCCGTTGCACGTTGATACAAAACTTGTTGGTTCGTGCAAGCAGGGCTTCCTAATTCTGCTGGGCGTTGGGCCATATGATACCTGCCAAACCGCTCAGGCCCTCTGGGATAAGATCTATGGTCTGCGCGTTTTTAATGACCAAGCAGGCAAAATGAATCTCTCCCTTGCCGATATTGGCGGAGAAGTCCTCATTGTGAGCCAGTTTACCCTCTATGCAAATGCTCGACGTGGCAGGCGGCCTTCTTTTGTAGAGGCCGCTGGACCACAACTCGGAAAGAAACTGTACGAGCAGTTCTGTGCCTATGCTGCAAATGATGTGGCCCACGTTGGCCATGGCGTATTTGGGGCTGATATGCAGGTTGAGCTGGTAAACGATGGTCCCGTTACCATCTGGCTTGACAGTGACGAGCTTGGGCTGTAATCAAGCTATAACCTTGTTTGTTGCACCAGCGCAGCTGCAACATGCTTACTCGCTGGTGCCTATTCTACTGGTGCCTACCTCGCTGGTGCCTACTCACCAGTAGAGTTTTCGCCAGAAGGACGCCTACGACGCGTCTTAGGAGCAGAGCTGTTTGGTGCCTTTGTCGTCTGAGCAGAGGCTTGAGCCTTACGCGTGCGTTTTGTTGGATGTGTCGAGCGAGAAGAACGATCGGAATGATTAGTGTGTTCCGCATGTTCAGGCATGGTTGTTCCAGCAGATCCGCCCTTATCGCCAGGACGACGAACACGACGTACCTTATGGGAACCTGCTTGCTTAGGAGAAGCCTGAGCTGCGTTCTTTGCTGTGGTGTCAGCCGCCTGTGAGGACGGTGCAACTCGATGGTGACGGCGCTTGTTGGGCGTCTTGACCTGGGCAACCTGTGCCTCTTGCGATCCAGCTGCTTGAGTGGCATGACCGGTATGGGTGTCTCGGGCAGCCTGAGCGGCAGTGCGCTGTTCAGGCACTCCGTTCTTGCGGCGTTCGCGGCGCGTTTTTACAGAAGATGAGGCGGCGCTTGAAGTCACCTGACGCTCACGACGCACACGCTTGGGCGGCTCTACAAAAATGTCTTGTTCATCGGAGTGCTCTTCTGGAAGCAACCCGTTTTTGCGATCCAGCTCGGCAAGAGCCATTTGAATCTCTGGTGAGCTCAATTTGTCCAAGGTAGAGCGTAAAACGGTATCGGGACGGCAAGCGCAACCAAGCTCTTTTGACTTTGCACAAGCAGACTCAGAGGCTTCCATTTCTGCCAAAGGTACACGGATCTGCTTGCCGCTTTCCAAACGCAGGCACAGCTCCTCTTTGGGAGTGTTGTACTCAACAATTTTTGCCTTACCCAAAGGCGTGTCGATAACAGCGTTGCGCTTGGGCGCGCGGGATTTAAAATCGCGATACGCTTCAAATTCATAGCGCAAGCAGCACATAAGCCTACCGCAAGCACCAGAAATTTTGCTGGAATTAAGTGGCAGATCCTGTTCCTTTGCCATGCGAATAGACACAGGCTCAAACTCGCGACCAAACCTACGGCAGCACAACTCCTGGCCACAGTGAGCATAACCGCCCACAATAGCAGCTTCTTCTCGTACGCCAATCTGACGCATATCAATACGTTCATGCAGCTCATGGGACAGATCGCGCACGAGCTGACGGAAGTCTACACGCTCCTCAGCCGCAAAATAGCAGACGGCCTTCTCGCCATCAAAAAGATACTCCACACCAACCGGCTTAATCTCCAAGCCCGAAGCCTTAGCCAAACGATGAAAGATCGGTAGAGCAGCTTCACCTTGTGTGGCAAGCTCATCTGCACGGACAAGATCTTCTTCTGTAGCGATACGAACCACAGCACTAAGGGCGGCTTCACCAAGGGTTTCGCCAAGCTCTTCTTCAGGAACAGCAAAGGGATCGCGCGTAGCAAGGCCAATCTCAGTGCCGCGCTCGGTAGAGACAATGACATGGTCCCCAACACAGGCACCGGTAGTACCTGGATCAAACCAGAGTTCATGAACAATATAGGGAAACTTCACCGGCAAAACGGTGGGCATTACAGTGCCTCCTTGGCAGATAACAGCATGACCTCCAAAGCCAGCTGGGGTGTTACATTGTGGTTGATGTCAGCAATTGCTACATCAACAGCTTCGAGCGCACGAATCACTCCTGCAGTAGTGGTATGCGCCCCTATGCGTTGAATAACATCACTATGGTCCGCATTGACAGGCGCCACATCCACTTGCTCACAGTACATAAGCACATCACGCAAAAGCGATTTTGCTGCAGCTAGAGCCTCTATCATACCCGAACGATCTCTCGCGGTTGCCTCGCGTTTTTTGATGGCTTCCAGTTCGCTTTGTGCTTTCTTAGAAAGATACTGCTCTACAAGCGCCGCTTCTTGCTGCTCTTCTGCACTCAACTGCGCGGTATCTACCTTCTTTTTGCTCTTTTTAGGCGGTGTGATAGCGTAGGTAATCCGCTGAGCAGCTTGCAAAATATCCCACGAGTCTGCATGAGCCAATTCACTAAAAGCACGTATGACTTGGGCCCGAATTTCTTGGCGTGTGGCCGATAAAAGATACTGCTCGGCCTGCTGTGGTGTGCCAGTTATTGCAAGAGCTATCTGCGCACGATAATCTCCTACGCCCGTTGCCAGCTCCACCGCGCGAACACCTGCCTGTGAAGATAGCACGCTAAAGGGTACCGTCTGACAGCGAGAAACCAAGGTGGGCAGCACGTTATCCACGGTACGCGCAATAAGAATAAAGACTACCTGCGCCGGAGGCTCCTCAATGGTCTTAAGTAAGGCATTTGCACTTGTGCCGCGCAGCATATCTGCACGCTGAATGATGTATACCTTGGTTTTTGCCCGCACGGGTGTAAGCTGTGCATCATCTATAAGCTCACGAACCTGTCCTGCAAGGTAATCAGAGACACCTGCCGGACTATACCAGTGCACATCTGGATGCGTACGGTGAGCCACACGAATGCAATCATCGCAATGCGCATCTCCCCCGTGAGGACACACCAAACTTTGTGCCAGTGCCTGCGCTGCAACGGTTTTGCCCACACCAGGAGCACCTACAAATAAGTAGGCATGAGAGGTGTGTCCACTCGACACAGCGGCTGTCAAAAAACGCTTAACACGCGGTTGGGCCACAATCTGGTCAAGCGCAGGAACTTCATGGGTATGTTGTACACCAAAAGCCATATTACACACCTAGCTGCGGAATAAGATCTTTGAGTACATCACAAATACGCTGATACACCTCATCCGGACTTCCAGAGGCGTTTACCAACAGTGCACGCTGAGGATTTGCTTGGGCCACCGCTAAATACCCCTCACGCACTGCGGTCTGAAACATAAGTCCTTCTGCTTCAAGCCTATCGGCACCACTCTTTGTAGCACGAGCAAAACCTTCACGCGGATCAAGATCCAAAATGAGCGTTCTTGCAGGATCAATACCACAGCTCCCAAGCTTGTTTGCTGTCAGCACCCGCTGGGCGTCAAGACCACGTCCACCCGCCTGATAGGCAAAGGTGGAGTCATAAAACCTATCGCACAGCACCACGCTGCCAGCAGCCAGTGCTGGCTCTACCACTTGTTTAACCATTTGGGCCCGAGAAGCCTCATACAAAAGAAGCTCACACTCGGCGCACATCTCGCTATTAGTTTTATCCAACAGCACGGCACGAATGGCTTCAGAGATCCTTGTGCCACCGGGTTCCCGCAGACAAATAACATCTACACCAGCAGCTACAAGCGTGTCATACAGGCGCTGTACCTGCGTAGTCTTACCACAGCCGTCAATGCCCTCAAAGCTAATAAATACGCCAGCCATTATGAAGACTTCTTTGCTGAGGTTGAAGCGGCCTTTTGAGCACGTGTCTTACCGTTTGCTTTCTTAGTGCTCTTCTGAGCGGTGGTCTTTTTAGCTGCCGTTTTGGTTGGGGCTGTTTTGGTTGCTGCCTTTTTAGCCGTAGTCTTTGAGCCACGACGTACTGTCTTTTGCTTAGAAGAGCACTCAGGGTTGGGGCACAATTTCCACGGACCACGCGCTGTCTGTACCTCTACCATGGGGGCACCACAATCAGGACAGCGATCCTGCGTAGCATGGAGTTCTCCGCGTGCGGGCAAGGGATAGCTCGTTTTGCACTCTTCATAATTGGTGCAACGGATAAAGCGCTTGCCGCTCTTCTCGGACTTGTGCGCAATAAGCTCGCCGGTACGGCCTTGCTCAGCACAAACATGGCAGCTTCCTACCACAACATCAGGTTCTTGATTGGTAGGACAAGCAGGATTTACGCACAGCTCAAACGCCTTACCCCTAAAGGGACGACAGCTAATGCGTGGTGCACCACACTCGGGACACACGGCCGCCTGCCCCTCCAGAGCATCGATACGTACATTAGAGGGCACGGGAAAGGTAACATCACAGTCAGGCCAACCCATACAGCCAATAAAGTTGCCACGTGTTTTTGCAGAAGACTTAAGCACCAAATCCTTGCCACACTTGGGGCACGCACCCACGCGAGCATCCGCTGTTACCGCATCTGAAATGGACGCTCCCAAATCCTCGGTATGCTCGATAAGATCTTGCATAATCTCTGCGAGAAGCGCGCGTGAATGGGTAACCACACTGCTTTGGCTATCTCCACCCTCAGCAACCTTGGTCATATCCTGCTCAAGCTGGCTGGTCATCTGCGGAGATGTGATGTGAGGCGCGTAGGCTTGCAGCGCATCAATGATGGCTATACCAAGCTGACTGGGCTCTACGGGATCATTCTTGAGATACTTAACGGCATAGAGGCGCTCAATCATAGACGCACGGGTGGACTTGGTACCCAAACCCAAGCGCTCCATTTCTTGAATAAGCTTGCCCTGGCTATAGCGCGCGGGTGGTTCGGTCTGCTTTTGCGCAAGCTCAACCTTCTTGATGGAAACCTCATCACCCTGTTTAAGAGCAGGAAGCTGTTCGTCTTTTTTTAATCCAAAGGGATAAATAGCACGATACCCTGCATGCTTAAGCACATCGCCCGAAACCTGGAACAACTCGTCCTCAATGGTAATTTTGACCTTGGTTCCTTCAATAACCGCAGGGTCCATCAGCGTTGCCAAGAAGCGACGCGCAATGAGGTTGTAGAGTTTCCACTCTGCAGCTTGCAGGGCATCAGGATTGGCGGCGGCAGTAGGATAAATGGGCGGGTGGTCCGTCGTTTGCTGTTTACCTCGCGTTGGATGAAGTTCTTGAGCAGACAAAATGCTATCACACGCGGCTTTGTAAGCTGGCACACCAGCAAGCGTAGAAACCACACCGCGTAAATCCAGCGAAGAAGGATACACGGTATTGTCTACACGTGGATAGCTGATAAGACCATTCATGTACAGAGATTCCGCCAAGCGCATGGTTCGCGCAGGAGAAATGCCTTCTGCCGCAGCTGCCGCTTGCAAAGAAGTGGTATTAAACGGAGCGGGCGGCTTGGATGTACGCTCACGCTTGGTAACATCAGCCACTATGCCGCGACCAGCACCATCACAGTGAGCAAACGCTGTTTGAGCAGCATCTCCATCGGTAAAACGATTCTTGGTGTGAGCAATCTTAAACTCATCCAAACCAGAAGCAGCAAGACCAGTGATAACCCAATAATCCTCTGGAATAAACGCCATGCGCTCACGCTCACGCTCTACCACAAGCGCAAGCGTTGGTGTTTGCACACGCCCGGCAGAGCGCGTATTACCAAACCCACTACGCTTTGCAACGGTTAAATAGCGCGTAAGAACAGCGCCCCAAATAAGATCAATATACCGGCGAGAATCCCCTGCATCTGCAAGATCTTGATCCAACTCAACCAAATTACTAAATGCATGGTCAATTTCACGCTTGGTAAACGCAGAATAGCGCGCACGACTTACGGAAACCGTGGGAGCAACCTCTCGGATTTGAGTAAGAGCATCCGAACCAATGAGTTCTCCCTCACGGTCAAAGTCCGTACCAATGACGACAAAATCTGCCTTCTTGGCAAGATTTTTAAGCGCACGAATGATTTCTTTCTCGGCAGGAAGCTTTTCTACAGGAGCCCATACCAAATACGGCAATGAGGCAATATTCCATGATTTGATGGAGATACCATCCTCCAGATAGGGACGGCGTTTGGATGCAAAGGGAGGCGTAGGCAGAGAGGCAGGAGCGTCACATACAAGCATCTCCCCTTCCTCTGTTACACCAAACCAGCCATTGCGCTTTTGATAATGCATCTCTGGCGGAAAACTTGGTTCTAAGATATGACCTCGCAAGCCAATGGCTACCCACTCGTCACCTTCGTGCTCAAAGCGGTACACCGGCGTGTTATACACCTTGTCAGACGTGGGTTTACCCGTATCACACAACAGGCGTGCGATTTGCTGGGCTGCATCGTTTTTCTCTGCAACTACAAGCTTCACTCGCATGCTCCTTTAACATACTTGGCTTATTGGCACATCTTACCCTGCTCATTAAACCTGCTCTTGCTGTTTTATGAGCATACCTAAAAAGCTGACTATTGAGAATACTAGCTACGGTTAGCGTAATCCTCGCGCGTCCATCTGAGAGCTTTTTTGCCGTCGCGGATAACAATGACCTGTCGCGCCACTGCCAAAGAAATCTCATACAAAGAGATGAGTGCAGCGAACATCAAAATCATGGTTACAGGCGATGCATCAGGGGTCACAACAGCCGATAAAATCATGAGGCCAACGTATACATAACGCCAACTACTACGAATACTTGCATAAGGGACCACATGAAGCGCCGTGAGATAAAACACAACAAGCGGTAACTCAAATGCAATACCAAAGCCCATTTCCATCAAGGTGATGATATTGATGTAATCCTCGGCTTGGGGAATAGTGCTTGCCCAATCCAATGCCTGCTCATGCAACCAACCAAATGCAGCAGGCAAAGCTATGAAGTAACAAAACACCATACCAAGATAGAACAGCACTACCATTGCTAGTACGGTAGGAATAACCCATCTCCGCTCGTTTGGTTTAAGTGCTGGCAAGAAAAATGCCAGGATTTCCCAGATAACAATGGGTGTACAAACAATAACACCTGTATACATTGCAACTTTAAAACGAATGGTAAAGCCACCCAAAGCAGTAAGCACGGCAAGCTGACCACCGGGGATATACTCTCGTATGGAGTCAATAAGAACATCAAGGATGACAGGCGTTGCCTCATACACCACAAGAGCTGCAATGATGACGGAAACAACAATGATGGTAAGACGACGGCGAAACTCTCCCAGATGGTCGAGCAACGGCATGCGAGCTGGTCCGATAGGCATAACTAGTACGGGAATGAAGGCTAATGCCTACTTATTCCCCCTCCTCCTTTATAGAATCGCTTGCATCCTTCTTAGCAGCAACTACGGCAGAAGCCGCAGTGGTAGTAAGACCGTACAAAGAAGCAGCGCTGGTAGAAATCTCCGGTTTATCAGCTGCTTGCTCCGCGGACTGTGACTCTGTACTGGAAGCGGGTGTTGCGTCGGCCGTAGATACTGCAGTAGCAGTAGCCCCTGCGTTGGGAGTGGATTCTGGCTCAACATCGGTAGTGGCAGCAGCTGCAGTTGCGCCATCCTCTTGTGGTACATCGGACGCTGCCGACAGGTCAGATTTTGTGGCAGCTGCTTCCGCAGCAAGACGAGCTTTCTTTTGAGCGAAGGTCTCCTTCTTGCTGGTATCAATATCCGCATCCAACTCATCCTCAATGGAAGAGCTCATATCTGCATCTGCACTTTTGCTGATGGGATCAATGATCTCAGATTGGACAACCTTGGTTACGCCGTCCTGTGCCGTTCTAAATTGACGCAGAGCACGACCAATAGTCCTGCCCATCCCGGGAAGCTTATCGGGACCAAACATCAAGAAGCCAAAGAGCAAAATTAACGCAAGCTCTGTCTCTCCAATACCAAACACCGGATTCCTCCTAGTCCAGCACTACGTTAAGTTCGGAGTCTACACCAAGCAAAGAAAGTACGCGCGCAACATTCTTTTGAGGATGCGTAACGGTAAGCGTGGCAGATTGCTCGGCAGCCTTATGAGCCGCACCAACCAACACACCAATACCCGTAGAGTCAATATACGTTACTGCAGAAAGATCAACAGTGATATGAGCAGCTTTTGTTTCCAAGGCAGCTACAAGTGCGTTGCGCAGGGTATCTGCACAAGATACATCCACCTCACCCGTTACCGTAATGGTGATGCCTGCTGCAGTAGTTTGTGTTGTAACCAAGAGGTCCATAACATGTCCTTCCAAACTTGCTTACTGAGAAGAGCCATTTAAAAGGCCCTGCAAGCTTTGATTTGTAGCATTTGAATTATCCGTAGATGCATTAGAAGATGTGCTAGAAGATGCATTTTCCAAAAGAGAGAGCTGCTTTTGGGCAAAAGTTTTTGCTCCATACGTATTGTTCTCATCAAAAGAAATTGCAGAGTTATACGCTTCCTTTGCCTTATCAGTATTACCAGCAGTCTGATACATCAAACCTAGATATGCCCATGCAGGACCATACTCCTTACCAGCACCTGTGGTATACTCCTCCATAGCTGCAAGTGCCGCATCCGTATCTCCGGAGTAATACTGGGCCATCGTACGACGTACACGCACATCAATAGAATCATTAAGCGCCAGGTACTTATCGTACGCATCCATAGACTGCTTATATAAATCCGTTACATGTGCTTTGTTGGCATCATCCGTAGCAAAGGCTGTAGCCACACTCGCCCAAGACATATAACCATTTCCTAGGTTGAGCAGAGCAGCCTGGTTATTGGCATCAGAAGCAAGCGTGGTTTTGTACTGCTCTACCAACTTGCTATACTTTTCATCCACCTCAGCCATAGACTTAATAACCGTTGTTGAGGTATTTGATCCTCCTGAAGCCTGGGCAGAAGATGCGGCATTTTGCGAACGCGCCATGAAGATGGACGACAGTGAGGGCAACAAAACTGATAACACCATCAGAACCGCAAGAATTGCAACGACAACAACCGTGAAACGCTCACGTGCTGTTTTTTGCTTCTTTTTTGCCATAACCAACCCTTCGTGGAATCAAATTGCTTCCGCTACCTTCATAGCACTTCAGCTACAGTAATAGCTTTTTATTGTAGCGAAGTCTTTAGCTGCTATACCTGACGGCTCTGTTTTTCCAAATGAGCAACAACGTATTTAACACAGACGATAAAAACATCAAGCGCCTGATCCAGCTCCTCCAAAGAGGGAAACGTGGGGGCAAGGCGGATGTTAGTGTCATGCGGATCCTTGCCATAAGGCCAGGTAGCGCCGGCACTTGTGAGCTTTACACCCAACTTTTCCGCAAGCGCAACAATAGCCTGAGCAGACCCTGCTGGACCATCAAAACTAATAAAGTAGCCACCTTTGGGATGAGTCCAACGCGCAATCCCCAAGCTGCCTAAGCCTGCCTCAAGCTTAGAAACCACCAGATCAAACCGAGGCTTAATGAGCGCAGCATGCTTTTTCATGTGCTTGGCCACCTGTTGAGCATCCTGTAAAAAGCGCGCATGAGCTAACTGAACCATCTTATTGGGACACACCCGATGGAAGGAAAACGCTTGAGTAAGCTGTGCAATATCATCATTCGAAGCAGCAACCCAAGACATGCCGGCACCAGGAATAGTAATCTTTGAAGTAGAGGCAAACTCATAAACAAGATTTGTGGCACCAACTTCTTGCAGTGCCTCAAAGATGTTAAGAAGCTTGTCCGATGGCTCTTCTATATCATGAACGCAGTAGGCATTATCCCAATAGATTCTAAAATCTGGAGCCGCTGGCTTAAGCGATGCAAAACGACGTACTACCTCATCAGAATAGGTAATTCCTGTTGGATTGGCATATTTGGGCACACACCAAATACCCTTAACACGTGCATCTGTTTGTACTAAGCGGCACACCTCATCCATGTTTGGCCCATCTGCACCCATCTCTATGGGCACATTTTGAATACCAAAGGAAGCGGTGAGGGCAAAGTGACGATCATAGCCGGGGCTTGGACATAAAAACTTGACGCCCTCTTGCTTACACCAAGGCTTGCAGCCACTAATACCATGGACAAATGCATTGTCTATAACGTCATACATAATGCTTAAGCTGGCAGAATCTACCACCAATACATTGTTAGGGTTAACGCCCAAGAGCTCTGCTGCCAGCTGTCGTGCCGACGGCAATCCCTCTGGGCAGCCATAATTTGCAGCATCAACGCCCTTGTCGATAAAATCTGTGGAGGAAGCAAGCATATCCAGCATGGGGTATGACAATTTCACTTGATCAGGATGAGGCTTACCGCGTGCCATATCCAACGCAAGCTGTTTGCTACGGATCTGAGAAATTTGCTGATCCAGCTGCGAAAGCTCAAGGTCAAGTTGGTCATTCGTGAGTGACTGATAATAATTTGACACGATTGCTCCAAACGCCGATGTGTTGTGCCTTCTTACTATCCCACAATTATCGGACAGTATTGGGTACCATGCTTATATTCATATGAGCGATGTAAGGAGTTGCATGAATACGCAAGCATCAGACTTTGGCGAACTGCAGCGTTTGGTTGACGAACTCTATGCAACAACTGCAGTGGTTTCCCATGTGGATATGGTTGTTCGTGCCGAGATAAACGACCTGCCGAGCGACCTGATGGAGGTGGTTGAGCTCGTGCCCACAGGAAGCTATTCTCGCGCACGTTTATGTGACCAGCTCAACTCTATCATTACTGCTCATGGCTGGGGTTATGTATACGGAACCGTCAGTTAGTCCTCAGCTGTCTTGGTAAACGCCTTATGGGCAAGCGCATCATGAGCACGTACAAACACAATACCAGCTACACCGGCAACAACACTGCCCAGTAAGATGGCACATTTTGCTGCCAAAATCTTGTCTGCATCAGAAAAAGCCATGCCGGCAATGAGAATGGACATGGTAAAGCCCATGCCACCCATCATACCTACCGCAATGATCTGATCCCAGCTTACGTTTTTGGGCAGCTTGGAAAAACCGAGCTTGACCAAAATCCAGGTAACAAAAATGATGCCAACAGGCTTGCCTAACACAGCACCAAAGAAGGCGCCGAGCGCAATGGGATCTCCAACAAGAGCGCCAAAATCTGCTCCAACCAGGCGAACCTGTGCATTCACAAAGGCAAACAGCGGCAGAATAATAAAGTTTACGGGTACAAAAATTTCTCGTTCCACACGTACCAGTGGCGGTGTAACGTGATGCAATACCTGCTCTACCTTCTCGGCATTTTTAGTAAAGCCATGCTGACCCAACACGTGAGATTGATCATCGTACACATCATCCAGTTTACGCGCCTGACCATTAAGCCAGTCGCGCAGAGCGCTCAGACGAATATCAGACTTAGCGGGCAGGAAAAACGCCAAGATTACACCTGCAAGCGTAGCGTGAATGCCAGACTTATACATGCAGATCCACAAGAGCACACCCACAATAAGGTATGGCTTGGCAGTGTAGATGCGTGCTCGGTTAAGGCCCCAGAGCATGAGAATGGCTACACCCGATGCCGCCATCCAAAAGATGGACGGGCTGTGCCCATAAAACAGCGCAATAACCACAATGGCCAAAATATCATCCGCAATGGCAAGTGTTTGGAAAAACACCTTGGTTTCCGCAGCGATTTTATCGCCCAAAAGCGACATAACACCCAGAGCAAAGGCAATATCAGTGGCAATGGGGATAGCCCAGCCATGCTGCTGTCCACCCCAATTACATGCAATAAAGATCAACGCTGGAACAACTACACCACCAACAGCAGCCAACATGGGAAGGATTGCTTGACGCGGACGACGTAACTGCCCAACGGTTACCTCATATTTAAGTTCAATGCCCACGAGCAAGAAAAATATAGCCATCAAAAAGTCATTTACAAAGGCCTCGATGGTCATGGTGAGCATAAATCGGCCCAGCTTGATGCCAATGGGCGTCATAAAAATGTGGTGAAGCGGCTCATACAAAAATGAATTAGCTACCATAACAGCAAGCAATGCCGCAAAAACCATAGTTGCTGCAGCAATGGTGTTGTCCGACGTAACTTTACTTATTTGAGAGCTGCGTGCATGTCTTCTTACCACAGCAGGCTCTCTAATAATGGTCGAACGCTTTGGCAGTTCATGCGTACTGGGCTTGCCAGAACGATTGGCCATACACACTCCCTTATGTTTTGAGTATAAAAATGTTATAAAAAATATACCCGCTCAACTAAGTGGTTGCACAATACCATTGCTGTGAAGTAGAAATACTTCACAAGAATGGGTAACCTAAGAGCGGTATATTTACAAGCGATACCCTCTGACCTGTGCTGGAAAGGACTTTGATGAACAGCCAGCGAATTGCAATTCTTACCGATTCCGGTACTGATACGGGCGCAGCCTTTGCGCGCGAGCATGACGTACGGATTGTGCCGCTTACCATTACCTATTCCGACGGCAGTTCATTTGAATCCACAATTAACATCACGTCTGCAGATGTGATTGCGCGGCTGGATACTGAGGTCCCTAAAACATCGTTGCCCAGCCCTCACAGTATTTTGGCAGCACTGCGCAAGGCCAAAGATGACGGATATACCCAAGCAATCTTTATAACCATTTCAAGCGGGCTGTCTTCCACCAACCATACCGTACAGCTCATTTCTTCCGAAATAAGCGATTTTGCTGTACACGTACTTGATACTAAAAATATTGGATTAGGTGCTGGTTTGGTTGTCCAGGCTGCAGCGCTTCTTGCCGAGAAGGGCCTTGAGCTTAATGAGATCATGGCCAAGTGCAAGCAGCTGGTAAACGATACCCGTCTATGGTTTTGCACCAAAACCCTCTCCTATTTACGTAAGGGCGGGCGCATTTCTGAAGCAACCTATCGTTTGGGCACCATCCTTAACATCAAGCCTGTTATCACCTGTGACCCGGAAGGTATGTATGCTCCTGTTAAGAAGGCGCGCGGCTTTGAGAAAGCTCTTGAGGAAGAGCTTAAGCTTGCAGAAAACCATGCCAAGAATTTCCCGCGGGTTGCTGTAGGAATTTGCGTTTCTAATTCTGCAGAAATTGCTTCCTACTTTGAATCCGAGGTTAAAAAACGCCTGAGTAACGTAACACGTCTTGTTTTTTCTTCTGCCACGCCTGAGCTGTTGGTTCATACAGGCCCTGACTTGGTGGGCATATGTGTACAGCCAGATATTTTGGCGTAGTGGCTATTTTGAGTCTGTGCGCGTAGTGCCTACACGTCCTGCAAGCTAAGCCACTGCACAGTGCAGGCCGTACGATTACGCACGTGTTGCAAGCTGAGCGGCAACTAACATGACAACTTTAGCGCTTTGATGTGCTGCAATCTTTTCAAAGACGGGATACTCAAGCTGCTTTGAGCCGTCTGCCTTATCAGAAATGGCACGAATGATAACAAAGGGCAGATCATTAAGCCAGCAAGCCTGAGCTATAGAAGCACCTTCCATCTCGCAGCAAAATGCCTGGAATGTGTCATGAATGCGTTTCTTGGTGGCATTATCTGCAATGAACTGATCCCCCGAAGCAATGCGTCCCTCAAACACCGCATACTTCTCGTGAGCCTGGGCTATGGCCTGGCGCACCACACGGCGCAAATCTTCATCTGCGGGGAATTCTCGTATGCCTAAACCAGGAACTTCACCAACAGCGTAGCCAAAAATGCTTGCGTCAACATCATGATGAACCGCGTCGGTTGAAACCACGATATCCAAAATATCAATGCGATTGTCCAGCGAACCTGCGGCTCCCGAATTGATGATATGCGTTACGCCAAAGTGATTGATTAAATTTTGTACACACACAGCAGCGTTGCTTTTACCAATGCCGCAACGTACCACCACAACCGGGCAGCCTTCAAGTGTGCCTGCAATATAGTCCATGTGCGCATAGGTGGTAGCGGTGGTATCGTGCATGTGCTCTTTAAGCAGCACCGCCTCCACGTCCATAGCGCAAATAATTCCCAACTTCATGGCTATCCCTCCACCTTAACAAGCGGTGCAAAGCCCTTCATAAGCTTTTTCTTTTTCCCTGTGCGACTAAAGGAAACTTCAATGATGTCGTTATCCACCGCGGTCACCACACCAGGGCCAAAGGTCTTGTGTGAAACAGCATCTCCTATAGCAAAGGTTTGCGCGTCTGTCCTTTGGTTTTGCGGAGCAGCGCGGGCAGTAAACTCGGCAAAGCTCGAACCAGTATCAGTAGTTTTGCGCGCACTTAAGTTGGATGAACGCGTTGCGGAGCCAAAAACACGCCCGCCATACATATCGGATCCCTGTCCAGAGCCATAGGTTCCCCGACGATCGCCGCGCTTTTCCCAACCCACTCCTGTAAAGCCCGATGAACCTACGCCCACATTGGTAATATGCTCTTCTGGAATCTCATTAAGAAAACGGCTCCGTGGATTAGCTTGAGTGGACCCATAGGTACGACGCGTCACCGCATAGGTAAGGTACAGGCGCTGTTCGGCACGGGTAATGGCAACGTATGCCAAGCGGCGCTCTTCTTCCAACGAAGCAGGATCTGCTTCATAAGCGGTGTGAGGAAATATGCCATCCTCCATACCGGCAACAAACACAACAGGAAACTCCAAGCCTTTAGCCGAGTGAATGGTCATCATCGTAACGGCACTGGTAGATCCCGCAAGAGAATCCAAATCACTGCGCAGAGCAAGCCACTCGATAAGAGCAGGAAGCTTTTCTGCTTCAACAGCAGGGCGCACAGAAGCAGCCGTGAGCGCAACAGAAGAGCTCTCTGATGAGCCTGCAAAGCCATCTGACAAAACAGCAGAGGCATCAGCATCAAGGCCTTCTGTTGCAAGCGCTGCATCGCTTGCATCAAGAGCGCCAGCCTCTTTAAGCTGCGAGAGTGACTCAAGCGTCTCAGCTGCATCTTCATGATCCTCATCAAATTCCGCTGCTACACCAAAGAATTCCTGTATGTTTTCAATACGGCCACGAGACTCCATGGTATTCTCAGTCTCATAGGAACGAATGATGCCGCTTTTCTCGACAATAGCCTCTACGACATCGGCTAAATCGCCAGAAAGGTGGCGGCTTGCTTCAATGCTGTTAGTAAACTCTGCCAGGGCATTGCGTACCTTAGTTGATAACAGGCCCGCTTCGGCCACACAGGCTTGTGCAGCGCTAAAAAAGGAAATGCCATGGGAGGCTGCATACTCTGCAATTTTGTTGATAGACGTGGTGCCAATGCCACGACGAGGTGTGTTAACAACGCGACGCGCCGCTACGTCATCATCGGGATTAACCACCAACTTGAGATAGGCCATAACGTCACGGATTTCCTGACGATCAAAGAAGCGCGTTCCACCCACAATCTTGTAAGGAACACCCGCACGAAGCAGCATATCTTCCAAAATACGAGACTGAGCATTGGTACGATAAAACACGGCAATATCATCGTAGCTGGTGCCCTTATCGTGGACCACATCAATCTCAGAGCCAATCCAACGACCTTCATCACGCTCATCCGCCGCTTGATAAACCCGCACCTTATCGCCATCGCCACGCGAGGTAAAAAGGCGTTTGGACTTACGGCGTGAGTTATGAGCAACCACTGCATTGGCAGCCGCTAAAATATGGCCAAAAGAGCGATAGTTCTCTTCCAGCTTTACCACCTTGGCATCAGGATAGTCCTTCTCAAAGTCCAAAATATTTTGAATATCGGCACCACGCCACGAATAAATGGACTGGTCATCGTCACCAACAACCATGAGATTACGCGTGAGCGCCGCCAGCAAATTTGTAATTTTATACTGCACATGGTTGGTATCCTGATACTCATCTACCGAGATCTGTACAAAGCGGTGCTGATACTTTGCCAACACATCGGGATGCTTGGATAGCAGTTCATAGGCGTTCACGAGAAGATCGTCAAAGTCCATAGCATTTGAGCGCATCAAACGACGCTGCAGTTCTCGATACACCTGTGCACTTTTGCATGCCAGGGGACTTTGTGCCTCATCGCTCATCTGATCGGGCGTGATCAGGGCATTTTTGGCGCTGGAGATTTGAGAACGGATGGCATTGAGGGGGAATGACTTGGGCTCAATATCAAAGTCATTCATAATAGCCTTTACCAGGCGTTTTGAGTCATCATCATCGTAGATGGTAAAGTTTGGTTGAAACCCAAGCCGGTCTGCGTCCTCACGAAGCATGCGTACGCACATAGCGTGAAAGGTGCACACCCACATACCACGCGTACCACCGGGCAGCAAAGCATTCAGACGCTCACGCATCTCCGCTGCTGCCTTATTGGTAAAGGTAATGGCCAAGATCTGCCAAGGACGCACCCCTTTATCCGCAATCATATGAGCGATGCGATACGTAAGCACGCGCGTCTTGCCCGAACCAGCTCCAGCAAGTACCAAAAGCGGGCCAGAGGTGCACGCTACCGCCGTGCGCTGAGCTGCATTAAGCGTTGTTATATCAATACGGGGTACCTCAAGCGACAAAGAATTTTGCTCGTTAGACATCCATGCTCCACAACAATCAAACCTCAACGCACGCATGTACGCTGAAAACTACCAATCCCTTTGTATGGATTAAGTCTAACGGTGTGCTCAGACATTTTTTCTCTCAGAACTCCAATTCGCACGATAGTCAAAGCTCAACTGGGTAAATATCTTTGTAACGCATCTAAGAGCACAAAGTTGAAATGGATTACAGCTTGGAACAATGGATCATGAGCCATCTGGCTCCCGAGGCAAACGATCTTAGTAATCCCCAGGATCGACGCGCCTGGGGCGCTGCTGCTGCGCTTGCAGGCATTGGGTTTAACCTGCTGTTGTTTGTGTTTAAAGCTCTGGTTGGTTTACTGGGCGGTTCGGTTTCTATCTTTGCAGATGCTGTTAACAACCTGTCCGATGCAGGCGGTAATATCATTGCCTGGTTTGGGTTTAAACTTGCTGCCAAACCAGCAGATACCGAGCACCCCTATGGGCATGGTCGTTATGAATACCTCAGCGGTTTAATAGTTGCTGTTATCGTTATGGTCATCGGGGTAGAACTTCTCAAAACCTCTTTTGAAAAAATCGTAAGTCCTGCTCCCGTTAGCTTTGGGACCCCTGCTGCTCTGGTGCTTGTGGCATCTATTTTAGTGAAGTTTTATATGTTCTCGTTCAATGAGTCCATTGGCAAACAAATTGATTCCAGTGCCCTTATGGCTGCCTCTGTTGATGCGCGAAATGACGTTATCACGACCTCGGCCGTTTTGATGGCAAATTTCCTGCCCACCCTCATTGGCTTTAATTTTGACGGTTGGGCTGGTCTGGCTGTTGCAATATACATTATTTACAGCGGATTTGGCCTGATCAAAGATACGATTGATCCACTTTTAGGTTCCGCACCGGATCCCAAACTCGTAAAGCACATTCAAAATACCATCATGAGCTATGAGGGCATTTTAGGAACTCATGATCTTATGGTACACAACTATGGCCCTGGACGGATATTTATAAGCGCGCACGTAGAGATGGCGGCAGAAATAGATCCGCTCAAAAGCCATGACGTCATAGACAACATTGAGCGGCACTTCCAAGAAGAGGGCATTGTCTGCATCTTACACTACGACCCCATCGTAACTAATGACCCTCATCTTGATGACATGCGCAATTGGATTGCAAGGCGCGTCCGTGCTATTGACCCACGGCTTACCATTCATGATGTGCGCTGTATCCCCGGACCAACGCATACCACTATTATCTTTGACTGCGTGCGCCCCACCAATTTGCCCATGACCGACGATGAGCTCAAACAGGCAATTACTCGCACCGTTAGCAAGCGCTATCCACAAGCCGTTTGCAACATTACTATCGACCAAAACTTCTTACGCATCGAAGCCTAAACCCATACAGCTCAACGCGGACGCCATAAAGGCAAAGGATAAGGCAAAGGAAGGACTTGTATGCCTCAACGCACCACCACACAACTCGATAAGGCCGTTGTACGCCGCACGCTCTGGCGTTTTTGGCACGTAACTAAACTAAAACCTGGCGCTACCTTTTTAGCCGTCTTTACCTCCATTGCTTATGTTGTGCTTCTTACCTATATCAACACCTGGATCATGAGTCTTATTGTTGATCGTGTTCAAGCATCGCCTGTTTCCGCCGACCAAATATGGCAGGTATTTGGTAGCTATATTCTGGCCCTCCTTGCCGTTAATGCCATTGGGCAGATCTGTTCTAAGCTGCAGGATTACTCCGTATACAAGCTGGAAATTAACGGAGACTACCAGCTATCCCGTCTATGCTTTGATACGCTTTCCAATCAGTCCATGACCTTCCATTCCAGTCGTTTTGGCGGCTCATTGGTGTCACAAACCACACGCTTTATGGGAGGATATTCTTCCTTGGTAGACGTGGTGGTATATTCACTCATACCTACCCTTGCCTCAGTTGTCTGTACCATTGTTATGCTAGCGCCGGTGGTGCCCTTATTTGTAGTGGTGCTTACGCTTATGCTTGCGCTGTATGTGGTTGTTGCCACACGCATGTACCAGCGCATTGTTCCGCTTTCCGTGGAGACATCCTCCGCACAAAATCAACTTTCTGGCGTGCTTTCTGACGCGGTAACCAACATTTTGGCCGTTAAAACCTGTGGACGAGAAGACTTTGAAAAACAACTCTTTAGCGATGCCAATACACATGCCATGGCTGCCGCCAATCGCTCCATGCACGCCATGATGCAGCGTGGCTTTACCACAAGCGGGCTTATTACGCTTATCATGCTCGTAACGTCTATTTTTGTAGCAGGAGGCAATGCCTGGTTTGGTATTTCTGCTGGTACTTTGGTTATGATTTTTACCTATACCTACCAGCTGTCCATGCGCTTTAACTACATCAACTCCATGATGCAGCGCATCAACCGTGCTATTGGTGATGCTGCCGAGATGACCAAGATTTTGGACGAACCCCGTCTGGTAGAAGATGACCCCCATGCTCAACCTCTTGTCGTTACCAAAGGCGCCATTGATTTTGATCACCTCGGCTTTGCGTACTTGGATGCTGCCAAAGGCGATACGGTCTTTGAAGATCTAAACTTACACATCCCCGCTGGTCAGCGCATAGGTTTGGTGGGGCGCTCGGGCTCTGGCAAGACCACACTTACCAAGCTACTTTTGCGCTTGTCTGATGTTCAAGACGGACACATCTATATTGACGGACAGGCGATCAGCCATGCCACCCAACAAAGTTTGCGCAGGCAGGTAGCGTATGTTCCCCAGGAGGCACTGCTGTTCCATCGTTCCATTAAGGACAACATTGCCTATGGTCGTCCCCAAGCAACTACCGAGCAAATCCGTGAGGCTGCAGCCCAGGCAAACGCCTTAGAATTTATTGATCGTCTTCCTGCAGGTTTAGAGACTATGGTGGGTGAGCGAGGCGTTAAACTATCCGGCGGCCAACGCCAGCGCATTGCTATTGCCCGCGCCATTTTGACCGATGCCCCCATCCTTGTACTGGATGAGGCAACCTCTGCCCTAGACTCTGAAAGTGAAGCCTTGGTACAGGGCGCGCTTGAAAACCTCATGAAAGGCCGCACTGCTATCGTAGTCGCCCACCGCTTGTCTACAGTTGCCTCTTTGGACCGCATAGTCGTGCTAGCCGATGGCAAAATTGTTGAAGATGGCACCCATGCTCAGCTTATTGAGGCTGGCGGTGAATACTCCACGCTGTGGAATCGCCAGACGGGTACGTTTTTGGACAGTGCTGAGTAAGCGAGTTTAAAACCTCTAGCTACTGACAACTCCTATGACTTGTTGCACGCACTGCTACGCAGCGTGCGCTGCTGCTGTAACACACATTTAGTCAGCGACAAACACCTGTCTAAAGCCAATGCCACAGTTTTCCAAAACGCGACGAGCGATTAAGTTATCGGTTGTGCCATTGTACTTATCGGATAGGTACACAACCTCGCCAATGCCTGCCTGAGCCAGCATCTTGGCACACTCATGACAGGGGAACAGTGTTACGTACACCGTGGCCCCCTGCATATCTTTGAGGTTGCCGCGATAGTTCAAGATAGCATTTGCCTCTGCGTGGATAACATAGCTGTGCTTATCGTCCAGAGGGTCGCTGGAATCACCCCAGGGGAATTCATCGTCAGAAATCGCAGAAGGCGTACCGTTGTAACCCACAGACAAAATGCGGTGATGTGCGTCGGCAATACATGCGCCCACCTGTGTGCGCGGATCCTTGGAACGCATAGCGGCCGCCATGGCAACTCTCATAAAGAACTCGTCCCAGCTAATTACATCGTTGCGCTTGTCAGGCATCTGCTACCCCTCTACTCGTCCAGCCAGCCTTTGCAGACCCGCCTTATCTACGATTCTAATCCCGCTTTGGCCTACACGCTCAACCAGCCCCAGGTCACGCAGCTCCCCGACCTTGCGACTTGCCGTCTCGCGACGCATGCCACACGCAGCTCCTAAGTCATCCACCGTAAGCTCAATAGCCCCCGATTGCAAGCGCGCCGAGCGCTCCAGCAAAAATGCTGCCAATCTTACCAGCGGATTCTTTTGAGCAAGCATAGCATTTTGCTCGTTTGCCTGACGCAACTTTACACTCATTACCTGCAAAATCGCCAATGCTACAGAAGGCGTATGCTCCATCAGGTCTAGCACCTGCTGCCAAGAAACCCGTCTATACTGCACCTCATCCAGCGCTTGCGCAGTATAAGGATATGCTGCCTTATCTACCAGCAATGCCATACCAATACTTTCCCCAGCACTCACCACGTCGCGTACGCACTCGCGGCCATCGGGCAGCACAAAAACTAAGCGCAAGCGCCCTGAGTCAACCAGCCACAGGGCATCGCAGGGATCTCCTGCACGAAACAAGTTCTGACCACGAGCTAGCGTACCTGTTGTTGCCTGTGCAAACAGCAGCTGATACACCTTGTCTTTATCGGTCATAGATTCTTTCTCCTACATCCCCAGCTCCAGCGCGCCGTGCAGTCGCAGACCCAGCACGCGGCCCGCACAACACCTGCCAGGTGGCACGCGACGCGCTCATGCACACGCTTCCGTTCCCGCTTCATAGTACCTCTACAGCTTTGAGTATGCCCCTAGCAGCATACCCCTAGCAACACACCGCTTCTTCAGAATTTTGGTATAAACTACCTGCAAAGTTCTACAGCACGTTCTACAGTAATGTGAGAGTATTAAATACGTATTGACTTCTTCTCTCATTACCCTAGTATGAATTTAGTTTCCAATTTCATATTGGAAACGAGAAAGGTTCTGCTATGTCACAGCGCGGTTCATACAAAACTCGTCAGCGAGAAGATATTCTCGCCTGCCTCGGGGATAACACGCAACGCTATTTAACCGTAGACGGTGTATATGAAGCCCTGCGCGCGACTGGTAGTGAAATTGGGCGGACCACGGTCTATCGCAATTTGGAGCACCTTGTTGCCAAGCAGGAGCTGCTCAAGGCCATCTCTCCCAAGGGCGAAGCACTCTATCGATTAGCCCCCGAGCAAAACGCTGCTCAGCTGGTGTGTTTGGAATGTGGTAGGGCATTTCCTTTGGATTGCCATATGGTGGATGACTTTACCTCCCACATTAAGGCCCATCATGGCTTTGAGATAGACGCGTATAAAACCGTTTTGTATGGTACCTGCCCCGATTGCCTTTCTCGCCAAGCTCACCACTAGGTTTTGGAGAAGGATCATGCACAAGAACATGACGCGCGCAGACTTTTTACGCCTGAGTGGAGCTACCGCATGTGTGGTTGCCCCTACCCTGCTAGGACTTTCGGGCTGTAATAAACCTGCAGGCACCAACGGAGCTGCCAAGGACTCTAAGCTACAGGTACTTGCAAGCTTTTATCCCATAGCGGACTTTGCCCAAAAAATTGGTGGCGATAAAATCGAGGTCAAGACGCTTGTTCCCACTGGTACCGAACCACATGACTGGGAGCCTTCAACCTCTGATATGATTCAGTTTACCAATGCTAAGCTGCTGATTTACAACGGAGCTGGCATGGAGCACTGGGTGGATGACACACTCAAGAGCCTGGGGGACACCGCGCCAAAGGCAATTGCTGCATCCGAGGGCATTACGTTATTAGAGGCAGACAAAACGGACCCCGAACACGAACACGAGGATAAGCACGATGATCATGACGAGCATGAGCATGGTGCATACGATCCTCACGTATGGCTCGATCCAAAAAATGCCAAAGCAGAGATGAAGAACATTATGAATGCCTTGGTTGAGCTGGATCCTGATAATAAAGAGAGCTACACCTCCAACTTTAGCAAGTGGGAAGCTGAGTGCGACAAACTGGATAGCGAATTCTCAGACCAGCTAGCAGGCGTTTTACAGAAAACCGTTGTTGTTTCCCACGCGGCTTTTGGATACCTCTGCAATGAGTATGGCCTTACCCAGTACTCCATTGGCGACATTGATGCCGAGGCTGAGCCCGATGCAAAGCGTATGGCAGAAATTGCAGAATATGTTAAGAACAACAAGGTGAGCACCATCTTTAGTGAAGAGCTGGTCAGCCCTAAAGTAGCTAAGGCAATTGCCGAGGAAACCGGTGCAAAGATGGAAGAGCTTAACCCCTTGGAGGGCCTGAGCGATGACGAGATCGCTGCTGGAGAAGACTACTTTTCCGTCATGCGTTCTAATCTAAAGAAACTGGTAGGTGCACTTTCGTGATAGATAAAACACGCGGCGCGGATAATGAGCGTGCCGCGTTGCCCTTATCGCTTGCCGAGGTAAGCGTACGTTTGGGCAAAAAACAAATACTATCTAACGTATCTCTCGAGCTTGGCTGGGGAGATACGTTAGTTTTGCTTGGCGCCAATGGCGCGGGTAAATCCACCCTTATAAAAACTGCTCTTGGTGAGCTCATCCCCAATTCAGGCCACGCAAAACTTTTTGGCATCACTGCCACACGCTTTACAAACTGGGATCGCATTGGCTACGTTCAACAGCTGCCGCCTACCAGCGTGCTTCGTTTTCCGGCCACCGCTTTGGAACTTGTGCAAGCAAGTATGCAGACAAGCGTACCAATACGGATGCCAAAAACCCCACAGACCAGCAGTACTGGAACTCATAACAAGAAGGCTCGTCGTGCTCGTGCGCTTGAGACCTTGGAGCAGGTGGGCATGCAGGACTTTGCGCAGCACGTTATTGGCAGCCTTTCCGGAGGGCAACTGCAGCGAGTACGCCTTGCAGCATCGCTTGTCTCTAAGCCTGACCTGCTGATTCTCGATGAACCCACTACCGGCATTGACCAGGCAAGCACCTGCGATTTCTTTGAACTTATCGGCAGCCTTAAGCAGCAGCGTACACTCTCGGTGCTACTAGTAACGCACGATAAAGAAGCAATTGACCTGGCAGGTGGTCAGCAGTTGTCGCTCGAAGGCGGTTGTTTGTACCCCTCTTTTGGCATGTCTCCTAAGCAGGAGGGATAAATGTTAGCTTATGCCTTCATGCAGCGCAGTCTTATCATTGGTTTGCTGCTTGGTATTACTCTGCCCCTTATTGGCGTTACGGTTGTGCTGCGCAGACTTTCTATGGTAGGCGACGCTCTGTCCCACACATCCCTTGCAGGCGTAGCGGCAGGGCTTATCGCCGGTATCAATCCGGTCTTTGGTGCCGCTGCTGCCTGTTTAGCCGGAGCCTTTTGTATAGAGGCCATTCGCAAGCGCTTTAAAGAGCAGTCTGAACTTGCTGTGGCCGTAGTCCTTGCGGCAGGCATTGGTTTAGCGGGTGTACTCTCTGGTTTTGTGCCAAACGCTGCCAATTTTAGTGCGTTTTTGTTTGGCAGTATTCTTACCGTTTCTAACGAGGAAACCCTGTTTGTGATAGCTGTTACAGCAGTGGCAGTCCTGTTTTGTTTTAGTGCACGACGCTCGCTCTTTTTGCTTGCCTATGATGAGACGCAAGCGCGTATCTGCGGTGTTAATGTGCCGCTCATGAACGCCAGTTTTATAGCCATCACAGCTCTGATAGTTGCCGTAGCTTCACGCACGGTTGGTTCGCTCATGGTTTCTTCCATGATGGTGGTCCCCGTTGCTTGTGCGCTTCAGCTCGCAAAAAGCTGGAAGACCACCTGTCTTGTTGCCTGCAGCGTGGGAGTTATTTCCACCCTTGTGGGACTTACCATCTCTTTCTATCTTGGCCTAAAGCCAGGCGGCACCATTGTGCTACTTTCCGTGGCACTGCTTGCGATTATCTTTGCGATCCGCTCACTTATGACAAGGGCTTCTCGATAAGAACTTCTCGATAAAAGCGCGCTGGTGTCGACGCCAGTATCGGTGCCGATACCGAGGCCGATGCCGATGCCGATACCAGTGCTAGTACCAGTGCCGGCGCCGACAGACTTCTTATGCCTTACGCAATGTTGGTAACCGTATACCCTGCCTGCTCAACCGCTTTGATGAGCTTGTTGTCAGACACCAACAAACCCGCATCAAGCGTAGCGGTCTTGTCATCAAGTGATACCCGCACATTTTTTACACCGCGCACGCCTTCAAGCGCCTCGGTTACATGCGCTGCGCAGTGCTCGCACTTCATACCATCAATAGTAAGTGTCTTGGCTGCCATAGGAGCATTTCCTTTCTCTTGAGCTTCTCCAGAAGCATTGGTATCGTCAGTTGTTTTATCGTCAGCGCTGGTATTGTCAGTATTTTCACCATGAGCGCTGGTATTGTGGACATTTGTGTGGGCTACCTGCTGAGAAACCCCATCATCCTGAGCATGTGGCGCAACGCGCGGTCTCCAGCCAAACAGACGCAAGGCATTGGACACCACAAACACGGACGAGAAGCCCATGGCCAGCGCACCAATCATGGGATTGAGCGTAATGCCAAAGGGAACCAGCACACCCATGGCAACCGGAATACAAATGACGTTATAGAACAACGCCCAGAACAGATTCTGATGGATGTCAGTCAAAGTGGCACGGGAGAGCTCGATGGCTGTTGCTACATCTGCAGGATTGGAATGCATGAGCACCACTTGGGCAGAACTGATAGCAATGTCGGTACCAGCGCCAATAGCGATGCCTACATCTGCTCGTGCCAGTGCGGGTGCATCATTGATACCGTCGCCCACCATAGCAACCGTTTTGCCAGAGGCCTGCAGCTCTCTAATCGTATGCTCCTTCTGATCCGGAAGCACACCAGCAATAACCTCATCCACACCCACTGCCTGCGCAACGACACGGGCAGTCTTTTCCTGATCACCCGTAAGCATAATAGTATGCAGTCCCAACTCATGAAGGCGCTTCACCGCAGACGCAGACTGCACCTTTATAGCATCGCTCACCGCAATCATGCCCAGCGCACGACCGTCCGCACTAAAGAACAGTGGCGTTGCTCCTTGTTCCATCCACACATCTGCATCAGCGAGAAGTTCTGTGATCGAAACCTCATGTGCCTGCAGGTGAGACGCATTACCAGCAAGGACCAGCTTGCCATCTACATAAGCAACCAGCCCTGCTCCTGCCACTTGGCTAAAGTTCTCAACCACAGCTGCCTGGAGCTTTTGTACCTGCGCCGCCGCGCTGTCTGCGTCAGCTGTGTTACCCGTACCACCTGCGTCAGCTGTGTTACCCGTACCAACTGCGTCGCCTGTAAGCGCTTCCAGCTTTTTGCTCGCATAAGCAACTACGGCATCTGCCAAAGGATGCTCGGATTTAGACTCAATAGCAAGCGCATAGCCTAAAAGCTCAGCTTCGCTTACTCCTTGCGCTGAAACTATGGTAACCACACTGGGTTTACCTTCTGTAATGGTGCCCGTTTTATCAAATACCACGGTATCCAAAGCACCCGCTGTTTCGAGCACCTCTGCATCTTTAATGAGAATCCCAAATTTAGCACCACGCCCCGTGCCCACCATAACCGCAGTTGGTGTCGCCAATCCCAATGCACAGGGGCAAGAGATTACCAGCACGGATACCGCATGATTAAGTGCTACCGCAACCTCACCGGGAGCAAAAATAAGTAACCATGCTGCAAAGGTAAGCGCTGCCAAAACCATAACTATAGGCACAAATACGCCTGCAATACTATCTGCCACCCGTTGAATAGGTGCTTTAGTATTGGTTGCCTCATCCACCAGACGAATAATACCTGCAAGAGCAGTGTTTTCTCCAACGGCATCGGCGCGCATGGTAAACCAGCCGCCTTTAGAAACCGTGGCACCAACTACCTGCTCACCCGCCTGCTTGGTCACAGGCAGCGGCTCTCCGGTAATGGCGGATTCATCCAACACACCCGAACCCTCAAGAATCGTGCCATCTACCGGTACCGACTGTCCCGCACGCACCACAACCACATCGCCAACAGCCACGTGGTCGGTGGGCACCACAAGCTCCTTGCCCTCACGCAAAAGCGTTGCCGTTTTAGGAGAGAGATCCATCAAAGCGGAAATAGCATTGGTGGTTTTACCTTTAGCACGCGCTTCAAAAAACTTGCCCAAGGTGATGAGCGTCAAAATCATACCCGCAGAATCAAAATACAGCTCATGCGCCACGCTCATTACCAGCTGGGTATTGCCAAAGCCATAGCCCCACATAATCTGGAACAGAGCCACCAAACTATAGGCATACGAAGCGGCTGAACCCAAAGCTATCAGGGCATCCATATTAGGCGCCCCATGGAACAAAGACTTAAAGCCCATCACAAAGTATTCTCGATTAACAAACAGGATGGGCGTTGCAAGCACCAGCTCCAACAACGCACGAACGCCCATGCCCTGCATGCTGCCCAAAGCAAACAGCAAAGGCCATCCGAACATGGGACTCATAGCTACATAAAACAAAGGTACCGAGAATACCATCGACCAGATAAGCTGCATGCGCTTATGGTCAATGGCCTTTTGTGCGTTGTGCGCCGGATTAACCGTTGCACCCAAAACGGCGGCCGATGCCCCGCCTCCTATGCCTGCATTTGCATGAGACGAGAAGACCTCAGCTACGGTGCGAGGCGTTGCGCTATACCCGGCCTTATCGACAGCCTTTACAATAGCCTCAATAGTTTGAGCGTTGCCGTCATAGCTGACCTCCATTGAATTTTTGAGCAGATTAACCCGCGCGGATTCCACGCCATCGACCGCATTGGTAACGGCTTGGACACGCGCTTGACATGCTGCACAGGTCATGCCCTCAATGTCAAATACCTCAACAGCAGTGCTGGACGAAGGATCATGTTGTGTATCCATAGTGCTTCCTTACGAGAACTTCTTGAGGAGGTCTACAACCTCTGAAATAACCTCTGTGTTGCCCTGCTGGATTTCTTCTACAACGCAACTTTGCAGATGGTCTTCCAGCAGCATGCGAGAGACCGCCTTAACAGCACTTTGCGCAGCTGCTAATTGCACCAGCACATCCCCACAGTACCGGCCTTCTTCAATCATCTGCTTAACACCGTTAAGCTGGCCAATCGCACGATTAAGGCGTGTCGTTGTATCCTTTACGAGCTGCTCAGAGCGGGGCGTATGCTTTATATGGCAGGTTGGGCACTCGGTCATGGCTCACTCCTCAATATACCCCCAAGGGGTTTTTATACCTGAATCTACTATACCCCATAGAGGTATATATAAACAAGAAAAAACCGAGGCAACAAAACACTCGTTACCTCGGCTGTATCAAGTCTTTCTCGTGTTGCAAAGCCAAGCTCTTAGCGAACAACCTTTACGCGTGTACCATCATCTGCGGGCTTATCGTCAGGAACAGCAGCAATGCCACCAAATACCATTTGTGCAACAAGAGTATAGCCCTGAGGAACGTCAAACAGCTCTGCTAGCTTGTCATCAATAACAGGGTTGTAGTGCTGGAGATTTGCGCCAACGCCCTTCTCGGCAAATGCAGCCCAAATATTGGACTGGAGCATACCGTTTGCTTGGTTAGCCCAGATAGGGAAATTAGCTGCATAAGGAGTAAAGTCTGCCTGCATTGCCTTTACCGTATTCTGGTTGATATAGAACAACACGGTACCAGCGCCAGCCTTAAAGCCATCAATCTTCTCACGCGCAACCTTACCACCAAAGGCATCATAGACGGCATCCCAAAGCTCGTTTTGCTTCTCGCCCATTACAACAAGGGCATAAGCGCTCTTCATGTTAAAGGCATCCGGAGTAAGCTCAACGACGCGTTTTACCAGAGCTACAGCTTCCTCATCAGAAATAGGGAGTTCTTTGGTGAGTGCATACACAGAACGACGCTTTTCAAGCGCATCAAACAAAGACATAGTTCATCCTTCCTTATGGAGCCGAGAATTCCATGCCTCCAACAGACATGCTTTTTCTCGAACAGCAACGTTTGTAATTTTTTTCTATTCCCGTCAAATTTAGTTGTATACAATCTTTTTGTGAAATGCATAAAATCTGTTTTGAAACGTATGATGTGGGAAGAACAGTGGTAGTTCAGTACGCAACGCGCACCGGGCGCGTTCTATAAGAAAGAGGTTTGTCATGAGCTTTACAAAAGTAACAGTGGCAGGCGGCGGTGTTCTGGGCAGCCAGATTGCATTCCAGACCGCATTCAAGGGGTTTGACACCACCGTATGGCTGCGCTCTGAGGATTCCATTAAACGCGCTCGTCCTAAGTTTGAGCGTCTACGTGATATTTACCTGGGCATTCTTGACAATGCCAAGACTAATGAGAAGGCTCCTTGGCCTGCAGGCTGGGGTGCCAAGCTCGATGCAGCCGGCATCGACGCTCTTAAAGAGCAGGTACTCAAGGCCTATGACAATCTTAAGCTCACTACCAGCTATGAAGAAGCGGCAAATGTAGACTTCCTTATCGAGTCTATTGCAGAAGATCCCGCACAAAAAACCGCCTTTTACCAGGAGCTCGCAAAGTATCTTCCCGAGCATACCGTTGTAGCAACCAACTCTTCCACCATGATCCCCAGTATGTTTGCCGAGGCTACAGGTCGTCCTGAGAAATACCTTGCCCTGCACTTTGCAAACGAAATCTGGTCACATAACACGGGTGAGGTCATGGGTCACGCTGGTACAGATCAGAAGTATTACGATATGGTCGTAGAGTTTGCCAAGCAAATTGGCATGATTCCTCTGCTGCTTCACAAAGAGCAGCCTGGCTATATTCTCAACTCCATGCTCGTTCCCTTCCTTAACGCAAGCATGTCTTTGTGGGCCAATGATGTTGCAGACCCCGAGACTATCGATAAAACCTGGATGCTTGGCACTGGTGCTCCTGCAGGTCCTTTCCGCATTCTTGATATTGTTGGACTCACCACGGCATATAACATCAATGCCATGCAGCCCGATGCATCTGATCCCACCTCAATGCATGCAAAGATTGCCGCAAAGCTTAAGACCAAGATTGATGCCGGTGAATTAGGCATTAACGCAGGTAAGGGCTTCTACAATTACAGCAAGTAATCTCAGCAAAAACCAACAGTACGAACAAAGCGGGGTTTTTACACCCCGCTTTGTTTTACTCATTCGATTATACCTACTGCTTCTACCAGAGCTTGTGCCTATCATTACTGTTGCTTATAGCCACCGCTCATGTGCTTATACCTGCTGTTGCTTCTTGCCAAAGACAGCGCCATATGCCCAGACCAACACAAACGTTACTACCGAAGGTATAAACCAAGCCAGGCTTATATCTGCAAGAGGAAGCGCATCAAACACAATCCAAACCTGTGGTGCAAAACCATTTCTCATGGCAATGGCTGTGCTAATTACTATGCACACCACTACGGTCAGTTTCCAAGCCTTCGCAGTTGAAGGCTTACTGCCACCCGCAAGACCCAAGGCTGTCAAAACAAAGGTTACGGGATAGAGGGCAGAAAGCACGGGTACGGAATAAGCCAAGATGGTATCAAGACCAAAGTTCGCAAATACCACCGAGATCAGCACAATACCAATGGCCAGTTGTGTATAGTTCAGATGCTTTCCCACCTCTGTTGTAACAAAGTACTCAGAGATAGAGCTTACCAAGCCAACGCACACATTAAGACAGGCGATCAAGAAAATGGCAGCCACCAACGCCGATCCCGCAACACCATACTGTATCGTTGCCGCAGAAGAAATAATATCCGCACCGTTTGCCATGTTTCCAATCACAGGGCCTACCGTCATGCCCACAAAACACATGCCCAAGTACACCACGGCCATCACAATACCAGCAATCACACCAGAATGAATCACCTGGTTAGAAACAGCTTGAGGCTCTTTTAAGCCCAAAGACTGGATATTCATTGCAACAACCACACCAAAGGCAAGCGTTGCCAATACATCCATAGTTTCATATCCACGGATAAATCCCGTAGCAAGAGGGCTCGTGCTGTAAGCAGCTACCTGAGTGGCTTGTGGAGCAGCCGCAGGAAACAAAAGTGTTTTACCAACAACCAAGGTAATAAGAATGATAAGCGCCGGACCAGAAAACATACCCATGAGCTTATTAAGCTTGGTTGGATGCATGGCCAGCACAAAAGCCAGCGCAAAAAAGACAATCGAGAAGACCAGCTGAGCAAACGCTACTTTATCCTGTGCAACTCCCAGCAAAGGCAAAAGCATCTGAAACGATGTAGAAGCCGTACGAGGAATTGCCAAAAAAGGACCAATGGCTAAGTAGACAAGTGCTATGAATACTTTTGAAAACAGCGGATGGATTAAATTACCCAAATCTGTAGCTGTACCAATTTTTGCTACAGCCGCAATGGTCAAAATAGGTAGTCCAACAGCGGAAACGATAAAGCCTACCATTGCAGCTGTAGCAGCCGTACCAGCCTGAGCACCCACCATAGGGGCAAGAATAAGATTGCCAGCACCAAAGAGCATCGAAAAAAGCGTGATGCCTACGGTAAGAGAATTTTTTGCACTCAGGCGTGTGATAGATTGATCTTGCATGAGCATCCTTTGTCCGCTGGATAATAATTTTCCTACGGTACCAAAAAATAGCTCTGAATCAATGCTGTACGAGAGATTATTTAACCTGATGTTTTCTATATTCCTCAAGCTGCTGCATATAAGTACCGCCCTGCTTTTTGAATTTTGAGTTAATCGCAAGGGCATTTATTACCAATATCAGCAAATACAAAACAGTAAAAGCAATCCATGGACCTACCTGACTGACAGGTAGCCAAGTACCATACCATGCACAACCTACCAATACGGCAAAATAGCTCAGACCAAAACCAAGAATCCGCGTTATGTAGTTTAATGAGGCTGTGGTCTTGGTGTCGTATCTAAACCAAAATCCTTGCAGTATGCCTCCCATAATCCCTGCAATGATTATGCTGAGTATCAGCTCATTTTGCACCGCTTGATACTTGAGAAAGACATTAACAACCAATATGAGTACCAGCATTACAACTGAGCCAACACAGCCCTCCTTTGCATTTTGCACAAGGCGAACAACAGCACTGCTGTTTTTATCGGTAGATTCTTTAAAGTACACTCCCATAGTACTCCCCTACTTCCAAGACGTCAGTTTTTGTTTGATGGTGTTTGCATATGCCCGAGACACCAATACGGTGGTACCACCTTGTAAATCCAGAACCATACGACCATACAGTTCTGGCCTAATCCCAATGACGGCATCAAAATTGACAATGAGCTGTTTTGAAATGCGGATAAACTCCGTATGCTCTAAGTCATTTTCTAGAGCTCGTAAGCGCTGGGCACTTTCAAACACACGCCCATCCATGCAATGAATATGTGCCCTTGGCTCATGAGCCTCTACAAATGCCACCTGTGCAAACGGGATTACTATACGCTCAGTTCCAGCGCCTTGATACGCAAGGAATTTTCCTTCGCTCATGCGTAAGACTTCAAGCAGGCGAGGAAGCTGAGGATTATGAGGATCAACGGTGAGCTTGACTTCAATACCTTCAAAGCCATCTTTTTCTGTAATTGATATTCTCATTGACCTACCCTTCTCTTTGATGGACCCAGTATACAAAGCTCAGACTCACACGCCTCTGCAAAGAATCCTAAGATGCAACAAATGCTTGGTAAGTTGCACACCAAAGCTCTCACAAAGCACTGCAGACACAAAAAAACAGGACACAGCTCACAATGAACTGCATCCTGTTTTCTTAAGAGGGCTGGTAGACGTACGGTACATCCAGCACCTTTACTATGTTTGGAAGCACTCAGTCTACGTAGCTTGCTTACCCTGTTTAGTCAACAACCTTATTGCCGTTTTTGACATACTGATTGCGCTTAAAGAGCAAGAACAGCAAGCCACCTACAACGGTACCAGCAAGAATTGCTACCACCCACATAAGGCCACCATCAACAACAGGCAATACCAAGAAGCCACCATGAGGCGCTGGATCGTGGACGCCAAAGAAAATGGTGAGGATAGCGCCAATGGAAGAGCCAAGCATCATGATGGGCATAACGGGCCAAATGTTCTTGGTCATAAAAGGAATTGCGCCTTCGGTAATGTGCGTACAACCAAGGACAAAGTTAACCAAACCAGCATCGTGATCCTCTTGCGTAAAGTACTTCTTGCCCAAAAGGACAGCAAAGGTAGTAATCAGTGGAGGAACAATGCAAGCAGCAGAAACGGCAGCCATGAAGTTGGTACCAAAGTTATAGGTAGGGGTGCCAACACCAGCAGCTAAGGCCTCAGTAAGCATAGCGGTACCGGTTACGTACGCAGCCTTGTTCACAGGGCCACCCATGTCAAACGCGCACATGCAACCAATAGCAAGACCCAATACGATAGGACCAGAAGCAGAAAGGCTCCTGAGGAAGTCCATCATTGCCATATTAATTGCTGCCATAGGACCAGAAATGCCCAGCATTACCAGACCAACAATGAAGGCAGAGCACAGTGGATACAAAAACATTGCTTTAAGACCATTGAGGTTCTCGGGAAGATTGGCAAAGAGCTTCTCCAAAAGAACAATGGTATAACCAGCTAAGAAACCACCAATGATACCGCCCAAAAAGCCAAAGCCTACACCCGTACCGGTTGCGTCAATAAGGCCGGTCTCGGGTGATACAGGAAGACCTTGGATTGCAATCATGCCGGCAAGAAAACCAGGTACCAATGCAGGACGCTTACCTATGGACTCTGCAATGTAGGCAGAAAGCACCGGAACCATAAGGCCCATGCAGATACCACCGATAGTCTTAAGCAAGGCGGCAAAAGCATTGTAATCTGTAGCGGTAGAGCTAAATGAAGTAATGCCCCAAAGGAACGAAACTGCGGTAAGAACACCACCAGCAACTACAAAGACCAACATGTGGCTTACGCCGTTCATGAGGTGCTTGTAAATCTGATGGCCCACGGATTCCTTAGCAGGAGCATCGGTCTGAGAGTCAGCGTTTGCGACCTCTTTGGTCATCTCGCCAGAAGCCTGAGCGGTCAGAGCCTGGTCGATAAGAGCCTCTGCGTCCTCTTTTTTGATTGCTTTGCTCACGCCTACAGAAACCATAGGCTTGCCAGCAAAGCGCTCGGCATTCACGTCCTTATCGGCAGCGATAATGACCACCTGGGCAGCCTTGATCTGAGCTGGAGTAACCTCGTTCTCAATGCCTACCTGACCGTGAGTCTCCACCTTAATGGTGAGACCCTTGGCGGCTGCAGCATCCTCCAGCGCCTTCTTGGCCATAAAGGTGTGCGCAATGCCTGTTGGACAACCGGTAGCTGCGATAATGTCGTAGACCTGGGTGTCTTCAGCCATGTGCAACCCCTCCTTTCTTTTTGTGCCTGTGGCACATCCCCCTTGCGCTTACGCGCGATTACCTTACTTTATCTGTGAGACCTGAATTTGACTGGATAAACTATCCACTAAAGCAAAGTCTCCCAAACCAGCACTCATAGCAACATTGGCACCCGTTGCCATAGCGCGGGATAAAGCGCTCTTAACCTTACTACGATTTTCATTCCAGATAGACAAAAAACTTGCCAGAGTTGCATCGCCCGCGCACGCCGTGGATAACACACGGACCTTGGCAGCCGTAGCATGGTACACGTCCTGTCCGTCGTAAAAGTACGCACCATTACCGCCAAGCGTCAGCAAAATGTTTTGTGCGCCGCGCTCATGCAGCATGTGCAATGCGGCAATACAATCCTGCTCAGAATGAACGTCCACGCCAAAGATGTCCGCGACTTCCTCATCATTGGGTTTAATGAGCAGCGGGTTGCGCTCTACCAAATGAGCCAAACAGGGATGGGAAATATCCAGCACAAACTGCGCGCCTTTAGCTTGGACAACATTGATAACCTCATCGTAATACTGAGGGTCCATGTTGGGCGACAAACTGCCAGAGATAACCAGACAGTCCAGATCCTCCAAGCGGTCGATAAGGTCAAGCATCTGCAGCTGAGCCTTACGACTTACCGGTGCGCCAGCGTTTACCTGCTTGTATTCCTTATCGCCCACCGTAAGAAATACGTTAAGGCGCGTGATGCCATCGATCCAGACAGGCTTAACGGGACAAATCTTGGAAGCTCCGTCTACGATATAGCTGCCTGTAAAACCTCCGAAGAAGCCTAAGATCTGAGAGTCCACTCCATAGTGGGCGAGTGTAAAGGATACGTTGAGTCCTTTTCCGTTAGGTGTATACACGGCGTCACGCGTGCGATTGACCTTATCAAAGCGCAGGTCATCGCTGGTAATATTCATGTCTACCGCAGGATTAGTTGTAAGGGTGTAAATCATTACCTACTCCGGTTGCCGCACTTATGCACGATTGGTAGAGCCAAGGTTGTCCATGTGATCCTCAACAACCTTTTGAATGTTTACCATGCCAGGCGCCGCAGGCTTTTTAGGATCAAAGCAATCGGGATGAGCGGCCATGTACTCCATAAAGCCAGCCATGAATGCCTGACGCAGTTCTGTGGCATAGTTAACCTTGCAGATGCCGTTTTGAATGGCTTCTGCTACCTGATCATCTGGTACACCAGATGTACCGTGCAAAACCAGAGGAATATCAAGACGAGAACGGATCTCTTTAAGAACACCCTGCTCAATGTGGGGAATGCCCTTATATACGCCATGAGCGGTACCAACGCCAACCGCCAAAGATGTGCAGCCGGTGCGCTCGACAAACTCCACGGCCTCATCGGGATCGGTGTAGGGATTTTCTCCCTCTACAGCAGGGCCGTCATCCTCCTTGCCGCCAACCTTGCCCAGCTCTGCCTCTACCGGCAGGCCAATTGCCTGCGCAACCTTGGTTACCGAAGCAGTAAGTGCAATGTTGTCCTCAAAGCACACATGCGAACCATCAATCATAACCGAGGTGTAACCAGCACGCATTGCCTGCATACAGCGATCAAAGCTATCACCATGATCAAGATGCAGAGCCACAGGCACGCTTGCCTTTTGAGCAGCTGTGCGAACCATGGAAACAAAGTACTCTAAGCCAGCATACTTAAGCGTACCGGGCGTAGTTTGCATAATCACTGGAGACTTTTTAGCCTCAGCAGCACGAATAACAGCCATAACAAACTCAAGGTTCTCTACATTAAAGGCGCCCACTGCATAGTGGCGTGCCTGTGCATCACGCAACATTTCTTTGGTGCTTACCAGCATGACAAAGCATCCTTTCCCCTTGTGGTTCTGCTGATCTGTTGGTTTTGTCAGCCTGTGACCAACTCGCCAACTGGTGCCCAGCCTCATACTTCTTCACAAATGAGCCCGACATCACACAACCAAGCAGAACTTGTTTTGCGACAAAAACTTGCTTTTAAAGCTTGTCTTTAGTCGTAAAGCAATCTTTTGTTAGCTGTATTCTACGCGCTTATCAGCTCTCTTGTTCAGCTTGATTTTGCATTGTTTATCTGCAGGGAATATGAGAGATAGCCCTTTTAATAGTGCTTCTTTTGCTTTTTGTTTATCTTTTGTTTTGTTTGCTCGCTCCTCTCGATAAAAGCAAGAAAAAGCAAATCGAACTGTTATCATTAGCCTCAGATCATGCTTCACAGTTCCTACACGTTTTATACACATCTATACCTACACTATGCACGTTTGCGAGTATCCATGACAGGCAAAAACACCACGGCCACAAGCCCTACTTCCACCAATCCCACTCACACCGCACAGGCGAACGATACCATTGCGGGTTTTGTAGAAGCACGGCGTGCCCGCATTATGAGCCTTCTGAACCAAGAAGGCTCTGTCCAGGTAAACCAACTCGCAGAATTCTTTGGTGTTTCTCGCGTAACCATACGCACTGACTTAGATGCCTTGGGCAGAAACGGGCGTTTGCGTCGTACCCATGGCGGCGCTCTTGCCCTTGCCCGTACGGTCACCGTTTCTTTGCAAGATCAGCGCGTTAACCTTAACGCGGAGGGAAAACGCGCTGTTGCGCTCACCGCTGCCACACTGGTTCCCAACAACACAGCCATTTTGGTGGACTCTGGCACCACAGCAGTAGAGTTTGTAAAAGCGCTCGCAGATAAAACTGGCATCACCCTTATCACAAATGATTTTACGATTGCCAATTTGGTAGATCGCTCCATGCCCTCCATAGACGTAATCGTTTTGGGCGGCAAACTGCGCAAGGGTCACAGGTATTCCAGTGGCTGGCTGTCCTTGCAAATGCTTGAGTCGCTCCATCCCGATATGGCATTTGTGTGTCCCACCGCATATACACCTCAGTATGGCCTTACTACCAACAACCAAGAAATGGCAGAGCTTAAACGTGCCTTTATGCACTGTGCCGAGAAAACCTGTGTTCTTATGGATTCAAGTAAGCTTGGTGCGCAGGGCCTTATTAAATTTGCCAGCTTAGACGATGCAGACTTTGTTGTGTGCGAAACAAGCTCAGAAGCACTGTTTACAGAAGCACTGGAGGGCAGCGCTACACAGCTTGTTGTAGTGCCGGCATAACCGTGCAACCATACATCCGCACAACCATGTGACTATACAACCCTGTAAAACTGTTTTGACAGCTAGGATTAACAGGCACAATCCCCACTTGTCAAAGCCTTTTGATAGCGCTCATGCAGCTCTCAAGCTAGTCTGATACGTGAAAGGAGGACACCATGGAAATAGGAAAACATATCAAGCAGTATAGGAATGCCCTGTCCTTATCTCAGGATGATTTAGCTGCAAAAGCCTATGTTTCTCGACAGACCATTTCCAATTGGGAAAACGATAAAAGCTATCCAGATATCCATAGCTTGGTACTTCTATGCAATGTCTTTGACGTATCACTCGATCAGCTTATCAAGGGAGATTTGCCTATCATGAAAGCGCGCATCAATGAGATTGATCAAAGGGCATTTAACGCCCTAGGATACATGTTTACTCTATTGTTTATCCTCGTTATAGTAACGCCACTGCCTCTCGTCCACTATTTTGGAGGACTTGGAATCGCTGTCTGGGGTGTTCTTGCCTTCGCTGCACTTATCGTTGCGTATAAGGTTGAGAAATACAAGAAGCACTTTGACATGCAAACCTATCGTGAAATTCTGGCCTTTACAGAAGGTAAGCACCTCGATGAGCTTGAGAAGGCCCGAGAAGAAGGAAAGAGACCGTATCAAAAGATCTTGCTTGCTCTAGCAGCAGGCATCATTTCCGCGGTGGTTAGCACCGGCATGTACGTTATCTTTAAGTAACTCCATCAGCCATGCTCATGGTAATGCTCGTGGCAGTGCTCCTCATGAAGCTGCTCGTGCTCGTGCTCATGCTCGTGCTCGTGTGCCTGATGGTGGTGCCCCTCAATTTCTGCATGCTTACGCTGCAAAGCGGGGACAAAAAACTCACGCAAGGCATGACGGTTCAAAGCTTTGCCGATAAATACAGCGCGCACTTCATCTGCCTCCATGGATGGCTCGGCCCCCGTAAGAGCCCATGAGCGATCCACCACATCAAAACGTATCAGCTGCGCTCCGCACGCTACCACACCCTTGGCACGGGTTATCTGCCCAAAGGTGCCACAGGCAAGCGCGTCAGCAATCCAAGCAAGGTGCGCGGGCGTTGGCACAGACACGTACTGTAGTGCAAGGCTTTCGAGCTCATCGGTAGTATCGACAGCCTCAACGCCAGCGGCACTAAGAGACCCAATGGCACCAGGGCCGTTTGTTGTAGAGGATATTTCTTTGAACTCACTGCTCTTCTCGGCAGGAGCGTGGAGCAATGACCGCCACCACGCATCGGGCAACTCATCCCATGGCTGGCAAATCATAGTGGCAGCTTGATTGGATTGACGTACCAGCTCAGACAGGGACGCCGCAACAACATCATCAGAACCATGTGCAACCTTAGAGCACACAATGGTAGCTGCCGAGGCTATCTGATTGTCAAATACATCTGGATTGAGCGTGCGCTGGTGCGCACAATTAAGCGCATCAAGCACGGTGATGGCAGGCAATAAACGAATGTGCTCATAGCGGATTTTTGACAGATTTTCCAACACGCTACCCAAGCGTGCAATGCCCGTTGGCTCCACAACCAGGTAATCCGGGTCAAAGGTGTTGGCGATGGTAAGCACCGACGAAGCAAAGTCCTGTTTTCCCGAACAACAGATGCAATTCTCGGTAGACTCCCAGACCTCAAGCTCCGACGCATTTCTGAGCTGCTGGGCATCTATATCGGCCTGCCCGATCTCATTTTCATACACAACAAAATCGCGGCCCGTACGACGAGCAAGTTCCTTAATAAAGGTAGTTTTACCTGCACCTAGAAAACCAGAAACAACCAAAATGTCCATTACCGCTCCGCAAACACCAACGTCAATTTGCAGCTTACAAACCAAGCCAAACCTACCACTAACAACAGCTGCAGCCACCATCACAACTACTAAAAACAGGGCCGCCAAACACAGCGACGACCCTGTCCGTTAAACCCAACTATCCTGCAAAGATATACACCCTGTGCAGAGGCTTGTAGTGATCAATACCTTGTAGCGATTAACTATGAAGTTAGTCAATAACAACTACAGGCTTGATAAGATCTGCAGGCTTATCACGCATGAGGAACAGTGCCTCTTCTACATGATCCCAACCATGGAACAGGTGGGTAACCTCAGGATGAAGATCCAGACGGCCAGCCTCTACCAAGCTTGCCAGCTTCTCCATGCGCAGACGACCGCCAGGCATCAAGCCACCACGGATATCCTTGTGCCCCATACCAACGCCCCACTCAACGCGAGGAATAGATACGTAGTCACCAGAACCAAGGTAATTTACATTACCAATCTTGCCACCAGGCTTGAGCGCCTTAACCGCCTGCTCAAAGGTCTCTACGCCGCCACCAGCTACGCACACACGGTCTACGCCCTTGCCGCCTGTCATCTCCAAGACCTGATCGGCAATAGGACCGTCCTTGTAAGAGATAAAGTCAGTTGCGCCATAGCCCTTAGCAGCCTCAACGCATACCGGACGCGTACCTACCGCAATAATGCGAGAAGCACCATGGAGAGCAGCGCCGGCTACGCTCATCAGGCCAACAGGCCCAATACCAATAACCAAAACCGTATCACCAAATTGGACATCAGCAAGCTCTACTGCGTGGAAACCAGTGGGAACCATATCGGACAAAATGCAGGCATCTGCAGGATCCATGCCCTCAGGCATATGGGCAAGATTGCCATCTGCATCATTTACATGGAAGAACTCGGAGAAGACGCCATCCTTGAAGTTAGAGAACTTCCAACCGGCAAGCATGCCACCGGAGTGCATGGAATAGCCAGCCTGAGCTTCAAGCGAGTTCCAATCGGGAGTAATTGCAGGTACCAGTACGCGATCGCCGGGCTTGAAGTCCTTGACGCACTCGCCTACCTCTACAACCTCTGCAGAGCACTCATGACCCAAAATCATATTGTGGCGCTCACCAATAGCGCCCTCCCACAGAGTGTGAATATCGGAAGTACAAATAGCGATGGCAAGTGGCTTACAAATAGCATCAAGAGGACCACACTGAGGAACGTCCTTCTCGATCCAGCCAGACTCGCCGATCTTGAGCATTGCATAACCCTTCATAGGAACACCTTTCTCAAAAATCGACAACCATATGAAACCGCTCGTACAGCGGAATCTTCCAACTATGCCTAGAACGTATCACCACGTTTTATTTTACTCAAAAAACGGACGTTACTGACGAATTTTTGGAATTCCTTTTGACGGTATCTATGACCACGCATACGGCTAAAGAATGCCTTTAACCTGCGCTTTTTATGACAAGGATAGCGGTTTGTGTGTGGTGCACACGCGCGCTGCCCCTACGTAAAAACAAAAACACCATCAGCGTGTTTGTAACGTAATTCAAAAAATTTATAACTATTTTATAAAGTGCATTGCACAACAGTTATCTTGTGCTAACTTATTAGACACAAAAGCTAATTTGGTTTTCAATTTCAAATTTAAAAGGGATTGAGATCCAGTACTAAACCCAATAGTTCGACCCTGCTCGACCAAAGATTAAAGGAGATGTCATGCGTAAGGGAATTACCAAATTTCTTCTCGCTGCCTTCATAGCAACGCTCATTGCCCTACCACTTGCCGCGTGTAGCCAAGCCAATAAGAACGCAGCACCCGCCCAAGATGGAGCCGCTAAAAAGACGGTCTACACCACGTTTTTCCCCGTCTATGATCTTACCAAGCGCATTGTTGGTGACAAGATGGACGTCAAAATGATCATCAAGGGCAACCAAGAACCTCACGACTTTGAGCTCCAAGCAGCTGATAGAGCAGACATCAGCAAGGCAGACCTCATTGTGTACAACGGCGCCGGCATGGAATCCTTTATCGACGATCTCAAAACTTCCGCTAAAAATGATGATGTCTTCCTTGACCTATCCCAGGGACTCACGTTGCTTCAAAACAAGGATGCCGTAGCAGGCGACCAGTCCAGCGTTAACCCCCACACTTGGCTATCTGTTAAAAATGCCCTGGTAGAGCTAGACACCATCTATAAAACACTTGCTGCTCTTGACCCTCAAAATGCAGACTACTACAAGCAAAATTATGAGAAGGCCAGTGCTGAGTTCAAAGCGCTCGATCAAAAGTTTGAGGAAACCCTCTCTAAGGTTTCTGACTCCGAGAAGTACTTTGTTGTCTCCCATGCCGCCTTTAATTATCTTGCTCATGACTACGGTCTCAAGCAGGTAGCCGTTACCGGTATTTCCCCCGAAGATGAGCCTTCCGCAGCACAGTTGGCAACCATTGCAGACTTTGTAAAGAAGCATCAGATTAGCACCATCTTTTTTGAGGGTAAGGCCACTCCCAAAGTTGCAGAAACCCTTGCAAAGAGCACGGGCACCAAAACGGCAACCCTCTATACCATGGAAAGTTTGACCGAAGAAGAGCAGCAGATGGGCTATCTCAAGCTCATGGAACATAACCTGGATGAGCTGGTGAAATCCTTCAGTGAGTAACGTTTTAGACATAACTAATCTGTGCTTTGCCTACGAGGATGAACCCATCCTTCTAGACGTCACGCTTACGGTTAAGCAGGCTCAATTTGTTGCCGTAGTTGGCGAGAATGGCGCCGGTAAGTCTACGCTTATGAACCTAATTCTCGGTAAGCTCAAGCCACGCTCTGGTGAAATCTTCCTGTTTGGTGATGCCCAAACCGCTCACAATCACTATGCAGACATTGCCTACGTTTCGCAATATTCCGTTTTAGGATATAAGCATTTTCCTACAACGCTTGAGGAGGTTGTCCGCATCCATCTTAAGCACCTCAAAAAGAAGCTCTGCGTAGACAAGCTGCTTAAGACGGTGCGTTTGGAAGCACAGATACACAAAAAGCTCAGCCAACTTTCTGGCGGTCAGCTTCAGCGCGTTGGCCTACTGCTTGCCCTTATCAAGGATGCCAAGCTCATCTTGCTGGATGAGCCTACCTCGGGCATCGATAAGAAATTCTCGGCAGAGCTTTATCAGATTCTGCGCGAGCTGTGCGACCAGGGCAAAACCGTCATCATCATTACGCACCATCTCTCTGAGGCGCAAGGGTTTATCGATAAGGTCATGCGCTTGGAAGATGGCCACTGCTATGAAGTAGAGCCTTGTGAGCACGGAGGTCTGCAGCGCGTTTCCAGCGCAAAGGCTGAAAACACAAACGACATGCCATCTGCAAGCAACCCCAACGGAGGTGAGCGCTAATGTTTGAATACGAATTTATGCAGCGCGCCTTTGTGGTGGGAAGCATTTTGGCCGTTATCCTCCCCTGCATTGGCTTGCCCATTTTGCTCAAGCGCCTCTCTATGATGGGGGACACGCTTTCTCATGCCTCGCTAGCAGGCGTAGCAATTGGATTGTGCTTTGGCTTTGATCCGCTTTTGGGATCGGTAGTGGCCTGTATTATAGCGGGACTTTCTACAGAGATCCTGAGCGCTCGACTCAAATCCTACCAGGAGATTTCCACCGTTATTGTGCTGGCAGCGTCCATTGGTTTGGCCGGTATTTTTACCAGCCTTGCCGGCAATAGCAACTCCATTAGTTCATACCTCTTTGGTTCTATCGTAACTATTGGAGACCTGGAGTTTTATCTGGTTATCTGCGTTGCTTTTATCGTTATTGTTACGTACAAACTTTTGTATAACCGCCTGTACCTAAGCGTATTTGACCCACAATCCGCACCGCTGCTGGGCATCAATACCAACCTGATGAGCTTTGTGTTCTCTTTTTTGGTGGCCATTACCATTTCTATTGCAGCCAAGACCATTGGCTCGTTGATTGTCTCGTCCCTTTTGGTGGTACCAACCATTACCGCCATGCAGTTTAGCAAGACCTACTGCGGCACGCTGGGAATTTCCATGTTGGTATCACTGGTGGCTGTATATGCAGGACTTTACCTTTCATACTGCTACAACCTTCGCCCAGGCGCCGTTATCGTGCTGCTCTCGGTGGGCCTGCTGATCATCTCACTCATATTCAAGCGCAACTAACACAAGTAAGAAGACAAAGGAGCTTACATGATTAATAAGACTGGAGCAGTAGTTGCTGGCTTGCTCGTTGTATCTTTGGGCATTGGTAGCACTCTGTTTGTGCAGCAGACAAAACAACAACCGGTTAGTAACAAGGCCACTGCCATTACCGCCGCCCCCCTCGCACAAAAACAGACCGACTACGCCGCGGACGACACCACGCAGGTTTTGATCGATGCACCAGCTGTGTCCGCTGATGAAATCGTAAAGATTATCAAACATGGCGATCACTGGCACGTTTTTACCAAAGACGGCCGTGAAATTATTACCTACTCCGACCCCACCAAAGCGGGCAGCGCCGCCAACCTCAAAAACACTGCCAGCGTATTGAGCGGCGAATCGCTCAAGCGCATTGATCCCAACACGGTTGTACGTTTGCTTAAGCATGGAAACCATTGGCACATTTTTACCGCGGGCGGATCAGAATATATAAGCTACACCGACCCTCGCCCCTACTATCCAAATGCCACGGTAGGTACCTATGAGGGCAATCATGGCACTTCCCACAACTATGGCAATGGATCTAACACTGGCAGCACCCACCAGACTGGCGGCCAAATCAATCCAGATAGCTCTTCTCAACCCGGTGGTGGCCTTCCCGGCAATCCAGGCTTGCACACTATATCGGTAGTAACCCTTGATGAGCTGCGCCGCTTGCCCATCACCAAGATTTTGCGTCATGCGGACCACTGGCATTGCTATACTGCCGACAATACCGAGTACATTACCAAAGATAACCCCGCCAGCGCATTTCCTGGCATAGTCATTGGCGAATATAGTGGCACCGATACCCCCGGCGGCCATCCCGAGCCCCAGCCCCCAGTAGGACCTATCAGGCAGGATCCCAACGATCCCAAACGCGTAGTTCGCATTGAGCACCATGAAGACCACTGGCATCTGCATCATGCGGATGGCACCGAGTCCATCACCAGGGAAGATCCTTCTCGTTTGTATCCCGATATTACGATTGAGGAGTACGATCCCAACAATGGCCACATCCTTGATCCTTTGATTGACGGCGAGAAGTTCTCCTACGATGAAATAGAGCCTAAGCTTGCCGTGGATATTAAATCCATTACCTACGGTAACTTGGTACATTCCGTTCGCTTTGATCGTGAGCGCGACGCTTTTGTCATTCCCCACTACGATCACTACCACTACGTCTCTCTGCAGACCATTATTCAGTGTTGTAAAGACAGCTACTTTGCACAGTCCTTTGGCAATGCGTCTGCCCGTGATGTAGTAGCCACTATTAAGTACCTCATTGCTCATCCCGAGGCTCGTCCTAAGGGCGAGAATGGCTGGGGCTCCGATGCTTCTGTAGATACGTCTGATACCTCCGATACTCCAGCTACTCCCAACACTCCTGATACTCACGACAACACCAATGATGCAGGAACTTCTCATTCCAATGCGAATACCAAAAAGCCCACCCGCATCATTGAGGAAGCTAACAACATTTGGTTGGTGTACTACGAAGATAGCTCTACCCAGGAGTTTTCTTACGATCCATCCTCCAAGTGGCCTGGCGTAAAGGTAGAAAAGGCTACCCACACTAAACCGAATGGCGATATGACTCAGGAAGAAATTATTGCTAAGTGGTCCAAGATTTACGGCATGACGCAAGATGAGTTTGAAGATGCTTTCCTAGCGCTCCCCTACACTCCCATGGAAGAAATCATTTTCAACACGGATGGCACCGTTATTGTTCACGGCAAAACGTACCAATTTAAACCCTTGGCTGAAAAGCCAAAAGCCGAGGCATCCAAAGAGGTGGAAAAGCCCGAAGCGACGGAAGCTCCAAGTCCTCAACCTAAAGATGAAACAGCCGAGAAGCCCTCACATGAGGAATCTATAGATACATCATCCGTACACACAGATACTGCTACAGAGGAATAGACTTTAAGAGTGTGCTTTTAAGCACAACAACAGCGGTTTTACCGGCAATCTCCGCGACTCGGGGTTGCCGGTTTTTCTTTTTGGCCCTCAACTCTTGCACGCTAAGGACTCTATCGCTGAGCTATTTTGACTTGTTGTACTTCTGCCTAAGAGCCACATATCTAATGAGTAAGGCCACTACATAAGCGGGCACAAACACCAGCATACCTGCGAGCACATTTGCAAGAAAGAAGGAATCCAGATCCCCTATAGTAACGATGATGGTTCCACCAACGAAAAGAACAAGCCACAACAGCCCATATAAAAACAGGGGCTTAAGGACATACGGTATCCAAGAAGGCCTTTGTACCTGTTCGGGGAACTCTTGGCAATGAGAAGCAGAGGACTGAGTCTGATCGGTGCGCACACTTTGCTGATTGCGCAAAAGCTCTTCTATTTCTTGGAGCTGCGTGCTATTTGGATTTTGCAATTGATGAGCTCTTGCAATGAGCAAGGCTCGAGCCCTGAGAAAATCCACCTCATCGGCAAACATATTTTCGCGCCTATCTTGCGCGATAAGAGTATCCAGACTTATGTCAAGAGCGCAGGATGTGTTCTTATAATCCTGCGCGTTGTTATACGACACGTTCTTGTTGTCCATACCTTCTCAATCGCTTGGCATAAGCTGACAAAACTAGAGGAGCTTCTCGGCCCATTCGCTTTCTTTAAAGCCCACTAATATAGTATCACCATCAATAATAAGTGGTCTTTTTACCAACATGCCATCGGTGGACAACAACTCATACTGCTCCTCTTCAGACATAGTAGGGAGCTTGTCTTTAAGACCCATGGACTTGTAAAGAAGGCCACTGGTATTAAAGAACTTTTTAAGAGGTAAACCACTTTTTGTATGCCATGCTTTGAGCTCAGCGGCACTAGGGTTTTGTTCCTTGATATGCCTATCCTCATAGACAAGCTCATGCTCATCAAGCCACTTCTTTGCACGCTTGCAGGTAGTGCACTTAGGATATTCAATAAAGACCATACCTAATCCTTTGGCGTAATCGCTTCATAACCAGCATGGAAGAATTTTACCAGTACACGCATAGAAACAAGAGCCTTTTGGAAATCTGGCTCAAGTCTAAATACCGTAAACAAGGCATTGAAGTATGAAATAGCAAAGACCGTAGCTAGTGTAGGCGATACTCCAGCATCCTCGGTTTTCTCGGTAGGAGAGCTACTTTGAGCGGCAGCACCATTTGAAACACTACGCTGAGCACCCATATGAGCCAAGACAGATCTATCACCAATATCCGCAAGATCAGAAACAAGGTTTTGCCAGCCCGTGCCCTCGGGACTTTCCATCAAGAGAAGCAATGCATCACGGTTGTCATACATAATCTGAGCAAACTGCTCGATGAACGACCGTTCTAAATCGCAGAGTGCATCGGGTGTTTGTTCTTCTTTAGGAAGATCTAAGAACTGCTGATATGAGGTTTTATACAGCGACAATAAGCTGGTGGCGACGGGAGTAACAATTGCGTCAAAAAGATTTCTTTTACCAGGGAAATACCCATAGATAGCACCGGTAGTTAGTCCTGCGCTTACAGCAATGGCGCGCATGGAAGACTTCTCATACCCATTAGCAGAAAACTCACGTAGCGCTGTTTGAATAATATGCTCGCGCGACGTAACGCCTTTATGAGTAAGTGGAGTCTTTGAAGCCGTAGTGGCTACATGCTGGCGTGACAAAATAATCCCCCTCTTTGGTCTCTTGCGCATGTTGGTCTCTTGTTTTTAATATGAGCGCATGCTCATATATACAGGAATTATAGAGGACCAGATTGATTTTATTGCATAGCTGCAAAAAAACCAAATTGTATCTGAAGAGTTATTTGGAAAGCTTTCATCTACCTGTTTACTACAAATACATGAGACAAGAGAGGGGGCTTGGACGGTTTGGGCAAGCAGTTAAAATGGTGTTTAATGCATTACCCACTCAGCAAAAATACGAACGATGGGATATAAAATAGCAGCTACAGGCCATATAATCCAGCTGTGACCCCAATCATAACTGATAAAACTGATAAGTAGATACCCCGCGATTACAACATTCCAATACAGCGTAGCAATCTTAGGAAGCCCTTTTTCTGCGGATTTCTTGCAGGGGGCATAGTTACCTTCTTGAAGCAACTTTTTAAAGCTATCTGCCACCAGATTCGTTTTTATAATCCAAAAAAGGGCTATAGCAACTATAAGAATCGTTATTGAGACTATCAGACCGTCGCTCCAAGAACCAGACAGGTATTCCTCAAAAAACAGGGGTATTGCACTGGCGATACACAATAGTATGCCAGCCGTCATACGGATACGGTACCCCTCTTGAGCTGCCTCTTGTTTTCTTTGTACAACGGCTTCCACACCATATTGTAGGGACAGCACTTCTTTTGAAATGTAATCAAAACGAGAAAGTTTAAGATTCTGGAAGAAACACAGTGCGACACCTGCGGCAACCATGCCTATCAATACAGTAAAACCAATTGCTTGAGCAAGGGTAGCATCTATATATTTGTTGCCCAGTGACAGTAGAGCCATAAGTATCGCGGAGCTTGCAACGCACAAAAATACACCAAACGCAAACGGTCCAGACATCCGTTGCGTAGCTTCCAAAAAAGCCTGAGCTTCATCGAGCGTTACAAAATGAGTGGGCCTGGTAGTTGCTTTATCGCAAGCTTCATCTGTAGTAGAAGATGCAGAAGAAACATCTGCCTGTGCAAAAACAGCATCTTGCTTCTCTGCGTCAACAGCTATGGCCGCTACGGGTTCATCCAGTTCATCTCGAAGCAAATAATCTGTAGAAACACCAAAGAGCGAACCAAGGGCTATTATTTTTTGGATATCAGGAATGGAGGCACTAGACTCCCATTTACTTACTGACTGACGCGATACACCCAACTCATGTGCAAGCTCTTCCTGAGACCAGCCCATACGCTTGCGCAAGCTCATTATTTTCTCGCCCAAAATCATACGTTCTCCTTTGTCCGAAGCTATTGTACCGGATACAAAGACCATACGAATTTGGATAGTTGCACACTACCAAGCTGACTTGGAATTTTGTTAACTTGTGGTTGCAATCGGTGTTAAGCTGGGCTTTTATAATCTATTCTGACAAAAAATCAGGACCATCCAGCAGACGACGAACCCGCTTTTGCCCATCAAGCGCTTCTTGTAAACGCTTCTTACACTGCGTTTGTCCATGTTCAATGGAAACGCGCAAGCCAATTTCTGCCTCATGATACAAATGAAGTGCCCACATCAAGTCAACCTCTACACCAACCTGCTTAGCCTTGTCTGGATCCACATAATACGGAGCAATCCTCAGGGCAGCTTGAGCCTTATCGTCTACATAGTTTTTCTCGGATGCTTCCTCCAAACTAGCTATCCACATACTAAAGGCCATCTGAATAGTTGCACCAGGAATATACTGATGAGCATAAAGATCGCCCATCTTGTACAGCGCTTCTGGTGCATCGGATACACCCACAGCAAAGGAATACCACAGATATGCTCTTGCATAGTCTGGCTCTGCAGTATGACCATCCTCATAGATAGAACCTAAGTTAATGGCAGCCTGGGTGCTTCCCAAAGCAGCAGCGAGCTCATACAGGTCACGTGCAGCGCTGTAGTTTTGAGAAACAATCTGGCCGTTGTAATACAAGACTCCAAACGTAAGGGCACAGATACTGTTCTTATGGGTAATACCAAGCTGCAGCCCTGTGATAATAAAGCGGCGAAGCTCATGATCAAGCTCACACTCCATGGCAAGATCCGACGCATTTGAATCAATAAGCTGTGCAAAGGCATCTTCACCCTCGTCTTCAGAAAGAAGCGCCTCGATAAGGGCTTTTGCATATGAAGACCCGCTCGAAGAATGACTCGTATTCCTTACACGGTCACCAAACTCAAAAAAGAACGCTTCGTCTTTCTGAGTAACCGTAGCATAGGTACTCATGATGCCTTCAAGCTTTGCGTCCATGTACGCTCCAATCATTGAATGCACGATTCTTTGCATCTTATTATCACTGAGAAACCTGATATATCCAATGTCAAATACGCTGTATGTACACCACCATTCTGCCGATAAGCCCTTTATAAAAGTAACAATCCCAAAAGCACTGAGCAGCTGTCCTCTTTACTGGACACTTGGCATACGTGTTTGGAAGATAGATAGTGACGCACCTTAACAGCTTGCCAGAACTCTCACATTGAGGTTTCATAGCAAGCAAAGCTAAGACCCAAGGGAGACAGTTTGAAACTAGCAATTATTGGCGGAGGTGCAGCAGGCTTTTTCTTGGCGATCAATGCAAAAGAAATGTGTCCTGAACTTGATGTCATCATCTTTGAACAGCACAACAACGTGCTCTCTAAACTGAAAGCCTCAGGTGGCGGACGCTGCAACTGTACCAATACCTTTGCGCAGGTGACCGATCTTAAACAGGTCTACCCTCGCGGCGCTGGCCTTCTCAAAAAACTCTTCAAGCAATTTGGACCACAAGATGCCTATGCCTGGTTTGAAGCTCATGGTGTGCCGCTCATGGTGCAGCCAGATCAGCGCGTGTTCCCAAAAGCTCAAACGAGCCAAGCCCTTATCGACTGTTTTGTACAAACCGCACAACGGTTGGGTGTGGTGCTTGTTTTAGGCAAGCGCATTGCTCATCCCAAAACATTGTTGCGCCAAAATGGTGGATCGTTTGATTTTGTTGCAGTAACCAGCGGCGGTACACCCCACAAAGACGGCTGCGTTCCCAGTCTGTTTACCTTTGCCCTAGAAGATGCGGCGCTGCATGAACTTGCTGGTACCACTGTCCCATCCGCGCGCTTAAGCATTCCAAAAACAAGCTTTGCCGCAACAGGAGCACTGCTTATTACCCACAAGGGATTGAGCGGGCCGGCCGCACTTACCCTATCGAGCTATGCAGCACGTTATTTAGCAGACTGCAGGTATCGCTCACCGCTACAGATCAATTGGGTGGGCGAGAAAAACACGGAGCTTGTACGCGCCCAGCTCAAAGAGGTGTTTGCGAGCCATGCACATAAGCAGATAGGCAACGTTCATCCTTTTGGCTTGTCAACAAAGCTCTGGGGTTATTTGTTGAAGTGCGCGCAGGAAGGCACGGATTCTAGTGCCAGCAGTAAGAGCAGACACCCGGGCTTGGACCTCACAAAAAAGCGCTGTGGTGAACTTTCCAAAAAAGATAGTGCTCATATACTGCAGGTGCTCAGCACATACCCCTGCCAGATCTCGAGCCGTGTGGCCTATAAAGAGGAATTTGTCACCTGCGGCGGAATACCTCTGAGCAGTATAAACAACGTTACGCTTGAATCAAAAGAAACCCCTGGCTTGTTCTATGCGGGCGAGGTATTGGATATAGATGGCATTACGGGTGGCTTTAACTTTACTGCTGCTTGGTCTTGTGCCTATGCCGTGGCAACAGCCCTATCCAAGCGTTAATCTTACAAAAGAGAAAGTCTAATACAGAGAAAGCCTGCATTAAAATTAAAACTATACCAACACGAAAGGCTTATCTGTGGACCTGAGCAATCATCTAGCTATTAGTCTGCTTGCGGCACTTCCGCTTTTAGTCACTACGACACTCTTTGTGCTTCAGTGGCGCAAGGAGCGCAGAACTCTGTGGCTTTCTATTAAATTCTTTGCTTGCTTGATAAGCATGGGGATTTTATTCGTAGGCATTATGCTGCAAATCCCCGAAACCTCAGTCATAGCAACTCTTGGGATTATCTTTGTCGCTCTGGTAGCAGTATTGCTGGGTTTATCGCCTCTCATTATTACTATCACGGCATTTACAACGGGTATCCACCTGATTCGTAAAGAAGGACTGCGAGCACGCAACCTTCTTTCTATTGGTGCAGGCATTTGTGCTATGGCATATCTTTTGGTCTGGCCCCTTATAACACCGAGCAAAAATCCAAGCGAAAGTCTTTTGTCTTGGACGATCTCGCTTATCTACTCACTTATTTCTGTCACCCTTGCTCTTATATCTTTGTTACTGGTTCTGTATGTAGTAGCAAGTTGGCTCAATCTCATCCCCTGCGTGCGCAAACACTATTCTCATATCATCGTCTTGGGAGCAGGGCTTACCAACGGACGCAGTGTTACACCACTGTTGGCAAAACGAGTGGACGCAGGTATCGCGGCATGGTATAAAAACCCAGGCAGCACCCTTATTATGTCCGGCGGACAAGGCCCCGACGAGCTTGTCCCCGAAGCACAGGCCATGTTTGAATATGCGCTACAAAAAGGTGTTCCTGCGCAGGCGATCACACAAGAACGTAACTCAAAAAACACGCGAGAAAACCTTGTTTATTCGTTTGGGCTTATCGATGATGGCCGCACAAACAGCAATGCCACAAGCGAACAAGCCACAGCACCTGCCGACCCTTCTTCTCAAAACGTCCTTGTAGTCTCTGACAATTACCATGTGTACCGGGCATTGCTCTTGGCCAAAAACATGGGACTTAGTTGCGATGGACGTGGTTCAAGAACGCGTTTGTACTTTTATATCAACGCTATGGTTCGCGAATTTGTTGCCTTTATCGTTACGTGGAAGCAGTCCTTTATTAAAACGCTTACCATACTTTGGAGCCTTACCCTGCTTTGGTTTGTGCCACTTCTTATTACTCTTATTGCCAAAATGTGTGCATAAACGCTTTAGCCATCCGATAAGAACTCGGCATATCCCCTCGTAAAGCACTAGTTTGTAACTTTACAGAATGGGTAACCAAAAAATTTTTAAATTTTTTTAATTTGTGTGTATATACTTTTTCGCTTTGGCAATATAATAACCAGTAACGATTATCGTTATTGATTAGAGGATACGATGAGAACGAGTAAGCAAAGAGAGGCAATTCGCACCTACATGAGGGATCGCCATGACCACCCTACTGCAGACCAGGTTTATGTGGCTGTGCGCAAGGAGTTTCCCAACATTAGTTTGGGTACGGTGTATCGCAATTTGATGCAACTGGTGGAAATGGGCGAATTAATACAGGTGGACACGGGTGATACGGTTTCTAGATTTGATTGCCTGACCACCCAACATTCTCATTTTAGATGCACCAGCTGCGGAAAGGTTTTTGATCTAGAAGCACCCGAGCGCAAACAGCTAGCCTGCGCTGTCAAAGCAGCAAAGGTCGGACAGGTACAGGGCTTTTCGCTGTACTTTACCGGGCTGTGCTCAGAGTGCCTAGCTAAGACATCCGCAGCAGATAAAAGCGCTTCTCATGCATCATCTTGTTTGAACGAATCCTCAAATCAGTAACCCTAACTATTTCCAAGGAGGAAAACATGCTTAACGACAAGCTCAATGTACTATTATCCAACTATGTTCTCGAGGCACACAAGCTGCAGAATGCTCACTGGTATGTAAAGGGTCCTTCATTCTTTAATGCTCATGCAACGCTCGAGACCCTGTATGATCAGGCTTTCGATCAGATCGATGAGATTGCAGAACTTATCTTGCAAAACGGTGGCAAGCCCTTTGGTTCTCTTAAGAAGTTTGCTGCTTCCGCCACGCTTGAAGAGCACGCTGATGAGTTCAAGTCCCCTGAGGATGTCTTTGATGCTGCTAAGCGTGACTTTGAGTCCCTGCGCGAGCTGGCTATCCAGATCAAGAAGGACGCAGACGCCGAGGATAACTTCCTGATTTCTGCTGCAATGGACGAGCAGAATGCTGCTCTCTCCAAGCTTATTTGGATGATTGGTCAGTCCCAAAAGTAAGACCATAGGCACCCTGAGCCTATAACCTTTTCTCGAGCCATGTAATCCTTACAAAAATGGCTGACCCAATCCAAAAAGCAACCGGGTGTTGGAAGCAATTCCAACACCCGGTTTTTATCGTCATTGTTTTGACTACTATTTTTGCTGCTCTATTTGTCTGTGTACTCGCACACCGCGAGAACCAAAGACTGCCGCCAAGGCAAACATGAGGCCCAGCACCACGCCGATCATACCACCAGATGAGGCATCCAAGACGTAGCTTGCACAAATTCCTAGCACTGTTGCAAGCGCCGCAATGGCAGGAGACAACCACAGCATCTTCCAGAAATTATCGGTAAGCATACGTGCAGTAGCTCCCGGCGTAACCAGCATAGCAACAGAAAGAATAATACCCACAGCCTGCAAAGATACCACCACGGTAATGGCTAAGGCTACCAACAGCATGCAGCTCAGTATTCGAGGAGACTTGCCCAGCGCCTGAGCATGCATGGGATCAAAAGTAAACAGCGCAAAGTCTCGACGCAGGATAATAACCACAAGCAAAACCACGGTGCCCAGCACCAACACCTGCCACATATCCGAAGGCGTTACGCCCAATAAATTGCCAAACAAAATGTGTGACAGGCTTGTTTGGCTCGGAACTTTAGAAATAAGCACTGTTCCAAGCGAGAAGAGCGTGGTAAAGACAATACCCATAGAGGTATCAGAGCTAATTACATTACTTTGTCGCACCAAACCGATAAGCGCCACAGCAATAAGTGCTGCCACTACGGCGCCTACCGCATACGGAAGTTGCAATATGTAAGAAATAACAACTCCTGGTAACACTGCATGGGAAATTGCGTCGCCCATGAGCGACCAACCTACATGGATAACAAAACAGCTAATCACACCACATACCAAGGCTGTTGCTATACCCGTAATAAGGGCGCGCTGCATAAAGGCAAAGCTCAAAATATCCAAAAGAGATTGGAAGGCGGGAACAAATGAAAATGCAACAGACATCTATATCACCAACTTTTGAGCTTTTGATTCATCTACATCAAATGCTTGCGCCACATATACCGGCTGCATGGCCTCAGTGGACGATCCATGATATATAAGTGTGCGATTAAGCAGGATAACCTGGTCAAACGATTCGGTTACCATATGTAGATCATGCACAGCACACAACACGGTTACGCCTTGGTGTGCCATATCTTGTATGAGCGAGACAAGCGCTGCCTCCGAGGTTTTATCGACACCCGCAAAGGGCTCATCCAACAGCATAAACTGTGCATGTTGGGCTAAACCTCGTGCAACGAATACTCGTTTTGCTTGTCCGCCAGACAGAGCAGAGATGGGTCGGTTGACAAATTCACTCATACCCACGCGCTCCAAAGCCAGGTCTACCGCCTGCTTATCTTCCTTGGAAGGACGGGAAAACAAACCTATATTGCCATAGCGGCCCATCATTACTACATCGCTTACGCGCAGCGGCAAATCTTCTGCCATTGCATCGCGCTGAGCAACATATCCCACAAGTCCCTGTTTGCGGGCTTGGTTTGACTCCAAGCCCGCAAAAGAAATGGATCCGGCTTGAGGTCGCAGCATCCCCATGAGCGCCTTGAGTAAGGTAGACTTACCAGCACCGTTTGCACCAACAAGTGCACACAAACTACCTGGTTCTAGGGAAAAACTCACATCATGGATGGCCGGTGTGGGTGTATGAGGATACCCCACAGTAAGCTTGCAAACCTCAAGCGAATTCATAAAAATTTTCTCCTGACTTAGTTCTGTCCATTCAATCCGGCTACGATCACACGTGCATCGTGACGCAGCAACTCAAGATAGGTAGGAACTACACCATCTTTCTCGGACAAGGAATCCACGTATAGCGCATGCTCCTCATCAGAGTTAAACTTAGCACCTGTCTCATCCGCTACTTGCTGCATAGCCTTAGGATTGACAGTTGTTTCACAAAATACCGTAGGAACAGACTTCTCTTTTACTTGTTGAATAACGTTAGCGATCTGCTGAGGGGTTCCCTCGTCCTCTGCATTTACTGGCCACAAGTAGACCTCAGAAAGACCGGCATCGCGGCACAGATAGGAGAAGGCACCCTCGCAGGAAACCAAGGTACGATGACCCTCAGGCAATCCAGCAAGACCTTCCTGCATTTCCTCGCCTACTTGACGGATTTGATCCTTGTACTTCTCGCCATTGTCCTTGTAGTCCTGAGCATGATCAGGATCAAGCTCACTAAAAGCCTTTACGATGTTGTCCACGTAAATCTCTGCATTCTTGGGAGACATCCAGGCGTGAGGATTTGCTTTGCCCGCATACTCGCCCTCGGCAATGTTCATGACCTCAACGCCCTCAGAAAGGTTAGCGCGCTTGGCATTAGAGTCTGCCATGAACTTCTCAAACCAGCGCTCTAGACCAAGACCATTTTCCAACACAAGGTTGGCACCCTGAGCACGCTTGATGTCATCAGGAGTGGGTTCATAGTCATGGATTTCTGCACCAGGTTTAGTAATGCATTGTACATCCAGGTGGTCACCAGCAACGTTTTGTGCCATGTCTTGGAGCACCGTAAACGTAGTCAGTACAATAGGCTTTTTGTCCGCACCAGCAGCGCTCCCACCATCAGTGGACACAGGCTTTGTGCTGGTACAGCCAGTCAGCAATAATACTGCTAGAAACGTGGCGACAATTGCCGTAAAAGCCGGAAGAGCTGCGCGCAGCAACATTTGCGCAGCAGGTACGGCAGAAGCGTCAGCGCTTGGAGCATGTGTATGATGAACCATTTCTCACTTCTCTCTTTTGTTCTCAGACCACTTCAGCTCACTTATGACCTAGGCTTTACGCATGCGCTTTCTTTACTGGCCTTGATAGACACCTCTGCAGTAGGTACTGTATTTCATAAGTTAGCTGTGGTTTACTTTGACTTAATGAGCATAATACTGCAATAAGTTAACTAAAGCGAACTTTTTTCTTTTACACAGTTTTTGCACACCGCAAGCGCTGGAATGCCAATTGAATGCCAATTTTTTCATACTATCTCCTGACTACTACGTAACGTAGGGCTTTATAACAGAAGCGAAAGGAGGCGTGCATGTATCACATCAAAGAAGCAGCACAGCTTGGACACGTATCGGTGAGGACCTTGCAATACTACGACCATATTGGTCTTCTCGTCCCGCATAAGGCGGACAATGGATATCGCCACTATACCAACGAAGATCTTGATACCCTACAGACCATTTTGTATTTCAAGTATCTGGGGTTTCCTCTTACTACCATTGGCAAGCTTTTAGTGCAATCCAAAGATAATCGGCTACCTTTACTTGAGGATCAGCTCGCTTTGCTTAAGTCCCAACGGGTGCAGCTTGATGTGCTTATCGCCACGCTTCAAAAGACTATTCAGGCACAAAAGGAAGGTATTCTTATGCCAGTGTACAAGAAAAGTTTAAGGGATTTACCTGTGACGACGGTAAAAAGTATGAATCACAAGCTCGTAAGCTTTACGGAGATAAGCTTATTGATGAGGCGCTAAGCCGGCAACACGGCAAAGAAGACCAGGCTGCTGAGGCCTTTAATCAGGTTTTTAGGCAATTTGCAACCAACAAGACTGCTAACCTCACACCCGAAGCACCAGAAAACCAGCTGCTTGCACAAAACCTATTGGATACTATTTGTCGTTATGGTTTTGACTGCACCGTCGAGGTCTTTGGTCATATTGGCGCTGGGTACGCAAGTAACCCCGAGTTCCGCAAGAATATAGATGCATTTGGAGAAGGAACTGCAGTCTACGCCAGCAATGCCATTAAGGTATTTGTCGAGAAAAACAGGTAGCATGCACTAAGAGCTTCTCAAGCGTAACTTGGTCCTACACACCTGTCCTTACCATTTGTCCTTAACCGAAGTATTTTATACTTCGGTTAATTTTTATTTTCAGCCGTACCAATATGTTATTTTCAGCTATACATATGCTAGCTGCACAGATATACTAGCGATAATATGTTCTTAAAAATGCATTTTATAGTCAGCAATAATGGTTCTATTCGCAAAGGGCTGAGCAATGAAACATTTTTCAAAGCATCTGTTGCGTGTAGCCCTTGGTATAGCACTGCTTTTAGTAGCTTTGCCTTGTGTTGCACTCGCAGACAACCAGGCAGATCCTGCCGCTCTGCCCTATGAGGTAACGTTTAAGGTGCCGTCTGGCAATGTACCAGTTACCTTTACTACCGCAGACGAAGCAATCTCTGACTCAACCAACAGGGGTGCGGCTTGGGAAAGCGGCAACGCTTTTAAAGCAGTACTTCTTGGGATGGAGTCCTTCGGCCAAGTATACCAGTACTGACGGTGCCAAACTCTATTATGGCAACAAGACAGCTTCTGAACTCATTAAAGATGGTGTAACAGAGCTGTATCCTGTATATATAGACAGGACTTCTATAGTAAGTTATTTAGACGATAATGTTGCTCATATCAACATGGATAAGACCGACCAGCAGACAGTTCCCGGTTCAACGATTAACCCTCAGCTTGATACCGATCCCAGCGACCACGTCATTCCTCTGTACTTTGACGAGACCAAGAACTCATACGACATTTCACTTGAGTCAAGCTTTGAAATGAATAAGGTCCTTGCTCACTGGCTGTACACCGGCAATGGCTCAACCATCATGACGAACACTCAGTCTGATCAGGGTAGCTCGGCAAAACAGGCTAAGTATACGCAGGTTGATCTGAACGTTATCATCCCCGAGGGTGTTGATGTTCCTGAAGAGATTCCTCTGACTTTTAGCGGATATTACTTCCAGCCTTATATGGCACTGGACACTGTTTCAAGGGATAAGTTTGAAATAAAAGAAGTAACCGGTGCTGAAAAGTGGAATATTACTGAGCTGGTAAGCAATACGGATCCTTCTACAACCTTTACCGTCAAAAACCCCAATAAGTCTAGGAATATAACCATCCGTACCATCCTGAGAACCAATGGTGCTTATGGCGGAAAGAAAATTGCAAATGTAAGCGCACGCACTATCCAAGATGAGCAGATGCGCTTGATTGATAGCACTCCTTTGTCCGTTTCCAAGGCAAAGGCGCTAGAGCTGCTTAAATCACAAGAAAGTTTAACCATCACAGGACTCATTGATGGTTATGTAAAGCTCCCAACAACGTCTCTCTGGGGTTTGAGCATTGATTTGTCGCAGAAAATCCCAGCCGTTAACGCACAGACACCTGTCTCTCTTTCTCTTAGCAGCATTCCTGTAACGTTTAATAAGAACAGCAAGAACTTGGGAGATGCCAGTGATCAGAATCTTGGAACTTCTCGCGTAGCTTATAAGGGTTCCTTGAAGGATGACTCGCTTAATACCGGAACAAAGCCATCTGCCACGGTAGAGGGCGACACTATTGCTGATGCGCCAGCCTCGTTTACCGCATCAGGACTTACGTATAAATTTAAAGAGTGGAACACCAAGGCCGACGGTACCGGCGAGACATTTACCGAGAACACCATTGTTACTGAGCCTCTTACCGTATACGCCATCTATACAGCAGACGCACCGGTTATGAATGAGGCACCTCAGCTGACAGTAAGCGACAAGACCATCACCCAAGGTGACGAGCTTGATCTCAAGAGCCTCATCGTATCTGCCACCGACAAAGAAGACGGAGACCTTAAGGACGCCGTTCAGATCACCGATGAGGGTGGCTTTAACAAAAACGTTGTAGGCAAGTACACCGTTAGCTTCAAGGTCACCGATAGCAAGGGTGCAAGCACAACCAAGCAGGCAACAGTTACTGTGGTTGCAAAACAAACTCCACAGCCACCTACACCTGACAACCCTACGCCCGATAATCCAACGCCTGACAAACCAACTCCTGGCACCAACAAGCCTCTTCCAAATCAGGCAAAGACTATAGGTGCAAAAACAACTCTTCCTGCAACAGGTGACAACACCACTGCTGGATTGTCTGTTGCATTGCTTTCACTAGCTCTTGTTGGAGTTGCTGGAGTACTTCACTATAAGAAGAACCTCACAAAGTAGGGCAAGCACGTAGCTGAGCAAACAAATGGATGCTCAGGCTGCTTAATCCAGTAAGCAATCTTACCGATGTGTAAATAAGGCCAGTAGACTAAAGTCTACTGGCCTTTGTTGTAGCGCTAAGAGTCCAACACTACAGAACGTATTAGAACGTATCTCTCTGTAGAGCACAGTTCTATGATCTGTGTTGTTGAGCTTCTCATAGAAAGCACGAGTGTGTCGAACCATTATTAATAGTAATAATGCTCCGACACAGCTCAAAATAACAATTAGTCTATTGTTTCAAATTGAACAACGTATTTTTGGTCTGTAGCATTGCCAATATCCTCAATAGAGCTCTTCAACAGTTCTTGTGCACGCTTCTCTGCCCTTGCAAGCATATCGGTATCTTTGGAGCACTTTTCTTCAAGCTTGTCTTGAGCATCGTTGATGACCTGCTGTTTATCTTGGGCACCCAAATCCGCCCAGAAGACAAGAGCACCACCTGTCTTTGCAACAAAGTTAATTGAATCTGGCTGAATAGCTGGGCGACCAAGAACTTGGGCTTTTGGCATTTGCACAGTAACAACCAGATCTGACCCCACCTGATGCGGCTTACCAACTTTTACTTTATTTACATCGATACCATACTGGACTTTTGCATCATACTCATACCAAATTTCTTGTCCAATCAGTATCGCCAGATTATCGTGAAACTTGCCTTTTGCTACATCATGAAAATAGCAGTCATACGTAGCCCATTTTGCAGCTTGAATAGCATTGGAAAGATCGGTATTTTGAGCCTTGCATCCTGGCAAAACTATGGCACCAACAGCAAGAAGTACTGATGCAAAGCTAGCAACAAATTTACGCAGCATTCTTATCACCCGTAGTTTCTGCTGTTTTTTGCTCGTCCTGTTTCATGTCTTCTGGCCACACAAGTTTATAACCACCAGATTTGACGAGGTTATACGTAAGACCCTCAATCATAGCGTGAGCATTCTCGACAGCCATATTATTTAAGTCAACTTTATCTGCTATTTCTTTTATTGCATCTTGCTTGCAATAATTAAAGGCTTTCTTTGGATCTATGCCCATAGACCAATCTTCTAGATACTCAATATAATCATCGATAACTGGTTCTGAATGAGTAAATTCAGGCAAAATTAGAGTGATCGTTTTCTTCTCATTATCAATATTCCACTGCACATCCGCAGGGTTAAACGAAACCGTAACGATTGCCTTATAGTGCATATGAACAGGAAAACGTTCATAGTAAATGCCATCAGTATACTCAGCAACACCCTCATAGGGATACTCAATAGCAGAAAGCTTATTAACAGCAATAACTTTAGTAAGCTGAGAAGAACTGATAAAAATGGGTGGTTGGAACAGACTACTTACAAACCATATAAGAACTGGTGCTGCAAAAAGTACAGCAAGAAGAATGAGCGTGCCCTTTAAGCCGAGCATTTTAAAAAGCTTACGAATGCCCTTTGCAATGGATGACTTAGGCTTTTTATCTTTGCCTTTTTGAGCACTAGAAAACGGATTTAACTGCTTATGTTGGGTGTCTTTAGAATCCCCCCCCCCAGAGCTTTAGCATCCATATGCTCAGTGTTCTGAGAGTCTGGTACGGAGCTATCCACCATGTCTCCTCACCTCAAAGTTGTTTACCAATACGTACTAATAAATCACAGGCACACCTAGTAAAGCTTTGCTCCTGCAGGGATGGTATCATCTAACATCAATACATTAAGTCCTTCTTCATCATCTATTTGGTGAATTGCAGAAATAATCATGCCACAGGAATCAATGCCCATCATACGACGTGGCAGGAGATTAACAATGGCAACAAGGGTCTTTCCTACGAGCTCTTCAGGCTCATACTGTGCATGAATGCCAGAGAGAATAATGCGGTCGGTTCCCGAGCCATCATCCAGCACGAACTTCAACAGCTTTTTAGACTTAGGAACTGCCGTGCACTCTTTGACCTTAACAACCCTAAAGTCCGACTTGCTAAAGGTCTCAAAATCCACCTCTTCTTCTGCAAGAGGCTCAACTACAATGTGGGAATCAGCGTGCTTAGTAGAGTTGGTTTCTGCTTGAAGCTCAATGGGGTTATCGACAAGATACCTGCTGGGCGTAGAAGTTTCTTCACACATGACTGTTCTCTTTTCTTGCGGGCATAGTATTGCTGTTAGTTTACTATTCCCGTGTTATTATGTCAGCTGATGGCCTCTCGCATACTTAAACAAAGCGGTATCCATCCAGGTATGCGCCCAATCAACAAGGAGCTGAGATGTCTGCCATTGCACCTACCAGCACAAATACTTGGACCGTCCGAGCCGTGCGCAAAGCGCTTGCTTCCAAGCTAGCCCAAGCACAACCCGGTAAAAAGATTATGGTGGGCGACAAGGACACAGTTCGGTTTGTGTTAGGTGTGCCAGGTTCAAAGCCGCTCATTGTATTTGGCGTCAATCCCAGCACCGCCACCGATGCCGAAGGAGCCGCCGGAAACGATCCTACCATCGATCGCGTAATGAGCTTGCTTAAGTCCAAGCGTGATGAAGGCTATGATGGCTGGTTTATGCTCAACCTGTATCCCCAACGCACTACTAAGCCCGTTAATCTGCACAAAAATAAGGACGTACGCCAAGAGTATATCCAAGCAAATCTTGCCGGTATCCAGGAGGTTTTGGCTCGCTATCCCGACGCACTTCTTATAGCTGCATGGGGCAATAACATAGATCGACGGGTTTATCTGCAGCAAAGCGAGCAAGAGATCTTGCAACTTACCAGCAAAAGACAGTGGCATATGGTGGGCAAGCCATCCAAGGCTCGCAATCCCCACCATCCATTGTTTACCAACTTGGTACTCTCCCCCATTACATTTGATAGCAACGGCAAAGTGAGTATTTATGCCCCCTTGTGAGACCGATTACTGTAAAACCGATTACTCAATACCCGTATTCATTTGAAGCACGTAGACGTTTTGGCGAAGCGCTCGCGCTACCTCTTCACCGATAACCTCTGTAGCTTGCAGCTCGCCAATTTTTTCCAGCTCTATAGACAGCGCAGCCGCGGTAATCATGGCAAGGTATTCGTGAGAGAGCCGATACTGTTCGCTGAGCGTGCACTGCTTACTTTCAAACAGCCTTCTTGCATCAGCGCCTGGCTGCTCACCGGTGTATCCAACACGTTTTTGGAGGGTTTCTTTGATGCTGCGGTGCTCATCAAGCAATATACGAGCAGCCTTAGCAACATCTTGGCTACTATCGGCCGCAGCGCAAACGCCCTCAAGATAGTCAAGTGCCACACACTCTAGCTCGATGGCAAACAGACAGGTTTGATAGTACATGAGCTCGATTTTCTCGTCAGATACCTTATGAGGATTTAAATATGCGTAGAGCATTCGGAGCTTCATAAAAAGACTGCCTGGCCGCAAACCAACATGAGTGCCCTTGTCGTAATACCCCACTGATCCACGAATATTTTTGAGCAAGGTATAATAGGGTGCAGCCGCCTGAGCAGACACATGTGCAAGCATTTCTCGCTCCAGCTCATCAAAACGCTTCCGCTGAACCGCTAGCGTGTTGCGAATAAGCGTGGCCATGGCATCACTGTATTGCGCTATCTCCAGCTGAGCCTTGATGAGGCGCGTTCGATAGCTACCCAGCACCACGCGCGTTGCGGGCTCATATTCCGGATGAGATCCGTGGGCGATTTTTGACTCCAGCTCTGAGATGGTGTTTTTGAGCACCATAACCTCAAAGCACTTGATGGTTTCCTCACTCGCCCCTGTTTCTTGCGATGGCGACAAACGCGCTAAGAGCACATCTGCAAGAATGAGCGTACAAAGGATAACTCCCGCCGTAACAAGGATGATAAACTCACGCTCAGGAAAGGCTTCCCCATTTTCTAAGGTAAGCGGGATAGTAAAGATAATAGACAGTGTAAGCGCACCTTTTGGACCAGCAATGGTGGTTACCAGGGCCTCTTTGACAGCCTCTGTAAGGGTCTCTTTGAACGATGCTGATAGCTGAGTAATTTTGCGCTGGCCCATTTCTGGATCACGATGGCCCAGCTCCATGACAAACACCCACACAAAGCGGGCTAGCATCACAAGCGCTGTAAGCACTACGATGATGCCTATAAGGTAGAGCGGACCATAGCCACCGGTAACGGTAGGTGATAGCGCTTGCGGAAGCTGCATACCCAGTAGCACAAAAACAACGCCGTTGATCACATATGCAATGATTTCCCAAAACCCATTGGAAAGTACGTTGTGTTTAGCCTGTTCCGTAGTAGTAAGTCGTGGCGTGTGTCGAGCCATAACCAAACCCGCTGCCACTACAGCAAGAATGCCACTAACGCTTAGTTCTTCCGCGAGAAGAAATATCAAAAATGGTGTAAATACCTCGTAAAGCACGTGCACAATATTGTTTTCTAAGCCACGACGACGTAAAAGGCTTACGCCCAAAAACGCCACAAAGCCCGCCACTATGCCAAACGCAATACCACCAAAGAACATCACCACAAACGTGAACCCAGCCTCCGCAGCAGAAAACGCACCGGTTACGGCGGCAGCAATGGCAAATTGAAAGCACACGACTCCCGAAGCATCGTTCATAAGCGACTCGCCCAAGAGTAGTGCTTTCTGACGCTTTGTGAGGTGCACTGTTGAACCAAGCGCACTGACAGCAGCGGCATCGGTAGGGCCAAGAGCTGCCGCGCAGGCAAAAGCCGCAGCAAGCGGAATTGAGGGCACGAGCATGTTAAGCACAAAGCCTACCACTAGCACCGTGACACCCACTAATCCAATTGCCAGTGAAAGAATGGCCGATAGATTGGTACGTAGTTCATGCCTGCTTGATTCGCGCGCCTCATTAAAGAGCAACGGAGCAATAAAGAGCACTAAAAACAGTTCCGAGTCTATGCGAACATTGGCTACGCGAGGTAGCAACAGTGCAGCCAGCAAGCCTGTTGCAATCTGAACAAGCGGCAAAGACATGGGACGTATCAGCTGTTCTGCAAGAGAAGCGAGAATAACTCCAGCAAGCAGCACCATAACAAGTTCAAATGATTCCATAGAGACACTCCGCGTGCATTTGTTTGAGATGCAAAAACCTTCACAACGCCAAGCGACGCTGCAGTGACTTTTTGATTTTTCACATGCAGCATACCATGTGTAGTACATAGCAGGGGTGATGGGAGTAAACGAGCGTCGTAGTGAACGATAAAGGTAATAGTGAGAATACTGCTAAAGATGAACGAGTAACAATAACAAATAGCTGCTAAATCCGCTTTAATCGAATCTCTTTCAAGATGCCTCGTTTGAACTGTGACCAAGACCCAAAGAACTTCTCATCGGTTGAAGTAGAAGTCTTATCAGCATATTTCAATGCTGTAAACTCCATTGTGCAAATGTAGTCGGCTATCTGACAAAGCCGGTAATTAATTGGAGATGCACCACGGTAAGTAATGGCATCTTTTGCGAGGACATAATCAACTGCTTTATGTACTGCTTCCGCTACAGATTGCTGACCGTTGTCGTAATAGATTTTTACGGCATCAAATGACTGAAAATAAGAAAGTGAGTCAAACAGAAAATCTACCAGCTGCCGACGCATCGTATTTGAAATGTCATCTGTTGTTGGATGATCTTTGGTCTTTAGAGCAATACAGGTGTACTTAATTGGCATATGTCTAATAAATACTCTAAACGCAAACAGCAATCTCTTTCGGTCTGCAATTTCCATTCCTGTATATCTATCGTGACCGTTAAGAAGCGGGGATGCATGAAATGGAATGTTAGGTAAGCCTTTCTTTGCAAGTGAACTTTCGTAGAGTCCAACGCTTTTAGAAATATCATTTTTTTGTTCGTGAAATACAAGCGTTAACAGATAATATTGGTCTTTCAGCCCATCGCTACCCGACTCATCTATAAAGATGCTTAGCTCTTGCACGATAGCTCCTAAAAACAAGAAAACCGGGGAAAACGTCCCCGGCACTTGGAAGCCTTCCTATCGAGAAAGACCAATATCTTTATACCATTTTTTTGGCCTATCAGCAAGGAATGCTAGGTCCCTTCATTTTTAAAGTCTATACTGGTTTCTCTCATCCATTGCAAGCTCAACCGCACTTGAAACTGGATACACGAATACCTCAAGGTTTGCATCGATCTTTTGTAACGTTGTTGGCATAACACCGTGCAATTATCGCAAGAATGCTGCACGAGACGATAGGTGCTGGCTTTTTGGGTAGTATGGTGTCAAAGCCGCAATGTCAAAGCTAGCGATGCTCAAAGGCGGTGATACCATGCGCGTCCTTCTCGCCGAAGATGAAAAAGAATGGCCACAGCCCTAGTTGTCCTGCTACAACAGGAAAACTATGACGTCGATCATATGGCGGATGGTGTTTCTACCCTTCTCGCCCTGGAAAGCGGCATATACGACCTTGCAATCCTTGATGTCATGATACCTCAGATGAACGGCTTTGAAGTTGCTCGCAGGGCGCGACGCAAAGGCATGACCATCCCCATTTTGCTGCTGACGGCAAAAAGCCAACTGGACGACAAGGTCGAGGGGCTTGATACCGGTGCGGATGACTACCTCACAAAGCCCTTTCAAACGGCAGAACTTCTCGCCCGCCTGCGCGCTTTGGGGCGAAGAAGCACCAATTTCCAAGACAGCGTGCTGCACTTTGGGGATATAACGCTTGACACTTCCACAGCCACGCTGAGCTGTGATGTTTCTGGGCAGAGCGTTCGTCTGGCCGAGAAGGAACTGCGCATTTTAGAGTATATGATGACAAGCCACGGTCGGATTATGACGCGCGATCAACTGGCCCTTAAGATCTGGGGGTTTGAAAGTGACGCGGAATATAACAACGTGGAAGTCTACATGTCTTTCACCCGCAAAAGGCTGGCTTTGTTGGCTCGCAGGTAGAGATAAAAGCGGTTCGCGGGCTGGGATATGAATTGAGGGAGAAAACTGTTTAGGCAATCCAGAAGAAAAATCATTCTGTTTACTATGGTTTCGCTTGTCCTTTTGTTTGTGACAACGCTGTCTGTCATCTTGTTTGCCAGCTCTCAGGAGATCAGACAGAAAAACATGGACATGCTCAATCGGTATGTCAATCAGTATTCCATGCAGCCAGCAGTGGAAAATCCCACTGAATCTCCTGCGGACACTAAGCGAGAAAACCAAGCGGAGCCAAGTAGCCAGCCAAACGATCAACAACCAGAAGACAGACCGGACTATCAGCTTTCTACGTTCTACTCGGTTGCCTTCTCGTCCAATGGAAGCGTACTTTCTGTGTATGACGGCAATAAAACCGTTTACTCAAATGACCAGCTAGTGACTCTGGCGTGTCAAATTTTGGACGAGAAGCACACGGCGGGAAGAAAAGATAACCTCTCCTATGTGGTAAGCCAAAAGGATGGCTATACCCTTGTGGCATTTATGGACAACACCGTGTCAGAAGGCGGCCTTAAAACGATGATGCGCACTGCCCTTATCGTTGGCGGGGTGTCTCTTGTGGTGCTATTTTTTGTTGCCGCTCTCCTGGCAAAGGAAATCATTCGCCCTCTGGAAGAAAATGATGCACAGCAAAAGCAATTCATCTCAGACGCAAGCCATGAGCTCAAGACGCCCCTTGCCGTAATTAGCACCAATGCAGAGCTGCTGTCCAGAGAGCTTGGCCAAAACGAGTGGCTTTCTAACATCCAGTACGAAAACGATCGCATGGGCAAACTGATAAAACAGCTGCTTGACTTGTCAAGTGCAGAAAACAAAAACGTCAGCATGGATGCGCTTGACTTCTCTCGCGTCGTTACGGGAGAAGTCCTTGTTTTTGAAACCATTGCTTTTGAGAAGGGTAAAACGCTTCAAAGCAGCATTGACGAGGGCATTCTTCTTACAGGAAATAAAAATCAACTAGCACAAGTTATATCGGTACTACTGGACAACGCAGTAAACCATGCAACGGGCACCCACATTGATGTGACCCTCAAGCAAGTGGCACACAGCGCTGTTCTGAGCATTGCCAACGATGGAGAAGAAATTCCAGCACAACAACTAGCGCATATCTTTGATCGTTTTTATCGTGTAGATGAGGCACGTAGTGGTGAAGGCCAGCATTATGGACTGGGTCTTTCCATTGCCAAAGCTATTGTCGATAAGCACGGCGGAAGCATTGATATTTCTTGCGCTGATGGCAAAGTACACTGCAAAGTTGTACTCCCCATAAAACCTTCAAAGTAGTGTTAGCGTTACTTTGATTTCAATCTTTGTTCAATCTTGGTCCCCTACTATCTCATCAGATGCAGGGGAAGCAACCCGTTCAACTATTCATCCCTCGCCTCCCCTGCATACCTATAGAGCTAAGGAGACGTTCATTATGAAATACACGAGAAGAGACGTAGTACTTGGTCTGCCTGCTTTGATGGCTTTTGGCATTGCTGGGTGCAGTGCAAAAAATGATGCAGCCGCCAACGATGCGACTACAGGCGCTGGTCAAAGCTCCAAAAAGGCTTCTGGAGCCATACAAATTACTGCCGAGCAAACCCTCGATGGCTATGCGATTACCAGCACCACCGCCGATGAAAATGCAATTTTGGTCAACACCGCAGACGAAGTAACCATCACCAATTGTACGGTCGATAAGACCGGCGATTCTGACGGCGGAGACAATTGCAACTTTTATGGCCAGAACGCAGCGGTTCTCGTTGAAAGTGGCTCCACAACCACCCTGACTAATCTCACCATTACATCTGGCGCAAACGGTGCTAATGGCGTCTTTAGTTACGGTGGTAACGGCGGGCACAATGGTGCTGCTGGTGATGGCACCAAGGTTGTTATCAAGGACTGCATCATCGCTACAACAGGCGATGGATCCGGCGGCACCATGACAACAGGTGGAGGCGTTACCAATGCTTCTAACGTAACGGTTACCACAAGCGGGCGTTCTTCCGCAGCAATCCGAACCGACAGAGGCGGCGGAACGGTATACGTAGATGGCGGCAGCTATACATCCAATGGACTTGGGTCTCCAGCAATCTACTCTACCGCCGAGATTCACGTTGCCAATGCAACGCTTGTCTCTAACCTTTCCGAGGGCGTGTGCATTGAAGGCCTGAACTCTATTGAGCTGACGGATTGCGACCTTACCGCAAACAACACCAAGTGCAACGGCAATGCAACCTTTTTGGACACCATCATGATGTATCAGTCCATGTCCGGCGACGCAGCAAGTGGCAACTCGACCTTCTCGATGACCGGCGGAAGCCTTGCCAGCAAAAATGGTCACATGTTCCACGTTACCAACACCAACGCAGACATTGATTTGAACGGCGTTACACTGACCAACGAAGACGCCAACAACGTTCTCATTTCTGTTTGCGATGATGGCTGGAATGGCGGCAACAACCAGGCTACGTTCAATGCCTCTGACCAGGATTTAGCAGGAGCAGTACTGGTTGGTGATAACTCCACACTTGCATTGAACCTCAGCAATGGTTCCACGTTTAAAGGTTACATTGACGGCACTATTACAAACGCTAACGACAAGACCGTTTCCACTGAAGTTGGCACTGTTACCGTTACGCTTGATAGCAAGAGCACCTGGACGCTTACCACCGACAGCCACGTAAGCAAGTTTAGCGGTACTGCCACTAATGTAGTTGCCAATGGATACACTCTGTATGTGGGCGGAACAGCACTCAGCGGAACAAGCTAACAGACAAACTGACGGGAAAGCTGATGGAGCAAGCTGGCTGGAGCAGATCTGATGGGGCAAGCTGGCTGGAGCAAGCTGACTGAAAAGCCGGCTGAAGCAGATCCTATACCTTCCGCTACCTGCAATGATGGTTTAATTTACCTCCCTTACGGCATACCAACAACCGTAAGGGAGGTATTGTATGACAAAGCGAACATATCGATAGGGCAGAGTTTGGGAGATCGGTATACTTTCGCTGCAATCGCTTCATAGGAGGGTTTCTCGGTACGCAGATTAAAGGTAGCTCTCCTACCTTAATAGATTTGATAGGAAATACGCTAATAGCCTCAGATGGACTCAGTCCCTATCAAGGGTAGACACTCTCTCGTCTTCAGAGTATGCAATTCGGAAGTAATCAAGCATAGTCTTAAACCTATCCTGTGCTGCAAGGCACGTATCTGTGAGATATCCTTTTTCGTTATCCCATTTAACCAGTCCGCGATAGTAGAAGAATTTCATGTCATCAGCAATGATAAACGGAACCACATTGTTAACAAGGCATTCTTTAAACATAACAAGTCTTCCTACGCGGCCGTTGCCATCCTGAAAAGGGTGAATTCGCTCAAAGCGCACGTGGAAGTCGATAATGTCTTCTAGAACATGTTGTGCACGAGGATCATACGCTTCTAAGAGCTGCTTCATTTCCTTAGCAACATTTTCTGGACTAGTGGTTTGTCTACCCCCAACCTCATTGGGCAAACGCTTGTACTCTCCGACGGCAAACCACTCTTTCGAGGCATCTGTTGTTCCGGTTTTTAGAATGTAATGAAGCTCTTTGATCATAGCTTCGGAAACCGGGTCTTGCATATGGTCAATAATATAGTCAATGGCGTGAAAGTGGTTCTGAGTTTCTACGATATCATCTACACGAATAAGCTCGCCTTCGTTGATGAAGGTTGCAGTCTCAAAGATCATGCGCGTCTGATCGAGGGAAAGCCTACTTCCTTCAATATGGTTTGAGTTATAGGTTAGCTCTACCTGGACTTTATGATAGATGCCACCTTTAATTTTTGACGCTTTTTCCTCGTAAAGACGCATGAATATTGGGCTTATCGTGGATACTTTTGATACTTTTGCATTTGAGCGAGCGGGTTTTGCTGCATCAGCAGGAATATTCCAAGTTTTTCCTGTGAGGAATGCACCCGGCACCCGACCCTGAGCGCAATAATTGCGGACGCTCCTTTTGGATATACCCCAAAGCTTGGCAATCTCAGCAACAGAAAGATATGCCACCGAGCTCCACCTCCCTATCGGCAAAAACCTAATGGAGCTATTATAGTATAAATGGAAAACTTATTGCCGTTATCGGCAAAATTCTTCTTTTTCCGTTTGCTCTTCTACCTGACTTTCTGCATGGCTTCTTACATGCCCCAACATGGATTTCGCAGAAGTGCACGTCCTATGCCGATAAGGTCGGCCGCGCCGTCATTGAGTAACTGCTGAGCTTGATCGGGCGTGCGAACTCCGCCCGTAAGCATTACAGGCACCTGCACAACCTGACTCACAGCGATTGATAGGTCAGAAAACCAGCCTGGTTCCTGATGGCCCGGCCGCATATATATGCACATTCCACCCGAAAGATCAATCAAGTCAACACCTTCGCACTCCAACATCTGTGCGGCGGCTACTGCATCGTCAATCGTGCTTCCGCCGTCTGCGTAGTCGCTACCTCCCAGACGCACCGCAATAGGAAAGTCATCACCCACGGCCGCGCGTACCTTGCGCACCGTCTCAACCAAAAAACGTATGCGGCTCTGGAGACTCTGAGGTCCGTACGCATCGCCACGATCATTCGTAAGCGGAGAATAGAACTGGTTAAGCAGGTAACCATGGGCAGAATGAATCTCCACGCCGTCGTATGCGGCGGCCTTCACGCGTCGTGCTGCCGCAGCAAATGCGTCCTCGATTTGAGCTATCTCCGCTATTGAGAGCGCTCGGCTTTCTCTTCCTCGGCCACGTAGCCTGCTAGCTGACACAAGCGTCTGCCCGGTGATAGCCTCAGACGTGTTGAATCCAGCATGGTTTATCTGCGCGAATAGTTTTATGGCGGGGTTTTCGGCATGTACCGCATGCATCAGACGGGTCTGATCGCGAATCACCGAATCGTCAGCAAATGACATCTGGTGAGGGTCGGCTTTGCCCTGAGTACTTACGTAGCTGTGTTCAGTGATAATAAGACCAATCTGCGGATTAGCTGCAAACGCTCGATAGTGGTCGATGGTCGCCTGACCAGGAACACCAGCTTCAGTACTCTGTGTAGCCATGGGTGGAGCTACAAGGCGTGTGGCAAGCTTCAGTTGGCCTACTTTGATCGGTTCATCAATTCTCATACCAAACTCCTTTCATATCTATATAACTAAAAATATCGATATATATGACGAGAAAATACTTCATACAGCAAGGCGAGCCACAGCAAAGAGAGCCCGTGCCCAGAGCGGAGCGTTTATACCTACAGCTCTTCCCCAACAAAGCGTGCCAACTCTGCTAGCGCAGATTCGTTACGACGATAATACGTCCACTTGCCAAAGCGCTGCGATTCGAGAAGACCCGCTCGCTGCAACATATCAAGATAATGCGAGGTAGTTGATTGCGATGCCTCTAACTTCTCGCAAATCGAACCCACACAAACGCTGTTATCAAAACTATCCCCTTCGGGAATATGCAGACCCTGAGGAGGAAAGTTGGACGCGGGATCACGTAACCATTCCAGAATTTGCAGGCGTTTCTCGTTAGAAAGTGCTTTGAATATGTCCACTATGTTTTTCATGGTTCCATCATATCGTGATATTTCGAATTGTCAATAAAATATATTGACATATCGAAAAGTATAGATATATTCGGGTATAAAGCACTCCAAGGAAGCGCACTACCCTGCCAACACTTTACATAAAAAGGAGAAGCACCATGGAATGGCACGGACCTATTGTTAGACCCCAAACCGACGCTGACAGTCTGTTTATCGAGGTAACTGCTGGATGCACGCACAATAGATGCACGTTTTGCAACTTCTATAAGGATACACCGCTATGGATTGCCTCAAATGAGCAAGTCGAAGAACAGCTGAAGGAAGCCAAGCAGCAGCTACCTCACGTACACAAGATCTGGGCCTCGGGCGGAAACCCTTTTGCCCTTCCAACGAAACGCCTCATAGAGCTGGGCGACTTATTCCGCACGTATTACCCCCAGGCGCGTGTAAGCACCTATGCGCGCATTAATGACTTCCGCCGCAAATCCATCGATGACCTGCGCGCCATAAAGGAACACGGCATAGACGAAGTCATGATCGGTATCGAGACAGGCGATGACGAAGCGCTGACCTTTGTAAACAAGGGCTACACAGCCGTCGATATCGTGCGCGAATGTCAAAAGCTCGACAAGGCCGGATTGACATATCGCATGATCTATCTAGGCGGCCTGCTCGGGGCAGGCAAGTTGGTGGAAAGCGCCCGGAAGAGTGCGGAAGTCTTCAATCAGATTCATCCGTATTACATGATTTACACGAACGTATCCGTTCTACCAGGAACAAAGCTCTATGACCAAATGCTTTCAGGTGAGTTCACGGAGGCTACCGAGAAGGAACGTTTGCAGGAAATGCGTGAACTTATCGCAAACTTGGACAACCAAATTGTGGTTGATTCCGGTACCGCAGCAAGTAGCATCTACTTCAAGGCAAACTTGCCTCACGATAAACAGGAGGCTGTGACTGCACTTGACAGGATCATTGCTGACTTCAACGATGAGCAGGAACGTGCTCTGCACTCCCGTCGTGCTGCTATGATGAGCGTATAGTAAGATCCATTAAGATTAAAGAAAAAGTAAACAGAAGGATTGACGATGGATGGCTTTGCATTTGTAAGATGCACTTGCTATGAATAGGGAAAGCTTATTAACTATCCCGTTCCATATGAAGACCTTTACATCGATGCGGAAGGTTGGCTCTCATCCAGATCTTTCAGCGAGATATCGAATGGCCCCTTCTCAGATGAAGCGGTTCGCAAGAAATTTGGGATGGGGTACTATGAGTTTATGGATCGGATGGAACACCTTTGTGAACACGAACGAGGCGTGTTTATCAAGGCGATCCGCTCAAGTTCCGTTATAGATGAATTTCAGGATATTTTTAAGGAAGCAAAGGTAGAGCCACAAGGAGATCCTTATTATGGATTCTATCCCGCTGATTGTGCCCCAACCGTTTTGAAGGTCATCCAAAAGAGATTCAATGAACTGACGGATGAGGAGCGTAGGAATATCGAATGGTTCAAAACTGATTTCAATAAGTTTGGTACCTGGAATCTTAGCTATTGGGTAGAACACGTTGCTCTTTTATGTACGCAGAGGCTTTGTACCAAGGCAATGGAAACAGGTCACCCAATTTGGTTTCAGTTTATGTAAGTAATGATAGAAAGAGAGCTTTAACACTCTTTCTGTTGTCCGTATTATCCCAGTAGCTATTCTCATATAATTTCGGAGCAGAACGTGCATAAAAGCAACGAAAATCCCAAGACGCTCAAATCTGGCCTCTACTCCATCGCCGCACAGCTGCTCGAGTTCGGCTATACAAAAAGAGTAGCTTTGTCATCTCGCCAGCATGCCTACAGGTAGCGCTCGAAACACTCGCAAGAGGCGCCGAAGGCGAAACGCTCACCGAAATCGACACTGTACTCGGAGGCAAGGAAGGTCGTACGGCTGCACAGTCATCTTTGTTCAAGAAGCCGTTGTACTATGTATCAGACAACTACCGATTCCACATCGGCACTTCAGTCTGGGCCGACAAGCAAAGGGCTCCCCTACGCGATGAGTACATAAACTCCCTAAAACTCCTCAACAGCAGCACCTTCGCCGCCAACTTTGGCAGCGCAAAAACCAAAGAGCAAATGGATAGATGGCTTTCCGAAAACACTGGTGGAAAGTTCTCCAATGCGCCTAACTGCAACCCCCAAACGACCCTCACAATCATAAGCGCGCTCGACTTCAAAGACACCTGGATTGATCGCCTTGATAACCATGAGGAAAACAAAATCTTCCATGGCAGAGAGTCATCTTCACAGGTCACTATGATGACAGGCTTCGGCTCCAACGCAGGTATGCTAACCGATGTGAACAACAAAGGAATCGCTGTCTCTTGGCAGATGGATTCTGGCGCATATGTAGTGTTCACAATGCCCACAGCAATAGATGGTATTGACGAATTTATCGAGTCTGGCGCAGCATGGAAAACCATCTCGAGTTGTATCACAAACAAGAATAACGAATACCCTGAGGACGGAATAGAACTCACCGTACCGGAATTCGAGTTAACAACAGAGACACTCAAACTTAAAGAAATTATGTACTCGATGGGCGTGCGCCGAGTGTTCACTCCCAAGGCTCAGCTCAAAGGTATTACGAAAGCTGACATCATGCTCGACTCTGTGACTCAGAGCTCCAAATTCAAGCTCGATCCTAACGGAGTAGAGGGTTCTGCATTTACTCTGTTAGTTGCCGTCGCTGGCATACCACCAGAGTTTCCGCCACCTCCCATTAGGCTCGTGTTTGATAGACCGTTTGCCTTCGCTCTTTTCTCACAAAGTAAAGCTCCGCTATTCGTTGGCACATATATAGGCAACTAGCCTAGGCATCCAAGCTTTGTACTTCTACGCAAAGTGGTGCGCCGATTTCTCGGACACACCACTCCCTGTCTAATAGCATCAAAATATTGAGCAAGCGCGCCACTTCAAGGTTCAAAGTGACGCGCCTACATTTCGAATAGCTTACTTACAAAGCTACAAACAACTAAGTTGTTGTTCCAGCCAACCGGCTAAAGCCTTATCGCGAGCTTTTACATGCCCGTGGTGTCCGTATCCATCAAACGCAGAAGCACAATCATCCACCTGCTCGCTTAGATAAGAATGAACCTGTTCCGCACATTGAACTGCAGTAGCTAGAATGTTATTGTGCTTAGAACCTTCACTCTTCCCGTTATGCAGATAGACATGAGCATGCTGGTTTTTGACCGGATTGTTCCTACAGAATGAAACAAACCCTGGATACCAAAATGACCCGCAGACAGAGAATATCCTCGTAGGAATGTTTGTCTGATACAGGCTATATATTGCTGCTAGACCACCTAGAGAATGCCCGCCATATACAATCTGGTGCTGGTTAACGTGATACTTTGCTTGAATCTCTGGTAAAACAAAATTGAATAGCTCGTTGTGATATTCATCCAGCTTTCCACCAAAGTCTTCAGCGCCTGGCCTGATTGCGCGTGTCGCCCAAGGTGTGTAATCAGATAGCCTATTCTCGGGAATCAACCCTACAAGTATCACTCTATCTTTTAAAGCTTCTAAATGCTGTAGCCCTCCATCGTTCAAGAGAATGAGCGGATATGCAAGCTTTGAGTCATAGCTCTGAGGTAAAGATATCTTTGTGGTAATAGGCATTACGTTATTTATTCAAGAACGCGTCGATATCTTCAAGGGCATCAATCACGGATGGACCGTAATCCATAAGCTCATCGTAAGAGATTGTCATGATCTTATTGTTTTTAATAGCCGGCACATCAGCAAGCACGGCATTGTTCTTCATCAGATCTACAGCCGTTGCATCCAACTTCTGATTACGGTCAGACGTCACATAGATAATAAGATCAGGATTAGAAGTTACGAGGTTCTCAAGCGTTAGCCCAGATGTTCCAGTAGCAACATTGGTATAACCAAGCACGTTAAGAATGCTTTCCTGCAAGGGAGACTTAAAAGCTCCGTAGGTCTCATCGTTATACCCAACCATAAGGAGTGCGCCTTTCTTTTCTGCGTTCTTATCGCTGTGCTTTGCAAGAACAGCATCAATTCTTTCTTGCAATTTATCTGCGTATTCATTGGCCTTATCTTGAACGTTAAAGATAGTACCGATGTTCCTGACGTCTTCGACAACAGTATCGAGGCTCTGCTCCATGTTGGATACAGAAGCCTTTTGCGTATAGACACTGACCCCATTTTGGTTCCAGCTATCTACTGTTCCCAAAAACTTATCTGAAAACATCAAAGTCCTGCCGATAATTGCGTCGGGATTGTAGGAAAGAACCACTTCCTGGGACGCCGTCATCTTATCTCCAATGTGAGGAATCTCCTCAATCGCTTTGGCGTAGCTATCGGTAACTGCGTTGTCTGGATTGAGCATGCCAACAATCTTGTCCTGCAGGCCTAGGTCAATCATGATCTTAGTAGCAGAAAGATTGTTTGTAACAACACGCTCAGGTGCCTTCTCAAAGGTTTGTTCAATCTCTTTGCCGTCACCATCGTAGGTTGCAACTGTTAAAGGATATTTTGTTTCAGCCGCGCTTTGTGTCGTAGCTGCTTCATTGTCCTTTTGGGATGTCGCGGGCTTATTACCACAACCAACCAGGGAAAGCGCCAATACCGTAGCGAGGGCGGTGCCTACTATTTTCTTCATATCTGTTCCTTTCAGATATACTCTATTAATGCTTGCTGATCAGGTGACCAGGTAATGTTGCAGTCGATGCCATATACATCACGCATCGACTGTTCAGTTACCGTGGCTTGAGGTGGTCCCTCATATACCATGGTTCCTTTCTTCATCAGGTAGATATAATCCGAATATCTACACGCCAATTGGATATCGTGTAAAACCGCGAGAACGTTAATGTGTAAATCTTTGACAATCTGTAGGATTTCGATTTGGTATCGAATGTCCAAATGGTTGGTGGGCTCGTCAAGGATTAACAAGCTTGGCTGTTGGGCAATAGCACGCGCCAAAGCAACCCGCTGTTTTTCTCCTCCCGATAAAGACAGATACGAGCGGTTGGCCTTATCGTGCATATCAACTTTTTTGAGCGCGTCTTCCACAATTTCATAGTCCTTGTGAGTCTCCGATTGCATAAATGGAATATGCGGAGTTCTCCCGAGAAGGACCATGTCTTTGACCGTGCAATCAAAATTGATTTCATTAAATTGTGCGACCACGGCAATTTTCTTGGCCGTTTCTTTCAAGCGCATATCATCAATGTCCGTATCATCAAATTTAATCTGACCAGAATCCTTTTTGAGAACTCTATAAATGTTCTTTAACAGGGTTGTCTTTCCACAGCCATTGGGGCCAAGAACAGCAACAAAGCGCTGCTTGTCCACCGTAAGCGAAACATGGTCTAATATGTTTTTATCTCTGATGGAATAGCACACATCTTTGCAAGTTACGTCCATAGTTAGCGACCTTTTTGGTTTTTAATTACGATGTAAACAAAGAACGGCGCACCCACAAGCGCAGTAAAAATTCCGATAGGTAACTCGGCATCAGGTAACAGACAGCGAGCCAAAACATCAGCCCAAATAATAAAAAGGCTTCCTAACATAACAGAAATGGGGAGCACCTTTTTGTGATTGGTTCCGACAAGCGCTCTTGCGATATGCGGAGTAATTAAGCCGACAAAACCAATAATGCCGCAACTAGAAACCAAGATGCCTGTTATAAAGGAAATAACGAGCATGTAGATCAATCTATATACGTGCAGTGAGATACCTAAGGTTATTGCAACCTCATCTCCCATTAACATCGCATTCATGACGCGGTATTGCGTTAAGAAAAAGAGTAAGGCAACCAGAACGAGAATAAACGGCAATAGGATGCTGTCCCAAGAAGAACTTGTGAGAGATCCCATCGTCCAGAATTTTATGGACATTATGCTATCGGAATTAGCACCGACAGAAATAATGAAGTTGGAAATAGAAGTAAACAAAGCATTCACGACGACGCCAGCCAACACAAGACTTGTTGTTGTAAGCTTTTTTCCGATAGAGGCAATCGCGATCACAGCAGCAGTTGCAACAACCGCACCAATAAAGGCACCAAACCCGATAAAAGATTTTATCCCAAGGATAATCAGCAGCGTTGCACCAAAGGTTGCTCCTGCAGAGATACCTAATATATACGGTTCCGAGATGGGATTATTCACTGTTGTCTGCATTACCGTGCCACACAGAGCAAGGCCGGCACCGGCGATAAGCCCCATGATGACTCGTGGGCTGCGCATATTCCATACGATTGCAATCGTCGATTTAGCAAACTGATCGATATTTCCAATGTGAAATAGTTGATAGGTAATTATCTGGTAGGTATCACTTAGGTTGATCTTAACTGCACCGAGTGATACGGCAACAAACAAAGAAATCACTAAGCCTATGCAGAGAAATAGCACTAGATATGGAAATGCTATATCACGCTTTGATCTCACTGTCATGAGAAATAGTTCATTCCCCTCATGAGTAATTAGTTAGATTTGGCTAACCTTTGTGAAATCATAAAGGTACAAAGCAGTGTTTTGAATGTAGAAAAGTAGAAAAACATGGATAATTATGTAATAAAATATCCATGTACTAAACTTGTCTAGAAAAGAGTCGCGGCTATGGAGAAAAAAGACTTTTTGGTTGCTTGTCAAAAAGAATATACCAGCCGTAAATTATTGATTACTGGCATCTCTCTTCAGACGAAAGAACCTGGGAAAACTATTTCGTATGACACAACGCATAGTGCGTTTATCTATCCACTAGAAGGCAGCGCATCTATTTCGTTTAATCATCACACGTTCCATGCAATGCCTCATCTGATTATTCATGGCACAAAAAATCAAAAGATTACGTTTGAAGTAAGCTCAAAAGAACCGTTTGTACATCTAAATATTTACTATGACCCAGAAATTCCTTGGCATGGTGTCAGCGATATCATGAACATGGTTTATGAAATTCCATCGCCAAAGGATAACAATTCCATAGAGCTGTTAAATCGTTTAAAAACGAGTGTAGAACGTGCAAATTGGGATGATCAGATTCAACGAACTGTAATCGCCCAACAATTGATTTTGAGCTCTTTTGGATATACGCATATCAATCAAGAACTTTTACAGATTGCAGACTCAATTGAATTCATGGAGACTTCGTATCCTAACAATCTAAGACTGGCAGATTTAGCAGCGGTAGCCCAGATGGATGTGTCACACTTTTCTTATAAGTTTAATAAAATATATCATATTCGTCCCATTGATTATCTCATCCGATTGAGATTGAAAAAAGCAGCAGCTTTGCTGCTGAAGGGACATTCGGTAACAGAGGCTGCTCGGGATGTAGGCTATCAAGATCCGTTATACTTCAGTAGGTTATATAAGAAACATTTTGGGATTTCACCAAGTCAAACCTATCGAAATGAAGAAGAGGAAACCGCAGATTTAAACCAGTGAAGAGAAGATTGACCTAAACGATGTGATACCGATAGGAGAATACGCATGAAGCTCACTGACAAACAGCTGGATGGAATTCTTCAACAAGCGGGGCTACGGTTGATGCAGTCGTACAACGCCGAAGGAAAATACCGCAAGAACGATTGGCTTTATACTTCTTGCGTCAGATGCGGAACGGAAGCTCACTACTGCCTCAGATACATCCTCCATAAGAACGATGTTGGAGAGCAGGTCTGTAGGGCCTGTTATTGGATGGGCTGATATGGACGGTCAAACAATATCTATGATGAGTCTGTCAGAAAGCTCATCGAACAAGGCTTTTCTCGCCAAGACCTTATCGAGCAAGGCGTCATATATTCAAAGAAGGATAAATCTTGGCTGGAGGCGGAGTCGCTAGCGAATAAACACGGATTTGATCTCGTCGATCTACTGCATGGTAAAAGGGCTAGCGATGATGTGCTCGTTGTGAAGTGCAAAGCATGTGGTCGGCAGGTAGCTGAACGACTTGGAGACATTCACTTCGGATGTGGCTGTGGTGGAAAGAAGGGCGGCGGTGTCTTGTTTGGCCATGAAGACAGGAAGCCGACAACACCATTAGAGCAGCGAAACGTAGCTCCAAGAACTCCAGGGGCTACTGGGCTCAATGCATGGCTGGCGAAAAACTCGTACGACCCCAACGAGCGAGCGAAGGCAGAGACTGCTCTCGAATCCATCAAGAGCAGCGGGAACTGCCTTAGAGAAACTAACCCCGAACTCGCAGAAGAATGGATACAAGCAGTCGATGGACCACGTTACACCCCCGAAACTGTAAAGAGCGGCAGTAAACGCAAGGTGCTGTGGCGCTGTATTGCCTGCAGTCACGAATGGACCGATACCGTACGTAGTAGGGAACTCCGCATGAATAATCGCTGTCCGCATTGTGGCAAGATCATGGGATCACTCGCCTGGAAATATCCAGATCTTGCAAGGGAATGGAGTCCGGACAACCCAGTAAGCCCATGGAACACAAAGCCCTACGGCCAGCTCAGATTTACTCCCATGTGGGTTTGCTCAGCCGACCCCAACCACACATGGACTGCAACGGTTGCATCCCGTATCAAGGGGAAGAAGCCTTGCCCCTACTGCAACAGCTAATGGAGGGGTAGCAATTACTCCGTCCTAGCGATTCTCGTAAATATATCCCTTTAGTAAACGCATCACTTCTATATTTGAAGTGATGCGTTTTTCAATGCTGGCGATTTATTTGCTGTACCAACCGGCTGGATAATGCTCTATAGTGAAACTCTAAGTAGTCACAGTAGTCACGGTGTCCATATGTATCAAATCTATTACCCTGATGCCAATGGAACGAACTTGCAAACCGTAAAAACCCCTTGATTAGAGCTTTGCCTCCCCCTCCCCCCACTCGTTTGGACTTTTCCCAGTCGCGCGTTTAAACATCACGCTGAAATTGCTCGGGTAGACAAATCCTAATTTGAAGGGAATCGAGTCGATGCTTGCATTGGAATCTGCGAGAAGCTCCTTCTACCATTTACCCTCACATAAAGCCGAGTCATCGGCTGTTCAAGCACCCCTAATGCTGTGGCGTACTGTTGCATTATAATATCTTAAACGCATTTGTATTGCATTTTGAGCGATGGGAGCGCAGATGTCTGACGGTTACAAGGAACTCATCAAGAGCAATCCCGACGAGACGGAGATCAGGAGCTTCCTGGTGAACGGCGATCAAGTCTCCGTGACCCTGCGCATTCCCGACACTCTGCGCGACGCGGCAAAGGAGGAGGCCACTCTCCGTGGCATGAGCTTCTCCGCCTTCGTTCGCACGTGCATGATCGAAGAGCTCGCGAAGAAGGGGGCATAGAGGCGTGAAGTCGCTAAACAACGTCGGAGCCGAGCGCCTGGGAGACGCCCTCGGCGAATCCATCGACGACGGCGCGAAGCTGTCGATAATCAGCTCGTATTTCACCGTGTTCGCCTACGGGGAGCTCAAGGAGGAGCTCTCCAAGGTCGACGAGGTGCGCTTCCTGTTCAGCGAGCCCACCTTCATCAAGCGCATGGCCGACTCGAAGGAGCCGCGCGAGTTCGAGGTCGCCCGCCGTGCGCGCGAGGTCGGCGTCGGCGGCTCGGGGCTCGAGCTCACGCTGCGCAACAACCTCAACCAGCGCGCGCTCGCCCGCGAATGCGCCGAATGGATCCGCGAGAAGGGTATCTTCAAGTCCGCCAAGACGTCCGGCGCCATTCAGCCGGGCGGCACGTACGTGGTGGAGAACCCCTCCGGCGACGACCACGCCTTCATGGGCGCCGCCGCGAACTTCACGCAGGAGGGCCTCGGCTACGAGCGCCGCCCGGGAACCGTAACCTGCGTGAGCCATTTCGAGAACGCGACCGAGGCAGTCGGCCTCAAGATGATGTTCGAGTCGGTCTGGGACAACCCCGCCATGGTCGAGGAGGTCACCGCGCAGGTGGCCGCCCAGGTCGAGACGCTCTACCGCGAGAACCCGCCCGAGTTCGTGTACTTCCTAACGCTCTACCACCTTTTCCGTGACTTCATGGAGGACGACGAGGACAACGGCATCCGCCCCGGCCTCAAGTTCGAGGAGTCCGTGGTCTGGAACAAGCTCTACGACTTCCAGAAGGACGCAGTCGTGGGCGCCATCCGCAAGCTGGAGAAGTACAAGGGCTGCATCATCGCCGACTCTGTGGGCCTGGGCAAGACCTACGAGGCGCTCGCCGTCATGAAGTACTACCAGGAGCGCAACGACCGCATCCTCGTGCTGTGCCCGAAGCGCCTGCGGGATAACTGGACCCTGTGGACCCAGGACAACGACGACCGCAACCCGCTGGCGGACGACCGTTTCAGCTACACGGTGCTCAACCATACCGACCTGTCGCGCTACCACGGCATGAGCGGCGAGGTGGACCTCGAGCACCTGCGCTGGGGGCACTTCGACCTCCTCGTCATCGACGAGAGCCACAACTTCAGGAACAAGAGCACCGACGCGGACAAGACCGACCGCTACACGCGCCTGATCGAGGACGTCATCAAGTCGGGCCAGCGCACCAAGGTGCTCATGCTCTCCGCCACCCCGGTGAACAACCGCCTGCTCGACCTGCGAAACCAGATCGAGCTCATCACCGAGGGTGACGACGCGTACCTCGCCGATACCGACGGCATCCCGTCGATCACCCACGTGACGCGCGTCGCCCAGCAGAGGTTCAACGAGTGGAGCAAGCTCTCCGACTCCGAGCGCACGACCGAGAGCTTCGTGAACGCGGTGAACGCCGACTACTTCAAGCTGCTCGACGTGCTGACCATCGCGCGAAGCCGCAAGCACATCACGAAGTACTACGGCGCCGCGAGCGGGACCTTCCCGGCGCGCCGGCCGCCCCTGTCGTTCCAGACGCCCATCGACCTGGACGGCGAGCTGCCGCCGATCGCGGAGCTCAACGACATGATCGCGCAGCTCACGTTCGCCCAGTACCAGGTGCTCTCGTACGTGCGCGCCGACCAGCGCCGCAAGTACGAGGACCGCTACGGGGACACGTGGGGCAAGGACTTCGAGAGCCAGGTCCACCGCACGACGGCGGTGGCCAACCTCATGCGCATCAACGTCCTCAAGCGCATGGAGTCCTCCGTGAACAGCTTCCGCATCACGCTGCGCCGCATCCTCGACGGCTGCGTCGACCTGCGCGCGAGGCTCGACGCCGACGCCTCGGGAGTAGCTTACGGCACCGAGGGCCTCGAGGACGGATTCGACGACGACGATGCCGAGGAGTTCGAGGCCGGCGGCAAGGTGCGCGTCGACCTGCGAGACGTCGACGCCCTGCGCCTGGGCCAGGACCTCGACTTCGACATACAGGTGCTCCGCGCCCTGCTCGCCTACGCCGATGCGGTGACGCCCGAGCGCGACGCCAAGCTCGTGAAGCTGCGCGACTTCATCGCCGGCAAGGTCAGCGAGCCGTACAACCCCGGCAACCGCAAGGTGCTGGTGTTCAGCGCGTTCGCCGACACGACTGCGTACCTCTTCGAGCAGCTGGCTCCCTGGTTGAAGCGCGAGCTCGGCATCGAGTGCGCCGAGGTTGCGGGCAGCTCCAACCGTACCTACTCGCTGAAGCTCCCTCGGACCACCTTCGAGAACATCCTCGCGAGGTTCTCTCCCGTCTCCAAGGAGCTACCAGAAAGCCAGAGAGCACTCGGCGAGATCGACGTCGTCTTCGCGACGGACTGCATCTCCGAGGGCCAGAACCTGCAGGACTGCGACTGCCTGGTGAACTACGACATCCACTGGAATCCGGTGCGCATCATCCAGCGCTTCGGCCGCATCGACCGCCTGGGCTCGAAGAACGCGCAGATCCAGCTGGTCAACTTCTGGCCGGACATCGCGCTCGACGAGTACATCCAGCTGGAGGGCCGCGTGAAGGGCCGCATGGCGCTGCTCGACGCGTCGGCCACCGGCGAGGAGAACGTGCTGGAGGCGAAGGGCAACGGCGAGATGAACGACCTCAAGTACCGCCGCCAGCAGCTCCAACAGCTCAAGAGCGAGGTGCTCGACCTCGAGGACATCTCGGGCGGCATCTCGATCACGGACTTCGCCTTCGACGACTTCCGCGTGGAGCTTCAGCGCTACGCCAAGGAACATCCCGGCGCGCTGGAGAACTCGCCGGCGGGCCTGCACGCCGTGGCCCCCATCCCCGACGAGCTTCGCGGAGACGTGAAGCCGGGGGTGGTCTTCTGCCTCAAGCAGAACGACGAGGGCAACGACCCCAGGGACACGAACCCCGTCTTCCCGTACTACGTGGTGTACGTGTCGGGCGACGGCGAGGTCATGACGAAGCACACGCAGCCCAAGCCTGCACTCGACATCATGCGCGCCGTCTGCTCGGGACACCCCGAGCCCATCGCCGAGCTATGCCGTGAGTTCAACCGCGAGACCCGCGACGGGACGAGGATGGACGCCTACACCGACCTGCTCGACGACGTGGTGGCGGCCATCACCGGAACGCAGCAGGACAAGGGCATCGAGAGCCTGTTCAGCCTGGGCGAGGTCGGCAGCGGCACTGTCATGGGCTTCAACGACTACTCGCTGGTATGTTTCGCGGTGCTGCGATGAGCGGCGTCGACTGGAACGACATCCTGCGCTTGCCCGAAGCGGCGCTCGCCGGATTCCGCCGCATCCCTAAGACGGTTCTCGTCAAGCAGGCCATGCTCACCAAGGCCGAGCAGAGAAGGCTCGACAAGGTCGCGCGCCTCGAGCACTTCGCCACGGTCCAGAAGTCCACGACGCGCATCCCGCCGTACGAGGACGATGAGCGCAACGTGCAGAGCATCGTCTTCCTACGCTGCGAGCTGGCGGCCGGGACCATGGCGGTGGCGGAGGTGGCGGAACTCGTGCACAAGTGCTTCCCGAACCCGACGGTACTCCTGATCGAGGCGGGCGGCCGCGCATGCGTATCGGTCGCCCTCACGCGGAAGAGCCAGGCCGAGCAGGGCGCGACGGTCGTCGACCGGATCGAGTCGACGGGCGCGTTCGATCCTGACCGTCCGGAATACGCGGACTTCCTAGGCGCGCTGGCATTTGGGCTGCTCTCGCAGGGCGACCTCTGGGAGTACCTGCTCGACCTGTCGCGCACTGTGAAACTGTCCCGCGCGATCAGCGGTCTGGGATTCTACCCCATATGCCCCGCTCAGGACCGGGGGAAGCTGATTGTCCTCGCATCGCGCTACGATGAGTTGGGAGCCTCCATCAAAGGATTGAAGGAGCAGCGACGGTCGAAAGACATAACGCTCAACGAGTCCGCAAAGCTGAGGATGGAAATGAAGGAAGAGGAGCGACGCCTAAGAGTGGTCGCCGATGAGATAAAGGAGATCTGCAATGGCTGACATCGAGAAGGTTGACCTTGGATCGGAAAACCTGATAGACGACCGCCTGAACAAGCTCAAGGAATTAATGCCGGAGGTATTCACTGAAGGCGGAATCGACTTCGACAAACTGAGGCTGGAGCTTGGCGACGAGGTCGACGAGGGCCAGGAGCGCTATGCGTTCACGTGGCCAGGCAAGGCCGACGCCATCCGCCAGTCGCAAATCCCGAGCTCGGCAACGCTTCGGCCTTGCATTGAAAAGAGCCGTAGCCGCGACGGCGAGGACGGCTCTTTCGACTCCGACAACATCTACATCGAGGGCGACAACCTTGAGGTGCTGAAGCTCCTGCAGCGCGGCTATCACGGCAAGGTCAAGATGATCTACATCGACCCCCCGTACAACACGGGCCACGACTTTGTCTACAAGGACAATTTCGGCAACTCTATCGATAACTATAAGGAGCAGGCGGGACTCGCCGGCCAGTCCAACGCCGACACAAGTGGCCGCTACCATAGCGACTGGTGCTCGATGATGTACCCTAGGTTGAGACTGGCTCGAGAGCTCCTAACCGACGATGGCGTCATTTTCATCTCGATTGACGATAACGAAGACCGCAATTTGCGCATCCTCTGTGACGAGGTGTTTGGAGAGGCAAATTTCGTTTCTCAGCTAATCTGGGAACGAGCTTACTCACCCAAGAATGACGCCAAATACGTTTCAAATAGCCATGATTATGTTCTCGTATACGCCAAATCCATTGAGCGCTTTGTGATTGGACGCCTGCCTAGGACAGACGAGGCAAACGCCCGCTACAAGAATCCAGACAACGACCCTCGAGGCGTTTGGAAGCCAAGCGACCTCAGTGTAAAGACTTACAGCCCAGATTCCGACTATCCAATCACAACGCCCTCGGGGCGTGTTGTAGAGCCTCCAGCAGGACGCTGCTGGAGGCTCTCGCGAAACGCGTTTCGCGAGAGACTCCAGGATAACCGCATTTGGTTTGGCCCAAACGGCGACAGCGTCCCTTGCATCAAGCGTTTCCTAACAGAGCTCAAATATGATGGAATGGCTCCAACTTCAATCATGTTTTACAAAGAAGTTGGTCACAGTCAGGAAGGCGCCAAGGAGCTCGTATCTCTATTTGACGGAAAGGGCTATTTCGATGGACCGAAACCGACGAAACTACTTCAGCGCCTGATAACCCTCGCGAATCTAAGCACTGGTGATATTGTTCTTGATTTCTTTTCAGGCTCAGCATCGACCGCCCATGCCATGTTCCTGCAGGAGCTTGGAAAAGATGAACGCTATAGGTTTATCCTTGTCCAGCTTCCAGAGCCTTGTGACCCGAAACGCGACGCCTACAAGGACGGGTATGAGACTCTCTGCGACATAGGCGAAGGACGCATCCGCCGCGCAGGCGACAAAATCAAAACCGAGCTAGAGGAATCCAGCCGTCAACTCAAGCTTGGCGAGGAACCCAAGCAGCTTCCCGACATCGGCTTCCGTGTGTTCAAGCTCGATAATTCCGGTATTGAGAAGCCCGAGCCCGGTCAGCTCCTCTTCGACGTGGTCAAGCCCGATCGCTCCGATATGGACATCGTCTTTGAGATGATGCTCAAATGGGGCCTCGAGCTCACGTTGCCCGTAGAGAAATTCGACGCCGCGGGCTATCCCATCTGGTCCGTCGCGTGCGACGAGCTCGTCTGCTGCATGTCCCGAGGCCTCATCATCGAGGCGCTCGAGGCCATCGCCGACATGGAGCCCAGACGCGTTCTCATCCTCGACTCCGTCCTCGACGACACCCTCAAGCTCAACGCCGTGCAGATCTTCAAGCACGCTGGCGAGCGCATGGGCTACGAGATCGAATTGAGGACGGTCTAGCATGGCGGCACTCGAGTTCAAGTTCTCATCTGATCAGCAGCACCAGCTGGAGGCCATCGAGGCTACCTGCGACCTGTTCCGTGGACAGCAATTCGCCTGCAGCGTATTCTCCGCCGATTCCGGCCGCAAAGGCCAGACGGCAATCGGCGAGCTCATGGTTGGCCACGGCAACGAGCTCCGCGTGGCACCCGGCCAGCTCCTCGACAACCTGCACTCCGTGCAGGAAGAGGGCTGCCTCCCGGCAACCGACGTCCTCACCGACGGACGCCTGCGCGACTTCACCGTCGAGATGGAGACGGGCACCGGCAAGACCTATGTGTACATCCGCTCCATCTACGAGCTGAACCGCCGCTACGGCATCACCAAGTTCGTCATCGTCGTGCCAAGTGTGGCCATCCGCGAGGGCGTCCTTAAGAGCTTCCAGACCACGCGCAAGCACTTCGAGACGCTCTACGACCGCACGCCTCTCGACTACTTCGTGTACGACTCGAAAGATATGGGGCCGGTGGGCAACTTCGCCACGTCGAGCTCCATCCAGGTCATGGTCATCAACATCGATGCGTTCAACAAGGGCCTCGAGAAGGACGGCACCGCGAAGGAGGGCAACCTCTTCCACCGTCCCAGCGAGAGGCTCACCGGCGGCTTCAGCCCGCGTGAGCTCGTGAGCGCCTGCAAGCCCGTCGTCATCATCGACGAGCCCCAGAGCGTTGACAACACCAAGCAAGCGAAAGCCGCCATCAAGAGCCTGAGCCCGCTGTTCGTGCTGCGCTATTCGGCCACGCACAAGCAGGCCTACAACATGATTTACCGCCTCACGCCGGTCGACGCCTTCGAGCGCCACCTGGTGAAGGGTATCTGCGTCGACTCGATCAAGGCCGAGGCGAACCTCAACGGCGCGTACGTGAGGCTCGAGTCCGTCAAGTCGAACCCGTTCTCAGCCAAGGTGTCCATCGATGAGCGGCAGGCTGACGGCACGCAGAAGCGAAAGACTGTCACTGTGAAGACCGGCGCGGACCTCTACCAGAAGAGTCGCGAGAACAGCGACTACGAGAACGGTTGGGTCGTCAACAACATCGGCGCCGCGGAGGGCGACGAGTTCATAGAGTTCCAGAACGGCGAGGTGCTCGAGCTGGGTGAGGCATTGGGCGACGTCAACGAGGAGGTCGTCAAGCGCGCGCAGATCCGCCGCACCATCGAGGACCACCTGGCCCGCCAGTTCGAGCTGTGGCCGCGCGGCGTGAAGGTGCTCTCGCTCTTCTTCATCGACCGCGTCGACCGCTACCGCGTCTACGAGCCCGAGGTCCACGGAGGCTTGTACGCCCAGATGTTCGAGGAGGAGTACGCCGGGGCCCTGAACTCGAAGGCGCCCAGGCGAGTCGCCAAGGCGGCGGGAATCGGCAAGGGTACCTGGCTCGAGTGCTACGAGGCCGTCGGCGCCCCGCTGGCGCGCGACCCACATGCCGTGCACCAGGGCTATTTCGCCAAGGACAAGAAGGGCAAGTTCAAGGACTCCAAGGGAGCCGCCGGCACCGCCGACGACGCTGGGGCCTTCGAGCTCATCATGCAGAAGAAGGAGACGCTCATCTCCTTCCCGGACGGCAAGGACGCCGACAAGGACGTCTCGTTCGTCTTCAGCCACTCCGCGCTCAAGGAGGGCTGGGACAACCCCAACGTGTTCCAGATCTGCACGCTCGTCGAGACCAAGGACAACCTTACCAAGCGCCAGAAGATCGGCCGCGGCCTGCGCCTGTGCGTGAACCAGGACGGCGAGCGCCTGTACGACCCCGAGGCGAACGTGCTCACCGTCATCGCCAACGAGAGCTACGACGACTTCGCCAACGGCCTGCAGAAGGAGCTCGAGGCGGAGGACTTCAAGTTCGGCGTCATCACCCCGGAGAGCTTCACGAAGGTCACGGTCAAGACCCCCGAGGGCGTCGAGAAGCGCCTGGGCTACGAGAAGTCGAAACAGGTCTATGACCACCTCGTCGCGACCGGCATGGTCGACGGCAAGGGCGCGGTGACGCCCGAGTTGAAGGCGGCGGCCGAGGAGGGCAAGGTGGAGCTCCCCGCCGAACTCGAGCCGGCGAAGGAGCAGGTCGAGGCGATCATAATCCACAAGTCCCAGAGGGTCCAGATCCGCGACAAGGCCAAGGAGGTCTCGGTCGAGCTGCAGAAGGACGTCACGCTCGACCCGGCGTTCCAGGCCCTGTGGGATCGCATCCGCCAGCGCACGCGCTTCCAGGTCGAGGTCGACTCCGGCAAGCTCATCGAGCGTTCCATCGAGGCGGTCGACGGCATGCTCGCCGTGCGCCCGCCCCAGGTGACGAGCGAGCGCGCCTCGCTGGACATAGATGATGCGGGCGTGAGCGCCGAGGGCACGGGCACCTCCGTCGTTTCCGTTTTGGGAAAGGTGAAATTCGACCTTCCCGATCCCATCGCCGAGCTGCAGGACGCCGTTGGGCTCACCCGTGGCACCATCAAGGCAATCCTCGAGGGCTGCAGCCGCTTCGACGAGTTCGAGGTCGACCCCGCGACCTTCCTGGCGCAGGTAGGTGACAAGATAAACCGCGTGAAGAACGACCTCATCGCCCAGGGCATCAAGTACGTGCGCCTTCCTGAGGACGAGTGGTACACCATGCGCGACCTCGAGCTCGACGACTACACGGCCTACCTCGGGCAGAACGCATGGAAGCCGGACATGGCGAGCAAGAGCCTGTACAACTACGTGGTCTACGACTCGGCGGGGGTCGAGCGCTCCTTTGCCGAGGCTCTCGACAAGCAGGAGGAGGTGCTCGTGTTCGCCAAGCTCCCTTCGGCGTTTAAGATTGACACGCCGCTTGGCAGCTACAACCCTGACTGGGCGTATGTCGAGGAGGCCGACGGCGAACGCCGCGTGTACTTCGTGACCGAGACCAAGGGCGGCAAGAACGGCGAACCCGCCCTGCGTGACGCGGAGAAAATCAAGATCGGCTGCGCCAAGAAGCACTTCGAGGCTCTGGATCTTGGAAGCGACTTCCACTACAACGTGCGCACGACCTACCAATACGAGGCGGTGAAGGCTTAGAGATGTCGAAGCTGCCCGGAAAGATGACGCGAAAGCAGCACTGGGTGCCGCAGTTCTACCTGCGCCATTTCGCGGATTCCTCTGGGCAACTTCATGCTTACAGCAGGCAGAAGAGCTCCTTCTTCCGCACGAATTGCGAGAACCTCTGCAGCATGCGCGATCTTTATGAAGTCGTGCATGCTGATGCGGCAGGCGATGCGACAGACAGATTCTATGCGCAGAACCTCATCGAGGTTAAGCTATCCGAGTTCGAGAACCGCATTGCACCGCTTTATGATCGCTTTTTGGAACGCCAGAAAGAAGGGCAGCCCGAAGGCGAAGGGTATTCTGATGGGAAAGCCGCCGTTTGCGAGCTGGCAGCAAACATCATTGTCCGCCATCCTATCAGCATGCATACCGACAAAAATGGTCACGCGAGGCTGCCGAAGAGCTGCTCAGAAACGTTCATCTGACACCCTATGAGTTCGGCTTGCTCGATTGGTCGGGTTGGCGCGGGGATTCCCAAGCGGTAGTCGAGCTTGCCGCCGCCGCAACCATGCTCTTCTCCAACGATGATAATGTGCCGGTTAATCGTATTCGAAAGACTTTTCTTGAGAAGCGCTTCTCCATCCTTAGGGCACCCGTCGGCTCAGGGTTCGTCACGGCGTCGATGCCCATGTTCATCATCGGACCCGAGGACGACTCGTATGATTTCCGTCTCGCGTATATGCCGCTGAGCAGTGAGTATGCTGCGGTCTTTTCAAATGGCCCTCTATTTCCGCCGTTTGCGAGACTCGATTTTTCGGGCACCGAGTTCATGAACCGACTCCTTCTGCTCAACTGCGAGCATTGGGATGTCGCCATATCGAGGGGTAGCGGCCCGCTCGAGCACGCAGTGCGCGATTGGAGCCAAGCGGCCAACGCCAAATCTATCGAAGGGGATTGATTTGATTATCCGGAACCTAAGAATCGACAATTTTCGAGGAATCAAAAAACTCAACTGGTCGATTCCGGCCGATAAGAAGCTTATATGCATTATAGGTGCGGGCGATTCAGGAAAGACGACTGTGCTAGACGCACTCGATTGGCTTCTTGGAGACAGATGGAACCTTCCTATTTCGTTCAGCGATTACAGTGACGAATCTAAGCCGATTGTTATCACCGCGCTCCTGACCGACCTTCCAGATGATCTAATGGCCATTGACTCTTGTGGGCTCTACTTACAGGGCATCTCTGAAGACGGGAAGGTTGTTCCTGAACCGTTTGACGGGTGTGAGCAGTGCCTCGTTGTCGAGCTTTCAATCAATGTTGATTTCGAGCCAACGTGGTCGATTGTTCGTTCCGATGGAACTCTTGCGGCATTTAAATCTTCCGCAAGAAGAAAACTTGGCGTATCCAAACTTGACGAACGAGTTGACGCCCATCTTCGCTGGTCGCGCAATTCGGCGCTAGGCAAGGTGTCGCGGGGCACTGATGGAGCAGAAGCGGCCATGAAGGGCGCCACCCAGGCCGCTCGAGAAGCATTGGGCAGCATTTCTATGCCAGATGATTTTGCCTGTGTACTGGACGACATCAGGGCTGGTGCGCAAGCTTTTGGCGCTGCGAGTTATTCAAATATGGTTCCAGGGCTCGATACATCGAGAGGCGACGGCTATGGTTCGCTCGCCCTATATTCGGGAAGCGTCCCCGTCCACCGTTATGGACTAGGTACTCGCCGGCTCACGAGTCTTGCAATACAGAAGCTCGGCGCCATCGGTAGCTCGACGCTTTTAGTCGATGAGGTGGAGAGCGGGCTAGAACCGCACCGTGTTATCGGGTTAATCGAAACCCTGAAAGCAGACGCGGCTATTTCGCAGGTTTTCCTTACCACGCACTCGAGCAATGCGGTAGAAAGCTGCGCTGCTTCAGAAATCGCAATATTGTCAAATCGAGGCGGAGATTCCAGCTGCGTTTTTGTGCCGGAGGAGTTGGAAGGGCTCCATAGATCGAGCCCATCTCCATTTTTGGCCCGTTCGATCGTCGTTGTGGAGGGTCAGACCGAAGAAGGGCTCTATCGAGCATTTGCAGCCTATCGCGATGGTAGGGCCCGCTTTCAAGGTAAGCCTACGTTAGCTGCCCTTGGAACATGCTTATGCCAAGGAGGCGGAGGGTCCGACGCGGTTTCAAAAGCGCAGAACTTTGCTGGCCTTGGATACAGAGTCGCTCTACTTGTGGATTCAGACGATTCCGCAACGAACGCCAAACTCGAAGGAGCCGAGCAATCTGGCGTGCAGGTTTTCTCATGGCCCGACGGCTGGTCAACCGAAAACGCGTTATTCGACGCGTTGGATAAGGAGCTGATTTCCAAGCTTCTTGCCCTTTTGATCGATGAGGAGATAGTTCCTCGTGAACGCATTAATGATGATTTTGCCCGCAATGATCTTGACCCCTTCGACCCTTTCTCGCCTGAAAAGCTATGGAGTGCTCAACCGGAAGAAGATGTGAGAAAGGCTCTAGTTGTCTCATCTACAAGAAAAAGCGGAAAGCGAAAAGGCTGGTTCAAGAGTATTCCTGCCAGTATTGCGCTCGGTGAATGGCTGATTTCCTCAGCTTTAGAAAACGAACGGTTCGTTCAATCTGCTTTGTATAGGACTTTTTATGAGTTGCTAAATACGTTTCCAGCGGAGAAGTAATGGACGTTTTAGACAACACAACCAAAGAGCTAGCATCTGGCATTCTCTTAGGAACTCCCTGCTCCATCGAACTGCCAGCTGGAACGGGGAAGACCCAGCTGATTGCCGCAGTAGCGAGCCTTGCCGACAATCTTGGGAAGAGAACGCTGATCCTAACCCATACCAATGCGGGAGTTACCGTCATCAAGAACCGCCTTCGTCGTTTTGGAGTTAATCAATCGGCATGCTCTGTAGCAACCATATGTTCTTGGGCGGAGAAGGTCTCACGTGCATATCCGCTTCTGTCGGGAATCAATATCCAAATCGAGCGCACCGCTCCTGATTATTACAGCCGATGCGTCATGGGAGCTGCAAAGCTATGCTCGTGCGATGCGTTTGCATCCGTCTTATCGGCCAGTTATTCCTTGATCCTCATAGATGAATATCAGGACTGTGATATGCCTCAGCATCGCCTTGCGATTGCCCTACGCGATGTAATCGGATCAGTTGCCGTTTTCGGTGACAGGCTGCAGCGCATCTTCAATTTCCGACACCAGCAATTTCCCGATTGGCAGCTGGACGTTGAGCCCTCTTTCGCCCCGATTGGAATCGTTGACCCTAAGCCCCACCGTTGGGAAACGACCAATCCCGACTTAGGGAGGTGGCTGTTGGAATACGTAAGACCAGAATTGATGGCTGGCAGGAGCTTGGACTTCGAAACGCTTGGTATTCCCAACGTGAGACATATCACATCGGGCCAATCCCAATCGGAGCTAATCCATAACGCATACACAATGCGGAGCAAATGCGGAAGCGCCGCAGTACTGTGCCCCAACCTTCCGTTGGCTTATTCCGAAAACCTGTCGAAGCGCTTGGCTGGTTCGTTTGAGCTTGTTGAGGAAGTGGAAGGGAGGTTCGCAAGAGAGCAGTTGTCGTCTTTCCCCATTCAGGGCAATTCAGGGGCGAAGGCGAAATGGTTTTCCGAGTTCACTCTTCATTGTCACTCATCTCTTTCGAAAGTTCTTGATAAGCCAGTTCTCTCCGCGTTACAAGAAGGCAGACCGCTCGACCGATACATGTCCACGAACGCGCGCAAGAACTATGCTCCCATGCTTAAGAAACTGCAGTTTGCGTCTTATGATTTCAGTGGAGGGAGGTTCAAGGAAGCCTGCGATTCCATCCGCAAATGTTGCGGGTCTCATCTTGTCAGACGAGAGGCCTGGAATGACGTTACGTTCGCCATTGGGACACACTTAGCCACAGGAGAAGATCCAACGACCATTTTTGAACGTGTCAAGGCAAGCGACCGATTTCGAACGTCAAGCCCAATCGCGTTCAAGATTTCACGTGTGCTTCTGATTAAAGGCCTCGAGTTTGACAGCGTAGCTGTTGCCAAGGCTTCAGATCAGAAGGCCTACTCGAAAGAAAATCTCTATGTGGCACTGACAAGACCCACCCGCCAGCTCTTGCTATTCGATTAGTAACCCGAATAGCAAGAGAGACGGAGCGGCCTTGAAAACAACGGAAGGCTGAAGCGATCTAAGTCATCGAAAATACTCAAGAGCTGACTTGAATAGAAACGAGAAAAGGGCCATTCGTTTCGCGTGGTGGTTTCAAACGTGCCGCTACCCGCGCCCCATCCCGAAGATGCTCGTGTCGCCATCGGAGCCGGCTTCAGGCGTCTTCGGTGCAGCCGAGGGCGCTTTCATTTGCGCTTCATCCTCTACTGGTGCGTCAACAGGCTCGCCGAGCGCCAGGAAGAACTTCACCACGAGCTCAACCCTCTGCTGCAGGGAATCGCTCAGTTCGCCGTAGGAGGCCGCCAGCCGTACCTCCTTGGCCAATTCCGCCATCGAGTCCTTCAACGCCTTCTGAACGCTCACGGAGGGCCTCACCTCAACCTGGGTATCGGTGAGCTTAGCGATGATGTAGTCCTGCCTGAGCATGCCGCTCCAGGCGGCCATCTCGCATATGAGCTTGTGCTCCTCGGGCGTGCAGCGGAACGCCATCGTCTTGCTGCGCTTGCGGGCGCTGTTCTCGCACGGCATCTTGCTTACCCCCTCGCTCCGTCGAGCGCGGCGGCCATCTCGTCCTGCTTCGTCGGGAACAGATGCGCGTAGCGGTAGGTGATGTCCACCGCCTCGTGGCCCATGCGCTCGGCGATGGCCAGCGCGGAGAAGCCCATCTCGATCAGCAGGCTCACATGGCTGTGGCGTATATCGTGTATGCGGATGCGTTTCACGCACGACGCCTTGCACCCGCGTTCCATCTCATGGGCCAGGAAGTGCTTGGTCACGGCAAATAGGCGCTCGTCGGGTGCAACGTCGTCGCGCATCTCGATGAAGTCCGCCATCTCGTCGCGCAGGAAGGCGGGCATGACGATCGTGCGCACCGACTTTGGCGTCTTGGGGTCGGTCACGGTGTCCACGCCGTGGAGGCTCTGGTACGACTTGTTGATGCGCAGCCGCGAGCTCTCCAGCATGAAGTCGGACGGAGTGAGCGCCAGGAGCTCGCCGCAGCGGATGCCCGTCCAGTAGAGCAGCTCGAAGGCGTGGAACGAGAGCGGCTTGTCCATGACGGCCTCGCTGAACCTCAGGTACTCGTCCTTGGTCCAGAACTGCATCTCGCCGCCCTTCTTCGAGCCTATCTTGTCGACCCTGCGCACCGGGTTGTCGGTGAGGCCGTAGTAGCGCTCGGCGTGGTTGAAGATGGCGTTGAGCTGGTTGTTCACCGTGCGCAGATACGTCGGCGCCCAGGGCTTCCCACCGGCGTCCCGGTGTTCGGTGAGCTCGTTTTGCCACCTGATGACGTCGATCGGCCTCACGTCGCACATGCGCATGTCCCCGAAGAACGGCACGAGCTTGTCGTTGATGATGTACTCCTTGGTGATCCACGTGTGCTCGCGTATGCGCGGCCTCACCTCGGAGGCGTACACCTCGACGAACTCGGAGAACGTCATGTCCATGGCCCCGCCGTTAAGGCTCTTGAACTGGCCCTCCCACACTGCGGCCTCCACCTCGGAGGAGAAGCCGCGCTTCGTCTTGTGGCGCTTCGAGCCGCGGGCGTCGCGGTAGTAGCACTGCACGTAGAACGTGCCGTTGTTGTCGTCCTTGTACACGGGCATGTCAGTCCACCTCCGGGAAGTACAGGGCGTCGAAGACATCGCTTCTAACGCGCCCACGGATCACCACGCGCCCGCGCGCCTCCTGCTCAGCGTTTATCTTCCTGATCACCTCGTAGGCGCTTCCTTTCTTGATCCTCAGCAGCTCCGCGACCTCGTCGACGTCCAGCATGTGCGGCCTCGGCGTCTTCGCCACCTTCTCGTCCATGGCTCCTCCAGTCAATAGCGTACGGATATGTACGGTTTACAGATTGAGAGTAAACGTACGCATCCGTACTGTCAATAGAATTGCGTACATTTGCGTACGCTGATAAGATATGCGGGTACGTAATTCCAAGAGGAGGGCGCATGTCCGTAGGCGAAAACATAAGGCGGCACCGCAAGTTGCGCGGCATGACGCAGGCGCAGCTCGCCGAGGCGGTCGGTCTGACCGAGGGGGCCGTGCGCCACTACGAGAGCGGCATCCGCGCCGTGAAGCCCGAGCTGCTCGAATCCATCGCCGCAGCACTAGGCGTGTCCGTCAACGCCCTCAAGGATTACGGCGTCGAGACCGCGGGCGACCTCATGTCGCTGCTTGTGCGGTTAGAGGACTCCTTCGGCATCGTGCCCACGGCCGACGGCACGGGACTCTCCCTGAATCCTAAGGCGCCGCATGCACCCAAAACCGCGATGGCGATCGAGCTCTGGGCAGAGAAGCGCGCACAGCTCGAGAACGGCATGATCGACGCCGAAGAGTACGAGGACTGGAAAGCCTCGCTGTAACGGTTCTCCGCGTTTCACAACCAACGCAATCGAATCTAGATGCAGACCAGGCGGTGGTCGTCGCCTGCTCGCCCCTGCGTACGCTGAGTTTTTACTCCCCATTGCATGCCAAGGCATTTCCAGCGTACGTGGGGAGTAAATAACACGGTGGCTTATATGGCGGCACGCAGCAGTACGTCGCGGCATTTCCCCTGGTTACTCCCGTTTTCATTGAGGCAGCAAGATTCTTTACTCCCCATTAACCACCTGGGGAAACGCCGTGCGGAGACCGCCGAAAAGCCCATTGAGTTCGATTTGAGTTTCACGGGCCCCGAAACGGCCCCGTTTCGCCCTCGGGGACAAAAATCGCGCGTCCACTCACTTGGGATAAATCCTTACTCCCAATCCTCCGAATACCGCCCAGTGCCTTGCCGTCTTGAAACACGGGGAGTAAATGGCGAAATCGCAGGTAAAAGGGAGTAAAACGGCAAAGAAAAAGCCTCCGTCCCAGCACTGGAACGGAGGCTCGGTTATCGTATTTACTCACCGCCGTCGCTGGCGGCTTTGCCGTGAGTCGCATACGAAACGAAACTCAGCGGCACAGTGCGGCACTCAAAATCGCAGGTCAGAGCCCTATCGGCCTACTCCCACTCAATCGTTGCAGGCGGCTTGGGCGTAATGTCGTAGACCACGCGGTTGATGCCTTCAACCTCGCTCACCACACGACCAGAAATGCGGCCCAACACGTCATACGGCAGCTTTGCCCAATCCGCTGTCATGGCGTCGCTGGACTCCACAGCGCGCAAAATAATAGTGCGACCATAGGTGCGCTCGTCGCCCATAACACCAACAGAACGGATATCGGGCAGCACAGCAAAATATTGCCAGCACGCATGCTCGGAGTTGCGCTCCCCCGTCTGCTCAAACAGGCGCTGGTTGTACGCATCCAGCTCTTCCCTCACGATAAGATCGGCGTCCTTGAGCACGTTGAGCTTCTCGGCAGTAATCTCTCCAATGATACGAATAGCCAGGCCAGGACCGGGGAACGGCTGGCGATACACCATCGTATCGGGCAGACCAAGGGCACTACCCAACGCGCGGACTTCATCCTTAAAGAAGTGATCCAGAGGCTCTACCAAATCAAAGCGCACGCCTTCGGGGAAGGGAATTAGATTGTGGTGGCTCTTGATAGTGGACGCCTTGCCGCCCGTCTTGCGCGCTCCAGACTCAATGATGTCGGGATAAATGGTGCCCTGAGCAAGGAACTTTACGCCATCCAGCTTTTGGGCCTCCTCAAAGAAGACCTTCCAAAACTCACGGCCAATAATTTTGCGCTTCTTCTCGGGGTCGGTCACGCCGGCCAATAGGCGCGCATAGCGCTCCTGCGCGTGAACGTGCGCCAGAGGAATGTTGAACTGCTGCGTAAAGATCTTCTCTACGCTTTCCGGCTCGCCTTTGCGCAACATGCCATGGTTGACAAACACGCAGGTCAGCTGATCACCCACCGCGCGGTGAACCAACGCTGCCGTTACAGCAGAGTCCACACCACCAGAAAGCGCCAGAATGACCTTGTCGTCCCCAATTTGAGAACGGATTTCTGCCACCTTGGTTTCAATAACGTTATCCATGGTCCAATTGGCCTCAAGGCCGCAAATCTTAAACAGGAAGTTGGACAGCATGGTGGTTCCGTACTGCGTGTGGCGCACCTCGGGGTGGAACTGAGTTGCAAACAGCATACGATCTGCGTTCTCATACGCAGCAACGGGGCAGGTCTGTGTGCTTGCCGTTACCACAAAGCCCTCGGGCAGCTGGCTTACTGCATCGCGGTGGCTCATCCAAACCGTTTGAGCATCGGTGGGCGTACCCTCCAACAGGCGCGATTCACCCTCACGGGTTAGTGTTGCAGGACCATACTCGCCCTTCTCGGTGTGAGCAACCGTGCCGCCAAGCACCTTAGCCATGATTTGCTCGCCATAGCAAAAGCCCAAAATAGGCAGACCCATATCAAAGATGGCCGGATCCATATCTGGTGCATCCTCGGCATACACGGAGGCAGGACCGCCGGACAGGATAATGGCAGACGGATGCAGGTCCGCAAGCTCTGCCGCACTAATATCACAGGGGACAATTTCTGAGTACACGTGCAGGTCACGTACGCGACGCGCGATCAGCTGACCATACTGTGCACCAAAATCAAGCACGGCTACGAGCTGATCTGTACCTGAATGACTGCTTACCTTTGTGCTCTGTGACATTAACGTTCCTCCGATTTGCATGAGTTTTTGCGCGTGCTATGTGACAAGATGACGGAATTACAGTCCTCATCCCGCTGAACCTTTATACTCGTTATGATAGATGAATTATGGCAATGAGGCGACACAGCACAGCATAATCGCGAAAGTCGCACGACATACCCTAACGTAAGGAGCTCGCGTGTCTCGTAAAACCAAGCATGCCGAGAAGATCGAGAAGGAATTAGCATCTTCGGATGCGTCTCATGCAATCTCACGCGGTGCCGCTGCACTCGATCGGTACACGTCCTTGCGCAAAAAACGTTCTCGAAAGTCCCTCCTCAAAGGTATTGGCGCTGCTTTTGGCACTACGCTCGCTGCACTTGTCATTGTTGCTCTGGTGTACATTAGCGGCATTAACGCCAGCCTGCGCGCCGGTATTGATAACGCGCTTCTCAACCAACTGCATATAACCGAAGCGGGCGACCCCTTCTATATTTTGCTGCTCGGCGTAGACAAGGATCAAGACCGCGTCAACAGCAAGCAATACGGCGCGGACGAACATGCTTACCGCTCTGACTCCATTATGCTGGCGCGCATTGACCCCAAAAACAAAAAAGTGACGCTGGTGTCCATCCACCGAGACACCCTTGTTGACCTGGGCAAAAATGGTAAGCAAAAGATCAATGCTGCGTACGCTATAGGCGGTGCCAGCTATGCCACCGAGGTCATTTCAAAATTTGCCGGCGTTCCCATCTCCCACTATGCAGATATTGACTTTGATAACTTTGTCTCTGTGGTTGATACCATTGGCGGCATTGACGTTAACGTGCCCATCAAGGTGGATGACTCAAAGGGAACCGGCAAGGTAATAGAAGCCGGTCAGCAAACCCTTAACGGCGAGCAGGCCTTGGTGTTGTGCCGCGCGCGCCATGCCTACGATGCCTACGGCGACGGCGACATGTATCGTGCCGCCAATCAGCGCATGGTCATCTCTGCCATTGGCAAGAAGATCCTGCAGCTTGACCCCGTTTCCATGGCTACCGTTGTTGCTAAGCTTTCTGGTTCCGTTACTACCGATATGGACGTGAACTCTATTATTGGCCTGGCCACCTCGCTGCGCGGGCTTAACACCTCTACGGACATTTACCACGGCATGGAGCCTACTACCTCCAAGTACGTAAACCAAACCTGGTACGAGATTTGCAACACCGCCGAGTGGAAAAAGATGATGCAGCGCGTTGACCAGGGTCTCTCCCCCTACGAGAGTGAGGACGATAACCCCACTAAGGGTTTGGCCGGCGTCACAGGCGGCATTAGCAATAGCCCCAGTAGCGGCGGCACTGCAAACAACAGTTCCAAGGACAACAAGAGCAGCTCTACAACAGGTGAAACTGAGTATTCTGGCACGGTGCATGTCCTTAACGCCGCTGGTGTAAATGGTCTTGCTGGCAGAATTAGTCAATCTCTGTCCAACCAAGGCTTTGATGCCGTCGCAGACACCGCCAAGAGCAGCTATTCCAACACGCTCATTGTGTATAACGGTGATCACGAGGCGCGCGCCAACGCCGTTAACAAGGCTTTGGGTGGCGACATCCAGGTTATGAAGAACAATGGCTCGTACGATACCAGCTACGACGTGATTCTCATTGTGGGTGCCGATAAATCCAACGGGTAGGTAGGTTGGTTGGTTGATAAGCAGGCGGGCAGCTAGGTAGGCAAGGCTTGCGGGCTTACGGGCTGGCAGGCTGGCACGTGCTATCAACAGTCCCGATTGGCTGCAACCAGCCAATCGGCCACATGAAACCAGCCGTGACCACCAAGTGTATAAACTTTTGAATGGGTTTCTCGATAAGCCTCTTGATAAGCTCTGAGGAGTTTAGAGCCTGCCCTTAGACGTTAAAGCGGAAATGCATGACGTCGCCATCCGCAACGACGTATTCCTTGCCCTCCATGCGCAACTTACCAGCTGCCTTGCAACCAGCCTCGCCGCCAAGGGCAACGTAGTCTTCGTAGCTCGCAACTTCCGCTTTAATGAAGCCGCGCTCAAAGTCAGAGTGGATTACACCAGCTGCCTGCGGAGCCTTGGCGCCAATGGGAATGGTCCAAGCCTTAACTTCCATCTCTCCCGCTGTAAAGTAGCTCTGCAGGCCAAGAAGTTTATAGGCAGCCTGAGCAAGTGTCTCCAGCCCGCTCTTCTCGAGACCCAAAGACTCCAGATATTCCTCTGCTTCTGCAGGGTCAAGGTCTGCAAGTTCTGCCTCAACCTCAGCGCACACTGCAATGGGTTGCTGCCCATCAAGGGTCGCAAGCTCTTTGCCCAAACCATCTTCATCCACATTTGCCACGTAGAGCACGGGCTTCATGGTAAGCAGGAAGAGGTCATAAGCCGCCGCGCGCTCATCATCGGTCATGTCCATGGTTGCTGCACGATTGCCTTCATTGAGCCAGGCCTCCAGCTTGCGGCCAATAGCAAGCTTAGGCAACACGTCCTTATCGCGCTTTGCTTCTTTTTCAATCTTGGGGAGCGCTTTTTCCAGCGAGGCAAGGTCGGCCAAGATGAGCTCTGTGTTGATAATCTCCACGTCAGAAGCGGGATCCACGCGACCCTCTACATGGACAACGTCGGGATCACCAAAGTAGCGAACCACCTGACAAATAGCGTCCGTCTCGCGGATATTGGCTAGAAACTGATTGCCCAGGCCCTCGCCTGCGTTGGCGCCCTTTACCAAACCAGCAATGTCCACAAACTCAACGGTTGCCGGCACAATACGACCAGGGTTGACGATCTTTGCCAGCTCGGCCAAACGAGGATCCGGTACATCCACAATGCCCACATTAGGATCGATTGTTGCAAACGGATAATTTGCCGCAAGACCCCCCTTGCGCGTAAGCGCGGTAAACAGGGTAGACTTGCCAACATTAGGAAGACCAACAATTCCGATGGACAGGGACATGTCCTTACCTTTCCTTAACGTTTGTTCTTCTAGTGTGCGTTCTTACGGTACGCATTTTCGTAACACAGTCTTGTGGCGTGCGCTCTTACAAAGCGTCCGGCCACAGGTGCAAGATTACGATACTGACGGTACAACTTGTATCGCCTGCAGAGAAGTCCGTCCGCTTGGAGCAAGCTTATGCACACAAGGCTCTTCTTCCTCCGCAGCGTCCTCTGCAGCATCTTGCTGATATGCAATGGTATCAGAAGCTGCTTCCTCCATTTGAGCTGCACGCTGGGTGGCCACAAATACTGGAGGTGCCATGGGGGCAGATGCAGGCGCTGGCGCGGGTTTGTCGAGCGGCTGATCGGTGACTGCCTCCGATGCCGTGGCTGCCGCCGCTGCTTCCGTCGCCGCCGTCGTCGCCGTCAAGGTAGCCATCGTCGCCGACGTCTCCCCCACCGCGTCGTTCTTCTCGGCAGGAGCATCAAACGTCGTAACTGCCTTGATGGCCGCACCAATGCCTTGGGCGGTAATCTGGCCGTTTTCACCATGGGATTCAAGTGCAGCTAGACCGCGCATAAGCTGCTGCTTGCCCTGTTCCTTCAGGCGCGCAAGCTCTGCCTTCTGGCGCTCAAGAGCCTCTTCTGCACGTTTGGCGGTTTCATCTTTAACCACCAACAACGCCGGATCATACGGCTCCATAAACAGCGCATTGGTTGGACACGCACGAGTACAAGCACTGCAGTCCATACAGTAAATGGGCTCAACGGTTACATGACCACGTGGATCCAAATCCACACAATGCGTAGGGCACACATCCACGCACAGCCCACAAGAGGTGCACTTTGTGTTGTCACACACCGCAACTTGAGGCTCAAAGCGGTCGGCCAGGCGCGGATGATCCTGCAGAGCGCTTAACAGCAGCTGTCGCTTTTGCACAATCGTACGCTTGCGCCGTGCCGAGGTAGAAGACCCTGCAATGCGCTCCAACGAGTTTTGTAGCTCGTTGATTTGCCTGCCGTGTGCTTGCAGCTTGCGCTGAACCGCCTGTGCACTCGCCAGAACAGGATTGCTTACTGCCAGTACATTTTGACCCACTTGCATAGCATTATTGACAAACTGCCTACGCTCATAGCTGCGCTTCTTTGCATGGTTAAGGGCGCGCGCCTGAGTCTCCAGACCAACCGAGCGACCCGTCAGCTCCTCTGCACGACCAATAAATTTTGTATAGCAAGCCTCACCTGTGGTGGTTTGGCACTTGTCGCAAACGCCTTCCGGTAAATATACGCTCACGTTGGGATAGTCAACCAAAATAGAAAACCACACCTCAGTGGGAACCGCGCCTACACATGGCAACAAAATCTCATTGGCCTCTGGCTTACGCTTGAGCGCACGCGTGCAGGTTATATAGCACATCTCGTGAGATGAGCAGGCAGTAGCAATCTCGTCGTACAGCTGCCGCGCAGAATGGTGAGAATCCGTAAATGCATCCGTGGGACAGGCCGCAATACACAGACCGCACTTGCGGCAGGCATCGGACACATGAATTGCACTCGTATCAATGGTAATGGCGTTCACGGGACACACGTCTATGCAGGCAGAACACGTGCCCTCGTCCTTGGTCATACAGCGCGTGCACGGGATGGTATTAGCGCGCGGGCGAAACTTGTAATCCCCTGGATTAAACGGCTTGGCCTGCTCGGGATCTGCAGAAAGCATCCCCAGCACGGTATCCAGCGGATTGGACACGGCGTTCCAATCACTTTGAATGTCAATAAGACTATCGAGAAGATCGTGATTCTCGTCCGCCATGTACAAGCCCCTCCCTTCTTGCATGACTCTCTATTGTAGCAGCGAAATCAATACAAAAAAGCAAGCGGGAAGAGATAAAATTCTCCCGCCTTGCTTTCTGTATATTTTCTCGGAAATATAAAAAATATCGAACTTTTTTTGAATATACTCAATTTGACTCAACAATTTAGGGGATGTTATGGCTAGTCAGACCATCAGAGTAAGGGTTCGTGCATTGGAGGCATCTTTCTCGGAGAAAGAACGCCAACTGGCAGAGTTCCTCCTCGCAAATCCGCACACCACATCAAAAATGACTATCAGTCAGATTGCGCAAACGCTAGGCATGGCTGATTCAACAGTCTTCAAGTTTACTCGAAAGCTGGGCTTTGAAGGATTTAGAGACTTCCGCGGAGCGCTTGCGGCGGAAGGATTTGATCCTGAAATCTCCATTCATGAACATATAACGCGCAAGTCAACACCAACACAGATGGCAGAAACGGTCTTTGAATCCAGCATTCGATCACTCACGGACACAAGAGAACTCCTGTCTGACCAGGATATTACACGCGCAGCGGGGCTTATCGAGAAATGCGCACAGCTTACCTTCTATGGTATGGGTGGAAGCTCTGTAGTAGCAGCGGATGCCTACCATAAATTTTTGCGCACGCCAAAGCGCGTAGCTTATGACGCAGACTTCCATCTACAACTTATGCGTGCTTCACGCTCTAATGAGGAAGATTGTGCACTTCTCATCTCACATTCTGGGCGCGATCTCCAAACTATTCAAATTGCCGAGAAGCTTTGTGAGGTTGGAGCATCCACCATTGTCATCACCAGCAATCCCAGTTCTCCGCTCGCATCCCTTGCTGACGCATGTCTTGTAACCATCGCTGAGGAGACCGCCTACCGCTCCGAGTCTCTAGCCTCAAGAATTTCTCAGCTTGCTCTTGTCGATACACTCTATACCATCGTTATGTTCTCTGACGAGAGTGCAGCAAGTCGCTCATTAGAAGAAGTTCGCGAGGTTATCTCAACCACCCGAAGGAGCTAAACCCAATAAAAGCAGGAAGGCGATCTTTTTCCTCAATTACAGAAACGACGGATACGGAAGGTTCGTTGGTTTTTCAAAGATATCTGGAAATCCCCGATCGTAGAAGTACTCGGTCTTTGTTGCATCCGTAGGATAGGTATATCTACCACCAGGAAGCCAGACCATTGGCCGGAAACGATACCCCAACAGCTCGCGGCGATCCTGCCAGAGTCGCACAATTTCTCGAGGATCGGCAAGTGTGTTGGTCCATGCATCCCAATGCAGCGGGATTACTACCTTTGCATTAAGGCATTCGGCAGCACGCAGGATGTCAGAAGACGTCATCTTGTCTTGTATACCAACAGGATTCTCACCAAAAGCAAGAAGAGCCACGTCAATATCAAAACGTTTACCCTGTTCAGCAAATCCAACCGAGAAGTGCGAGTCTCCACCATGATATACGCTCCCCGCTGGGGTGGTGATAAGGTAACCAATCGAACGCTCATCCATAGACGGCACCTTATCATCAGGTGGCACAGGCTCTCCGGGACAGTCAGTGACAAGGACTGTCCTATCAAAAGACTCAATCGCTTCAATAGTCATGTCACCAACAGAAAGAACATTACCGGGAACCATAACCACACAGCGACTTTTAGGTACACCCCAAGAGATCCACTGATCAACAACATACTGTGGGCCTATAAAAGGTATGTCCTTCTCAACTCCCTTAAGCACTGCAGCAGCAACGTTTTTGTCCAGATGATCGTGATGGATGTGTGTGACGAGAAGAGCATCCAAATCACGGATAGCAAAAGGATCAAAGACTATTGGAGAAAGCCGCAGATTAGGCTGTGGAATCCTTGCTCCGGCAATACGAGCAAACTGATGCCTTGGACCCATAGGAGGAAGATCGTGCGTACACTTACCTGTTCCGCACCATAGGTCGATGGCAACATTGGTTTGGCCCTCGCTTTTGATCCAGACTCCCATGTTGCCAAGCCACCACATATCAAACGTCCCCAGTATAACCTTCGTACGTTCAATCTCCTCATTCATCCACGTTCCCCAAACAGGGAAGGTCTCATCAATCCAAGTTTGTCTCGTAATTCTCTCGATGTCTGACACCTTTGACTCCTCAAATAACGTCTACAGAGAGACTTCTCACCACATCCTAAGCCATGCTAAACGCCAAATTCTGACAACTTCATGTCGAGCTTTTCCTTAATTGAATCCAGGTCAACAAAATTGTCCAAAACTACGGTTTTAGGCTTGAGCTCGTCTGGAAAATTGTCAAATAGCTCATGAGTGGTAAAGAAGACGTCAGCATCAACACCCATTACACTTCCAAGGTCAACGGTTTCCACCTCAATATCACCCTTTCCTTCCTGAGAAAGGATGCTTTCAATATTCATCTTGGCAATGACGCTTGAGCCAACTCCAAAACCGCAAACCGCACAAATCTTCATGGTGCTTACCTCCAAAGAAACCATTACTTAGAAGCCCATAATCAGGCCACGAAGGAACTTGAGTATGTACATCACAGGCATCCACACGAGGGCGTAGTCAATGTTGGACCAGGTAACACCAGAACCAAACATTGTGCCCGTAATTGGATAGAAGAGGATTGCTGCAGCAGAAGTAATAGCGCCGGTAACAAGGCCTGCGGCGATAGCACCTTTCCATCCGCCAGCCTTGTTGCCAAAGACACCCATAACGTTGCCATCAAAGTACATAATGATTGGAGAAGGAAAGACAATAACCGGAGCATGGCAGACGATAGTAAGCAAGCAAACTACGATTGCACCCACAGATGACCCAAGGAAGCCAAACATACCGCCCATAGGTGAATAGGGAAAGAAGGTTGGAGCATCAAGCGCAGGTACGGCACTTGGAAGGAACTTGTCGGAGATTCCCTTAAACGCAGGCACAATAGAGCCAACGAACATGCGGACACCTTGCAGCAAAATGATAATGCCAGCAGTAAATGTCCAACCTTGAATGATGAGCCAGATAATCCAGTTGGTAGCATCAGGGCCAGTGCCAGCAAGAGCTTGAATACCATCTCTGCCAACCGCAAGACCCATACCAACAAAAATAATGGGCATTAAGAAGAACAGAACAACTGTATTATCACGAAACATTGATGCCCACTTGGGGAGCTTGAGCTTATCAGCATCCTCCTCTGGATTACCTACAAACTTACCCACAAAATGTGCAATAAGAGAACCAACCTGATCCATGAAACCAAGGGTAATGGCATCCTTGGTCCACTCGCGAGAAAGCTTTCGGGTAATAGCTGGCGAGAAGGTATAGTATGCAGCATTCAGCACCGTAGCCACAGCAATAATCACTACATTGTTAGTAGTATCAAGAACCACAGGAAGCGTAACCGCCATAAAGCAGGCATGGAATAGAGCTAGGTGTGCTGTCAGATATACATTCTTAAAATCCTTGCCAGGAACAAGGCGCACTAGCACCAGATGCAGCAAGAAGGCAAAGAGGAAAATCAGTACTGCGTTTCTGCCGTAGCCTTCAAGCGACAAGACCATAGCGCCAGCGGCATCATTGATGGGAAGTGTTCCCGCAACACCCATGCTTTCATTCAAGGCAGTAACTACCTGGGACAGCGATTGAAAGATAATGCCCGCTCCAGAAGACAGAACCAAAAGACCTGCCACCGTCTTGACAACTCCATCAATGACATGAGGGAGCTCCTTTTTTTGGAGAAGTAGTCCTCCCAAGGCAATTAAGCCAATAAAGATTGTCTGGTTTGTAAGAACCTGATATACAAGGAAATTGAGCACATCCATTTGCCTTACCCCTTTCCATTAATTGCTTTGGTAATTGCACAAACATCCTGCGCACTTCTAGCTGAACGCAAAATATCAAAACTCCCCTTCTGGTTAAGGAAGAGCACAAGCTTTTGAAGAAGTTCAATATGTGACGTATCATCAACAGCAGCAAGAATCATAACTACGTCAACAGGGTCATTCTGTTTACTCCCAAAAGTAATAGGAGTCTTGAGCGTGGCAAGAGAGACGCAAGCCCGATGGACTGCGCCACTTGGTCTAGCATGGCCAAGTGCAAAGCCTGGCGCGAGAACGATATAAGGTCCAAGATCTTTTACTGCTTGAATCATGCTCTCAACATAGGCGGGTTCGATATGACCTTGAGCAATGAGTGGTGTGGCAGCCTTCTTAAGTGCGTCTTCCCAGTCAAGCGCCTCAATACCAATCTGGATATCTTCGGGCCTAATAAGAGCCTCTGTATCCATAACATCCCCTTACTTACTCACGATGGCATGTCCACCAAAGCCATTGCGCAGAGCAGAGACCATCTTGTTGGAGAAGTTCTCCTCGTTCATTTGTGAGGCATTACGCTCAAAGAGTGCCTGTGCAATAACCGGTGCCGGAACTTCCTCATTAAGGGCAGCCTCAACAGTCCACTTGGCTTCACCTGATGCCGCAACAATACCCTTAATATCTGCAAGGTCCGGATGCTCTACCAGCTGCATTTCGGCAAGTTCCATAAGCCAAGAGCGAACAACGGAACCGTGATTCCAGTTCTTTGCAACGACGGCAAGATCATAGTCAAAAGGCGCCTTGCGCATGATGGCAAAGCCCTCTCCAATCGCCTCCATCATTCCGTACTCAATACCGTTGTGGACCATCTTCATAAAATGACCTGCGCCGGCCGGCCCTACATAAGCACAGCCATCTTCACAGGACACTTGGTCAAAAACCTCAGCAAGAAAGTCATAAACCTCACGGTCACCGCCTATCATAAGGCAGGCACCATAACGGGCACCCGAGGTACCACCCGAGGTACCAACATCAAGAAAGCCGATTTCTTTCTTAGCGCAAGCATCACCGTGACGCATGGAGTCCTTGTAATTGGAATTTCCAGCATCGATAAGCACGTCACCCGGTTCAAGCAAACTCAGCGCCTCATCAACAGTTGCCTGTGTAGCTGAGCCTGAAGGAACCATAAGCCATAGGACGCGAGGGGCTGCAAGCAAACTGATTTGCTCGGAAAGACTTGTGACCACGGTAATATCGTTTTGCCGAGCGTCTTCACGCGCTTCCTCCGAAAGGTCAAAGCCGATAATCTCGTGTCCTTTATCCTTGAGGTTCAGAGCTAAGTTATGGCCCATCTTCCCAAGACCAACAAGACCAATCTGCATATACTAGCCCCTTTCTTCTCGACTAATCAACACTTTTTCTTAAGTAGTCCACATGAAAAGAAATTATTTTCTTACAGCCATAAATATACAAGAAATTTGTTTTTATTTTGATGAGAATCGAATAATTTTTCTTTCAATATTAAAAATAGTCGAAATAATAACGCTCTGACGTATTACACGCATAAAAAACGACTGCTAGAAATCTCTAGCAGTCGTAGCAACCCATTTGTAGGGGCATTACTCTATTATGCCTGATAGGCTATCCTACAAACGCACTGACTTCACGCTCAATGCCCGCAGCATCCAAACCGTACTTAGCAAGCAGCTCCAAAGCAGGACCAGACTCACCAAATACATCATGAATGCCCATACGATGCATGCGCGTTGGCTGTTTCTCGCCCAAGCACTCTGCAACAGCAGCTCCCAAGCCACCAAGAATGGAATGCTCCTCCACCGTTACCACCTTACCGGTCTTAGCAGCAGAAGCAACCACCAGTTCTTCGTCCAAAGGTTTGATGGTGTGGATGTTAATGACTTCAGCATCAATGCCCTTCTCAGCAAGTGACGCAGCAGCCTCCAGAGCAGCACTTACCATAAGACCAGTAGCAATAATGGTTACATCGCTACCCTCGCGCAGGGTAATACCACGACCCAGCTCAAACTGGTAGGTGCTAGGATCATTAAACACCGGCGCAGCCAAACGGCCAAAGCGCATGTACACAGGACCCTCGTGCTCATATGCAGCGCGAACCATAGCGCGAGCCTCTACGTCATCCGCAGGCGTCATAACAACCATACCTGGAATGGTACGCATGAGTGCAATATCCTCGTTGCACTGATGGGTAGCGCCGTCCTCGCCAACAGAAATGCCGGCGTGGGTAGCACCAATCTTTACGTTAAGATGCGGGTACCCAATGGAGTTGCGAATCTGCTCAAACGCACGACCTGCAGCAAACATAGCAAAGGTACTTGCAAAAGGAACCTTACCTGTAGTAGCAATGCCCGCAGCTAGACCCATAAGGTTACACTCGGCAATGCCCGCATTAAGAAAACGCTCGGGAAACGCCGCTTTAAACATGCCGGTCTTAGTAGCGGCAGCCAAGTCTGCATCCAGCACAACAATATCTTCATGCTCACGACCAAGCTCCACCAAAGCATTGCCGTAGCTGTCGCGTGTAGCAATCTTCTTTACATCGCTCACAGCTGCTCTCCAATCTTTTCTAGCTCAAGCAAAGCCTGCTCGTACTGCTCGTCATTAGGCGCCTTACCGTGCCATCCTACCTGGTTCTCCATGTACGAGACGCCCTTGCCCTTGATCGTTTTGCAGACAATGGCAACGGGCATATCGTGCGCGGTATGCGCCTCTTCGAAGGCAGCCTGGAGCTGCTCAAAGTCATTGCCATCAGCTACGTTAATAACGTGGAAGTTAAATGAGCGGAACTTCTCGTCAATGGGATAGGGTGGATTTACCTCAGTAACAGCACCGTCAATTTGGAGATTGTTGTTATCCACAATAACGGTCAGGTTGTCCAACTTGTGGTTGCCGGCAAACATAGCGGCCTCCCACACCTGACCCTCTTCAATCTCACCGTCGCCCATCAGGGCATAGACGTGAAAATCATCGCCGTACAGCTTGGCAGATGTTGCCATGCCAACGGCGGCAGAAATGCCCTGGCCCAAAGAACCCGTAGACATATCTACACCAGGCGTGTCGTGCATATTGGGGTGACCCTGCAGCATGGAATCCACGTGGCGCAGCGTAGTGAGCTGCTCCTTGTCAAAAAATCCCTTTTGCGCCAAGGTGGCATATAAACCAGGTGCGCAATGACCCTTGGACAGAACAAAGCGGTCACGCTTGGGATCCTGTGGGTGTGCAGGGTCAACATTCATCTCTACAAAGTACAGGTAGGTAAAGATTTCTGTAGCAGACAGCGACCCACCTGGGTGGCCAGATTTAGCCGCATGAACACCAACAATGATGCTCTTGCGAATCTCATTGGCAATCTTTTGTAACTCAAGAATTTCCATGAATTGCTTTTCTCCTCAAACCTTCCTACATCCGAACTACCTTTAAGTCTATGCAATAAAACCTGCGCAATAAAGCTGAGGCATTAGGCCTGAGCAACAACCTTAGCCCAGTCAGCAGCAAAGCCTTCAAGGCCCTTGTCGGTAAGAGGATGGTGTACGCACTTCTTAAGAGCGGCAAACGGCACGGTTGCAATATCGGCAGCCATAAGTGCAGCCTGGGTTACATGGTTGGGCGTACGCACAGAAGCCGTAATGATCTCGGGGCCACCCTCCTGCTCCCAGTAGCCATAGTCGTAGTTCTTAACAGCATCTACGATGGTCTCCAGCTGGGCCAAGCCGTCGTCTGCAATGTCGTCAAAACGACCAACAAAGGGTGAAATGTAGCGCGCACCAGCGCGGGCAGCCAACAAAGCTTGCGTTGCCGAGAAGATCAGCGTCATGTTTACACGAACACCACGCTTAGCCAGCTCATGCGTTGCAGGCAGAGATGCCTCACAAATAGGAAGCTTTACAACAATATTAGGAGCCAAAGCGGCCAAGCGTACACCCTCGGCAATCATGTCCTCCGTGGTCTCTGCTGTGGACTCGGCGGAAACAGGGATGTCTTCACCAACAATCTTGCAGATCTTGACCATATGGTCCTCAAAATCTGCCAGCTTGCCACCCGTACGAGCATACAGGCTAGGATTAGTGGTTACGCCACTCAAAATACCCCAGCTTGCAGCCTCTTCAATATCATTTAGATCAGCGGTATCGATAAAAAACTTCATGCGTTATTCTCCTTTTTCCAGGCATCTGGGTAATCCCAGCATGCCGCAATTACGTAGTCCCTTGGTGAGACCCTCACGAGAAGCCCTTGGCAAGAAGCTCCCAAGCCCCAAGCCTCCCCCAAAAGCTTTAGCAACCAACCTCAACAGTCATCCCTGGTTAGTTACTAGCCCTCAAGACCGGCATTGATAAGCTCTGCCAAAACTTCTGGGTCATCACTTGCATGCACCGAATTGCGGAAGTTTTCATCCATAAGCATAACAGCAGCCTTGGACAAAAGCTTCAGATGCGTAGTGCCAGCCTCAAGACCAGGAACCAACAGAGCCAATGCAACATCTACGGGCTTATCGTCAAAGGAAGGCCACTCCACAGGAGCTGCAAGCTTTACCAGCAAGAGACCTGCCTTGTTAATAACGTCGCTCTTTGCATGGGGAACGGCAAAGCCATTTTCCATGCCGGTTGCGCCCTCATTCTCACGAGCCATAAATGCTTTATAAACGGCATCAGCATCGCCGTAGCCCAGCTCGGCACCCTTTTGGGAGATAAACTCAAGGGCCTTCTCACGCGTATCCACATCGACGTTTACAAATACTTGCTTGGAGCTTACAAACTTTTCCACAGGTACCTCCCTAAAAAAGAACGGCCAGCGTATGCCAGCCGCTCAAGCTTCACTGAACTACTCGAAAGCCTAGTCCTTAAGCGCAGCAACTACACGCGAGGTCAAAGATTCGAGGTTCAAACACTCCACATACTGACGAATAGGACGCTTAATGTGATCTACTACATAACGCTGTCCATCAATGCCAGCGGCTTCAAGGTTAGTGTACAACTTCTCAATCTCTGCCTTGACCTCAACGTCATTAAATACGTAGTGCCCCGAGATATCCAGAATTTTTAGAGACAATTCTTCATCGGAAAGAATGTCTTCTACCTGAAGTTTGGTTTGCTCGCCAACCATCCATTTACGCCAACGTTCAGTCTTAATTGCCTTTACAAGCAAAACCTTTTTAAGGTCAGAGGGTGTGTCACACAGTCCCTCCTTCACCAGAATGTCCTGTACGGCACACAGATTAAGATAGGCACGTGTCTCTTCTGTACCATACTGAGGAGCAACATTGGAGGCAGTAACACGTGCAGGAATATGCTCAAGCAGGGTTACATCATCCATGTAGTCCGCATTGTGCTCTTTAAGGCCTACGCCATAACGCTTGGCCATCTTGGAAAGAGCTCGTGCATTTTGGAAGTCGTAATGACCAACCTGATCGGTGTAACGCGTAAGAGTACCCGTTTGTCCAACAATAAAGGTGGGCATAGGAAGACCACGCTTTGCCAACTCCACCTGCAGATACTCGATAAATTCCTCGTACTTATCGGCAGAGGTTAAGCCACCATTGGTTTCTTCTGTACCTACCTCATAACCAATCTCGGGCAAGCCAAGTGCCTTGCGCTGCTCCTCACAGTATTCGATAAGCTCTACTGTGCGGCGCTCAACAAGATCCAGAGGAATGACCTTACCGATAACAAAAGGATCTTTGGTAGGGTCAATCATAAGCAGGTCAAATCCAGCCTTAATATCTGCTAGATAGGAAGCCTTTGCTTTTGCCATAGCCTCGTCTTCGGGCAAATGAGCATTGCGCTCTTCATCGCGCTGCCAGGGGCCACCGTGATCGCGGCAAAGATAGTACATGCCATCAAAGCCGACCTTATCGGCAACCTCCTTGATATCCGCAGCAAAACGCTCCTGATCCCAGCCGTTTACATAGCCAGCACCAAACTCATCTGCATCAACTTGGTTACGACTTGCAATAAACATCAGGGGGAAATCATGCTCCTGCGCAAGCTCGAATGATGCCTGTAGCAGGTTAGGAGACATAGGCCCAATACCAAGCATGGTGGACGAGCTGCCGCCATCCTGCAACTTGAGCATACCTTCAACGTACTTCTTGATAGGGAGCTTTTCCATTCACGTACTTCCATTCTTAACTAGTAGGTGTGCTTTAGTAAGCACGTTTTAGTAAACAAACCGTACTGAGCGAACTTTAGCGGTTGTAGTAAAAATCCCAATAGACGGATTGCGCAGAGTCGCTCAGCACGGCATAAGGGGGAAGGAAGCGCGCAGGTAGCGGGCCTAAGCGCTTCCTTGGATACCATTACTTATCCTTATTTTGCATAACAGGTTTCATGGCAATCATAATGGCGGCGCCAACAAGCGTACCGATAACAATGTCAAGGCAGAACAAGGCAATGTTATTGGTAGCAAGAGCAACAATAAAGCCGCCGTGAGGAACAAAGCACTCGATACCCTGGATCATAGCCAAAGCAGCGCCAACAGCAGAGCCAATCATAATGCCAGGAAGTGTACGACCCAGGTCCTTTACCGCAAAGGGGATTGCGCCTTCGGTAATACCAATGCAGCCCATGAAGATTGCAGAAATACCCATCTGACGATCAGTATCATCAAACTTGTTGCGGGCAACAAGAGCTGCAACACCACAAGCCAGAGGAGGAATTGCTACTGCTACACGGAAAGCACCGTTAGGACCATATACGCCAGTGGTCATAAGAGCCAAGGTAAAGGTTGATGCCGTCTTATTAACAGGACCACCCATATCAAAGGCGGTCATAAGACCAATAACCAGGCCAAGTACTACCGCAGAGCCACCCTGCAAGCCGGTAAGCAGATCAGTAAGCCAACCCATAAATGCGGCAAGCGGCAATGCCAGAACATAGATATACAGCAGGCCCCATACCAAAGACGTCAAAATAGGGATGATCAAGATAGGCATAATGGTGCGAATAACATCACTCACCTGCCAGGTCTTCATCCACTTTACCCAATAGCCAACACAGATGGCTAAGATCATACCGCCCAAAAAGCCCGTGGAAACATCAGTGCCATTAACAGAAACGGGATTATTGACCAAATATCCCATCACAAAGCCCGGTGCCAAAGCAGGCTTACCAGCCAGCGAGTATGCAATGTAAGCCGTCATGACCGGGATCATCATCTTGATGCCGGCCATACCAATCAGGTTGAGATTTTGCATGAAGGGATTGGTAACCTCCATGCCATCGGCACCTGCCTTACCAGATGCCAGTGAAAACGCTAGAAAAACGCCGCCTACAACAACGATGGGGATAAAATACGAAACACCTGTATTAAAGGATTTGAGCAGCTCTTTGCCCAGGTTATCGAACAACCCCTTCTTGTTCTTGTCATTTGTTCCCTCAGCCATTTTGTTCCTCTCACAAAAACGACCAATACCAATAAAACGTGATCTCTTACTCACCAATTTGCTCAAGCAAACTATCGATAACAGCAGCGGCGTCGCGAATAACGTTGGCAGAACCAACGGTTAACACACGCCCCTCATCGCGCTTATCGTCAAAGCGCTCGTCACCCTCAATGCCTACGTCAACAGCAAGCAGCACTCCATCAGCAGACTCAATATCGTCATCATCCAACTCGTTATCAGCACCATATCCGCCCTGAGTTTCTACCTTGTACTCAAAGCCGCGCTTCTCACACTCGTCTTCAATGGCCTTTTGTGCCATGAAGGTGTGGGCAATGCCAACGGTGCAAGCTGTTACCGCAACAATCTTCATCTCAAGGTCCCCTCCTTTTTTGTTCCTCTTGCTATACCGTTCACCCTCATTCACACACCGCTCTTGACTTTGCTTACCGGTGCATAAATGAACCTTCTTTAGTAATTCTCAGTCTAGATTTGAGATTTTTTTAGCACAAGAATTATTCTGTAAGCGCAGGTAAAGCGATATTTATTACCTTGTTTTGTTAAACGTTTAACCAAGCAGTTTTTATTGAGATTCGTTATCATGAATAAAAGTCAAGATAAAATTTAGATTTTCTGTAAATGGAATCCTTTGCCCTTTCTAGTATCCTAAGGGCTATTGTTTTGATCGGCTCAAGTTGTTTTGGCTCAGTCCAAAGGAGTACCATGTCCCGTCACCGAGTAACTATTTCTGACATAGCAAAGCTTGCTGGGACTTCCACAGCTACGGTGTCATATTGCATAAATGGGCAATATGACCGTATGAGCGACAAAACACGAAAAAAGATTGAACAGGCTATTGTCGCAACGGGCTATGTGCCCAACGCACAATCGCGCATGCTTTCCTCTAAAGAGGCGCGCACCGGCGTTATTGCCGTTTTGATTCTTGATAATACAAATGCGTGGAGCGGGCAGCTCATTAATGGCATAGAAGAAGTCGCGGCACAGCACCGGTATCAAACCATTTTGTGCAACACGAATTTTCAATCTGAAGTTGAATCAATGTATGTCGAAAAGATGCTCTCTCTTGGCGTGGATGGTTTTATTGTTCAACCAACTTCTCAGTTTATGAAAGTCCACAAGCGCATAGAAGCCGCAGGTAAAAAGGTGGTGTTTTACGACACACAGCTCTACGACTTTAACGCATCCTGGATTAAAACAAACCTCTATGAAGGCGTTTACTCGGCAGTAAGCCACTGTATAGAAACGGGATATACCTCTTTTATTATCCTTCATGCTGATAGCGCAGAAACACCTTTGTTTGCCGCCAATAATCGCACGCGCGCCGAGCGTGTACAGGGCTTTATCAATGCCGTTTCCGCCCATAATTTTAGCTACACGTCTATCAAGGTTACACACACTACCCCTACAGAAGAGCAGCTTACCAGGCAGTTGCAACAAGCAATTACACCATCTAAGAAAACGCTTATATTTACCCCACACCAGTGGATGCTTGGCAAAACATTTAAAGCGCTTACTCCGCTTCACCATCTCATTCCCGAGAAGATCGGACTGCTTGGCATAAATAACCAGGAATGGAGTAACCTTACCAAGCCATCCATTTCCACCATTTTGGAACCCGTTAGGCAAGAGGGATTTGAGGCTTGTCAAATGCTGTTCACTTTGATGGAAGACGTAGAAGCAACACCTATACAAAAAGTGCTCCCCTGCGACCTGCTTTGGCAGGAAAGCACTTTATAGTTCGACCGGTTTGCTGATTAGCACACGTATCGATTAGCTCTCAGGGCAATCCTTTTTAGCAGCCTGTTAGTGGCTCCGTTAAATCAGCTCTTTATCGCTCCCCTTATCCTCACCAAGGGACTGCCAAATAAGGTTAGTATGCCTACTAATATTTGGCATGTCGGAACAGAGCAGTAAAAAGAGTGTCTCAACAATAAAGTTAATAGAATTATGCGAAAAAGGAATTTCGCTATTAAGCATCTTATCACGTGTTGCAGCATGCAACACACAGGTGGCGCGTTTAGCCAGCGGAGAATCCGGCCTGTTGGTAATAACAATGGTAGGCGTCTTGGATTCCATGGCATTATCCATCATCTTGTTCAGACGCTTTGAATGCCCTGATTTAGAAATAAAGATAAGCAGGTCAGAACATGTAATAGATAAGGTAGATAGCATCATTGCTTCTGTGGTTGGCGCACAAGAACTGCGCAACCCAACTTGAGCAAATAAAAATGATGCAGACTGTGCTGCTGGAACAGAATTTCCTACCGCAGCAAACTCAATTGTGTCGGATTTTTTGACAAGATCCACGGCTTTTACCAGCTCGTTTACCTCAAGCAAACGAATCGTATCCGAAAGCTCACGATGCTTTGCAACTAAAACTGTCTCCAGAGCAGCACGGGGTTTATCGATAGAAATGCGATTGGAGGTTCTGTCACCCATACCGCTTTCTTCATCAATAGAAATAGCAACACAAAGGTCAAGATAACTCTTATACCCAAGGCGGCGTGCAAAGCGAGAAACCGTTGCCGCAGAGGTTTTGGTAGCCAAAGCAATCTCACGAGTAGTCATGGATGGGACCTCGTTGCTGTTGGCCATTACAAAATCTGCAATGGCTTGTTCACTATTGCTCAGCTGATCATAATAGGAACAAATTTCATTAATGACGCTTCCCTTTGGTTGCACAATTACTTCCCCACTGATATTGGCCTTATGTGTGAGCCTCATTTTTACCAGTCTAACCACTAGGAGGCGCAGGAAGCGCCTCCTAAAAGTATATTGTATGCTCTGCGCACGCAAAAAATTAATTCAAATTTTGACGCCATTGCTTAACGTTGGCATCGCGATAATACTTTGCAGCACCAACAGATCCAAAGAGCTCCATCTTCTCCTTGATAACGGCTTTACCGGCCTCAATGCACTCAGGGAAAAGCGTATTAGGATCCCAACCAGAATTTTCTTGTGAAAGAATCTCACGAGCCTTAGCAAAAAAGGCATGTTTGTAATCAGAGGAGATATTAACCTTTTGGATGCCGAGCTTTACGGCTTCTGCAACTTCAGAATCTGGATTACCAGAGCCGCCATGCAAAACAAGAGGAATGTCTACACGGGCAGTAATGCCTTCAAGCACATCCATGCGCAGCTTAGGCGTCACACCCTTTGGATACAAGCCGTGGCAGGTTCCAATAGCAACGGCAAGTGTATCAACACCGGTTTTCTCTACAAAGGTTTCGGCATCGGCTGGATCAGTATACTTGACTTCAGTTATGCCCCCCTCAATAGTGGTACCGGTATTTCCAATAGTACCAAGCTCGCCTTCTACAGAAACGTTTACCATGTGACAATACCGCACTACCTCAGCGGTTTTCTCGATATTCTCATCAAAGGGAAGTAAAGATCCATCAATCATGACAGAAGTAAAACCGCAATGCACTGCACGCATGATGCTTTGAATACTGTCACCATGATCCATATGGATCACAAAGGGAACCGGACTGTTGGAGCAACGTGCGATCACATACTTGATAAAATCATCCTTGCAGTAGTCAAGTTCGGTGGGATGAATGGCAATGATTGCGGGAGCGTCGTTTTCTTCCGCCGCCTCTACCACAGTGCGAAAAAGATTTGACTCAGACACATTAAAAGCGCCCACGGCAAAGTGCTTTTCTTTAGCAAGGTCAAGCATTTGATTCATATTAAGAAGCATCGATATTCCTCCTGTAACGTGAGTAACCGTCGTTGTAAATCGTCAATAAAACAGCCGTTAAGAACCGCTGCTCGGAGCGGTTAAAAAGCCTTATGAGCAGAACCAGAAAGTTCGATATATCGTTTAATCGTATCTACACCTGCTGCCCAACTATCCTGTACCAGCTGAGGCCAATCGTATTGGGGATTTTTGGAAAGAGCATCAGCAACAAAACTACGCTGGGCAATCATGTAGTCCGTTCCAACATTAATTTTGTTAATACCAGCTTCAACAGACAGACGTATATTTTTTTCACCCGCGCCTGAACCACCGTGCAAAACCAATGCGGCGCCTGTTGCATCCTTAATCTTTTTGACAATATCAAAATGGAAGGTGGGAACATAACCTTCAGGATAATCACCATGAGTAGATCCGTAACTTACTGCCAGAGCATCAACACCCGTTTGTGCAATAAAGTCAATAGCAACATCTGGATCCGTATACATGTCGGCATCGGTAAAATGAGCATTTTCTCCTACAGAAACGCCCATATTCCCCACTTCTGCCTCTACCGATGCGCCGTAGCATTGTGCCAGTTCAACGATAGTACGGGTAATTTTGATATTTTCTACGGTAGGCAAAGCGGATGCATCGCACATAACACTGGAAAATCCCTCATGAAGACAACGCTTGAGATGCGCAATGTCATGTCCATGATCCAGATTGATAGCCACGGGAACAGGAGAATCTTGTGCCATCTTAATAAGGGGCTTGGTTAGAATGTCGCAATCAAAATACGACATCACATGATCTTGTAATAAATCAATGATGATTGGGGCATTCATGTGCTCCGCCGCAGTAATGATTCCACGTGCCGTTTCGAGATTAAAGGCGTTAATCGCCATTACTGCATATCCCTCACGGTTTGCTTTTTCAAGCATTCCTTTCATGGATTGATACATCGCGCTTCCTTTCTTACTACCTAGCTACGCGTTAATAAAGGGGCAAGGGTTTTCCTCGCCCCCAGAAAACTTCTTACGAAAGAGAGAAGGAGGACAGATCAACTTCCTGCTCGGTGTCATCCTCAGGAAGATCCAGGTCATTTTGCTCTTCTGCGGTTAAGGGCTTCTTGAGAAGAACGAGAAGAACCGCGGTAACACAAGAACCAGCCAGTAGTGCAATGACTGCCCACAGAGGATTTGCCATTGCCGGAATTACAAACACACCGCCTGAAGGAACCTGGCTTTCTACGCCCATGGAAAACGCAATGGCACCACAGACACCATCACCAAGTGCCGTACAAAAAACGGTGCGAATAAGGTCATTCATTGCAATGGGAATGACGCCTTCGGTAATCATGCACACACCCATGGGGAAAGCAATTTTAACGTTTTCCACCTCAGAAAGCTTGAAAATAGGCTTTTTAACAGCTTTGGAAAGAAGCAGCGCGATGGCCACGCCAAAAGGAGGAACCATAGAACCCAAAACCTTAACAGCCTCGGGACCATAGATGCCATCGGCCATCATGCCATCACAAATCAAATTGGGAACCTTAGAGATGGCACCTCCGTAGTCAAGATGCTGAATACATCCCAGGATAAAGCCATAGGTAAGCTTCTGACTTTGATCAAGACCCTTAATAAACGCGGTAAGCGCAGCAGTGAGAGCCATAATAGGACCACCAAGGATGAAATACATGATCAGTCCTGCAAGAATGGTGGAAAGCGTAGGAACAATCATCATAGGCATCAAAGCTTCTGCCCATTTAGGAACCTTGACGTTCTTCTCGATAGCTAAAGCAATATAGCCAACAACCAAACCGCCAATTAAACCGCCCAAAAAGCCTGCGTTTAAAAAGGATGCGATTTGACCCATGAGGAAACCAGGTGCAATACCAGGTCGATCAGCAATGGAGTAGGCAATATAGCCGCCAATAAAGGATGGGATAAGCCCCATGCCCAGCACACCAAGCGAGGTAAGAGCACTTGGCACAGTAAGATCATCCAGTGACTTCATAACGCTGCCACCGCACAAATTGCCAATTGCAATGAGCAGACCAGAAGCTACTACCAATGGTAAAAGGTATGAGATTGCGGTAAGGACATGTTTTTTGATGTCATTCAGTACTTTTTTCATACCAACTCCCCTTCCAAGAGTTTTATTGCATTGTGCTTACTTCAAACTTTCCTCGATCTTGTTAATGATTTGCTTTGAAGCCTTAAGTACTAAACCTGTAGGCACCTCCATCACTCGCTTGTCCTTAAAACGCGATGTATCAACCTTGATATCAACAGCAAGAATCACGGCATCCGCCTCTGCGATCTGCTCGGGCGTAAGCTCATCCTCAACTCCAATAGTGCCTTGGGTTTCGATATGAATTTCATGGCCCAAAGACTCTGCGGCTTTTTGAAGCTTTCCCTTTGCCAAGTACGTATGAGCAATCCCGGAAGTACAGGCACACACAGCTACCAATTTCATAATTGACTCTCCTCACTACTGGACCTAAACCATCTTGTTTGTACGAACTCTCAGCCATCTTGTTACACTGGCTTTGCTTGTCTTAGCTTTGTATTAGTCGCTATAGTCGTCAGGATTTGATTGCAAAAGCTCGAGCATTTCATTTGCTGTCTTAACTGCATAAAGCTTTTCAATAAAGCTTTCATATACCAATAATTTAGCAACATGCTGCAAAAGCTTTAAATGCACCGTATCTGAATCAGCCTGGGTTACTGCAAATAAAATTACTATCGAGACAGGCTTATCATCTATCGACTCCCACACAATGGGATTAGCGGTAGTTCCAATAGCAAGAGAAGTTTGGTTAACGCTTGAAGACTTTCCGTGAGGAATAGCGACACCTAGACCAATTCCCGTTTGGCCCTCTTTCTCACGCCATAGTACATCGGCATAGAATTCCTCGAGGTTGTTTAACCTACCGTGCTCATCAAGTAAGGAAATAAGCTGTCGAAGCATGTCTTCCTTATCTTTAGCCTCTAGATTAAGCGCAATAAGGTTTTTGTCTATCACACGTGTTATATCAAAATCTGTGTCACTGAAACCAGCCACCTAACTCTCCTAATTCAGAAGGTTGTTTCGTTCATTGTGCATCTTTGTTTCATTACTTTTAATTATATGAAACAACCTTCTCTCTAGAAGATAAATACAACGTCGCTAAATGGTCTATTTTTTGGTATGAACGGTTAAGTGATTCATCTATTCAGTAATTATTAAACAGTGCATTAAAATTGCTCTTCTCTGTAATAATTGAAGAGAAATTGCAATTTAAACGAATATGCTAAAGCCATCAGATATACACCTTGAACGATCTTTTGTTTGATGGAACTACTTAGCAGGTCATGCTTATTTGTTTCGTTGTACAATAAAAACTGCAACACTCAAGGAAAGGATTTGCTCTGATGGATAAGCTACTTCTTGGTGCCTTAGAAGCTGGTGGCACTAAAATGGTGCTCGCTACAGGGTATGCGGACGGCACTATTGTTGAGTCTATTTCCCTACCAACTACCACTCCTGAAGAAACGATTCCTCAGATACTAAACTGGTTTAAAGATAAACATATTTCAGCTCTGGGAGCTGGCTGTTTTGGGCCAACCATCGTTAACCCCAACTCCCCTCAGTACGGTCAGATTCTTGACTCGCCTAAGGTTGCTTGGAAACACTTTGATTTTGTAGGCACGTTCACATCACAGCTCAATGTTCCCTGTGGGTATGACACCGACGTTAATGTTGCCTGCCTTGGTGAGACAACGTTTGGCTGTGCTAAAAATCTCGATAACGTTGTATATCTAACCATTGGCACCGGAATAGGAGCGGGCGTTCTTATCGGTGGACAACTTTTGCATGGCATGCTTCATCCTGAGGCGGGGCACATTCTTATTCCTAAAAATCCTGATGACCCCATTGGGAATCAGAGCAATTGTCCCTACCATAAAAGCTGCCTAGAAGCCCTGGTAGCCGGGCCAAGCGTTGCCTTGCGCATTGGTGCAACACGAGCAAAGCATCTGGAAAATGAGCCAGAAACGGTGGAGTTGCTTTCAGAGTATCTTGCACAAGCTCTTGCTACGTACATTCTGTGCTACTCGCCACAAAAAATCATTATCGGTGGTGGCGTTGCAGACAATTCAAATTTAATTGAACTTTCCAGAGACAAGGTGTTGCCTTATTTGGGTGGGTTTATTAAGACTCCCGAGCTTCAAGATATGGATAGCTACATTGTGCACAACAGTCTTGAGGGTAAACAGGGCATTATGGGCTGTTTGGAGCTGGCTCGCCAAGCGCTTTGCTAAACGCGATTTCTAACACGACTCTATCTTGGGCCGTAGGCTAACAATGACTTACGGCCTTATTGTTTTTTCTCGCTGTCACAATAGGCTAAAATAGAACTTCCGGACTATCGAAAGGCTTTATTAGGAAAGACTTTGGATGAGCATATACGGAAGCTTTGAACCCGTCTTACAGGACGTTTTGTCTTTGCTTGTCGAGAAAATCGAAGCTAAAAACGCCAGGCATGAGGAGGAAACTGGCTTTTCTCTTTACGAGCATCTGCACTGTCGCATCAAATCAGAGACAAGCATGCTGGACAAATGCCAGCGAAAAGGTCTTGCCCCCACTGAGGTATCTGCCCTCAAAGACATTAAGGACAGCGTTGGCATTCGCATCGTCTGCGGTTTTGTCGATGATATCTATACGTTGGTTGAGTTTATCCGCCCGCTTGACGGCGTTGTTGTATACAACGAGAAGGACTTTGTTACTCAAGCAAAACCCAACGGCTATCGCTCATATCACCTCATTGTTGAAGTAAGCGTTGATGCTGCCGATTGCTTGGGAAATGTGCCCGGCACGTATTTTGCCGAAATTCAACTCCGCACCATTACGATGGATAGCTGGGCAAGCTTAGAACACCAACTAAAGTACAAGCACGATATCCACAACACCGAACGCATTGTCAAAGAGCTTAAGCGCTGCGCCGACGAGCTTGCCTCGTGTGACCTCACCATGCAGACGATTAGAAACCTCATTCAGGAAAGCCAGGGGTAACCCATGAAAATACTTCTCGCCGAAGACGAGCTGCCACTTTCTCACGCTTATGCAACGGCCTTAACACATCATGGCTATCAGGTTGTTACCGTATTCAATGGCGCGGACGCCGTGACAAAAGCCCAAGAAGAGGCCTTTGATGTGATGATTTTTGACGTCATGATGCCTGTCAAAAGCGGTTTGGAAGCCGTAGCAGAAATTCGTGCGCGCGGCAACAAGACTTATATCATCATGCTTACCGCCCTTGGAGAGCTAGAGGACAAGATAACTGGTCTGGAAAACGGCGCCGACGATTATCTGAGCAAACCCATCTCCCTCAAAGAACTTCTCGCCCGCTTGGCATCACTGGAGCGCAGGTTTGAGAGCTATGCTCAAAATGTCTTATCGTTAGGCAACCTCACCCTCAACGTGGCAGATCAGGAGATGCAGGCTCAAAACTCCATGCGTCTTTCCGGAAAAGAATGCCTGCTTTTGGAATTTCTCATGACCAATGCAGACAAGAACCTGTCAACTACAGAGATCTACCAACACCTCTGTTCGCGGCTCCACGATGAAGAATTTGATGAGGGCTACGTCTACATTTACATTTCCTACCTGCGTCAAAAGCTCAAATCGATTCAGGCACACGTCTGCATTGAGGGAGAAGAAAACAGGTCATACAGACTGATACCAACGGAGTAAGCACATATTTCGTAAGCTGCGGTTTCAATTTATTGTTGTTGCTTCCATTGCGGTCACGATCATCCTGGTTGCGTTTGTAGGCGTTGTTAACTCGGTCAACTACCTGCAAGGACAGGGAGAACTGGACTCCGTAAGCAACATTCTTATAGAAGATATTCTCTCTCGAGCCAGCAGCTCCAAAATTGAACAGCACCTCAACGATATCCACCTCAACAGGATATCGCCCTCAAATCTTCACTACTTTCACTTTTACTACAACGAAGACAACGAAATAGTCTCATCTGATGTGTCACACGACCCATCTATCAAAAACAATGCTCTTCCCGATATTCTCGAACGTATCCCTACCGACCAAGAATCTGGCAGCATCCGCTATCAGTCCATCCTGTATTCCTACCAAAAAAGCAGGTTGGATCTCTGACGCTTGTAGTGCTCATTGATGCATCACTGTTTGAAACAAGCCAGTCTACGCTGCTTACGCTCTCGCTGTATATGACCCTTTACAGCATCATCTTTTTCCTGATTGTAATTTCGATTTTCTCCGGTATTGCCATCAAGCCGTACGTTAAAAATGCCGAGAAACAAAAGACTTTCATTGCCAATGCGGGGCACGAGCTCAAAACCCCGCTGGCCATCATTTCAGCCAACACCGAACTGGAAGAAATGATATCGGGAGAAACGGAATGGACCAAGTCCACTAAAGAGCAGACGCAACGGATGGTGGAACTTATCAACAGGATGGTAAGTCTTGCAAAGCTTGAGGAACACCCCGACATCAAGCTCAATACCTGCGATTTTTCGGATATAACCTCACGCGTAGCGCGAGACTTTACCTCGCTGATCCAAAAAGACAACAAAACGCTCACGCTTGTTATCGACCCCAACATTAGCGTACAGGGTGAAGACAAAGCCCTCTATGAGCTGGTTACTATTCTGATTGACAACGCAAACAAGTACTGTGATCCAAACGGCGAAATTTCTGTTTCCCTACAAAGCCCCGTGCTCAGGCACACGCGTCTTAAGGTATCCAACACCTACGCCGCAGGTAAAGGCATGGATTACAGTCGCTCTTTTGACCGCTTCTATCGAGAAGATCCTTCGAGAAGTAGCGAGGTTTCAGGGTTTGGCATTGGGCTTTCCATGGCAAGCAACCTCGTAGACATCCTTCACGGCAAGATTTCCGTCTCGTACAAGGGCCAAACGATTTCGTTTATCGTCACACTTTAAGCGAGCAGGGCGGTTTGGGCGCGGGGTTTTGTCCATGCTCCCTTTTTATATCCACCACTTCAACAGTGATGTTTTTAAGCTAAAGCTTAAAGGGAACTTTATGCAGCTAAAGTTCCCTAAGAAGTCTTAGTCTCTTTTTTGCCGATCTCAGCCTTATGAATACCCGCACTTACAACAATGAATATTTACTTTGAAGCTGTAAGTGGAGTCCATTTCCAATTCTCAACTTCAGGAATATCAGAGCCATACTCCTGCGTATACTGAGTATGATAAGCAAGAGTAGTCTCAAGTTTGTCAACAAAAGCCTGGGCCTCATTACCATAAACAAGTATTGCAGCTTCACGCGCCATGTGGAATCTATCCATTTCACTCATCACACGCATATCAAAAGGAGTCGTAATATCTCCTTCTTCACGATAACCGTGAATATGCAGATTACGATTAGTACGCTTATAAAAAATGTCTCGGATCAAACCTTCATATGCATGGAAAGCAAAGATAATAGGTTTATCCACCGTGAAGATATGGTTGAAGGTCTCATCATCAATGCCACGAGGATCTACATCCGGGTGACGAAGTTTTAAGAGATCAACCACATTTACGAAGCGAATCTTCATCTCAGGGTATTGATCATGAAGCACATTCACTGTAGCTAAAGCTTCAATCGTAGGTTCGGTACCGCAAGAAACGATTACCACATCAGGTGCTTCATTCTCACCAACCGTTGATGCCCAATCGATAACCTTATAACCTGTCTCAACAAGAGTTTTAGATTCAGCAACGGTAAAGAACTGTGGACGCACCTGCTTAGATGCAACAATTACATTAATTTTGTGCTCAGATTTAAAAACCTTATCCATAGTTGCTAAAAGACTATTGGTGTCTGCAGGAAAATATTCACGAATAAACTCTGGAGTCTTTTCTGCCAGATGCGTCACTACACCAGGATCTTGATGCGTATACCCATTGTGATCCTGCTGAAATACTGTTGAAGCAGCAATGATATTTAGAGAAGGAATGGGCTTACGCCAAGAAATTTCACTTGACTTACGTAACCACTTAAAATGCTGCGTAAGCATAGAATCTGTAATTCTTACAAAGGATTCGTAGCTCGCATAGAAACCATGACGACCAGTAAGAACATAACCCTCTAAGAAGCCTTGATTTTGATGCTCAGAGAGCTGACTATCAATCACGCGACCAGCAGGGGCCACAAACTCATCAGTTAGTGGGTTTGTAGGTTCAAGCCACTGACGGTTCGTGGTCTCGAATATTTTTTGAAGACGATTCGAAGCGGTCTCATCGGGCCCAAATATACGGAACGAAGAGGGATTACTCTTAATAAGATCACGTATATATCCACCAAATTCAATCATATCCTGTGCATTAGACCCTCCAGGAATCTCTATGCTCTGCGAATACTTAGTCCAATCTGGAAGATCAAGAGCAGGAGATCCAGAATGCCCGCTGGTTACAGGATTTAAAGACATCTTGAGATTATCTGGTGGAGCGATCTCGAGCAAATCATCACGCAAACGTCCCTCAGAAGTGAACAATTTTTCTGGGTGGTAGGATCTCATCCATGTCTCAAGAATATCTATAGTAGAAGTATCATACTCACTTACAGGAAGTGGAATCTGGTGGGCTCTGAAACTTCCAACCAACTGTTTACCATCCACCTTCTCAGGACCAGTCCACCCTTTAGGCGTACGCAATACGATCACTGGCCAATGTCCCATAACAGCACTGTCAGCAGATTGAGCACGTGCATTCATTTGAATATCCCGGATTATCTCAATTGCATGATCAAGTGTCTTGGCCATTAAGCGATGCATCTTATCAGGATCATCGCCCTCAACAAACAATGGATACCATCCCATGCCGCGATAGTACTCGGTAAGCTCCTCATCGCTTTTACGAGACAGAATGGTAGGATTAGAAATTTTAGCCCCATTGAGATTAATAATAGGAAGTACAGCACCATCATTTACCGGATTAATAAAGGTATTGGCAAACCAACTGGTCGTAAGAGGTCCGGTCTCAGACTCACCATCACCAATAAAAGGAACAGCAATAAGATCTGGATTGTCGAGAATAGCACCCACTGCATGCGATAAAGAGTAACCTAGCTCTCCACCCTCATGGATAGAACCGGGAGTTTCAGGAGCCGCATGGGAACCAATACCACCAGGAAAAGAAAACTGCTTAAAGAACTTCTGCATACCTTCAAGATCTCGAGTGAGCTCAGGATATAGCTGGGTATAACTGCCATCGAGATAAGCATTGGTATTCATAACAGGCCCACCATGCCCAGGCCCAACCAAGTAAAACATATTGAGATTGTATTTATTAATAACACGGTTAAGATGTGCGTATACAAAGTTTCCTGCAGGAATTGTTCCCCAGTGGCCAATAGGTTTTCTTTTAATGTCAGTATTAACAAGAGGTCTCGTAAGAAGAGGGTTTTCTTTAAGAAAAATCTGTCCTACAGAAATATAATTAGCAGCAGACCACCATTCATGGACCTTTGCTAGATACTCGTCACTGTCATACTTTGTTGTCATAGTCTATTCTCCTATGTTACATTCCGACTTCAAAAACATTAAGAATCACTCTTATAGCTGCCAATAACACAAATCTTTCTCTAGAATCCACCTAAAGAAATCCCAAAGATTGTCTATTAGGTGCTCTTTTTACTCCTAAATTTGCAAAATAAAAATGACAGACACATGCCAGTGTTTTCTAATGATTGCTATACGAATAGCTGTAGTACAGCAAAATTGGACTATTCCTTACTACTCAAATGAATTTCATTTGAACATCCCATATTTATCTCAAACTTTTAAACCATATGAATCAAAAGAGTGGTTCATACATCAAGAGGATGCCTATAAAACCAGTAATTACCTGCAAGTCTATCTATAACTTTCGAGAAACTCGGTTATAAGGAACGCGATAATTGCTGGACATGTATATAAACCCCAAACCCTATAAAACTAAAGTTACAACAAGAGAGGGACTGCCAGTGTAAAGGGCAATTTGTATAATTCTTACTTTACATTTTTAATTGCATCGCTTACAGCTGGCAATACCCTCTTGTCATCCATTAGCTGTGTAACACAACACGATGTATATGCTGGTTAGAACGTTATAAAAATTACCTAGTCTTTTTTGAGAGAAGGAAGGATATCCTCTTTAATGCGGCTCACAACCTCATCTTTTGATAAAAGATTCCTAAGCCCAATGACTTTTGCCCGAGTTACATGATCAAAATTGGACTCAAGTGCCCTAGAAACAAATACTACATCATAGCCATTAACCGCTGTTTTGGCCTCACCAACACTCATATGATCAATCTGGGCAGGGATACCAAGTTCCTTAAAAGCATTAGCAATGTTCATTTTAATCATGAGACTGGAACCCATACCATTACCACATGCAGCAATAACTTTTAACATTATAAATCCCCTCTCCACCAGTTACAGATACATAAAGTTATGATTCCTGTACTTCCTTTTTTTGTTCATTACGGAACTGAATTTGAGGAATCAATAACATGAGCGCAATTAAGACAACCGTACCGATGATATGTCCATACTTCATCACCAGCATGAAGCCTGGAATGACAGTAACCCAGTCAAAGTTTGCCATTACACCACCAGACATTCCCGAAAGCACATAGGTAAAGGATCCAAGACCTACCTGCACTAATCCGGAAATAAAGGTCGTAATTACAACAGCTCGGATTCCACCGAAGTGATTTGCATACACTGCAATACCTGCATTATCGAAGAACATAGGAATAAAACCAGGAATTAAGAACACAGGAGAGCCAGTCACAATAAGAAGAATCAGAGAGACTAACTGACCTAAAGCACCAACACTAAATCCTAGCAAGGTTGCATTGGGGTGACCAAAACCATAGATTGTCGCGATATCTACTGCAGGAACAGAGCCAGGGAGAATCTTTGAAGAGATACCCTGGAAAGATTCTACCAATTCGGCCACAAACATCCTGACGCCCGTAAGAATAATGGTAAGGAAGACAGCAAATTTTGCAGTAGTCATATAAATAAATAGAGGGAAGGCAAGCTTGGTCTCAAAATAATCAGGGCCAATAATCACCATAATGGCTCCAAAGAACAATGTCATCAAAAGGGTGGAAGCAACCACATTGTCATTGAACATAGAAAGCCAACTAGGGAACTTAAGATTCTCAACAGACTTTTGCTTATTACCTATAATAGGTGCGGTCTTACTTGCAAGCCACAATCCGAGCATTTGTTGATGACCAATAGCAAAATTTGCATTATCGGTTACCTTGTTGGTGATATCTAAAGTGAGATTTGCAAAGACTGACCAATATGTTCCGATTAGTAGACCTGCAATAAGAACATTTTGCCAGTCAGTGCCACCTAGAGTATGGTAAACCATCCACAGCAAGATAGAACTTTGGACAAACATGATATGACCAGTTACTTGGACTGCGCGAAGCTTAGTATATTTTGAAAAGACTACCAAAACTAAATTCCAAGCAAATCCAATAAGCAGTGCATATCCTACAAGAGCAATCTTATCTCCCAGGGCACTATTAGCCGAAGATAGAGCTACATAAGAATCCATTACCGCTCCGTCAATACCAAAGCGGTTTTTAAAGGCTTCAAGAATAGGACTAAAGGTAGTAATGAGACCACCAGTTCCTGCTTGAAGAATCATAAAGCCCACAGATGCTTTAATGAAACCAGTAATTGCAGTAGGAATACTGCGTCCAAGAGCTATATAGCCAATAAAGCAAATGATTCCCATAAGGAAGGGGGCCTGACTAAGAAATTGATTGATAAATATATCTAGGAATGCATTTAAGAGTTCCATTTGTTATTCCTTAACCATTGGTCTTAATGTACTGATAGATATCGCTCTCGCACTTTGCCTTTAAAAGTGCATCAACGTTCTTTTCCTTAATAAGAAAGGTTGCAAGTTCTTGAATCATCTCTATATGAGATTGTCCATCCCGAGCAGAAAACGCTACGAAGAGCTGGGCTTCGTGGTTATCGTCATACACCACAGGATGATTGAGTTTTAAAACTGCTACATCGAGATCTGTTTTTCCATCAAGTTGCACATGAGGCATAGCAATGTGTGGAGCTAAAAAGATATAGGGGCCAAGCTCCTCAACAGATTTCACTACTTCATCTGAATATTCACAAGGCACCGATCCATGCGCAACAAGAGGGGCACAGGCATGCCGTACCGCTTCTTTCCAATCATCCGCTTCTTCTTTTACTACCACACCGTCAGCTTGAACGAGTTCTTTGAACATAATTTCACCTCTTTTCTAGAGCAAATTGCGAACAGGGTGCTGACCATATGTTTCTTCATAGATTTGATAACCTCTATGAATCGTTTCGGAAGTTAGGGGTTCAATCTTCTGTCGGCACATGGCGTAATGTACAGACTGCGCAGTTTCCTCGAGTACAACAGCATTCTTAAGTGCTTTCGTAAAGTTCTCGCCAATAGTAAACACACCATGATTTCTAATCAGAATTGCCGTAGAAGTACCAATCTTTTCAACAACCTCTTTTCCAATCTCCTCTTCACCAATCGTGGCAAAATCAGATACAGGAATGGGTCCTCCAAAAACCGCTGCAGAGGTTGTTGTATAAATCTCGAGGGGCTCTCCGGTAATTGCAAAACTTGTTGCATAGGGAGAGTGGGTATGCACCACACCATTAATATCGCTGCGATGCTTATAAATATAAAGATGAGACAGGGTATCAACAGAAGGCTTCATATCTCCATCAATGACCTTGCCTTCCAGATCTATTACCACGATTTTCTCAGGCGTCAGATCATCAAAAAGTACGCCGCTTGGTTTAATAACCACATAACCGGTTTCAGGATCACGAGCGCTCACATTACCGCTTGTCCATAATACAAGCCCATTATTCTTAAGCTCTTTATTCGCCTGACATACCTGTGTGCGAAGTTCTCTAAGCAACATCGTACTTTCCTTTCAACACATACTGCCAGCGCATTTGCTATGCTACGCATGGCAATATGAGCTACTACATTCGTTGATTTTGTAAATAAGCAAAAGACTGAGCCACCTTATCCATACTGTTTGCGCAGTTGTCATTCCACATCTCTGCACCGAAATAGCCATCGTAACCAGCGCATATTAGATGATGAAATATTCGTTTAAAATTAACTGCTCCCTCACCATACTCAACACGCCTATACATCCTTGGTTTCGTCTCTTTAAGATGCAGACCTACAAGGTGTGGCAAAGCAAGGCGAAGTTCAGAAATAGGATCAAGACCATTTGCAACAAAATTCCCTACATCGAGAAATGCCTGCAGATAAGGACTATCAACTGCACGAATGATGGTAAGAATTTGCTCTGTAGACACAAGGTCTCTATCCATATTTTCTATCGCAAGGATAATCCCTCGTGAAGCAGCAACATTAATACATTCTCGCAAGCTCATGATGTAATTGGTAATTGAACCTGTATCATCCTGTTCAAGCTGTAGGTAGCCCGCAATCTGAACCGTGCGAATATTAAGTTTTGAAGCAAGTACAATAGCTTTCTTGAGCATCACAACAGCGGATTCTCTCAGTTGCTGATTATTTGTACCTAAGGGAAAATCCCGGTGAAGACTCAATACCATATTAAAAATTGGCATTTTTGTTTCATTACACAACTGTAAAAGCTGGGATATTTCCTGATCAGTCCAGTCAAGACGTGATTTTTTCTGGGGATCGACAGAAAACTCCCAAAATGAAAACCCGATATCGTGTGCCTGCGCAAGACTGGCCTTGAGATCCTGCGCAGGCAGCGCTTTTTCATAAATACCTAGAGTACACATGGTTCACACGAGAAATTCTCGCTGAGCTGTATGGCATAATTACAGGCAGCTTTACTGGGGTCTTCATTCTGTGTAATGGAACGACCAACAATAAAACCACCAACCGAAACACCGCTAAACTTCGCGATGTCATCAGGTTCGATACCCCCAGTCACATAGACTGAAAACCCAAGATGATTTAGACGATTAATTTCATCGAAATCGCGTGTACACCACTCTTTGTGCTCAGCAACAACTTCACTTGCTCGATGAAAAATAATGTTGGTAAAGCCAATTTCAAGCCAGTACTCAAGCTCTTCTTCGGTATATCTATCATTAATTTCAATGAATACATCACGATTAGGCACAGCTTGCTTCTCATTTAATACCGCTTCAAACGTATCCTTTGTAGCATCACTCATAATGGTGACAATATCTGCACCTGCTTCATAAGCCATCTTTGCAAGCTTACCACCAGCTTTGATAATGCGGATATCGGCAAGAATGATTGCTTCTGGAAGCATGGCGCGCAATTTACGTACACTATCTAAACCGTTTTCAATCACAAGCACTGTACCCGCTTCAATGATGTCAACAGCATCTACAATAGTGGTAGCAATAGCGAGGGCTTGATCAAGATCAACCAAATCAAAAGCTGCTTGAAGTTTTGGCATTATATCCACCTATTTAATCATCGCGTAAACGCGTTGTGGATTCTTATACATAAACTTATCCACAACTTCTTGGGAAAGACCTTCATCAATAAGGCGAGGAATAAATTTCTCTTTGATAAAGGTAAAGCCAGGTCCACCACCATAAACGGTATGATGAGAACGACGACCCATGTCGTTGGAAAGCATAATCTGATCTTCAAAACCATCAGCTACGAGCTGCTTAAGTAAATCAACGCGAAGTTGATCAGGATAATACTTCGCTTTACCAGGTCCATCGTAAATAAGGTTGCAACCAGTCTCAAGAAGACGACGGTGATACCACAGATCAGGGAAACGATCAATGTGTGCAAGAATCATACGGCTAGGATCAAAATTTTCTTCCTTAAGAATGTCAAGAATTTCAAGACCCATGGTTCCGGTTGTGGTGTGAGAATGCAATACAACACCAGTTTCTTTTGCTACCCGTGCTCCAGCACGAATAGCCTTCTCCTCATTAGGCGTGATGTGACAGTAAGAAGTTCCACATTTAACCCAACCAGCTTTAACAAACGTACCATCCATACCCTCGGTGATATCTTTGTGCTCAACCTCAGCAATATCATCAATAGTAAGATGATCTTCTCTCTCGGTCATACCGCTGTCCTGATTCATGTAGCCAGTACAGGCAATCACATGCACGCCTGTAGTTTTAGATGCAAGGTACAAGCCAGGAACGTCACGTCCCCATGTTTCAGGAGTTGCCTCAACTATGGTGCCTCCACCAGATGCTTTAAAAATATTTAGCATTTCAAGTGCCTTGGGGAAACTGTCCAGAATATGATCGGCGTTATCCTTCTCGCCACCACCTTGCGGATGCGTCAAAATATGCTCGTGCGAGAGGGTATATCCCATTTGCTCAGGATCAATATCACCTAAGACTGTACGTACCTTTCCAACTGCCATTATTGTCCTCCTCTTTATCGGTTATGATTAAACAATAACATCGAACTACTACATTCACAAGGATTTTTTTACAAATGGAGTAAGGTTTTACATTTGTAAAATATAGAAAAGATATTTTCTTTAAAGGAGCGTCGGGGGATGTACAATCGGGACGAATTGCTCGTAAAAATTGCTGTGATGTTCTATGAGGAAGATCGCACAAAAACTGATATTGCTCGTGAACTCGGTATTTCTAGACCTACTGTTAACAGTCTACTTGCAGAAGCCAAAGAGGAAAGAATTGTCGAAATACGAATCCAACATCCAGATAAAATCACGCTTGATAAAAAGCGGAAGCTTAGTGCAGTGTTTACTCATACAAAAATACATATTGTATCTACTAATGGAAATATCAATAATCCTAAAGAGGCAGTGGGTGAACTGGGCGCTCGTCTTTTGGAGGCAAAGCTCCCTTCTGTTTCAAGCATTGGTCTTGGATGGGGAACTTCTTTACGAGCTGTAATTGATGCCTTTAGCTATAACAATAATCCTCAACTTTCAGTCATTCCCATGATTGGCGGGGCTGGATTTTTTGATATAGAAATTCACTCAAACCTTCTTGCCTTTCGTCTTGCTCAAAAACAAAATTGCAGAGCTGAATACCTTTATGCACCAGCAGTGGCTGATAGTCTTGAAGATAAAGAAGCCTTCATACGCAGTGAATTAGTGCGTACAATTCTCACCAAAGCAAAGAAGGTAGATATTGCAGTTGTAGGTATTGGCAATCCTTTTACTAATAAAAATTATTTGGACCTTGGTTATTTAAGCAATGGCGATCTTAAGGATCTCAATCGTGAGGGAGCGTGTGGAGATATTCTTACCACTTTCTTTGATAAGGACATGCATGCCACTGAATCCCCTATTGCCAATAAAATGATTGGCTTAAGTTTATCTGATTTAAAAAATATTGGATGTGTCTTTGCAGTTGCCTCCGATAAAGAAAAGGCTTTGCCCACTACCGCGCTTCTAAAGCACGAAGTACTTGACGAAATTGTAATTAGTGAAAGCCTTGCAGATGAAATCGCAAAAATCAATAACATAGAGTTCTAAAACTGATTGCATGAATTAATACGGCTAAAGTTGCATTACCTAAAGCCAATCCAATACAACACGTCCTAGAGCTGGAAGATCAACCGACTCTAGGACGTGTACTCCAAGACGTATATTAAAGATGAGATAAACAGGGCTCCTACAGCTAGCTATGCAAGTAGGGTCGTAATGGTATCGAGCAAATCATTTGCTGTCAGCTTAAACGTCTTCTGTAGGTAATCAGGGCTGCCAACTTGGCCAAAGCTCTCTACCACACCATGACGTTTAAAGGGCACAGCCACGCCATTTTCTGCTAGGACTGCCGCAACAGCATCACCCAAACCACCAATAACTCCGTGGTTTTCAAAAGTAACCACCGCTTTTTTGCCAGCAGCCTCACTTAGCACGAGCTTCTCATCCAAAGGCTTGATGCAAAACATGTCTACAACCTCTGCAGAAATGCCCTGTTGCTCCAGTGTCTCCGCAACGTCCAGAGCTTCGCTTACCAGCTGGCCTGCAGCAATGATAAGCACATCGCTGCCTTTACGCACAATGTTGCCCTTGCCCAGCTCAAAGGTAGAACCAGCCTCGTACACATCGCGCACTGCCTTGCGGTTTGCGCGAACATAATGCACGCCCTCAAGCTCTGCAAACCTGCGGATAATCCAATCCAGCTGCGTTGCATCTGCGGCATCGCATACCACCGCGCCGGGAATGGTACGCATGAGTGCAACATCTTCCCACGTGGTATGGGTGCCGCCATTGGTGCCGGCACAAAATCCAGGATCAGAACCGTAAATATTAATCGTGTTATGCGCATATCCGCCCGATAAAAACACCTGGTCAAACACGCGACGAGATACAAATGGGCCAAACGAATGCATAAAAGGCTTAAAACCAAGCGTACTCATGCCCGCGGCAACACCCACCATATTGGCCTCAGAAATACCGCACTGAACAAAGCGGTTGGGATTTGACTGTGCAATCTTAGTAAAGCCAGAGGCGCCGCCAAGATCTGCCTCAAGCGCCACAACAGCGTCGTTGGTCTTCATAAGATCTTGCAGTGTATTTACTACAACCGCTCTCAGTTCAGGAGAGTTCATACCACGATCTGTAACCAGACTAAACATTAGGCCTCACTCCCCTCTAGAATTTTTTTGTATTGAGCCAGCGCTTCTTCTGCAGCATGTTTCACCTCAGGAACAGCAAACTTCACAGAGTGGTTACCTGCATAGGTCTCAAAAAACGGAATGCCTGCACCCTTAACGGTATCCAAAACAATGGCTACAGCCGACCCTGTGATATTCTCGGCACGGGTAAGTGCTTCATCCACAGCATTTAGATCCTGGCCATTAACCTGCTGTGTTGCAAACCCAAAGGCTTCCAGCTTCTTTGCAATGTCAAAGGACGGTATGACCTCTTCAAGTGCCCCATCAAGCTGGCGCTTGTTCCAATCGACAATAACAATGCAGTTGTTAAGCTTATTGGCTGCAATATATTGGAAGGCTTCCCAGCACTGACCTTCATTAAGCTCGCCGTCCCCCACAATGAGGTATACGCGCCTGTCAGAGCCCTTCATGCGCAGAGCAGTGGCAATACCAGCTGCAGTAGATGTACCCTGCCCAAGAGAGCCGGTGGTCATATCTACACCGGGTGTTTTGATGCGGTCTGGATGAGAAGGCAGCTTGGTCCCACCCTGATTAAGGGTAAGGAGCATCTCTGTGTCAAAAAATCCCTTCTCGGCCAAGGTAGCATACCAAGCGGGACCAGCGTGGCCTTTAGAAAGCACGACGCGGTCACGATCCTCCCAGCTCGGATTGGACGCATCGTACCTCAAATGCTTGCCATACAACACACTCATAAGCTCAACAATAGACATAGAACCGCCTAGATGGCCGGAACCAACGGCCATAAGCATCTGAAGAATATCTCTACGAAGCTTTACGCAAAACAATGAAAGCTCATCAAACTCTTTTTGATCCATGCACATCTCCAAAATAAATGCGCCGTAGGAACGTGCCCTACAGCGCATGTGTACTACAAGACTGGCTGTGGGCGACCGTGTGCTTACGCCTCGATGTTCTTCTCGCGAAGCTTCTCTTCCAGCTCGTTCTTGTCAATGATGTTCTGCAGCACAATAATCTGCTCCTCAGGAACATCCTTGATAAAGTCTGCCAGATCGCGACCAACAACAAACAAATCTGCAGCGCCAGGCTTTACATCGGAGGTAGTGGAGTGGGATACAGAAATGCCTTCAATACCCATCTTCTTAAGAACATCCTGAATGTTCATTTCTACCATAAGGCTTGAGCCCAAACCGGAACCGCAGGCGCACATAATCTTAGATACCTTCATGCTTCACTCCTTTGTGTGAGCAGACGTGCAACACAATACATCGTTTGCCGGGACCGCGTGCCCCGGCAAACGTGCTAACTCATTATAGAACCATCAAACAATTTTTCCTGCTGAACAGCATCTTTCTTTGACTGAGCAGCGTTCTTGTCTTACTGAGCAGCATCCTTCTTAGGTGCAACAAAGTTATACACAATGGGCGCACAGAATACGGCAATGCAGATAATCATCAACGCCGTGCCCTGAACGCTTTGTGCTACGTTGCCAAACAAAATGCCCATCCAAGAGAAGTCGGCATCAGAGAAGGTGGCGGAGGTAAAGCCAAGCGCCGTAAATACAGGCATGCAAATTGCAGGCAAGAAAGTGATGAGAAGACCATGTACAAAAGCACCGGCTACGCAGCCCTTGAGGCCACCTTCTGCGTTGCCAAAGACACCTGCGGTTGCGCCACAGAAGAAGTGAGGTACAACACCCGGAAGAATGAGTGCTACGGGAATAGCACCGTTGATGCCGGTAAGCACCAAAAGGCCAACGATGCCCGCAACAAAAGAGGTCAAGAAACCAATGATTACTGCGTTAGGAGCATAGGGATATGCAACGGGGCAGTCGATAGCAGGAATAGCACCAGGAACGAGCTTCTCGGCAATGCCCTTAAATGCAGGAACTATCTCGCCCACGATCAGACGAACGCCAGACAAGATGATGTACACGCCACCGGCAAAGCTCATGCCTGCGGTTAAAGCCCATACAATCCAGTTAACGTGAGTCTCAGTACCAACGTTAAGCAGGTCATTGAGGTGTGCAAACTGAGTGGGATCTGCGGTAAGAATACCCTTAGCAACGGCGATGCCGGTAATAACTACAAACAGCACCATCATGGTGATAGAAATAGAAACCGTGGTGTCACGCAAGAAGATAAGGCGCTTAGGGAACTTAAGGTCCTCTGTAGACTTGCTGCCCTTAAATCCCTTACCAACCAAACCAGCCAAAGCATAGCCAATGCCACCAAAGTGACCAAGAGCAACACCGTCGGTACCGGTTACCTTCTTAAAAGTAGGCTGGCAGTAAGCGGGAGATACAACCATGATAAAAGCAAGCAAGCAGCCGCCAGCAATGATGAGCTGTGCGCCAGACAGGCCGCCAATGGACAAAATAACAGCAAGCATGCAAGCCATATACAGCGTATGATGGCCGGTCAAGAAGATGTAGCGCATGCGGGAGAAGCGAGCCAATACCAGGTTAAGAATCATGCCAACACACATGATCAGTGCGGTATCGGAACCAAACTTCTCCAGAGCCAGGGAAACAACAGCCTCGTTGTTAGGAACAACGCCCTGCATGTTAAAGGCAAAGTTAAAAACCTCACCAAAAGCAAGCAAGGAACCAGACTGTAAGAAGCCTGCACCAGCGGACAGTACCAAGAAACCAACAATGGTCTTTACAGTACCCATTACAATGTCTTCGATAGGCTTGCCCTGAAGTGCAAGACCAAGAAGCGCGAGAAGACCAACAAGAATTGCTGGCGTAGACAAAATGTTGACAAAGAAATCTACAATTGCCATGTTTCCCCCTTAAATAAAACTCGCTACTAGAAATACATCAATGCATATCACTGTTGACGCCCGCTACGTCAAATAATGACCAAAATAAAATAAACCAAATAGCTCTTATTACTCTTATTACTCTTGTTACTCTTGTTACTCTTGTTACTCTTGCGCCATAAAGAGGTTATAGATTTCCTGCTCAGACGCCGCCTGAACAACCTTGGCAATGTTGTTAGGATCACCAAACATCATGGCAAGCTGACGCATAACATCAATGTGAGAGTCAGGATCTGTTGCCACCAGCGTAACCAGCAAACGAACATCGGGACCCTCTTCCTTAAAGCGAACAGGCTCACGCAAAACGGTTACCGCCAGCTGCTGCTTAAGCGCACCCTGCTCGGGACGAGCATGCAACAACGCCAGATCCGGGCACAAAACAAAGTAGGGACCAAGTTCTTTTGCATTGGCGATAATGCCGTCAATATAGCGAGCTTCTGCATACCCACCGTCTACCAGCGGTTGCACGGCAACGTAAACGGATTGCTCCCAGTCCTTAACACTCTGCAAGATCTGGACGTTTTCAAGCTTAAGCATTTCCTTCACAGTAACCTACTTCACTCGTTCGTTTATATCGCTCTAGTTAACGTAAGCATTTTAACATTATGTATAGATTTTGTGGACACGTAACCGGTAAAAGGTAAGAACGTTGTTAGGAATATACGCACGATAAGGGCATGAGCGCGGTAAGGGGCATACACAATTATCAAAAAAGGACCCCATGTTGCCATGGGGTCCTTAAAACGAGTGCTAAAGCAAGCTGCATATAAGCTTGTGCACGGGGCTGCGTACGAGGTACTAAGCAGATCTTAGTACATGCCGCCGCCCTGGCCGCCCTGTGCTGCAGCAGCGCTAATGGCCTCTTCGATAGTGGTGTTCTTAGGAACATCAGATACCGTAGCCTCGGTAATGAGGATAAGCGATGCTACAGAAGCAGCATTCTGAAGGGTGGTACGGGTTACCTTTACAGGATCCAATACGCCCATCTCAATCATGTCGCCATAGGTGCCAGAAGCAGAATCAAGGCCCTGACCAGCAGGCAAGCTCTTGATCTTCTCGACAACAACAGAACCCTCATAACCAGCGTTGTTAGCGATGGTCTTTACAGGAGCCTCAAGTGCCTTGCGGATAATGTCTACGCCGATCTTCTCGTCAGCGTCATTGGCACTGACCTCATCCAGAGCAGCAGAAGCCTCAATAAAGGCTACGCCGCCGCCGGAAACAATGCCCTCTTCCACAGCTGCGCGGGTTGCCTGGAGTGCATCCTCAATGCGGTGCTTGATCTCCTTGAGCTCAACCTCGGTAGCTGCACCAACCTTGATAATTGCTACACCACCAGAAAGTTTAGCCAAGCGCTCCTGGAGTTTCTCACGGTCAAAGTCAGAATCGGTGTGCTCAATCTCTGCCTTAATCTGAGCAACGCGCTCATCGATAGCATCCTTGGAGCCAGCGCCACCAACAATAGTGGTGTTGTCCTTGGTGATCTTGACAGACTTAGCGCGGCCGAGCATCTCTGCAGAGATGTCAGTCAAAGAAACACCGAGCTCCTTCATAGCTACCTGGCCACCGGTCAGAATAGCAATGTCCTCAAGCATGCGCTTACGACGGTCACCATAACCAGGTGCCTTAACAGCAGCAATGTTAAGGGTGCCACGAAGCTTGTTCAGAATAAGCGTAGCCAAAGCCTCACCGTCTACGTCCTCTGCAATGATGAGCAAAGGAGAGCCAGACTTCTGGATGCCCTCAAGAACAGGCAGGATGTCCTGGATGTTGGAGATCTTCTGGTCAGTCATAAGGATGTAGGGATCCTTAAGCTCGGCCGTCATGTTCTCGCCATCGGTTGCAAAGTAAGGAGAAATGTAGCCCTTATCAAACTGCATGCCCTCTACGGTATCAATGTCCATACCAAAGGTCTGAGACTCCTCAACGGTAATGACGCCGTCCTTGCCTACAACGTCCATAGCGTCAGAAATCTTCTTACCAATCTCTGGATCACCAGCGGAAATGGTGCCAACAGAAGCAATCTGATCCTTGGTGGAAACTTCCTTAGAAGCAGCAGCCATCTTGGCTACAACAGCGTTGACTGCCTTATCGATACCACGACGAATGGCAATGGGGTTAGCGCCTGCTGCAACGTTGCGAAGACCCTCATTGACAATAACCTGAGCAAGCAAGGTTGCGGTGGTAGTGCCGTCGCCCACGGTATCGTTGGTCTTGGTAGCAACTTCCTTGACCAGCTGAGCACCCATGTTCTCTACGGGATCGGTAAGCTCAATTTCCTTAGCGACAGAAACGCCGTCATTAGTGATAGTGGGAGCACCATAAGAACGCTCAAGGGCAACATAGCGACCCTTGGGGCCCATGGTAGTGGTTACTGCGTCTGCAAGGGTATTAACACCCTTTGCAAGCCTAGCACGTGCATCAGTGCCAAATTCAATGTTCTTTGCCATTGCAAAATCCTCCGAAAATGATTGTATGTGCTTGCGTGTACTTTATAAGACAAGCTTGTTGATTACTCTTCTACGATTGCATAGATGTCATCAGCGCGAAGCAGCAAATAATCCTCGCCCTCAATCTTGACCTCATTGCCGCCAAACTTGCCGTAATACACTTGGTCACCAGGCTTAATATCAAGCGCAATACGCTCGCCCTTATCGTTATACTTACCAGCACCTACAGCGATAACCTCGCCCTGTTGAGGCTTTTCCTGAGCACCGCTAGAGATAAACAGGCCAGAGGAGGTCTTCTCCTCCTTGGGAGCGGGCTTTACCAAAATGCGATCACCTAATGGCTTGAGCTTCATTATGAGCCTTCCTTCCATTGCGCCGGTAGGGGCGCTCGACTGTTGAGACAAAACAATGGGCCAATAAAACCACTGTCTTGCCGCCTTTCGTTGTTACTGTTGTTGATAGTACCCAGCGCACACGAATATACACAAGTATTTTGAAAAATCTCTATATGACACACTTAGATTTTCTCCTATGCACGCACATATTAAATTATTTCACTGCAAAAGTGAAAGTAATGCGTATTGAGACCCTCTGGTTCTACCCCCATAGTTAAAGGTGGTGATGAAGTATGAACAGCCGACAAAGAAAAGAATTGCAGCTCCTTATTGAGCATGGGTCATTTGGCCTGAATGAATTTGCTGACCTGTTCTCTCTCAGTAAAAGACAAATTCGCTACGATATTGATGAGTTAAACACCGCACTTGAGTCAACAGTTGGCATAGAGGCGGTAAGTATTTATCGCAATATTGCCTACCTTCATGCTGGCATTACGAGTCAAAGCCTCATACAATCAGAGTTTCTTGACGAGATACGAGACTTTAATAAAAATCCCCTAAGCGTCAAAGAGCGCATACTGCTTACGGCTTTCTACATTGCTTGGTCTTCTGAATGCTATGTCACCATGCAAGAGATTGCCGATAACTTTTCTGTCAGTTACGACACGGTTGTTCGCGATATGGCAGAAGTGCGTAAATACTATGCTGCACACAACACAAAGCTTATTTCAGAAGCAGGTAAAGGCCTATACCTTAAAGCCCCAGAATCTGCACGCAGAGAAGTTTTATCGGCCATTGTAAAAGAATATAAGAACCTCTCGCGCTTTCATTTGGCTTTTGATCCGCATGACTATGAAGAGCTCTTTCCCCTGGAAAACCTGCAAGAAGTGGCAGCTATTGTCAGCAATGCCGAGGCGTATTGCTCCGTTTTACTTGATGATGCGTCATTTGAGGCCATTATCATTCATATCCTTCTTTCAGTTCAGCGCTTTAAGGATATGCGCGATAAGGCAACGCCAGATACCAGCTTGCTTACCGCCAGTACTCAACTTGATGAGGTGCGCTACAAAATCGCACACTATATCGTGGAACAGGTAAACGACTATTTTGAAATTGCACTTCCTGATGATGAGCTACTTTATATTGGCTTGCATCTTGGCTTATATGGCTGGAGGGTACAAGCCGATAAGCCTCAGGTTAATACCGCTATTGAGCTTGCCTGTACAGCACTTATTAGTGCGGTTGATGCCTGCATGCACGCTGGCTTTAAACAGGACAAGAAGCTTTATACCAATTTGGTTCAACATGTTGCAACTGCAGCAAATCGTAAAGCTGCCAAGCTTACACTCACAAATCCCTTACGAGATGAGCTTCTGCAGGAATATAGTGACCTGTATCAGATCATCCGCCAAAAAAGTAGCAGCTGTGGTCTTGACCAATTGATCAATCCTACAGAAGACGAGCTGTCCTATATTATGGTGCACTTTGGTGCTGCACTGGCTCGTATCCATAGAACATACCAGCACAAACCGCAGATTATTGTTGTCTGTGCCACGGGAATTGGAACTGCAGAACTTTTAGCCTCTCGTTTACAACAACAATTTAGCGTAAACATTGTTTCTATAGTGGCTGCACATCGCCTTACTTCCATGCCTCTTGGTGAGATCGATCTTGTTATCTCAACCCTGCCTTCCAGCATTACAAAAATAAGCACTCCTTGGTTAAAGGTTGGACCACTTTTGGATGCAGAAGATTGCATAAAGGTAGCTACCAAATTAAGCCAACTGGGATTCTATACAAAGCAAGATGCCCACCTTGGACCAATCCTTAGCACCAGTGCAAAAAAGCTACAGGCTATTTTACTGGAATACTCCCACCCACAAGACGAAGCAAAACTTATTGCAGCCCTACAAAGCTACTTACAGACCTATGGAGCACTCAAAGAACAAGGAGGTGAAGATCCCATGTTAAGCGATTTACTCAGCAAGGACCACATTGTACTGGACGTTACATGTGATGACTGGCAATCATCTGTTAAGGCCGCAGGCCAACCTTTACTCAAAACAGGTGAAATTACCTCAGCATATGTTGATGAGGTCATTAAAAACATTGCGGAGTATGGGCCCTATGTTGTTATTACCAAAGGAATAGCGCTGGCACATGCAAGCAGTGCCATTGGCGTCAATAAAACCGGTATGTCTCTGGCACGGCTTAAAACGCCTGTTAGCTATGGAAATACCAGCAATGATCCCGTTAAATACGTTTTTATGCTTGCATCAACAGGCCCTCAAACACACATGACAGCCTTGCAATGTCTTAGTGAGCTGTTGCAAGACAGCACGTCACTTACCTGCATGGCTCAGGCCATACAGCCGGCCGAAATCACAAAACAGATTAAACATTTTGAAAAGACCATGACGGCAACCATCGACTGTTAAGCACTACGGAAAGACGGAGATTTATGAACACTCAAACGTATGAAGCACTCATCGCATGTCGTACCGGCATGGGTTCGTCGATGATGCTTAAGATCAAGGTTCAGCAGGTAGTCAAAGCACATGATTTCCCTATTGAGCTGCATCATGACACGCTCGACGCAGTGAAATCGTTTAAGGGTGATCTCTTTATCACTATGTCTGATCTAGCAGATGAGCTTAAGGATGACGTGCCCTATGTCATTGGCATCGACAACCTTATGAACAAAGAGGAAATCACCAAAAAGCTCCAAAAGTTTCTTGACGATAAAGCACATGAGGCATAAGGAGGTAGACAGCAATGGAACTGATTCAAGCTATTTTTGAGGCCGTTGCCTTTGATGTTTTGGCAAATGCCGCTGTTTTGGTTGGGCTTATCGCTATGGTTGGCCTTATTTTACAGCGCGAGAAACCCTATAAAATTCTTACGGGTACTCTCAAAACCATCATCGGGTTTTTGGTCTTTAATATTGGTACCGCAGCGGTTGCAAATTCATTAACCAGCTTCCAAACCCTTTTCCAAACAGGCTTTGGCATTGAGGGTATCTTGCCACTTGCAGAAGCAATGACAGCATTAGCCCAAGAAAAGTTTGGCGCCATTGTCTCATTGGTCATGCTCATTGGATTTGTGAGCAACCTTATTGTTGCGCGCGTCACACCTTTTAAGAGCATCTTTCTTACCGGCCAACACAACCTGTATTTTGCAGCGTTAATCTCCATTATGTTTAAAGCTCTTGGTGTACCCGATGTAGTAATCATTATTTTTGGTGGTATCATCCTCGGTTTTTGTGCAGCAATATTTCCTGCAATTGCACAGCCCTATATGGACAAAGTTACCGGCAGTAATGACATTGCCATTGGCCATTATGTAACCTTGGGATATGCCCTTGCAGGCTGGATTGGATCTAAGGTTGGCGACCCAGAACAAAGTACCGAAGATATTAAACTTCCTGGCTGGCTAAGCATCTTTAAAGACTATGTCATTGGCGTTGCAGTAACCATGGTTGTCATTTATTACGTTGCATGTATTGCAGCCGGTAAAGGTGCTGTAGAAGAGTTATCAAACGGACAAAGCTGGCTTGTTTTCCCCTTGTTTGAAGGTCTTAAATTTGCTGGTGGGCTCTACGTTGTTATTACGGGTGTTCGTCTCTTTTTGGGTGAAATTGAAGGCGCCTTTGTTGGCATCTCTGAAAAACTCATTCCCAACGCTAAGCCTGCACTTGACTGCCCCGTTATCTTTGGCTTCGCCCCAACCGCTACTGTTATTGGTTTTATCGCTGCCTATGTTGGCGGACTGCTTTCCATGGCAGTTATGAGTGCCCTTGGAGCACTGGTGGTTATTCCGGTGGCTGTTCCCTACTTCTTTATTGGTGCTACTGCAGGCGTCTTTGGTAACGCAACTGGTGGCTGGAAGGGCTGTGTTGCGGGTGCCTTTGTAGTAGGTGTTTTGATTGCTGTTGGTCCTGCTCTTATCTATCCCGTTATGGCAAACATTGGCCTTACCGGTACCGCCTTCCCAGAAACCGACTTTAATGTCATCGGACTTTTGATTTGGTATATCGGTCGTCTCTTTATGGGCGCATAGGCAGGAGGGCAGCTTTAGTATGTATACTGCAAAACAACTTGCGCTTATCGCACACCGAAATAGACGTCGCATTATAGACATGGTCCATAAGGCTGGTGTAGGACATGTGGGCGGCTCTCTTTCCGTTATTGATGTTCTTACCGCTCTCTATGAAAATGAAATAGATTTTGCTGCCAGCCAACGAGCTCGTTTGGTTCTTTCTAAAGGGCACTGTACTCCTGCGCTATATGCAGAATTTACCGAGAAAGGCCTGATTGACGAGAAGGAATATGCAAGCTTTAGGCAATTAAATTCTAAGTTACAGGGCCATCCCTGTGCGCGCTCGTATCCCCAGATTGATGCGACAACCGGCTTGTTGGGTCAAGGTCTTTCTGCTGGTTTTGGCATGGCAATGGCAAAGCGAACCAACCATGATAAACACATGGTATATGTCATTGTTGGCGACGGGGAGCTGCAAGAGGGACAAAACTGGGAAGCCTTTATGGCTATTGGCCATTATAAACTCAACAATCTTGCTGTCTTTATCGATCGTAACCGCCTGTCATCAGGCGGCCCTACCGATGACAATATCACCCTTGAGCCGCTGGCCGATAAGCTCAAAGCTTTTAACTTCAAGGTATATGAGATTGATGGACACAACATGGATGAAATCCTGAGCGCTATCAAGGCCGCAAAAGATTCTCAAGATGCACCTTGTGCCATTATCTGTAACACCATTAAGGGCAAGGGCATACGGTATATGGAAGATAATCCAGCCTGGCACTCCAAGGGCATCAACGATGAGCAATACGAGCTTGCATTGGCGGATTTAGCTGCTGAGGAGGACGCTTACTCAGCAGCCATCTCAACACCTGATGCAACTGATTCAGCCCATGAAATGGAGGTGTAACCACAATGGACTATCAGCTTATTTCCCTTCGCACTCTGGTAGGAGATGCTCTTAATGCCGCCTTTGAAAAACACTCTAACATCTTTGTTCTGGATGCTGACTTAGCTGGCTCAACAACGGCAGCCCAGTTTGCTGCAAAGCACCCTGAGCATTTTGTCGAAACAGGCATAGCAGAACAAAATGCCTTGTCCGCAGCGGCTGGTATTGCGGTTGAGGGAGGTATTCCCTTCTTCGTGGACTTCTCGTTATTTATAACGGGCACCTGTTGGACCCAAATCCGTCAAGCCTGCTATGGAAATCTGAATGTCAAGATGATCGGAACACACAACGGCATGGACGGTGGGTATGACGGCGCCACTCACCATGCTAATGAGGATATTGCCGTTATGCGTGCTATCCCCGATCTCACTATTCTTGATCCCTTTAATCCCGATGAACTGTATGACGCCATTGATTGTGCCATTGCCATTAAAGGTCCTGTATTTATTCGTACGACGCGAGGTGATGTACCCAATCTTCCTGCTACTGAGCGTATTGCACCCGGTAAAGCCCAGATTGTTTGCGATAAGGGCCAGGACTTTGCACTCATTTATGAGGGCTCAACTACAGACCTTGCCATGAGGAGTTTTGAGGCTGCCTTACAGCGTAACCTCAACGGCAAGCTGGTAAATATCAGCAGCATTAAGCCAGTGGATACTAAGCTGTTGCGCACACTCGCACAAGATGTAAAACGCATCATTACCGTTGAGAACCACAGTGTTATTGGAGGTGTGGGAAGTCTGGTTGCAGAAACCATTTGTGATATACCTTCTCATGCACCTCTGTATAGGATTGGCGTTAATGACGTCTTTACAGAATCTGGTCCAGGTGATGCACTGAAAGAAAAATATGGACTCACGGTTGACCACGTGCTGTCCCTGCTTGCGTAAACGCTACGAGCACCGATAATAGATCGCACCTGAATGAGGGATATCATCTCCACATCCAGGTGCGATTTTTCTTTTTTGGTTTTACAGCTGTTCTAGTTGATCAAGCCACAGGTGCGCCACGGCATCGGATGGCATACGCAAATCACCACGCGGAGACACAGCAACAGAACCCACCTTAGGTCCATCGGGTAAACAGCTGCGCTTAAACTGCTGGGCAAAGAAACGACGATAAAAGACCTTAAGCCACAACAAAATAGTTATGCCATCATAGGCTTTTGCTCCATGGTTTCCATCAAAGGCAAGGCAAGCCAAGCGATAAATCTTTGCCGGAGCAAAACCACAACGCAGCATGTTGTACAAGAAGAAGTCATGCAGCTCATAGGGGCCAACCAGGTCTTCTGTTTTTTGCGATATCGTACCGTCCGCACTTGCGGGCAACAACTCTGGAGAAACGGGTGTTGCCAATACATCCAACAGTACACTGGAAAGCTCCTCGCTCTCGCACTTATCGGCAACGTACGCCACCAAATGACGAATGAGCGTTTTAGGAATGGAGGCATTAACCGCATACATACTCATGTGATCACCGTTGTAGGTAGCCCACCCAAGCGCCAGCTCCGACAGGTCTCCCGTGCCAATAACCAGACCGCTTTCCTGGTTAGCAATATCCATCAAAATCTGTGTACGCTCACGTGCTTGAGCATTTTCATAGGTAACATCATGGATCGACTCATCATGCCCAATGTCCGCAAAATGCTGACGAACCGCATCGCCAATGGAAACCTCAAGCAGAGTTGCTCCCAAGGCAGCTGTAAGCTCTGTTGCATTGTTATGGGTGCGTGCGGTGGTACCAAAGCCGGGCATGGTAACTGCAATGATGCCCTCATGATCCAAATCGAGAAGATCAAAGGCTCGTGCGCACACCAAAAGCGCAAGAGTGGAATCCAAACCACCAGAAACGCCAATCACCACATGTTCAGAGTGGGTATGCTGCAAGCGCTTGGCCAGACCATGTGCTTGAATCTCAAAAATTTCTTCACAGCGCTCAGTCTTACGGGTTTTGTTGGAGGGCACAAAGGGATGAGGATCAATGTGGCGAGTAAGCTGGGTGGACACCACAGGCAGATTAAACGTATTGACAAAGTAGTCTGCCTGCTCTGGTGCAGCTGCTGTTTGGAAGGTAGAAATACGCCTACGATCAGCAGCAAGACGGGAAAGATCAAGTTGCGAAAGGCACAGTGCGTCACTAAAGGGCGCAGATTCTGCCAAGATACTTCCATTTTCACAAATGAGCTTATGCCCACCAAAGACCACATCGGTGGTAGATTCTCCCCAACCTGCACTGGTATACACATAGCCAGCAACAAGACGTGCGCTTTGCCCACGTACCAGATCACGGCGGTAATCTGTCTTACCCACCACTTCATTTGAAGCAGACAGGTTACAAATAACCGTTGCTCCGGCAAGCGCCGCATCAAGAGAAGGCGGACGTGGCACCCACAGGTCTTCGCAAATTTCTACCGCAACGCTCAGAGAAGGCATATCAGAACAGACAAAGAGCTGGTGAGTGCCAAAACTCACATCTGAGTAGCCTGCAAAATCCACAAGAAAGAGGTCATCGGGACCCACACTAAAATGACGACCTTCATAAAACTCGTTATAGGTAGGCAACGCCTTTTTAGGCACAAGCCCCAAGAGCTCACCATGGCAAAAGACGGCAGCACAGTTGTACAACTGAGCGTTAATACAAGCGGGAACACCCACCATGATAAGTGCATCAAGCTGTGCGGTTTGCTCGATAAGTGTGGCAAGCGCTTGCTCTGAAGCATCCAAAAGGGCATCTTGCCAAAACAGATCCTCGCAGCTATAGCCCGTAAGGCCCAGCTCGGGCAGCACAATAACGCGTGCGCCCTCAGCAGCAGCCTGCTTAATAGCTTCAAAGGATTGCACCATGTTGTAGGTAACATCAGCCACTTTCACCTGAGGCGTCACCGCTGCAACGCTTATAAATCCGTCTTTCATGGCAACCCTTTCTACAGCTCTTTTGATGCTGCTGCACAGTACTAGTTTAGGCGCGCTCAAAGACCTTCTCGCCCGCGCATACCGTAAGTATAGGACGAGCCAGCTGCAGCTGCTCATCTGCACAGCTCAGCAAATTGGTATCCCACACAACAAGGTCTGCAAACATGCCGGGCTCTAGGGTGCCCAGCTCATGCGCACGCCCTGTTGCCGCAGCGCTTCCCTGGGTGTAGGCAGCCACGGTTTGGATACGTGTGAGCGCATGCTCAGGATACCATCCACCGGCAGGCTGATGCCCCACAGGAGTTTTGCGTGTGCAAGCAGTGTAGAGCACATCACCCGAGTTGGCCGATACAACGGGAGCATCGGTGCCCAATGCCAACGTAGCTCCAGCATCAAGCATCTGAGCAAATGGCCACATGCGAGAAGCGCGTTGCTCTCCCAAGTCTCGTGCGGGCTGCGTTATATCAATGGTCACATGAGGGGGCTGTACGGAAGCAACCACCTGAGCAGCAGCAAAGCGGGTAAGGTCTGAAGGCACAATATCCTCTATGTGCTCCATGGTGTTGGCTCCCTGAGTGGGCGTACCATAGCGTGCATGAGCTTCCTCAAAAATAGCAAGTGCCTCGGATACCGCACGATCGCCAATGGTATGGATACGCACAGAATGACCAGCTGCCGCGGCCTTAAGCACCAGCTCACGCATGCGCTCGGGACTCACCGTTGGGCGCCCCACATCCCCTGCAAAACGTGCGTTGGTATACGGCTGAGAACACCAAGCCGTATGCTGGCTAGAAACGCCATCAAAAAATTGCTTAAAGCCAGGAGCACGCAGTTTTGGTCCTGTTAGACGTGCCTGTAAGTCTTCTAAGGTAGAAAGATCATCGGTAAGCGTGGGATACATATGAGCACGAACACTCAAACAGCCGTCTGCCTGTAGCGCCTCGTATATGTGGGAATTGATGCCATCGGCACCTGCCACCAAAGAAAGCGCCATGTCGCACACGTTCGTAATACCCAAGGCATTAAGCTGCTTAAAGTAGTTGGCATATATTTCTTTGAGCTCCTCTGTGCTAAAGCTCGCCAAAATACGTGCAATGTATACCATGCCCGCCGCTTCACGCAACACGCCGGTAAGATGGCCCTGTTCATCCCTGTCAAAGCTACCACCTGCAGGTGGCGTGGTGTCATCCGTAATACCCAGTTCACGCATGCCACAGCTGTTAAGCCACAGCGTATGCGCATCCCCCGAGTACATAGCCACGGGTCTGTTGGGAAATACCTCATCCAAAGAGGCTCGCGTAGGAACATTGGAAGGACTCCACAAAATCTCGCGCCAGCCATGACTGACCAGCCACCCATTGCCTGGTCTTGTGGCGGCAAACTCGCGCATGTGCTCTACGCAGTCCTTCTCGCTAGTACCGGGATATTCAGTTGCCAAGCGTGAGGGAAACAACGCCGCGTGAAACACGTGCTGATGTGCGTCATGAAACCCTGGGCAGACAAAGTTGTCTCCCACATCAAGCGCATCTGCCTGACCAGCAAATTGAGCGAAGGCCTCACGAGGCAAAACCTGAGCCACGCGATCTTGTTCCAGCACAAGCGTTGCCGCCTCATTGGGCTTATCGGCAGAAATAAAGAGGTGATTAGAGGAAATCACACGCAATTGTTGTCCCATATCCACTCCCAAAACAACGATAAAGTTCACGAGCAGAAAAGCCAAAAGTGCAGAACTCTGCCGCTAGTCTACGCCTTCTACGCCGGTATCTTCCAAATAACGCGACAAAAACTCGCGCGTACGATCGCAATCTGGATTAGTAAACAGTTTGTGCGGGTCACCCATCTCTGCAATGACTCCCTGATCCATAAACACGACCTTATCGGAAACATTTTTTGCAAAGTCCATCTCATGCGTAACCACAACCATGGTCATACCCTGGGCTGCCAGGTCACGCATAACCATGAGGACTTCGCCGACAATTTCTGGATCAAGCGCGCTGGTAGGCTCGTCAAACAGCATGATCTCGGGCTCCATACATAGGGCTCGCGCAATGGCTACACGCTGCTTTTGGCCGCCCGACAGTGATGTAACAGATGCATGCGCAAAGTCGAGAAGACCCACGGAATCAAGATGTTTTTTGGCTATCTCTTCTGCCTGAGGCTTCTTCATCTTCTTGAGCGCAGTGGGTGCCAGCGTGCAATTATCCAGCACGTTGAGGTTGTTAAACAGGTTAAAGCCCTGGAATACCATACCAATGCTGGAACGCAGCTTATTCACATCTACATGCTGAGCTGCAAGGTCATGACCGCGGAACCATACATGGCCAGAATCGGGCATCTCTAACAAGTTGATGCAGCGCAGCAGGGTAGATTTTCCAGAGCCTGATGCACCGATAATAGTGACTACTTCACCAGGAAAAACTTCAAAGTCAATGTTCTTAAGTACCTCATGGGTACCAAAGCTCTTGCGCAGGTTTTCAATCTTAATAACCGGATCTTGAGCAGTGACGGGGGTGTTGGAAGCTGTGTCAGTCATGATGCTTACCTTTCCGTCGATTTGGTCGATTTGGATGAATTGGCAGATTTGGATGATTGTGCCGATTTAGATGATGGGGCTGACTGGGTAGAGCCAGAACCCTTACGAGATGCTTTAGCCACAGGTGCTTTATGCACTACAACCTTCGTGGGATCTGCCTTAGCTCCCGCAACACCAGTGGTATGCGTCATGTCTGAGGTGGATAACACCGGACCAGGCGATGACACTTCCAGATGATAAGCAAGCATGCCCAAAAGCTTAGAAGCAATCATGGTCAAAATCAGATAGCACACGGTAGCAACCGCATACACCGCAAGCTGACGATAATAAATACCAGCAACCGTAGTGGTGGCAAACATGAGGTCAAACACGCCAATAACGGACAAAACCGAAGAGTCCTTAATGTTTACAACCAGCTCATTGGACAGGGCAGGAATGGCGTTTTTAATGCCCTGAGGAAAGACAACGCGTGTCATAGCTTGCCACTGAGAAAGGCCAAGAGAACGTGCCGCCTCATTTTGACCGCCGTCTACCGCCTCAATTCCTCCGCGCAAGACCTCCATCATATACGCAGTAGAGTTAAGCGAGATGGTAACCAAACCAGCAATAAAAGTACTCCAAATGGCACGAATCTCACCAGCAGACATGCCCGTAGAACTGAGTACAGCAAAACCAGCAAAGTAAATAAGCAAGGACTGCACCATCATAGGTGTGCCGCGCACCACAGCAGAATACAGCTTGGCAAAGCCTACGCCCACTACCTTAAGAAAGCGAACAAAGTCATTGTCTGGCCTATCAATTTTCTGAATACGGATAAACACCAGCAGAACTGCAAGGAAAAAAGCGATAACGGTACCAAATACAGCCAGCTCAATAGTGGTTGCAATGCCGCGTGCAAAAATGCCACGACCTTGGTACACCATGTATACCGCACTGGGCAAAAATCCATCAGGGTTGGCCTGTGCACCTACACTTCCTGCAACAATGGAGCCAAAGCCCATAACCACACGATCAACAGCCAAGATGATGGTCAGTGCTACCACTACATACGAGGCAATGCGCTCAATCTTTTTTGCTCGTGTCGAGACAAACCAAGAGGTCGTAGCATAATCCTTCCAATGCACGAGCTTATTTACCAGCGCAACAGCAGAAAAAACTACAAACGCAAAGAGCGTGTAATACATGACAACTTCCAGTGTGTACACGGGAGCCAAAAAGCTCCAAGTACTACGAACCTGGCTAGAAAACCACATGCCTAAGCAGGCAATAGCACTGGTACCCAACAACACATAGCGGTGGTCGGTCTTAATAAAGCGAAGAAGCGCGCTAAACCCAGTACTTGGAGGCACAGCGCCCCCTTGTTGATTGCTCATGTGGATTGCTCCTTATGAAATAAATTGTATAACAGGCAGATTAAAAGCAGCTTATGCAGGCTGACGGTCTACGCACGCATCAAAAATTTTGGTACGCTCGTCTTGAGAAATCTTGGAAAATGCCTCATTGATCTTTGCAAGAATGGCATCTTGTCCCTTCTTAATACCTGCATTGCAGGGTACGGTTTCACCAAACCCTTTACCCTCGTCAAATTGGATTGCTACCAAACCTTTATTGGCGCGAAGCAAGCCCTTGGTATTCTCGGTGTTATAAGTAATAGCGTCACAGGTACCTTGGTTAAGCTGTGACAGCTGAGATGGAACGGATTCTACCGGCGTGAGATGGTTAACATGAGGGATCTCATCGATAACCGTATCCAGCATCGTATCTTTTTGACCCAGGACGGCAGCACCATCAAAGTCGGCCAAAGACGTTGCCGTGGCATATTTTGAACCCTCTTTTACCAACAAACCAAAACCGCCTACAAAATAGGGGTCGGAAAAATCAATCGCTTGACGGCGCTCATCCGTAGCACTCATACCCGCCATAATAATGTCAATCTGACCATTGTTCAAAGAGTCAATTAAGCCACTAAAGGACATCTTGACCGCAACAGCTTCCATGCCCAATGCAGCCGCAACTACCTTGGCAAGCTGCACGTCATAGCCATCGGCATAAGCGCCAGAAACATTTTGAATAGGAATAGTGGTATCAGATGCCTGGGTTGCTTGCCAGTTAAAGGGGGCATACGCAGCCTCCATACCAACACGCAAGGTCTTGCCATCACCCAAAACAGTCGCTGAAGATGCGCCGTCTTTACGGGCAACCAAATCTACCGTGCCCTCAGGTGCAGGGCCGCAAGCCGTCAAAACAGATACGCCTGCTATGCTCAAAATTGAGATACCAGAAAACTTAAGGAAATCACGCCGCGAGAATTGCGATCGTTGAGGTTTGACCATCATAGTTGAACAAGAGCTTTGTGGTGGTTCTTTACGCATGGGTAAGGTCATATTATTTCCTTCTTTCCAGCAATTTTGAGCGACCCCCTCCGCACATACAACCGGAAGGGACCCATTCCCTTCCCCCTTGCAACTGAATGCGTGAAAGTTCTATGTGCTATTAGAGTAGTCTAGTACATACATCTATCTAAAGCACGCACACATCAGAAAGAAACACCATCGACATAAAATCTAAGTGGATATTTTGATTCATGGTCCCAGTTTATTGAATATACCATCCAATTTTATGCATCACAATCCTAGAAAAAGACTAGGTTTTAAGAAGCATTACAGGCTACATTTTACTGGCTTAAAGGACGCACGATCGGCTTGACCGTGCTGGACCACGTACCCAAAACAGCGTTAGGATCTGCGTCCAAACTCAGTGGCGCAAACTGTCCTGCGCGGAAATTGCGCAGCGCTGCAGCTGCAATCATCACGCCGTTATCGCCACACACCACCAGAGGCGGAACGGTCACACGAACGCCACGCTTCCCGAATTTTTGCTGGTATTCTGCACGGAGGGCAGGATTTGCCGCCACGCCTCCGCCCACACAAAAGTCATGTACGCCCGTTTCTTCTACTGCGGCCAGCGCCTTTGACACCTGCACGTCAACCACCGCAGCCTCAAACGAAGCCGCCAAGTCCGGAAGGTTGATGGGGTTGCCGTTTTTGTTTTGATTCTCTATGTAGGTAATCACTGAGGTCTTAAGACCGGAGAGAGAAAAACGGTAGTCGTGACTATGCATCATTGCGCGCGGAAAATGTATAGCCTTTTTATTTCCTTTGGCGGCAAGTTTACTTATAACAGGACCACCGGGATAGCCTAAACCAAGCGCCTTAGCTACCTTATCAAAGGCCTCACCCACGGCATCGTCAATGGTCGTACCCAAAATTTGGTAGTCTCCCCACGCGCGCACGTACACCAGCATGGTATTACCACCAGAAACAAGGCTTGCCACAAAGGGTGGCTCCAGGTCGGGCGTCTCAAACAAATTAGCGAGCAAGTGACCTTCTAGATGGTGCACGGCAATCAAGGGCAACTGTGCGCCCACACACAGCCCTTTGGCAAAAGCAACGCCTACAACCAAGGCTCCAACCAACCCAGGACCTGCGGTTACGCCGACGGCAGAAAGGTCAGATGGTTCAAGCGTGTCACAGCCAAAGTACTCACCCGCCTGTGCCATAAGCTCCTCAAAAACGCCCACGATGGCCTCAACATGTTTGCGCGAAGCAATCTCTGGAACAACGCCACCAAAGCGGGCATGAAAATCAATGGAGGTTGCCACCACATTGGCACAAATCTGTCCATGCGAATCTATGATGGCCATGGCGGTTTCATCGCACGAAGACTCAATGGACAAGATGAGCTCCCCGGCCTGGGCAAGTGCTTGCTGGGTTTTTTGCGAGCGCTCGTGTGCCACAATGGGCCAAGGGCGAATGGATGCCTGTGGGGTAGGCACAACGGTATCCACCTGTGTATCTACCGATAAAGGCAGGCTGGCACGCATGATATATGCCGCATTACCAGCGCCATAATAATTGGGGCGTGCTCCTTCTTGTACAAATCCCATGCTTTCATACAGGGCTAGTGCCCCATCATTGTGCTCATATACCTCAAGGGAAATGCTTTGTGCATTGAGCATTTGCGCATCGTAGGCAAGTCGTGCAATCAGGCGCGACGCGATCTTCTCGCGACGACGAGCGGGCAGTACGTCCACCGTGCTGATTTCCATATCGTCGCCCACAAGCATGCCACCTGCAACACCAATAATCTGATCCATATCATGAGCAACCCACCAACTCCTACCTGGTGCGGCAAGCTCCTCTTCAAACATGGTGCGCGTCCACGGCATATGAACGGAGTCCTCAAAACACAGGGCATCAAGGGCAGCCACTTGATCTATATCGTTAACGCTCATGGGACGCAGCCGCAGGTGCATATCGGCAAGCACATCTGCCGTGCCTGTAATTGCTACGCTCGCAGGCACCTGCATACCCAAACGTTTGCGCTCGTTTTCTTCTGCATCGGACAGACGGGTGTATACGGGCAATACCAATGCCGGATCTCCCGCAGCCCTATCCGCCACAGCATTGGGTGCGGCATAGGCAAGCAACAAGCCTTCACTGGTAGGGCGCCAAAGGTTTTCATCAAGAATGGTGGTAAAGCCTGCTTGTTCAAATTTTTCACGATGCTTTACCAAGCCGTCACCACACAAGATAAGTTCTGCAGCGTTGAGCTGTGTACGCCACTGGTCTACGCAGACCTGAGCCTTGCGAACCACCTCGGTGCCAAACAGACGACACGCCCCCATATCATCCAGCTGATAGGTGCCAGGATAGACCTCGCCACGCATAGCATCTGCTACCACGCCCAAAGTGCCGCGCACACCAGCCTTCCAGGCAGTCCACGCAATGCTATCGAGGGTAGAGCCACCCCACAAGGGAGTTCCTGCACCACAAGCAAGGCCTTTGGCCGTAGCAATACCAATACGCACACCAGTAAATGAACCAGGACCACGACCCACTAGCACGCTATCCACATCTTCTATGCTTAGTCCCGCATCGCTCAGTGCTTGCTGTGCCGTGCTTACCAACTCTACATTTGCTTGCCGACGACACAGGTGGTCACGACAAGCCAGCATCTGCACCATAGCGCGGGGCTTCTGGGCAGAACCGGTAGTTGTGGATGCGCTGCCAAGGTCAGTCTCGTCCCATGCGGCAACACCACACACCAGCATGTCGGAAGACGTATCAAGCGCAAGAACAAGCTTGCGCCCATCTGCTAATGCCATAAAAACCTCTACTCAATTGCACAGGCAAGCTGCGACACAAGAATTCGTGCGCGCTCTCCCTTTGGTTCAAATTTGATTTGACGAGCTGGCTCCTGACCAGCTTTTGCTTGATCATCCAATCTGGTGAGAAACACGTCGAGGCGCTCCTCCCCCAGCTCTTCAGAAAACTGCTCGCCCCACTCTATAACACAGGGGCCATCACTTTCCAGTGCGTCCCACACACCGGCATCACCCAGCTCTTCTGGATCAGACAGGCGATACAGGTCAAAATGATAGAGTGGCATGGATGTACCCTGATATATCATCTGAATGGTAAAGGTAGGACTGGTTATTTCATCTGTGATACCCATGCCCTGTGCTATACCCTTGGTAAGCTGTGTCTTTCCTGCTCCCAGATCACCCGTAAGCACCACAACATCTCCCGCTTGCAACAAAGCACCTAGCTGCGCTCCCAAGCCAATAGTTTGCTCAAAACAGGCAGACTCGTAGCTCGTATCGTCAAGCTTGGTTGGAAGTAACATCATGCCTACTCCTTAGGGAGTTGTGTTCGATCAGCTTGAGCACTGCCCGAACGAGGATTTTGCGTAAGCCACGCACCCACAAGACGCAGGTCTTCCTCCAAAAGTGGCTGCCACTCCCTGTGATAGATGGTCGCCGCCGGATGAAAGGTTGGACAGACAACAAAGTGTCCTTGTTGATACAGCTGTCCACGCAAACTGGTTACGCCCTGCTCTGTTTTTAGTACCCATTGCGAAGCAAAGTTACCCAAACAAACAATCACATCGGGCCAAATAGAGCGCACTTGCTCACGTAAGTAGGGTGAACAGGCTTGAATTTCATCGTAGCGCGGATTGCGATTTGCGGGCGGGCGGCATTTGAGTACGTTGGCGATAAAAATCTCTTCTCGCATTAAACCTGCACAGCTTAAGAGGGCATCCAGCTTATGACCTGCAGCACCAATAAATGGCTTGCCTCCCAAATCCTCATTACGGCCGGGAGCCTCACCAATAAACATCACCCGCGCATGCGGATTGCCATCACCAAACACAATGGTGGTACGCGTGTCACACAAGGTACACTTACGACAATCCTGCATAAGAGCCGCAAGCTCATCCAGTGAAACCTCACCGGGTTTTGGATGTGGATGTCCCGGAATCTCCATGGTGTATATAGTCCCTTCAGCGTCCGCTAGCGATGGGCGCTCCTTTCGCACACGAGCCATATGCTATACATATACTTTCTGCAATCGCATTCCAAAATTGCAAGTAACTTCGTAGTTGATGGTATCGCGTATATATGCGTGGTCTTCTGCGGTAATGGCCTGCTGGCCATCGGTGCCTAAGATGGTTACCACGTCTCCCACTTCAACAGGGGTGTTGGGCTTATAGCTCCGACTATTTACGTCCACAGCAAACATGCACTGATCCATGCAAATACGACCAACCTGTTTGCAGCGCTGCCCATTAACCAACACCTCCATCTTGTTGGAAAGATTGCGAGAAAGTCCGTCGGCATACCCAAGAGGAATGGTGGCAATCTGAATATTCTGTTTTGGAATACGATACGTAAGACCATAGCTTACGCCCTCACCCACTGCGGGATAGCAGGTGTGTGTCACCCGAGCGCGCACGCTCATAACGGGCTTGAGCTCCATGGTGTACACCGTTGTGCTAGCGGGATGCATGCCGTACAGGCCAACTCCAACACGACACATCATATGCTGTGTTTCTGTATGTAGCATGGTTGCAGGAGTATTGTTGCAATGCACAATGCCGTACGATAAACCCGCTTCATCAAGGGAGTGCACCGCGTCCATAAAGCGCTTATATTGCAGCTCAAAGTCCCAACCGCCAGGCTCGTCTGCCGTAGCAAAGTGTGTAAAAATTCCGGCACACTCAAGCCCTGCATGAAACTCTACATTACGACGAAACTCCAGCACATCTGAAGGACGCAAACCAATGCGGCTCATGCCCGTATCTACGGCAATATGATAGTGAGCCACTTTGCCTGCAAGCGATGCACTTTCACCCAGTGCATAGGCAAACTCTTCGGTATACACTGAAGGCATAATATCGTACTCAATAAGAGTAGGAATGGCCTCTACGGGAGGTTCTGATAGCAGCAAAATTGGCTCAAGAATCCCAGCGTGCCGCAACTGCACGCCCTCTTCTACCGTCGCTACGGCAAATTGATCTGCTCCAGCGGCAGCCATAATCTTGGCGCAAGGCACCGCCCCATGGCCATAGGCATCCGCCTTAACCACACACATCATCTTAACGCCCCGTGCAAGGCGAGCCTTAAAAGCACGGGTGTTGTAGCGCAGTGCAGCTTGATCAATCTCTACCCACGCCCAGCGAGTGTCGGGGCACGCCTTACTAAGCAATCCGGTCATCTCCCTCGGTGCCGTGCTGCGAATCAAGGCTAAAGTCCATATCTTCTGGCATGGCAGCCTGCGTTTCTATCTGGTCAGTTGCTAGGCCCAGACTGTCGATAAGGTCGGACGCCATGACACCGCGGCTTCCAAAGCGTGCTTCTGCCATAACTGCTGCACCACCATGAATCTCGCAGGCCAAAGCGCACAGCAAGGGAAGCAGTGCACCCTCTGGTTTGTTTTGCGCCAACTGTGCTGCAATAACACCAGACAGTACATCTCCAGAACCCGCCGTTGCCAACGATGCAGGACCGGGCTTAGGTAACACGGCAGATTCAACGCCCACACAAGCGGTAGCGCTGCCCTTTGCCACAATCGTAAGCTCAGAACCACCATCAGACCAAACAATACGACGTGATGCCTCAAGTGCAGAGGTAAGAGAATCTGGTGGGGTATCGGGCAAGCCCATAAGCCGACCAAGTTCACGACGGTGTGGCGTAAGGACCAAGGTGGACTGACGGCGGATCAGCTCCGGGTAGTTATCCAGACGATTTTCTGTAAGTCGCGCTAAGCAATTAAGCGCATCTGCATCCATAACCAGTGGAACTTTAGTGGACAGTAAGTGGGAGCACAAACATACGGTGGCTGCAGTAACACGCATACCCGGGCCAACCAAAACGGAGTTAGCGCGTCCGGCAAGCTTTACGATAATATCAACCGCATCCTCAGAAAAAGTTCCGGATTCAGGGTCATAGGGACAGGGTACTACGGGAATTTCTATAAGCTGTGCCTGCACAATTGCAGCAATGCAAGCAGGAACCGCCAGTGTTACATAGCCCGCGCCGCTTCGTGCAGCAGAGCGCGCTGCCAAAATTGCTGCGCCAGGATAGCGCGTGGAGCCTGCCACGACCAATACGCTGCCACGCGTGTACTTATCGATAGCGCTGGTACGATTAGCAATCACATCCATGTAGTCGCTTGTCTCGGCACGCCACGCTACGGGATCGGCCTTCAAAACCAGCTCTTCTGTTTTATCGTCAAGCGGAGCAATCACAATGGCGCCGCAAGCATCACGGCCTTCATCCGCCAGAAGGCCGGGCTTTAATGCAATCATGGTTACCGTGATGTCCGCATAGACACAAAGACCCGAGGCATGCCCTGTTTGTGCCGATAAACCACTGGGTACATCCACAGACACAACCGGAATACCACTCATATTGATGGCATCAATCCAGATGTCAAACGGAGCGGAAACAACGCCATGAAACCCGGTGCCCAACATGGCATCCAGACACGCGTCATGCTCAAACAACAGCTCATCAAGCTGGGAGCGCGGCGGGGCCACTCGTACCGATACACCCGCTGCAACAGCGCTGCGAGCAGCAACCAACGCCAAATCCGAACGCAGTGCCTCTGGCGCAACAGGACAGACCACCGTAACAGCCAAGCCCATCTTAAGGAGATCTTCTGCTGCAACCCAGCCATCTCCACCATTGTTGCCCATACCAACAAAGATGAGGGCAGAATGGACATCCTCCATATGAGCAACTTCTGCCGCCGCAGCCGCACCCGCACGATGCATGAGCTCGGACACACTTACCCCAGCACGATTAAGACTACTCTCAACGCGCTTAATGTCCTCGACATTAAGAACTGGTTGCATGGACTATCACTACTCCTCGGTGGACTGGTTGGCAACATCAACAACATCAAGCATGGTCGTGCCGGTAGGATCAGCAGCTTGCTTTTGGGCACGCGGTGCTCCTAGGGGCTCCATGGCAGAAATTTGTACACGTTCTAGCTCATCTATCACGCAACGAGCTTCCTTGAATGAGGCGGCAAGCTGCTCCTTTGGATCGGGCTTCTCGTCCTTTTTGGGACGAGCCTGAGCCGTTACAGCAACGGCATTGGCTACGGCAAACTCATGAGTAAACGATAGCGAAAGCGCCACCTCAAGTACACCGTTTTTCTGCGCAATGGCAAACGCCTTATTGCACAGCACGACCATGGGTTTGCCATTGGCATCGTGCGCAACACTCACATCGGACAGACCAATACCTTGTGAAAAACCCGTGCCCAAAGCCTTAAGCACAGCTTCACGTGCTGCAAATCGGCAGGCATAATGCTGAGCGGGACGCGCTTTGGCATTGCAGTACGCTTGTTCTTGGGGTGTAAACACGCGCGCAGCAAGATGAGGATAGCGCTCAAGTGCGCGCTCCATGCGTGCAATTTCAAAAATGTCTACCCCAACACCAGCTAGTGCCATAGTCTTGCCACCTTTGCCCTACTCAACCGTAACCGATTTAGCCAGGTTGCGTGGCTTATCGACATCACACTTGCGCGCCAGCGCCACGTTACGTGCAAGCATCTGCAAATGAACAACGGCCACAATGGGAACAAAGAGCTCCTCCTGCATGGGCGGAATCCACAGCACATGATGACACAGCGCAGCCACATCCGCATCGCCGTCGGTAGCTACAGCAATGCAGGTAGCTCCACGAGCGATAACTTCCTCTATGTTGGAAACGGTTTTATCATGCACGCGATCTTGCGGCACAAGCGCCACAACAGGAAAGCCCTTCTCGAGAAGCGCAATGGGACCGTGCTTCATCTCACCGGCAGCATAGGCTTCTGCATGAAGATAGCTCACTTCTTTAAGCTTTAAGGCGCCTTCTGCAGCCGTTGTGGCATTAACGCCACGCCCCAAAAACAAGCTGGAGTTTGCCTGGGCAAAGGCCCGAGACACCACCTTGTCCTGCCAACCACGCTTGAGCACTTCACGCATCTGATCGGGCAGTTTGAGCAGCTCAGAATACTTGTCTTGCACCTGCTCGTAGCTCATAGTGCCCTTGTGGTGTGCTAAGTACAGCGCCAACAGAACAGCTGCAACCATCTGAGCCGTATAGGCCTTGGTGGAACAGACGCATACCTCAGGACCTGCTTGAATATACAGCACGCCGTCACTTTCGCGCGCGGCGGTAGAGCCAATCACGTTGGTGATGGCAAACACCCGCGCACCCAAGCTACGCATCTTGCGAGCGGCAGAGAGGGTATCGGCTGTTTCTCCGGACTGAGAGATAATCACGCACAGCGTATGATCCGTTACCAACACATCCTGATAAATAAATTCTGATGCCGTTTCTACCACAACGGGCACCTTTGCCCAGGCTTCTATCACGGTACGGGCGATAAGCCCCACATGATAGCTGGTACCACAGGCAATGACATAGATCCTATCAATAGCAGCAATATCTTGATTGGACATTTTAAGCTCATCCAGTGTGATGCCCGTATCAGACATGCGCTCATGCAACAGACGCTCTAGCGCCTCGGGCTGCTCGGCAATTTCTTTTGCCATGAAGTCTGGATAGCCGCCCAGGGTAGCTGCGGAAGCCTCCCAATCAACCGTGTATTTATTGGGTTGTGCAACAAGCGAGCCTTCGGAGCTGATGACGCTCACGTTGCCGTTCTTGGAAAGACGCGCCAGCTGCTTATCGTCCAACTGAATGACCTCAGAGGCCTTGCCGGCCAGTGCAGAAACATCGGATGCGGCATACACACCATCGGGTGCCTGAGCAATGATCAGCGGAGAACGATTGCGAGCAACCACCAACTCATCAGGGGTATCTGCACACAAGACCGCCAGGGCCCACGAACCCTCCAAGCGGCTTGTTGCAATGCACACCGCCTCCAGCAGGTTTTTTTGAGCCGGACCGGCTAAAGACTCCTCGATCAGATGGGCTATCACCTCAGAGTCTGTATCGGATACAAAACTGTGCCCCGCTACCAGCAACTCCTCTTTAAGCGCGCGGTAGTTCTCGATAATACCGTTGTGGACAATGGCCACGCGTCCCGAGCAGTCCACATGAGGGTGAGAGTTTTTATCCGAGGGAGCACCGTGAGTTGCCCAACGCGTGTGAGCAATGCCGCTGGTACCCAACAGATTTGCCGTAGAGCAGCGCTGCGCCAATACAGACACACGACCAGCGCACTTAACCCCGTGCAACCCACCGTCCTTAGACAGCACTTCCACGCCCGCTGAGTCATATCCGCGGTATTCAAGAGCGGCAAGCCCCTCTAATAAAAACGGCGCCGCCTGTTTTGTTCCAATATAGCCAACGATTCCGCACATACCTATCCTAACGATCCGGACTGATGTCTATCTAAGCCTTAAAGGGTTCTAGCGCTGCAATAACAATGGCGTTTGCATCGCGACAAAGCTTCTCGTCTGGTGCTTCTGACAGCACACGCACCAGTGGCTCGGTACCCGATGCGCGAACCAAAACGCGGCCATTACCTTTGAGGAACTTCTCGGCAGCCGCCACCGCAGCCTTGACCTCACAAGATTCCATAGCGGCCTGCTTGTTGGCCACACGGATGTTATCCAGCTGCTGAGGATACAGCGAAACAGGACGAACCAGTTCGGACAAGGTCTCATGCTCCGCACGGATAACTTCCATTACTCGAAGGCTGGTCATGATGCCATCTCCGGTATTTTCTATGTCGCCAAAAATAACATGACCAGATTGCTCGCCACCCAACGAGTAGCCATGCGCGCGCATGCAGGCAAAGACGTTTTTATCGCCCACGTCGGTTTTCTCATAGGCAACCTTGGCGACATCTAAGGCTTTGAACAGGCCAAAATTGGACATAACGGTAGGAACTACCGTACCGCCCGCCAAACGACCATGCTTATTGAGGTATTTAGCACACACGTACAAAATGAGGTCACCATCTACCACGCGACCACGATCATCCACAGCAATACAGCGGTCTGCATCACCATCGTAGGCAAAGCCCACGTCCAAGCCCTGCTCCACCACGTGACGCTGCAAAACCTCAATATGAGTGGATCCCGCGTCCACATTGATATTAAAGCCATTGGGTGAGTTATTGATTACGCGTACATCTGCCCCAAGGGCATCAAAAACAGGTTTGGCAACACTGGAAGCAGCACCATTGGCACAGTCCAGACCCACCTTTACACCCTGGAGCGAGAAGTTTGCGCTGGCTATGAGATGGGCAATGTAGCGATTACGCCCCTGCATGTAATCCACCGTACAGCCGATTGCGTTTTCCGTGGCCAAAGGCAGCTCAAACTTATGATCAATATAGTCCTCAACCTGCTCCAAGATGTCCTCTTCCATCTTGTAGCCATCGTTGTTGACCAGCTTAATGCCGTTATCGGTATACGGATTGTGGCTGGCAGTAATCATGACGCCACAGTCAAAATTGCCATCAACCACCTCAAAACTCACACCTGGGGTTGGAATGACATGCAACAGGTAGGCGTCAGCGCCCGAGGCAACCACGCCTGCTACAAGAGCAGATTCAAACATATAGCTGGAGCGACGTGTGTCCTTACCAATAAGCACACGAGCCTTGCGCTCCTGCTTGGCACCATAATACCAACCAATAAAACGACCAATTTGAAAGGCATGGTCTACCGTAAGGCCTTCATTTGCCTTACCTCTAAATCCATCAGTCCCGAAATACTTCATTTTGTCTCCCGTTCTTTCGGCTTGTACTATGGTAACCCAACAAAAAAGGGGCTCGCCACTAGGACGAACCCCTTCGATGAATCTGAAATAAATAACAGATTAACGCTTGGAGAACTGAGGACGCTTACGGGCCTTCTTCAGACCGTACTTCTTGCGCTCAACAGCACGGGCATCACGGGTAAGGAAGCCGGCCTTCTTGAGCTCAGGACGATACTCACCAGCGCTGAGAAGAGCGCGGGCAATACCCAAGCGAAGTGCGCCAGACTGACCGTTGATGCCGCCGCCATCACAACGAGCAATGACGTCAAAAGCGTTTACGGTATCTGTGACCTTAAAAGGTGCAAGTGCATTGTCTACGAGCTGCTGACGACCAAAGTAAGCCAGAGCCTCGCGACCATTAATGGTAACCTTGCCGGTGCCGGGAACGAGGCGTACGCGAGCGACGGCCTCCTTGCGACGGCCAGTGCCGGTGTATACAGCGGTGTTATCAGCCATCGGTTATGCCTCCAAATCAATCTTGGTAGGGTTCTGGGCGGTGTGAGGGTGCTCTGAACCAGCGTATACATGAAGCTTACGATACTGCTGAGCACCAAGACGAGTTTTGGGGAGCATGCCCTTGATTGCGTGCTCTACTACACGCTCGGGATGCTTTTCCATAGCCACCTTGAAAGACTCGGTCTTAAGACCGCCAAGAAAACCAGAGTAGCGCCAGTAAGACTTGTGCTCTGCCTTAACACCAGTGAGCACTACCTTATCGGCATTGATAACTACTACAAAGTCTCCGGTATCAGTGTGAGGGGTGTATTGAGGCTTATTCTTACCACGCAGAATCATTGCAACCTGAGTAGCAAGACGGCCCAAGGTAGCACCCTCAGCGTCAACGAGCACCCAATTGCGCTCGACTTCGCCGGCCTTGGCGTAATGAGTCGATTTGTTCACTTGACTCCTCCAACATACGGATACGTAGCTGTTCCTGGACGAACAACTGCTGCTAATTCTTTTACAGAGATTACGGGGCTCTACAAAAATAGCTTTAAAAGTATACACCACCCCAAAATAAAGGTCACGCCCCGCCCTCGATTTCTTAGATTTGTCCGCAACAATCACGTAATTTTCACGCAGACCAGGCAAAGAGCACCCCGCTCGGAGTGCGCTCGGTATAATAAAGCCGCGTAATACGTATAAGGAGCAGCATGATTACCGTTAAAAAAGTAAGCATATCCGAGCTAGAATCCGCAGCCCAGGGCTGCGATTTTTTACTTCCCATAGAACAGACTGCCGCCTGGGCGCGCTACCAGGCAACCATTGAGGGACGCAAGCCTTGGGGTAGTTTTGTTATCCAACAGGATGGGCAGCCGCTCGCGTTTATTTCTTTTATCGACTTTGAGACCCACGGCTACCATTATCTGCGCTCCGTACATGGTCCTGCCTGGCTTGAGCATCCCAGTCAAGAAACAGAAACGCAGGTTTTGCAGGCTTTGGCGACACAGCTCAAGCAAAGCGATAAACACCTGGTATTTATGCGTGTAGATACCTGGTACGACAATCTAGCACTCCCCGTTTTGAGCACTGTTCCCTACGATCAAACCGTTGTCATTCCGCTGGAAGGCGGCGATGAAGCAATTCTGAAGCAGATGAAAAGCCGAGGAAGGCGCGATGTTCGCAAAGCGTTGCGTGAATGCCCTGCAACCTGCCTGGATGAGACCGATCGTGCTTACCAAGACTTTAGCAAGTATTACGAGGTCATGATAGACACGGGCAAGCGCGATAATTTTGTTCCTGCTCCCCTGTCCGACTACACTGACATGCTCAATGCGCTTGGCCAAGACCACTGTCGCGTCTTTGCTGCCCGTATTGATGATCGTGTGGTTGGTTGGTCCATCGTAACCCTCATGGGACACACAGCCGTACGCTATTATGCTGGCATGCGTTCTGAGGTTATGCGCATGCACGTTACCGATAAGCTCTTGTATTCCGAGTGCTGTCTACTGGGAGAGATGGGCATTACCCACTATGACCTTATGGGTATTGGCAGTGACTTTGCACCTTCACTTAAAGGTCTCAATGAGTTCAAAACCAAGTTTACCAGCGAGATTACTCCTGTTGCAGCCGGTAGAGACATCCCTTTGCGCCCTGTGTATTACAAGGCGCTTACCACTGCCAAGAAACTCCGCAAGACCCTGGGTGCGCGCTAGGCATAAGAGACGCTGAACGGACGTTATGCAACGCTTGTTACCCGTTAAGCAGCTGGGCAAGCGCGGTAATATAAATTGCAAGCGCACGCTTGAGTGAAGCCTCTGGTATTGCCTCTTGGGGGCCATGGATGGTACCCACCCATTCAGGCGCATGAGGATCTGGATCCTCTTCCGGACCAAAAGCCACAGCATACGGAAAATGCTTAGCATAGGTCCCACCGCCCAGTGTTACCGGTTGTTTGTGCTCGCCAGTCCACTCCTCATAACTTTTAAGCAGCGTCATAATCTCAGGGCTTTGCGGATCGACATACAGATACTTGCCGCGGCGCACTTCTTCGAATTCCAAACCATGCTGAGCACAGACCTTTTGAAGCTGAACACACAACGCATCAGGCGTAGTGGATTTGGGATAGCGACTATCCACGGTCTGGACAAACATGCCATCACGGACGTACATAACACCGCTCACAATAGTAAGCGGATCAAAAATGTCATCAGTGGCGTCTACACCCAACAAAGAGCCATCCCATGCCCCATGCATGAGCTGCTGAAATTCTAACCAGCGCTTCTCACTTGGAGCGTACAGACCATTTTCTAGGAGATACTCTGCCAAAATCCCAAGAGCATTGTTGGTCCCCTCAGGCATGGCGGCATGGCCTCCAATACCTTGAGCAGCTATGCGCACACAACCCTCGCCTTCAGGGGAAAACGAAATATGCTCTGCTTGTGGCAATTCATTAAGCGCAGCGCGTACCAGTGCATGAGCATGAGCCGCTACCGCATTGCGTACGGTGCCACCTTCCATGGAAATAATACGTCCGTCTGTCTGCACGGGAAAAGAAATGAGTGCGTTATATGAGCCTTTCTCGCCACACACTACAGGCCAAGAGGAATCAGGGGTAAAGAGAAAATTAGGGGCTTCATATTTTGATTGATAATAGTGGGCATCCTTCATGCCTGTCTCTTCATTGCCACCCAAAAGCACCCGCAGGCTATGATATGGCGCAAATTCTGGCTGCGTAAAGAAATGCGCCGCCCATAGAGTCAGAACTGCCGGGCCTTTGTCATCCAAAACGCCGCGTCCAACCAGATATCCATCACGGCGCTGCAACAAAAAGGGGTCCCTATCCCATCCAGATCCCGCAGGAACAACATCGAGATGTGCCATGGTGGCGATTTGCTTTCTTGGGCAGCTGTCGCTCGCCGCATGAGATCGCAACTTTGAGAGGGGCACATCCGCAAACGCAAGATACCCATCACAGGAATGTGCGTCAAGCTCCAAGCGCACAGCAATCTCCATACCGCAGCGTAGTGCTTGATCTACGGCTTCTCCAAAGGGCTTTTGGGCAGAAGCGGTTGATGGATCCTCTGTGCTGGGAATGGAAACAAGCTGCGCAATATCCGCAACAACATCCTCCCAGTGTTGGTTTACAAAAGCCTCAATCTGTTGGTGGGTTGGCAGGCGCACGACAGAAGTGTCCGCTCCACAGGATTTTGACTGGTGTGCATGATCCATACTAGTTCTCCAAACCGAGCAGGCCCATGAGCTGCTGATAGCTCATATTTGGCTCAATGGACGCTTGAGAAGACAGCGTAGAATACAGATACGAGAAGATCGTATTCTTATCATCTTGATGCTTACTTGCAAACACTATCAAGATCAGCTTAATAGCTTCCTGTGGTGTAGGCACAGCGGTTGTGGGACAAATCGCAAAAAGCCTAAAGCTGTGAGACGGCGTTTTAGTCACACAATGAGGAACGGCCACGCCGTTAAACTCGAGGCGATCTGCCTGCAGCTCACGCGCTAAAGTAGCAGTGGCTTCTTCTTTGCTCATGCGACCACAAGATACCAGCATATCCAAACCCTTGGTGAGGGTTGCCTCATAGCTCAAACCCTTTGTCTGTAGTGCCACATAGTTTTCTTTCGGCAACATAGATGCAAGCGATCTTTTATATGAGGTATACAGCACGCTGCGCTGGAGCTGTGCTATGTCCTTATCACGCAAAATTCCATGGGTAAGCAAATCCCAAGGTAGATCATCTGCTCCAGGACCATTGCAAGCTTCATCTCGGATAAGAAGGTCAAAATTTTGTGTCCGATACTTTGCGGCGGCAGCAGCAAGATCATCCACCACAACAATGGTGGTATCGCTCATGGCTTGTTCAAGTAACGCACAATTGATAGCTTCCAGCGACTTACGAGCACTTACCAGCAAAATAGTTGTAGGCGCTGTATAATCGCGTGCCGAGCTGCCAATCACATACAGCGCACAGAGTTCTGGCTCTAATAACAGCCCAGGGTACATAAGCTCTATACGCGAGCAATAAATACGGGCAAAATCAAACTCAAACGGATGAGCCATGCGCAATTCTTCAATCTGCGTGCAAAACTCATCGTCCATGATGGTTGGAAACAACGAAGCGCGAGCCACATGCGCAAAAATCAAATGTGGCAGATTAGCACTCACACCCTGAACGCCATGCTGATTAAGCATGTCTGTTGCAAGGCCCATAAGCTCATAGCGCTTATCGCTTAGCCAGGTATACGTTTGCATTTTCTTATCGATAAACGCACGCAGCGCACTGCGATATGTATTGGTAGAAGTAGCTGTTTTATGCACAAACCCCGCTGTTGCAATAGCGGCATTAACCTGCATGTTTACTTGAGCGGTAGACAACCAGGGCTTGAGCTTGGCGCGATACTCCTCCACCTCTGGCACCAAAGATCCCAGGGCCGTAAGACCGGCGTTGGCTAAAAGCTCGATATCATTTTTAAGAGCGTTATTTTGTGCACACAGTGCCGTGAGCAAATCCACTGGACCAAGCTTATAAAATATGAGGTTCAAGCCATGTCCTGCGCGCGAGGTAATATGCAAAATATCCCGAAATCGCATATTAAGTTTGTCTATTGACTGACGCACTGTGACCAAAGGCAGAGCAGTATACTCGGCAAGCTCGCCCACCGTTGTGGAAGGCGTGGTCAAAAGCGCAAGCAACACCTCCGTGGCCTCATCGTAGGCATGTTGCACCAGCGTATCTAACGCACGCGGAGAGTCAATACGCAAGCGATAATTAAGCCCCGACTCAATCTGGCCTGCACCGCAAGACTCCAAAAGCGTGTTAAGACGGGTGACATCACGCAAAACCGTACGCCGAGAAACGCCTAATGCTGCGGCTAATTGTTGCCCTGTTGCTGGAGCTTCTTGTAAGAGCTGGATAAGCTGCTTTTCTCGTCCGTTTAGCCTCATAGGCTCTGCACGCCCTTGAGCAGTCCTTCAAGTCCCTGCTCCAGCTTGGACCGCGGGCAGGCCACGCACATGCGCATAAAGCGGTCATCCCCATAGGTTGCACCGCTCATAATGCCTACATGACCCTGCTCTACGCATGCCTGTTGCAGGCGCTTTGAACTTTGCTGCAACTCAGAAATATCCATCCAAGCCAAATAGGTAGCATGCGGAATTTCAAACTTGATGCGCGGAATAGCACTGCTCAAGAACTCCTTGATACGCTGCATGTTTGAGCGCGTATGCTCTACCAGCCCATCTGCATAATAATCGCAACTGGTATATGCCGCCATCTGAGCATACATACCCATAATGCTTACGCTAGACAAGGCATTGCGCTGTTTGAGCTCCACCAAAAACTCGTCACGAATATTCGATTCTGGAATAAAAAGATACGAGCCAATCAGCCCAGCCGTATTAAACGTTTTGGAACTGGAGCACGCAAGCGCCACGCCGGTCGTAGTGATCTCTGTAATAGGCGTGTAGGGAACATCCCCTAAAATGAGGTCACGATGAATGTCATCGGAAATAATAAAGGTGTGGGTTTGTTGGGCAATCGCCACAATATCAGTAAGCTCCTGCCGAGAAAACACTTTGCCCGTAGGGTTATGCGGATTGGTAAGAAGCAAAATTTTTGCGCGTGGGTTTTCACAAGCCGCGTACAACGCATCCAAATCAAAATGATAGCCCTCATGTGCTGCAGGCATATACACCGGAAGCATTTCTCGTCCGTTTGCCTGGATTGCCCCGTAAAACCCATCATACAGAGGTATAAACGTAACCACCGCATCTCCTGGACAAGACAGCATACGAATCAGTGTTGCCACAGAGTAGATGACACTGGGGCTATACACAATCCAGTCTGGATCCACCTTTGCAGCACCACGCCTGGAAAACCACTGCACAATGGGCTGTTTAAAGTCCTGATGGTTCCAGCGCGTATAGCCAAACACGGGATGAGACAAGCGCTTTTGTAATGCCTCAACTATGGGAGTAGGGACTTCAAAATCAGAATCAGAGATCGAGAAAGGAATGACGTCATTGGTGCCAAAGCGATCTGCCCTATAATCCCACTGCGTGCTATAGCTACCCCGACGGTCGATAACGGCATCAAAATCATAGTGTAGCGTCTCTAGCTGCATGAGAAAACCTCCTTAGAGCAAGGGCACAAACGCGCCTGTGAGAAGTATCTCACAGGCGCGCATACAACAGGTGCGCATATAAGCTGCTTACGCATTATTCTTCTGAGCGCGCCTCTTCATCCAAGCGGACTTGAATACGATAATAAACAACACATTGAGTGCAAGGCCAGCAAAGAATACAAGGTAATACTGTGGCGCCGGAGTGATAAGACCAAGCAAGGGATCAAACACGCCAATGCCAGGAGCCATACGCTTAATCCCAAGCGCCATAGACAGAGCACCCGCAATACCACCGGACAAAACGTTCGCAGAAATCATAGGCAAAGGCGCTGCTAAGGCATAAGGAATGGCGGGTTCGGTAGCAGTGGTTGCACCAACAATCAAAGCAGGCCATGCCGCGTCACGCTCTGCCTCGGTAAACAGAGCAGGCTTAATCCAAGTAGCAATAGCCGCAGCTACAGGAGGTAGCAAGGTTACTACACCAACGATGCCGTACCACTCATACACGCCAGAGGCAACCAATGAGAATGAGAAGAACCACGCTGCTTTATTAACAGGGCCACCCATATCAAAGGCAAGCATAGCGCCCACAAGAAATGCTGCAAACAAACGAGCGCTCTCGGGGACGCTTTGAAGCATGGTCACCAAGCCGTTCATCATACCAGCAGCAATGGGACCCAACACGTAGTAGGTCAAGATGCCAAAGATAAGAAGTGCGGTAAACGGAATGATCAAAAAGCCCATGAGTCCTTGCATGTTCTTTGGAAGCTTGATGTCCTTCATAGCCTTGGCGTAATAGCCCACTAACAGGCCAATAGCAACAGCACCAATGAAGCCTGCATTTGCAGGAGTGCCCAGCAAATCAGAACGATTTGCCAAATAAGAGCAGATAAACGCAGGTGCTAAAGCGGGCTTACCACCAATAGACTGAGCGATATAGCCACCCATAACAGGAACCATAAATGAGAAGCCCAAGCCACCAATGGTGTTGAGTACCCAAGCCAAAGAGGCAACTGTGCCCGTTTCCACATTGGGCTCTACATTAGGTGCACCAAACTGAGCCATGATAGAGCCAATGGCCATGAGCAAACCGCCGCCAATAACAAAGGGTAGAGCAGCGGATACTCCAGCCATAAGATGAGACATAAGCCCGCTTACCGATGCCTCTTTAGCTGCGCGACCACCCAAATCAACCGCGGTAGCACGATACACCTGAGCTTGTGTCTCCAGATTGGACACGATGGTATCCATATCCTTAAGTGCCTTGGATACCGGCACTTCTACGATTTTCTTTCCATCAAAGCGCACGCGGTCATCATCGGTCATGCCCTTACCCAGTGCAAGAATTACGTAATCGGCACGTTTGATCTGCTCTGCAGTCAGCGCGTTCTCAATACCGTTTGCGCCCTGCGTCTCTACATGAACCTCGTACCCCGCAGCCTCGCCCTTGGTCTTAATTGCTTCCGCAACCATATAGGTATGTGCAATACCTGCCGGACAATTGGTTACTGCAACAATTGACTGAGACATAGGCCCTCCTCTCACCGTTGTTATGCTTACCAGCATCCTTGTTGCTGGATTTGCCTACAAAAACAAACTCGTTACAAAAACAAACTCATAAGCTCGTTGCTTCGTTAGCTGAGCGGCTCGGCAGCTTGTTGCCTAATCTCCTGCAAGCACACTAGCAATAAGCTCATATACCTCATCAGTGCTTCCATTTTTGAGCACCTGCACAAATTCAGGGTAGACAAGCCTACGACTGAGTGCCGATAAAAGCTTGAGGTGCTCTGCGTTTTCTCCCAATGGAACCAGTAAAGAGATCACGGTATCCACGGGTTTATCGTCAATAGCGTCCCAATCCACCGCAGGATCAAGCTTTGCAAACAGCACGGTCGCAGTTAGAACCTGCGCAGACTTTGCATGAGGAATAGCAATGCCACCGCCAAACCCCGTGGTTGCTTCATCCTCACGCTGGGTGTAGTCGGCTATGATTGCAGACGTATTGGCGACAACCCCAAGCTCTTGGGCGCGGTTAGCAAGCGCCTGAAATACCTCCGCCTGATTGGCAGCCTGCAAGGTCCCCAGCATGTGGTCTTGAGAAAAAAGCGTCATGGTTCCCCATGCCTTTCCTAACTATGCAACAACACTATGACTTCCATACTCACAGTATTCACGAGGACCTTTGCAAAGTTAAGCACCAAATTGTCACAGCAGCTGTGACAGATATGGTTACCTGCACTTTTATGGCTCTTTGGCTATCTTTGTGCTTGGAATTGCCGTATGGCTTACACAGTGGATGGCGGACATCAGAATGGCTTGTGCAACAGACAGCGTGTAACAGACAGCGTGTAACAGACAGCGTGCATAAAAATCAGCGCTCCCATAAAGAAGAGCGCTGACATGAAAACTTGTATTGTCGGATACAACTTATAAATCATCTACTAAAGCACTTGATTTGGCATATGCTGTAGAACGCGCCTCAAAGAAGTCCGTCTTTACCATATTGGCGCTGGAGTATTGAGATACCCATTCCATACCTTCAGGCTCACCAGACACATCTTCAAACAACTGCCCATAACCCAGGCCACTCCAGCGAAGATTGCCCAAGTAACGGATATACTGCTCCACCATATCACCCGTTAGACCAGGGATTTTATCGCCAATTACATAGCGACCCCAAGCGATCTCTTGGCGCACTCCTTCGAGCAACATCTCACGCAGCTCCTGGACGACCTTCTCGTCAAACAGCTGGGGTTCTTCACGCTGAAGCTCAGAAATAATATTGCGGAACAGCCACAGATGCGTGTTCTCGTCTCGATTGATATAGCGGATTTCCTGGGCGCTACCAGGCATTTTTCCATTGCGTGCCAAATTATAGAAGAACATAAATCCAGAGTAGAAGTACACGCCCTCCAAAATATAGTTGGCCATACACACACGCAAGAGCGCGCGAGGGCTCTGCTCCGCCAAAAACTCATTGTAGAGATCGCCAATAAAGGTGTTGCGGGCAAGCAGGTGCTCATCATCGCGCCACTGATACAAAATCTCATTGCGCTTCTCGGGGGAACAAATGGTGTCCAGCATGTAGGAGTAGCTCTGAGAATGGACACATTCCTGGAAGGTCTGTATACCCAAGCAGAGGTTGACTTCATTGGCCGTAATATAGCTGCTTACATTGGGCAGGTTGGCACTTTGTAAGCTGTCGAGAAACACCAAAAAGCTGAGGATCTTATCGTAAGCGGTGCGCTCAGGCTCGGACAGCAACGGATAATCCTTGATGTCTTGAGCCAGATTGATCTCCTCTGGAACCCAAAAGTTATTCATAGCATTGCGGTACCAGTCACTCACCCACTGGTAGCGCATGTTGTTAAAGTCGTTGAGGTTAGTGGTGTTGCCGCCAATCATGCGGCGCTCGCGCACATCAATATCACCCTGTGGGTTAAACAGGGGACGACGCTCCAACTTCATGCTTTTGTCAACGGTCATGGTCTCTCCACTTCATGTAACTGTTGTATATCTTGCTTACCTTGCCTGCATCTGCTTACTCAGCAACACTGGGATGCACCCGTGCAGGCGCAAAAGCGTCCACGTGGCAGCGCTTAAGAAGCGCAGCTCTCACATTCCTCCACCTCAAGAGATTTGGAACGCACATAGTAGATGGTTTTTACGCCGCGCGCCCACGCATCCAGATACAGATCAAGGACCTGGCGCATAGTAAACTCGTTGGTGATGTACAAATTCATGGACTGTGCCTGATCAATGTGGCGCTGTCGGATAGCGGCCGCGCGGATAGACCAATGCTGATCAATCGTGTGTGCCGCCTTGTAATACCAATAGGTTGCAGCGCTCAGCTCAGGGGCAATACGTGGCAGCATCATGCCTTTCTTCTCTTCCAAGAAAAATGCCTGCATGATGGGATCCAAACCAGCTGTAGTACCAGAAAGAATAGAGGTAGAGCTGGTGGGCGCAATCGCAAGCAAATACGCATTGCGCATACCATTGGCCGCAACCTTAGCCCGCAACTCATCCCATTGTGCACCAACATACTGACGCTTTTCAAAGTATGCACCCGTCTGCCAGTCAGAACCCTCAAACAAAGCATACGAACCACGCTCGGCAGCCAAATTGCAAGAAGCTTCAATGGCAAAGCGATTGATCTGCTCAAACAGCTGATCTACAAACGCGAGGTGCTCCTCACTCTCCCAGCGAATAGCGCGCTTAGCCAACATATGATGGTAGCCGCTCACGCCCAAACCAATGGAGCGGTAACGATGGTTGGTAATCTTGGCGTAAGGCAAAGCGTAAAAGTTGAGGTCAATGACGTTGTCCAAAGCGCGGACCACCGTATGCGTAAGCTCACGCAGATGCGCGGTGTTCTCAAGATCAATGTTGCCCAACGACAAACTTGCTAAATTGCACACAACAAAGTCACCCGGCCGCACGGTAGTAACCACTACGGTGTCGCCCTCATCCGTTACAATTTCACGCGAAACCGTCTGCATAGCAGAGGTGTTTTGTGCAATTTCCGTACACAGATTTGAGCAGTAAATAGTGCCTGCTTGGGGATTGGGATTAGCACGATTGACCGTATCACGCATAAAGGCAAATGGTGTGCCCGTCTCCACAGCAGAACGGATAATCAGGCGGACTATCTCTCTCAGAGGTATGCTGCGTTTAGAAATACGTGGATCTGCCACACACTCTAGATAGCGACGCTCCCACTCCTCACCAAAGTAATCCTCAAGCGCATAGCCCTTAATGGTGAGAATCTCGTGCGGGTCCATCAGATGCCACTGCTGGGACATATCTTGCTGAACAAGCTTCCAAAATAGATCGGGGTAACAGACCGCAGGAAAAACATCGTGCGCCTTCATACGATCATCGCCATTATTGGTGCGAATTTGCAAGAACTCAGGAAGGTCGCGATGCCATACATCCAGATACACAGCCACGGCACCCGCGCGCATACCCAGCTGGTCTACCGCCACGGCCGTATCATTGATAACACGAATCCACCTAATGACGCCGCCAGCAACGCCTTGGAAGCCGCGAATACTGCCTCCAGAAGCACGAACTTTACCCAGGTACATACCCATGCCGCCGCCAAATTTTGACACTTGCGAGAAGTTATCAATGCTGCGGTAAATACCTTCCAAAGAATCGGGCACCGTATCAATAAAGCAGCTGGACAACTGGTGATGAGGCTTGCGCGCATTGGAAAGCGTAGGGGTTGCCATAGTAACTTCCAACGTGCTCAGCATGTTGTAAAACCGAGCCACCCAAGACAGGCGCTTGGCGTGATCCTCCTTCATGGCCAGATGCAGAGCCACGCCCAAGAACATCTCCTGGGGAGTCTCTAGGATCTCTCCCTCATGCGAACGAATAACGTAGCGACGCAACACCAGGTCAAGACCTGCATAATCAAAAAGCTTATCCCTCGTATTATCGAGAAGCTCCTGCGCTTGCAAAATTTCCTCACGGCTATACTGCTCCAAAATATAGCTGCCATAAAGGTTGGCATCCGTTAGAAGCTGAATTTTGTCATACAGATTGCTAATGCCGTGGCGTGCCATGGTTTGCTCAAGCGTCTGATGGGTTGCATATGCCATGATCCTTGCGGCAATATGGCTCCACTGCGGAGCCTCACGATCGCACAGCTCCACTGCGGCACGAGCCAAGGTATCCAAGCGCTGGGCACGTGTCATCTCTGGCTTGACCAGTCCTTCAAAGCGAGAAGCCCATGCATCCAGCGGGTAAAGCTCTTGCTCAAAGTCCTTCTCGATACCTAACAAAACGGGAAGCAAGCCCTCATCCGCGGCAAGACGGACAAGCTCGGAGCGCTGGCTGCGCAGCTCACTGCGCTTGGAACGATACAAAATGTAGCTTTTTGCCTGCTGGAAGTGACCGGCACGCATAAGGGTTTCTTCAACCACATCTTGAATAAGCTCTACCGTTGGCTGAGTCGTAGTGGACACACGCGCCTCTACCTGAGCTAAAAGCTGCTCAAGCTCCGCCTGAGTTATCTGTTCAGACGTTGCAACAAAAACCTTTTGCATGGCCCGAATAATCTTTTGGCCATCGTACTGCTCAACTGCACCACTGCGTTTAATAATGTTCATAGGGACCTCAAATATGATATGAATAGAATATATTGGGGCTGAATCCTTATAAACATACCAGATATTGTGGTTGATACCACCAAAATGTGAGAAGAAAAGAAGCATTTAGTTCTGTTGCTTTACTAGTTTTACCCATATCCGCACGTATGTACTTAAGAGAACAGCGACAATAGGCACAAACTCCTATCATTTAAATCTGAGTCAAAATACGCATTTCGTGCACAAACTACACCGAGGTTTTATGAACACTTCTTACCGCGCAACAAGGCGACAGGCAACCCCCTCCCACAAGAAAAAGAGTGATACGCCTCATCACCTCAACCATCTATCAGACGTAACGCAGGCAAACTCCGTAAAGCGCACGGATCTCCACCCATCAACCGACTCTGAGCAAACACTGTTTTCAAAAGCACTTAATCATATAAATGGCTTGGTATTTGCCATTATCTTGTCCTCGTTTACTCTCATATTTTTTTGCCTGCTGTGGCGTAATCATTTCTCGACCGACTCATATCTTGTCAGGGATTACATCGCACCCTTCTGGCATTTATCGCTTGGCCGCTATACCAGCTTTGCTCTATACAAGTTAACCGACGCTCTGGGCATTGGCACGCTTGACTCCCAAAGGATCCTGCTCGTGTTTTGGATTGTCGCTTGTGCTGCAGCAACCTACGCGGTAACCACGGCATTTTACAGTCTTTGCAAACCTGCTGCCACCAAAACGGGCGAGCTAGCTCTTAAGCTATTACTTGCTGCCGCGGCATCTTTAAGCTGGCTTAATGTATTTCACATGGACCTTATTTTGTTCCCTGAGCTTGCGCTATCCGACGCCGCAGGAATTGCTGCCACAGGATTTTCCGTCAAGCTCTTCTTTAAGAAAGGAGCTGTGGCAAAACTTGCATCTGCCCTCCTCTTGTACCTTGCGCTGGGCACTTATCAGAGCTTCATTGGCATCTACGTAGCGCTGGTTTTGTTTGGTAGTTTTACGCACTACCTTACCGATAAAGACTATGAAGCAGCACTAAAACGTGGTGGCATCGCCTGTGTAAGCGCTGGCTTTGGCGCAATCCTCAATGTGGGACTGGTAAAGATTTTGCGGGCTCTCAATATTATCGGCAACTCTGGCCGCGGTGCAGACCTTTCTCCACTCAATGTTTTACATAACCTTTTTGAGATACTTACGTATCAGCCAGCTCTGTACTGGAATGCAGATGGCCTCTTTCTTCCGGGCATTATCTTGCTCTTTATGGCTGTTGTCGTGTTGTGTCTGGTGCGCGTATTGCACACTGCGTCTCGCCGCACTAAAAAGCTCTTTGCTCTCACAGCTGTACTATCATACGTAGCGGCCTTTGCGCCACACATCATTGAATCCCATATTCTCCTTACTCCACGCAGCAACATTGCGGTATGGTCCTTTATTGCGGCGCTTGTGTTGCTGGTGATTGTGAACTGGCACAATCAAGGCATTCTGCAAAGCAATCGCCTGCTAAGCCTGCCTACCATACTTAAAAGTGCGCTCATGCTTATGCTGGTATTTACTGCTCTATCCGTCCAAGACATTGCTCAAGACGTATATATTTCTAACGAAGCCGACCGCATATATGCTCTCGCTATTGGTACTGCCATTCGTACCTATGAGCAGCAAAGTGGTATTCAAGTAACAAAGATTGGCTTGACTACCGACACAAAGCCCACCGGTGCCTTTTTTGAAACACGCTACAATCGCTACGAATTGAGCAACAGAATTTTGACTGTCCCCTATTCATATTACTGCCTCATTAACTATATGAACGGCATGGAGCTTATTGATGTGCCAGTGCTCGATGAGGTAAAGGAGCGCTACTTCAAGGACAAGAACTGGAATAGCTTTAATGTAAACGAGCAACTCGTATTTGAGGGCGATACTGCTTACCTGTGTGCCTATTAAAAAGCAGGCTGCTCCTTTATGGAACAGCCTGCTGCTGGTATGCAGTACCTTATCGTAGCTTATGAAAGAGGCACTGCTGACTCGTGGCTATAAACGCTAGTTCACAACGCCCTTAAGGCCATAGCTTTCGTGATACATATTGTCCGGATCGTATTCAACCTGTGTAGAGAAGTCATCGTCCTTCACTTCGACCGTAACCACAACGGGAATCGTATGGCTATCAAAGCGCATATTCTCTATGAATCCGTCCTGACCTGGCTGAGGAACATAGGGGCGAATCAGATAGTGGTACACGCCCTCACGCTTATACTCAATGTCCTTAAAGTCGACATCACCATTCTCATCATTACCGGCTTGTTCCAAGACATTGCCATCTGCATCCAATAGCTCAAACATGAACATATTGGGAGATAATTTCATGTTGTACAGCACAACATGCGGGCTTATCTTACCCTTGTTGCTGGGCTTGAAGTACACCTGCACAACAGGCTTGGGATACGCAAACGTTTCTCCCGAGCTCGTGCCATCTTGAGCCACATACTGTACCTGCGCCTCGGCCTTATCAATATCATAAAAACCAGGCCTTGCAGAAGAGGTGGGGTTGACCAAGTCATAGTCAGTATCAGCATCGCCTACATCAGGATAGCTTTCATTAGCAGCAAGCCATTTCTTAATAGCGGCTGTAGACGTTCGCTCATCAAACGAAAACTCGTATTTTGTATCCTCTTTTACCTTATTGGTGATGGTTGCGGTAACCGTACGGGTCGCTCCATCATAGGTAACGGTGTAGTCTACGCCATAGTTGAGGTCCCGCTTGTTACCCTGAGCATCGGTTGCTACCAGCTTATAAGAGTTGCCATACAAACTCACGTTTTCACTCAGCTGGCAAGAAATAGTAAAGTACACCTCGGGATTTCTGAGACGCTGCGTAAGGCGGTCAAGCATGTTTTTCATCTCAGTATCGCTATTTACTGAGAAGGCAGCCTTCTCATTATTGGTACTTACACTATGGGTAATAGTTTGTAGTATTGAAGCACCGCGGCCAGAACCAATAAAGATGGAGTACAAGTAATCAACACCCTTAAGCTGGTTGAGCAGCATCTGCGTTGCTGGATATACAACATCTCCTGCATTGGTGTAGCCACCATAGCTCGCACCAAAGTAGTTATACGGAACCTCGGTAGGCAGACCATCGGTTACTAAGAGTAAAACATTGTCTACATCCGGACTGTGATCCACATAGCGCTGTGCTTCTAACAAAGCACCACCAGTATTGGTGCCACCTTCAGCATATAATTGCCTAATTGCCCACTCCGCCTGACGATAGCTTCCTTTATTTAAAACTGCCTTTACCTCATTGGCATAAGTAATAATCGAAAACGTATTATTAGAATCAAAGGTACCAAGCGTATGAATCATTGTAGAAAGATTACGTTTGAGTGAGTCTATCTTAGACTCGCGAGAACCATGTATATAGCTCTCCTTCATAGAACCCGAAACATCAGCCACAATAATAAAATTCTTACGGCGGTACTTGGGGAAGTTAGAGTTATCTGCCGCCTGTGCCGACAAATACGTACGATAATCATTGGGACCTTTACGCTGTGTATCTGCGTTAGGATTGCCATCACCTAAATAGTCAATCTTTTTGGTAGTTTTGATCCCGATATCGGGCTTGGGGGGCTTAACGGGGCCAAGTTCCTCGTTATAGCGAAAGTGTAGCGTGATAGTACCCACATAATTATTGGTAAAAAACTGCCCATAGCCAGGAAGTTCCCATCTTTTACCTGGTGCCATTGGGAATGCCAGCTGAGACACTCCACCACTAAATTCCATCCCAACAAAACTAATCCGAGAATTAGTCCTATCATTAGGCGTCGCATAGAAATAGGGGATTCTTCTGCCAGCTGAAACCATACTTTGGCCCCGTCTGAGCTGTTGACTTACTACCTGTTCCCCTGTAGGGATTTGACCGTTTACAGTATGATAAATTTGCTTTACTTGTGAAAAGAACTTAAAGTCATAAGAAAATCCAGATGTATCTACGACATGTTTTGACTCATCTGACAACTCATCATAGTTATCTATAACGGTCTCAACATATAGCGTTGATCCTCCGCGAGCGTACGCTGTCTGCGCAGGTAGACCACCTACAAGAGCAACAGCAAGTCCAAAGACCGCTATGCACATACTGGTTAACGCAGCCACTGGTTTTGCACGCAAAAAAGAGTGATCATTCATCAGAAGTCCCTCCTATATGAGAGACAGCCGTATGAGCGGCATCAGGAGCATCTTTACGCCGCTGCTCATCAACACGCTCAAGTAAGGTAATACGCGCTTTGTGCTGTAAAGAAATATTGGCAGGCTTAGTGGTGTTCTCGTCTGGGTTGTATGCAGCTTGCAGGCTTTTTGTATCATGCGCCAAAGAAGCTTGTGCATCGTCCCCCAATAGCCAATTAAGAAGATCGAGCTCACGCGATCCCACTTCAGGCAAAATGGAAGCGGAGTAACGTGGATAAAATACTGCGGGATTATCGTCAGAAGTTCCTGGAAGAGTCATAAATTCACAGTTGACACCCTGATCCTTTAGCTCCATCGCTTCTTCGGAACTGCCGATAAACCCAGCAAGCTTGCCCTCTTTAAACGACGACAGAACTTCTTCACGGGACGGCAGTGATGTAAGGTTGGGAGCAATGGTGCTGTCATCAGAAGTTATTGCCTTCCAGTTATACAGCTCGCTCATATAACGCTGAGTTGCAACAGGCCAATTCAAATCCCCTTGGTCAAGAGAATCTGTAAGGTACACCAACGACGAAAGCTACTTATCAGATGCAGCCCACATCCCCACCCCTTGGGGAAACAGCTCGGGATAGCTATGACCAACCGCAACCACACCCTCACTGGACTGCGGAATCTGAGCTTTTGCATCATTAAAGGAATTGGGATTGTAAACAAAAGCGCTTACGTTACCTACTAAAGGAATACTTGCAACCCCCCCAAAACTCAGGCGCATGGCCAGAGGAGTCACCTGCTTTAGCCGCTGCTTTCTTTGCATCTTCTGCCTTCTTTGCAGCCTGTTCTTGGTCCTCTTCCTTGCTTTTTGCCGTATCATTTTGGAGTTCCTCATTAGAGGGTATGCCGCCCGCCTCTTTAATTGCTGCCGCAGTGGCCTCTGCACCATCAGAGTTACCATAATTAAGAGACGATTCACCCTTAATCACGCCCTGGCCATCTGTAGAAGCAGTTTTGGAATCATCAGCAGGATTTACTGCAGTGGAATAGGGCATAACCATAAGACGATCATAATTTTTTGCTGCTACTTCTTTAAGGTCACCCAACTTATCCGTAGTACCTAACCCATCATTGATAGAGTTTGGCCAAATACATAAACTGGCACCCTCACGCTTCATAACATCCGCAATGGTGGAGCTAGTAAGCTCGGAATCCGGGACCACGCGCATATGAACCATACTTAGGTGAGTAATGCCATACTTGAGCGAAAGCGGAAGCATGGCCCCGCTCAACGACTGCGGCACCACAATGGTTACTGAGTTAAAGAAAGAAACCACAAGCAGTAACAAGGCCACAAAGGCAAAGCCTGCAACCGCTATTTTTTTAATTTTTTGTTTGCGCTGTTGCTCATATTGCTTGCGATAAGCACCTATGGATGCATTGCGCTTAACGGGAACATTCATTCAATAGTCCATCCATTAGGTAGATCACGTGCATTAAAGTTAGTAACAGCGCCCTTATCAAAGCTGTAGCGCTCAGAGTATTGTGATGCAGAAGCCGAGGGAGACCAGACCACGTTGTCATTAGGCTCACCGTAGGTATCATCAAAATCAGTCTGAGCAGCAAAGTCGATCTTTTTCAAACCAAACAGTTTGAGGAAATAGGTATCACATGAGCCATGCAAGACAATACGTGCTTTATAGTGACGTGCATTCTCAGAGCGTACATCCTCGGTAAAGTACAGCTCCCCTTTGTTGGTAAAACCATTCGCACCCAGGGTCTCTATAATGCATTTAGAAAAATCTGTACCTGGCTGCTCACTGTAGCGCACCGTATCCTGATATGTAAGATGGTCCTGAGCCACAAGCTGGCACATACTATTAAGACGACTATGCGCCATGAGCACCATACTGGCATCCATAGCCAAGCCTACAAAAAAGATCATGACTACAAGCGCAGCAGCAAACATGACAAGAACATTTCCCTGCTCATCCTGAGCCTAGGCTGCCGCCTTGCACATGTGCGCGCGGCGTATATGTTGCAATCCAAACTTCATTAGTAGCTCCGCCTCTGCTGACCAATAATCTGGTCGTAATCAACCGTGCGTTCCATCCCATGCTCTGTAATAAAGAGTCCTACTAGCGGCTTTACGCGGTAGCTGATAGTGGCGCGGGCATGCATATGACGCGTGTACTGCGTGGCATCATGCGGTTTTTTATCGTAGTTAGGCACATCAAACGAGCTGGACGTGCTCGTAAGCGTTACTTCAGCACCAGAAACAACAAGCTTGGAGGCGTCCATACCAAACCAACCAGAATCGGTAATGGCTTTCTTAACTACCGTATCGACACCGCTGTTAATATCGGTAGGAGCGGTGTCTGCATAATCGCCTGCATCCTTGTATTTTTCTTTGACGTAGCCCCAATTAGCATGGCTGCACGCATACTCAAAACTTATGTGTTGATAGCCCACCCAACCCAATTCGATGGTGGCAAAAATAAGCAGAACAAAGAGGGGAAATACCAGCGCAAACTCTAAGAGCGCCTGGCCCTCTTCACGATGTGCCTGACGAGAAACGCTACAACGGAGTGCTGCTGATAATTTTTGCATCATATCACTCCTTATATCCACTCGCATACACGTTGCGACTCATAGGGTCGCTGGTAATGGTCCAATCCATGCCGCCCGTAAACAAAGCACCAAGTGGCGTAATGGCTTGACCTTCACACTGAGTTCGCACGGTAATGGTTTGGTAGCTATAGTTGGAAGGTCGATCTTCAAAGCGCTCGTTGAAGTTGCCTTCCTTTTCTTTATCGGATGAGTAAACGCGATAGGTATATGCCTGCTGACCTGCAGCACCAAGATCGATAGACGCCACACGAAGGTTGGTAAGCTTTTTGCGGCCAGCTGCCTGAAGTGATGCGTTGATGCTTTCCTGATAATTGCCCTGAGTAAGAGACTCGTAATTTACGCTAGAAAGCGATGAGGCAGTTGCATTCATTAAGGGCCATGCGCAGCGAAGCATACCGCACCAGATCGATGGGGACCAAGGCGAGAAGGCACATGACAGAAACGATAAGAGCAAATTCAACAAAAGACTGCCCCTCTTCAGTACGTGCTACGTAACGCAAAATGCGGTGTAAGGATCCACGCAAACGATTGTGCGTGGTAGGTTTACCATTCATGACTCCCCTCCTTCAAATATGGGTGAGTGCGGATACTACAAAATACGGCAACACAGTGGCTGCACACGGACAAGATCTGCTTACTGACGAGAATTGCGCTGACGCAGATACTCTTCGGCGCTCATTTTGTGAACGGCAGGCTCAGCGGGTTTCTCGTCCACCAAGATAAAGGAACGAGCCTCCTTGGGAGCTTCCTTGAGCTCAGACTCAGGTGCACACTCATCCGAATCGTCGTTCAAATCACAAAAATGCTTAGCTGGACTGTCTGCTGCATCCGCACCAGAACTGGGATAAGCGCTGGTAGCAGTATCAGTAGCAGCGCTTGTTGCATCAGGTGCAAAGTCAACCACCTCAGGCGCCAGCCTTGATGCGTCGGCGCTGAGTTCATCAAACTCACCCAGTAGTGCAGCAAGTACTTGATACGTTTTGCCACATACGGAAGTAAGACGGTTATTCGTGGCTTGAGCCTCATGCAAAGCCTCTGCAAGCCTCTGGTTATCCGTACGTGTTTTTGTCATCTCTGTAAGAACAGCTTCATACTGCCTGGTAGCGGTGGTGAGTGTAGCGTTTAGCTCATCACAACGCTTTTGGATGGCGCCATGAGCAGTTTTGTACTCAGCTACGAGCTGCTGCGCAGCCATAACGTCTTGTTGTGCTTGAGCAGCCTGTTGCTGAGCAGCGGCAACCTCATTCTGAGCGCGGACAGCTTCATCTTGGGCGCGCGCAGCCACGCTTCTCGCTTTAGCTGCTTCATCTTGTGCATAAGCAGCGGCGTTTCGCGCTTGAGCTGCCTCATCATGCGCCTGAGTAGCTTCATCTTGAGCACATGCAACCTCACGATATGCGCGAGTAGCTTCATCTTTTGCCTGAGCCACCTGCTGCTGAGCAGCGGCAACCTCATTGCGGGCACGTGCAGCCTCGTCCTGCGCAGCAGCTACACGAGCAACCAGTTGAGTACACTCAGTCTCAAAGTCTTGGCAAAGAGCAGCAAGCTCATTGTTCTGCCCTACGAGCGCTATGTTGGTTTTGGAGAGCTCTTCAATGCGGTCAGACAGCTCCGCACACTCTTGCACGGTTTGCTCGACCTTCTCGACAAGATCTGCATGCGTTGCAACCTGCTTTTGTGCGGCGGACAATTCATTGGTAAGCGTCTCAATCTGCTGCTCAAGCTCTGTATTCTTATGCTGAGCAGCCTCAAGCAAAGAGGCATTTTCCTTCATGCTTGCACAGGCCTCTTCCAGACGATCCAGAGCATCAGTGCGCTCTTTAGATACATGGGTAAGCTCATTGGACACGCGGTCAAGCTCGTCCTTGAGGCGGTCAATCTGAGCAGTTGCATCACGCTTGTGAGCCTCAAGTTCCGCAACCGCCTGCTCAAGCTTGGACTTCATGTCCATAGCTTGCTCTAGCTGTGAGCGGATACCGGAGAGCTGCTCGTGCTTGTCTTCACTCTGCTCACGAGCAAGATCTAGCTGCGTGGAGGCCTCGGACAAAGAGGCTTCCAGTTTTGCACGATGAGCCTCTATCTGCTCCATCTGATTACGCAGCAATCTACACTCACTGGTAGAGCTTGCAACCTCACGAGACAAATCCTGGATCTGGCGCTCAAAGCCCGCGCGCATCTGAGCATCGGAATGAGAAATTTCATCAATCAGATCATGGACACTGGACTCAGAATAGCCGCCAAACATGGAGCGCTTGAGCACGCTTTGCAGATCAATAGTGGGCCGACCTTGCGTATCAACCAAGCCCGCAAAAGAAATCTCATCACGATCAAAAGAAGGCATCATAGTGCTGTCAGGCACCGCTGAGCTTCCGTCCAAAACAGTGTCCTCACTTGTTACAAAGCTGCTAGCAGTCGTGCCATCTGAACTTGTCATGTCATTTGAAAAAGACATGCCACCAGAAATAAGCACACCGTTATTTCCCCCAAGCACGCCGGTTTTATCGGCAGACACGCCTTCATACGCAGCCCCATTGGCGGCTTCAACAGCAGAATCCTGAGCTTGCAGACCATAGGCAGCCCTCACGGCCCCAGCAACATCAGCTCTACCCGCAGTCTCAGACTCCGCCTCGGTAAACGCATTGGAAAGCGTATCAATAAGATTTAAACGATTTTTACGCTCGTCTTCGGAAAGCTTACTCACATCAAACTCCTTGGGTGCCGAGAAAAACCATGAGCCTTCAGGATCTTCCAAACCAAATGCTTCCTACCCCTGTGAAGCATCGGTCATATTCTTGTCTTGCGCGGTATCCATTGTGCGAGCTGTATTTTCCATACCGCACCCCTTTCTAGTTTTTATCCCTGTATTCAGATGGTGTTATTGGCTGGGCACTAAGAGTGTCACCCACGCTCAGGGCTGCCGCCTGTCCTGCCGGCAACTCCAGAACATGCTTTGCTCCACGAACATACGCGCCCAGACGCCACGGCTTGACTTCTTCTTTGTAGAGCACGTGCATACTGCCATCCAGATACACCACATCTATAGGAAAGCGCATAAAGCAGCAATGCACTGACGAGCAGTTCCACAACAAAAGACCCCCATGAACGTCCTGCGGTTTACGCAACATAAGGCCACGGAGACGAGAGCTAAAGCTTGTAGCCTCTTCTACCTTGACCTCACATGTCTTCTCTTTGTTGGTCACACAAACTGTCATGGTATGCGCATGCTCCTTTTCTGACATTTTTGTCGACGTCTCATCCCTACATCTTGGTATTTCATCCTTACAACCATCAAACAAAACCTAACCCAAATGCAGGGTCTCAATAATGTTGAGAGCCGCCGGCTCGAGCAGCACAATAAGAAGACAAGGCAGCAGGCACACTACGAGCGGAAGCATCATTTTAATGGGCATTTTTGCCGCACGTTCTTCTACCTGCGCCGCACGGTACTCACGAATTGACTCCGACTGAGCAACCAAGATATTTGCAATGGGAACACCGAGCTTATCCGCCTGATTAACAGCAGTTACAAAGTTGCGCATGGGCTCTACCCCACAGCGCTCAGAGAGGTAAGTCAGTGCTTCATGCCTTGATCCGCCTAAAGATATCTCACGAAGCGTTGTTTTGAACTCATCAGAAAGAGGACCGCTGGTGCGATTGACAACGTGCTGAAGTGCCTGGTCAAAACCAAGGCCGGCACTCACACAAGAACTTAGCAGGTCAAGTGAGCCAGGCATATCCGTTTCAATCTGATTTTTGCGCTCTGTAATCTGAGCCTTAAGCATAAAGCGCGATAAGATATAGACACCCAGTACAAATATGATGCCAAATAGGAGCCTAATAAATACCCAACCCATAGCGCCCATGATCAGTGACAGTAATACGCGCTGAGCAAGCCATTCTCGAGCGGATTGTTGACTACCAGCACTACGCAAATCATTAGTGAGTTGTTCCTGAGATTTAGTGTCCAGCGGAATAGCGTTACCAAATACCATAAAGACACGATCCATGTAGGGCTTAAGAGCGCGCTGATACAGTGTCTTTGGCTCGTTTTTGGGCATCGAAAGGACCGATGCATCCATCTGCTCAATAGCTTCCAAGCGATCTGAAACACGATCGTGCCTTAAACGCTTTGAAAGAATCAAAAACAGAACAAGGTACACACCGACCAGCACTACTATGACAAGAAAACTAAATTCCACTGTTCACCTCCTAAATCTTTGTGATCTTACGAATAAGAACAAAGGCTACAAACTCAAGAATTGAGCAGGCCAAAAGCAATGCCATGCCTAAGGCAGAGGTAAAGAACGTGCTCATATAGCCTGGGTTTATACCTGAAATAATGAAATACATGACCACGGGCAAAGAGCCCACAATAAGGCCGGACATGCGGCCTTGTGCTGTAAGTGCATTAACCTTATTACGAAGTCGGACGCGCTCACGTATGGTATCGGCAATATTGTCCAAAATTTGTGACAAATTGCCACCCACACGCCTCTGTACCATAACAGCAGAGGTCATCAGACGCATATCCGCATTATTGGTACGATCACAAATACCCTCAAGCGCATCTTCTAGCGGTGTGCCCAAACGCATCTCTGCAACAGCACGGGCAAATTCTTCTCCGATAGGTTCAGGCATGTCAGCAGCGGCAGAAGAGAGAGCTTGCTCAAATGAAAAACCAGCACGCAGACCATTTGACAGTAGCATAACGGCATCGTAGAGCTGTAAATCAAACTTTGCTAAACGCCGAGCATGAGCAATACGCAGAACAACAGGAGGTATTGCCGACGCAGCAAGGGTCGCTATGGCGCTGAGAGACAAATTATGCGTAAGAAACACGCTCAAAATACCCACGACAAAAGGTACGGTAATCCAAAAAAGCAAGAACTCCTCAACCCGTATCTGGAGACCTGAATTACGAATTTCTTCCCTCGGGCGATCAGATACCTGGATATTCAGCTTAATCTGCTTGCGCTCTGTCTTTTTATCACTTGGACGCTGAGCATAACTGTCGTTATCAGAGTTTTCTATCTCTTCTAAACGCTCTGCAATAGTACTCGATGTATGCAGCAAATAGAGACAGTGCCCCAGAAGGAGAGCACAGACAACGATTATAAAATGATGATTGTATCCATAGCTACCGCCTAGACAAACCACTCGTCGCGAATCATGATGCCCGACTCTTCAAACTTCTTCAAAATCTTGGGACGAATACCCGTTGCTACAAAGCTGCCTTTAATGCGTCCACCTGCATCCAGGCCATCTGGCTGAAACACAAAGATGTCCTGCAGGGTGATATTGTCGCCTTCCATACCCAGAACTTCAGAAACGCTCACGATCTTACGTGAACCATCCCTAAAGCGTGCCTGCTGCACAATAATGTCCAAAGCAGAAGAAATTTGAGCACGAATTGCACGAACCGGCAGCTCAATGCCACCCATCAAAATCATGGTTTCCATACGAGAAATAACATCGCGAGGAGAGTTTGCGTGTACCATAGTCAACGATCCTTCATGACCGGTATTCATGGCCTGCAGCATGTCCAAGGTCTCTGCAGAACGAACCTCACCAACGATAATGCGGTCAGGGCGCATACGCAGAGCGTTCTTTACCAGATCTCTAATAACAACAGCACCCTTGCCCTCTGCATTGGCGGGACGTGATTCGAGCGAAACCACATGATCCTGCTCAAGTTGGACCTCGGCGGCGTCCTCAATGGTAACAATGCGCTCATCGCCAGAAACAAAACCCAACAAAATATTGAGCAAGGTGGTTTTACCAGAGCCGGTACCGCCAGAAACTACCATGTTGGCCTTGCCTCTAACACAAGCCTCCAAAAATGAGGCCATAGCGTAATTGATCGAACCACCCTCAATCAGATTGGCAATCTGCAAAGGCGCGGACGAGAAGCGGCGAATAGTAATGGAGGGACCATTCAGCGCAATGGGTGGAATGATAGCGTTAACGCGGGATCCATCCAATAAACGGGCGTCTACCATAGGGTTTGCTTCGTCAACACGACGCCCAACCTTGCTTACGATACGATCCAAAATGCGCACAACATGGGCGTCATCTTCAAAGGTAACATTGCTCAAAATCAGCTTACCCTTGCGCTCAATATACACACGCTTGGGACCATTGACCATAATTTCGGAAATGGAAGGATCATCCATCAGACGATCCAGTGGACCTAAGCCAGCAACCTCAGAATACACATCATCAGCAATGGCAGAACGATCTGCGCGTGGTACCTCTGCGGCCTCGGCAATCAGGATACGAGCGATAAGCTCACGCATACCCTCTTCGGTCTCCACATCTAAAGAAAGGTCCTGTGAGTTAACCTGCCTGATTACTTCTGCCTGAACACTTTTCTTGAGCATGGCATAACGATTAGCTGTAGGCGTTACCACAGAAGCCTCTGCTGACGAGAAGCCCCCAGAAGAACCTACATCAGTGCTCGCTATACCAGTACGTGCCTGCTCAAGGCGCTCGATTAAACTCATTTAAATCCCTTTTTTAAGCCAAAAAACCCGCGACGCTTGCCCCTGTTTTGAGAAGTCTCAGCAACTGTAAGCGGTACTGGACCACCAGAATTCTTTCTGCCCTTGCTATGACGCCCTGCAACGGACTCTGCAACATGCCCCGTTATACGCACCGCATGATCCACTACGGAACGAGAAACGGGATTTTTAGGTGCGCTTAACGCTATGGGCACACCATTGTTGCTAGCAGAGCAGCAATTTGCCCAATCATAGGGAATCTCAAAAGCAAGGTTGGTTTTAAGTACACACACAACGTCATTCGTAGTAATGCGCGTATCGGGGCTGACAAAAGAAATGATTAAGCTCGTCTTGGATGCCATACCCAGGCTGTGCATCAGTGAAAGAAGTGTCTTAGTATGCTTAAGCACAGCAATGTCTGGACGTACGCACACAAAAATGTCACCCACTGCCTCAGAAATTGCAATAAAGGTATCGTCAATGGTAGTGCCAGTATCCACTAAGACATAATCGTAATAGCCACGCAAAGCCATAAGAACCCTAGATACCTGCGCAGGGCTGATCTTCTCGGCAATCTCAGGTCCACGAGGACCGCACAAAAACATTTACGCCGGACTCATGAATAACAAGATGCTGGCGAATATCGTCAATGGTGGGTTCCCCTACTTCCTGAAGCAGCTCACCAATATCGTTATTGCCTGAGTCGATACCAAAGTAGCAGCCCACATCGCCGTAGAGCATGTCACAATCAACAACGACAACCTTCTTGTTGCAACGTGCCAAGGCAACCGCTGTATTTACAAGTGCCGTTGTCTTACCAACACCATCTTTTGCAGAAACGAAGCTCATATACTTGGTATCGGCCACAACCATAGCACCGGACAGCGCTTCTATGCGACTGCGCTCCACCGTAAGTACCACGTGCAGCTGATCAAGTACTTGCTTTTTGGACATATGCTCATCGTAGGCATATTGGATACCAGAAGACAGGGTTCTTGTATCTTGAATTGCGGACTGGGCGACAATACCCACGATTATGATGCCTGGTCTAAGTGCATATACTTGCTGTACGCCACGAAGCACGGCATCAGAACCATCTACGTACACAACCAATATGTCAGCACCAGCACCGCTTACTCCGCGCAATACATCAGTCTCGCGAGAGCAGGCTCCTACGATCTTGTAGGTTTCCTCGCCAGTAAAAATAGGATAGAGCACCGATTTGCACGCGGACTCGTCACCATACAAATATACGTTCGTTGTCACGATGACCCTCCACTACTTAAGAATGATGTCGCTTGTACTAATAGGTGCAGTCTGTACTGTTGCATCGCCATCATCCTGAGGACGTAATGCCAAATACAACTTGCCACCCGATGCCATAGCAGCGGTTATTTGTTGTGCCTGTTCGGTAGTAAGCTGCATCGTTACCAGCGAATACGATGAAATATTTGACGAAGAAGCCGCAGAGGAATCACCCTCAGAAGTCTTATTTTCTGACGTAAGGTTTTTGTTCAGAGCTAAAATAGGCACATTCTGAACAAGATACACGGCAGTGGTGTCGTTTTTGACTTCATGGTTAACGCTTCCAGACGTAGCAGACTTATCCGCGTTCATAGCAAACAAGATGTCTACGCGGTTGCCAACTCTGAGCAATCCAGCAATACCAGACACATCGTCAACCTTGAGCGTCATGGCACGCATACCCTGAGCAAGTTTGGTACCTAATCCAGAACTCATACCATTTTGATCAGGTTTAGATATGTGGTTCTTTAGGATGGGTTCCCCAGAAACCATCGACACAAGCGTGTAGGAGCCTGTTACTTCATCAATGGACTTAACCGCATTTGCATTCTGCTCTGTTGCGGGCACTTCTTTTTCTTCCAACATATCGGATATAATCTGAGCAAATGCAGGAATGGAATTCTTAACCACAACAACTTTACGAATTGATTCGTTTTCCTGACCGCCTTTCTGGATTATCCTTGGGACTACCAGGAGATAGGCAGCTAAAACAATAATGAGCACAGCAGAGACGACAGCAATAGTCCTCAGCTGTTTTTTCTTATCCACAGGTAAACCGGCCATCTATGCCTCTCATCTGCTCGTATTACATCCAACAAAAAAGGGGAATTGGGCCGACAGACAATGCTGCCGACCCAATTGTCTTTCGACAAATCCGAGATACTACTTCAGCTTCTCATTAATCTGATTCAGCTTAGACATTACACCGGTACCCATTGCTTCAAGTGCAGCAATGCAGACCACGGCAATAAGAGCGATGATCAGGCCGTACTCTGCGAGACCCTAACCAGCTTCCTCATCTTTAAACCAAGCAATTGCGTTGTTCATAGTATTCTCCTTTCTAAACGCAATTGGCCTACCTTACAGAACTAACTATTTCGAAACTGAGCATTAGGGATGACTTGGTTTGCTCAGATTATCGACGACTAATTTAAGAGGGCTTTTTACGGCTTTTCCCATTGCTTGTAATGAGCCAATACAAATAAGCACCACAAAACAAAGTATTAGGGCGTACTCTACAAGCGCTTGACCAGACTCCTCATCGGCCAATACACTAACAAAATGACTCCTGCACAAATTTTTTGATATGTACGCAAAGGTATTCATTAAAACGAAACTCCTAAGACCTGTGTAAAGCTTGGGATGTATGGGCACAAGACTGCAGTTGCAAGCCCAATGGAAATAAAGGAGCACATGGGAAAATACGCCATGAAGGTGAAGTTTTTCATAAGCCACTTGGCGGCAAAATAAACAATGGAAGAGACAGCCAGACCCATAAGGAAATACACCACAGCAGGCCATCCCGCAATAAAGCCACATACCATCGCTAGCTTAATATCACCAGCACCAACACCACGTGAACCGCTTCGTGCTTTTGTAATAGCCATAGCTAAAAAGAACATTGTTGCTATGCCAAGCATGCAAGCAGCACCTGTAAGAAGAGAAACAGGTCCAGCCTCAAGGATTCAATACACAATGCCAATGAGCAAAACAGCTAAAACCGCTTCATTGGATATGATGCGAAGCATGTTGTCTACCAAAGAGCTGACAATACAAATGGTTGTCAGAAGAAGCACTGGAATAACAAGGGGCACAGGAAGCAAAACACCACAGGCAATGCAGAATAGTGCATGAGCAAAACCGGCCGCAGTAAATGCAAGCTTAGAATTATTTGCAATGATTTCACGTTTGCGCTGAGCCTGCTTAAAATCAACGAGCATCTCTGTTAAGCGAGGCAACATAAACGAAAAAATGAGTCCATACAGAGCAGCGCAAAGCGGCATGACATTCAGCATTGTCACCCCCTAAAATATACTCCCGTTCAAAATTGTGGAGACAATTTAGCACATGTCTTTGAGAACTTGTTTCACAAAAAGCAAAATGCTCTCATTTAAGTGGTTTTATGAACACAAAATTACAAAACTAAATTTATTTTTAGGAAAGATAAAATAGGGTTAAATTAATTATAAAAATCAAGCCTGAGCACGCTCTTGCTAAATATATATTAAATCTTATCTCTCTGTATAAAGAAAAGGGCTTGCGTAGCTTCTTGCATCCCCAAAATTCTGGAATACATCAACTCTAACGCAAGCCCTTAGTTTATCAAAAATACCTTGTTTATCAGCAATGCTACTCTAAGATTAAATGGTAATGATGCCCACCAACAACAGAGCAACTGCTGCAACAGCACCCACACAGATGCCAGCAATAAGCAGATAGTCACGCTTGGTAAAACTGCTCAGATTTTGCTCTTTGCGCCCAAGAACATAAAAGATGATGCCTGGTATATAACCTAAACAGCTCAGCAGCAAATAGGACCAGCCACTAATAATGGTGCCATACGCAATAAATGCAGCCGCAATAAGACCAACAACAAGCTGACCAGTTTCATGACGCTGATACGAAAGCTTGACCTGATAAGCAGCAGCTAAAAACCAGGTAATAGCAATCGTAATAGTACACATCGAAAGAGCAAAATTATAGGCGTCCCCCGAGAAAAGCAAGGTAATCAAAAAGATTTGTGCACACAAGCCAACAACAATGAGTGAATGAGCAGGTGCATTGTTCTTATTGAGTTGGCCCCACCAGCTTCCTAAGAGCTTATCGCTTGCCATGTCTTTGGTGACTTCAGCCGGAAGCAAAGTAAAGGAAAGCCAGCAGCCAAATCCTGAGATGAGCATGGCAATAGAAATGAATGCGCCGCCCCAACCAGGTGCCATTTGCTCAAACACATACAGAAGCGCAGGATACGGTTGCTTGGCGACTTCGATATACGACATATAGCCATAGGGCAGCAGCGAAACACCCAGATAAACAACCAGCACTATCAGCAACCCAATAATGGTGGCAACGCCGGCTTGTTCACGCTTGCGGGCTCGCTTGGTCACAACGCTTGCACCCTCTATGCCGATAAAGACCCACATCATGGTAATGAGGCAATTTGTGATTTGGTTGGCAACACTGCCAAAACTTACCGCATCTTTTCCCGTGCTTCCAGCAGCAACTGCAGCGTCGTGAATATTGCCCCAGAAGTCAGCGGTAAAAATTCCCGCATTAAACAACGCAATACCAAAGACACAAAACATCACAAGCGCTGCTACCTTAATAATCATGATAAGGGCATTGAGGAACGAAGCACTTTCGATACCACGGATAACAAGCAACACGAGCAGCCAAGTAACAACGGAACCCATAAGAATGGACCCTATATTATTCCCTGGCAAGAAGTAAGGGATAAAATAACCAAGCGTCGAAGCCAAAACTGTGGCAAAGGCAATATTGCCGCACCATGCACTAAACCAATATCCCCAGCCAGAAAGAAAACCCGTAAACGGCCCAAAGCCTTCGGTTGCATAGGCATACACATTGTTAACGTCGGGACGCTTTACCATAAGGTTGTTGAGTGAAAACGCCAAGCAAAGAAAACCAAGGCCAACAACAAACCATGAAATGAGAATGCCACCAGGAGAAGCCACGCTAGCAAGCTGACCCGTAAGTGCAAAAACGCCCGTACCAATACAAGAACTTACGACAAGACCGATCAAACCAAAGAGTCCGATACCCTTCGCTGTTTTTGAGGAGCCTGTCTCTTCAGACATATCAGATCCTTTCATACGTCGTACGCCGTTTTACCAACGGCGTACGTAGCAGCGTTTTATATTCTTACCAGCGCAGTGACAGGCAAGTAATGGAACCGTCAATCTTGCGGAACTCGCTCATTTCAACTGCGATAATGTCATAGCCCCACGCTTTGAGCTGTGCTTCTACCTGAGGATAACCAGCAGCCATGATTATCTTATCGTTAATGCGAACGCAGTCTGCACCATAGGCTTCTTCATCGGGCACTTCAAAAATGTTCTTGAACTGGCCACGACGATATGCGGAAGCAGTCTTGAACTCACCAGAAACAAGCAGGTTGCCATCCTCAACATACGTACCGCCAGTCTTGAGGTGCAAGATATGCTCAACAGGCACCTGCTCAGTGGTCATACCCCAATCCGCCAGGAAAGCCGTAAACTGACGGAAGCCCTCGTCATTGGTGCGCTTAGAACGACCTACATAGTAGTGATCGTCCACCATCATAACGTCGCCACCTTCAAGCGTTCCTGGTTCGGTAATCTGCTTGATTTGGGACTCATCAAAAAATTCACGTAAGGTTGGAAGCATGAGCTTGGCCTCATCGTGACGAGAAGTTGTACCAGGCAGGTCGGAAACAACACCCTTTGGAGTAATAACAGCTGTGTCCTCGACAAACACACTGTCGGGATACTCTTCAAGCGCAGGGAGAATAGTGACTTCAACACCTGCCTGCTTAAGAGCCTCGGTATAGTTATCATGCTGCTCAAGGGCAAGCTTGTAGTCAGGCTTTCCAAGCTCAGGACTACCGGTAAGACCATCAATGACGGAGCGCGATGGCTTGCGGACAATTGCATGAGTGAAATTTGAAGCCATGAGAAGTTCCTTTCTCGACAGATAATCTCTATATGCATAATGTATACAAAAAATGATAGAAAGCAGACATCGTATTGTCACGGAGTTTTATATGGCTTTATTACGTCGGTAAGCGGAAAAGTAATGGTATTTGATCTAAGTGATTATGATGTTTATAATGTATACAATTTGATACAAAGGAGCTATCTATGAGCATTGCACCACAGTCGCACTCATTTAAGGAGCGGGCTTATCGCTATATTGTTGACTGCATCCAGGCGGGAGAGCTTACTGAGGGCACTCGGGTTATTGAAAAATCAATTGCCGAGGCCCTACACATGAGCAGAACACCGGTACGTGAGGCCCTGAGCGAGCTTGCCGGAGATGGATACCTTGAGGGAGTTCCTCAAAAAGGATTTCGCGTGCGTGGCTTTAGTGCGGACAACGCGCGTGAAGTATTTGAGATGATCGGACCACTTGATGGGCGTGCTGCCTTTTTGGCACTGCCCCATATGACGAGTGGCGACCTTGCTGAACTGCATTTTTTGCATGAATCAATGGAGCTGGCGGTTGTAGGAAAACTCACACAGCGCTATTACGATCTGCAGCTTGAATTTCATCAGCTCTATATCAACAAGTGCGGCAACGCGCGGCTTCAGCGCACACTTGCTGAGCTTAATCAGCAAATCTCTAGACGTGCCTATGAACGCGACGACCTATCCGCACTCGATAATATGCGTAGGGCAAATGAGGAGCATGAACAGATCATCAGCTTATTTGAGCAAGGAGATGGCTTAGCTTTACAAGACTATATCCGCGATGTTCACTGGTCTTTGGATAACGTAGATTTTGCAACCTGGAAAGCATAAGCGTCTACCAGCAAATTTAGCACATCGTGTGGTAGTGCTAAGAAGCAGTCATATTATCCGCTTACCTGTATCCCACTCAAAATGACTGTGATGTAGCTAACACACACTAAACCTAAAATTGCAATCACTACAATCCATCTCTGTTTATATATTTTACCAAGCGCTCCGATCCCAATAGGAAACAGAAAAAGAGGCACGTATATATAGGCAGGAAATGGAATCATCTGTCTAATAAAAGGAAGGCAAAGAACCATCTGCAATATCACTATGGCGCTAAAAAAGATATTTACAGCTTTTTGATATGTTTCTGGTAAATGAGTTTTCATCATATAGCATACCTCCACATTACAAATGCAAAATCAGCAGCTGCGGTATAAACACTTCCTCCACCACCTGAAACAACTCAAGCTATAAGTGCCTTAGCAAGAGATCTCTATATCGAAATAATACATCTCTTCTCCTTTAAGGTAAGATTTTATTTTTTTACAGTTTCTCTCTCCTTCTACCACTGCTAAAATCCGTCCGCCATCATCCACTATAAAAACGGTAGGATTTTTGTTTTAACGGTATCTATAAAATTCTGTAAGACTTCTAACAATGAGATTTCATCTGCTAAAAATCTGTTAACCCTGTAAAAACATGTAAGAATTATAAGATTTTACGTAAAAGTAGCTATTTCTCAATAGGCTAAAACAAAGCGTCTACCAGCAGATATGCCGATAGACGCTTATCAATTGCATGGTGGAGGCGCGGAGGATCGAACTCCGGTCCAAAGCACTTCCCTGGCAGGTGTCTCCAAGCTCAGTTACTGGTTAGATCTCAAACAAACTACACCCAGTGACCCGCGTGTTTGTTCCAGCTGGTTTGGTCTTAAGCTATGGCATACCAACTACATCCACAGCTGCATCTTCCTCAAATGACGTCGCGCTAAAAACGGAAGCAATCCTTAGTTTGACGGCCGCTTGTATAAATTAAGCAGCGAGGGCGTAAGAGCCCTGATAAGAGTTGTTGTCAATTCAATTTGACGGTACCCCTGTTTAACGTGGCGAGGAGACCACGGCTTGCTGCCCACCTCAGAACTACCTTGTCGAAACCAATCGCCCCCAAAAAAGCGGGACCAATGGCCACCATTTTCAAAGAACCTACTTAGAGCATAAAGCTATAAGTCCGTGTATGCAGTATACCCTTTTATCAGGTAATTAGTTCTTAGATTTTTGCTGAGCTGCTTTTTTAGGAGTCTTAGCATGCGGACATTTATTTACCAACAGGATAATAAGCGCAGCTGTTAAAAGTGCAGGGCTGACCCATATGGTGTGGGTACCTAAGAGTGGAATAAGTCCACTGCCTAAAATGGCACCAAAGACAAAAAAGATAATGACACCGTAATATAGCAATGCATCCTCAAGAGCTTGCTTCTTTTTGGTAGTCAGAAATGTCACAAGTTCATGAGTGCCAGATCGTAAATTACCAATACACATAGTGGTAGCAAACGGGCGACCATGCAATACACGGAACGCTTGAACTTGAATACCACAAGCAAAAGAGGTAATACAGTTGGCCAAAAGTGGCCTGCCTTCTGGCACAAACCCCACTGATGCCAATACAACTATCTCAAAAATTACGGCTTCAATATGCCAAGTAAAGTTCTCATACTTCCAGGTAAGAGAAACAAGATGAGTAAGTCCAATGCCTACCGCAAAGGCAATGACTGGCAAGATATAGTGAGAGGCACGTGCAAATTCTCCAGTAGCCATATAAACACCAAACAATAGGAGATTTCCTGTTTGCGCATTAGCAAACACATGACCGCGTACCAAATAGGAATACGCATCCATAAGTCCGCCAGAAAGCGCCAAAAAGATAGCAAGTTCAATGGATTCTACTGTATTTTGCGCGCGCCTCAAAACAATCCTTAGATACGATCAAAACCAACTAGCTTAAAACTTTAGTCCTCTACCAGCTCAAACATCTCAGGGCCAACACCGCACTCAGGGCATACAAAATCCTCGGGAAGCTCGGGGGTGTTGACGGTTACCTCATAGCCACAAACGGTGCAACGAAACGTGTAAGTCTGCTCATCTGCCATTATTGTTCTCCTTCCTAGAAGAGCCCCCTCCACTGGGGCCTATGATTCTAGTATATCCATGTGGCCATAGACAAGTGCCGAGCATTTTAGAATTAGCATCATTTATACGTATATGTTATTTGTTAGGTAACGTTTACTTCCGCAGTTAAACAGTAGTACGTCGTGAGGACAACCTTTGAAACGCCCCTAGTAGCGATTACGCTCCTTAAGGGCTCGGGCAATCTCACGATCTGTGTCACGCTTAGCCATATCCGCGCGCTTATCGTACAGTTTTTTACCTACACCCAAACCTATAAGCAACTTTACGCGGTTATTCTCGTCAAAATACAACTCCAGAGGAATGAGCGCTGTTCCTTTGGTGCGCAACTTGCCGTCAAGATAATCAATCTGACGACGATGCAGCAACACACGACGCTTGCGATCAGGATCTACATTCCACACATTGCCGTGGCTATAGGGATGGATATGCACCCCATGCAACCAACACTGACCATCGCGGATCAGGCAAAATGAATCGGTAATCTGGCAGGAACGTTCACGCAGGCTACGCACCTCAGTGCCGCGCAAAACCAAGCCCGCCTCAAAGGTTTCCTCGATAAAATACTCGTAGCGCGCCGAGCGATTTTTCGCAAGAATCTTTTTTTCACGCCTAGGCATGACTTTCTCCATTCCCAGGGCGAGCCGAACTGGCATCAGCCGCGCCGTTCACGTTGCCCGCACTGTCCGCGTTGCCCGCGCCGCTCACATCATCCGCATCAGTTTGATGGATGAGCTCAATCAGCGCAGCAGCTGCAGGAGCGCCGATAAGATCGCGAGCGCGCACCGTAAGCGTAGTAGCCAGATCCTTATGGCCTGTTGCGGCGGCATCCGAAGCTACCATAAGCAAACTTACCGCAATCTCTGCATTGGCACCCTCGGGCAAACCTTCCTGCGCCAACAGAGCACGGGCCTGCTCGTCCGTAATGCTATCGGGATCTGCATCTGTACGGGCAACCATAGCAAGCGCTGCTTCCAAAGCAGAAGAAGGCATATCAAGCCTACGTGCACACCTCAAACAGGCCGCCTGTAGCTGGGGACGATTGGTATTGCCAAAAAACCCAGCAAAGTTAAGATAGGCGCGAACCAGATGTGCCGCATCACTTGCATACTCAAAACACGAGTAGGTCAACGCCAAATACTCTTGTATGTCCCCGTTTGTGTTGTACAAATCCGCCAAATTAAGTCGATGACTGCAGTCCATGGGATTCCAACGAACCGCCTGTTTAAGTGCCTCTGTTGCACGCGCATAGTCGCCCTCGTGCACACAGACCATCGCCAGGTCCGAGTACAGACGGTCCAGTGGCTCATCCATCTCGCGAAGCTCGCGGGGGTCATTCTCTACACGGCGATACGCCAAACGCTCAAACAGGGTAGGAAAACTAAAATATTGCACCTCATCGGTGGTTTTGCAGTTGCGATCTACATACTCCTCTGCATCCTCTGCAAGCCTAGACAGCAAGGCATCTGCCTGCTCATACTTGCCCTCAACGAGAAGACCTTCTGCTCGAAGGAGCTCGTCTATCATGCGTGTTTGGCTCATAAGAGCTCCTTTCGTGATACTTGTTTTGTGTACTGTCCATCCTACCGAGAATGGCACTGCACACTATATTACCCAAGCTGGTCCTGAGATATGAGCGCTACATCAATTTGTCCACGCGCTACCGTAACGCTGCGCACTTGCACAGCCACACGACTGCCCGGATGCAAAACCATCCCCGAAGACTCCGCGGTAAGAGACCTGTGTGCCTCATCAAATATATACCACTCATCCCCCAACAACTTTAGGGGAATGAGAGCATCGGCATAGGCGGCATCCAGGGTGACAAACGCACCAAACCGCTCACATCCAGTAACGGTAGCCATGGTTTTCTCGCCAATACGCTGTTCATAATACTGAGCCATCTTTACTCGCTGAGAAGCGCGTGCAGCCGCCTCGGCCACCCGCTCCTTCTCAGAACAGCTGCGACAAAGCTGCGGCAGCAAATCCACCTTCTTTTGCGCTGTTTGCGGTGGACGAGAAGCCCTTGCGTCGTGAGCAGTGGATGCCTGGGTGTGAACTGCGGTGCTTACAATTTCCGATGCCTCAAATGTCTTACCTGCGCCCAATGCTTTAAGTGCTCTGTGTACCAGGACATCCGGATAGCGGCGAATGGGTGACGTAAAGTGGCAATACGCGGGTGCGCCCAAAGCATAGTGCCCCTGGTTATGCGGAGCATACACCGCCTTGGACTGCGCGCGAAGCAACAGTGAGCTTACCAGGTACTCCTGTGGAGTGTTTGCTGCAGACAAAAGCACCTCTTGGATTGCATGAGGATCTCCCACACAAACCAAATCTCCCAAAGCACCTTTGGCAATGTCCAGCTCACGCAATAGCGCCACCGCAGCCAGCAATGCATCTGCTTGCGGAGCATCGTGCACACGATACGCGCAGGCTATGTTTGCCTCATCCAACGTGTGAGCAACGCATTCATTTGCAAGCAACATAGCCTCTTCTACCAGCGACGTTGCATCTGTTTTTTGACGCAGTTTTACCCCGATTGGATGGTTTTTCTCATCCAACACCACGCGTGACTCAACCGACTCAAAATCAATCGCTCCACGCTTAGCGCGAATGCGCTGCCTTTGATGAGACAAATGGTTGAGCAGAGACAAGGTCTTTTTGATAGAAGGAAGTAAATCAGGGTCGCAGCTTAGTTGCTCGGAGCAGGCCTCATCTGCCAACAATGCATCTGCCTGATCATATGTCAGGCGTGCACGAGAACGAATAGCGGAAGGAAACGCCTCCCATGACAAAACCGCACCCGTCTTGCTCAGACGAATCAACACCGTCATAGCAAGTCTGTCTTGCTTGGGCATAAGCGAGCATACCTCTTCAGAGAGCTTGGGCGGGAGCATGGGAATAACACGATCTGCCAAATACACCGAACAGCCACGCTGCCGCGCCTCTATGTCCAACGAGGATCCCCAGGGCACATACTGGCTTACGTCCGCAATATGGACGCCCAGCTCGAACTGGTTGTTTTCTAACTCACAAATAGAAAGAGCATCGTCGTAATCACGTGCGTCGCTCGGATCAATGGTTATGCAGAGCAGCTTGCGCATATCTCGCCGGCTTTTCTCGGTAGCCAAAACCTGCTCTACCTCTGCCGTAACTTGGCGTGCTTCTTCGAGTACTGCCGGTGGGAACGCTGTGGCTAAGCCGTATGAAGCCACCACAGATTCCATGTCCAGATCAAGCTCTGTTGCCGATCCCAAACGTTTGACAATGGTCACAACACCAGGTTCGCTGCGCGTGGGATAACTGATGATACGAGCCGACACAATGTCGCCTCCGGATACTTTATGCGTGCGAGCCGAATGATCGCTGGGCAAAACAAGAAAATCACGCTGGATGCGCTCATCCAGGGGGACTACAACCCCAAGTGGTGGCATCTGCGCATAGCTGCCCAAAAAGCTCGTAGTACCACGCTGAATAACAGACTGGACATACGCTTGCTTATCAGCCGGTCCTTTTTGGATAACGGAGAAACTCACCAGATCTCCGTCCATGCCCTCGCGCAAACCACGCTTGGCCACACTAAACGTGCCCTCATCACTTGTAATATGGGCAATACCAGGGCGTAACACCTGCAGCGTTCCCTGAAGCGTTGGACGGAACTTACGCTTGGTGTAGCTTGGCTGTCTGCGCCCATAGCGCTTCTTTTTGCCTCGGCCCACAAGACCCCTTTCAAAGCTTTACCCTGTACTTTCAAAAAGCGCCACACCTCTGAGGTGCAGCGCTTTGAGACATGCTTTTAAATCCTTGGCATGCTAGCCAGCCTTTGACGCATAGCGCCAACGTAAAAGCTAAACCTTAAGGTAGCGGCGCATAGCAATAAGCGAACCAAACAGACCAATAATAATACCTACACCCAACAGACCGCCGTATATCTGCAGCAAAACCGTTTGAGATACCGTAAAGTTGAGGAAGGACAAGTTGGACTCAAGGCGAGGTACCGCATAGGACAACACCATCTGCAACGCACCAATTGCCAAAAGAGCACCCAGTAGGGCTTCCAGCACGCCCTCTGTTAGGAAAGGCCCGCGGATAAATCCATTAGATGCGCCCACCAAACGCTCGATTGCAATCTCACGACGGCGTGCAGTAATTGCCAAGCGGATCGTATTGTTGATAAAGACAAACGCCACAAATACCAACAAGGCTACCAACACCAAGGTGATAATACGAATGTAGTTGGTTACCGAGAAGAGCTTCTCAACCGTACCCTGTCCGTACACAACAGCAGAAGCTGAGTTTTTGTCGTCTGCAATGGATGCAAAATCAGCATCTGCAATGAGCTTATCGGCAGTTGCCTTAACCTGCTTAGGATCATCCAGCTTAACTACCAGCGATGCAGGAACCGGATTGGTTCCATCAAGTGCTGCTACCGCCGCCTCAGCATTCTTGTTGGACATGGTTTCTTTGTACTCTTGAAGCGCCTGCTCCTTGCTCTTGTAGTCAACAGAGGAAACGTTGTCCCAGCTAGAGATCTTGGTTTTAAGTGCCTCTATAGCAGTCTGATCCGCATCATCCGACAAAAATGCTTGGATGGTCACCTTGTCTTCCACATTGCCCACCATGTTTGACAGCATGGAGGAACCAAGTGCAAACAGGCCAATGACAAACAAGGACAAGAAAATCGTTACCACAGCACCAAATACGGTAGACCAGTTGCGGCGAAAGTGGCTGCCGGCCTCACGCAGTGAATATCCAATGTTAGATAGACCCATAATAACCGTAGCCTCCCCTCTCCTGGTCGCGGACAACATGGCCACCCTCAAGTGCAATAACACGCTTGCGCATGGAATCAACCATCTCACGGTCATGCGTTGCCATCAAAACGGTCGTGCCGGTGCGATTAATGCGTTCAAGCAGCTTCATAATGCCCAGAGAGATTGCAGGGTCAAGATTGCCGGTTGGCTCGTCACACACCAGCAAAGGCGGGCGATTAACCATAGCGCGTGCAACAGAAACACGCTGCTGCTCACCGCCAGAAAGCTGATCAGGATAGCTGTCCATTTTTTCGCCCAAGCCTACAAGGCGCAGCACCTCGGGAACCTGTGCGCGTATTACAGAGCGAGGCTTACCAATGCACTCCAACGCAAAGGCCACGTTTTCATAAGTGGTCTTACCGGGAAGAAGCTTGAAGTCCTGGAATACGCAACCAATCTGACGACGCAGATACGGAACTTTCCAGTTACGCATGTTGGTAAGGTCTTGACCGGCAACAATAACCTGGCCAGAGCTGGCCTTAAGCTCACGCGTAAGCAGGCGCAACAGTGTGGATTTGCCCGATCCAGAATGACCGACCAAGAACACAAACTCACCTGCATAGACATCCAAGCTTACATCTTGCAAAGCCGGCTTATTGGGCTGAGCTGGATATATCTTTGAGACATTGCGCAAAGAAATGACGGGCTTGGAAGAGCGCGGCACTGATGGCTCAGCAGGCTCATTGCTCGACGTAAGCGGAGCAAAAGCCGTAGTAAAGCCCTCGGTGGTTGCAATGCGCTGAGCTTCTTTTATCGCTTCCGATTGATCCGCATGAGATGTTGTTGCATCCAAAGCACCTAAGGCCTCCGAAGCATCCGAGGCATCCGAGGTGCTTGGATCTCCTGGAGTGTCGCCCGAAATGCTTGGCACACTAGATGCATCCAGTGCATTTGCGGAATGGTGAGAGTTAGAAATGTCTGGTATGTCCCCAATGCTCGAAGACGTAGGGACCTGATGAGTAGCCTGTGGTTCAGAGCTAGTTTGTTGTGCTGCGTCCACAGCCGCAATGTCAGGAATTGCGGATGAGGATGGAACAGCTGCTCCGGCTACGTCATCTCGTCGCTCGTCGCTGACGAAATGGTTTGCCACTAGAGCTCCTTACTGCGTTTAAGGTACAGATACGAGTGTTATTTTACCAAAGCCGCCGCGCTTATACATCCACCACTTTGTCTGCAGAGAAAACCTACGTGTGGCGCATGGCGCGGTAATGCCACGCAACAGAGAGCCAAAAGCTCTACTTAACTCCCAGCTCTGAAAAACCTTCGCCAAACGCCTCATACACCTCAGAGATAACCACTACTGCCTCTGGATCTATGTCCTCCACAATAGACTTTAAAAAGTTAACCTCACCGCGGCTCAGCACCACAAACAACATGGGCTTGCTGTTGCCAGACCATATGCCACGAGCCTGAATTTCCGTGCAGCCACGCTTCATCTCATACATAATGTCATTGGCAATACGCTCGTGTTTCTCGGAAATGATGTATGCGGCGCGCGTGGTTGAGGGACCATCCACCACATAATCCAGTACGCGACCACAAATAAACATGCAGATAACTGCATACAGTGCATTGCTAAGCGAGAAAACCGGGATGGACACCACAATAACCAGGGCATCAATAGCAATCGCTGCAGTACCTACCGAGAAGGAACTGTGACTTGCAATGAGCTGCGCAATGATATCCGTTCCACCCGTATTACCACCAGAGCGGAATACCAAACCTAAACCAAAACCGGTGATAACCCCGCCCCAGATGGATGCCAACAGCAGATCCCCGCTGCTCAAAACGGGAAGAACAGGAGCCAAAGCATCCAATGCAATGCTGGAACACAAAATTCCTGCAATGGTACGAATCAAATAGCGCTTACCACCAGTACGTGCTACAGGAATCAGCAAAAAGACATTAGCCAACAGCGTTTGAGCACCAACAGGAATCTCTAGTCCTGTCTGCGCACCCAATGCATGGATGATGGTTGCCAAACCGGTTATGCCACCGGCAGCAAGCCCATTGGGCACTTGGAAACAGTCAATTCCTACGGCAAAAAATAAGGAGCCCACAATAATTAAAAATGCATCGCGAATATCGCTGCGGTGAATATAATGACGCTTCATTGTGCCTCCCCTATGGTGCATGTATTAGTTCATAATGTGTGCTTTAAACAAAACGTATGTTTATCCAATATCTGTAGTGCCAGAGCTTGGTTTACCAGCTGCTACCCATCGATGGTATCCAATAATAAAATCATCAAGTTCGCCGTTCTCCAAAACAGCACTCACTTTGCCCGTCTCAACCCCCGTACGCAAATCCTTAACCATTTGATAGGGATACAAAACGTAGCTGCGAATCTGATTTCCAAAAGAGATGTCATGCTTGGGACCGCGTAGCTCATCTAGCTCTGCTTCACGCTGCGCCTTTTTAAGCTCATACAGACGACTACGCAAAATTTGCAGGGCAAAAGCCTTGTTTTGTAACTGGCTGCGCTCATTTTGACAAGTAACCACAATGCCTGTAGGCATGTGTGTAATGCGAACAGCAGAGTCTGTCGTATTTACGCCCTGTCCACCATGACCGGATGCATGATATACGTCAATGCGCAGGTCATTAGGGTCAATCTGTACATCCACATCGGCAGGCAGTACGGGAATGACCTCCACGCCAGCAAAAGACGTCTGTCGGCGTTTCTTATCATCCGTAGGAGAGATGCGCACCAAACGGTGCACTCCCTGCTCCGCCCTGAGCATGCCATACGCATTTTCTCCAGCAACGGTAAAGGTCGCACGATCAATGCCAATAACCTCAGCGGTAGGTGCGTCGTTAATGGTGACCTTCCATCCACGAGAAGCGCAGTATTTCAGATACATGTGAAACAGCATGTCGGCCCAGTCCTGAGCCTCAAGTCCGCCCTGACCTGGAACGATGGTAACAATAGCGTCGCCCGCGTCAAATTCCTCAGTAAACCAGCTCGTAAGCTCAAGCTCGGTAAGCTGAGATTCGAGCTTCTCGACAAGATCAGATGCTTCTTCCATAAAGGCTGCATCGCCTGTCTCATCTGCAAGCTGGAACGCAACCTGCGCGTCTTCAAGCCAGCTTGTAATATCTGCTACTCGCCCAATGGTCTGCTTGGCACGGGTAAGCTTTTCCATGGTTGCACGGGCAGCCTCTGCATCATTCCAAAAATCAGCAGCCGAGCTCACACGTTCAAGCTCGGCAACCGTTTGCTGCAAAGTATCTATGTGTAAAAACAGCTGCGCATGAGCCAGGCGTTCTTCTAACTCATGCAGCAGACTTGCTGTTACTTCGATCATTAACGATTCCTACCGTGGCAATTCTTGAACTTCTTTCCGCTTCCACAAGGACAAGGATCATTGCGACCAACGCCTGCGTAGGGGTCGTTTTCGGACTTAACGTACGTGCGAGGCTTATCCTGCCCAGCTGCTATATGTTTGCCAGCAGCATTGACAGCAGCCTGCGGATTGCGAACCCGAGCCTGGCTTATCGCAGAGTGAGAACCCTGATCACCATCAACCTCTGCAGGACCAGAGTAGGTTGCATTGGACAGACCATCATCCGCCGGAGCGGTAGGTGCAACCGCAAGCTCCATGCGCAAAACGGTACGGATAAAGTCCTCATACATCGTACTAACCAGCTCGGAAAAGGCCTGGTATGCCTCACTACGATACTCCATCAAGGGATCGCGCTGACCAAATCCGCGCAGGCCAATACCCGTCTTAAGGTAGTCCATCTCTTGCAGATATGCCATCCAACGCGTGTCAATAACGCGCAGCATGACCTGGGTTGCAAGCTCGCCCATGATGTCATCACCAATGCGAGCAGCCTTGGTTGTGTAAGCACCAAAGACAAACTCGGAGACCGTCTCTACAATTTCCTGGCTATCCATCGAGATAGAAACCTCAGGTAGATCCTGCTCTTGCATGCCCGTGAGCTCTTCAAGCCACTTGAGAAGACCGTCAATGTCCCAATCCTCTGCGGACACTGCGGATGAACAGTAATTTTGTACTTCTCGCTCAACGGTATCGTAGGTAACTTCCTCAACGTGCTCTGTCAGGTTCTTGCCATCCAGAATCTTATTACGCTCCTCATAGATCACCTGACGCTGCTTGTTCATAACATCATCGTAATCCAGAACGTTCTTACGCATGGAGAAGTTGATCTCCTCAACCTTGCGTTGAGCACCCTCTACGGCCTTGGAGACAGATTTTGACTGAATGGGCTCGTCGGAGGGCATTTCCGCACGCTCCATCCATTCGGAAATCTTGTCCATGCGGTCGCCACCAAACAGACGCATGAGGTCATCCTGGAGAGAGAGGTAGAACTGGGTCTCACCGGGATCTCCCTGACGACCAGAACGTCCACGAAGCTGATTGTCAATACGGCGGCTTTCATGGCGCTCAGTACCTATAACGCACAAACCGCCAGCATCCTTGACGTGCTCGCGCTCTATGGCACAAATCTCACGTGCCTTCTCTAAAGCAGCCTGCTTTTGCTCATTGCTGACTTCTTCAAGATCAAACCCTTGCTCTAGAAGCAGGTCATCCGCGAGGAACTGAGGATTACCGCCCAACAAAATATCCGTACCACGACCAGCCATGTTGGTTGCAATGGTTACTGCGCCCTCACGACCAGCCTGGGCAACAATAGCGGCCTCACGTTCATGGAACTTAGCGTTTAGTACGTTGTGAGCAACGCCGCGCTTATTAAGCAAGCGAGACAGGCGCTCGGAGTTTTCAATGGAAACCGTACCGACCAGAACAGGCTGGCCAGACTTGTGGCGTTCAATAACATCCTGTGCAACCGCATTGAACTTATCGTCAATTGTGCGATATACCAGATCGACGTTATCGATACGAGCAACGGGCCTATTAGGGGGAATTGCCTGGACAGGCAGGTTGTAAATCTCGCGGAACTCTGCATCCTCGGTCATTGCAGTACCCGTCATACCAGAAAGCTTCTTGTACAGACGGAAGTAGTTTTGCAGAGTAATGGTTGCGAGTGTTTGGTTTTCCTCGCGTACATACACGCCTTCTTTGGCCTCAATTGCCTGGTGCAAGCCTTCTGAATACCGGCGACCTTCCATAATACGACCGGTAAACTCATCAACGATTTTAACTTCGCCATCCGTAACAACATACTGTTGATCACGGTGGAACATATACTGAGCCTTAAGCGCCTGCTGTAGGTGATTGACCAGCTGACCAGAAATATCAGCGTACAGGTCATCGATTCCCAAAGCACGCTCAACCTTCTTAAGGCCCTGCTCGGTAGTGGCAATGGTGTGCTTGGCCTCATCCATCTCAAAGTCTTCTTCAGGGATTAGGCCGCGAACCGCACGAGCAAAATCCTTATACGTACTGGCGGATTTTGACCCAGCACCAGAGATGATAAGAGGCGTACGAGCCTCATCGATCAGAATGGAGTCAACCTCATCCACGATAGTGAAGTTATGCCCACGCTGAACACGCATGCTTGCACGCGTAACCATGTTGTCACGCAGATAATCAAAGCCAAACTCGGAGTTGGTGCCATAGGTAACGTCTGCCTGATAAGCAGGCTTTTTAAGCGTGAGTGGCATGCCATTTTGGAGCAAGCCAACATTCATTCCCATGTAACGATATATCTGACCCATCCACTCACTATCGCGCTTAGCCAGATAGTCATTAACCGTAACGATGTGAACACCATTACCAGAAATTGCGTTCAGATACCCTGCCAGTGTAGAAACAAGCGTCTTGCCCTCACCGGTCTTCATTTCTGCAATCATGCCTCGATGCAAGGCTGCACCACCAATAAGCTGAACGGGGAAATGGCGCATGCCCAACACACGACCAGACGCCTCACGAACCGCAGCGAACGCCTCGGGCATCATATCGTCCAAAGACTCACCTTGTGCGTAGCGCTCACGAAACTCAGCAGTCTTACCTTTGAGCTCGGCGTCACTTAAAGCCGCAAACTGCTCATTCAGATCTTCAACGCGCGCCACGACTTTCTCAAATTCCTTTAGTTCTTTATCGGAACCAATAGAAAGTAGTTTAGAAAAGAAACCTGGCATGTTACTTCCTTGCCTGCGTATAACGTTTGGATAATGCTCTGCACATAATTCTTCAATCTGTAACTTTATCAATCATTAGATAAAGCCTCATGCAAGATAGAACCCATCACCATAAATACGCAGACTATCAGACATGCTTATGATGCTCATTTGCAACACAAACCGTCCTCTTTAGTAAGGATATTCCTTAGCTTTAACTGGCCTGAGCTGTGGGAAGTCCCTCACCGTCTCCCTTATCGCCTGGATTGCGTCGTATCTTTCTCATGCGTTGATCAGTTTTATCGGAATCGGAGACCTTGTTATCAGTTCCCAATTCTTCCACAGACTTTTTCTTAGATGTGGTCTTTATGCTAGTGCTCTCAATTAGTTTGCTGTTCTCGGTAGCTTCTTTTTGGCTTTCACTGATTTGCCCGCAGCCATGGTTCATATCATCTGTACCTTCTTCGGCATTAAAGCGCACAAATATACTTTGCAACAGCCTCTTAAGCTCACAAGATGGCGACAGGCCTGTAACTTCGGACAGCTTGCGCGCGTATTTCGTAAAGAGTCCTTTGGCATCCGCCACCCGCCCCTGCTTCACATACACTTCAAGCAATACTCTCAGGGCGTCCTCACGCAAGTCATCCTCCCGATATGCCCTGTCTGCCAGCCATTCTGCCCGCGACAATTCCTTTTCGGACAGCGCAGCATATGCCCCAAGCAAGCACAGATCAATAAAGCGCTTGCCCGTATCCTCCCGAGCTGCTAACGACAAGCCCAGCACATCATCCATAACACAAACCATACCGGTATACATGGCTGACACGTTCATAACTTCCTCAAGCAATTGCTTGTTGGAATACTCTGCCGAGAAAACCTGATGACAAGCATGTGCAAACTCATCCATATCGATAGTCACATACTCAGATGCTAACCAAATCCTCCCGCTACCCGTACAAATAAACGGACAGCCACCATTCTCTATACTTACCGCTCGTCGTGCTGCCGTGAGCGTTACATACAGACGATCACGCGCCTGTGCATAATCACAATCAGGCCACAAAGCAGAAGTGGCTTGAAGACGTGTAAGCGAATGCCCAGGCGTTACCGCTAGGAGTGCTACCAGATTCTTTGCCATATGGCGCTTCCACGATGCCTCAGCAACAGGAATGCCATCAACATACATTGCTAGTTCTCCCAATACATTAATCCGCAGTTCGTGGGGCTTGGCATCTGCAAGAAGTAAATCGCTTTCATGCTTCTTAAGCATATCTCGACGATCAGATGTAAACTTATCAATCTTGTTACACCACGCAGCAGGCATAGCATCCACAAGTGATGATGACAACTCTCCGCAAGTCTTAGCCAATACAGCCAGCAACGGCAACATAACTTCTGGGAGTGCATACTTCTTTAGCCTGTTTGCCGCAACGATCAGCTTTGACTCCTCTTTCAGATAAGCCTTCTCAAGAAGCCATTCCACACAAGTACTAGACGTTGGGTTCTCAATCTTTGCAAGACTTGCTGCCTTGGTATCGTTTGAACCCATGCACATATCCAACGCCGTTTGCAGATGATATAGGTGTAGGCTTAGAAAAGGCATTGCTTCATTTGAGAGTTTGGCTGCTCGCTCTAGCAATACATATGCTTGCAAACGAGAGCTCTCATACATGCTTTGAACAGCAGCACAAACCAGTAATATTGCAGCCTCTAGCTGTAAACCAGCAGAAATCAGCTTATTGGTTAAACGTTCAAGCTCGGATAGCTGATCAGTTGCACCGGCCAAAGCATCCAATCCGATATTGAAACGATCAGCCAAAAACGCATAGTCTGTCTGCTCTGCAAACTCAGTCACCCGCTCTTGCAAGACAAATCCAGCACGCAGCACGTGATCAGAAGCAAAGCGCTGCACTGCTGTAAAATCAATTGCTAGCAACACATCTGTCACGGAAGCAATCTTTGAAGGCACGCCTTGGATGAGCAACTCCGCAAAAGCCTTCTTTATATCACCGCGCATCAGATGCTGCTTGACACAACAATGAACATACAAGGCATGTGCCAGCTCATATGTTCCGTCTACCACGGATTGAGACGGCAGGTCGCGTGCCTCTTTCACATCCTTTTCGGCATACGGTGACATCGGCACAACAGCTGAGATCTTCTCGTTATGCTCATCATTTTGATGATACTTGTCTTGCAAAGCATCACTGCTATACGCAGCTGGCTTCAATGCCTCCATTAACCAAATGAGCTGGTAATATATTTCCGTCTGACGAGAACCCAATGGAGCTGGCACACAAATAAGCTCCTGCTGAGCAGTCTCATATTTCCCATCAATTACGCGCAGCGCTACTTGGGCACAAGCTCTCTCAAATACATGTGCATTATCCTCGCACTGCAAAACAGCATCGCGAAGCACTCGCCCCTCTCCAGCATTTATAAGCTCTATGGGCCATCCCAACGCAACTTCAAGCCAAGTTTGTTCATCGCAAAATAAACTTGCCACCTTAATCGCGCGAGCATACTCTTTGTGTTCAAGCAGTAGCTCAATACAGCGTTTTGTAATTTTTGGCTCTAGCTGCGCATATGAAGCCAACTCGTGTCTTACTCCATCAAGAACTTTGTGATTAAAAAGGTATGCACAACAAAATGTCTTATCAAAACTTGAAGCGTTATAAAATGGTGCTGCATCACACAGCGAGGCAAAGATATCTCCACAGGATTTGCCAACTGCCTTATCGATATCCTCTAGTGTTCCTACACCTAAAAGAAACATCGCAAGACGCATGTTTTTATCATCAGATATCAGAGAGTCTCTAAAACCATCGAGAATATGCTTCTTGACTGCATCGCGCAGACAGTACAGTGATTCGATGGGGACATCATGCCGAGGATGTCTATTGAAATACTCCAGAGCAGGACGCAAGAGCTGTGGCACACCAAAACTATAAGCAAACGCAGATTCCACCTGCGAAAAACTAATGAAATCTGTAAAAGAGCTCAGATACGCACGTTGTACTACTAAATCACTTCCGTGAATAATAACGGGATGTTGTACATAAGAAAGCACCTGAGAAGCCTCTGGAGCAACAGTGAGCACAAAATTGTAGTTACTCACTAAGACGAGAAATAAGCCGGCCAAGACGCTGAGCAAGCGCCTCATCGCAAGGCATGAGGCTGGTAATAACGATAAGGGGGCGCTGGAGATTATTGCATTCAACTTCACTGCAATAATGCCTAAGATGAGTAAGGAGTTCGTCTTTAGGCGTTTTTGTACAATCAATCTCATACGTAGGATACCCTTTGGCGCTCCACGCGTGTGCTAGTTGACGTGCATATATTTCACACTCACAACTTGGCTCTGCACAAAACACTACAACAGGGCTAGAAAACTGGCTCTGCCCAATATGAACAGTTTCCATAATCTGAATGCTATCAAGATAGGCGGAAATGTTGTTCACTGAGTTTGTATGTGCACCTCTGCGCTCTATGCGGGCAACCGCAGGCCTCCTACGCATGAGAATCCCCTCCAAAATGAGTATAAAAATTAAGGTGAAGACAATGCACTACTAAGGTAGCAAAAAAGATGTAAGGTAATGGACCTTATTTTTCTGAACGAAATCTAACAAAAAGATGAATCATGCATAGAGCTTGATATCAAAAGACAATATATTGTGGTTGATGAAAATAGAGAACACAGTACCTGTACTAAACCTGAATAAATGGTTGAATAAAGTAAATAAATTAGTATTTCGCTGAGCGAAATTCACAACAACAAAAATAACCGCTAAGGTAGAAAAATATACCGTTTAAACGTGCGAAGAAGCATTTTAAACAACAGAGTTTCTCACCCTCAACCCCCATCAAAATGCAACCCCCAAAAACAAAAAGGCAGCTGTTGTGTGACAGCTGCCTTATATAAGCAAAATACTCTTTGTTGGTCAGC